>NZ_JANADK010000001.1:7427142-8665000 GCF_024199795.1 Bradyrhizobium sp. CCGB01
TGCCCAGCATGGGCTGGTCGGGCCGATGGAGACGCCGCTCGACATAAGCTATTTGAGTGATGCGGTGCTGATGCTGCGCTATTTCGAGTCGGCCGGAACGGTTCGGCGCGCATTGTCGGTCGTCAAGAAGCGCAGCGGCCATCATGAGCATACCATCCGCGAGTTTCGCCTCACCGGCGCCGGCATCACGCTCGGGCCGCCGCTGAAAAACTTCAGCGGCATCTTTTCCGGCACGCCGCAATATACCGGCACGACAATGCCGGGAGGATCGCTGGAATGAGCTCGAACCGCGATCGCCACATTCTCGTCTACGCACCGATCGGCCGCGACGGAGCGGCGTCCACCGAGCTTTTCCGCAGCTCGAATCTGGAAGCGGTCAACTGCCGTAGCCTCCCGGAACTCGTCAGCGAGATGGGCGCCGGGGTCGGCGCGGTTTTTCTTGCCGAGGAAGGACTGTTCGGCAAGGACATGACCGCACTGGCAGAGTGGGTCGAGAGGCAGCCGCCATGGTCCGACCTCCCTTTCGTCATCCTGACCAGCCACCGCGAGCAGCCGCCGGTCGTCGCCTGGCGCCGCCAGATCGTCGAGGTTCTCCGCAACGTCTCCCTGCTCGAGCGGCCGGTTCAGCCCATGACGCTGACCAGCACGATCCAGTCGGCGCTGAGAGCACGCCGGCGTCAGTATGAAATCCGGGCCTTGTTCGAGGCCCGCGAGCAGACCGCTCAGCAACTCGAAAAGCTCGTGGTCGAGCGCACGCGGGCGCTGGCGGAGGCCAACGAGCAACTGCGCGTCGAGATGGACGAGCGCGCCCGGGTCGAGGAGACGCTTCGGCAAGCCCAGAAGATCGAAGCCATCGGACAGCTGACCGGCGGGGTGGCGCACGACTTCAACAATCTGCTGATGGTGATCTCCGGCGGCCTCGACATCCTCGACCGCCAGACCGATCCGGCCCGTCGTCGCCGGCTCATGGACGGGATGGTCCAGGCCGCCCAGCGCGGCGCCAGCCTGACGAGGCAACTTCTTGCGTTCTCCCGCCGGCAGACGCTCCGGCCCGAGCCCGTCGACGTCGCCTCGCAGATGGGAGGCATGCGCGAACTGCTCGATCGAAGCCTGAGAGGCGACGTCCATGTCGAGTTCGATTTTCCGGACACGCTCTGGCCGGTGGAGGTCGATCCCGGCGAGCTCGAACTCGTGATCCTCAACCTCGCCGTCAACGCCCGTGACGCCATGCCCAATGGCGGCACGATCCTCGTGCGCGGGGAAAATCTGCCCGATCTGAATGACGCGCAGATCGCCGGAGACTACGTGCGCCTGTCCGTCGTCGATACCGGTGTCGGCATGGGTCCGGAGATCCTGTCGCGCGTTTTCGAACCATTCTTCACGACCAAGGAGGTCGGAAAGGGCTCGGGGCTCGGGCTGGCCCAGGTCCATGGCTTTGCGACGCAATCACGGGGTACGGTCCGCATCCGATCGGAAGTCGGCCAAGGCACCAGCATCGAACTTTACCTGCCGCGATCGCTCAGCCTTCCCTCCGGGGAGCGGCATCCCATCGATCTCAACAGGGCGCGGCCGAAAAGGAGCAATCATGGCCGAATCCTTCTGGTCGAGGACGATGACGAGGTTGCCGCACTGGTGAGCGAGATGCTCGGGCAGCTCGGCTACGAGGTCACGCGCGCGGCGAGTGGCGCGGCCGCGCTCGGTGCCCTGGCCGACGGACGCGCCGTCGACCTCATCTTTTCCGATATCATGATGCCCGGCGGCATGAATGGGGTCGAGCTGGCGCGGGAGATCAAGAGACGGCGAAGCGACATACCCGTCCTTCTGACCAGCGGATACTCCGAGGCGGCAGTTCACGACGTCGAATTGGCGGGCCTGCAGATCCTGCCGAAACCCTATCATCTCGACGAGCTGGCCGCGGCGCTCAGCGCGGCAAGGTCAGGATCCGGGCTCGATTCGGAGTCCAAGCGTTCCAGCCGGTATTGATGTCGCGCGGTGCCGAAGGCGATCGACGGCCAGCCTCCAGCGCTGCAAGGCGATGTCCGGGGCTACATAGATCTCCTTCGCGCTTGATCTGAATCAAGCTGCCTCGCGCAACGTCTCCAACAATGACCATACGTCGTCGCAACCTGGCCCAGACATGCGGGGGGCACGGAGCGACTGAAATGCCATTGCTGGGGTATTTCTGGAAGGTCGGCGCGGCATTGCTCGCGCTCCTGTTCGTTGCGGACGTTCTCCTGTCCAAGGCACCCGTCATGGAGAACGCGGCCGTGGATCGGCCGGCCATACGCATTCAGTCGGATCGCAAATGGCCCGAGCGGGTGGTCTTCGACACGCACTCACCGGTGATTGCCGGCGCCGCGCCCGTGATCTCGATTGCCGAGGCTGCGACTTCGCCCGACCGCGTCAAGCCTCCCGCTCAAGCGGCGGAGAAGCCGGCGGTGGCGAACGCACTCGCGCTGCTGCCGCGTCCGGATGCGCGCTCGCCCGAAGCAACCGACCGCAAGCGCTCACGCAAGGCCCAGCATGCCGCGATCAGGCCGAAGCGGCAGGTGACGCCACCGATCGTTCTTGCAGCGCGGCAGGGGCAGTTCCCATGGTTCGGATTCAGGTCCTGGTGACTGAGATCCGGCTGACCGGCACCGACGCGTCCGCACAGTTTCCAGTCGGCTTCGGCGTTCGGCAACTCGCCGGGCTCGATCGCCGGAGCCGACGAAGAATCCGACGGAAATCCCTCGCGTCCTTCGGCATGAAAAAGGCCCCGGTCGATGCCGGGGCCTGAAGTTGCTGGGAAGACACAAGCTCAGTAGCGAGCAGCGACCGGCGCGCCGTAACCGCCGAAGCGGTAGTTCAACCGAAGCGTGACCATGTCGATATCCTGGCGGACCCCGTTGCCCAGGAGGGTGAAGCCTCCGGGCGTGACCACGCCTGCGAAGGTTGTGTTGTCATTCCCCATCCAGAGATGGTCGTATTCGACACCGACCGACCAGTTCGGCGTAAAGCCATATTCCCAGCCGACCCCCAGGGCGCCGCCCCAGCGCGTGTGACCTGCGGAGGCCAGGCCAACCCCGGTGACGTTGTTGAATATATCGAAGCGATTGTTGGTCACGGCGGCGCCGCCCTTTACGTAGAACAGCGACTGGTTCCATGCCCAACCGAGTTGGACCGTGAACAGACCAATGGCGTCGGTCTTGCCTGTGGTCGAGATCAAGGGATCGATCAGGCTGACACGCGTGTTCTTGATGTCGGCCCAATCGCCCTGTGCTTCCAGGCCCAGCACAAATTGATTGGTTTGCCAGCGGTACCCGATCTGTCCGCCCACGAGTCCGCCGGAGCGATCAGCGCAACCGCCAGCGACATTCCCGGCGGGCGTTACGAAATCCAAGCAATTATGGGTCTGTCCCCAGCCGCCATTGGCGCCAATGTAGAATCCGCTCCAGCTGTAGACGGCCACCACCGGTGCCGGCGGCGGCGCCTTGACGGCCATGTCGGCTGCCATGGCGGGAGCCGCCACGCTCAGCGCCGCGAAGCTGATCGCAGCAATCGAAAGCTTTCTCATGTCTCGTCCCCTTCTAGTTCTTTTCGTTCAAAAATGGGCACCTATGCTGGGTGGCGTGCATAAGTCGCGCGAACATCCAGAAGTTTACGCGGCAGACGACTCCAGGCCCGTAACAAAATGGCAACACCCAGGCGCCATTTCTATGCACGGTAAGATGCTTATTCGACATTCGGAGCTGCAGGCGGCGGAGAGGTTCCTTCATCGTTGAGCCACGCCTGGATCTCCGACGCCGGAATGAGCCGCCTGGGGACGTGGGGATTGATCGTGCCTGCAAAGACGGCGAGGCCTTCGTCGAGCTTTGTGCGCGCGAAACGCTTGGCTTCGTCCTCGGTCACGAAAGTCTTCGTCTCGCGCGGACTGCGCTGCCTCGGCAAGGCACCACGCTGTCGAACATCAAAGGTGACGTACCAGGTCGGGATCATCACACCCCCAACAGACCACAAGCCCCCGCCTGTCGCGGTTGTGGCGTGGTCGTCATCCTAACGCTTGATTCAAATCAAGCCAGCGCTGATGCGGACGATTGACACGTCGGGCCAAACCGCCGAAGGACGTATCAGCGGCGAGTAAACGATGTCCGGTTTCGAAAGCGGCTATCGAGGGCCATGGATCAGTTCAGCACCGATCGATTGACCGCCGAGAAGCTGCGCGAAGACCACCTCGCCGATCTGGTCGCGCTGCATCTCGATGCCGACGTGTCCCGCTATCTCGGCGGCGTGCGTACGCCCGAGGTGACGAAGACCTATCTCGCGGTCAACATGGCCCATTGGGACCAGCACGGTTTTGGGCTGTTTGTGCTGCGAACGAAAGACGGCGCGTTCGCCGGACGGGCCGGGATCAGGCACATTCTCGTGGACGGAATCGACGAGATCGAGATTGCCTACACGTTCAAGCGCGACCTCTGGGGCAAGGGACTTGCGAGCGAGATCGCAGCCGCGCTGACGGAAATCGGGCTGTCACAGCTCAAGCTCCCGTCCCTCATCGGCCTGGTTTTCGTCGCACATGGCGCGTCACGTCGCGTGCTGGAGAAGACGAACTATGTCCTGGAGAAGAGCACCACGCATCACGGCGAGGACGTCGTGATCTACCGCATGCGTCGGTAAGAGGCGCGTCTCAGCCGGTGCGGAGCCGAACGACCGATTGCGGCAGGGAGGCGAGAAACAACACCACGCAGACACAGAGCAGGACGATGTCCTTGAACAGGAACTCGCCGGTAAGATTCCACGCCATCGGATCGGTCGAAAGGCTCCAGGTGACGACGCCCGGCGTCGTGAAGAAGAACGACCACGTGACCGCGAAGGTCACGATGCCCATGAATGAACCGAGCGCAGACAAGATCGGACTGAAGCTGCCGGCCGCGAGCAGCGCCGCAATCACGAACTCGGCGACACCGAGAAAATAGGCCTCGCCCCTCAGGCCGAACACCGACAGCCAGGAGATGAACGGGCTGTTGGTGATGAACTGGGCGATGCCTTGTGCGGATTGCGGGGTGAATTTCTGCATTCCAAACGATACGAAGATGACCACCATCACCCAGCGGAGAATGGCGAGAGGACGATAAGAACCGCCTCCATTCTCAGCGACGTTGAACCCTTGCATGTGACGATCTCTCCCCGGATTGCATGTTGTTCAGCTCTGCGAAAACAGCTTCGCTGAAGGCAGTACGGAGAGAAGCGGCCGTCGTTACCCCCGCATCGGGGTTTCACTGATCACAGCTGCGTGCGATGCGCGTGTTCGCGGCGCGGTCGACTAACCGCGGGACGGGCGGTCCCGGATTACGCTGCGCTCCATCCGGGCGAACACACAGGTTCAAAGCTCATGGAGCGCGGCGATGAGCCGTTCGGGGTGAAACGGCTTTTCGAGAAGCACGCTGTTGGGCACGCCTTGCGACTTCCATAAACCCAAATCGGCGCCGGCCATCATGTACACGACCGGAAGGTCCGGATGCTTCTCTCGCATTCTCCGGGCCACATCCCAACCGCTCAGCTTGCCGCCAAGACAGACGTCGGTCACGAGCGCCTTGTGATGCTTCCCCCTGGCGACGAAGATAGTGATCGCCTCCTCGCCCGACGAAAGGATGTCCGACGCGAAGCCGGCTTCGGCCAACGCGCTCTCGAGCACGCCCTGGAGTGGATATTCGTCTTCCACGATCAGGATCGAAGGCGGTTCCGACATCAGTGGCCTTGAGCTTCGACTTGGGCTGGCCGGCGATCCGTCGCAGCACGTAACATTTTCAGTTGGCGCGAGGTACGGCACGAATGTGCGCCTTTGTTGACGATGCTCTGCAGTTCCGCGGTTTCCCACTGTGGACCCTGAACGCCTGTTCAAGAAAGTTTCCTGACAGTTCCTGCAACAGGCGATGGCGGCAGTTGTTGACTCCCGGACGATGCAAAGGAGGAACAGATGAAGAAGCTGACTTATGCTCTCGCGGCGGTAGCGACGCTTGCAATCGGTGCCCCCACCATCGCCAATGCGGCCGGCGTCGGCGTCTATGTCGGCGGCGACAGGGATTACTATGGTCCGCGCGCTCGCATCTACGAGCATGACCGCGGCTGGCATCACGGCTGGTACCACCGCGACCGCGATTACGACCGCAGCGTTGTGATCCGCCGTCATTACTGGGACGATTAGCGACGGCCGGCAACATCAAGCAGGCAAGATCAAGCAGAAAGGCCTCGCTTCGGCGAGGCCTTTTTATTTCCGGATTTCGTATATGCAAATCTGATCGTTCGGCGGCGAAGTTCGCAGGCCGGTCAAGCGCAGCGAAATCTCTAATCCCTGGCCATCCGGGCTACCACGGCACCTTACCGGAAATACCCCAGCACCAGATCGATATCCGAACTGCCGGCGGCCGTGCCGTTCAGCTCGGCGTCGATGACGCGGCGGCAGGCTGCGATCGCGGCGTGGTCGCCGAGATCGTTGGCGGCTTCCAGCACGAGCCATGCGGCGTCGACGGAAGCCTTCTCCGGGGCCGATCCGCTCGTCTCGGCGTTGAGCCTCTTGGTCTTGCGGACTGCGGTGCCGAATTGAGGCAACATGGCAAATACTCCCCTCTTCGTGCTCAGTGAATCTGGAGCTCGGGCTGACGGCCCGCTTCACCCGCACCGGTCTTGCGCGACTGGTAGAACTTCAGGACGCTGCGCGAGGTCTCGATCTTGAGCTTGCCGAAGTCGCGCTCGTTGTCATGGAGCTCACGCGCCGTGATCAGATGGTCCTTGGCACCGAGGAACAGCAGCGACATCGTCGTGTTCCACGAGAAATCGAGCGCCTTGCATAGCACCAGGAGGATCTCGCGGTTGCGGTCCATCATCGCGCGCTCGATCACGTCGACCGGCAGCGACGACAGCAGCGACAGGCCGATCTGCACCTCGTCGAAACGGTGCTGGCGCGCATAGTTCGAGATCGAATCCTGGTTGAGGTTGCCCTGGCGGTACTGCGTCGTCACTACGCGCTTGGCGACGAAATAGCTGCGCGAGGACGGACCGAACTTGGATTGCAAATCGCCGGTGACCTCGGTCACCGAGCTCTGGATTTGCGCCATCATCTCGGGGCGCTCGTGCTCGAGGCGGCGACGGACGTCTTCCGACGCTTTCGCGATGAGCTGCTGGAAGATGTGGCGCGGCACGTCCTTGCGCAGGCCGAGCTGCTCGGCGAGGATCGAGTCGCCTTCCGCGCGGCGGACCATGTGCAGCAGGCCCGAGCCCGAGAAGCGCGCGCCCTCGTTCTTCGCGACGGAGGTGACGACCTCCTGGTTGCCGCGCTTGACCAGCACGTCGGTGACGGCTTCGCCGATCGACTCGCGCTGGGCGATCGCAAGCAGATGCGCCTGCCCCTTGGTCAGGGCGCTCTCGACCAGCATCTTCTCGTCGATCCGCGTGGAGTCGCGCAGCACCGGACCGGCAACCTCGATCTCGTCGTCGAGCGCGAGCTTCTGGATGACGCTGAGCGGCGCGTGGTCGCAAGCCGACATCAGCTCGGAGAGCTGCGCCCGCGCGGCGACCTCGATCTCGTCGGCGAGCTTGCCGATGACCTCGCCGAACATGCTGATCTCGTCGTCGCTATAGCGGCCGGTGATCAGGATGTCGGTCGCGTGCCACAACGCCTTCGCCCGGCTCTCGTCGGTGCCCCGCGCGATCGCGTCGTCCAGATCCTGCAGAAGCGATTTCGCCCCGTTCATCTCGATACCCCAGTTCTTGGCGAGCCATCCTGCTTGTGCTGGCAGGACGCCGAATTCCTCTGGGAACGAGACTAGGGAACAAACGCGCAAATCCGGTAAAACCGGCAGCGCAGTTTTGCCGAGGAAAATTCATTAAAATGCAAGGGAACGGGTTTACCGGCGAGCAAGGCCTCGGCGGCGGCAAAGGATGACGGGGACTGCGAAGCTGCCCGGCCTTCATGGTTCGAGACGCGCCGAAGACGGCGCTCCTCACCATGAGGGTCTAAGATGTCGCCGAGAAACAAGACCTCATCCTGAGGAGCCCGCCAACGGCGGGCGTCTCGAAGGGATGGCCGCAACGATGCTGCCGGCCAAGTTCTTTCGACTGCACTCACGGATTCGACGGCGTCAGCACCAATGGCGGCTTGGGCCTCGGTTTTACGGGCGGCGGGCCGGGGGCCGGCCTCACCTCGATCGGCGGCGGCAGCGGCGCGACCTGCTGGCTCGCGAGCGGGGGGCTTGGTGCGGCGGGCGCTGCATGCGGCGCTTTCGGCAGCGGCGCGGCTTTTGGCTTCGCCGGCGCGCGGCGGGGATCGCGGCCGGGCATCGGCACATCGGTCAGCGACGGCTCGGGCACGGGATCGGGCGAGACCAGCGTCGGCAGCGCCGCGGTCGCCGGCGGCGGCTCGCCGCGCTCGATCGCATCCAGCCGGCGCGTCTCCCGATCGATCGTGCGCACCGCGAGCCACGACGACAGCGGCGCGAGATCGATGGTGCGGTTGAGCTTGTCGGGCGGCCCCGCCGCGAACAGCTGGATCTCCGGCGGTGCGCCGGAGAGACCGGTCATGATCGGCGTCAGGCTGGCGCGGATGTCGGCCTGGTCGGCGGGAATGTCGTAGCCGCCGGAGACGATGGCGCGCGCATTCTTTGCTTCCAGCGGCGTCGCGCCGACGCGCAGGCGGCCGTCGCGGATCGTGAACGGGATCTGCGCCGAGGCGACCGCGATCGGCGCGGCGGCGAGCGCGGGCTCGACCAGCTGCCGCAGCCTGTTGTCGTCACTGACCTGGCCGCCGTCGCTGGCGCGAATGGCGATCTCGAAGGCGCGCGGATTGAGGCCGCCGATTTCCGCGGCGTCCAGCGTCACCGTGCCGTTGCCGGCGAGCGCACCGGTCAACGCCGCAACGCTGCGGCCCTGGCTGGTCAGCGTCATCTGCACCGAGGCGCGGCCCTTCGGCAACGCGAGGTCGCGGTAGCGCAGCGTCGCTGCATCGACATTGCTGAGCTCGATGCGCGCGTTCAGCGTCAGACCATTGGCGCCATTGCGCGCATCAAGGCTCGCCGACATCTCGCCGCCACTGAGGCCGCCCTTGAGCGTGTCGAGCGCGAGCGACTGACCATCGCTCCGGATCGTGCCGCCGAAGGGGCGCAGCTCGATGCCGCCGGGCAAGGTGGCGTGCAAGGCCTGAAAGGCGATGCGGCCGCGCCAGCCACCGAGCAGTCCCGCACTCAGCGGCTCGCCGGAATCACGTCCGGCCGCGCCGATCACCATCGCGAGCGCGGGCGCAAGGTCGAGCTTGTCGAGACCGACTTCGCCATCGACGCTCTTCTCCTGATCGAGCGTCACCGCGAGATGACCGCGCAGATGCGAGCCGGCCGCGCTGCTGTCGAGATCGTCCAGGGTCAGGCGGTTGCCGGAAAGGCCGACGCGCGAGGACAGGCTGACGGTCCGCACCGATTGGTCGGCCGGGCTGGTCCCGAACAACGGCGCCAGATTGGCGTTGCGCACGCGCAAATTCACGGTGGCCTTGGGCTCCGACAGTTCGACGCTGCCTTGCGCATCCGCATCCAGCCCGCCGCCGCTGAGCTTTGCGCTCAGTTGCAGGGGCTTACGCCACGCGCCGCTCAAACGTCCTTCGAAGCGGGAAGTGCCCTCGCCGGCAGCAACCGAACGATCAAGACCGAACAGGGCCAGTAGCGTACTGCCACGCTGGGACGACATCCGCGCATCGATGGTGAACTCGTTGCCTGAGAGGGCGCCGAGATCAAGACCGCGAAGGTCGGACACCGCTGGCGCAGCGCCCGCCTGAACATGCCCCGTCGCCTGCGGCGTCGCGAAGTCGAGCTGGGCCGTGGCGGAGCGGCGGCCGCCATCCCCTTTCTTGTCGGCACCGAGATCGAGGACCAGACTCGCGGTGGAAGGCCCTGAGGCGGAATCGATTGCCTGAAGGCGCTGGGCCCATGCAGGCGAAAGCGCATCGACGATGGACGTCATCGGCCGCAGCGAAGCGGCCGTCAGGTTCAGCACAAACCGTCCCTGCGAATTGACCCGATCGAAATTTCCGCCGCCATCGACGGACACCCCGCCCGCTTGATCGAACTTCAGGCGATCGAGAGCGACGCTCTTCGGATCGTAGGCGAGTCCGGCCGAAAATCGTTGTAGCTCCTGGCCGGCCGAGATCGCCCGCCCGATGTCGAGCGAGAGTTTTGCTTCCTCCGGCCATTCGCCCTGGGGACCGGCGAGCGCGCGAACGAAACTCGCGGCGGCATCGAGGTCGAGACGATCGGCCTTCAGGTCAGCATCGATCCGCGAGCCTTTGCTGGCGCCTGTCTGCACGAACGCAATACGGCCTTCGACCGTGCCGCCCTCGATGTCGGCTTTCAGCTTGTCGACGGCGAGATGGTTGGCGGCGATGGTCACGTCGCCGGCAAGGCGCAGCGGCCGCGTGCTGCGGCGGTTGACCTCGCTGCGGCCCTGGAGCCAGGCCACCAGCGTATCGGGATCGGACGATTCGACGCTGAGACGGCCGCTGAAGCTGTCGGCGCCGGGCGTTGCGCCGTTGAGCGAGAGCTGCGTCGTGCCGGGCGCGCGCAGCTCGAGCCGCTGGAAGGTCCAGGACCTTCCGTCGGTCTGAAGCTCGGCCGTGATGTTCTGGAGCGGGCGGCCGCCGAGCATGATCTGGTCGGAGTTGAACTCGATCTGCGCCGCGATCGGCGCCTGCGGGATCGCGGCAAGCCCGGCGCGCAGCGCCGGCAGGACGCGCTGCGGATCGGCATCGTCCCTGCCCGCCAGCTTGTCGGCATCGACCTGGCGCGCCGACAGCACCGCCCGCAGCAGCGGCGAAGCGCCGAACCTGACGTCGCCGACACCGCCAAACTTGAGCGCGTTGTCCTCGGCGCCAAAGCTCGCGTCGATCTGATCGAATTTGGCGCCGGCCGGATCGGCCTTGAGCTTTGCCGTGAGCTTCCAGGGCGTCGGCCCCGTCGCGCCGGCCTTCTTGATCGCGGGCACGGCGAGCGTCAGCGCGCCGTCGAATTTCGGCAGGCGATTGTCGAAGGCGAGCACGCCTTCGAGATCGGCCAGGATCGCGCGCTGGCCGGGATCGATGTTGAGGTGGAGACGGGTAGCGCTGCCGTCGGCGCTCGGCCCGGAGGAGACGCGGAACGGATAGCGCACCCCGGCGGCGGTGAAACTGCCGTCGCCGCGGACCGAGCCGGCCAGCGAACGCACGTCGCCGGAAAAGGCGATGTCGTTCAATTCCAGCGTCGAGCGGCTGGCCGCATCGTGCAGGGCGATGCGGCCGGTGAGGTTGAGCCGTTCGATCGCAAGCGAGGCCAGATTGAAGGTGCCGCTCGCGGTGGATGGCAGGTCGACACGGCCCCTGGCATCCAGGCCGAGATCCACGGCCATGCCATTGACCGAGAGCTCGGTGGCGCGCCATTCGCCGCGCATCAGCGAGCTCAGGCTGAACTCTACGTCGAGCTTGTCGGCGCGCAGGCGGCCGAGATCGTTGTTGCCGCCGAAGGTGACCGAGCGCAGCCGCAGCGTCGGCGCGGGCAGCAGCCGCGCGTCCAGCTCGCCCGCCACCCGCACCGGCACGCCGATGATCGTGCCAGCCTCCGCCTCGAACTGGGACCTGAACTGGTTCCAGTCGATGAAATAAGGCCCGATCAGCGCGGCCAGAAGCGCAATGATGAAGGCAATCGCCAATCCGAGCAGCGTCGTCTGCACGGGTCTCCCCTCGGCCAAACCGGCACCCGGGCCAAACCTTGGCCCTGCAAACCTTGGCCTTGAGGCTTCAGGCGCGCCGGAACTGCCTCTTATATAAGGGGAAGTGTGGCGAAGTCACAGCGACTGTTGCGCGCGGAGGTTAACGCGGGTCGCGAGACCCTCACCCTGAGGGGGCCGCGGAACGCGGCCGTCTCGAAGGGCGAGGCCCGGCTATCGCCGCATGGATGCATCCGGGCCTGTCATCCTTCGAGACGCGCTGGCGCGCTCCTCGGGATGAGGACCGCCAGCTGTCACCAGCTCGCCGGCAGGTGCTTGAGGCCGCGCAGCACGAAGGTCGGCCGCCATTCCGGGTTCTCGACGTTGTCGATGCGCAGATCCGGCAGCCGCCGCAACAGCGTCGCGATGGCGATTTCGGCCTCGATGCGCGCCAGTTGGGCACCCAGGCAGAAATGGATACCGCCGCCGAACGACAGCGGCCTCACATTCTGGCGGGTGACGTCGAGCCGGTCGGGCCGGTCGGGGTAGACCGCCGGATCGCGGTTGGCCGAGCCGAGCAGGCAGAGCACGGTCTCGCCCCTGGGGATGCTCTTGCCGCCGAGATCCTCGATGTCCTCCAGTGCCACGCGTCCCGTCATCTGCACCGAGGAATCGTAACGCAGGAATTCCTCGATCGCGCCGACCATCAACTCGGGCCGCGCCTTCAGGAGCGCGAGCTGATCCGGATTGCGATGGAGCGCCAGGAGGCCGTTGCCGATCAGATTGACGGTCGTCTCGTGGCCGGCGCCGAACAGCAGGATGATGTTGGCGGTCAATTCCTCGTTGGTGAGCTTGTTGCCGTCTTCCTCGGCCTGCACGAGCTGGGTGGTGAGATCGTCGCCTGGATTGCGGCGGCGCAGCTCGAACAGCTGCTGGAAATACATCTGCGCCATCATGTTGCCGGCGTTGCCCTTCGCGATCTCCTCCGGCGTGAGCGGTACGGGATCGAGCAGCCGCCCGCCATCGCGCGAGCTCTTGTAGAAGGTCTCGCGATGATCCTCGGGGATGCCGAGCATGTCGCAGATGATGGTGACGGGCAGACGGAACGCGAAATCCTCGATCAGGTCCATGTGACCGCGCTCGATCACGGCATCGATGGCCTGGTCGACGATCTCCTGGATCCGCGGCCGCATGTCCTCGACGCGGCGGGCGGTGAAGGCCTTCACGACGAGGCCGCGCAAGCGGGTGTGATCCGGCGGATCGGCCTGCAGCATCCAGTGACTCATGCTGCGGAAGACCGGCTCGTCCATGATCTTCTCGCTGTAGCGGCGCTTGGAACGCTCGACAAAATCCTTGCCGAAGCGCTTGTCGCGCATCACGAGACTGACGTCGGCGTGGCGGCTCGCGACGAACTGGCCGAACGGCGTCACATGGATCGGATCGATCGCGCGGAGCCGCTCATAATGCGGATAGGGATCGCGGATGAAGTCCGGCGACAGCGGGTTGAACAGCGGTCCGCCGCCGGCGCCTTGCACATGCTCGTTCATGGTGACCTCCAATCGGGTTGCCGCCTGAATCGAATACGCCGGGCAGCCCCCTTGCGCAGCGTAACCATCCCTGTTTTATCAACTCGATACATTGTTGTATCGAGTTGCATTCTGCCCTAAACTGCGCCGATGTCAAGGCTGAGAACCAGGCCGACCAGGGACGACACGCGCGACAAGCTTTTCGAAGCGGCCGCGCGCGTGTTTGAGGCGGACGGCATCGGCGGCGCCAGCATCGAGGCGATCGCCGCCGCCGCAGGCTTCACCCGCGGCGCGTTCTATTCCAACTTCAAGAGCAAGGACGAACTGATCATCGCCATGCTCGAGGATCATGTCGAGCAGTCGATCCGGCGCAACATGGACATCCTCGCGCAGCACGACAATCTCGACGATTTCATCGCGGCGCTGAAGACGATGGATCGCAGCCGGCAGGACCCGCTGGGCCGCTCGCCGCTCCTGCACATGGAGATGATCCTGTTCGTCGCGCGCGCCGAGAAGCGCCGCCCGGAGCTCGCCAAGCGGCTGCGCGCGCGGCGCAAGCTGGTCGCCGACATCGTCGAGGCCACGTTGAAGAGCAACGGCAGGAACGACACGCTGAACCCGCCGTGGATGGCCTCCGTCGTGCTCGCACTGGAAGACGGCTTTCGCCTGCACCGCCTGATCGATCCGGAGACCACGCCGGCCGACAGCTTCCTGCGCGCGATCACGGATTTGCGGCGCAGGACGGGATTGTCGTCGAACTAGCGTTCAAGACACCGACACCTCATCGCCCGCCCCCGCCGTGCATTCGCGAAAGGACGCGCCTGCCTGGAGCAGGATCAGACAAAGCAGAACCGCTTCAGGCAAGACGACGCGCCGTTGCAGCGCATAGAACGCACCCCGACCCGTTTCAAACACGGACGCCTGGTCTGGTTCGAGAGACATCGGGAGGAGCCACGCGATGATCGGGAACACCCCACTCATGCGCAACCCCTCGCACAACGGCCTGCCACCCATAACGAGCACACAGCCGGACGACTGTGCGACGTCGGCGCGGCGCGCCGCCGACGCGGAGATGGCGCGCGTGCTCAAGACCAGGCCGCTTCGCATGGCCTCGGATTGCGACAGCGGCACCATCGCCTATTGGAAGCACGAGCCGCTGCACGACGTGGTGGAGCCGATGGCCGATCACGTCATCATGACGTATCCCGCCGGCTCGCAGACGCTGGAGCGGCGCACGGGACGGACGGCCGCGATTTCGACGGCGCGTCCCGGCGTCGTGACGATCATTCCGGCCGGCTCGACGTCCCGATGGGACATTCACCGGCCCATGCATGTCATCCAGCTCTATCTCCCGCAACGGACGCTGCTGCGCATCGCCGACGAGGCCAACACGGCAAGCTCCGACGACCTCCTGGAAAGAACCGGGGATCCCGACGCCATCACGTCGAGCCTGCTCCTGAGCGCGGCCGACTCGCTCGACGGCAACGGCACGCTGGATGCGCTGTTCAGGCAGCAATTGACGGATCTTCTCGCCACGCGCCTGCTGGCCGCTCATGCAGGCGTGCCGGCTGCGCGACAGCCGACCATCGGCGGGCTAGCGCCATCGGTCTTGCGCCGCGCGATCGAACGCCTGCGTTCGGACGGCGATGCAGACGTCTCGCTCTCGGCGCTGGCGTCCGACGCCGGACTGTCCCGTTTTCATTTCTGCCGGTCGTTCAAGGAGAGCACCGGGCTTTCGCCGCATGCCTGGCTGCGGCAACACCGGCTCGAGCAGACCATGAACATGCTGCAAGAGAGCGACGAATCGGTCGCCTCGATCGCCGCCGTCCTCGGCTATTCCTCGCAAACCGCCTTCGCCGCGGCCTTCAAGAAGCTGACAGGCGAGACGCCGAGCGATTGGCGCAGGCGCGCACGTTAGCAGCAATCTCTCGACAGGGACGGCAATCGCTCTGGGGCAATCGACAATCTGGTTCGCTAAACATCGCAACGTCACATCATGGGGACGGAGACAAACGATGGACTGGAAACGGCTTGCAATTGCCCCCCGGCGGAAGGCCGTCTCGACGGCGCTCGTATACGGGCTCTCACTGACCGTGCGCTTCACCTCGCCGACAGCCGAGGAGGCGCCGCCACAGACCGCGCAAAACGCCAGCGCCTCGACATCGATCCTGCTTGATCGTGACTGGCCCAGGAAGCCCGTGATGCCGGCCGCGCTGCGTGGCTGGCCATTAGGCCCGCGAAGCTGCCAGGGAGGATGTGAAGGCCCCGCGCTGCTGTCCTCGCTGCCGAACTGCACCGCGCCGTAAGGGCACGGCACTCTCCTTTTCACCTCTTGCGCCATCATCGACCCTACGAGGCTCTGCTCGCATCGAGCGGCGGCGACGGCGCGCGCGTTCCAAACCAACCAAACCCAGGATTCGATTACATGCGACTGCTCATCATTGGCGCCGGCTTCGCCGGCATGTACGCCGCTCTCTCCGCTGCCCGCCTGCGCGACATCCAGGGCGCGACGCCGCAAGATCTGGAGATCTCGCTGGTCGCGCCGGAGCCGACGCTGGTCGTCCGCCCGCGGCTCTACGAGCCGAAGCCGGAAACCCTCACCGCCCCGCTGCTCGACGTGCTCGAGGCCATCGACGTCGACTACGTCCAGGGCAGCGCCGAGACCGTCAACACCGAAGCGCGAACGGTGCAGATCGCGGCTGCACAGGGCTTGAAGAAAACCCTGTCCTACGACCGTCTCGTCGTCGCCACCGGCAGCCGCCTGTTCCGTCCCAACATTCCCGGCCTTGCCGAGCACGCTTTCAGCGTCGACTCGCTCGACGACGCCATCGCGCTCGACAAGCATCTGCACGGCCTCGCCGAGCGGCCGGCCGGCAACGGCCGCGATACGGTCGTCGTCGCCGGCGGCGGATTCACCGGCATCGAGGCGGCCACCGAGCTGCCCGCACGCCTGCACAAGATTTTCGGCAAGGACGCCGGCACGCGCGTGATCATCGTCGATCGCAACAGCGCGATCGCACCCGACATGGGCGAAGGCCCCCGCCCCTTGATCGAGGAGGCCTTGCGCAAGCTCGGCGTCGAGACCCGGCTCGGGGCCGGCGTTGCCTCGCTCGATAAATCCGGCGTTACGCTGTCGACCGGCGAACACATCGAAACCGAGACGGTGGTGTGGGCGGCAGGCATTCGCGCCGCGCCATTGACAGCGCAGATCCCCGCCGAGCGCGACAATTTCGGCCGGCTGCTGGTGGACCGCGATCTGCGCGTGCCCGGTGTCGCCGGCGTCTTCGCCACCGGCGATGCCGCGCGGGCCGCATGCGACGACGACGGCAATTACGCGCTGATGTCGTGCCAACACGCCACGCGCATGGGCGCCTTTGCCGGCAACAATGCCGCCGCCGAACTCCTGCGCGTCCCGACCAGGCCGTATCACCAGAAGGCTTACGTCACCTGCCTCGATCTCGGCGAAGCCGGCGCGCTGTTCACGCGCGGCTGGGACCGCAAGGTCGAGATGGTCGGCGACGTCGCCAAGAAGACCAAGCAGGAGATCAACACCGTCTGGATCTACCCGCCCCGCGCCGAGCGCGCCGCAGCGCTCGCGTCAGCCGACCCGGAACGTGTGACGAGCCTCTAGCGGCACGAAAGGATGACGGCCGCGCTCTCCCGGCTGCGCGGCCGGCCCAACCAGAACAAGCCGGGAGCTCTGCCTTGAAACAGGAGACCAACATGAACCTGCACAACACCTCATACCAAGCGACATCGAAACCCGAAGAGCTGGTGCCGTCGCGCTACGCGCTGAAGGTCGGCGAGATCGATGTGCTGGTGGTCAGCGACGGCGTGCTGCCGCTGCCAACCACCATGCTGGCGCACAACGCCACGCCGGCCGACCGGGCGACCTGGCTGCACGACATGTTCCTGCCGCAGGACGCATTCGACTGGGCGCTCAATGCGGTCATGGTCCGCAGCGGCGGCAGGACCATCCTCATCGACGCCGGACTGGGATCAGACCCAGACCTGCACCTGCCGCGTGCTGGCCAGTTGATCAAGCGTCTGGAGGCCGCCGGCATCGATCTTTCGTCCGTGACCGACCTGGTGCTGACCCACATGCACATGGACCATATCGGCGGGTTGCTCGTCGACGGCGTGAAGGAGCGGCTACGCCCGGACCTGCAGATCCACGTGGCGGCCGCCGAGGTCAAATTCTGGGAGGCGCCTGATTTCTCGCGCGTGGCCATGCCGCCGGGATTCCCGGACGCGCTTCGGGCGGCCGCCAAGCGGTTCGCGAAGGAGTACGGCGGTCAGCTGCGGCAGTTCGACGAGGAGCACGAGGTTGCGCCGGGCGTCATCGTCCGTCGCACCGGCGGCCACACCCCCGGACACAGCGTGGTTCGCGTCGCGTCAGGCGGCGAGGCGCTGACGTTCGCCGGCGACGCCGTGTTTGCGGTCGGGTTCGAACAGCCGGAGTGGCACAACGGCTTCGAGCACGACCCCGAGGAAGCCGCGCGCGTTCGTATCCGCCTGTTGCGACAGCTTGCCGAGACCGGCGAGATGCTGGTGGCGACGCACCTGCCGTTCCCGTCGATCGGCCGGGTCGCAGCCGACGGCGACGCCTTCCGCTGGGTGCCGGCGTTCTGGGACTACTGATCGCTTGCTGAGTTAGGGCCAAGCCGGGGCGGGTGCTCATGACATCCATGAGTTCGCGCCCCGGTTTTCATGCGTCGTGTCGCCCGGAAGCGATTACGCTGACCGCGCACCCCGCCGAGACGCGACATGCTCAACGTTCTGCGAAAAGGGCGACGACGAATCGGCGCGTGCGGAACCTATTCGGCGCCGGTTGCGGCCGGAAGCTTGTGCAGCCTGCCCGCCACCGCACGCACCTTGCCCGGCGCGGCCTGCCAGATCGAGAGCGCCGACAATCCGCTCACGAGGATCGCGATGCCGAAGGCGAGCGTGTAGTCGCCGGCGCGATCGTAGAGCAGGCCCGTCACCCAGGGACCGGCCGCGCCACCGGCAAGCGCCGCCAGCATGATCGTGCCGAAGATGCTGCCCTGGTGCCTGCCCTGGAAGATCTCGAACACCACCGCGCCCATGATCGAGGTGAGGCCGTAGCCGAGCGCGCCTTGCGTGAACACCATGACATAGACCAGCCACAGCGACGGCTGGAATTTCAGCGCCATCAATGCCGCAAAGCAGATCGCAAAGCCTGCGCAGCTGATCGCCCACACCCATTCCCGCCCGATCCGGTCGGAGACGTGGCCGAGCAGGATCTGGCCGGGAATGCCGAGCAGGCTGACGATACCGAGCGCCCACACCGCGACAGCCGGGCTGAAGCCGATGTCGAGCAGGAATTTGGTCTGGTGCACCTGCACCGCGTACCAGATGTACAGGCCGCTGAAATAGCCGAGCGCGATCCACCAGAAGCGCGCGGTCGCGACCGCCCGCTTGAGCGTCCAGTCGGTGCCGACCCAGACGGGATCGACGATGTTTGAGACCGGCGTTGCCGCGCCCGCCGCCGGCGTGGCATCGCCGTCCGGCTGAAGGCCGATGTCTTCGGGGCGCTTGTGCAGGAACAGATTGATCGGCGCGAGCACGACGAGGATGAGCAGCCCCATCGCGGTACAGGCGGTGCGCCAGCCGGTCTGCTCGATCATGTGCTGCACCCACGGCAGCAGCGTCACCGAGCCGATGCCGACGCCGGCAAAGGCAATCCCGATGGCGAAGCCGCGCTTGCGGATGAACCAGTTCGGCAGGAACAGCGACTGGCCGGAATAACCGAGACACACCGAGCCGGCGCCGACCATGACGCCGATGGTCACGTAGAGATGCCAGGGTTGGCTGGTGAGTGGCGCGAGCAGCAGCCCGCCACCCATCAGCACGACACCGAGCTCCATCACCGCGCGCGGGCCGGCGCGATCCATCAGGCGGCCGATCAGCGGGCTGACGATGCCGGAGACGACGAAGCCGAAGGAAAATGCCCCGGCGGTGACGCCACGCTCCCAGCCGAATTCGGAGATAATGGGAGGAAAGAACAGTGAGAAGGCGGTGCGCGCGTTGACGCCGATGGCCATGGTGACGAAGGTCACGGCGACCACGACCCAGCCGTAGAAGAACGGAAGTCGCATGTTTCTGTTATTTCATCCCTGGACGATCCTAACGACCATCCGGGGCTGCCCGGGTCAAGCGATTTTCGCACATGCCCGCTTTGGCGCGTAACAATCGGAAATGAAAGAAGCGTGGCGGGCGGTTTGCGGCCATCCTTCGAGACGCCCGCTTTAGACGGGCTCCTCAGGATGAGGACGGAGTGCGCGGCAACAGTTTCAACAGGCACATGCCGCTTGGCCTCATCCTGAGGAGACCGCGAAGCGGTCGTCTCGAAGGACGAGGCGCGCGCTCAGGCTGCGTCGAGCTGCGAGGGCTGAACGGCAACGTCGAACGTGATCTGGTCGACCGGCTGCGGGCGTCCGAACAGATAGCCTTGTGCAAAGTTGACGCCGAGCGCCGTCAAACGCTCGAACTCCTCGGCCGTCTCGACGCCTTCGGCAGTGACCGACATATCCAGCCCGCGCGCGAGCGTCACGATCGAGGCGATGATCGCGGAGCTGCGCGGCTGATGCGCGAGGTTGCGGATGAAGGACTTGTCGATCTTGATCTTGTCGAACGGGAATACTGTCAGATAGCTCAGCGAGGAATAGCCTGTGCCGAAATCGTCGAGCGCCAGCTCGATGCCGATGTGCTTCAGCCGCTCCATGAAGGCAAGGTTCTCGACGCCGCGCTCCAGCAGCACGGATTCGGTGATCTCGATCTCCAGCCGCTGCGGCGCCAGGCCTGAATCGCGCAGCGCCGCGCAGATCGTCTCGAACAGCTCGGCTTCCTTGAACTGGATCGGCGACAGGTTCACCGCAACGATGAGATCGGAGGGCCAGCAGGCTGCGTCCGCGCAGGCGCGCCGCAGCACGAATTCGCCGAGCGGCACGATCAGTCCGGTCTCCTCGGCCAGCGCGATGAACTGGTCCGGTGGGATCAGGCCGCGGCTCGGATGCCGCCAGCGCACCAGCGCCTCGAAGCCGCGACGACCACCGCCGGCGACATCCACAAAGGGCTGATAGTGCACCTCCAGCTGGCACTGCGCGATGGCGTCGCGCAGATCGCCCTCCAGCGTATTGCGAGCCTCGAGCTCGGCCGACATTGCCTCGTCGTAGATGGTGAAGCAGTTGCGGCCGGCCGATTTCGAGCGGTAGAGCGCCAGGTCCGCCTTCTTCAGCAGCTGCTCCTGGTCGCTGCCATGGTCCGGTGCGATCGCGATGCCGATGCTGGTGCCGATCTCGACACGATGGCCGGGCAGGAGGAACGGTTCGGCGACCAGCTTGGCGATCCGCGCGGCGAGCTCGGTCGCGCAGGCCCGCTGATCGTCGCATGCCTCCTGGATGATGGCGAACTCGTCGCCGCCGAGCCGCGCCAGCACGTCGGTGGCGCGCAGCGCAGATCGCAGCCGCAGCGCCACCTGGCGCAGCAGCACATCGCCCGCACCGTGGCCGAGCGAGTCGTTGACGTTCTTGAAGCGGTCGAGATCGAGCATCAGGATCGAGAACGGCAGGCCCCTCACGCTCAACTGGTTGTTCATCAGGTCGAGCCGGGTGAGGAAGAAGGCGCGATTCGGCAAGCCCGTCAGGATGTCGGTCTGGGCGAGCTCCAGCACCCGCCGGTTCGCCAGCGACAGCCGCCGCGAGTTGCGGCTTGCGAGCATGAGATAGGTTGCGAGCGACAGCGTCAGCAGCATGCCGACGATGATGACCGCGACCGCGCGGTCGTAGGCCGTCTCCAGCGAACCGCCGGCCGTCGGCATGGCGCGCACCTGCCAGTCGGTATCCCCGATCTTGAGGTTGCCCGACCAGTGCAGCGTCCGGGCGACGTCCCGCATCGACTGCGGCGACGTCGCGGCCGACGAATAATCCGGCAGCATTTGCTCAAGGCTGACGATCTGCCCCGTGAAGGGCGGATAGACGTTCACGCTGACCGCCGGGCTTGCGCCCGTGGTGACGCGGATGGACTGGAGCAGCAGCGGCAGGTCGAAGACGCCGACGACGAAGCCCGCCAGATTGCGCCGCCGGTCCGCGACCGTGTCGCGCGACGTCCCCTTGGCGTAGACGGGAATGGCGACGAGGACGTCGGGCAGCCGGCCGCCCTCCTTCGGCTCGTACAGGCGCGTGCGAATGGCGGCGACGCGGTCATTGTCGCGCGCGCGCTCGAGCACCGCGCGGCGCTCCGGGACGCTCGCGTAGTCCATGCCGTAGACCGAGGACGTCTTCGGCTGGGTCGAGTAGAACACCGGAAAATATTCATCGGCCTGCGGCGCGGTCGTGAAGCCCTCGCCCTGGAGCGACTTGATGCGATAGCCGGACACGCCGTCCGTGATCGCGGCGGCCTCGTATTCGGCGCGCTCCTTGCGGTTGACGCGCGGCAGCCAGGCGATGCGCAGCATGCCGGGATGACGTTCGAACAGCCGGGCACTGAAGGTCTCGAATTCGCTGCGGGTGATTTCCTCGTTGGTCGATTCGAACAGCGTGCGCAGCGCGACGAGCCTGGAGATGTACTCGCTCATGCCGTTCTGCATGACGATGGCTTCGGTTTCGGCCGCGTTGGCGAACTCGATCCTGGTGACGCGATCTTCCCATCGCGCCACGGCGGCAGCGCCCACGACCGAGAACAGAAGACCGACGCCGACTGCGACGAGCGCAGGGCGATAGAGTCCGAGCAGCGGCGCGGCACGCCACCATCCGCTCCTACGCCCCCGATCCTGATCGTTCTGATCCCGACCGCCCATCTTGATCCGCAAGTCCCCTGTCACGGCAGCCCACCTCTGGTTGAGCCACCGTAACTGCTATCGGACAAGGACCGCGGTTAAGAACCGCACAATTTCGCAACCCGTGCGTTTCACATTGCGTGGCTTAGTTAACGATTGACCAGCAAGCAGGGCCCATTTTGCCAGCAACTTGCCGCTTTTCCCCGGAGTCTTACGGAGCACTGTTGCATCAAGGGTTAGCGAGCTGTTCAGGCCGGCCGGACTAGCGTTTCCGACAAATCTTCCCTTATCCGGCAAGCATCCTCATGACACGACCGCGATCAGCGGCCCGCGCCGCCCTGGCCATCGCGCTACTCGCCGTGGTGAATTTCGCAGCGAAAGGCGACGAGGTCGGCGTCAGCGAGGATGCGATCCTGTTCGGCCAGGCCGCCGCGCTCGAGGGCCCCTCTTCCGCGCTGGGACAGCGGATGCGGCAAGGCATCGTCGCGGCCTTCACCGAGATCAACGCCAAGGGCGGCGTCCACGGCCGCAGGCTTCAGCTCATCAGCCGCGACGACGGCTACGATCCCGATCGCTCGGTGGCGCAGACGCTGCGGCTGATCGAGGACGACAAGGTGTTCGCGCTGATCGGCGCGGTGGGCACACCGACCGCGATGGCGACCATACCGATCACGAGTGCGAGAAACGTTCCCTTCATCGGCCCGTTCAGCGGCGCCGAGTTCCTGCGCGACCTCGAACTGTCCAACGTCGTCAACATCCGCGCGAGCTACGACGCAGAGGCCGAGGCCTGGGTCAAGCACCTCACCGAGGATCGCCACTACACCCGCATCGGCATCTTCTACCAGGACGATTCCTTCGGCCGCGACGGTCTTGCCGGCGTGAAGCGCGCGCTCGCCAGGCGCGGCCTCGAACTCGCCGCCGAAGGCACCTTCGAGCGCAACACCCGCGCGGTCGGCTCGGCCTGGCGCATGATCAAGCGCGCCGAGCCCGAAGCCATCGTGATGGTCGGGACCTACGGCCCCTGCGCTGAGTTCATCAAGCTCGCGCATCGCAGCGGCTTGCATCCGACCTTCGTCAACATCTCCTTTGTGGGCGCCAATGCGCTGGCGAGAGAGCTCGGTCCCGACGGCGAAGGCGTCATCGTCTCGCAAGTCGTGCCGTTTCCCTGGGATCGCTCGCAAAAGCTCGTCGCCGACTACCAGGCGGCGCAGACGGCGTTCGACCCGACGCTGACACCGGACTTCGTGTCGCTCGAAGGCTATCTCTCCGGCCGCCTCGCGGCCGCGGCGCTGGAACAGGCCGGGCCGCAGCCGACCCGCGCGAGCCTGCTGCGGGCCGTCAACGATGTCGGTCGCTTCGACATCAGCGGCAACGTTGTCACCGTCGGCGTGCGCGCGATCGAGACGCAGCCGAAGGTGTTCTTGACGGTGATCCAGAAGGACGGGACGTTCAGGGCGGTCGACCGCCTTTAGGGCCGCCGCGTCCAGCGGTCGGCGTTGACGGCGCCTTGCGGCACCTCGCCTTTGACGATCGCCTCGACCTGCCGCACCGTTTCCAGCGACTGATATTCGATCGCCTGCGGCGTCAGCCCGCCGACATGCGGCGTGGCGATGACATTTGGCAGCCTTGCGAGCGCCGGGCTCGGCATCTGGTCGGGCGCGCGGCCGACATCCATCGCAGCACCTGCGATGCGGCCTTCGAGTAGAACCTTCGCAAGCGCGGCCTCGTCGACGAGGTTACCGCGCGAGAGGTTGATGAAGACGGCGTGCCGCTGCATGCGCGCCAGCGCGACCTCCCCGATCAGGTTCTCGGTCTGCTCGTTGGCGATCGCCAGGCAGACGACATAGTCCGATGCGGCGAGGAGCTCGTTGAGAGAGACATGCCGGATCTCGCTGTCGCCGACGGTCGCGAAGGGATCGGCGACCAGCACCTCCATGCGCATCACCTTGGCGATCTCGGCGAGGTAACGCCCGATGCTGCCATAGCCGATGATGCCGATGCGGCTGCCGGCGAGCTGGCGGCCCATCCGCGCCTCGACCTTGCGGCCGGCCTGGTAGTCCGCCGTCGCCCGCGACACGCCGCGGGAGAGATCGACCATGAAGCCGAGCGCGAGCTCGGCCACCGCCTGCACGAAGCCCGGACCGGCGCGGGTCACCAGCACGCCGGCGTTCGAGGCCGCATCGACGTCGACATTGCGGATGTCGACGGCACAGCGGACGAAGGCACGCAGGCGCGGCAGTTGCGCGAAGATCTCGCCGCGGCCCTCGGTCATGCGGTCGGCGACTATGATGTCGGCATCATCAGCGGCGCGCACGAGGCCGGCGGCGTCCAGCGTATCATCGCTCTCGTGCAGGATGACATCGGCGGCCGCGCGCAGGCCATTCAGGCTGCGGTCGCCGTAGTAATTGCGGCGCATCTCCGGCGTATGGGCCAGCAGAACTTTCACGGCAACACTCCTCAATAGCCGAACGCGCGTGGCAGCGCGGTCGAGAGCCACGGCACGAAGGCGATGACGAGCAGGCAGAGGAACAACAGGCCGAGATAGCCCATGATCGGCTTCACCGTCTGCTCGATCGGAACATTGCCGATCAGGCAGGCGCCATAGAGTCCGAGCCCGAGCGGCGGCGCGAACAGGCCGATGCCCATCGCGATGACCAGCACGACGCCGAAATGCAGGGGATCGACGCCGAGCTGCACGGCGACCGGCAGCAGCAAAGGCCCGAAGATGATGAGCGCGGCGGCGCCTTCCAGCACCGAGCCCATCACGATCAGCACGGCGATCGCGAGCAGGATGAACAGCGACACGCCCGAGGTCTTGGACAATCCCAGCATGAAATCGCCGACCGCATGCGGCACCTGCTGCAAGGTCAGCGTAAAGGCGAGCGACTGCGCCGCGGCGACGATGAACAGCACGAGCCCCGCGCGCGTCGCGGCCTGGACAAAACTGTGCGCCGCCGACTTGAAGCTGAGCTCCCGGAACACGACGCTGCCGACGACGAGCGCATAGGCCACGGCGAACGCCGAGATCTCGGTCGCGGTGGCAAAGCCGCTCTTGAAGCCGAAGAAGATCATGAAGATCAGGCCGAACGAGGCGATCGCGCCGCTCCACAGGCCCGACACCGGCATCTGCGGTTCGATATCCTCGGCTTCAGCCGGAGTCTTGCCGAAGATGATGGAGACGACGATCAGGACCAGCGCCATCAGCGCCGCCGGCAACAGCCCGGCGACGAACAGGCCGCCGATCGACAGGTTCGCCACGAACCCCAGGATGATGAGGTTGATGCACGGCGGAATCGTTTCCGCCATCACCGCGGACGCGGCAAGCAGCGCCACGGCGCCGCCCGGGTTCTGCTTCGAGCGTCGCGCCGCCGGGATCAGCACGGAGCCGACCGCGGCGACATCGGCCATCTTGGAGCCCGAGATGCCCGAGAACAGCACCATCGAGGCCACCATCACGACGTTCAACCCGCCGCGCATGCGGCCCACCGCGCGCTGCAACAGCTCGATCAGCCGCACCGACATGCCGTTGGCTTCCATGAGGTAGCCGACGAGGATGAAGAAGGGAATCGCGAGCAGCACGAAATTGTCGATGCCGCGCGCCATCTGCTGGGCGAAGATCACGCCGGGCAGCGCGCCCTCGACCCAGATGAAGATCAGCGCGGCCAGCGCCAGCGCGAAACCGATCGGCAAGCCGCCGAACAAGGTCGCGAAGAAGCCGATCAGCATCAGCGTGCCAGCCGAGGGCACCGTAGACGGCGACAGATAATCCCAGGCGAGATAGAGGCCGGTCACGATCGCGACCGCAATGAGCCCCCTGACAATGTCAGGAAACGGCCGCGCGCAGAGCTGATCGATCGCGAACACCGTCATGAACAGCGCGCCGATGCCCATCGGGTAGAAGGTCAGCTCCAGCGGCAGGCCGGATCCCGTGGTCTGGCCTGCCGTCAAGGACCCAAGCTTGATCGCGTTGTAGGCGACATAGCCCGAGATCAGCACGACGAGCACGCTGCTGGCGGCATCGACCAGCGCGCGCAGCCGCACCGGCAGCAGATCGCGGAAGAAGGACACGCCGACATTCTCGCCGCGCGCGAGCGCGCTCGCCGCGCCGAAGAAGGCCGAGCCGACCATCAGGCCCCGGGCGACGTCGTCGGACCATTCGACCGGCGCATTGAAGAAGAAACGCAGCAGCACGGAGACGCAGACCACGACGAGATCGGCGGCCAGCAGAATGGCCGCGATCGCATCGCTGAGGCGAAGCAACAGGGTGATGCTCCCGTGGCGCTCGCCCGAGAGAGACACGGCGCCGGCCATCGCCAGCTCGGATTTGGCCATATCAGGCCTGCGTCGCGCGGATGACGTCGATGACGGCCTTGGATTCCGGCCGCGCCTTGATGAAGTTCTCGTGCTGCGGCGCGACGCGCTTCTTGAACGCTTCGCGGTCGCATTCGGCTACCGTGACGCCCTTCTCGGTCAAGGCCGCCAGCGCCTCCTTCTCGACCGCAAGCCCGTGGGCACGGGTGTCGACCGCGGCCTTCTTCGCGGCATCGAGGAAGCCCTCGCGCAGCTTCGGATCCATGCGGTTGTAGGTCATGTCGCTGAAGTAGATCGCGAGCGGCGAGAAATTGTGCTGCGTCAGCGCATAGAATTTTGCCGTTTCGAAGAACTTGCTGGCGAGGATCGTCGGCGGATCGTGCTCAAGGCCATCAAGCACGCCGGCCTGCAGCGCCGTGTAGATCTCGCCGAACGCCAGCGGCGTCGCGGCGGCGCCCATCAGGCGCAGGCATTCCGTGATGACGGGATTTGGCAGCGTGCGGATCTTGAGGCCGGCGAGATCCTCCGGCGTCTTCACCGGCTTCTTCGCCAGCACGCTGCGTGAGCCGAAATTGTAGGCCCAGGCGATGATGCGGATGTTGCCGCCCTTGAGCAGCGCGTCCTCGATCGGCTTGGCGGCGCCGGCGTCGAACGCCTTGGTCTGCTGCGGGAAGCTCGAGAACAGGAAGCCGAGGTCGAAGGTACCGACCAGCGGCACCAGATTGGCCGAGATCGACGAGCCCGACACCATGAGGTCGATGACGCCGAGCTTCACCGAGTTGATGACGTCGATCTCCTGCCCGAGCTGGTTGTCGGGGAAGAAAGCAACCTCGACCTGCTCGCCAAGCCCGTTGCCCTTCAGGTTCTTGACGAGGTTGTCGTAGTAGACGCGGCCGTTGGCGTATTTGGGATCGTTCGGCAACGAGGAGGAGCATTTCAGCTTCAGCGTCGCAGCTTCCGCGCGGCCGATGATGGCGGGAGAGAGCACGAGGCCGGCGGTGACCGCCGTCGACGACTTGATGAAGGTGCGACGGCTCACGGGCACGATGGTCATGGCGCGGTCTCTCCCCGAATATTCTTGTTTACGGCCGAGATCGCAGCCACGGCCTGTTGCGCGGACTGTATGGCCAAAGCGACGGGGCAGGCAAGGCTTGCCCCAGGACGTCGCAATGCGGCGTGTTGCGAATATTGACGGCATCCGCGCGCACCGAAACAAGCATGTTTTTGCGGGATTCTTGATGAGACCGGCCTGGAGCCCGATGTGCGCAAGGACACTTTTGCGCAGCATCAGCGATCAATCCAATTGGCGCATGGATCAATGCGCAATTCACATGGATGCCACCAGAACGATGCCGCTGGGCTCCGGCAGACGCCCTGCCCCATTTTGCCGCGGCTTAGCGTGATCCAGTGCACAGACAGGCACGTGGCGGCGACCTAGAAAAGGTGACATCATCGCGCGCATTGCCGATGGAGGTGACACTATGCGCCGTCCAGCCTTTCGCAATTTGCTTCTTGCCTCCAGCCTTCTCGCGCTCACGCAATTGATGACGCCGACAGACGCCGCCGCCGAGGCGCGGCTCGCACTCGTGATCGGTCAGTCGGCCTATCGCACGGTGCCGGAGCTGCCCAATGCCGCCAACGACGCCAAGGGCATGACGGAGCTGCTCGGCAATGCCGGCTTCACCGTCACCACGGCGGCCAATCTGGCGCAGAACGAGATGCGCGCGGCGATCTCGGATTTCGCCGGCAAGGTCAGCGCCAGCGGCGCCGATACCGTCGCGCTGGTGTTCTATGCCGGCCACGGCCTCCAGATCGACGGCGAGAATTATCTGGTCCCGGTCGATCTCGATCCCAAGCGCGAGGCCGACATTCCGCTCCAGGGCGTGCGGCTGAACGATCTGCTCAACACGCTCGGCGCACTGCCGACAAAGGCGCGCATCTTCATGCTCGACGCCTGCCGCAACAATCCGTTCCCGGCGCTCAGCGGCGCCGGCCACGGGCTCGCGATCGTCGATACCAAGGCCGGCGCGCCCGGCTCGTTCATCTCCTATTCGACCTCGCCCGGCGCGGAAGCCGAGGATGGCAGCGGCATCGACAGCCCCTACACCACCGCGGCGCTGACCGTCGCCAAGCAGCCCAATTTGCCGATCGAGGAAGTGTTCAAGCGCATTCGCGTCGCGGTGGCGCAATCGACCGACGGGCGGCAGATCCCCTGGGAAAGCTCGTCGCTGACGACCGACTTCAGGTTCTTCGGCGGCGAGAGCAGCGGCGGTCAGCCTCCTCTTCCCGGCGCATCGTCAATGGCGCTGGCCAGCGGCACGCGCAGCGTCGAGGACTGGCGCAGGGATCTGCAGGGCAAGGACGCCAGGGCCGCCTATGAGCTCGTGATCACCGACGACACCGTGCCGGCGTATCAGGCCTATATCGAATTATACGCTCAGGACGCCCGCACGCCGCGCCTGCGCACGGTGCTGGAGCGGCGGCGGCAGATGCTGGCGTGGGAGCGGGCCACCGCGATCAACACGCGCGCCGCGTTCGAGGCCTACCTCAACAATTGGGACAACAGCGACCTCGCCGCCACCGCGCGCAGGCTGCTGCTCCGCGTGCAGAACCGCAACTATGCGTTGCCCGTCACGGCTGCAGCGACCCCTGCCCCGATCGCCGTCGCAATGGCGCCGACCTGTCCGTGCTCGACGCCGTCGCCGCCGGCAACGCCGGTCAATCCGAGCGTCGCTCCGGTGATCAAGAAGCGCGTCGACGACACGCCGCCGAAGCGCAAGGTGGTCGAGACGCCGCCGAAGCGCCGGCCTGCGCCTCCGCCCGAGGAAGTGGTCTACGAACGCGCGCCGCCTTCAGGCCCACCGCCCGGCGCCGTGATGCAAGGCATCGGCATTGGTATCGGACTTGGCGTGGGAATGGGTGGCGGTCGCGGCGGCGATTATCGGAACGACCGCGGCCGGTACTGAGGCCATTTCGGCGAGCCGGAGGATAAAGGAGGATAAATATGTCCTCCGTCATTGCGAGGAGTTCTAGCGGCGAAGCAATCCAGGCTGTCTCCGCGGATGCATGTCCGGATTGCTTCGCTGCGCTCGCAATGACGGCGGATGCAGAGAAATTGCGTCTGTCGCTTCCCGGTACGGAAATGCTGTAGTCTGGTCGCCCGCCGCCAGGCTTTCCGGGGGACTTCTGATCAATGCCGCACGACGCTCACGCCAGGCACACATGGCCGCTATTCCGCTCGCTCGCGTCGTATTCCCTGCCCGGCGACCTGATGGCCGGCCTGACGCTGGCGGCGATCGCCATTCCCGAACAGATGGCGACCGCGCGGCTCGGCGGCTTTGCGCCACAGATCGGCTTCTTCGCCTTCATGGCCGGCTCGCTCGGCTTCGCGCTGCTCGGCGGCAACCGCTTCCTGTCCTGCGGCTCCGACTCCACGATCACGCCGATCTTCGCCGGCGGGCTCGCGGCGCTGGCCGCAGCCGGCTCGCCCGAATATCAGGGGCTTGCGATCGCACTGGCGCTGATGGTCGGCGCGATGATGCTGGCCGGCGGCGCGTTCCGCCTCGGCGGCATCGCCAACCTGTTGTCGGTGCCGGTCATGGTCGGATTCCTCGCCGGGATCTCCGTCCACATCATCGTGTCGCAGCTGCCGGGCGTGCTCGGGCTTCAATCACCGAGCGGGCCGACGCTCGATCGCATCGGCGTGCTCGCCGGCCAGCTCGGCCACACCAATCCGTTTACGCTGTGCATCGGTCTCGGCGTGCTCGCCGTGGTCTTCATCTCCGAGAGGGTCAGTGCGAAGATCCCGGGCGCGCTGATCGGGCTCGTCGCCGCGACATTGGCCACAATCGCGCTCGGCCTCGAGAGCAAGGGTGTCAACGTCGTCGGCATGGTGCCGGGCACGTTGCCGCGGCCGACCCTGCCCGAGCTTGCGCCTGAGCAGTGGGTGCGCCTGGTGCCGCTCGCCTTCGTGATCACGGTCGTGGTGATGGTGCAGACCGCCGCGACGACGCGGTCGTTCCCGTCCGATCCTGACAAGCCCGCCGATGTCGATCGCGATTTCCTCGGCGCCGGCGCCGGCAGCGTGCTGTCCGGCCTGTTCGGCGCGTTCCCGGTCAATGCCAGCCCGCCGCGGACGGGCATCGTCGCCGAGACCGGCGGACAGTCGCAGCTCGCGGGCCTTGCAGCAGCGGCAATCGTGCTGGCACTGCTCGCGTTCGGCACCGGATTGTTGCAGCACGTTCCAGACGCCGCGCTCGGCGGCATCCTGCTGTTCGTGGCACTGCGGATCATCCGCGTGAAGCAGATCGCCACGATCTACCGCCAGTCGCCGAGCGAATTCCTGCTGATCGTCGCGACCGCCGCGCTGATCATCGTGCTGCCGATCCAGCAGGGCGCGTTCCTCGGCATCGTGCTGTCGCTGCTGCACGGCATCTGGAGCATCACGCGCGCCAGGCTGGTCGAGTTTGAGCGCGTGCCGGGCACCACGATCTGGTGGCCGGCGCATCCGCACATCGCCGGCGAGCGCATCAATGGCGTCGCCGTGATCGGGCTGCAGGCGCCGCTGTCCTTCCTCAACGCGCCCGGCTTTCGCAGCGACGTGGCGAAAGTGCTCGGCACGTCGACGCCGCAGCTGCTGGTGCTGGAGGCAAGCGGCATGGTCGAGATCGACTTCACCGCCGCGCAGATCCTGCTCGACGTCTTCAAGGTGTGCAGCGAACAGGGCGTCACGGTCGCGCTGGCGCGGCTGGAATCGGCGCGCGCGCAGGACGCGTTCGAACGTTTCAGACTGTTCGACGCCCTGCCCCGCGAGCACGTCTTCCACAGCGTCGACGAGGCCGTGCGCAAGCTGGCGAAATAACCACCGCCTTCAGTTCGCGGAGTAAGACCACGGCAGCGCGTCAAAGCTAGCACTTGATTTCCTGCTGCGACCGGCGACAATGACGTCGCGCCAGCTTCCGGTACCGAACTTCACATAAGACGGGGAAAACCCGCTTGGCCGCGGCTATACCGTCGCTGCGCGGGAGGGATCGTTATGACGGTAGGATTCAAGTCCTGGCTGCAGCGCCGACATGATCCAGGCCGCCGGTCGTATCGCCGTTACGATTGGGAGCGATGCGATCGCGCCGCTGCCTCGCGAAGAACGCACCCTGGTTCGCGGCGAACTCGCCACCCCAGCGCTGCCAGTGAAACACCACCGAATGATCATCGAGCCCATGCATTGCGTAGGCATCAACGCGCGCATGCGTTGAACCACGGAGGCGCAATGGACTGAAAGCACCCAAGCCGGCGCAAGACTGGCCGCAGAGCATCAACTCGGACACATCGAGGGAGGGATGCATGACGACAGTAACCCGACGTAACGTCCTCAAGGGCGGTACCGCGCTTGCAGGCGGCATGGCCGGAATCCTGGCGGTTGGTAGGGCGCCCGCGTATGCGCAAGCCGCCACGGTACACTGGCTACGCTGGACCGACTTCGTTCCGGCGTCAGATCAGCTGCTGCGTAACGAAATCGCCAAGGAGTGCGAGAAAGCGATCGGCATAAAGCTCAATATCGAGACCATCAACGCCAACGATATCCAAGCCCGCGTCACCTCGGCGATCCAGTCCGGGTCTGGCCCCGACATCGTCTGCGTCCTCAATAATTGGGGGCAACTTTACGGCGAAAGCGTCGTAGACGTCAGCGACATCGCTGAAGCACTCGGCAAGAGCCAGGGCGGCTTCTACGAAACATCCCGCGCTGTCGCCAATGACGGCAAGAAATGGATTGGAGTGCCGTGGTGCATCGTCGGCCTGCAGATCGCGTACCGAAAGTCCTGGTTTGCCGAGATCGGCTACGCGGACGGAAAATTTCCTCAGACGTGGGAAGAGTATCGCGAGGCCGGCAAGAAGCTGAAGGCGAAGGGACGACCCATCGGCCAAACGCTGGGTCACACCTTCGGCGATGCCCCCGCCTTCGCCTACCCCTATTTGTGGTCCTGGGGCGGCAAGGAGGTCGAGGCAGACGGCAAGACGGTTGTGCTGAACAGCCCGGCAACGGTCGAGTCGGTGAAGTTCATGGTAGCCTTCTGGAAGGATGCCCACGATGAAGGCGGGCTCGCCTGGGACGATTCCAACAACAACCGCGCTTTTCTGTCCGGGACATGCAGCGCCACGCTCAATGGCGCCTCGATCTACATCGAGACTCTGCGCAAGCCGGATACCTACAAGACGGAGGCCGCCGCGCCACTGAAGGACGACATCCTGCATGCCGCGCTGCCCAAGGGCCCCGGCGGACAGTTCAGTTATCACGTCCCGTTCTCGAACCTCCTGATGGGGTATTCCAAGAACCAGGATGCGGCGAAGAAATTCCTTGGCTGGATTCACTCCAAGGACGTCTACGACAAGTGGTTCGTCTCCCAGAAGGGCTTCTCGGTCGGCCCGACCACGGATTGGGAAAAGCACAAGCTCTGGGGCGACGACCCGATCATGCTGCCCTACAAGCAAGCCGCGCGCACAGGGCGCTTCGCTGGCTACGAGGGACCCTCTACCCGCAGGGCAGCCGAGGTCGTGACCAAGTACGTCATCGTCGATATGTACGCAAAGGCCGTCCAAGGCATGCCCCCCGAGGATGCCGTGAAGTGGGCGGAAGCTGAGCTCAGGAAGGTCTACGTCTGAGGATAAAATGCCCCCCTCATATTTTTCGAGGGGTGGCGGAATCTTCCGGCCGACGAGGATCGAACATGGCGATAAGCGCGGTTTCCGACACCACGCTCCGCGAGACGCCCCCTCCCCGGCGACAGCGTTTGCTCGAGGACGAGCGCTGGCTGGCGTTCGTGCTGTTGGTACCGACCATCGTGCTGCTCGGCATGTTCATCGCCTATCCCTTCATGCGAGGGATACTGCTGTCGGTCACCAGCTCGCGCGTCGGTATTCCCGGCGACTTCGTCGGCCTCGCCAACTTCTACAAGATCTTCAATGACGGGATCTTTCGCACCGCCGTTTACAATACCTTCCTCTATACGGGCGTGACCACCGTCTTCAAGCTGGGACTCGGGCTGTGGCTGGCCATGCTGCTCAACCGTAATTTCCGCGGCAAGGCTTTTACCCGTGCCTTCATCCTGCTGCCATTCATTATTCCGACCGTGCTCTCGACTTTCGCCTGGAAGTGGATGTTCGACCCGACGTTCAGCGTTCTCAATTGGCTCCTCTACCATCTCGGCTTGATCACGGGGCGGATCAATTGGCTGGGCGATCCGGACCTCGCGATGATCTCGATTATCATCGTCAACATCTGGCGCGGGGTGCCGTTCTTCGCCATCAGCTTGCTCGCCGGCCTGCAGACCATCAGTCCCGAACTCAACGAGGCCGCCGCCATCGACGGTGCCAAGCCGTGGCAGCGGTTCTGGCACATCACCTGGCCGCTGCTGTTGCCCGTGACCATGGTCGTGATGCTGTTCTCGGTGATTCAGACGTTCGCCGATTTCCAGATTGTCTATGTGATGACGGGCGGCGGGCCGGCCAACGCAACGCACCTGTTCGCCACCTACGCCTATCAGATCGGCGTCGGCACAGGCCTCCTAAGCGAGGGCGCCGCCATCTCGCTCGCCATGTTTCCGGTCCTGTTTCTGGTCGTCGTCATGCAGCTTCTCTACATCCGCCGCGTGGAGGTTCGCTGAGCCATGATCGAAGGCGCAAGGTGGCGAAAGTGGGTGTTCTTCTACGTCCCTATGACGTTGTTCCTGCTTTTCCTGCTGTTCCCGTTTTACTGGATGGTGATCACCTCGGTGCGGCCGGACGGCGAGCTTTACCGCCCCTGGAATTCGAGCAACTACAATCCGTTCTGGACCTGGAAACCGACCTGGGACCATGTCAGGTACCTGTTCGAGGAGACGCTGTTCGCATCGTGGCTGTGGAACACGACGTTCATCGCGCTCGCATCAACCGCCATCTCGCTCGTGTGCGGTGTGTTCGCCGGCTATGCTCTGTCGCGGCTGAACTTTCCATTTGCCGGCAGCCTGGGCACCGCCATCTTCATTACCTATCTGGTGCCTCAGACGCTGCTGTTCATTCCGCTGGCAGAGATCATACGCAACTATCGGCTGGGTGACACGCCTTGGTCATTGATCCTGACCTATCCAACTTTTCTTATTCCATTCTGCACCTGGATCATGATGGGCTACTTCAAGGCGGTACCCAAGGAGCTCGAGGAATGCGCGCGCATTGACGGCGCCTCGCGCTGGCAAGCGATGCTCTACATCGTCATCCCGGTGGCGATCCCGGGCATCCTCTCGGCCGGCATCTTTGCTTTCACGCTGTCCTGGAATGAGTTCATCTATGCGCTCGTCTTCCTGTCCTCGCCAGAGCAGAAGACTGTGCCGGTCGGCGTCACATCGGAGCTGATCCGTGGCGATGTATTCTACTGGGGGCCGCTGATGGCTGGGGCCCTGCTTGGATCGATACCAGTCGCCATCGCATACTCGTTTTTCGTCGAGCACTACGTCGCGGGACTGACCGGATCGGTGAAGGGCTGACAGCACCACGGTCAAGGGAATTCGAAAGCGCGCATGCAGACTGCGCATAGACCCTTGGGAGGCAGGTGGAAGCGAATGGGCCAGGTCGTCCTCAAGGGGATCAACAAGTTCTTTGACAACGTGCACGCTGTCAAAGACGTCAATCTTCAGATCCGCGACAAAGAGTTCATGGTGTTCGTCGGCCCCTCTGGCTGTGGCAAGACGACGACGCTCAGGATGATCGCCGGGCTCGAAGCGATCAGTTCCGGCGATATCTCCATCGACGGCAACGTGGTCAATGAATTGGCGCCCATGGACCGCGACATCGCCATGGTGTTCCAGAATTATGCCTTGTACCCGCATATGACCGTGTACGACAACATGGCGTTCGGCCTGAAGATGCGCAAATTCGAGAAACCCGAGATTGACAAGCGCGTGGTGGAGGCAGCTGACGTGCTCGGCATTGGTGAATTGCTAACGCGCAGGCCACGCCAGCTCTCAGGCGGTCAGCGCCAGCGCGTGGCGTTAGGCCGTGCTATCGTGCGCCACCCCCGCGTGTTCCTGTTCGACGAGCCGCTGTCGAACCTCGATGCCAAGCTGCGGGTGCAGATGCGCGTTGAGCTGAAAAAGCTACATCTGCGTCTCGGCACCACAGCCATTTACGTTACTCACGATCAGGTCGAGGCTATGACGCTGGGTGACCGGGTCGTCGTCATGAGAGACGGCGTGGTGCAGCAAGTGGGGGAGCCGCTCGAACTCTACAATCATCCCTCCAACAAGTTCGTCGCCGGCTTCATAGGCTCCCCAGCCATGAATTTCGCGGCCGTTACGGTGACCGAGGCGAACGGATCGCTGATTGCCGAGAACTCCGGCCTGCGCATCAAGCTGCCGGACGAGACCGCGCAGCGGCTGCGCGGCCGTATCGGGCGCAAGGTCATGCTCGGCGTGCGGCCGGAGGACCTCACCGTGGCGGGTAGCGCTGATCTCGGCCACCCATGCTTCGATGCTGTGATTGAGGTGGTCGAGCAACTCGGCTCGGAAATCCTGCTCGATATGAAGGTCGGCGAGAGTATCATGGTGGCGAGCGTCGAGCCGACCGCGAGGGTGAGGGTGGGCGACAAGCTGCGCGTTGCCATGCGGCCTTCCCGGCTTCATGTTTTCGACGCGCAGACCGAGGCGGCCATCTGACGCCAGCAGAGGATCAATTCCACCGGTGAGCGGGAATTCGCCTTCCTGTCACCGGCTTCGATGACGCCCGGAGAGCGCGATGGCACTTGGCTCGTTGCCGGGCATACCGGATTTACGAGTACACGCCCCTAGGCCAGCGTGGGATGGTCCCGCTGCACGGTCTCACGGATCCAGCTGGCATGGATCGCCCGAAACAGGATCTGCGCGGTCTTGATGTCGTCCGCCCTCATGCAGAGATCGACGATGCGATGGACGGCGGCGTCGCGCATCAATCCATCCGAGATCTTCATCGCGATTTCCATCGCCACCTTGGCCGCGCGCTCGTACCGCTCGCTTTCGCGCGTGTCGTTGCGCGCCGAACCTGCCGCGCTGACGGCTGCGGCGTCACAGATCGCGCGGATGCGCTCGGCGGCCTCGATGTCGCCGAGCGGGCCCTGAGGGGGCTCGTCCCAAACATCCGCCGGCTTCGGCCTCGCAAACCACTTCATCGTCCCCCCACCCGTGGTCTTCAAGACGCGCGCACAATATTGGACAAGATCGAGATCGGCGATCCGGTTTTTTCCGCCATGCCTGGCTTGCCGCGCGCTCAGGACGTGCGCCTCGGCCCGATGGCCTCGAACTGCGCCTTCTGCTCGTCATTCAGCGTGGCGTAGAAATCCTCCAGCGCCGCGCGAACCGATTTGACGCCGTTCAGCATCACATCGAGCCGCTTGCGGATCGCGACCATGCGCGCCGGCGGCGTCATCACGTCGTTGGGCTGACAGGCCGCCTTGAGCGATGCGCTGACCTTGGCGCTGGTATCCTGGAGCACCTGCAGCGCAGCGCGCTGGGTGTCGTCGGGGTGAAGCCTCGCCTCGATGTCGGCGCCGGGCCAATCGAGTGCGGCAGATGCTCCGCAAGTCTGGACCAGCGATCCACCGGCATTGCTGGAAGCCGTCGCGCGGCGCTGATCCTCGGCCAGCGCATTGAAGCGCGCCTTCTGCTCGTCGGTGAGCGAGCCATAGAATTTATCCAGTGCGGGCTGAACGAGATCGACGGCTTTCTCCATCGCCTCGACGCGCTGCTGCATCGCCGCGAGCCGACCGGGCGCCGTCGCCGCGACCTGCACCGGACAGGACGCGCGGATCAGCCCTGCGGCGTCGATCGAGGCATTGCCGAGATCGTCGAGGCTTGCGCCTTGCGCGTCCGTCGGCTGCACGGCGGCTGCGATCTGGTCGATCGGCAGACCGACGATGTCGCGGCGGTCGCTGCCGCAGAGCTGATCGAGCGCGACGCCTCGCGCTTGCCGTCGTCCTTGCGAACGTTGCGGCAGATAGGCCGAGAGGCCGTCATAGCCATAGGGCCCGAAGATGCCGGCATAGATGTCCGGATAGCCGTAGCCCCAGAAGCCGAGGCCGTCGCCCCAGATCGTGTAGTCGTAGAGGTCGTTATAGGCGAACGGCCAGAACAGCGGCCCGACCCAGCCGTAGCCGCCGCCCGTATGTTGCCACCATCCGCTGCTTGCGCCATGCCAGCCGGCGAGCGCGGCAGCGGCCGCGATCTGCGCCCGCACCCCCGGATTGCTCATCAGCCGGCCGTTGCGGAAGGCGGCGGAGTGCGCGTTGAGGGCATTGCGGAAATGCGCGGGACGGACGCCGGCATTGCGGATCTGACCGAAGTTCGGGCCACCACGTCGGGCGCCGGCTGCGAACCGCCCGCCATGATGCCCGCCGCCATGCGCGTGTCCGAAGCCATGATGGCCAAAATGGCCACCGCCGTGATGACCACCTCCGTGATGACCACCACCGCCGTGATGGCCACCGCCATGCCCGCCACCATGGCCGCCACCGTGCCCGCCCTTGCCCAGAGCCGTACCGGCCAGCATGCAGGCAAGCGCCATCACGGCAATTCCAACGATCGGTCGCAACATCGCATCCTCCCGCAAAGCCGCGCCAATAAGGCATCGGAAATTGTCGGGAATTGGAACCAGCCCGGCTGCCGAAAGTTCCGCAACCGCGACGCGGCAGGCCACGCTAGCCTTCCGGCACGATCTTGCCGGGATTGAAGATGTTGAGCGGATCGAGCGCTTTCTTCAGCGCCCGCATCGCGTCGAGCGCTTCGGGTCCGAGTTCCGCCTTGAGATATTTCTGCTTGCCCTGGCCGATGCCGTGCTCGCCGGTGCAGGTGCCGTCCATCGCCTGCGCGCGCTCGACCAGGCGATGCATGAACTCCTCGCCGCGCGCCATCTCGCCGGCATCGTTGGTGTCGCAGACCAGCGAGCAGTGGAAATTGCCGTCGCCGACATGGCCGACGATCGGCGACAGCAAATTGAGGCGCTTGAGGTCTTCCTCGGTCTCGCTGACGCAATCGGCGAGCCGCGAGATCGGCACGCAGACGTCGGTTGCAACCACGCCGATGCTGTCGCCGGGCCGCAGCGCCTTCACCGACCAATAAGCATCGTGCCGCGCCTGCCACAGTTTCGTGCGATCCTCCGGCTTGGTGGTCCAGGAGAAGTCGCCGCCGCCACAGTCCTTGGCGATCTCACCGAAGGCCTTGGACTGCTCGCCGACCTCGACCTCGCTGCCGTGGAATTCCATCAGCAGCAGCGGCGTCTCCGGCAACGTCAGCTTCGAATAGGCGTTGCAGGCTTTCACCTGCGCGGCGTTGAGCAGTTCGATGCGCGCCACGGGAATGCCGGTCTGGATCGCCAGGATGACGGCCTGACAGGCCCCGTGCACGGTCTCGAACGACACCGCGCCGGCCGCGATCGTATCGGGGATGCCGCGGAGGCGAATGGTCAGCTCGGAGATGATGCCGAGCGTGCCTTCGGCGCCGACGAACAGATGCGTCAGGTCGTAGCCGGCGGATGATTTCTTGGCGCGCGTGCCTGTGGTGATGATCTCGCCGTCGCCGCGCACCACCTTCAGCGCCAGCACGCTGTCGCGCATGGTGCCGTAGCGCACCGCATTGGTGCCGGAGGCGCGGGTCGAGGCCATGCCGCCGAGCGAAGCATCCGCGCCGGGGTCGATCGGAAAGAACAGGCCCTGGTCGCGCAGATGCTCGTTCAGCGCCTTGCGGGTGACGCCGGGTTGGATCACGCAATCGAGGTCCTCGGCATGCACCGCGAGCACCTTGTTCATGTCGCGCAGGTCGATCGAGATGCCGCCGGCCGGCGCGTTGACCTGGCCCTCGAGCGAGGTGCCGGTGCCGAAGGGAATGACGGGGACGCCGTTTTTGGCGCAGATCCGCACCACGTCCTGGATGTCGGCGGTCTCCTGCGCCATCACCACGCCATCAGGCGGCTGGTTGACGATCCATGTGGTGGTATGGCCGTGCTGCTCGCGCACGGCCTGCGAGGTGATGAGGCGGTTGCCGAAGCGTGCGGCAAGCTGCTCCAGCGCGCTTGCGAGGGCTTTCGGCTCCGGCCGCGGCGGATTATTGGTGATGGTCGTACCCACGGACATTCCTCCCGACAGAAGAACCGTGGCAAAGGACATCTCACCGGTCAAGTCAAGCGACCGGACGCATAGCAGGAAGGACACATGCCGGAGACCGCCGCTGCCGAACCGTTCCGCGCCTCGATCATGCAGATCGAGCCGCAATGGATCGACTATAACGGCCACCTCAACATGGCCTATTACAACGTGATGTTCGACCGCGCGATCGACCAGATGTGGTTACAGCTCGGGATCGGGCCGGGCTACATGAAGGAGCGGGGCGGCTCGACCTTCACTGCCGAATGCCATGTGCGGTATTTGCGCGAAATCCACCTCGGCGATCCCGTGCAGGTGTCGGTCTGGCTGCTCGAAGCCGACGACAAGCGGCTGCACACGTTCCAGGAGTTGCGGCACGCGACCGAAGGCTGGCTATCGGCGACCTCGGAAAACATGTCGCTTCACATCGACATGGGATCGCGAAAGGTGGCGGCCTTTCCGCCGGATATCCGGCAGCGCATTGCGGCCGTCGTCGGGACCCACAGCGCCGTGCCGCGGCCCGAGGGCATCGGCCGGAACGTGGCGATGCCCCCGAAGCGGTAGTGCATGATCCACTTCAACGCCTCATCCTGAGGAGCCCGCGAAGCGGGCGTCTCGAAGGATGCAAGGCCACAGTCGGGCCTTCATGGTTCTCTAGGCGGTGCGAAGCATCGTCCGGGAGACGCGCTTCGCGCTCCTCACCATGAGGGACTGATACGCTATACCCTGTTGCGGCCGCGGGCGAGGCCGACCACGGCCGAGACCAGGAACAGTACGACCGCGATGAAGAAGATGATCTTGGCGATCTCGATCGAGGCGCCGGCGATGCCGCCGAAGCCCAGAATGCCGGCGATCAGTGCGATAACCAGAAACGTCACAACCCAGCCTAGCATGGTCAAATCCTCGTCTTGATGTCTGTTCTTGCGTCGGCGCGGCTGCCGCGCCACCTGCCCAGACAATCTCGACGCGGGAACGATGGTTCCGGCACGTAGAACGGTGAAATTCGCGCTTCTCGCTGGAACAAATCGGCCCGCCGCGCACGTGGAAAACCCCGCCCCGGCGCCCCATATAGGCACCAATCCCTGTTAAGAAGGCTCCCTCCCGCCACCCCGCGGTGCCAACGTGGGGCCAAATGATTCGCATGACCGAGCCGAGCAAGATCACGTCCCAGAGCGTCCCCGACCACCAGCCCGCGGCCGGCGGCATCGCCGCGCGTGCGCGCGCCTCGGTGGGCCCGAAATATCTGTCGGGGCTCAATCCCGAGCAGCGCGAGGCCGTGGAGACGCTGGACGGCCCGGTTCTGGTGCTGGCCGGCGCCGGCACCGGCAAGACGCGTGTGCTGACCACGCGCATCGCCCACATCCTCAGCCAGGGTCGCGCCCGCCCCGCCGAGATCCTGTCGGTGACCTTCACCAACAAGGCCGCGCGCGAGATGAAGCACCGGCTCGGCCAGATGCTCGGCCACGCGGTCGAAGGCATGCCGTGGCTCGGCACCTTCCACTCCATCGGCGGCCGCATCCTGCGCACCCATGCCGAGCTGGCGCAGCTCAAGTCGAACTTCACCGTGCTCGACACCGATGATCAGGTTCGTCTGCTCAAGCAGCTGCTGCAGGCCGACAACATCGACGACAAGCGCTGGCCGGCGCGCATGCTGGCCGGCCTGATCGACGGCTGGAAGAACCGCGGCCTGACGCCCTCGCAGGTGCCGTCCGGCGAAGCCGCCGTCTTCGCCAACGGCAAGGGCGGCAAGCTCTATGCGAGCTACCAGGAGCGGCTGAAGATTTTGAACGCCGCCGATTTCGGCGATCTGCTGCTGGAAGACATCCGCATCTTCCGCGAGCATCCGGATATCTTGCGGCAATACCAGCAGCGCTTCAAATTCATCCTGGTCGACGAATATCAGGACACCAACGTCGCGCAGTATCTGTGGCTGCGGCTGCTGTCGCAGGCGCCGGCCTCTCCGTCCTTCGCCTCTCCCCGCTTGCGGGGAGAGGCCGACGCGCTCGGCAGCGCAATTGCGCGCCAGAGCGCGGCGGGTGAGGGGGACTCTCCAAGCACCGAGCTCGCCGAGACTCCCCCTCACCCCGACCCTCTCCCCGCAAGCGGGGCGAGGGAGCAGAAGGGTCCCACCAAAAACATCTGCTGCGTCGGCGACGACGACCAGTCGATCTATGGCTGGCGGGGCGCCGAGGTCGACAACATCCTGCGCTTCGACCACGATTTTCCCGGCGCCAAGGTGATCCGCCTCGAGCGCAACTACCGTTCGACCGGCCACATCCTTGCCGCCGCCTCGCATCTGATCGCGCATAACGAAGGCCGGCTCGGCAAGACGCTGCGCACCGAGGACCATGACGGCGAGAAGGTCACGGTGACGGGCTCGTGGGATTCAGAAGAGGAAGCCCGCGGCATCGGCGAGGAGATCGAGCAGATCCAGCGCAAGGGCGAAAAGCTCAACGAGGTCGCGATCCTGGTGCGCGCGTCCTACCAGATGCGCGAGTTCGAAGACCGCTTCGTCACGCTCGGCCTGCCCTATCGCGTGATCGGCGGCCCGCGCTTCTACGAACGCGCCGAAATCCGCGACGCACTGGCTTATCTGCGCGTCATCAATTCGCCAGCCGACGACCTCGCCTTCGAGCGCATCGTCAACGTGCCCAAGCGCGGCCTTGGCGACGCCACCGTGCAGATGCTGCACGACCACGCCCGCAAGCGCCGCATTCCGCTGTTCGAGGCGGCACGCGCGGTGGTCGAGACCGACGAGCTGAAGCCGAAGGCGCGCGGGTCCTTGCGCGACGTCGTCGCCCAGTTCGACCGCTGGCGCGCCCAGCGCGAGGTCACCGCGCACACGGACCTTGCCCAGATCGTGCTCGACGAGAGCGGCTATACCGAGATGTGGCAGAAGGACCGTTCGGCGGACGCCGCGGGCCGGCTGGAAAACCTCAAGGAGCTGGTGCGCTCGATGGAGGAGTTCGAGAACCTGCAAGGGTTTCTGGAGCACATCTCGCTGGTGATGGACCGCGATAGCGGGGCCGACGAGGACGCGGTATCGCTGATGACTCTGCACTCGGCCAAGGGGCTCGAATTCGACAACGTGTTCCTGCCCGGCTGGGAGGAAGGCCTGTTCCCGAGCCAGCGCACGCTGGACGAACAGGGCCGCGCGGGGCTGGAAGAAGAGCGCCGGCTCGGCCATGTCGGCCTGACCAGGGCACGGCGCCGCGCGATGATCTATTTCGCGACCAACCGCCGGATCCATGGCACCTGGTCGACCACGATCCCGTCGCGCTTCCTCGACGAATTGCCGGCCGCCAATGTCGAGATCACGGAATCCAAGGGCGGCTCGGCCTGGGGCGGCACCGGCGGCTATGGCGCCTCGCGTTTCGACGACATGGAGGCGTTCGGCTCGACCTATTCGACGCCGGGCTGGCAGCGCGCCCAGGCCAACCGTAATCGTGGTGGCGGCCGCAGCGGCGGCGGCGACAGAAGCGGTGGTTTCGAGGAAGAAGGCTCGACATTCTCGTCTTCCTCATCATCCGGACCCGATTTCGGCAGCTTCTCCTCGCGCCGCCGCGGTCCGCTGACGATCGAGGGCGAGCTGGTCGCGAAATCCACCGGGACGACGTCAGAATTCTCACTCTCCGACCGGGTCTTCCACCAGAAATTCGGCTACGGCCGCGTCACCAAGATCGACGGCAACAAGCTCACCATCGCCTTCGACAAGGCCGGCGAGAAGAAGGTCGTGGACAGCTTTGTGCAACGGGCCTGAGGCCCGATATGGCTCAGTACGTTGCCATCATCGAGGACGCGGACCCGGACGACGCCGTCAGCTTGTGGTTTCCCGACCTGCCCGGCTGCATTTCCGGCGGCGACGATCTCGACGAGGCCCTGGAGAGTGCGCCCGAGGCACTCGCGTTCTATGCGCAGGAGCTGATCGCGGACGGCCGCCAGCTTCCCCCGCCGCGGACGCTGGACCAGCTCAAGGCCGATCCTGAATTTGCCGACGACCTCAGCAAACACACGGTCGCCCTGATCGAATGGCCTCCCCTCGCCGACACCGAGTGAGGACTGTTCGCCGCACTGGCCGACCGTTCGACGGTTCTGGTCCGAACAGCCCTTGACCACCGCGAACTTCCCCGTATCAGATGCACCCATGGTCCGGGGCTCCATCACACTGATCTTGCTGGCATTGGGGATGCCGTCGCTTGCGGCGGCGGAGACCATGAGCTTTGGCGATTCGATCGGGCTGCTGGCCAAGAGCTGCGGTGCGGAAATCGTCGCCAATTGCCGCGGCGTCAACCCGGACTCGACCCGCCTGAAGGAGTGCCTGTCGCGCAACCGCGACGTGCTCTCCCAGCAATGCGCGAGCGACTATCTCGGCGCCTTCGACGCCATCCAGAAGCGCGTCGCCGCGCGCGTCACGGTGGCGAATGCCTGTCAGCGCGAGATCGTCAAGGTCTGCGGCGGCTCGACCAAGGAGACCAGCAAGTCGATTCCCTGCCTGGTCTCGACGCCCAAGGGCATCAGCAACAACTGCCTGAAGGCCGTCGACGACGCGGGGTATCGCTGATGCGCGTGTCCAGAATTGCCGTCACGCTCAGCCTGGCCCTGCTCGCGAGCGCAGCAAGCGCGCAGACGGCGGCGCCGACCCGCGACGACATCGTCGGCAAGCTCAACCATTTCGAGCAGGCCGCCGAGGTCGATCTTCCCGCGCTCAAGCAGCAGGTGATGGAGCGTGCCAAGGCCAGGATCAAGAACGATCCCGGTCCGGTGAACCGGCCGCTCATCGCGCCTGACCTGGCCAACCTGCCCGCCTTCAACGCGCAAATCCAGTTCGACGCCGACACGCCGATCATCCAGCCCGCCTCCTACCAGACCGTCGGCCGCATCGCGGACGCGCTGGTTCATTCGTCGCTGCTGCCCTACACCTTCCTGATCGTCGGCCATGTCGAATCAAATTCGAAGACGCGCGAGGCCAACGCGATCCTGAGCCAGCGCCGCGCCGACGCGATCCGCGACGTGCTGGTGAACACGTTCAAGATCTCGACCAAGCGGCTGCATCCGATCGGCCTCGGCGAGGAGCAGTTTCTCGACCGGGCCAAGCCGACCTCGGCCGCCAACGGCCAACTGCAAATCCTGACCTACGCAAAGCTGCCGGAGGAGGCGCCCGCGCATCCGGCCGCGGCGCCTGCACCTGCGGCGAAAAAGCCCGCCAAGAAGCGCTGAGCGGGAGCGCTTCGGCAGCCGGCGGAACCCCTTGAAGTCCTGACCGTTTTGCAACCTGTCGGAAGCGCAACAGCCATGCTTTGCGCGACACGCGGGCCGGTTTGTGCACTGCCCTATCAGGTGCTATAGCCTGTTCTCGCCCTTCCCGACCCCATGCTGCACGAGACCGAGATGGCCAGTTATTTTCAACGCCAACTGGCCGACTACGTCGAATATCATCGCGATCCCTGGAACTGCGCGATGCACGTGGTCGGTATCCTCCTGCTCTTCACCGGCGCCGTGCTGCCGCTGACCCTCGTGCATTTCCCCGTCTTCGGGATCGAGGTGAGCCTGGCGGTGATTCTGGCCCTGCCGGTGCTGGCGTACTGGCTGATGCTGGACGCCGGGGTCGGGCTCGGCATCCTCGCCGCGATGATCGTGCTGCTTTCGGTCGCAACCGCGATCGGCAATCAGGTCTCGATCGTCATGATGTGGTCGATTTTTGCGGTGCTGATCGGCATTGGCGTCGCGGCGCAGATCGTGGGCCACAAGGTTTTCGAGGAACGGCAGCCGTCGATGGTCGACCACCCCACGCATTTCCTGCTTGGACCGATGTTTGTCATGGCGAAATTATTCATTGCATTGGGCTTCCGTCGCGACCTTGCCGCGATTCTGGCGCCTCTTCCGACCAATTCCCTTTCAACCCGATAGCTCTAGAAGCGAAACAGCAAACCTTCTGCATGGCTCTCGTACTGGTTACCGGTGGCAGCGGCTTCATCGGACATCATCTCGTAGAAGCGCTCCGCGCCCGTGGGCAGCGGGTGCGGGTTCTCGATGTTCGTCCGCCGGCCGCGGCGAACGCCGACGTTGAACATGTGCACGGTTCGGTGCTCGACGCCGCCGCCGTCGATGCGGCGGTCGCGGGCGTCGATCAGGTCTATCACCTCGCCGGCCTGCCCGGCATGTGGGTCGCCAACAAGCAGGACTTCCACGACGTCAATTGCCGCGGCACCGAGGTCGTGCTCGCAGCCGCGATGAAGCGCGGCGTGTCGCGCTTCCTGCACTGCTCGACGGAATCGATCCTGTTCCGCTATTCCAACCTCAATGGCGTTGCCGCCGAAGAGGCGCTGCAGCCGGCCGATGCTATGCCCGGCGCCTATACGCGCTCGAAGTCACTCGCCGAGCATCACGCCGCGAAGGCCGCGGCCGCGGGCTTCCCGCTCGTGATCGGCACGCCGACCATGCCGATCGGCGCAGCCGACCACAATCTGACGCCGCCGACGGCGATGCTCTGGTACTTCCTCCAGAAGAAGGTGCAGCCGCATCTCAACTTCCTGGTCAACCTCGTCGACGTGCGCGATGTCGCGATGGGCCTCGTGCTGACCATGGAGCGCGGCCGCCTCGGCCAGCGCTACATCCTCGGCGGCGATTGCGTTCCGCTCGGCAACATCCTGCGGATGATGTCGGCAATGAGCGGCCGCCGCCAGTTCCCGGTCGTCGTGCCCGGCAAGATCGCCGAGCTGTCCGCGATCATGCTCGAATCCATCTCCGATCGCATCACGCGCCGGCCGCCCAACGGCACCGCCGAGGGTGTGCGCATCGCACTGGCCGCAAGCGACCTCTCGATCGGCAAGGCGCGCACCGAGCTCGGCTACTCGCCGCGCCCGATCGAACCCGTGCTGCGTGAAACCATCACCCATCTGCTCGCCCGCAATGGCCAGCAGCCCTCCGGCGCCATCAAGCATCACGCGCTCTCCTCGCGCGCGGGCTAAGGCCGCCGCCTAACGCAAAGAACCTTCATGTCCTTCGATTTCAGCAAGCTTCTCTCCGTGGCCTGGGGTGGCTGGACCACGACCTGGCCGACCGAACTTCTGGCCCTGATCTGGGTCGCCTTTCTCGCCAGCTGGGTCGGCGCCTCGTTCTGGCAGGGACGGACGCAGAAGCAGGTCATGACGCTGGAGTCGCAGCAATATCGCCTGCCGATCCTGGTCGGCGGCATCCTGTACACGCCTTTTATTGCGGAGATCCTGGGCTTGAAGCCCCTCTGGGTGCTCGGCAACACCGGCATCGCCATCGCCGCGCTGCTCTCGGTCGCCGGCATCGCCTTCGCCTGGTGGGGCCGGCTGCATCTCGGAAAATTCTGGTCCAACACCATCACCCACAAGGAAGACCATCGCGTCATCGATACCGGACCCTACGGTTTCGTGCGGCACCCGATCTACACCGGGTTGATCTTCGGCATGCTGGTGACCGGCGTTGCGATCGGCCTGGTGACGACGATCCTCGGCGCCATCCTGATCTCGCTCGGCATGTGGCAGAAGGGCCGGATGGAAGAGGTGTTCCTGTCCAAGGAGCTCGGCGAAGACGCCTACGGCGCCTATTGCCGCCGGGTGCCGATGATCATTCCGTTTTTGTCGCCGCGCTGAAGCGTCCCGAAGGCGCAGTCCCTGCCGTCCGCTTTCTCTGCACGACGTTACTGCTAGTGTGGGACTTGCGCTCGATCCAAGCGCTTGCTTGTCATCCAAGCAAGCGACAATACGAAATATCTCGCCGGACGAGAGCAGATCTGCGAGGGCATCCGCCTAGCCGGGGTGCCAGAGGAGCGATGTCCGTAAACTGACAACACTGCGGAGAGCCTATCATGCAGTTGTCAAAGGTCGCTGCGTTGGCGCTTGTTGCTAGCTGTCCAAGCCTACTGTCCGTATCTCGGGCGGGGGCCGCTTCTGAATGCTCAATCTCAGGGACACTAGCGGATTGGGGCGAGAACTCGACGGCCGACATTGACCTCACGTCCGGTGGAAGTTGCCAATTTCCGATCAAGATGCGCGGCACCTTGAGTAGCGCGGACATCTCTCAAAAGCCGTCACACGGCAAGCTGAAAAGGCTCAACCTGTCTACGTTCGAGTACAAGACGAAGGCCAAATATAAGGGGAGCGATACTTTTGCCGTCAGAGCAACGGGTCAGGGCCCGACGGCTTCCGGCACGTCGGTAATCACTGTGCACGCGACGATCAAATAGCGTTCCGCGCATCGATCGCGTGGTGAACGCGTAAGCGACAGCCACGCGATGTCTCGCGCCAATGGCAACACAATGAGAAGGGACCATCGGAGCGACCGATGGTCCCAAACGCTTCAAAGGTTCTTCGTTAGCAAAAGCTTTGCTGTGTCTTGCCAAGTTTGGCTGCGAGCAGACTTGGCGGGCTGCCTGCAGGGTTGATGCTCGCTTTACGCTGGCCTTCTGGACCCTGGCCTCTTTGACGCTGGCCTTACGGACACTGGTCCCGTCGGACACTGGTTGCCATCGGCTCTGGTCAGGTCGGCGCTCGTCGCTCTCGGCGCTGGATGGTGCGAGAAACCGGCTCGATCAACCAATGCCAATTGAACTGCCACCCCAACAAATAGTCCAGGTCTTGTTGTCTGTTCCTCTCGAAGAAGTTTGGGTTAGCGAGGCTGCCAATTCCCGCATCGTTGGATGAACGACAACCGGCAGTCCGCCGACCGGATTGCGAATGGCGCAGGTCCTCGCGCTGGACCAGTCAGCGCGAGTTTTGCTTTTTCGGGGATCGCGCCCTCCTGGCGGGTTTTGTCACTGCAATGTCAGCGGCGGCAGGGCTTGCAACTGACGCCGCGAGAATTTCGTATTGAGCATGCATCCAATGGACTTCCGCCTTTCCGTCGGGTTGACCATCGGCGACCCAGAGGTGGTAGGCGCGCTCGCGAATTGCCTCTTCCAGATTTGGCATGGGATTTTCCTTGCGAATGATCCGCCCGGCCCCGGCCAAAAGACTTGCTCTCGTAGGGTTAATGAAATCTTAACGGGGAAGCGGAAAGCCAAGCGTCGCGCGGGTACGACAAAACGGCGGTCGGCGCTGCGAGAAATCTCGGCAGCCCTCGTGGAGGCCGGTCGCAACGAACGGTAATCCGCATGCGGCTACCGGCATCAAGCTCATGCTTACAGAAAGGCGACGGGACCGTGCACTCGCCGCCTCTTTGGGAGGCGCGGGGGCCGCACAGCGAAACTAGTCAGTCGATTGGCGCGAGCCGTTCGTGCCACTGCGCCGCAAGGTTTTTGATCTGCTCGAAATTCAGGATCGCCGGTTCACCCTCGCGGACGATTGTCGTCCGCTTGCGTTCCTTGGGTAGCAACGCCATCGCGCGCGATACTGCCGCGTGCAGTTTCATCGAGCCGTGATTTGTCAGGGTAACGAGCTCTTCCGGGTCAAGGGCCATGGGTCCACGCCTACGCTACCGGCTGGCCCGCAAGCCAGCACACGCGCCCCGAGTGCCCAATTCTCCAGATATCCCAACATGGTTAATAGTTCGTTATCGTCTGGCTCTGTCATTGGAATTTGGCGCGCGCGGGTAACGCAGCGTGTTGTCCCGTAAGGAAAATGAGCCTCTCAGGCTGCACCGGCCCCTCTTTGGGCCGAACCCCATCCCGCCCGATTTCAAATGCTGAATGCGTTGGCTCCCGCCAGGCTCACAGCAGGGTGAGTTCGCCCGCTCCGCGCCTGCCCGCGCACCAGTGAGCCATTGCAGTCGCAATTGGTCAGGCTACCGCTGCCAACGTGCCATCGGCATGCGGGCTTGCGCAAAGCAGACGCTTGCGAATGGCCTCTTCAACGAGCGCGAGCGCTTCCTTGGCTTGTCGCGCTTGAGCTTCCGCAACTTGGGCGCGAAGCTCCACGGCCGTCAGCTTGTCCTTCTGAGCTTCAATGCAGCACTGGGCTTGCTCCAGCGCTCGGCAAGCATCCTGCAACTTACGTTCGGTGGTGACGGTGAGTTCACGCTGCGCCCGCTCCGCGGCTTCCGCTCGCACTTCGGCCAGCCGCAATCTTTCTAAGGCGCTCGTGCAAAGTGATTGGGCACGAGCTTCGGTCTCGCGGGCGTGCTTCTCCATATCGCGGAAGACATCGGCCGCTTGATATACCAGATCGAGAGCTGTTGCTCCCTTGTCTGGTGCCAGCGGTGAGGGAAAGCTCAGGACGCCCTCATCCCCTCCAACTGGCGCTCTGGAACCACGCTGCGCCATGCCGATCAAGCTCATCGCGAACACACATACGAGCAGTATCATGAGTAGGTATGGTTAACGGATGGTTAAACAGTTGCATGCTTGGAGATGTCGCGACTGCGCGCGGCGGGCAAGGCATGCAAAATCAGTCAGCAATGTCCATACCTAGCGGAGGAACAGGGGCTCGCGCCAAAAGCGCTTTCGGCTCCATAAGCGTTCTTCTGCCCGATCGCCGCCGACGGGCGATAGCCGGGACCGCGCATCCTTCGAGGCCTCTGCTTCGCTCCGGCGCCTCAGGATGACGGAGATGGGTTGGCGCGCTTGGACCAGTCCGCCACGAACAGCCCTCGCACCTCCATGCAAATTTGATCGGCTGCCATTCCAAGGGAATAGACGTCCATCGCGTTCCCAGGCGGTTGACCTTTTTACCGCCAACCAGTTGGATGCGCGCGCAACGAGGCACGACGACTAGACATCGTGGATCTGGAGAGGTCGACGATCAGGCCTGAGCCCGCGCGGGGCTTTGGGCGATCCGGTGTTGGACTGTGCCTTAAGGGTTCGACAGGGGCTTCTCATGACTTTTTCCAGCATCTTCGCGCAATTCGTTGCGCTCCTCGGCGGCATCGCGCTGCAATGGCGGAAGCTCTCGGGCACCGTGCCCGCGCCGGCCTGGGGCCAGACGCCCGCCATTCCCGAGGCGAAACCACAAGGCGCCATCCCGACCCTGAAGATGCCGACGGCGCGCGGCTGGAGCGAGGGGCAGAAGCCGACGGTCGCCTCCGGGCTCAAGGTCAATGCGTTCGCGGCCGGGCTCGACCATCCGCGCTGGATCGAGGTGCTGCCGAATGGCGACGTGCTGATCGCGGAGGCGACGCAGATCGCCGGCGCGCCGAGATCGGTGTTTCACTATGCGATGCAGGCGACGATGCGGCGCGCCGCGGCGCTCGGCGTGTCCGCCAACCGCATCACGCTGCTGCGCGACAAGGACGGCGACGGCGTCGCGGAGCATCGCGGCGCGTTCATGGAAAACCTCAGCCAGCCGTTCGGCATGGCGCTGGTCGGCGACACCTTCTATGTCGGCAACACCGACGGCGTGATGGCCTTCCCCTATGTCGCGAACGCCGACCGCATCACCGCGCCAGGCAAGCGGCTCACGACGTTCAAGCCGAGCGGCCACTGGACCCGCAGTCTTCTGGCAAGCCAGGACGGCAAGAAGCTGTATGCCGGCGTCGGCTCGCTCAGCAACATCGCCGAGATGGGCATGGAGGTCGAAGAAGGCCGCGCCGCGGTCTACGAGCTCGATCTCACCGCCGGCACGCATCGCATTTTCGGTGCCGGACTGCGCAACCCGGTTGGCCTTGCCTGGGAGCCAACCACGAACGTGCTCTGGACCGTCGTCAACGAGCGCGACGGCCTCGGCGACGAGACGCCGCCGGACTATCTCACCTCGGTGCGCGACGGCGGCTTCTATGGCTGGCCCTATTGCTACTGGGGCAAGACGGTGGACGACCGCGTGCCGCAGGATCCGGCGATGGTCGCCAAGGCGATTCAACCGGACTACGCGCTGGGCGGCCATACCGCCTCGCTCGGCCTGTGCTGGATGCCGGCAGGGACCCTGCCCGGCTTCGGGGACGGCATGGTGATCGGCCAGCACGGCTCGTGGAACCGCAGCAAGCTGTCCGGCTACAAGCTGGTGTTCATTCCGTTCGAGAACGGCCGCCCGTCCGGCCCCGGTCGCGACATCCTGTCGGGCTTCCTGTCCCCGGACGAGAAGGAATCCTACGGCCGTCCGGTCGGCGTCGTGATCGGCCCCGACAAGAAGTCGCTGCTGATGGCAGACGACGTCGGCAACGTGATCTGGCGCGTCACGGGCGCGTAAAAATTACGTCCCGACACACAACGTGGCGCGCTGCTTGCGCAGCAGCGCGATCACGGACAGCGCGGTGATCATGCCGGTCTTGGGATTTTCGGACGGGACGTTCTCGATGCCCATCGAGAACCGCGCGGAATCAGCCTCGACCTCGATGCGATGAACGTTGCGCGTCACGGTGGGATCGGCCCAGACCTGCATCTGGGTGCGATCCGGCCCGATGCCCGCCAGCGACAGCGCAACCGCGACATTGACGTTGGCGGGAAAACCCTTCGCCGCTTCGCGCGCAGATCCTTCGAACAGCTTGAGCGGCTCGCGCAGATTATCGATGTCGATGTTGTTCTCGACGATGAACGGCGCGCCCTTCAAGCCGTCGATCGGCTTGCGCGTGACCATCTTCACCGAATGAATAGTGCCCACGGCGGCGGCGTTGACGGCATCGAGCCCGATCAGCGCGCCGGTTGGAACGATGATGCGGCCGCCATTGGCGCGCGCGAGATCGACGAGATCGAAATTATCGAGCAGCCCGCCGACGCTGACGACGACCGCGGCCTTGCCGCGCTTCACCGCGGGCTCGACGATCGAACGCAGATGATTGCTCGGCGCGCATTCGACCACGATGTCGGCGGCGTCGCCGAGCTGGTCGATCGGCATGATCTGCGGCGGACGGCGCAGACCGCTGATGAACGCCTGATGCTTGGCGAGATCGCGCACCGCGACGGCCGATAGCGTCAACCCCTCGATGCCCTGATCGAGGGCGGTTGCGATCTTGGTGCCGATCGAGCCGAGGCCTGCGATGGCAACCCGCAATTCGTTCGAAGCTTTCTGTCCAGTCATCGCGTCCCACCTTCTCGCCAGGCCAATGTCATAACCGCTCACGCCTCCCGCGCATAGCTGCGCAGGCGCGCCTCCAGCACCGCCAGCATGGCATCGCGGGCCGGATCGCGCGAGCCGCGCAACCATGCCGCCGCGAGCGGCAGCCGGCCGACCGGACCGCTCTGCTTCGGCCGGAGCGGCACGAAGCGCACGCCCGTCACCGCCACCCGCGTGGTCCAGCGCGGCACGATGGCAACGCCGAGCTTGGTTGCGACCAGGTTGATGATGGTCTGCTTTTCGTCGGCGACCTGCACGATGCGCGGAGTCAGCCCGGCCTGCTCGAACAGCTTGATCGTGAGGTCGTGGCTGTGCGGCCGCGAGCGGCGGTCTGGCACCAGCATCGCCTCGTCGGCGATCTGCGCCAGCGTGATCGACTTGCGTTCCGCCAGCGCGTGCCGCTGCGGGAACGCGACGATGGCGGTCTCCTGGAGCAGGTCGCGGAATTCGAGCCGCTTGTCCGGCTGAACCGGCGGGCGGACGAAGGCGAGATCGAGCGCGCCGGTGAGGATCCTCGGCAGCAGCCGGACGGTCTTGTCCTCCAGCAGCTGCACCGCGATATCGGGATGCTTGTCGCGGAAATCGCGCAGCAGTGGCGGCAGAAGTCCGGCCGCCGCGCTGTCGATGGCGCCGACCCGGAGCCGTCGCGCGGCCCCCGCACGCGAGCGGTTGCGCAGATTACTCTCGACGGCCTCGACCTTGGCGAGGATCGCGCGTGCATCGCGTAATAGCGCCGTGCCGTCGTCCGTGAGTGACACCGCCCGCGTCGTCCGCGCGAACAACCGCGTGCCCAGATCCTCCTCCAACAGCCTGATCTGCCGGCCGAGCGCCGAGGGCAGCATCTGGAGCTGCTGCGCCGCATGCCCGAAATGCAGCTGCTCGGCCGCCGCCACGAAGCATCGGAGCTGATGCAATTCCATTCAAGGTCCTTTCGTCTCGACCCGCGAGGATTATATCATTTTTTTGTATAAACCAGCGCCAATTGAGTATGCCTGCTGCCCCCGCCTAGGCTCGCTGCCGGCGTGGACCTCCGGGGTCCGCCGACACAATGAAACCGAATTTCAGGGAGGCCAGGGTGGCGAGCGAGATTCAGACGCGCGTGCTGCGCAAGATCACCTGGCGCATCGTTCCCTTCATCATGCTGCTGTACTTCGTGGCCTTCATCGACCGCGTCAACATCGGGTTCGCCTCGCTGACGATGAACAAGGACATCGGCCTCTCTCCCGCGGTCTACGGTTTCGGCGCCGGCATCTTCTTCTGGGGCTATTTCCTGTTCGAGGTGCCCTCCAACATCATCCTGCACAAGATCGGCGCGCGGATCTGGATCGCGCGGGTGATGATCACCTGGGGCCTCGTGTCGGCGGCGATGGCGTTCGTGCAGGGCGCGACGAGTTTCTACATCCTGCGCTTCCTGCTCGGTGTCGCCGAAGCCGGCTTCTTCCCCGGTATCATCCTCTATCTCTCCTACTGGTTCCCGGCACGCCAGCGCGCCGCGGTGACCGCGCTGTTCATGGCGGCGGCGCCGCTCTCGACCGTGCTGGGCTCGCCGATCTCGGGCGCGCTGCTGGAGATGGACGGCCTGTTCGGCTTCAAGGGCTGGCAGTGGCTGTTCGTGCTGGAGGCGCTGCCGGCCGTGCTGCTCGGCTTCGTCGTGCTGGGCTTCCTGACCGACCGCCCCGAGAAGGCGAAATGGCTCGCGGACGACGAGCGCCGCTGGCTGGTCGAGACCATGAACGTGGAGACCACCAGCAAGGCTGCGACCGCGAGCCACAGCATCTGGCGCGGGCTCGCCGATCCGCGGGTGCTGGCACTGTCGCTGATCTATTTCGGCACCTCGGCCGGCCTCTACACGCTCGGGGTCTGGGCGCCGCAGATCATCAAGCAGTTCGGTCTGTCCTCGCTCCAGGTCGGCTTCCTCAACGCACTGCCGGCAACCGCCGCCGTCGTCGCCATGATCCTGTGGGCGCGACATTCGGACCGGACCGGCGAGCGCACCTGGCATGTCGTGTGGGCCTGCCTGATCGCCGCAGCAGGCCTCGCCTATGCCGGCCTCGCGGCCGGTGTCGTCGCCGTGCTGGTCGCGCTGGCGCTGGTCAATATCGGCATCTCCTCGGCAAAGCCGCCGCTGTGGAGCATGCCGACGCTGTTCCTGTCAGGCCCCGCGGCCGCAGCCGGCATCGCCACCATCAACTCGATCGGCAATCTCGGCGGCTTCGTCGGGCCCGCCATGATCGGCTGGATCAAGGACCAGACCGGCAGCTTCGTCGGCGGTTTGTATTTCGTCAGCGGGCTGCTCGTTCTCTCCGCGGTCCTGACCCTGCTATTGTCGCGCGCGCAGACCGCGCCCGTCGAACCCGTCCCGCAATCCCACTGACATCCCAAACGGAGCATCTTCATGCGCACTCACTCGATCGCAGCCATTCCCGCCGACGGCATCGGCCCCGAGGTCATCTCGGCCGGCGTTCGCGTGCTGGAGGCTCTCGCAAAGCGCAGCGGCGACCTCGCCTTCAGCGTCAAGACCTTCGACTGGGGCTCGGACTATTACAAGAAGCACGGCGTCATGATGCCGGCCGACGGACTTGCCGAGCTCAAGAAGTTCGACGCGATCTATTTCGGCGCGGTCGGCGCGCCTGATGTGCCCGACCACATCACGCTGTGGGGCCTGCGCCTGCCGATCTGCCAGGGCTTTGACCAATACGCCAATGTGCGACCGACCAAGATTTTGCCCGGCGTCGCCTCGCCGCTGCGCAATGTCGGCGTCGGCGATCTCGACTGGGTGATCGTGCGCGAGAACTCGGAAGGCGAATATGCCGGCATGGGCGGCCGCGCCCACAAGGGCCTGCCGGAAGAGGTCGGCACGGAAGTCGCGGTGTTCACCCGCGTCGGCGTGACGCGGATCATGCGTTACGCGTTCCAGCTCGCGCAGTCGCGTCCGCGCAAGCTGCTGACGGTCGTGACCAAGTCGAACGCGCAACGCCATGGCATGGTGATGTGGGACGAGATCGCCGCCGAAGTCGCCGGCGAGTTCCCCGACGTCACCTGGGACAAGATGCTGGTCGACGCCATGACGGTGCGCATGACGCTGCATCCGAAGAGCCTCGACACCATCGTCGCGACCAACCTTCACGCCGATATCCTGTCCGACCTCGCCGGCGCGCTCGCCGGCAGCCTCGGCGTGGCGCCGACCGGCAACATCGATCCGCAGCGCCGCTTCCCCTCGATGTTCGAGCCGATCCACGGTTCGGCCTTCGACATCACCGGCAAGGGCATCGCCAATCCCGTCGCGACGTTCTGGACCGGCGCGCAGATGCTCGAGCATCTCGGCGAGAAGGACGCAGCCGTGCGGCTGATGGCGGCGGTCGAGCGCGTCTGCGCGGCCGGCGTGCTGACGCCCGACGTCGGCGGCAAGGCGACGACGAAGGAAGTCACCGACGCGGTGATCGACGCCATCCACGGCTCGAACGTCTAGCAGGCTCTGGAGAGCAGGCGTCGGAGGGGCATTCGACGCGGGACCGGGGGCTTGACGCAGCGAGCGTCGAGCCCGCCGGCCAGGACGTCACTGCACGCCTCGGCGGGCGAACTCGTCGCCGACCTTGGCCTCGATGAGCCTTGCGGCCGAGACGTCCCGATCGCCGCCCGCTTTGTCACCCTGCCTGAGTTTGGCCAGTCCGCGTCCATAAAGCGCGCCTGCCTGGCCCGGTGCCAGGCGCAACGCCGAATCGTAGTCGTCAATGGCCGCGGCCAGTTGACCCATCTTCAGGCGGATCAGCGCACGTGAGTCGTATGCCGCGGCATCGTTCGGTCCCGACTTGATCGCCCTGTCGCAGTCGTCGAGCCCCGCCTGCAGATCACCGGTGACCGCCCGGGTCCAGCAGCGTCCGCTCCATGCCAGCGTCAAATCCGGATCGAGGCGGATCGCCTCGTCGAAATCCCGCGCGGCCCGATCGTACTGGTTCAATTTCAGGTGGGCCACCGCGCGGTTGGCGAAAGCGCCGGCATAGCCGGGTTTGAGCTTGATTGCCTCATCGAAAGCCTTAATCGCGTCGTCATAGGCTCCTTTCCTCAAATAGGCCACGCCGCGATTATTCACCGGCTTGACGTAACCTGACGCAAGCTCGATCGCGCGATCGAAATCGGCGATCGCACGGTCGTACTCCGCTGCCGCGCTATAAGCGTTGCCACGATTGTTGTAGGCCACAGCCAGCGCGTCCGCCCTGATATCACCCGAATTGATGAGCGCCGCACAGCCGGCGATCCGGACCTGGGCCGGGACGCGGTCCGCACCATTGCACTGCTCAATGTTCTTGAGGCGGCCGCTTTTCTGCGGCTCCTGCGCGGCCACCGGTGAACCGAGCAACAGCAAGACGAGAACAGGCGCGACGCTATCGACGATGGCGGCCCTCATGGTCATGTCCGTGTCAAGCCTCGCTGATGGGCGAACACCGCCCTGGATGCTTCGCATGCCGCGACAGGGACAAGATGCCCGCCTTGAAGATCGCTTCAGCAGCCTCGGCAGATCTTCATCCTGGGACCGGTCTCCTGGGGCTGCCGCGCCGTGGTGGTGCCGTTCTTCTTGAGCAATTTGCTCTTGCCCTCTTCGATGAGCGTCGAAAACTTGACCCCGCCGTCATCCGAAATTTCGATGTGCGGCGTGGTGCCCCGGATTCCCATCGTTGCAACGGGCGTATCGACCTTCATGTCGCCGGTCTTCGCGACCTGGCCGGCAACGAATGTGGCCGTTCCCTTGGTCAGATTGAAAAACGAGGAGTTGGACTTTCCAGCCGGCTCATACACGTACTCGTCCAAAGTCATACGCGCGTTGCTCGACAGGTTGAACGACGAGCCATCGATGAAGTTGATGCTGACGCGGCTGTCCGTCTCGGTTCGCACCACGTCGCGCAGATACACGACATCGCCGGCCTTGGTTTGAGCGGCCTGATCGGGAAGGTTCGCCTGGACGACGACCGCACCGTCGTGCTCGATCGTGACCGACCCCGTGACGGCCACGACCTTTCCGATCGGCTTTGGCGCAACATCCCGAAGGACGGGCTTTAGCGGATCGACTTGAGCCTGCGCCGGCGCCGCAAGTCCACTCGCGATAACCCAGGCAAAACCAGCCACCAAGGCTGTAATCGTGTGGCTGCACATGACCCGCCCTTTCCGAGAAGATCCTGCCGAGAAGATCCTGTTCGCGTGCCCGCTTGCCGGGCTTTGGAAGTCCCGGCCAGGCTCGCACGTCATGCACCGCGAATATCTACCACCCGGATCGGTCCTGTGGACCAGCTCTCCAGAGGGAGTACCTCCTTTTTGCCATTGATCTTGGCGCCAAGCCGTTTGCCTCGCTACCGAAAGTGAGCCACTTTTTCGCACCGCTTAGTCGTCAACAGTTCCGAGAGACAAGCTGCTCGTGTCGAGTACGCGGCATCTCGCGTGACCTGGTCAATCTTCCGTACCCATAGAGATGGGGGATTTAGTCAAACGTTTTCGGCGTGCAAGCCTGGGATGCCAGCGCCATTGTTTGCCCCAGTGGCGTAGGCAAAACCGAGAAGAAGACCGCGGCACCGCGCCAAGCCCGAATAATTCGGCATGCAAGGCCAAAGTCAATGTTCATCGCTTCGGGCGTTGCCCCCCATGGAGCTATTGCGACTCTGCCTCTCCAGATCATCGGCATGGTTCGGACAGCGTTTGGTCACGCGACTCTCACGCGTGACGGCGGCGCGGCGACTCGGGTCAGCGTTGGCGACCTTGTCTGTCGCGGTGACGTAATCGAGACCGCTGCGGATGCGCAGATCGGAATTCGGCTTCTCGACGACACCGTATTCAACGTCTCCAGCTGCGCTCGCATCGAGCTGCGCGAATTCACCTGCGATTCCGACGGCGCTTCGCGTTCGACCGTGCTCGCAGTCGCCAGCGGAAATTTTGCTTTCGCGGCCGGCCGGCTGACAAACAGCGGCACCCTGACGATCGACACCCCCATGGGAAGCGTTCGCAGCCGTTCCCATGCGAGCGGGTTCGGCATCCTGACGATCGCGGCGTTGACCTTCTCGATGATGAAGGACGCACAAGCCGCAGACCCGGACACCACGTTTCTGGACGATGACAGGATCACCTACAAGGACCTGCAGCACGGCGCCTTCGAGCTCATCACCAAGGAGGCGGTCCCGCGACACATCATCGTGGATGATCCCGGCGAGACCATCGTCCTGCACCGGATCGGCTCCTCGGTCAGCATGAACCAGGTTGCCAACAGCGCTGCTCGAATGGAGGAGTTGCAGGCGGCTCAACAGGACGTGCTCGCCAATCTCACGCGAGGCGCAACAGGATCGAGCACGCCACCTTTCGCCGACTCGCTTCCGCTGGAGCACATCAATTTCACGTTCGAAGACAGAATTGTGCCGTTGGGCTCGTCTACGCCAGAGCCGGTGTTCGTAACCCCACTCATCGTACGGCCGCCGCCGACACTGGGCGTATCGGCCGGGCCGGTCGAGATCGACACGATCACGTTCGACGAGTTCACCGCGACCACCGGCACCTTCGCCGCCAGCAGCGCGTTCAATGCCACATTGACCTATGGTATTAGCGGCGGGACGGTCGGCAACACGGTCCTGAATGGACGGACATACGATGTTTCGGAGGCCGGACCGTATGGCACCCTCTATCTCAACAGCACATCCGGCGCCTACGCATTCGTTCCGAACAGCGCTGCAATCAATGCCCTGCAGTCGCCGACGAGCACGAGCTTCGTCATCACGGTCTCGGACGGCGGGCTCTCGGCGAGTCAGACCTTCACCATCGCCATCAACGGCGTCAACGACACCGCCGCGATCTCAGGCAATGCCAGCGGCGGGGTGGTGGAGGCGGGCGGCACCGCCAATGCGGCGCCCGGCACACCAACCGCAACCGGCACGCTCACAGACACGGACGTCGACAACCCGCCCAACACCTTCACGGCCATCAGTTCGCTGACCAAGAGCACGGGCGGCTACGGCAGTTTCACGATGACTGCCAACGGCGTGTGGACTTACATCCTCGACGATCACAATAGCACGGTGCAGGCCCTTCGCGTCGGCGACACCCTGACCGATACCCTGACGGTGACCACGATCGACGGCACCCCGCAAGTCGTGACGATCACGATCCAAGGCAGCAACGACGCCGCCGTCATCTCCGGCACCTCGACCGGTTCAGTCGTCGAGGCAAGCGGTGCTTCGCCCGGCACGCCGATCGCGGCGGGCAAACTTGTCGCCACGGATGTCGACGACCCCTCCAGCACCTTCGTGGCTGTCGGCGCGCCGACGGCAAGCGCGCATGGCTATGGCTGTTTCACGATCACCGCGGCCGGCGAGTGGACCTATGCACTCGACAATGCCAACGCCGCGGTTCAGGCGCTCAACAAGGCCGACACGCTGACCGACTGCTTCACGGTCACCACGACCGACGGCACGGCACAGGTTGTGACGATCACCATCAACGGCAGCAACGATGCTGCCGTCATTTGCGGAACGACGACCGGCTGGGTGCTCGAGGCCGGATGTGTGGCCAATGGAAAGCCTGGCAAGCCGACTGCGACCGGCACGTTGACCGATGCAGATCCCGATGATCCGCCCAACACCTTCACCCCGGTGAGCACGCCAAAGACGAGCGCGGGCGGCTTCGGGACCTTCACGATGACAGCGCTGGGCACGTGGACCTACACGCTCGACAACAACAACAGCGCAGTGCAAGCCCTCAATGACTGCGATACCCGGACCGATCATTTCACCGTGACGACGCTCGACGGCACGCCGCAGGTGGTGACAATCACGATCAAGGGCATGAATGACGCCGCCATCATTTCCGGAACCACGACGGGCTCGGTGCTCGAAGCCGGCGGCATCTCGTCCGGGATCCCGTGCGCGACCGGCAAGCTCGCCGATACCGACGTCGACAATCCGGCGAACACCTTCACAGCGGTGACCTCGTGCACTGCAAGCGACGGCGGCTACGGCACCTTCACCATGACCGCGTCCGGCGTATGGACCTATGTGCTCGACAACAACAACTGCGTGGTGGACGCGCTCGACATCGGCGATACGCTCACCGATCACTTCACGGTGACGACCATCGACGGCACCGCCCAAGAGGTGACGATCTGCATCCGTGGCGCCAGTGAAGCCGACCCCAACGACTTCGACAATCTGGCAACAGGAGCAACCGTCGTCTGCGATCCCCCGTTTGTCTACGGCACGCCGGGGGATGACTGTATCGCCGGCGGCGGCAATTTTCCCCAAACGGTCTACGGAGGTGCCGGTGACGACACCCTCAACGGCACCGGCGTGAACGACACCATCTTTGGCGGATCGGGCAACGATGCGATCAAGGGCAACAACGGGGATGACATCATCTACGGCGGCTCCGGACGAGACAATATCGACGGCTGCAACGGGTGCGACACCATCATCGGCGGGCTCGGTTCGGACAGGCTCACGGGCGGCAATGGCGATGACAACTTCGTGTATCTGTCGACGGCAGATTCCCGTGCAGACCGGTTCGATACGATCACTGATTTCAAATCAGGAGCCGACAAGATCGATTTGACGGCCATCGGAGCGCTCGGATTCCTGATCCTGGCATTGACCTCGACAAGCACATTCGTGCCGGCCCACACCATCGCCTGGATTTACGACGGCTCGGCCAATGAAACCGTCGTCTATGTCAATCCGACGGATCGAACGCTCCATATCGGCGATTCCGGCCTGCTGGAAGTTCATCTCCAGGGTGTCGCGACCATCGATTCGTCTGATTTCATCGTGGACCAAACCGCCGCGCTGGCCCCGGCTGTGAGCGACACCATCGGCCCGACCGCAGCCATGCAAGGTGACACGGCCGTCGCTGCGATCAGTACGTCCGAGGTCTCCGCCGACACGACGGACGGCAACAGTCCGCCCTCCTCCAGCGGAGGCTCAACCGCTCCATCGGTGGATGTCAGCCATCACCTCGATGCCGCTCAGGATCGGAGCAGTGTGAGCGAGGCAACCACCTCTTCCACCTCGGGCCAGGCTGCCACGCCATCCACCCTCTCGGATCCGGCAACCGTTTCGCCGTCGATGGACTCCTTCAGATTTGTGTTCGAACAGACCGCGACCAGCGAGAGCACCCATTCGAGCGGAACTGGCGCGGGCGGCATGCCGCAGGAAAGTCATCCCGTGCCGGATGTCGCCCCCACCATGGTGAGCGCTGCCGATACCGGAAATGCGGTTGATGCCGCCCCAGAGATCGCCCTCGAAAACGGCGACGGCGCGCGTTCGAGTCCTCCTCAGACCAACGAACACCGTCACGCTTCGACCGGGGAGCCAAGCAGGCCTCATTCTCAATTTCATTCTGCGGCTGATGACGCACACGGACACTGGCAGGAAAATCCGCACGGGCTGGGCCATTCCTTCCACTTCCTGAATCCGGCGATCGAGAGATCGGGCATCGCATTCGAGAACGATGTCCCAGCGCCGCTCGACCATCACGAACGCGCGGCAAAAGCCGACGGACATGGCGACGCCGCGGCGGCCGCCGAGCTTTCGCACCTGCACCATGGCGCTCACGTCGTCGACGGTTCAGTCGGATCTCATGTGCATCACGACCTCATCGTGTGACCCTGGCCTGCTGACGATGCCGGCAACTTATCGCGGCATGTTCGCGTGAGACTCGCTCCGCAAGCCGGAGAGAGAACGCACTTCCTGGTTTCCGATCAGACCGGTCCCGGACCTACCGCCGGCTCGGCGTTGTCGGCGTCGCCATCGCGGCCGTCGGCTCCGGCGGCGTCAGATGGCGCGGGACGATGATGGACTGGCCGGGTGTGAGGGTCGCGTTCTCCGCCAGCGAGTTGCTCTGCGCGAGCGTCCACAACGGCACGCGGCGGGCTGCAGCGATACTCGCCATGGTATCGCCCGCGCGCACCGGGACCCGCACCCCGCTGTCCCACAATTCCACCAGCGTATCCGCCGGCACGAGATAGCGCAGCGGCACGGCATCAGCCTGGCCCTGCGCAGGGATACGCGGCAGCTGCGTCACCATCTCGACGATCTGGCGATGAATGTCGTCCGACTTCTCGATGTTGATGTGGCTGACCCGCGAGTTCTCCTTGAGGTCGTAGCTCGCATAATGGCCGCGATAGCCGGGCACGGCCACGACGTCGCCGCCGCCGAGCACGCTGTCGGACAGGAAGATGTTGATGAAGCGCTCGACATTGAGCGGCACGTCGCCGGTCGCATGCGCGGGGTCGATGGCGATGACGAGGCTGATCGGAATGTTCTCCTTGGCCGCCATCTCGGAGATTACGATCGAGCACAGCCCGCCCATGGAATGGCCGATCAGCACGATCGGCGCCGGCGTCTCCTTGTAACTGGAGATGACGCGGCCGCCGATGAACCGGCACAGGGTGAACTCATAGACGTCGGCCGCGAAGCCGGCCTGCGTCAGCTTCTCGCCGAGCCGGTCCATGCCGGTCGAGAAGATCGGCCCCATGGCGCCCCGGAACAGGTAGACCTTCGGCGGCGGCAGCGGCTCCACGGGCGGAGCGGGAGGCGGCGGCGCGGCGGTCGCGACCGCAGGGCGCTTGGACTTGGCCGGAGAGGCAACAGCCGTACCGGTGCCGAGGGCAAGCAGCGCGACCGCTGCGAGCACGACTAGCCGCCTCAAATCCATCATCAATCCAGCCGTCCCACACGCGAGGCAAGGGCCTCCCCCAAACCGGCTTAGTGACGACCGATTTGGCGGATTTTGGGGCGCCGAGGGCCGTCCGGACCGCACCAGGCGGCCGGACTCCTATGGGACTTCAGTATTTTGCGACGACGGGCGTGCCCCAGTCGAACTTGTAGTTCAGACCTGCCTTCACGATGTTGCCGCGAGTCGAGAAATTGTAGGTCGCGAAATCGGCCCCAACGGGATTGGTCTGCGGGCCGGTGATCGTGCGGCTGCCGAGATCGTAGTAGAGGTACTCGCCTTTCACGCTCCAGTTGCGGGCGAAGGCCCATTCCGCGCCGGCACCGACCGTCCATCCGAAACGCAGGTCCGAGGCGCTTGCGGTGAACTGGCGCCCGAGCCCCGGCACAGCGAAGAATTCGTTGATGTTAGCTGTGTCCTTGACGTTGGCATAGGCGAGACCGCCGGTCACGAACAGCAGCAACCGCTGCGACACAATTCCACCGAGACGGCCGCGCACGGTCCCGAAGAAATCAATCTTCTCGCTCGCGCTGGTTCGAACAAGGGGACCGATTGCCGGCAGATCGACATTGCGGGAGTCGTTGATGTCGGCGAAATCGAAATCTGCCTCGATGCCGACCAAGCCGCGACCAAACTGGTAATTCCAGCCAACCTGTCCGCCGACGAGATAGCCTTCCGGCCGCAATCCACCGACGGCAAAGGGGACGGCGCCAGGCTGCGAGATCGTGATCAGAGGGGAGCCGGAAACGGCGACGTCGCTGGAATTGTTCCAAGCATAGCCGCCGTTCACACCGATGTAGAAGCCGCTCCAATTGTAGCCGGGATCGACAACTGCGGGACGTGCCTTGTAGGCAAGATCGGCGGCCGAAGCAGCCACCGGTCCGAGAGCGAGGAACAGGGTGGCCGCGATGATCTTCTTCATGTTCATTTCCAGTCCATCGCGTCCGACGGCCGGACGCGCGATTCTAAAATTCTGCAGAATTGGCGATATCCTAGGCGGCCAGGCCGCATTTGGCTGTCACCTGAAAGACACAACCTTGGCGTGAGGGCTGGGACAATTCCGACGATACTGAGCGCGTCGCGACGCTCACAGCCTGCCCTTGAGCCGGCTGCGATGCGCGGTCTGTAGCAACACCGCAGCCTTGCCCTAAAGCGGCAGGATCCGGTTCAGCAGATCAAGCAAGGTGCGCTGCTCGGCCTCGCTGAGCGGGACGAGCATCTTCTTGTTGTACGGCTCCGTCAGCCTTGCCGCCTCTTGAATGAGCTTTGCGCCCTTTGGCGTGAGCACGAGCTCGACGGCGCGGCGATCCGCCTTCGAGCGGTTGCGCTTGATGAAACCCGATGATTCCAGCTCGTTCAGGATCTTGATCAGGTTGGGCAGGCGCAACCGCAGCAGGCTTGCAAGGCTGCTCGGCGGAACGCCGGGATTGTCGCGGATGACGGCGAAGATCGCATAGGTCGCGGGCGTCACGCCCAATGCGGCGAACTCTTCGTAAAAGCCCTCGAAGAATTTCAGCTGCGCCAGCCGCAGCATGAAGCCCGGCGTGCGCTGGAGCGCCTGCAAATTCAACGATTTCTCCGGCGGCTGGCCGGGCTTCCCTGCGGGTCTCACGGGCTCATGTTCCTCGAACCGCGGCGGCCAGACATCCGCCGAATTGACTCTCCCGAAAATAGATATAAAATATAACTATTATTTAGCGGCACCAAGACCGCCCACGGGAGGGAGACAATGAACAGCAAATTCCTGCATAAATTGTGCATTTCGGCCCTGATGCTGGCCGCAGCGCCGGCATTCGCCCAGGATGCGGTGAAGATCGGCATCCTGAACGACCAGTCGGGCCCGTTCGCCAGCTATCAAGGCGTCGGCTCGGTCGTCGCGGCAAAAATGGCGGTCGAAGACTATGGCGGAAAGGCCGCGGGCAAGCCCGTCGAGGTTGTCGCGGCGGATCACCAGAACAAGACGGACATCGGGATCGGCATCGCGCGGCGCTGGTACGAGAACGACGGCGTCGACGCGATCTTCGACATTCCGAACTCGTCGATCGCGCTTGCCGTGGCCGGCATGAGCGCCGAGAAGAACAAGGCCTTCGTCGGATCGGGCGCCGGCACGGTGCTGCTGACCGGCGAGAAGTGCACGCCGAACACCGTGCACTGGACCTACGACACCTATGCCTACGGTCGCGGCCTCGGCAAGGCGATCGTGCAGCAGGGCGGCAAGAAGTGGTTCTTCATCACCGCCGACTACGCCTTCGGACACGATCTGGAAAAGCAGGCCGCGGAGGCCGTCAAGGCATCCGGCGGCGAGGTGCTCGGCAGCGTGCGGCATCCGCTGGGAACGGCCGACTACGCTTCCTTCCTGCTTCAGGCGCAGGCTTCGGGCGCCAACGTCGTCGGCTTCGCCAATGCCGGCGACGACACCATCACCTCGATGAAGCAAGCCGCCGAGTTCGGCCTGACCAAGGACCACAAGCTGGTCGGATTGATCCTGGGAATGAACGGCCTGCCCGCGCTCGGACTTAAATTTGCGCAGGGCGCGCAGATCATGAACCCGTTCTATTGGGATCTGAACGACGGCACGCGCGCTTTCGCCAAACGCTTCGCCGAGCGCATTCCGTCGAAGGCCTATCCGAACGACATGCAGGCCGGCGTCTATGCCTCGGTCATTCACTATCTCAAGGCGGTCGACAAGGTCGGCGGCGCCAAGGACGGCAAGGCCGTCGTCGCCGCGATGAAGGAGATGCCCACCGACGATGCGCTGTTCGGCAAAGGCTATATCCGCAAGGACGGACGCAAGATCCATCCGCTCTACCTGCTCCAGGTCAAGGCCCCCGAGGAGTCGAATTCGGCCTGGGATCTGCTGAAGGTCGTCGCCACGATCAAGGGCGAGGACGCGTTCCGCTCCGAGAGCGAAGGCCACTGCCCGCTGACCAAGCAATAGCGGCCGGGAGCTGACCATGAGCGGCATTGCATCCAGTCCGGTCGACCCGTTTGCGCCCGACTTCCTGATCGACCCCTATCCCGCCTATCAGGCGCTAAGGGCGCTCGGGCCCGCGTTCGCACTGGAGCGCTACGGCGTGTGGGCGATGGCGGGCTATGCCGAGGTCGAGCCGGCGCTGAAGGACTGGAAGACCTTCATCAGCGGCGAAGGCGTCGGGCTGCACGGGATGAACCCGGCGCTTCCGAAGCCGCTGACGCTGCAGATCGATCCGCCCGATCACGACAAGGGCCGGCGGGTTCTCGGCCGTACGCTGTCTCCGGGCGTCGCAAGGAAGCTGCGCGAGACGTTTCAGCAGGAGGCGGAGAGGAAGGTCACCGAGCTGATCGACAAAGGCACGTTCGATGCCGTGACCGATCTTGCGGAAGCCTATCCGATGAAGGTGTTTCCGGATGCGATCGGCATCCGGCCGGACGGCCGCGAGAAGCTGCTGGCCTGGAGCACGTTCGTGTTCGACAGCTTTGGTCCGGAGAACGAGATGCTTGCGGCTTCGCGGAAGGAAGGTCTCGCGGCGCAAAGCTGGATCATGGAATGTTGCGCCCGCGACGCCTTACGCCCTGACAGCCTCGGCATGATGATCTACCAGGCGGCCGACGACGGCGAGATCAGCGAGCACGAAGCAACGCATCTGGTGCGGCCGTTCCTCACCGCGGGGATCGACACCACCGTCAATGGCATCGGCAACACGCTGCTGGCGCTCGCCACGCACCCGGATGAATACCGCAAGCTGCACCACAAGCCGGAGCTGGCGCGCAACGCTTTCGAGGAAGGCCTGCGCTACGATTCCCCGGTGCAGACGTTCTTTCGCACCACCTCGCGCGACGTCGAGATCGGCGGCGGCGTGATCCCCGCGCACCGCAAGGTGCTGCTGTTCATGGCCTCCGCCAACCGCGATCCGGCGCGGTGGGACGGACCCGATCGCTTCGACGTCGAGCGGCTCGCGACCGGCCATGTCGGCTTCGGCGCCGGCATTCACGCCTGCGTCGGCCAGATGATCGCGCGTCTGGAAGGCGAATTGATCTTCAGCGAGCTCGCAAGGCGCGTGAAGACCATCGAGCTCACGGCAGAGCCGAAACGCAGGCTCAACAATTCCCTGCGCGGGCTGGAGAGCATGCCGGTTCGTGTCACCGCCGCCTGACGGCATCGCATGTGACGTTGCGGTCGGTCAGTTCCGGTGCTTGAGCCGGTCGCGGTGCGCGGCCTGCTTGGCGCGGTTGCCGCAGATCGCCATGCTGCACCATCGCCGCGCACGCCTGCGGGTATGGTCCACGAACACCATCGTGCAGCTATGGCCCTCGCACGCCTTCACGTTCGAGAAGTCTTCCTCGCAGACGAATTTCGCCATCGCTTCGCCGACCGGCAGCAGCAGTGATTCCGGCGATCGCCAGCGCCGCGTCGTGCGCAGCGCGAGGCCATGATTGTCATCGTGAAGCCGGGCTTCGATCCGGCCGAAAACCTCGTCGCGCGCCAGGAGGCTGTTGAGCGGATCGAGCTCGCCTAACACCTCCGCACCGAGTGGCCGGCCGGCATGGCCGCGGACGAACGTCCTGAACCACTCGCGCAAGGCCCTCGCCTGTTCGGCGACCGCGTCCAGCTCGCCCGGCTTTGCGCGCGTGCTCAGCATCTCCAGTTCTTCCGCGGGGACGAGCCTGGCCTGCGCCAGCCAGTCGACCAGGCCATCGCCGTCGTTGATCCAGTCGACGGGCACATCGACCGGCGTCGCGATCGAGTTCAGGAAATCGAGACCGCGCGAGTCGGCGATGAACATGGCGGGCGGTCTGTTGTTTGACATGCGTCGCTTCTCTGCCGGGCGGGAAGATCGGATCTGTAACCCGTTAAATGCGTCTTGACAAGTTACTCATCGGGCTAATAACCCTCAACTCAGCTATTTAACAGGTTACTATCCAGGAGGCGAAGATGGCCAAGGCGGAGATGACTGTGATCCTGGCCCATGGCGCTTGGGCCGATGGATCGAGCTGGGCGCGCGTCATCACGGCGCTCAAGGCCGACGGCATCAAGGCGCAAGCGGCTCCGCTTTCGCTGACCTCGCTTGCGGACGATGTCGCCGCCCTCAACCGGAGCCTGGACCGCACCGAAGGTCCGGTGGTGCTGGCGGGACATGCCTATGCCGGCGCGGTGATCGCATTGGCACGCCCCGCACGCGTGAAGGCGCTGGTGTATGTCGCAGCGCTGGCACCTGACGAAGGCGAGAAGGTCGCGGACGTGTTCTATCGTCTCGCCCCGCATCCGCAGGCGCCGAAGCTTGCGCCTGACGACAACGGCCTGATCTGGCTGCCTGAAGACGCCTTCGCGACCGCCTTCGCGCAAAACGCGTCCGCGGAAGATCACACCGTGCTCGCCGCCGTGCAGCGGCCGATCTCGGTCGACTGCATCACGATCCCTGGCGGGCGTCCGCTCTGGAAGGACGTGCCGAGCTGGTACCTGCTCGCGGAGCAGGACCGCATGATCGTGCCGGAGATGCAGCGCTTCATGGCCGAGCGCATGAAGGCGCAGATCCGTACCCACGCCGTCGATCACACGCCGAGCGTCACCGCGCCCGCTTTCGTCGCCGAGATCATCCGCGACGCGGTTCGTTCCGTGCGCAGCAACTAGCGCTTCATCCCCCATCGAAAAACGGAGAACGACATGACCACCACCCGATATCGCACGGCAGACGTCGACGGCTTCAAAATTTTCTATCGCGAGGCCGGACCTTCGGGCGCGCCGAAGCTGCTGCTGCTGCACGGCTTCCCGAGCGCCGGTCACATGTTCCGCGACCTGATCCCGTTGCTCGCTGACAAGTACCACATCGTCGCGCCCGACCTTCCCGGCTTCGGTCAGTCCGACATGCCGCCGCGCAAGGACTTCATCTACAATTTCGACAACATCGCGCATGTGATCGAGCGTTTCACCGAAGTGATCGGCTTCGACCGGTTCGCAATCTACGTGTTCGATTATGGCGCGCCGACGGGCTTTCGGCTGGCGCTCAGCCATCCCGAACGGATCACGGCCATCATCTCGCAGAACGGCAACGCCTATGAGGACGGCCTCAGCGACGGCTGGACCCCGATCAAGGCGTATTGGCAGGATCCCTCGCCGGCGAACCGCGACGCGCTGCGCGCCTTCCTCACGCCGGAGACGACGCGCTGGCAGTACACGCACGGCGTTCCAGATCCGGCCATGGTGTCGCCGGACGGCCAGAACCTCGACAATTTTTACCTGGCGCGTCCGGGCTCGGACGACGTGCAGCTCGACCTGTTTGGCGACTACAAGAGCAACGTTGCGCTCTATCCGCTATTCCAGAGCTACTTCCGCACGCGCAAGCCGCCGTTCCTGGCGGTGTGGGGCAAGAACGACCCGTTCTTCATCCCGCCCGGCGCCGAAGCCTTCAAGCGCGACAATCCCAACGCCGAGGTGCAGTTCTTCGACACCGGCCACTTCGCGCTGGAAACGCATGCGCGCGAGATCGCGGACAGCATCCGCGATTTCCTCGGCCGGCTGCGCTAGCGCGAGGATTTCATCATGTCGCCATCCGTCGCCATCGTGACAGGCGCAAGCTCCGGGATCGGCCGGGCTGCCGCACTACGGCTCGCGCAGGACTTCGGCGCGGTCGTCGTCGCTGCACGCAGCGCGGACCAGCTGGAAGCGGCCGGACGCGAGATCAAGGCGGCCGGCGCCGAGCCGCTGCAGCTCGATCTCGACCTGGCGGCTCCGGCTTCGGCCGACACGCTCGTGAGCCGGACGCTGGATCGCTTTGGCCGCATCGATGCCCTCGTCAATGTCGCCGGCGCTGTTCCCGGGCTCGATGTGTTTGAAATGACCGATGCGCAGTGGGACGCCGGCATGGCGCTGAAATTCCACGGCGCGCGGCGTTTGACGATCCGTGCCTGGGACGCGCTCAGGCAAGCCGGAGGACGTGTCGTGTTCATGTCCGGCAATGCGGCGGTGATTCCGAAGCCGGGAGCCGCGGCCGTCGGCGCCATCAATGCCGCAATCGAAGCCATGGCGAAGGCGTTCGCGGAACGCGGCATCGCCGACGGGGTTCAGGTCAACAGCGTCTCGCCCGGCGCGATCATGACCGGCCGCCGCCTGTCCATGATCGAGAAGGCCGCGGCGTCCCGCAACATCTCGCTCGACGAAGCAAAACGACAGGCGCTCAATCAAGCCGGCATTGTCAGGTTCGGCGAAGCCCGGGAAATCGCCGAGCTCATCGCATTCGCGGTCTCGCCGCGGGCGCGCTGGATGACCGGCACGGTGCTGCGCATGGACGGCGGTGAGGTGAAATCGACGTGATGGAGCAGCCGACATGGCACATGCGAGACGGACTCCGGAACGATTGAGCGCATTTTCGGACGGCGTGTTCGCCGTCCTGATCACGGTGCTGGTGCTCGAGCTTCGCCCGCCCGAAAGCCCGACCTTCGCGGCGCTGCTGGCGTTGTGGCCGACCTGGCTCTCCTATGCCGTCAGCTACGTTTTCATCGCGATCGTCTGGGCCAATCACCATCATCTGATGCGCTATGCGAGCGAAACGACGCCGCGGCTGATGTGGTTCAATTTTGCCCATCTGTTCTCGGTGTCGCTGCTGCCGCTCTCCACCGCCTGGATGGCGGTGAGCGAGCTCGCGGCGCAGCCGGTCGCTTTCTACGCCGCAGTGTTCTTCCTGGTGAACGCGACCTATGTCGCGCTGCTCTGGGACCTCGTCGGGCGTGCGCCGGCGGGCGAGGTCCAGCCACGGGAGCGCAGGATCATGCGCACCCGCTCGATCGTCACGCTCGCGACCTTCGCGATCGCAGCCGGCGTGGCTTTGAGATTCCCCGTGGCCGGACTTGCGATGTGCTGCTGCTGCCTGATCGTCTATCTGAAGCCGGAAGCGCCGGGTGGCGAGGACGAGGCATAAAGCAATGCCGCCGTCGAGCTGCAGGTCGACGGCGGCACAGACGAGATCTCGAGCTAATGTGCCGACTTCAGTTCCGTGCCGGCGCCGTTGCGGCTGCCGAGCGTGCCGGACGCGGTGCGCGCGGTTCGGCAACCGGAGCGGCCGGGGCGCGCGAGCGCATGATCGCGGCGTCGATCTCGGCGATGACCCTGCGCTGGATCGCCTCGTTCTTGTCGATCGAGATGTGGCCGACGCCGGTGCCGCGGACGTCGACATTGTCGAGCTTGCCACGCAGGCCAGCCGCGGCCCGCACCGGCTCGCCGGGACCATCGCCGATATAGATGTTGATGTAGCGCTCGGCGCCGGTCGACAGCCTGGTCTTGAACACGGAATCGAGGCCGATCGCGAGCTTCACGGGCACGCCGAGCTGGTTGAGCTTGGCGATCATATCCGGCAGCGCGGTCGCGCCCGAGGAATGGCCGACCAGGACGATGGTCTTGATTCGGCCGGCCTTGTAGGCGGTCGCGGCTTCATCGGCGAGCGAGGACCAGGACACGAAGTTGGCGACGGTCACCGGGATGCCCTGGGCCTGGAGCCGGGAGCCGATCGTGTCGAGCCCGAGCGAGAAGATGTTGAGCACGCCGCGGAGCAGGTAGACATGCGTGGTCTGGGCGGCAGCCTGACTCGGGGCCGCCTTGGCGGTGGTCGGGTTGATGGCAACAGCTGACAGCAGGAGCAGGCAGATCGCCCACACGCGGATGGCGGACAACTGGCTGGCGCCGGCGGTGTGACGGCCGTTCGGTCTCATCGGTCTTTTCCCTGGGGACAATACGCTTTGCGATCGGCCGGAATCGTAGCCACGCCCTGCTCGCAGACGCAACAAAGAGGCGCGTGAGTGGCAATCTTAGCCACAGCCCGTGACCATCGCGCAACACTTGCCTGAAACCGGCCACCGAAGCGCCTGTTTTGAGACCATTTTTCTCCCGGCAATTGCGGCCGGGCAAGAGCATTCCTATTTCAGGGCTCCGCTGACCTCCTCCCGGGACGGTTCCAGCCCCCTCCCCAGCCTTTGCCCCTCAGACTTGCGGCCATCATGTCCTCCATCATTTCCGTCGCCAATTTGTCGAAGACCTATGGGTCCGGCTTCAAGGCGCTCAAAAACGTCAATCTCGACATCAAGCGCGGCGAGATCTTTGCGCTGCTCGGACCGAACGGGGCGGGCAAGACCACGCTGATCTCGATCATCTGCGGCATCGCCAATCCCAGCGAAGGCAAGGTCCTCGTCGGCGGCGAGGACATCCAGACCTCCTACCGCAAGGCGCGCTCGCTGATCGGCCTCGTGCCACAGGAATTGCACACCGACGCCTTCGAGAGCGTGTGGGCCACGGTGAGCTTCTCGCGCGGCCTGTTCGGCAAGCCGAAGAATCCTGCGCACATCGAGAAGGTCCTGAAGGACCTCTCGCTCTGGGACAAGAAGGACAACAAGATCATCACGCTTTCCGGCGGCATGAAGCGCCGCGTGATGATTGCCAAGGCGCTGTCGCACGAGCCGCAGATCCTGTTCCTGGACGAGCCGACCGCCGGGGTCGACGTCGAGCTGCGCAAGGGCATGTGGGAGGTGGTGCGCACCCTCCAGCAATCCGGCGTCACCATCATCCTGACCACGCATTACATCGAGGAAGCCGAGGAGATGGCCGACCGCATCGGCGTCATCAACAAGGGCGAGATCGTGCTGGTCGAGGACAAGGCGACCTTGATGGAGAAGCTCGGCAAGAAGCGGTTGACACTGCATCTGCAGGGCAAGGTCACGACGCTGCCGGACAGCCTCAGCCATTACGAGCTCGACCTCTGCGACGGCGGCGCGACGCTCGTCTACGACTATGACACCAAGGGCGAGCGCACCGGCATCACCAGCCTGCTCAGCGACCTCCGCAACGCCGGCATCCGCTTCAACGATCTCGACACGACTCAATCGTCGCTCGAGGACATCTTCGTCGACCTCGTGAGGACGTCATGAATCACCGCGCCATCCGCGCCATCTATCTGTTCGAAATGGCGCGCACCTGGCGCACGGTGCTGCAAAGCATCGTCTCGCCCGTCGTCTCGACCTCGCTCTATTTCGTGGTGTTCGGCGCCGCGATCGGCTCGCGCATCAGCGAGGTCGAGGGCGTCAGCTACGGCACCTTCATCGTGCCGGGCCTGATCATGCTCTCGGTGCTGACGCAGAGCATCGCCAACGCCTCGTTCGGCATCTACTTCCCCAAATTCACAGGCACGATCTACGAGATCCTGTCGGCGCCGATCTCCTATTTCGAGATCGTGCTCGGCTATGTCGGCGCCGCCGCGACCAAGTCGATCATCCTCGGCCTGATCATTCTCGCCACCGCCGGCCTGTTCGTGCCGCTGCACATCCATCATCCGGTCTGGATGCTGGCCTTCCTGGTGCTGACGGCGGTGACGTTCAGCCTGTTCGGCTTCATCATCGGCATCTGGGCCGACGGCTTCGAAAAGCTCCAGATGATCCCGATGCTCGTGGTGACGCCGCTGACCTTCCTCGGCGGCAGCTTCTATTCCATCGACATGCTGCCGCCCACCTGGCGCACGGTGGCGCTGCTCAACCCGGTCGTCTATCTGATCTCGGGCTTCCGCTGGAGCTTCTACGAGATCGCGGATGTCAGCGTGTCCGTCAGCATCGGCATGACGACCGCGTTCCTGGTGATCTGCCTCGCCATCATCTGGTGGATTTTCCGGACGGGTTACCGGTTGAAGAACTGATTGTCATTCCGGGGCGTGCGAAGCACGAACCCGGAATCCATTCATCCAGTGGCTCTGCCGCACGATGGATTCCGGGCTCGCGCTCCGCGCGCCCCGGAATGACGACGGTGCTTACCGATAGCAATGGAAGCGGTGATAGCCGTCATAGTAGCCGCGGCAGCGGTAGTGGCGATGATGCGGAATGCCGAACACGCCCTCGACCGCCCCCACGGCGCCACCAACACCGGCGCCGACCGCGCCACCAACCACGCCGCCCACAGGGCCGGCGATCCGGTTGCCTTCATAGGAGCCTTCCTGGGCGCCGCGCACGATGCCCTGGGCGTGGCCGGCTTGCGGCAGCGACAACAACGCGAGCAGGATGGCAGCGGCTGCGAACAGCAGACGGATTGGCAGACCAGCCGGCAATTGCGCGGCGGCGATACGGGCTTTGTTCATCTTCGGTCCCAAGGGAATTAAAGGGGGCAAGGCGGCGAAAGCCGCCTGTCGGGGTGGCCACGATCAACGCCCGAAGCGGCCGAATGGTTGCGCCTTTATGACGAATTGTCGGCGTTGTGAACGCTCGGCACGCTCGCGAAAATGTCAGCGCCGCCGCCAGCCACGTGGCACAAAGCGGCCTTGCTTACGCCCGGCATCGCGTTAACGATGGGCCGCCAGGCCGCTGGAACGAAAGCCGGATTGCAGACATATTGCACGCCGGGGGACGGAGAGCCGCAGCGCCTGGCGTGAACAGGCCGGAGGCCAGAACTCAAATGCGTTTTCAGATGCGTTCATTTTTTATCGCTTTCACCTCCCTGATGCTTTTGAGCGCGGGCACCGCGCAGGCCAAGGTCGAGATCACCGTCGACAAGGACAATCAGCAGATGACCGTCGCGGTCGACGGCGTCGCGCGCTATCGCTGGCCGGTGTCGACGGGCATTCCCTCGCGTGAAACGCCGAACGGCGCATTCCGCGCCTTCCGCATGGAAGAGGATCACTACTCCAAGGAATTCGACGACGCGCCGATGCCGCATGCGATCTTCTTCACCAAGGTCGGGCACGCCATCCACGGCACCGACTCGGTCGGCCGGCTCGGCTCGCCCGCGTCGCATGGCTGCGTGCGGCTGTCGCGTCAGAATGCGACGACGCTCTACGCGCTGGTGCAGCAACAGGGCGTGCTCAACACCACGGTGACGCTGACCGGCTCGGCCCAGGTGGCTCTGGCCCGCAATCCGCGCGGCCGCAACCCCACAGCAGTGGCCCGCGCTCCGCAGCCTGCCGAAGAGCAATACGCCACGTCAGGCGATCCCGTGAATCTGGCGCCGCCGGCGCAGCCCGCCCGCCGCTACATGCCACAGGACGACAACTACATCTATCCGGCCGACGGCAGCGACACCGGCGCGCGCTATCCGGCGCCGCGCCCCTCCACCCGGCCGCTCTATGACGCGCAGGTCTATCAGCAGCAGCAGCCGCGCTCCTATTACGACCAGGGCGCTGGCCAGCAGGGCTACTATTATCAGCCGCAGCCCCGGCAGGTTTATCAGCCGCGCGGCTATTACTACCAGAACTGACGCTATTCGAACGCAGCGTTGCCGCGTTCGACGACGAAGGGCGCGGCCGACCGGCTCTCAAAATCTCGGGCCCGGTCGGGGCTTCGTTTTTGCGACGTTGCCGACAAGCCGGCAAAGTGCTCGACTACCAAGCACTGCCCCTTGCCCAGCGTGCCGCCATGCCCTCACATATCTCAACGATCTTGACTGTGATCCTCGTTTCGATGGCGGGAGAGGCTATGGCCTTCGATCTCGAGGCGCATCGCGGCGGCCGCGCGCTGCTGCCGGAGAACACCCTGCCGGCCTTCGCCAATGCGCTGTCGATGGGCGTGGACACGCTGGAGCTCGACGTCGGCGTGACCGCGGATGGCGAAGTCGTGGTGTCGCATGAGCGCGGGCTCAATCCCGATCTCGCGCGGAGATCCGACGGGACCTATGTCACGCCGCCCGGCACGCCCTTCGTAAAACTGCGGCTCGACGAGGTCAGATCCTATGACGTCGGCCAGATCCGTCCCGACAGCTCTTATGCGAAGCAATTCCCCGATCAGCGGGCCGTTCCGGGGACACGCATTCCCACCCTGAGCGAGTTGTTCGCGCTGGTGCGAAAGTCCGGCAACACTCGCGTGCGTTTCAACATCGAAACCAAGATCGATCCGAACCATCCGGACGAATCCCTCGATCCGCAAGCTTTCGTCACCAAGGTGCTCGGACTGATCGACACTGAAAAGTTTTCCGACCGCGTCATGATCCAGTCGTTCGACTGGCGAACCCTGCTGCTCGTCCGGCAACAGGCGCCCAACATCCCGACGGTCTACCTGACGCTCCAGCGCGGCTCAGGCCAGACGGTGGCGCTCGACAAGGCTACCAACTGGACGGCGGGCTTCAATCCTGCCGATCACGGCGGCTCGCTACCGCGGACGATCAAGGCTGCGGGCGGCGCGGTCTGGTCGCCCTATTTCGGCGATGTGACCGGAGCGCTCATCTCGGAGGCGCACGCACTCGGACTGCGCGTCGTGGTGTGGACGGTCAACAAGCGTGAGGACATGACACGCATGATCGAGCTCGGCGTCGACGGTATCATCTCGGACAGGCCGGATTTGTTGAGAGACATCGCGGGCGAGAAGGGAATTGCGCTGCCGGCGGGGACGCCGGTGGCGCCGTAGAATCCCCCTTGCAGCCTGGATGGAGCGCAGCGAAATCCGGGAGCAGTGTCCGCCGCGCGAAGGCACCCCGGATTGCGCTGCGCTCCATCCGGGCTACGAAGAATCGTTCCTACTCCCCGTCGCGCAGACGCCGGTACAGCGCGCCCAGAATGTTGGAGTAGTCGTCGGTCCAGACCCGCACCCGGTCGTCGGCTTCGGTCTGCTCCCATGACTTGGAGGCGGCGAGCCGGCCGATGTCGGCGTCTTCGCGCGCGGAGATGACGACGTCGGTCGAGAAGATGTAGTCGCTGTCGCGCCCGGAATCCTCGTTGAAGACCCAGCTCTTCAAATCATTGGCGTCGGCGATGCCGACCACGACGGTCTCGAGATCGAGGTGCCGGTTGGAGACGTGCATCACCACGGCGCCGTGCGGAGCCAGCTTGTCCTTGTAGATCTTCATCGCCTCTTCGGTGGCGAGATGGATCGGAATCGCATCCGACGAATAGGCGTCGACGATGATCAGGTCATAAGCGCCGTCGGGCTCCTTCGCGAAGGTGAGGCGGGCATCGCCGATCACCGGCTTCATGTCGGGCATGCAACTCGAAATGTAGCGAAAGTTCTTCGGATCGCTTGCGGCGTCGACCATGGACTGGTCGATCTCGAAGAAGGTCCAGTTCTCGCCCGGCTCGGCGGCGCAGGCGAGCGTACCCGAGCCGACGCCGATCGCGGCGACCTTCAGCGGCGCGCCCTTGCGCTCGCGGATCGCGGTGACGGCCTGACCGATGCCGCCATCCTTGTGGTAGTAGGTGATCGGCTCGGGCCGGCCGGCGACAGGCGTGCCGTCATTGTTGCGGAAGCGCTCGGCGCCGTGGATGGTGGTGCCGTGCATCAGCACGTGGAAATAGCCGCCGGGCGTCACCACGATCTTGTGCACGCCGAAGAAGCTGCGCACCGTCGTGACGCGGCCCTCGTCCGCGGGATAAACGCGGATCAACGCCAGCGCGAGCGCGACGGTCGCAAAGATCTTCCAGCGGCCGGCGTTGAGCGCCAGCGCCAGCAGCGCGGCGAGCACGCCGACAGCGCCTGCGACCCAGACCCGGTGATCCTCGAACCAGGTCGAGATGCCGCCCGTCATGAACGAGGGCACGACGAGCGCCACCGCGAGCGCGGCGAGCGCCAGCCAGTACCATTTCACGATGCCCACCAGCCGCTCGTTCGCGGGCGGCCGGCACAGCGCGGCGAGCGCGATCAGGATCGGATATTCGGCGATCCATGAGAAGGTGAATGGGGCGACGAGGCCGGCGAACAGCCCGCCGACCATGCCGCCGAACGACAGCGCGACATAGAAGCCGGTGAGATATCTGGCGGCCGGCCGTGTCCGCGCCAGTTCGCCGTGGCAGGCCATGGCGATGACGAAGAAGCACAATTGGTGGCCGCCGAGGGTCAGCAGCAGATTCTGTTCGCCGCCGAAGGCCAGCAGGAAGATGACGCCCGCGATCGCGACCGGCTGGAGCATCAGCATCCATTTGTGCGGCAGCAGCGGCCGCGACTGGAACACCACCACCCAGGTGAGCAGATACAGCGACAGCGGCAGCACCCAGAGCAACGGCGCCGCCGCGACGTCGGTCGAGATGTGCGCGGTGACGGCGATGAGCAGGCCTGACGGCACCGCGGCGAGGAAGATCCAGCGCAGCCGCGTCACCATGTCAGGCGCGGGCGCATTGACGTCCTCGGTCTGCACGTCCACCACGGCAAGCTTCGGCGAGCGCAGCAGCAGCACGCCGCAGGCTGCAATGAGGAGAATCAGGAGGCCATAGCCGCCGGTCCAGAGCCGGTTCTGCGTGTGCAAAGTGAACATCGGCTCCAGCAGGAACGGATAGGACAACAGCGCGAGAAAGCTGCCGATGTTGGAGGAGGCATAGAGGAAATAGGGATCGTGCCCGGCGGGATGGCCGGTGCGGACGAACCAGGCCTGCAGCAGCGGATTGTTGGCGGCGAGTGCGAAGAACGGCAAGCCGATCGAGACCACGAACAGGCCGAGCAGCCAGAAGGCATAGCCGGAGGCCGGCGGCTCACCATAGGCGGTGGCGATGCCGAGCGGCAGCGTGGCGAAGGCTGCGATCAGCAAAACCAGATGCACCGCGACCGGGACGATCCGGTTCCTGACCTGCATCAAGAGGTGTGCATAGGCATAGCCCGCCAGCAGCAGCGACTGAAAGAACACCATCGCCACCGACCACACCGCCGGCGAGCCGCCGAGCCGCGGCAGCACCATCTTCGTGAACAGCGGCTGCACCGAGAACAACAGCAGCGCGCTGACGAAGATCGCGGCGGTGTAGACCGTCAGCAGCAACCGGTTGCGCGACGAGGACGGCTGCTCCGTGGCGGCGGGTTGCACGATCGAATCCATGGAAGCTCCAGCAAAAGCGTTTTCCGGCGAGGTGGGCACCGGTCGCGCGAGAAAACGCGTCGGATAAGTCCTCCGGCGGGCGCCGGACGCGCGCAATGGAGCACAAGGCGCCTGAACGGGCAATAAAGGGACACGTGATGTTGCAGCGACGATTGCTTGATATAGAGATGTCATTCCGGGGCGCCTCGAAGAGGCGAACCCGGAACCTCGAGATTCCGGGTTCGATGCTGCGCATCGCCCCGGAATGACGCCAGGGACATCATGAGCGAAACCGACGTCGTCATCATCGGCGCTGGCCATAACGGCCTCACCTGCGCGGCCTATCTCGCGATGGCGGGCCTGCGCGTGCGCGTGGTCGAGCGCCGCAAGGTGGTCGGCGGGGCCGCGGTCACGGAGGAGTTTCATCCGGGCTTCCGCAATTCGGTCGCGGCCTACACCGTGAGCCTGCTCAATCCGCAGGTGATCCGCGACCTCGCCCTTGCCGAGCAGGGCCTGCGGGTCGTCGAGCGGCGCGCGCAGAATTTCCTGCCTGCGCCCGACGGCAGCTATCTCCTCACCGGCGAGGGGCGGACGAAGGCGTCGGTCGCGCGGCTCAGCGCGCATGATGCGGAGGCGCTCGACGGGTTCTCGCGCGAGCTGGAAGATATCGCCGACGTGCTCAGGCAGTTCGTGCTGCGCGCGCCACCGAACCTGCTCGACGGCTTTGGCACGAGCGCGATCCGCGAAGCCGTGAATGCGTTCCAGAGCGCCAACATCCTGCGCACCCTGACGCTTGAGCAAAGCCGCAGCCTGCTCGATCTCTTCACCCGCTCGGCCGGCGAGATGCTGGACGAGCGCTTCGAGCATGATCTGGTCAAAGCACTGTTCGGCTTCGATGCCATCGTCGGCAACTATGCCAGTCCGTACGCCGCCGGCTCGGCCTACGTGATGCTGCATCACGCCTTCGGCGAGGTGAACGGCAAGAAGGGCGTTTGGGGCCACGCCATCGGCGGCATGGGCGCGATCACGCAGGCGATGGCGCGCACCGCACAGGGCCGCGGCGTCGCGATCGACACCGATGCGGGCGTGCGCGAGGTGATCGTCGAGCGTGACCGCGCGGTCGGCGTGGTGCTGGACAACGGCGAGACGATCCGCGCGAAATATGTCGCGGCCAACGTCAATCCAAAGCTGCTCTATACGCGGCTGATCGCGGCCGACGCGCTGCCGAAGGACTTCCTCAACCGCATCCGGCACTGGAAGAACGGCTCCGGCACCTTTCGCATGAACGTGGCGCTGGACCGCTTGCCCTCCTTCACCGCGCTCCCGGGCGATGGCGATCACCTCTCCTCCGGCATCATCCTGGCACCGAGCCTCGATTACATGGATCGCGCGTATCTCGACGCGCGCGCGCAGGGCTGGAGCAGCTCACCCGTCGTCGAGATGCTGATCCCGTCCACGCTCGACGACACGCTTGCACCGGAGGGCAAACACGTCGCGAGCCTGTTCTGCCAGCACGTCGCGCCCGAACTGCCCGGCGGAAAATCCTGGGACGACCATCGCGAAGAGGTCGCCGATCTCATGATCGCGACGGTGGACACATATGCGCCGGGCTTTGCCGCAAGCGTGCTCGGCCGGCAAGTCCTGTCCCCGCTCGATCTCGAGCGGCAATTCGGCCTCCTCGGCGGCGACATCTTCCACGGCGCGCTGACGCTGAACCAGCTGTTCTCGGCGCGGCCGATGCTGGGTCATGCCGATTATCGCGGGCCCCTGAAGGGCCTCTATCACTGCGGCTCCGGCGCCCATCCCGGCGGCGGCGTCACCGGCGCCCCCGGCCACAACGCGGCGCAGGCGATCCTGAGGGACCACCGCTCGCTGTTCGGAAGCCGTGGATAGGTCTGTGGAAGAGCTGTGGACAGGTCTGTTGGCAGGGCTGTGCGAAAGCGGTGGGTAGCCGGTGCGCGGCGGCCCGCGGAGCCGCGTGCGAGGGGGTGGAAAAGCTGGGGATGAGTGGCGGGATAAAGCCGTGGACAACGAGCGGGAAACCAGCGGACGACCTGTGGATCCCCAAAACGACCTCGCCCGCCGGGGGGCAATTCCCCGTGCGGGCGATCGTCAGGAAACAGCCTCTAAAGAAAAATCAGCCCCCGCCGGGAAATGGGAAGCGGAAATTACTTCAAGGAGGTGCTAATCGAACCGAACTTGTCGTTCAGGCTGGTGCCCAGGCTGTTCACCACCGTGATGATCGCCAGTGCGATACCCGCTGCGATCAGGCCGTACTCGATCGCGGTTGCACCGGACTCGTCCGACCAGAACTTCTGAATCATGCGCTTCAAGACTTGCCTCCGTTTCAATTACAGAATGAGTGGACTGGTTCCAACATCCGAAAATCTACGGGGCTCAACCTTCGGTCGGGTTAATCTGGGAACCGCAAGTTATACGGAAAATTGGGAACAAAAGTTCCAAAAATTGGACTCAGCGGAACCCTAGGATGCAGCTTTCCCCCACCCATCGCGCCTGCTTTTCGATCGGCACCGAGGCCGCGGCCAAGCGGGTCGTCGATGTGCTCACAGAGGTCTTTTTGGAGGGCGATGCGGCAGTCGCCGCCTTCGAGCGGCCGGACGGACAATGGGACGTTACCCTCCATTTTGCCGAGGCGCCTGACCAGGCATTGCTGCGCGAAGTCGTTGCGACGTCAGCAGGAAACGACATCGCCGGGACCCTGACCTTCGACACCATCGAGGCCAAGGACTGGGTCAAGGCGAGCCTGGAAGATCTCGTCCCGGTACCGGCCGGGCGCTTCGTCGTGCACGGCAGTCACGACCGCGACCGGGTCGCGCCGAACAAGCTTGCGATCGAGATCGAGGCGGCGCTCGCCTTCGGCACCGGCCACCACGGCACCACCCGCGGCTGTTTACTGTTGCTTGACCACGTCCTGAAGAGTTCCCTGCCGAGGAGCCTGCTCGACCTCGGCACCGGCACCGGCGTGCTGGGGATCGCGGCGGCGAAAGCGCTGCATCGCGCGGTGCTCGCCTCCGACATCGACCCGCCATCGGTGCGGGTGGCGGCCGAGAACGCGACGCTGAACGAAGTCGGCAACCAGGTGCGGGTGATCCGCGCCACCGGCTTCGCCGCACCGGATTTTGCCAAATGCGGCCCGTTCGACCTGGTCCTGGCCAACATCCTTGCCAACCCGTTAAGGCAATTGGCCGGCCCGATGGTGCGGCACCTCGCGCCCGGCGCCCGCGTCATCCTCTCCGGCCTCTTGACCCACCAGGCCCCCGCCGTGATCGCCGCCTACCGCGCACGCGGCCTCGTGCCGCTGCGGCACCTGCGGATCGAAGGGTGGAGCAGCTTGTTGCTGCGGAAGATGGGGTGAGCGAGGGTGCCGTAGGGTGGGCAAAGCGGAGCGTGCCCACGCACTTTTTGCGACCGAGAGAGATGGTGGGCACGACGCTTCGCGCCTTTGCCCACCCTACGGCATTATCGTCGCCGCTCTTACTCCGCCGGCTTCTTGTCCCGGCGCAGCGCGCGCTCGCCCCGCAAGGCGCGCTTGGCGCGGCGTTCGGCGAAACGATCGATCATCTGGGTGATGAGGCCGCGCGGCTTCTTCGGGGGCGTTGCGGCCGGGGCGCGGGCGGCCGGCGGCGAAATCTTCTCAAACGTGAACGCTGGCATCGTGTGTCCCCTCGCCGTTGAGATGAACCACCTGCTCGAATTTCCCTGTTATCCGGACGAAGCGCAACTGCTGCATCCTGTACTCCACTCAATTCGAATGGAACATTTTCAAGCACACTCCATGCCAGATGCGATGCAAATGCGTCTACATTGCGGACCGCCCCCCATGATCCTAGACTGAGCCCATCATGTTCGAAGCGCATTTCCAGACATTCGAGGAGCCCGAGGCCGGCGTCGCATTGACGGCGCGCCTTGCCACGCTCCGTGAAGAACTCGCCCGCCGCAAGCTGACCGGCTTCGTCATTCCGCGCGCCGACCAGCAACAGAACGAATATGTCCCCCCGTCGGAAGAGCGGCTGGCCTGGCTGACCGGCTTCACCGGTTCGGCGGGATTGGCTGTGGTGCTGACCCATGCAGCCGCGGTGTTCGTCGATGGCCGCTACACGATCCAGGCGGCCAAGCAGGTCGACGCAAAGGCCTGGGCCGTGGAATCGCTGATCGATCCGCCCCCGGAAAGCTGGGTGTCGGCGCACCTGAAGGCCGGCGACCGCCTCGGATTTGATCCGTGGCTGCACACTTCTTCGGCAGCCGAACGCCTCGCCGCCGCCTGCGCCAAGGCCGGCGCCGAGCTGGTCGCAGTCGACTCCAATCCGGTCGACGCGATCTGGCAGGACCGGCCGCAGCCGCCGCTGGCAGCCGTGGCGGTGCATAGCCTGCAAAATGCCGGGGTCGCCGAGGCCGAGAAGATCACGCAAATCAAAAGCGAGATCGACAAGCTCGGCGTCGACGCGCTGGTCTTGTCCGACAGCCATGCTGTGGCGTGGACCTTCAACATCCGCGGCGCCGACGTCGCCCATACGCCACTGCCGTTGTCCTACGCGCTGGTGCCGAAAGACGGCCGGCCGACCGTGTTCATCGACCACCGCAAGCTCTCCAACCTCTCGCGCGACCATCTCGAGCAGTCCGCCGACGTGCGCGAGCCCGATGCGATGGCGCCGACGCTGATGGCGCTCGCCAAGAGCGGCGCGGCGATCGCACTCGACAATGCCACCGCGGCCGACGCACTCAGCCGGCTGATCGTAAGCGCCGGTGGCAAGCCGGTGCGCGGCAGCGATCCGATCGCGCTGCTGAAGGCGGTCAAGAATGCGACCGAGATCAAGGGCACGAAGACAGCCCATGTGCGCGATGCCGTGGCGCTGGCGCGCTTCCTCGCCTTCATCGACCGCGAGGCACCCAGCGGCAAGCTCACCGAGATCGACGCGGTCGAGGCGCTCGAGACCTTCCGCCGCGACACCGGCGCGCTGAAGGACGTGTCGTTCCCGACCATATCAGGCACCGGCCCGAACGGCGCCATCGTGCACTATCGCGTCACCCGCAAGAGCAACCGGCGCATCGCGCCCGGCGATCTCTTGCTGATCGATTCCGGTGCGCAATACGAAGACGGCACCACCGACGTCACCCGCACCATGGCCGTGGGCGAGCCGACGGCCGAGATGCGCGACCGCTTCACCCGCGTCTTGCGCGGCCATATCGCGATTGCGCGTGCGGTGTTTCCCGACGGCACCACCGGCGCGCAGCTCGACACGCTGGCACGGCAATATCTCTGGGCCGCCGGCGTCGATTTCGAGCACGGCACCGGCCACGGCGTCGGCAGCTATCTCAGTGTGCACGAAGGACCGGCGCGGATCTCGAAGCTCGGCACCACGCCGCTGAAGCGCGGCATGATCCTCTCCAACGAGCCGGGCTACTACAAGACCGACGGTTTCGGCATCCGCATCGAGAACCTCGAGCTGGTGGTCGCCGCCGACATCAAGGGCGCGGAGAAACCGATGAACGCGTTCGAGACGCTGACGCTCGCGCCGATCGACCGCCGGCTGATCGATGTCGCGATGCTGGGTAAGGACGAGCTCGACTGGCTCAATGCCTACCACGCGCGCGTGCGGGCCGAGGTGCGGCCGGCGCTCGACGAGGCGACGAAGGCGTGGCTCGATCAGGCGACGGCGGAGCTGAAGGCGTAAGGCCGAAGCGCATAGCACTACGCGATTTGCGCAAGGCTCTTTCCTCACGACGGATGTCATTCCCCGCGAAAGCGGGGAATCCAGTACGCCGCAGCCTCTCGATTCAATCAATACGGCCTCTGGAATACTGGATCGCCCGCTTTCGCGGGCGATGACAGCTGAGTTTGAGGCACGCCGCACAACATGTCGGCACGTGCGCCCCGTAAATATCCGCCCCTCCGCACGCCCTCATCATAACCATCCCGGAATCCGTATAGCCGCATTCCGAAACGCCGATATCCGTCTTGTGCGAGCACGCTACAGTCCGATTCGAATTTCAGAGACGGACACGTAATGCACGGCATGATCAGCAAGCCGCCAGGAGCGGCGGCCAACATCGCGACCTCGCGCGTGGTGCTGCTATTGCTGGTCGTCATGACCGGGATCGCGCCGATCTCGCTATACATGCTGGTGCCGGCGCTACCGGTGCTGGCGACGAATTTCGGCAGCGACATCTCGATCGCGCAGATGACGGTGTCGCTCTACATGGTCGGCATCGCGCTGTCGCAGCTGATCATGGGGCCGCTGTCGGACAGGTTCGGGCGGCGCCCGGTGCTGCTCGGCGGGCTGACGCTGATGGTCGCGGCCAGCATCGCTTGCATCTTCGCGCAAACCTTGCCGCAACTGATCGCGGCGCGTTTCTTCCAGGCGCTGGGCGGCGCCGCCGGCATGGTGGTCAGCCGCGCCATCATCCGCGACATCTACGAGCGCGATCGCGTCGCCTCGATGATCAGCCTCGTGGTCGCGGCGCTGATGATCGGGCAGATGGTCTCGCCGCTCACCGGCGGCCTGATCGAGACCGCGTTCGGCTGGCGCGCGATCTTCTACGCCATCACCATCGGCGCGATCCTCGTCGCCGCCGGCATCGCGGTTGCCCTGCCGGAGACGCGCCGCACCCGTGCCGCTGGCAGCGGCTTTCGCGGCGACGTCGGCGTTCTCATTCGCAACCGCGCCTTCGTCGGTTACGTGATGTGCCAGGTGCTGGCTTCGCAGATCATCTTCACCTTCGCCGGCGGCGGCCCCTACTTCGTGGTGACGCAGATGGGCCGCACCAGCGCCGAATACGGCGCCTGGTTTGCGACGACCGGTTTTGCGTATCTCGTCGGCAACCTGCTCTGCGTGCGCTTTGCGCCCAGGCACTCGCTGGAGAAGCTGATCTGGTTCGGGCTCGGTTTGCAGCTCTGCGGCAGCCTCTTGAACCTGACGTGGAGCTTCATCGGCTGGAACGAAGCGCCCGCCTGGCTGTTCGGCACGCAGATGATCGTGATGGCCGGCAATGCCTTCGTGATGGCGAACTCCGCGGCCGGCGCGATCAGCATCCGTCCCGAGGCCGCAGGCACCGCGTCGGGTGCGATGGGCTTCCTGCAGCAGGGCATCGGCGCGCTGATGTCGCAATTCGGCGCCTATCTCGGCGGCCACTCCGCCACGACGCTGCCGCTCACGTCCGCAGTGCTCGCGATCTCGCTGCTCTGCGCCTGTATGATGATCTTCGTCGTCCCCCGCCGCGAGGTCATGGTGAGCGAGACGCTGATCGAGCAGGCGGAAGAGGAAGAGAGCGGGATGATGTGAGACTTTCTTCCTTCTCCCCTTGTGGGAGAAGGTGGCGCGCATAGCGCGCCGGATGAGGGGTCTGTCTCCGCACGCTCCCTGTCAAAATTCGACTCGGGGATAGAACCCCTCATCCGGCGCTTCGCGCCACCTTCTCCCACAAGGGGAGAAGGGAAGAAGAGATCACTCCCCGATCAGCGTCAGCCACTCATCCTCGGTCAGCACCTTGACGCCGTGCTTGTTGGCTTCCGCGAGCTTTGAACCCGCGCCGGGGCCGGCGACGACGAGGTCGGTCTTCTTCGACACCGAGCCCGACACCTTCGCCCCCAGACGCTCTGCGGTGGCCTTGGCCTCGTCGCGCGTCATCTTCTCCAGCGAACCCGTGAACACCACCGTCTTGCCGGCGACGGCGGAGTTGCTCTTCGGCTTCTCGGCGTCGACGATCTGATCGAGCTCTTTGACGAGCCGCTCGACGATGCCGCGATTGTGGCTTTCGCCGAAATAGTCGGCGATGCTCTTGATCACGGTGTCGCCGATCTGGTCGAGCGCGTCCATCTCCGCCATCGCTTCCTCGTCGCCCTTGGCGACCTTGAGGCAGGCATCGTGGAAGGCATCCCAGGAGCCGTAGCCGCGCGCCAGCGCCAGCGCCGTGGTCTCGCCGACATGGCGCATGCCGAGCGCGTAGACGAAACGCTCCAGCGCGATTTTGCGCCGGCTCTCGATGGCACCGAACAGATTGCGCACCGAAGTGGCGCCGTAGCCCTCGATCTCTTCGAGCTTCAGCTTCGCATTGCGCTTCTCCAGCGTGAAGATGTCGGCGGGCTCCCGCACCCAATCCTCGTCGAAGAAGTATTGGAGCTGCTTCTCTCCCAAGCCGTCGATGTCGAAGGCGCGTCGCGACACGAACAGCTTGAGGTGCTCGATCTTCTGATAGGGGCAGGCGAACTCGCCGGTGCAGCGTGCGCGTGATTCTTCCTCACCGGCGGCCGTCTCCCCGCGCGTGACGTCGGTGTGCAGCGGGCACGGGCACTTCTTCGGAAAGGGAAATTCCTTCGCCGTCTTCGGCCGCTTGTCGAGGACGACATCGACAATCTGTGGAATGACGTCGCCGGCGCGCTGGATCACGACGGTGTCGCCGATCCTGATATCGCGGCCCTCGCGCAGCACCTCGCCCTTGTTGCCGATGCCCTTGATGTAGTCCTCGTTGTGCAGCGTGACGTTCTGCACGATCACGCCGCCGACGCCGACCGGCTCGAGCTTGCCGACCGGCGTGAACGAGCCGGTGCGGCCGACCTGGATCTCGATGTCGCGCAGCACCGTCATAGCGCGCTCCGCCGGGAACTTGTGCGCGATGCCCCAGCGCGGCGTGCGCGAGACGAAGCCGAGCCGCTCCTGCCAGTCGATACGGTCGACCTTGTAGACGACGCCGTCGATGTCATAGTCGAGCCGTGCGCGCTGCTCCTCGATCGATTGATGAAAAGCGAGAAGCTCCTCGACGGAGTGACACAGCCTGGTCAGCGGATTGGTCTTGAAACCGCAGCGCTCGAACCAGCCGATCATGCCGCTCTGCGTGCCCTCGGGCATCGCGCTCATCTCGCCCCAGGCATAGGCGAAGAAGCCGAGAGGCCGCGAGGCAGTGATGGTCGGGTCCTTCTGCCGCAGCGATCCTGCGGCAGAATTGCGCGGGTTGGCGAAGATGGTGTCGCCGGCAGCCTTCTGCCGCTCGTTGAGCGCGAGGAACGCCTTCTTGGTCATGTAGACCTCGCCCCGCACCTCGCAGATGTCGGGGATGTTGCGTCCCTTCAACTTCTGCGGCACGTCTTCGAGCGTGCGGATGTTGGCGGTGACATCCTCGCCGACCGCACCGTCCCCGCGCGTCGCCGCGGTGACGAGCTCGCCGCCCTCATAACGCAACGACATCGAGAGGCCGTCGATCTTTGGCTCGGCGGAGAAGTTGATCTGGTCGTCATCGAGCTTCAGGAAGCGCACGATGCGGCCAACGAAGTCGCGGACGTCCTCCTCCGCAAACGCGTTGTCGAGCGACAGCATCGGCAGCGAGTGCGGCACCTTCTTGAAGCGGCCCGACGGCGCTGCGCCGACCTTTTGCGAGGGCGAGTCCGCACTGACGAATTCCGGAAAGCGCTTTTCGATGGCGTTGAAGCGCTGGCGCAGCGCGTCATATTCGGCGTCGGTGACGGTGGGCGCGTCATCCTGATAGTAGCGCTCGTTGTGCCCCTCGATCTCGAGCGACAGCCGCATGTGCTCGACCTTGGCCTGCGCCTTGGTGAGGTCGGCGACGTCACGAAGCGGTTTTGATTTTGCTGCTCTTGCCATGGTGCTTGGATACGACGGAGCGGGCGGGAGGGTAAAGGCGGGTCGGGTTCTTTGTTCCCCGGATGCTGTGCAGCGCGACGCGGTGCACTGCTGATCCGGGGCCTGGTGGCGGCAGTCTTGGTCCCGGCTCGCGCTGCGCGCGTCCGGGACATGCGATCAAGCCGTCGCCGCCTTGAGCAGCCGCTCCGCGGCCGCGCGCGCCTCGGCCGTGATCTCGGCGCCGGCGAGCATGCGGGCGATTTCTTCGCGGCGGTGGTCGGCGGCGAGCGCATTGACGCGGGTGGCGACGCGCTTGCCCTTGTCCAGCGCATCCTTGGAGATCAGCAGATGCTGGTCGGCGCGGGCGGCGACCTGCGGGGCGTGGGTCACGGCCATCACCTGCACCTTGCCGGCAAGCCGCGCCAGCCGCCCGCCGATGGCGTCCGCGACCGCACCGCCGACGCCGGTGTCGATCTCGTCGAACACCAGCGTCGGCGCCGAGCCGCGGTCGGACAGCACGACCTTGAGCGCCAGCAGGAAGCGCGAGAGCTCGCCGCCGGAGGCGACCTTCATCATCGGCCCCGGCTTGGTGCCCGGATTGGTCTGCACCCAGAACTCGACGCGGTCGAACCCCTGCGGGCCTGGGGCCGCCTCGTCGGTCGTCACCTGGGTGATGAATTTCGCGCGTTCGAGCTTGAGCGGTGCGAGCTCGGCATTGACAGACTTGTTGAGCTTTTCCGCCGATTTCTGCCGCGCAAGTGACAACTTCTTGGCGGCAGCGGCGTAGCGGCCATCGGCCTCGATCGCAGCCTGCTCCAGCTTCTTCAACTGCGAGGCGCCGGCGTCGATCAGCACGACGTCGGCCGCGTACTGGGCAGCGAGCGCCGCGAGCAGGTCCACCGGGGTCGAATATTTGCGCGAGGCTGCACGCAGGGCGAACAACCGTTCCTCAATGCGTTCGAGCTCGGCCGGGTCGAAATCGGTCGCGGCAAGCGCGGCCAGCAGATGCTGGTCGGCTTCCTCCAGCGCGTTGATCGCGATGTCGATCGCCTTCACGGCAGGCTCGACCAACGCCGGCGAATTGACGGCGCGGCGCTCCAGCCGGCGCACGGCAGCCGAGAGCGTTGCGACCGGCGAATGATGGCCGCCGACCGCTTCCTGCGCCTCGCGCAGATCGGAGGCGATCTTCTCGCCCTGCATCATGGTGGTGCGGCGATGGGCCAGCGAGGTCTCCTCGCCATCCTTGGGCGCCAGCTGCTTCAGCTCGTCCGAGGCGTGGCGCAGATAGTCGGCCTCGCGCGCGGCGCGCTCCATGCCGGCGCGATGCTCCTCCAGCGCCGTGTTGGCGGTACGACGGGCGTCCCAGAGCGACTCAACGGCCGCGACGTCCTTTTCGAGCCCGGCAAAGGCGTCGAGCAGGCGGCGGTGGGTGGCGGCATCGACCAGCGCGCGCTCGTCATGCTGGCCGTGGATCTCGACCAGGGCTGCGCCGACCGCCTTCAGCGTCTGCACGCTGATCGACTGGTCGTTGATGAAGGCGCGGGTGCGGCCGTCGGCGAGCTGCACCCGGCGGAGAATCATCTCGCCGGTATCGTCCAGCCCGTTCTCGGCGAGGATTTTCGCCGCAGGGTGATTCTTGGGGATATCGAAGACGGCGGTAACCTGCCCCTGCTCCGCGCCATGGCGCACGAGGCCGGCGTCGCCGCGGCCGCCGAGCGCCAGTGCAAAGGCATCGAGCAGGATGGATTTGCCCGCACCGGTCTCGCCGGTCAAAACCGCAAGGCCGGTGGCGAATTCGATATCGAGCCGTTCGATCAGGACGATGTCACGGATCGACAGACGCGCCAGCATGGAACCAGATTTCCTAGCCGAGACCCATCTTCTTGAAAGTCCGGCTGATCCAGGACCCCTGATTCTCGCTCGGTTCGAGACCGCCCGATTTTACAAGATTATAGGCGTCTTTGTACCAGCGGCTGTCAGGAAAATTGTGCCCGAGCACGGCCGCGGCGGTCTGTGCCTCGCCGACAATGCCGATCGCCATATAGGCCTCGGTGAGCCGGAACAGCGCCTCTTCGACGTGGCGGGTGGTCTGGTACTGCGTGACGACGGCCTTGTAGCGGTTGATCGCCGCCGTGTAGTCGCGCTTCTGCATGTAGTAGCGGCCGACGTTCATTTCCTTGCCGGCGAGCTGGTCGCGCGCACCCTCGATCTTGGCCTTGGCCGAGGTCGCATATTCCGAGTTCGGATATTTGCGGTTGACCTCTTCCAGCGCGGCGATCGCCTTCTCGGTGCGGGCCTGGTCGCGGCTGATGTCCGGGATCTGGTCGTAATGGGAGGCCGCGATCAGGTATTGCGCATAGGCAGCATCCGGGCTGCCCGGATGCAGCGTGACGTAGCGGGTGGCAGCGCCGATGCAGCCGTCATAGTCGCCGCCCTGGTAGGACGCATAGGCCGACATCAGGAGCGATTTGCGGGCCCAGTCGGAATAAGGATGCTGGCGGTCGACCTCTTCGAACTTCTTGTTCGCCGCCTTCATGTCCTTCTTCTCGTTCATGAGGTACAGGCCCTCATTGTAGATCTTGTCGGCGGGCTCCTCGACGAAGGTGTCGTCCTTGGCGGTGAACTTGTCCCAGAGCGCGCCGGTGCCGCAGCCGGCCAGCGGCAGCGCGAGCACGATGAAGGTGGCGGCGTGAAGCAGCCCGCGGACTCCAGACGAGACCGAGAGATATCCGCGCGTCATACGCTGTGCCGACATGAGTTTAAGCCCTGACGCCCTGTGATGCGGTGTCCGCCAGCCCATGAACCCCGTCCTGGGCGCGAAATGGTGCCGTGGTGCCTGCCATGCGACCACGCCGATGTAACCGAAAAACGACCTTGGACCAACCGGATAGGCAGGCATTTCGCCCGGATTAAGGCGAACGCGCCGCAATCCTAGCCGATCATCGTTACCAGGAGTTTCCCGGGGCAAGGCGCCGCCACACGGCCACGGCGACAGGTCTCTTCAGGACACGTCCGGCCCGTAGGCCGCGGCGACCCGGCCGCCGACGATGCCGCGACCGACTTCGCCCGCGGGGCGCGTGGTGCGGCGAGCCGCCTCGCCCTCGACCACCCGCCAGGCGGTACGGTCGGCGAGCAGCGCGGTCAGGACGGCGTGGTTGAGCTTGTGGCCGCCGCGAACCGAGCGGTAGGCGCCAAGCAGCGGCAGGCCGGCCAGCGCGAGGTCGCCGATCACGTCCAGCACCTTGTGGCGGGCGCATTCGTCGGCGTAGCGCAGGCCCTCGGTGTTGAGCAGCCGCTCCTCGTCGAACACGACGGTATTGTCGAAGGAGGCGCCGAGTGCGTAGCCCGCGCTCCAGAGCCGGGCGACGTCGCACATCAGGCCGAAAGTCCGGGCGCGGCCGACTTCGCGGCGGAAGCGTTCCGGGCTCAGGTCGAAGCCGTAGCTCTGCTGGCCGATGACGGGATTGGTGAAGTCGATCTCGACCTCGGCGCGGAACCCGTTGGCGTAGGGTCGGATCTCGCCGAAGGAGTCACCGATCTTGACCGAGATCGGCTTCAAAACCTGAATGAAGCGGCGCTGTGCCGGCTGGCTGACGATGCCGGCCTGGTCGATCGCCGCAATGAAGGCCGCGGCGCTGCCGTCCATGATCGGCACTTCCGGACCGTCGATCTCGATGGTGGCGTTGTCGACGCCCATGCCCCGCAGCGCGGCGAGCACGTGCTCGGCGGTGGACACCAGCGGACCATTGCGATCGCCGAGGACGGTGGCAAAATCGGTCGCGATCACCTGATCGGCGGTCGCCTGAACTTCGCGGTCACTTCCCTCGAGTCCGGTGCGGACAAAAATAAAACCTGCGTCGACAGGCGCAGGCCCAAGCGTGAGAGTGACAGGAAGACCGGAGTGAACGCCTACGCCTGCCACGGTGGCTTGCGCACGAAGCGTTGTTTGCCGGCTAAATTTCATCAGGAACCCGCCCCACTACGACCACTGCGACTTATACGAGACCCGTCTGGCCGGCCAGTGCCGACGCTTCCGAATCTCCGTATCCCCAAGTCACGGCAAACCATAGTCACTGCCTCAAACAGCGCCAACTCACGCTTTTTTACCGATTGTTACCCCAAACCTGCCGTATTCGCGCCAAGGCTTAACCAAATTGCGCCGAGTTTTGGGGCCGTTTCCGGCAGTTTTACTGAACCACCGAATACGTAATTAATGATTTAAAATCAGTTGTTTGGTCGCACAATCCGGATAGGCACGGGACAAAAGGAAAGGTCCCGGCAAGCTTCCCGCCGGGACCTTTTTTCGTCAGCCTTATTGTAACAATCCTCAGGTCGCCTGCCGCCTCAGGAAGGCGGGGATATCAAGATGGTCGTCACCCTGTGGCGCCGGCGCAACAGGTGCCGGGCGGCCATGCATGTCCAGGCCCTGCGGCGCGGATCGACGGGCATACTCTGATACCGGCTCAGTAGACGCGATTTGCTGTGCCACGGTCTTCTGAGGCCGGCGATCGGGCAGCGGCGGCATCGCCGGACCTGCGGTGCGGGCTGCGACCGGCGCCTCGCTCTCCTCGTCACGGCGGCCGAGGCCGACATTGGCGAGACGCTGGAGCAGCGACAGGCGGGTCTTTTGCGGGGTCTCTTCTTCAACCTCGCCGCGGGCCTGGCGAAGCTCGGCCTGGGCCGGCATCGGCAGTTCCTCGATCCGCGGCATCCGCGGTGCACGGACCGGCGCACGCTCGGCCTGCGGCGGGATGAAGGTGTCCGGCGTCATCGGCTCCTGCATCGCCACCGGGGCCATATCAGGCTCCGGGAACAAGGTCGGCTTCTGGGCGATCGGGCGCACCGTGACGTCGCCATAGGTCTGCATCGGCGCGGGCGCCTGCGGGACCTCGGCAACGGCAGCCGCGATGGCGGCAAGCGCGGCACGCTCGACATTGGGACGCGGCGCGACCGGCGCCGGCGCTGCGGCCGGCATCTGGGCTTCCAGCTTCTGGGCGCGCTCGGCCATGCGCTGATTGTCGGCACGCAGACGCGCGGTCAGGTCGGCGAGACGGCTCTCGGCAGCGGCGGCCGGAGCAGCGGGAGCCTGCTGCACCTGTTGAGTCTGCTGCGGCGCCGCATTCGCGACCGGAGCGCTGGTGGCCTGGCTGTTGCGGGCGATCGCAGCCTGCTCGATGCCGGTGGCGACCACCGAGACGCGGATCAGGCCGTCGAGCGCTTCGTCGAAGGTCGCGCCGACGATGATGTTGGCGTCCTGATCGACTTCCTCGCGGATACGGGTCGCGGCTTCGTCAACCTCGAACAGGGTGAGGTCCTTGCCGCCGGTGATCGAGATCAGGAGGCCCTTGGCGCCCTTCATCGACGAGTCGTCGATCAGCGGGTTGGCGATCGCGGCTTCAGCGGCGGTCAGCGCGCGCTTGTCGCCGGAAGCTTCGCCGGTGCCCATCATCGCCTTGCCCATCTCGCGCATGACGGCGCGAACGTCGGCGAAGTCGAGGTTGATCAGACCTTCCTTGACCATCAGGTCGGTGATGCAGGCAACGCCGGAATAGAGCACCTGGTCGGCCATCGCGAAGGCGTCGGCGAAGGTGGTCTTCTCGTTGGCGACCCGGAACAGGTTCTGGTTCGGGATGATCAGGAGCGTATCCACGACCTTGTGCAGCTCGTTGATGCCGGCTTCCGCAGTGCGCATGCGGCGGCCGCCCTCGAAGTGGAACGGCTTGGTCACGACGCCGACGGTGAGGATCCCCATGTCGCGGGCGGTCTTGGCGATGACGGGCGCTGCACCCGTGCCGGTGCCGCCGCCCATGCCGGCGGTGACGAACACCATGTTGGCGCCCGAGAGATGGTCGCGCAGCTCGTCGATCACCTCTTCCGCCGCCGCCGCGCCGACGTTCGGCTGCGAACCCGCGCCGAGACCTTGCGTGACCGCGGTGCCCATCTGCACGATGCGCTGCGCCTTCGACATGGTCAGCGCCTGCGCGTCGGTGTTGGCGACCACGAAGTCGACGCCCTGGAGGCCCGCCGTGATCATGTTGTTGACGGCGTTGCCACCGGCGCCGCCGACGCCGAACACGGTGATGCGGGGCTTCAGTTCGTGAATATCAGGAACATTGATGCTGATGGTCATGTTTGCCTCTCGATCACGCGCGCGTGGTGGGTTCGCCCCGGCCGGCGGCCGCGGGAGTTGGTGAAATTCGAAGATTGCGGAACCGGTCCATCAGAAGCCCTCGCGTAGCCATCGTCCGACCTTTCCAAAATAACCGCCCGTCCCTGTCTTGACCTGCTGCCGCGTATGCCGCGGTTCGACATGCTCGTGGTGAACATATTGCGGGTAGACGAGGAGCCCCGCCGGCACCGCGAACGCGGCGTTCTTCGCCTCGTTGGGCAGCCGGCCGAAACCGAGCGGACGTCCGATCCGCACGGGCCGGCCGAAAATCTGGGTGCCGAGTTCGACGAGACCGGTGAGCTGCGAGGCGCCGCCGGAGAGCACGACGCGACCGTTGGGCTCTGAGGCGAAGGGCGAATCCTTCAGCTTGTCCCGAACCATTTCGAAGACTTCCTCGGCACGGTGCTTGACGATGTTGGCAATGGTGGCGCGAGAGACGATCTGCGGCAGATCCTGCTCGTCACCGGCTGTCGGTACAGACATCAGCTCACGCGAGTCCGATCCGCCGGTGATGACGGTCCCGTATAACGTCTTGATTCGCTCGGCATCGGCAATGGTCGCGGAGAGGCCACGCGCGAGATCCATCGTGATGTGTTGCCCGCCGAGCGCAAAGCCCGCCGCATGCACGAAGCGGCCGCCGGAATAGACCGCGATCGTCGTGGTGCCAGCGCCCATTTCGACGACGGCCGCGCCGAGATCGGCCTCGTCGTCGGTCAGCACCGACAGGCCGGCCACGTAGGGGCTCGCCGCCACGGCTTCGACATTGATGTGGCAGCGCTCCACCGCCAGCATCACGTTACGGGCGACGGTGGCATCGCAGGTGACGACGTTCATGTCGACGCCGAACTGATGCGCGACCATGCCGCGGGCATCGCGGATGCCCTTGACGCCGTCGAGCGTGTAGCCGACCGGCAGCGCGTGCAGCACAGTGCGGCCTTCGCCGGTGGCGTGGCGCATGCCGGTGGAGGTGACGCGGCTGACATCGGCCGCCGTCACCGCGCCACCGCGGATATCGGCCGCGGCTTCGACCAGCTGGCCGGAAAGCCGGCCTCCGGAGACCGACAGCAGCACGGACTCGACCCGCACCTTGGCCATCTTCTCCGCCAGCCCGACGGCCTGGCGCACCGCCTGCTCGCATTCGGCAAGATCGATCACCGCGCCGGCCTTCATGCCGCGCGACTGGATCTGGCTGTAACCGATCAATTCCACCGCATGGGTACGGCCGCGCAAGGCGTCGCTCGGCGCCGACGGCTTCAGCCGCGCGATCATGCAGGCGATCTTGCTGGTGCCGATGTCGAGGCAGGCGACGAGGCCGCCGCGCTTGTGCGGCATCGGCCGCGTCTTCGGGGTCTGGGTGCGATCAAGACCGGTCATGCGGCGTCCCCGGCCTTCTTTTTCTTCTTGTCCTTGAACAGGTCCTCGCGCGCCTTGGCGGCGTCGTCGGACAGCTGCACCACCAGACGATCGGGCAGGCGCATGTCGACGGCGACGATGTCGCGGGAGAACAGCTTGTCCTCCTTGTCGAGCCTGGACAGCGTCGCAAGAGCGTTGCCGACGTCCTGCTCGGGCAGACGAATATCGAGGCCGTCCTTGAGCCTCAGGTTCCAGCGCCGTTCGCCGACATAGATCGCGGCCTTGGTCACCGAATTGATCTGCGGATAGCGCGCCAGCAGCGCCAGGAAATCGCGCGCCTGGGTGTCGGCGCCCTTGCCGACCACGAGCGGCAGCGACAGGAACCGGCGCGAGACGTAGGGCTCGAGCACGGCGCCGTCATCGGCGATGACGGAGAGCCGGCCGGCCTCCTGCCACAGCGCGAACGCCTTGCGCTCGGTGAGCTCGATCATGAGCTGGCCCGGATAGAGCTTCAGCACCGTCGCATCCGCGATCCAGGGATTGGCCTTGAGCTTGTCGCGCACGGCGTCGGCGTCGAGGAACAGCAGCGAGGAACGGCCGCTGACGCCGCCGACCGCGAGGATCTCGTCCTGGCTGAGCTGCTTGCGGCCGTTGATCACGACGGAGGTGATGCGGAAGCCGGCGGAATTGGCCAGCGCGTTGCGGGCGTCGCTGACCGCCGTGATGAAATCCTGGAGATGGCCGCCTTTGACGATGCCGAAGCCGCAGCTGCCAAGCAGCAGCAGAACGGTCATGGTGATCCCGACCCGGCGCGGCAGATAGCGCTCGACCAGCGCGACCACGCGCGGCGGCGGATCGCGCTCGACCACGGGCTTGGCTTTGGTCCGGATCTTGGCAGCAGCGCGCTTCTCGTCACGCCTCTCCTGCACCCACTCGCGCAGAAGCACGACCGCTCCGATAGCGGCCGCCTTCAGGTCAGCTTGGGGCCTCAGCGATCTCAGAAACGACCGGGTGAGGCTTCCTGCACCATCCATTGCACGAGCTCGTCAACAGTTAGCCCGCGACATCGCGCGGGTCCTGGCGAACATGACGTCTCGGACTTGCCGGGCCGGGTGCTGGTCTTCAGAAGTAGAAAACCTCTCCCCTTCAAAGCGTTCGCTGGAGGTGACATCACCCGCAACAGCCCACGCGCCGGCAGCCAAAGCGTCATATGCGCCGCCAGCGTTAACCTTCGGACGTCCTGGTAAACAAAAGGTAAACTTCGTTAACGCGGGATGCGTTTTGCCCAGGCTTGTGAGGCATTTGTGCCGCGATACCCGGCATTTTACCGGTTTTGGGTTCCAAAACCGGCCATTTCGCCTGTTCCGCCGTTAACCAGTCCTAATTATTTTCGCGCGCCCCGCCCGGCGAGCTCGACCAGGCCGCGCAGGAAGTCGACGAATTCGATGCCTTCGGCTTTCAGCGCCTTGGGGTAGAGCGAGGACTTGGTCAGCCCGGGCAGCGTGTTGGTCTCGAGATAGATCAGCCCCCTGTCCGAGACGATGAAGTCCGAGCGGGAATAGCCGGTGCAGGACATCGCGCGGTGCGCCAGCATCGCCTGCTCCTTCAGCGCGGCGGTGATCTCGGGCGAAAAACGGCCGGGACAGATCTCCTGGGTCGACTTCAGGAGATATTTTGCGGCGTAGTCGAAATTGCCCTCGCCCGGAATGATCTCGATCGGCGGCAGCGAGATGATCGAGCCGTCGGTGCGCTCCAGCACGCCGCAGGTGGCCTCGACGCCTGCGATGTAGGGCTCGATCACGTACTCTTCGTGCTTGGCCGCATTGCGGACGGCGACGAGATCCTGCCTGGCGTTGACGAAGATCAGGCCATAGCTCGAACCGTCGCGCGCCGGCTTTGCGATCAGCCTTCCGTATTCGGCGAAGGCCTCGTCGATCTTGTCCAGCGCAACATTGGCCGGCGGCGTCACGCCGCCAAGCGCAGCGAAATGCTTGGCCGCGACCTTGTCGAAGGCGAGATGCGAGGAGGCCGAGCCCGAGCCGGTGAACGGGACGCCGCGCGCCTCGCACATCACCTGCAATTCACCGTTCTCCGCGCGCCCGCCATGCAGGCCGAGCACCAGCACGCGGTTCTCGGCCTTGGCCTGATCCAGCGCCTGCGCCAGCGGAATGCCTGATGTGCCGGGCTTGAACTCGTCCTCGAACGGACGGGCGTGTTCGAGCAGCTGTTTCGACTGCACCACATGCACCTTGTCCTCGACGTCCCACCACCAGAGATCGGCCTCGGGCAGCGCCTGATGCAGCGCCTGGGCCGAGGCGACCGAGACGAGACGTTCGCGGTTGGAGCCGCCGAAGAGGATGGTGATGCGCATGTTCGTTCGTCGCTTGTCCAGGGTTAGCCGGGAATTCCAATCCGCTTGATTTCCCAGTGCAGCTCAATTCCGGAATTCGCCTTCACGCGTTCACGCACGGTCTCGCCCAGCGTCTCGATGTCGTGCGCGGTGGCGTCGCCCGTGTTGATCAGGAAATTGCAGTGCATCTCCGAGACCTGCGCGCCGCCGACGCGCAAGCCGCGGCAGCCGGCGGCATCGACCAGCTTCCAGGCGGAATGGCCGGGCGGATTCTTGAAGGTCGAACCGCCGGTCTTCTCGCGGATCGGCTGCGCGGTCTCGCGGTGGCCTTGCACCTCCGCCATGCGCGCGCGGATCGCATCAGTGTCCCTGATCTCGCCGCGAAAGCGCGCCGAGGTGAAGATGATGGAGGGATCGACCCCGCTGTTGCGATAGACGAACTTCATGCCGGCGTTGGAGAACACGTGCTTCGTGCCGTCGCGCCCGACGCCGCGCGCCTCGATCAGCACGTCCTTGGTCTCGCCGCCATTGGCCCCCGCATTCATGCGCAGCGCGCCGCCGATGGAGCCGGGAATGCCGAAGTAGAATTCGAGCCCGCCGATATTGGCGCTCGCGGCGACCTCCGCCACGCGCTTGTCGAGCGCGGCAGTTCCGGCGGTGACGATGTCGCCGCTCGCGCTCGCCTCGCCAAAGGCGCGCGGCGCGAGGCGGATCACCACGCCCGCAATGCCGCCGTCGCGCACGATCAGGTTGGAGCCGACGCCGACGACATAGACGGGAATGTCGGAAGCGAGATGGGCGAGGAAATAAGCGAGATCATCCTCGTCCGCCGGCGTGAACAGCACCTGCGCGGGACCGCCGACGCGAAACCAGGTGAGCTCGGCGAGCGACTGGTTGGCCAGCATCCGGCCGCGTAGATCGGGCATCGCGGCTTTGAGCGAGGGGGTGATGTCGGGAAATCCCACTGCCCTACCCCAGCGCCTTCAATTCGCCGGGCAGCGCATACGCCCATTGCGTGATGTTGCCGGCGCCAAGGCACACGACGAGATCGCCCGGCTTCGCCAGCCCCTTGACGATGCCCGCAAGCTCCGGCGCCGCCGGCAGCCCGATCACCTCGCGGTGGCCGTGGGCGCGCAGGCCCGCGACGAAATGATCGCGATCGATGCCGTCGATCGGCGCTTCGCCGGCAGCATAGACGTCGGCGACAACAACCGCGTCCGCATCGTTGAAGCAGGTGCAAAATTCCTCGAACAGCGATTGCAGGCGGGTGTAGCGATGCGGCTGCACCACGGCGACGATCTTGCCGTTGGTGGATTCCCGCGCCGCCTTCAACACTGCTGCGATCTCGACGGGATGATGACCGTAATCGTCGATCACCGTGACGCCGTTCCACTCGCCGGTCTTGGTAAAGCGGCGCTTGACGCCGCCGAAGCCTGCGATCGCCTTGCGGATCGCCTCGTCCGACACACCGAGCTCGCGCGCGACCGCAATCGCGGCCGTCGCGTTGGAAGCATTGTGGCGGCCCGGCATCGGCAGCATGAGATCGGCGATCTCATGCATGGCGCCGGTCTTGCGATCTCGGAACGCGACCTTGAACTTCGATCCGCCGCCCATCGGGGTGAGATCGACGAACCGGACATCGGCCTGCGGATTCTCACCATAGGTGATGATGCGGCGATCCTCAATCCTGCCGACGAGGCTTTGCACGACGGGATGATCGATGCACATCACGGCGAAGCCGTAGAACGGCAGGTTCTCGACGAAATGCCGGAACGCGTCCTGCACGGCCTCGAAGGTCTTGAAGTGGTCGAGATGCTCGGGGTCGACATTGGTGACGATCGCGACGTCGGTCGGCAGCTTCAGGAATGTGCCGTCGCTCTCGTCGGCTTCGACCACCATCCACTCGCCGGCGCCAAGCCGCGCATTCGAGCCATAGGCGTTGATGATGCCGCCGTTGATCACGGTGGGATCGAGGTCGCCGGCATCGAGCAGCGTTGCGACCATCGTGGTCGTGGTGGTCTTGCCGTGGGTGCCGGCGATGGCGACGCAGCTCTTCAGCCGCATCAGCTCGGCCAGCATCTCGGCGCGGCGAACCACGGGAATGCGGCGCTCGCGCGCCGCCATCAGCTCCGGATTGTCACGCTTGATCGCGGTGGACACGACGACGACCGCAGCGCCGTCGACATTCTCGGCCTTGTGGCCGACCGAGACCTTTGCGCCCTTCTTGCGGAGGCGATCGAGATTGTAATTGTCGGAGGCGTCCGAGCCTTGCACGGCATAGCCGAGATTGACCAGCACCTCGGCGATGCCGCTCATGCCGATCCCGCCGATCCCGACGAAGTGGATGGGTCCGATCTCGCGCGGCAGTCTCATGCTCTGTTCCCTGACCTCGCCGCCGGAAAAAGGCGGCATCTGGCGAAGGTCACGGCCAAATCAGCCGCGCCGTTCCTACTGGATGCCCCGCTTTAGAAGGCGAAGACAAGGGCTTTTTCGCGTCAGATTCCCGCGACCTTGACCACCAGATCGGCCAGCCGCTCGGCGGCATCGAGCCGGCCGGCGCCGCGGGCGGCTTCGGCCATGGATGCAAGGCGCGCGGGCGCGGCGGCGAAGGCGGAGATCTCGGCGGCGAGCCGGTCGGAGGTGAACTCGGTCTGCGGGATGCGGACCGCGCCGTCGACCTTGACCAGCACGCCGGCATTGGCGAACTGGTCCTGGTCGATCGAGCCGGGCAGCGGCACCAGGATCGAGGGCCGTCCGATCGCGGCGAGCTCGGCGACCGTGCCGGCGCCGGAGCGCGACACCACCAGATGGTTGGAGGCGAGCCGTGCCGGCAGATCGGTGAAGAACGGCGCGAGCTCGGCATTGATCTTGAGCTTGTCGTAGACCGCGCGGACGCGGCTCATGTCCTCGTCGCGGACCTGCTGGGTCAGGATCAGCCGGCTCCACAGCGCAGGTTCGAGCCGCTCGATCGCGCCGGGCACGATGTCGGCCATGATGCGCGCGCCCTGGCTGCCGCCGACGACCAGCAGGCGCAGCGGTCCGCTCACCTCGGGCGCGGCATACGGAACAGCGGCCGCAGCGAGGACTGCCGGACGCATCGGCGTGCCGACCGTCGTGGTCTTGCCTGATAGCGCCGGATCGCGGTCGAGCACGCCGGGCAGCGACGTCGCGATGGCGCGGACGCGGCCTGACAGGAACCGGTTGGCGCGGCCGAGCACGGCGTTGGCGTCGTGGATGATGCCGGGCACGCCGGCGAACTTTGCGGCGACCAGCGGCGGCAGCGTTGGGTAACCGCCGAAGCCGACGACGGCGACCGGCTTCAATCGCTTGATCAAGCGATAAGCGGAGAGCGTGCCGGCGGCGAGCGTGAGGCCGGCATAGGCCAGCTGCAACGGATTGCGGCCGCGCGCGGTCTCGCTTCTGACGACGTCGATCGTGTCCTTGCTGAACTGCCCGCTATAGCGCAGCGCGCGCTCGTCCGTGACGAGGCGGACGCGAAAGCCGCGCTGGATCAGCTCGACGCCGAGCGCCTCGGCCGGAAACAGATGGCCGCCGGTGCCGCCCGCGGCAAGAAGAATCAGGGGGGACGTGGTCATAAATGCCCTTTTACAAGGCCTTTGCCGTCATTGCGAGCGCAGCGAAGCAATCCAGACTGTCCCCGCAGAAGGATTCTGGATTGCTTCGCTGCGCTCGCAATGACGAAAGACTAGGCGTAGCTGCGCATCGCGTCGGCGCGGCCGCTGGCCTCGACCTCGGTGCGCGGACGCAGCCGCGTCAGCGCCAGCATCATGCCGACGCCATAGGCGAGCGACACGATCGAGGAGCCGCCATAGGAGATGAAGGGCAGCGTCATGCCCTTGGCGGGGATGAGCTGGAGGTTGACCGACATGTTGATCGCGGCCTGCACGCCGAACAGGATCGCAAGGCCCGACGCCGCAAAGCGCGAGAACATGTCCTCATTGGCATAGGCGCGCGAGAGCGTGCGGATCACGACGAATGCGAACAGCGCCAGCATCGCAAGGCACAGGATGATACCGAACTCCTCGGCGGCAACCGCGAACACGAAGTCGGTGTGGCTGTCCGGCAGGCTGCGCTTGGCGATCCCCTCGCCCGGTCCGAGGCCGAACCATCCACCGTTGTAGAAGGCTTCCATGGCGGTATCGACCTGGAAGGTGTCGCCGGAGGCCGGGTTCATGAAGCGCTTGATACGGCCGGCGACGTGCGGAACGAACAGATAGGCGCTGAACAGACCGGCCGCTCCGAGCCCGGCAAGACCAAATACCCAGATCATACGCATGCCCGCGATGAAGAACAGCGAGCCCCACACCATCAGGATCAGCATGGTCTGGCCGAAGTCCGGCTCCATCACCAGCAGCGCGACCAGCATCATCAGCAGCACCAGCGCCATCGAGGTCGCCGGCATCTCCGGCCGCTTGGTCGATTCCGCGAACAGCCAGGCCGCGATGACGACGAACGACGGTTTTGCGATTTCGGAAGCCTGGATGTTGACGCCGAGCAGCGTGATCCAGCGCCGCGAGCCCTTCACCTCGGGGCCGATCGCGAGCGTCAGCACGATCAGGATGATGCTCGCAGCGAAGATGATCAGCGCGCTGCGGCGGATCGCGCGCGGCGTCAGGAAGGAGACCCCGAGCAGCACCATGCAGGACGGCGCCAGGAACATCACGTGGCGGCTGAAGAAATGGAACGGATCAAGCCCGATGCGGGTCGCAACCGGCGGGCTCGCCGCCAGCGACAGGATCACCCCGGTCAGCATCAGCGCCAGGATGGCGCCCATCAGCGGCTTGTCGACGGTCCACCACCACTCGGAAAAGGGGGTGCGTTCTTCACGGGAGAGCATGGGCGGCCGCTTTCGGACAGAGGTCCGTCCATTGGTCGCCGAGGTTGGTTTACGGGGGGTTAATGAAATGTGGATGTTTGAAGATGATCTCCGCAGCGTCCACAAAACACACTGTCGTGCCCCGGCTTGACCGGGGCATCCAGTACGCCGCGGCCTTTCGGCTCAAGCGTCGTCTCTGGAATACTGGGTCGCCCGGCCAAGCCGGGCGACGACAGCGGAGCAAGCGATAGCCGCCTGCCTTCAAACCACCGGCTTCGCGCCCTACTCGTAATTGATCGCAATATCCCCCGCGCGCGGATCGCGCTTGTAGATCTGGTCAGGCCCGGGAATGAAGCCGATCCTGACGGCTCGCTCACTGCTCCAGACGACGACAACATCGAGATGGCCGCGCACGCTGAGAAAGGTCGGCGTGCTCTCGGGCGAGAACGTCCGGCCGCGCGCAATGATGCTGGCTTGCGTGCTGTCGGGCACCGTCGCTCCGCACGACTTCCAGACCACGACGACCAATTGGCTACCGCTCGGCGAGGCAAACGCGCGCTGGCGAACGACGCGGCATGCGCCGAAGCCGCTCATGACATTGTCGACGATGACAACGAAGACAAAGCCCGCGACGATCGGAACAGCAAGGGCAGCAACGACAAGTCCGATCCGGCGTCGCCGCGGCATCCTCACACTACCGGCTTCACGCCCGGCAGCGCCTGCACCAGCTCGCGGAACTTTGTGCCGCGGATTTCGAAGTTGCGATACTGGTCGAACGACGCGCAGGCGGGCGACAGCAGCACCACGGCATCCGCAAGGCCCGATGCCTCCGCATCGCGCGCGGCGTGCTCGACGGCGACGTCGAGAGTCTGGCTGATCTCATGCGCCACCTGCGTGCCGAGCGTTCCCGAAAACTCCTGCGCCGCCTCGCCGATCAGATAGGCTTTTCGGATGCGGGGGAAGTAGCCGGCGAGACTCGTGATGCCGCCCGCCTTGGGCTTCCCGCCCGCGATCCAGAAAATTTCCGAAAAGGACGATAGCGCATGCGCGGTGGCGTCAGCGTTGGTGCCCTTGGAGTCGTTGACGAACAGCACGTTGCCGCGGCGGCCTACCTGCTCCATGCGATGCGCAAGGCCGGGAAAGCTGCGCAGGCCGTTCTGCAGCACGTCCAGGCTGATGCCCATCGCAAGCGCGGCGGCGGCAGCGCAGGCGGCGTTCTGCGCGTTGTGCTGGCCGCGCAGCGAGCCGATGCCGCCGAGTTTTGCCACTTCGCTGCGGGCACCGCCCGAGGTGCGCACGATGGTGCCGTGCTCGACATGGATGCCGCTCGCCAGCGGATTCCTGACGGAGATGCGTTCGACCTTCTTGCCGGCGCGATCGAGCCGGTCGGCGATGTCGCGGCAAAAACCGTCATCGACGCCGACGATCGCGGTGCCGCCTGCCTGCACGCCCGCAACGAGGCGCTCCTTCACCGCGGCGTAATGCGCGATCGTGCCGTGACGGTCGATATGGTCCTCGCTGACATTGAGCAAAATGCCGACGGAGGGATCGAGCGAGGGCGTGAGGTCGATCTGGTAGGACGACATCTCGATGACGTGGACGCGGCCCATGCGCGGCGGCTCCAGCGACAGGATCGCGGTGCCGATATTGCCGCCCATCTGGGTGTCGTAGCCGGCGACCTTGGTGAGATGCGCGATCAGCGCCGTCGTGGTCGACTTGCCGTTGGTGCCGGTGATGGCGACGAACGGCGCGTTCGGCGCGTGCCGCCGCCGCTCGCGGCAGAACAGCTCGATATCGCCGATCACCTCGACACCGGCCTCGCGCGCCTTCAGCACGCTCCAGTGCGGCACAGGATGGGTCAGCGGCACGCCGGGCGCGAGCACGAGTGCTGCGAAATTCACCCAGGAGACGTTGCGCAGATCCGCGGTGATGAAACCGGCCTGCGCGGCCTTGGCGACGTTCTCGGCATTGTCGTCGGCCGCGATCACCTCGGCACCGCCGGCCTTCAGCGCGTGGCAGGACGCAAGCCCCGAGCCGCCGAGGCCGAACACCGCGACCGTCTTGCCGGCGAAGGATGTGACCGGGATCATCGTGGTACCGTCAGCGCAGCTTCAGGGTGGACAGGCCGGCGAGCGCCAGCATCACCGAGATGATCCAGAACCGGATCACGATCTGCGGCTCGGTCCAGCCGAGCTGCTCGAAATGGTGATGGATCGGCGCCATCCGGAAGATGCGCTTTCCCGTGAGCTTGAAAGACACCACCTGCACGATGACGGAGACCGCCTCCAGCACGAACAGGCCGCCGATCACCGCGAGCACGATCTCGTGCTTCACCGCGACCGCGATCGCACCCAGCATGCCGCCGAGCGCGAGCGAGCCGGTGTCGCCCATGAAGATCGAGGCCGGCGGCGCGTTGAACCAGAGGAAGCCGAGACCGGCGCCCAGCAGCGCGCCGCAGAGCACCGCGAGTTCGCCGGTGCCGGCGACATATTTGATCTGGAGATAGTCGGCGAACACCGCGTTGCCGGCGAGATAGGCGATCATCGCAAAGCTCGCGGTCGCGATCATCACGGGAACGATGGCGAGGCCGTCGAGACCGTCGGTCAGGTTCACAGCATTGCCGGCGCCGACGATGACAAAGGCGCCGAACACGACGAAGAACCAGCCGAAATGCAGCACGGTGTCCTTGAGGAACGGAATCGTCAGCGCGGTCGACGCGGGATCGCGGTTCAGCCGCACCAGCGCGTAACAGGCGACCAGCGCGATCGCCGCCTCGATCAGCAGGCGCAGCTTGCTGCCGAACCCGGTGGTGGTCTGCTTGGTCACCTTGAGGTAATCGTCGTAGAAGCCGACGAAGCCGAAGCCGAGCGTCACCGCCAGCACGATCCAGACATAGGGGTTGAGCGGATTGGCCCACAGCACCGTGCCGACCGTGAGGCCGGACAGGATCATCAGCCCGCCCATGGTGGGCGTGCCTTTCTTGGCGAGGTGCGATTGCGGGCCGTCGGTCCGGATCGGCTGGCCCTTGCCCTGGCGGATGCGCAGATGATCGATGATCCAGGGTCCGAACAGGAACACGAACAGCGCGCCGGTGACGACGGCGCCGCCGGTGCGGAAGGTGATGTAGCGGAAGACGTTCAGGAAGGTGCGAACGGCACCGAAGCCCGGAAATGTGTTGGAGAGCTCGATCAGCCAGTAAAACATTCAGACGGTCCTATGGCGCCTTTGCACGCGGCCTTGGCTTGGCCTTTGCCTCACGCGCATTCGCTGGTCTTCATCATGCGGTCTGGCGACCTCTGGGAAAACGCTTCGCGCCGCAAAAGGGTGGGATTCGGGAACAGCGCCTTCCAAGCAGTTTACGCCTTTGCCTGCAAGGCGGCCACTAGGCCCGGCACAAACTTGTTGATCCAGAACATCTTCTTGCTGCCCTTGACAACCACGACATCGCCTGCCCTCAGCAGATTTGCGACCTCGCCGGGCTTCAGCGTGGCGGGATCGTCGTGCCAGCCGAGGCCCTTGCCAGCCGGCAGCACATCGTAGAGGTGGCGCATCAGGGAGCCGACACAGTAGACGCCGTCGATGCCGTCGAGATGTTTGGCGAGGCCGGTATGGTAGCCCGGTGCATCATCGCCCAGTTCCAGCATGTCGCCGAGCACCGCAATGCGGCGGCCGCCGCTCATGTTGCGCGCCTGGAGGCTTTGCAGCGCAGCGGCCACGCTGGCCGGATTGCCGTTGAAGCTGTCGTCGATCACGGTGACGCCGCCGACCGCCTGCTCGACGCCGCGGCCGGTCATGATGCCGACCCGGTCGAGCTTGATCGCGAGCGTCGCGGCATCGAGGTTCGCGGCGCGAATCGAGGCGAGCGCGGCGAGCGCATTCTGCACGCGGTGCGGCGCGCCCGGCGTCAGGCTGAAGGCGATCTCCTTCTTGCCGAGCGCGGCAACGACCTGCCAACTCTCGCCATGCGGCGCGTGCGCGACCTCGTGCACCTCGGCCTTCTCGCCGAAACGTACCACCTTGCCCTTCCAGTCCGGCGCCTTGATGCCGGCAGGCAGCACCAGCACGCCATCCTCGGGCAGGCCAAGCGCGATCGACACTTTCTCGCGCCGGATGGCTTCGAGCGAGCCGAGCTTTTCCAGATGCACCGGCTGGACGTTGACGACGAGCGCGACTGTCGGCCGGGTCAGTTCGCTGAGCCGCGCGATCTCACCTTGCTGGTTCATGCCCATCTCGACGACCCAGAGACTGGCGTCAGGTCTGGCATTGCACAGCGTCAGCGGCACGCCCCAGAAATTGTTGAAGCTCGACGGGCTGGCATAGGCGTTAGGGTAAGCGGCGAGGAATTCCTTGGTGCTGGTCTTGCCCGCGCTGCCGGTGAGCCCGATCACCGGACCGTTGAAGCGCGCGCGGGCGGCGCGCGCGAGGCCCCAGAGCCCGTCGATCAGCGTGTCCTTGACGACGATCTGGGGAATGCGGATTCCTGCGATCTCGTGCGGCACGATCATCGCGACGGCGCCCGAGGCTTCCGCCTTGTCGGCAAATTCCCAGCCGTCACGCGCACTGGCGAAGGCCGAGATGAAGCCGCCGCTCGGCGTGCCGCTGAGCGCGACGAACAGGCTGCCCGGTTTCACCAGCCGGCTGTCCTGCGTAATGAAATCGATCGGCGTGTCCGGGAATGACCCCGCAGCGCCCAGCGCGCGCGCCACCTCGGCCACCGTCCATATTGGCGCGCTCATGCAATCCTCGACGTCAATGCGGCGGCGACCGCCTCGTGATCACTGAACGGCAGCACCTGGCCGCCGACGATCTGCCCGGTCTCGTGGCCCTTGCCGGCGATGAGCAGCGCATCGCCGTCTTGCAACTCCTCGATCGCGGCGCGGATCGCCGCGGCACGGTCGCCGATTTCGCGGGCACCCTTGGCAGTCGCGAGGATTTCGGCGCGAATGGCTTCCGGCTTCTCGCTGCGCGGATTGTCGTCGGTGATGATGATGCCGTCGGCGTTCTCCGCCGCAATCTCGCCCATGATCGGACGCTTGCCGGCATCGCGGTCGCCGCCGGCGCCGAACACGACGACCAGCCTGCGCCTGGCGTAAGGACGCAGCGCCTGCAGCGCCTTCGCCAACGCATCCGGCTTGTGCGCATAGTCGACGAAGATCGGCGCGCCATTGCGCTCGCCGACGCGTTCCAGCCGACCCTTGGCGCCTTCGAGATGTTCGAGGTTCGCGAACACATGGGCAGCATCGCTGCCGGTGCCGATGGCAAGACCGGCAGATACCAGCGCGTTCTCGATCTGGAATTCTCCGACCAGCGGCAACCGGACGGAATGGCGCTTGCCGCGATGCTCGAGCGCGAGCAATTGCGAAAATCCTTCGACCTCGGCGCTTGCGAGTCGAATGCCCTCGCCTGCCCCATCGCCGTTGCGGCCGACCGCCATCACGCGCAGGCCGCGCGACTTCGCCGCGTCCATCGCTTCCGCCGAGCATTCGTGATCAGCCGAGATCACCGCCGCTCCATCAGGGGCGACCAGCTCGCGGAACAGCCGGAGTTTTGCGGCAAGGTAGTGCGCGACGGTTGGATGGTAATCCATGTGGTCGCGCGAGAGGTTTGTGAAGCCGCCGGCGGAGACGCGCACGCCGTCGAGGCGGTACTGGTCCAGCCCGTGCGAGGAGGCTTCGAAGGCGAGATGCGTCACACCCTCGCGCGCGATCTCGTTGAGCTGCCGGTGCAGCGCGATCGGATCGGGTGTGGTCAGCGAGCCATAGACCGTGCGCTTGGGCGAGACGAGGCCGATGGTGCCGATGCTGGCGGAGGCATGCCCCAGCCGTTCCCAGATCTGGCGCGTGAACGCGGCGACCGAGGTCTTGCCGCTGGTGCCGGTCACCGCGGCAATCGTTGCGGGCTGGGCGGGGAAGAATCTTGCCGCGGCCAGCGCCAGCGCGCGGCGGGGGTTGGCGACGGCGATGAACGGCACCTTGCCGGCCGGCGGCGCGTGGTCGCCGACGACCGCCACCGCGCCTGCGGCCATCGCGGCATCGATGAAGCGCGCGCCGTCGGTCTTGCTGCCCGCGAGTGCGAAGAAGAGATCGCCTGGCCTGACCACACGGCTGTCGAGCGCAATACCGGTCACCTCGAGCGCCGCGACAGCGGGCTCGAGTGCGGCATCATTGCCTAGAAGTTCGCGCAGCTTCATGGTCGTCCAGTCGACATGCCGCGCCGGAAAGCCGAATCGTCAGGAAAAGCCGACTCAGCACCGGCGATGGCCACCCCGGTTGATTACTGGGTTGTCCTGGATGCTGCAAGAATAAGGCGGTCGGACGGCGGCAGGTCGAACCGTGGCTCGACGCCCAGAAGCGGCGCGATCCGCTCGATCACCTTCCCGCCGGTCGGCACCGTGTTCCAGCCCGAGGTGATGAAACCCTTCGTCTCGGGAATCGCCTGCGGCTCGTCCAGCATGATCAGTATCTGATACTTTGGATTGTCGGAGGGCATGATCGCCGTGAAGGAGTTGAGCACCCGCTTCTTGGCGTAGCGGCCATTGATGACTTTCTCGGACGTGCCGGTCTTGCCGCCGACGTAGTAGCCCTTGACGTCCGCTTGCCGCGCCGAGCCGACCTCGGCGTTGAGGCGCATCAGGAACCGCATCTTGTCGCTGGTCTCCGGCTTGATGACGCGTTTGGCCATCGCCGCCGCTTCGGCCTCGCTGCGCTTCATGAAGGTCGGCGGAATCAGATAGCCGCCGTTCACTAGCGCGTTGATCCCCATCACCGCCTGGAGTGGCGCCACCGACATGCCCTGCCCGAACGCGATGGTCACCGTGTTCAGCTCACCCCAGCGGCGCGGGATCAGCGGCGCCGCGCTCTCCGGCAGCTCGGTGCGCAGCCGCGTCAACTGCCCCATCTTGGCGAGGAACGCCTTGTGCGCCTCGACGCCCTGGCCGAGCGCGATCCGCGCAGCGCCGATGTTGGAGGAATAATAGAACACCTCCTTGGTGTTGATGAAACGTCCGAGCGGATGGCTGTCGTGGATGGTGAACTTGCCGTAGTGCAGGTTCCCGCGTGCATCCCACATCGAGTTCAGATTGATCTTGCCGGAGTCGAGCGCCATCGCCAGCGTGAACGCCTTGAAGGTCGAGCCCATCTCGTAGACGCCCGTGGTCAGGCGGTTGATGCGATCGGGGTCGTGCGCTTCCTTCGGATTGTTGGGATCGAAGTCCGGTAGCGAGACCATCGCCACGATCTCGCCGGTCTTGACATTCGAGACGATGCCGGAGGCGGCCTTGGTATGGTACTTCTCCTTGGCCTTGAGCAGTTCGTCGCGCAACGCGTGCTCGACGCGCAGATCGACCGAGAGCTCGATCGGCTTCTGCAGCCGGTCAGTGGCAAAGCCGGCACGGTGGAGATCGGCGAGGCCCTGATTGTCGAGCCACTTCTCCATGCCGGCGATGCCCTGGTTGTCGATGTTGACGAGACCGATGAGGTGGGCGACCTCGTTGCCGGTCGGGTAGACGCGCTTGTTCTCGCGCAGGAAGCCGATGCCGGGAATGCCGAGCTTGTGGATGTCCTGCTGCTGCTTCGCCGTGACTTCGCGCTTGAGCCAGACGAAACCCTTTCGTCCCGACAGGCGCTCGCGCACCTCAGCATCATCGAGATCGGGCACGGTCGCGGTCAGCAGCTCGATCGCCTCGTCCTTGTCGATGATGCGACGCGGCTCGCCGAACAGGCTCGCCGCCTTGACGTCGGTCGCGAGGATCGCGCCGTTGCGGTCGACGATGTCGGGGCGCGCAGTCGCGACCACCTCCTGCGAGGCGGCGCGGCGCGCACTGTGGGCGTCGGCGCCGATCGCGAACATCACGAGCCGGCCACCGATCAGGACGTAGACCGAGGTGAAGGCCAGCATCGCGAGGCCAACGCGCGCGCGGGCCTTCGCCTGGCGGTCGACGTTGCGCCCGTAGAGCAGGCTGCGGATCAGCCGCTGCCGCCAGGGTTCAGTCGGCTTGGGTTTGGCCGGAGTCGCAGCGCTCATTGCTTGTCCTCGGGCTGAGGCAGGGAGCCCGTCACGGTGTCAGGGTCGCTCGCGGCTTCGATGGTGTTGAGCATGGCCCCGATCGGGTCGGGCTCGCCCGGCCTGAACATCCGCGGCGGACGCTCGGGCAGGTTCTTCAGCGAATCATATTGCGTGGCGTTGACCGGCTTGAGCGGCAGGTGCCGGTCGGACAGGCCCTGCAGACGCAAGGGCGCATCGAGCTTGGCCCATTCGGAGCGCAGCGATGCGATCGCATCGCGCTGCTCGCGGATCTCCGCATGCAGCCGCAGCACCTTCTCGGTACGCGCCGTGGAATCCATCTTGATCCGGTAGACATAGGCCGCCGCGAAGATCAGCGCGCCGATGACGAGGAGGTGGATGAAGCGCATGTGCTAGCCCCCCCTCATCACGTCGGAGAGTTTTGGCCAGGTCGATGGCTCGCCGTCGTCATGCGCGGGCGCAGACGTGCGCTCGGCGGCGCGCAGTTTTGCGGAACGCGCGCGCGGGTTTTGGGCGACTTCCTCTTCGCCGGCGACCACCGGCCGTCGCGTCAGGAGCTGGAAGCTGGGAGCGACTTGCGCCACTTCCGGCAGATGCCGCGAGCCGCCGCCGGTCTTGCTGCGCTCGGCCAGGAAATTCTTGACGATGCGGTCTTCCAGCGAGTGGAACGAGACCACCACGAGGCGGCCGTCCGGCCTCAGCACGCGCTCGGCCGCAGCGAGCGCGGTCTGGAGTTCCTCGAGCTCTTCATTGACGAAGATGCGCAGGGCCTGGAACGTCCGCGTCGCCGGATGAATGTCGCCGGGTTTCGAGCGCACGACCCTGCCGACGAGATCGGCGAGCGCGCGGGTGGTCGTGAACGGCGTCTCCTGCCGGTCCGCCACGATGGCGCGGGCGATGCGCCGCGACTGCCGCTCCTCGCCAAAGAGATAGATGATGTCGGCGAGATCGCCTTCGGAGGCACGCGCGACGACATCGGCCACGGTCGGCCCCGTCTGTCCCATCCGCATGTCGAGCGGACCGTCGAGACGGAACGAGAAGCCGCGGCCAGCCTGGTCGAGCTGCATCGAGGATACCCCGACATCCATCACGACACCGTCGACTGCATCGACGCCCTGCGCCGCGCAGACCTCGGCGAGATTGGAGAAGCGGTCCTCGACAAGCGTCAGCCGACCCTCGGAGCGTTCGACCAGCTCGGCACCACCAGCAATCGCGGTGCGGTCGCGGTCGATCGCGATCAGCCGGGTTCCCGGCACGTCGAGGATGGCGCGGCTGTAGCCGCCGGCGCCGAAGGTGGCATCGACATAGATACCGCCCTCGCGCGGGGCGAGATGATCAATGGCCTCGCGGCCAAGAACGGGGATGTGCGGAACCGAGCTCATGCGCCAAGCCTGCCGAACGTCCAAACGAGATCGGGGACGAACAAGCCCATAACGCCTCGAATAATTCCGCGTCGCGGCGGTTCCACGACAAAGCCCTTGTCCAGCATGGTTACCTGGCCCGGTCGTCCCGGGCCGCCAGCCCAGTGTTCCCAGTGGAATTTGTCGGGCAGCCATGGGATTTCGAGCCAAAATACGCTTTGGCCGCCTCCGGACGCGGGTCGGCTCTTCATCTCTCAGTAACGGCCCTTAGCGTTAAGAAAACGTTGATCGGCTCGTTAGAAGTCGAAAAGGTGACGCGTCGGTGATGCCTCATCCACACACTGCGCCAAAATGCATCCGTTAACCGCGCCGCACGATTGCGCGCGGCGGAGGGTAAAGGAATAGTAAAGAGAAGGGCTTGGCCCACTCTCTATCCGACTTGAGCTGTCTATGTCGTCCGGTCCGTCCACGCCGTCTGGATCTGATTCGAAGCGTCAACGCGTTCTCCCGGTTCCCAAGGCCGCGGCGAACACGCGGACGTTCGAGCCGGATTCCTCGATCGTCTCCGACATCATTCCCTCGCCGAACCATGGCGACCGCAACAAGGGACGGCAGCCGGATATGATCGTGCTGCACTACACCGGCATGCCCGATGTCGAGGGTGCGCTAGCAAGGCTGTGCACCGCGGGCACCGAAGTGTCGGCGCATTATGTCGTGCTCGAGGACGGCCGCATCGTGCAATGCGTGCCCGAGGCCAGGCGCGCCTGGCACGCCGGCGTCTCGGCCTGGGCCGGCGAAGACGACGTCAACTCCTGCTCGATCGGCATCGAGATCATCAATCGCGGCCATGACTGGGGTTATCCGGAATATCCGCTGCGCCAGATCGCCGCCGTGATCGCGCTGTGCCGCGGCATCATGCTCCGCCGCAAGGTGCCGGCGCACCGCGTGCTCGGCCATTCCGACGTCGCGCCTGCGCGCAAGAAGGATCCCGGCGAGAAATTCCCGTGGCATTCGCTGGCCAATTCCGGCGTCGGCCACTGGGTGACGCCCGCGCCGGTCGTGCGCGGCGAGAGCCTGATGCTCGGCACCATCAGCGACGAGGTGCTGAGCCTGCAGCAGGCGCTCGCCCGATACGGCTACGGCGTGCCGCTGACCGGCAAATACGACGCCGCGACGATGGAAGTCGTCACCGCGTTCCAGCGCCATTTCCGCCCGGCGCGGCTGGATGGCGTCGCGGATCATTCGACGCTGTCGACATTGCAGGCGCTGCTGGAAAGTTTACCGGCGGATGCGACGGTCGTCGCATCGAAGTGACGGCAGCAGCCGCACCCTCCCTCATTGCGAGCGCAGAGCCTAGACCCTCACCCTGAGGAGCCGCGCTTGCGCGGCGTCTCGAAGGGCGAGGCCACCAGCCGGGCCTTCATCCTTCGAGACGCGCGTTCCGCGCTCCTCAGGATGAGGAATCACCTACTCCATCTCCCTCACCCTTCGCGCATACAGCCGCCGCAACGGCTCCAGCTGCGTCGCCTCCGTCGCGAGACGATACGCCTCGCGCGCTTCATCTTTCCGCCCCAACCGCCGCAACAGATCCGCGCGCACTGCCGGCAACAGCTCATAGCCACGAAGCCCGCCGCGCGCGGCGACCGCATCGACGAGAGCGAGCGCACGCCCCGGACCGTCGACCATCGACACCGCCGCGGCGTGGTTGAGCTCGATCACCGGCGACGGGCTGATGCGCAGCAGCACCTCGTAGAGTCCGGCGATCTGCGGCCAGTCGGTCTCCTCGAAACTCGGCGCACGCGCATGCAGCGCGGCAATCGCGGCCTGCACCGCATAGGCTTGCGGCAGCCCGGGCAGGCGCAGCGCATCGTCCACCAGTCGCAGACCGTCCTCGATCTGCGCGCGATCCCAGAGCGTGCGGTCCTGCTCTTCCAGCAGCACGATATCGCCGGCCGGCGTCTCGCGCCCGGCGCGGCGCGCATCATGAAGCAGCATCAAAGCCAGCAGTCCCTTGATCCCGGCGCGATCGGGCATCAATCGGTCGAGCAGCCGGCAGAGCCTGATCGCCTCGGCCACGAGATCGGGCCGCATCAGATCCGCACCCGACGTCGCCGCATAGCCTTCGGTGAAGACGAGATAGATCACGGCGAGCACGCCGTCGAGCCGCGGCGCCAGCGCGTCGCGCTCGGGCACCTCATAGGGAATGCCGGCGAGCCTGATCTTCTGCTTGGCGCGGACGAGGCGCTGCGCCATCGCCTCTTCGCCGACCAGGAAGGCGCGCGCGACCTGCGAGGTCGAGAGCCCGCCGACGGTGCGCAGCGTCAATGCGACCTGGACCTCGGGCGCGAACGCGGGATGGCAGCAGGTGAAGATCAGCCGCAGCATGTCGTCATCGAGCATCGCCGGCGGCTCGTCGGGCGCTTGCGCGTTCAGCTCGAGCTCGTGCACGAGTGCCTGTTGCCTGCCGCGAAAGGCGATCTGGCGGCGGATCCGATCGATCGCCTTGTGCTTGGCGACGTTGACCAGCCAAGCGCGCGGATTGTCCGGCACCTCGCACGCCGACCAGCGCTCCAGCGCGACCGCAAAGGCATCCTGGAGCGCATCCTCGGCGAGATCAAAATCGCCGACGAGGCGGATCAGGGTGGCCAGCGCCCGCCCCGCCTCGTCGCGGAAGATTTTTTCGATCTCGCTTGGAGTCATGCGGCGATGCGCGGCTGCGCCGTCACTTCTCATACACCCAGATCGGCCGAACCTCGATCGAGCCGATCCGCGCCGACGGAATCCGGGCCGCGATCTCGATCGCAGCATTGAGATCCTTGGCCTCGACCAGGTAATAGCCGCCGAGCTGTTCCCGCGTCTCCGCAAACGGCCCGTCGGTCGTCAGCAGCTTGCCGTCGCGTATGCGCACCGTCGTCGCGGTCGTGGTCGGCTGGAGCCGGTCGCCGGCCTTGAAATTGCCGCTCTGGACGATGCCTTGCGTGAAGGTCTGGTATTCGGCCATCATCTTCTGGGCCGTGGCAGCGTCGTTCTTCGCGTATTCGACCTCGTTCTGGTAGATCATCAGCAGATATTGCATGGCTCAACTCCTGTTGTTCGGCTGTGTCGCCGACATCCAGTCGAACGGGGCGCGCTCCAAACGACATCTTCAGGATAAATTATTTCGGGCAAAGCGTGCCCTTCGATATCGGCTTGACGGAACCGTCACAAATGCTCCATGCGTAACCGGTCAGTCGGCCGGACGGCCGCTCCAGCAAGTGCCGAAAGGCCGCCGGGGAGGAAAGTCCGGGCTCCCTTGACATGCGGTGCCGGATAACGTCCGGCGGGGGCGACCCCAGGGAAAGTGCCACAGAGAACGAACCGCCCGCCTTCGCAGCGCAAGCTGCACAGGCGGGTAAGGGTGAAAAGGTGCGGTAAGAGCGCACCGCGGATCCGGCAACGGAGCCGGCATGGTAAACCCCACCGGGAGCAAAACCGAATAGGGACGGCGTAGCGGGCTGTTCGCTTTGAGCGATAACGCCGCGGGGCGATGTCAGGCCCGCCGTCCGGGTAGGTTGCTCGAGGCCATGTGCAAACATGGTCCCAGAGGAATGGCCGTCACGTATCGTTTGCGCAAGCGGACGGTGCCCTACAGAACCCGGCTTACAGGCCGGCTGATATCTTGCAACGAGGGGTTCGATGCCAACGCATCGGGCCCCTCACCATTTTGGCGCGAGCGCGCAGCCATTCAAATAGTGTCATTCCGGGGCTCGCGAAGCGAGAGCCCGGAATCCATCGTGCGGACGTGTCAGTGGGTAAATGGATTCCGGGCTCGTGCTGCGCACGCCCCGGAATGACGGCGAAAGTTACGCGACGATCTTCTCCAAGACGCCCATCAGCGCCTCCGGCGCGGTCACATTCGGCGCGTGGCTCGCATCGAGCTCAAAATAGCGCCAGCCATCTTCGCTCTTCGTGCGCTTGGCGAATTGACCGAACACGTCACCCGGCGGAATGCGCGTGCAGTAGATGTAGCTGCGCGGCATCGCGGGCTCGCCGTGGTCGAGCTTCAGCGAGGTCTCGAAACATTTGATCGGCATGTTGATGCGGCGCGTATTGAGCCAGTCGAGATCGGCTTGCGGGGTGTCAGGCGGCGGCGGATTCGGCGGGATACGGTAGCCGTCAGTCGAGGCTGCGGCCTTGCGCATCGGCTCGCGCCCGCCTTCGTTGAGATCGAACAGCGACTGTCCGTCGCGCGGCACGAAGGCGTCGAGATAGATCAATTGCGTCACGCGTTCACGCGCGCGATCGGCGACGCCGGTCGCGACCATGCCGCCATAGCTGTGGCCGAGCAGCACGATATCGCCGAGATCCTCGAATTTGATGACGTTGAGGATGTCCTGAATGTGCGTGTCGAGATCGACCGCGGGACGGGCGAGATGCGCGCGCTCGCCGAGCCCGGTGTAGGTCGGCGCGATCAGCCGATGACCGGCCTGCGCCATCAGCGGATGCATCTTCTTCCAGGCCCATCCACCGGACCATGCGCCGTGACAGAGCAGAAAAGTCTTCGAGCGTGCGGCCATCTGCGTTTCCACCGTTCTTGTTTGTACGATGGAGTGTAGCGGCCGAACGTGCGATGTAAACGCTGCGGCCGCTCAGGCCGCGCGCGTGTCCGCCTTCACCAGCACCGGCGCAAGCTCAGCGGCCTCGCGTCGCAGCTTGCTCGCCTCGAAGCCGTGCATGCCGACCTGCCATTGCAGGCCGACGATGGCGCCCTTGGTCGGTTGCAGCAGCGCGAGCGAAGCGAACAGCGTCACTGGCAGCCACACCGCCAATTGCAGCCAGACGGCCGGCGCATAGGCGGTCTCGACTGCGAGGATCGCCGGCACCACGAGATGGCCGACCACGACGATCACGAGATAGGCGGGAAAGTCATCGGCGCGCTGGTGGAACAGCTCCTCGCCGCAATGATCGCAGCTATCAGCGACCTTCAGGAAACGGCCGAACAGATGGCCCTCGCCGCAGTTCGGGCACTTGCCTCGGAAACCGCGCCACATTGCCTTCGCCAGAGAGATTGAACCGGTCGCCATGACCACACCTCTTCCTTTTCACTGATCCATACAATAATATCTTGCATCCATACATTCAAAGAGAATGGGCCTAAATTGCATGGATTGGACTCCTACAATCTCGGAGCTGAGCGGGCCGCGCTACCAGCGCATCGTCGAGGCCATGGAGGCCGACATCGCCGCGGGCCGGCTGGTGCGAGGCCAGCAGCTGCCGACGCAGCGCGCGCTGGCCAAGGCCCTCGGCATCGACCTCACCACCGTGACGCGCGCCTACACCGAGGCGCGGCGCCGCGGCATCATGGAAGCCCGGGTCGGCCAAGGCTCGTTCGTGTCGGAGACCAGCGCGCGCCGCGCGGTCGACCTGCCGCATCCCGTCGCGATCGACCTCTCGATGAACGTTCCGCCGCATCCGCTGGAAGCGCAGCTCGACGAGCGGATCATCGCCGGGATGGAAGCCATCCGCGCGCAATCGGGCCTGACGGCGCATCTCAACTACCAGCCGCCCGGCGGCAGCGCGCATGAGCGCGAGGTCGCGGCGCGCTGGATGCGTGCACGCGTTCCGCACGCGCATGCCGACAAGCTCGTGATCTTTCCCGGCGCGCAAACGATCCTGTTCAACCTGCTCGCTCATCTCGCGCGGCCCGGCGACGTCGTGCTGACGGAAGCCCTCACCTTCCCCGGCATCAAGGCCGCCGCGGCGCGGCTCGGCGTCAAGCTCGTGAGCGTCGCCATGGATGACGGCGGCATCCTGCCCGATGCGCTGGCGAAGGCCTGCCGCACCCACAGGCCGAAGGCCGTCTATCTCATTCCGACGCTGCACAATCCAACCACCGCGACGCTGTCAGCCGAGCGGCGTAGCGCCATCGCAAAGATCATCAGCGATGCCGACACGATTCTGATCGAGGACGACGCCTACGGACTGCTCGACCGCTCGGCATCGCCGATCGCCAACCTCATTCCGGAACGGACGTATCTGGCGACCACGCTGTCGAAATGCATCGCGCCGGCACTGCGCGTCGCCTATCTCGTGACGCCCGACAGCGCCGCGCAGCGGGAGATGCGGACTTACCTGCAGGCCACCGTGCAGATGCCGGCGCCGCTGATGGTCGCGCTGGTGACGCATTGGATCGAGACCGGCATTGCCGATCGCATCATCACTGCCATCCGCAACGAAGCCATCGGCCGCCAGCAACTGGCGCAGCGCGCGCTGAAAGGATTTCAGTTCCTGGCCAGGCCCGCCGCCCATCATCTCTGGCTACGGTTGCCGGACGACCGTCCCGACGTCGCGTCGCATCTGTTGCGGAACGGACTCGCGATCGTCGCCGGCGATGCCTTCACCGTGGACGGAACACCGCCGCATGCAGCGCGGGTCTCGCTCGGCGCAGCGCGCAACAGGGCGGAATTGACGGAAGCACTGCGCATCCTGGTCGGCGCGCTGCACAGGCCCGCCGACACCAGGCAGATCGTCTAGGCGAGCTAATGATGGCGACGATGGCGCGGGCGAACCGCCGGCGCAACGGCTGACGGATAGGATGCGTAGGCATCGCTCGGCGTTCCCTGCAGGCCACGAGCCGCTCGGCCTGCAGGCGTGAGCTGGCCGCCATTCAGCACGTCGCGGTCGGGATGAGCGGCCTGATAGGCCGCGGGCTCGGAAAACTGCGCCTGCGCCATCGTCGGCATCAGCGCCGCCGCCGACAGGAGGGCGGCCGCAACGGCAATCTTCGCGCGGGTCATGGTCATTCTCCATCATCTCGTTCGGGAACAGGCCAATCGGAGCGCATCATGGCGTCGGGCGGGCCCCCAGATTGAAGTACGACCATCATGTAGGCCCGCTCGCCGCGAACGCCCGCCTTGGGGGATCACGCTTGCGTGCGGTTTTGAAATTGACCTCCACGGCAGCGGCTGTGCTATGCGGGCAGTGACGATCAACAATTCGGGATCGCCCATTGCGACAAGGACAATCGGTTGGAAACGCTTCACTACGCGCTGCTGCTGTTTGGCGCATTGGCCGGCGGCTTCGTCTCGGGCCTGGCCGGCTTCGGCACGGCACTGATGGCGCTCGGCATCTGGCTCTACGTGCTGCCGCCCTCGCTCGCGGTGCCCCTGGTGCTGATCTGCTCGGTGATCGCGCAGACCTCGACGCTGCCGTCGATGTGGAAGAGTTTTGATCTCTCGCTGGTCTGGCCGTTCCTGATCGGAGGACTGATCGGCGTGCCGCTCGGCACCATGCTGATCGCCTCCGCCGATCCAAAAATATTCAAGCTGAGTGTCGGCGTGCTGATCCTGATCTTTTCGAGCGCGCTGTACCTCAACAAGACGCCGCTCGCCGTCAAATTCGGCGGACGCATCGCCGACGGTGCGATCGGCTTTGCCGGCGGCATCCTCGGCGGCCTTGCCGGATTGTCCGGGCCGCTGCCGATCCTGTGGGCCAACATCCGCGGCTGGAACAAGCATGAGCGGCGCGGCATCTTCCAGCTCTTCAATTTTACCGTGCTCGCCACCGCTTTGGTGTTGCAGACGGCCTCGGGCCTCGTCGAGTTCAAAGTGGTCTGGCTCGCGCTGGTCGCCTTTCCCGGCACGCTGATCGGCGCATGGGCCGGGGCGCGCGTCTACCACGCACTGAACGACAAGCATTTTGGCGACGTCGTGCTCGGCCTGTTGTTCCTGTCGGGCCTTACCCTCGTCTGGAACAGTATCGCCGCGCTCTAGCTCCGTGTCCTCTTCGCGGCGAGCGCCAGGCCGCCGGCGACGCCGACACCGAGCACGTAGATCCAGCCCGTGGTGAAATCGAGTCCCTGCTCGTTCAACATTTCGGTCATTCAGGTTCTGAGCAGATTCTCGCCACCCATGGCGCGGCAAAACTAGCCGGAGCCATGGGTGGGGGACAAGCGCGTCTGCAATCCGCTATGCGGGCTCGCGCACGGGAGGCACAACCGGCTCGACATTTGCCGGCTCCGCAACCTTCTCCTGTGCTGGCAGCGCGAGACGCTTTCCGAACTCGCGGTGCAACAGCCACACGCTCAGGGCGGCCTGTAGCGTGGTCGTCGCGATCGACAAATACCAGACATGCTCCATCCGGAAGCCCGGCCACGTCGAGAGCCAGATCGACGGCAGGGAATAGGTGAGGACCCGCGTTGCCGAGGTCCACAGCACCGGCTTGGTGTTGCCAAGCCCCTGAAACATGCTGGAGCAGGTGAAGATCAGCCCCTGCGCCACCATGTTGAGGGAGACGATGCGCAGAAAAAGCGACGCAACCGCCATCGTCTCTCGGTCATTCGAGAAGCCGGCAAGCAACAGACCAGGCGCGAGCTGCGCGAGGACCAGGAAAACGATCATCACGGCGGTCGCGATCAGCGCCGCCTTGACGAAGGTCTCCCGCACGCGCGCGCCGTTGCCAGCGCCGAAATTCTGGCCGGCGATCGGCCCTGCGGCGAGGGCGACGGCGAGCGCCGGCATCTGGATCAGGCCGAGGAGACGCGTCCCGATGCCAAATCCGGCCTGCGCCGCCGGGCCGAAAACGCTCAGCACGTAATAGCCCACGGCCATGATGATGAAGACCATCAAGAACTCGCCGCCCGCCGGCAGGCCGACATTGAGGATCCGTTTCCATTGCCGAAGCTGCGGCCGCCATTGTGCCGGATGGAAGGCGACATAGCGCTCCAGCTTCAGAAAATACGCGAGCAGCATCAGCACGCCGATGAAGACGGCGATCGAGCTGGCGAGACCCGCGCCGGCAACGCCGAGCGCGTGGCCGGTGCCCCAGCCCGAGATCAGGACCGGCGCGAGCGCGATGTTGATGACCACGGCGACCGCCTGCACCAGCATGCTCGGCCGCACGATGCCGGTCGCCCGCAATGCGGAGGCCATGACCTGCGTTGCGAATTGCAGCGCCAGTGCCGGCATGAACCAGAGCAGATAGATCGTGCCGGCTTCAACCGTGGCCGCGTCGGCCGCAACCGCGCGCATGTAGGGGCGCGACAGCGCGAAGCCCGCCACCAATGTCAGCAGCCCGAGCAGCACCGACAGGACGACCGACTGGTTGAAGACGAGATTGGCATCGTCGCGGTCCTTGCGGCCCACGGCGTGCGCGATCAACGCCACCGCGCCGACGCCGAGCACCTGCATCAGCGCGTTGACGAGAAAGCCGGCATTGCCGGCCGCAGCAACGCCGGCGATCGCCGCCTCGCCCAGCCCTGAGACGAAGTACAGGTCGACGAGCTGGCAGATCATGATCGTGATCATGCCAACCACGATCGGAGGCGCCATGCTCAGGATATGGCTCACGATGGAGCCGCGCGTCAGGTCCTTCATCTCATTCCATCCTTGACGGCGTGACCGCGGGACTTGCGCCCCGCTGCCGCGCGCCTCACTCCGCTGCTGCGATGTGTCCGAGCTCCACCACTTGGCGCTCGAACAGTCCGCGATAAATGCCGCCAGGCTTGCCCGCGAGCACGGCATGCGTGCCCTGCTCGACGATATCGCCGCGGTCGAACACCAGGATTCGATCGAGGCTGCGTACCGTCGACAGCCGGTGCGCGATCACGATCGAGGTGCGGCCCTTCATCAGCCGCTCCATCGCCTGCTGGATCAGCGCCTCCGATTCCGAATCGAGGCTCGATGTCGCCTCGTCCAGGATCAACACCGGCGCGTCCGCCAGGAAGGCGCGTGCCAGCGCCACGCGCTGCCGCTCGCCGCCCGACAGCTTCACCCCTCGCTCGCCGACGAGCGTGCCGTAGCCCTTCGGCAGGCGCAGGATGAAGTCGTGCGCATTGGCGAGCCGCGCCGCCTGCTCGATCGCCTCGAGGCTGGCACCGGGCCGGCCATAGGCGATGTTCTCGGCGAGCGAGCGATGAAACAGGATCGGGTCCTGCTGCACGATCGCGATCTGGCTGCGCAGCGATTGCTGCGTGGCCAGCGCGATGTCCTGCCCGTCGATCAGCACGCGGCCGCCGGAGACGTCGTAGAGCCGCTGCACCAGCTTGACGAAGGTCGTCTTGCCGGAGCCCGAACGGCCGACCAGACCGACGCGTTCGCCGGCGCGGATCGTCACCGACAGCCCGTCATAAAGCGGCGCGGGATGGCCGCCATAGTGGAACGTGACGTCGTCGAACACGATCTCGCCGCCCTCGATCGCGATCGGCAGCGCGGCGGCCGCATCGGCAATGCCGATCGGCTCGTCATGGATCGCCACCAGCTCCTCCATATCGTTCACCGAACGCTGGAGGTTGTTGATGTGCATGCCGACGTCGCGCAGATAGGCGTGAATGACGTAGTAGCTCGTCAGCACATAGGTGACGTCGCCGGGCGAGGCGTGCCCGTACATCCACAGCAACACCGAGCCGCCGATCACGGACGCCCGCAGGCATAGCAGCAGCGAGAGCTGCGCCGTGGCGGTGTAGTTGTAGCGGAACCAGGTCCGCCGCACGCGCACGCGCCAGCGGCTGATGACGCGGGCGAGCCGCGTATCCTCGCGCGCTTCCGCACCGAAGGATTTCACCACCGCATTGCATGTCAGCGCATCCGCCAGCGTGCCGCCGACCTTGGTGTCCCATGCATTGGAGACACGCGCGGCCGGCGCGATGTAGCGCGTCGAGAACAGCACCGTCATCGTGACATAGGCGAGCGCGCCGAGCGCGATCACCGCGCCGAGCGAAGCCCAGTGCACGCCGAGCAGCACCATCGACCCGATCAGCACGACCAGCGAAGGCAGAAGCGCCAGCAGAATGGTATCGTTGAGCAGGTCGAGCGCCCACATGCCGCGCGTGATCTTGCGCACGGTGGAGCCTGCGAACGAGTTGGCGTGCCAGTCGGTCGAGAAGCGCTGCACACGCATGAAGGCGTCCTGTGCGACCTCCGACATGGTCTTCAGCGTGAACGGCACGATTGCCTGCAAGCCCGCCAGCCGCAGCACCATCGAGGCCGCGCCCAGCGCCACGATGGCGCCGAATGCAACAAGTGCCGCGTGGCGCGCCTCGGGATCGGACGGCCCGCGGGTCAACGCGTCGATCAGCTGCCCCGAGAAGAGCGGCATGAACAGGTCGGCGGCGGTCGCACCCAGCAGGCCGGCGACGATGGCAAGCGTCCGCCCCGGCTGCTTCAGCCAGTGCCTGAACACGAAGGGCAGCACCACGCGTATCGCCGCGGGCTTCTTTGACAGAATGGTCATGGCGTCATCCGGCCGCTGTTGGCGCGGGCCGGCTCCATCGATGGACGCAGGCCGGCCGCGAGGGCCGGGACGGCATCACTTCAAGCTGATTTTGACTTGGGAAGCGGGGCGATCGGGACGCTTGGTCGAAACCTTGGCCCAATCGAAGCTGGCGAAAATGGACCCTAGAGGGTCGAGCACATACCGAGCCAGAACATCATCGAGCGCGGGCGTGCGATCTGCGAATGCGACGAAATCATGCAAATCTCTCCCCGGTTCGATTGAATAAGGTGCGCTTTATAGATGTGTCGTTCGCGCTTTGCAACGGGGCTTCCGCAAGATCACGGACGAGTGTTGCAATTTGGTTCGGTGGTGGCGCGCCACTCTCCGCTGTCATGCCCCGCGGAAGCGGGGCATCCAGTACGCCGGGACGGATGTGGTGAGAGCGAGCTCTCCAACGCCGGCCTCTGGAATACTGGATCGCCCGCCCCAGTGCGCAATTGCGCACAGGCGGGCGATGACACCGAGTGTGTGGATCGCCCGGTCAAGCCGGGCGACGACACCGAGTATGGAGCCGCGTCAGTGCGCGTCGCCGCCGCCGGTCATGGAGGCCGGCTTGTTCAGGAGCGTGACCAGCAGGCTGAGGCCGAGATAGAACACGGTCAGCACGAAGAAGGCATCGCCAAAGCTCATCACCACGGCCTGGCGGTGCACGATCTGGCTGAGCTGCTTCATCGCCATCAGCGTGGAATCGCCGAGCCCCTGGAACTTCTGCATGAACATGGTCAGGGTTTCGGTCGCGGTGGCATTGCCCCAGGTCACGCGCTCCTGGAGGCGCGTGATGTGCAGATCGGTGCGATCGTTGAGCACGGTGTTGATGACGGCGAGCCCGACCGCGCCGCCGAGATTGCGCATCAGGTTGAACAGGCCCGATGCGTTCTTCACCCTGTCAGGCGCCAGCGTGCCGAGCGCGATATTGTTGGTCGGCACCATCGCGAACATCATGCCGATCCCGCGCAGGATCTGCGGTACGAGCAGCTCGTAGAAATCGTAGTCGCGCGTGATCCAGGTCATCTGGTAGGAGCCGATCGCGAACACGATCAGGCCGAACGCGATCATGTAGCGCATGTCGATCTTCACCATGAGGCGGCCGACCAGCGGCGCGACCAGGAACATGGTGATGCCCGAGACGAACATGGTCTCGCCGATCATCAGCGCGCTGTAGCCGCGCACTTCGGCGAGATAGCGCGGATAGATGTAGGTCAGGCCGTAGAGGCCGATGCCGATGCAGAACTGCAGGAGGCAGCCGATCGCGAAATTGCGGTTGGAGAAGGTGCGCAGATTGACGATCGGCTCCGCCGCCGTGAAGACGCGCCAGAAGAAGGCGATCGCCGCGATCGCGCAGATCCAGGCACAGATCGCAACGGACGTGTCCTGCATCCATTCGTGCTGCGGGCCTTCCTCCAGCACATATTCCAGCGTGCCGAGGAAGCCGGCCATGAACAGCAGGCCCCACCAGTCGAAGCGGTCGAGCAGCTCGAAATGCGGCTCGTCGAAATCGACCAGCGCCAGCACGCCGAGCGTGATGCCGATGCCAGGCACGACGTTGATGAAGAACAGCCAGTTCCAGGACATCAGATCGGTGATGTAGCCGCCGACCGTCGGCCCGATCGTGGGAGCCAAGGTCGCAACAAGTCCGATGATGGGACCGACGATGTGGAATTTGGAGCGCGGGAACACGGTATAGGCCGAGGCGAACACCGTGGGGATCATGCCGGCGCCGAGGAAACCTTGCAGCGCGCGCCAGAGGATCATCTCCTCGATGGTCGAAGCGAAGCCGCACAGCAAGCTCGAAACAGTGAAGCCCGCCGCCGAGATCGCGAACAACAGCCGCGTGCCGAACGCGCGCGACAAGAATCCCGACAGCGGGATCGCGATCACTTCGGCGATCAGATAGGCGGTCTGGACCCAGGCGACTTCGCTGGAGCTTGCCGACAGGCCGGCCTGGATCTCACTGAGGGACGCCGAGACGATCTGGATGTCCAGGATCGACATGAACATCCCGAACACCATGATGATGAAGGCGAACAGCCGCTTCGGCGCGATACGCTCCGAGGCGGGGTCCGCCATCATGGCAGGTGAAGCAGTCGTGGCGTTCGCCATGGTCCGGCCTCGCAGCGCTCGTAGCGCGCCTACTGCGGATGGATCGCGGTGGGATCGTCGAGATCGACCTCGCTGTCGGCGTCGGCCGCGCCCTTGTTGGTGTCGACGGTCGCATAGACCGACATGCCGGCGCGGAGCAGGTTCTGCTTCGCCACTGACTTCGGCACGCGGATGCGGACCGGCACGCGCTGCACGATCTTGGTGAAGTTGCCGGTGGCGTTGTCAGGCGGCAGCAGCGTGAACACCGAGCCCGCGCCCGCCGCGATGCTGTCGACGACGCCGGAGAACTTGCGCATGCCGTAGGCATCGACCTTGATCGTCACCGGCTGGCCGGGACGGATGCGCTTGAGCTGCGTTTCCTTGAAATTGGCGTCGATATAGACGTCATTGAGCGGGACGATGTTGCCGAGCCGCTGGCCGACCGCGACGAAGTCGCCGGCGCTGACCAGGCGGTTCGAGAACGTGCCGTCGACCGGCGCGCGCACCGCGGTGAAGGCGAGATCGCGCTCGGCCTTGGCGAGCGAGGTCTTGAGCTCGGCGAGCTGCGCCTGCGCTTCGGCCTGCTGTGCCTTGGTGACGTCGACATTGCTGACCGCGACGTCGTAGGCGGCCTGCGCGGCCTTGACTGCGGCGGCGCCCTGGTCGCGTCCGGCTTCCGAGCTTTCGAAGGTGGCGCGCGAGGCGAAGCCCTTGCTGCTCAGGGCCTGCTGGCGCTCATAGTCGAGATCGGCGCGCTTGAGACCGGCTTCCGCCGAGACGAGCTGCGCCTTGGCCTGCGCGACCTGGCTTTCGAGCGCCGCAATCTGGCGGCCGATGCGATCGATGGTGGCCTGCTGGGTCGCGATCCTGGTCGCGGCGGCATCGACCGCGATCTTGTAATCGCCGTCGTCGATGCGGAAGACGATGTCGCCGGCGCGCACGGTCGTGTTGTCGCCCGCGAGGATCGAGGAGATGTGGCCGGCAACGCGCGCGCCCAGCATGGTGTTGTTGGCGCGGACATAGGCGTCGTCCGTGGCGACGTAGAAGCGGCCGACCAGCGTGTAGTAGCCGGCATAGCTCGCGACCGCGAGCGCCAGCAGGAGGCCGACGCCCATCAGGACGAATTTGCGCTTGCCGGACTTGGGCGTATCGGACTTGGGCGCGCCGGCAGCGGCGGGCCCGTCCGGCGCAGGCGCGGCCGGCTTGTCGGTCACAGGCTTCTCCGGCGCCTCGGCGATGCGGCGCTTGGTTTCGTCGGCCACATGAGAGCGCAACTGCTCGGCAAGGGCGGCGGATTTCTCGGTCGCAGCCTCACTGACCGCCTGCTCCGGCGTCTCCACCGTGTCCTGGCGAAGAACGCGCGCAGCCTGGTCTCTCGATACGGCCATAACGGCCTCCCCAACAAAAAAGCGCGATCGAGGACGGCCGTCCAGCGGACGGTTCCCTCTCGCCTGTTCCAAATATCATTGACCGAACGGTTCGGTCAATATACATAATGTTCCCGTCGAGACCCTACTGGCCCGAATCCTTTATTTGGGTTTCATGGGTCGGGCCCGATCCAAAAACCTTCCGAGACGCTGAACCAATGGTTGTAGCTGCCAGCGAACATCTGCACGTCATCCAGGAGGAGGACAGTTCCAAGCGCCGCCAGATTCTGGACGGGGCCCGCAAGGTGTTCATGGATCTTGGTTTCGACGGCGCCAGCATGGGCGAGATCGCGCGTGCCGCGCAGGTCTCCAAGGGCACGCTCTACGTGTACTTCGCCGACAAGAGCGCGCTGTTTGAAGCCATCCTCGAGGAGGAAGCGCTCTTTCACGGCCAGGTCATGTTCAATTTCGATCCGGCGCGCGACGCCGAGACCACGCTGAAGGATTTTGGCCAGGTCTACATCCACTTGCTGTGCCGGCCCGGCGGCGGATCAGCGATCCGCACCGTGATGGCGATCGCCGAGCGCATGCCCGATGTCGGCCGCCGCTATTATCTGCGCGTGCTGGACAAGACGATCAACCGGCTCTCCGAATATCTCAAAATCCATGTCGCCGCCGGCGATCTCAAGATCGACGACTGCGACCTTGCGGCCTCGCAGTTCATGGAACTGTGCAAGGCCTCGCTCTTCCTGCCGTTCGTTTTCCAGGCCGCGCCCGCGCCGTCGGAAGAGCGCATGACCGAAGTGGTCGACAGCGCGACGCGGATGTTTCTCGCGGCGTACCGGGCGAAGTAGCAGCAGCAGGCCACGCGTTGCGCGGGCCGCTCCCGCGGCACTATATTGAGTGCCATGTCCCGTGATCTTCGCCCGCCGGTCGATATCCTTCATTACGAAATTGTCCAGGAACAGGCCTCGGCGCTTGGACGGATGGGCCACACACTCGAGCAGAGCCTTGCGCGCTTGCGCGAATTCGATGCCGCTCATGCGCTTCCGGAGACGCCGGCCTCGATGCAACCGGCAAGGCGCAAGCTGGTGCTGGAGGCCGGCCAGGCGCTTTGGATGTTCGTGGTGCAGCGTGAGGCGTCCGGCTTGCGCGACAGCCGCCATATCATGCGGACCTACAACGTCCCGGGCGAGGTGCAGCGGTGCATGGGGCTGGTGCCGGCACCGTCGAAGCCAGCTTCAAAATGAGCGTCTAGCTCTGCAAAGCTAAGTCCCGACCTCTTCCATCTTGCGCCACCCATGCAGGACACGGCGCCCTTCCAGGGTGAACGCGAAGCAGTTGCCGCCGCCGCCCATCTGATCGTGAACGCGATCGATGGGATGGCCGGCAGTATGGCAAAACAACAGCGTGCCGACGGCACCGTGGCCGACGAAGAGAATGTCGCCGGGACGATTGCGCGCCAGCACCGCCTTGGTCTCGCGCACGATGCGCGCCTGCGCATCGACGGCACGCTCCCAGCCGCGGACGCTGAGATGAGGCTGTGCGAAGAACTGGTCGGCGACTTGCTCGAACTCGGCCGGCTTCAGGAAGCCCGTCGCCGAACGATCGTTCTCGTGCATAGCCTCGCGGATCTCGATCATGATGCCGAGCCTGCCCGCGATGATCTCGGCGGTCTCGATCGCCTTGCGTTCGGCACTGGAGATGATCTGCGTGGTGCGGGAGAGCCAGCTCGCATTCACCAGGGCTTCGGTGCGCGCGCGGCCGACCGGGCTGAGCCCCCATTGCGGCACCGGCACATCAGGATCGATTTGCACCTGCGGATGCGTGAGATAGCGGACGATGGACATTCGAGTTGACGCGATCGTAGCCCGGATGAGCGAAGCGATATGCGGGAACACGGTCCCGGATATCGCTTCGCTCATCCGGGCTACAAGAAAAGCTTCCTCTGCCTATTCGTCGGCGTACTCGTCTTCTTCGTGCTTGCGCGTCGTTATCTTGCGACCGAGCGAACCGGTCACGGACGGCTCACGCGCGCTCGCATAGGGCCGGCGCGATTGCGCGCGCGCGGCGACCTCGTCGCCGGAGACGGCGGCCGGCTGGCAGATCAGGCGGCGGCTGGCGCGGCGCATCAGATCAACGTGAATGTGATCGTAATGATAGACGTTCGATCCCGGCGCCAGCACCGTGGTGAAATGCGCGCAGGCACCTGACTGCACATCGCGCAAGAATCCCTGCTCTTCCGGCATGCCCCGCCAGCCGTCCTTCACGGTAACGCGGCGACCATCGGCGAGCACGAAGGCCGCGATGTCGAGCGCGTTGCCGAAGGCATGCTCGGAGATGTGGGCATGCGAATTGCCGTTCATGCCGCGGCAGGAATAGGCCGAGATCTGCTTGATCTCGGCGACGCGAACGCCGAACCAGCGCATCGCCGAGGGCTGCACGGTGTCGGCGAGCCAGCGGTCGAGCTCGGACACGATCGGACAGGCCAGGATCGCGGTCGGCTTGATCGCAACGGGACCGACGGCGGTGACGGGATTGCCCTGCGCGGGACCGAGGCGCGGCAACGGCTGCTGCGCGGGCGCCTGCGAGTAAGGCGCCGGTCGCGCCGGATAGCTCGGCGCATTCATGTAGCGCGCAGCGCCCGCAGCATCGGTGCCATCGGGCGGCAAATCGATCTCGTCCTCCTGCGCCGCCACGCCGGGCGCATTCAGCGGCATCGGTCCGGACGATGCGCCATAGCCGGAAGGCTGGCGCGCCGCGCTCTCGGGATAGTTCGACCGCTGCGGATAGGACGATGGATAGTTCTGGCTCTGCGGAGTGTTCGATCGCGGCTGCGTCACCGGCCAGCGCGGCTGGTTGCCGATGCTGCCCGGCGGGCGCAGTTCCTCGTCGGCAAAGCCATAGCTGCTCGAGCCTTCGCCGAGGGCGGCGACCTTCAACGGGAACTCGGCGCCGCACTGTCCGGGGCCGGAGATCGGGTCGATGCGGACGATGTCGGCGCTCTCTTTCACCGCGCCCGATTTCAGGCATGCGGCTTCGGCCTCGGCCCGCCACGGTTCACGCTCGGCCTGGAAAAAGCCACGTCCGCAACCCGCAAGCGAAACAAGGACGATGGAGCCGACGAGATACAAACGAACTCCGCGCGTCATGCACGCACGTTCGGTGAATTTACTTAAAGACTCTTCAACGTGTTGATTTCAGTGTTCTTTAACCATACCGGCGCGCATGCATCTGCGCGGCCCGGCACGAGCGGCAGCGAGGCTGCCTTTTTCGGAGAGAGACTTCCTGTTAACCATGATGCTCTCGCGCAGGGCGGCAACAGAGGGAGCGACCTCATGACGTTTGCCGGAAGACTGAGCGTGATCACCGCGTACATTGCCCTGGCCTTCGTCGGCGCCATCGTGCTCGGCATGATCTAGCGGCACATCAAACGCATCGAAGGCTGCCGCTCTTCACGTCCCTTCTTGCGCTTGTGTCGCGATCCGTTATGACCGCGCGCCCCATTGGCGCGAGGTCGTGACCACTTCCTCCCGCGGCTCCTCGACCCGCCTCCAGTCGTTGCCGGAGCACCAGAAGCGGCCGAGCGCGCAGGCTTCGACATGGAGCCTGCCGGAGGCCTTCAGCGTCATCGTCGCATAATAGGTGCTGCCGCTGGAGCGGCTGTAGATGCTGCCGGTCCAGACGTCGTGCGTCTTCGGCTTCATGTTGACGAGCACGCTCTCGCCCCGGTTAGACGCTTCGGCCAGCGCATAGCCGCACAGCGCGGGACCGCAGCGTTCGATGCGAACCGTGCCCTTGGCGCCTGCGCTCTCCCATTCACCGAGCGGCGAATAGGCCGGCTCGTCATTGCCGCGCTGTGCGATCGATGACGTTTGCTTGATCTCGGGACTCGGGGCGATAACCGGCGGATCGAGCGTAGCAGCCTTCGGCGGATCGACGCGTTGGAGATCAACACGCGGCGGACTGGGGCTCAGCACCTCGGCTCTTGGTGCCTCCAATCTTGGCGCAGGCGCCGGCACAACGGACTGCGACGTCGTCGCGGCAAGAACGGGGGCAGGCGGCGCCGGGGGCGGCGCAACGGCGACGGTCGGTTGTGGCGGCCGGACCGCGGCCGGATAGACCGGCTGCGGCGCTTGGACGACCGGCGCTGGCGCAGGCGGCGGCGCCGGTGCCTTGCCGACATCTTCCTTAGGCCTGAAGCTGCGATTGGAGATCGACACGCAGGAAGCCGACCGGCAATTCCTGGGCGCCTCGACACGAAACCGGTGGCCACCGATCGAGAAGCTGTAGGAACCGGCCTCGGCGGAAGGCGCAATCGCCATCAAAGCGATCAATGTGCCAAGCGATGTCGCAAGCCGCTTCATCGGCGCCTCCCTCTTTGTCCGCGACGACGTTACGCGGGATGGATCGCGGCTGAATGTGCGCTGGCTCACCCAGGCGGCCGCGAGCCGTAGTGACGTCCATCACAGAAGGCCGGACGGAGCAGGCCTAGGGTCGAACCACGCCTCATCCACCCGCGACACCAGTCCATACCGGGCCCGCACAAATTTCGGAGGTTGTCATGAGCAAGCTCACCATCGCCGCCACCGCGCTCTTCCTCGCTTCGGCCACCGCCGCGCATGCCGGCAATTCGATCTCGTTCCAGATCGAGGGCCAGCACATCCGCATCGAGACGCCGCGCAACTGCGCCTCGCTCAATTGCGTGACCATCGTCGCGCCGGGCCTGTCGAACAAGCCGATCAAGCTGAATAACATCAACCTCAACGGCCTCGGCTCCAAGGACGACGACGTCGACGACACGCCGGCTCCCGCCACGACCGCGCCGCCCGCGCCGGCTCCGGTGCAGCAGCAGCCCGTGCAGCAGGCACCGGTCCAGGCGACCGTGCCGGCCGCGCCTGCGGTCGTCGCGCCCGCGGCTCCCACCACCACCGTTACCGCTGCTCCGGCCGCCAGCTACGACACCACCACGCAGCCCGCGCCCGCTGCGGCTCCCGTTGCTGCGCCCGCTCCCGTCGCTGTTGCACCCGCTCCGGCTCCGGTGGCCGCCGCGCCCGTGGCGGTTGCCAACTCGCCGATCGGCGTGTGGGCGACGGAGGAGAACAAGGGCAATGTCCGCGTCGAACAGTGCGGCGCCAATCTCTGCGGCTACGCCGTGAAGTCCAACGAGCGCATCCTGATCAACATGAAGCCCGACGGCGCGAAGTGGAGCGGCCGCATCCACGATCCCGACTCCGGCCGCAACTACGACTCGACCGTCACGATGAAGGGCCCGAACGCGATGCGCGTGCAGGGCTGTGCCTTCGGCGGCATGTTCTGCGGCGGCCAGACCTGGAAGCGCGTGAGCTGACGCCGAAGGCGTCATCCCGTACGATCGTCATCCCGGGCGATGCAGAGCATCGACCCGGGATCTCGCGCGACAGCCTCACTCTATCTCCTCGCCCTGAGGAGCCTGCCCTTGAACGTCCGCCCCTCCCCTGCGACAATATGTTCATCCACCATTCAGCTGCCCCCGGCTGAAATCCGCCGCCCTCGCCTCGCGTTCTCACCGGGATCCCCTCGTGACTTCATTGGTAGCCTGGCGCCGCTTCGCCGTTGCGCTTGCCCTGCTGGCCTTGCCGCTGGCCGGCGCCGACGTGGCGCTGGCATCCGACGCCATCGAGCTTGCGCAGGCGCAGCCACAAGCGCAGCCGGCGCCCGCCCCCTCGCCGACGCCATCGGCTTCGCCTGCGCCCGCCGCGGACGCCCAACCCGCCGCCGTCGAGCCGATCGGCAACGTCGCGACCGTGACGGGAATCGCGACCGTGGTCCGCGACAAGAACTCGTATCCGCTGCGCGCGCGCGACGACATCTATCTCAACGATATCGTGCAGACCTCGTCGAACTCCACGCTCGGCATCACCTTCAATGACGCGACCACGTTCAACCTCTCCGCCAGCTCGAAGATCACCATCGACAATTACGTCTATGAGGACGGCGGCAAGCAGAACTCCGGGATATTCGACATCGGCAAGGGCACGGTCGCCTTCGTCGCGGCAGCGGTGGCGAAGACCGGCGACATGAAGATCACGACGCCGACGGCAACGCTCGGCATCCGCGGCACCACCGGCGTCGTCGACGTGCCCGAAGGCGCCGCGGCGAACAGCACGAGCAACGTCAACATCAAACTCTATCCCGATGCCGATGGCCGCGTCGGGCACATCGACGTCGACGACCGCAGCAGCGGCACGCGGCTCGGCGCGCTGACGCAAGCCTCCAGCGGCTTTGCGATCCGGCCGGGCGCAGCCACGGCAGGCGTCATGCGCTTTGCCGCGGTGCCGATCACGATTCCACCGCAGCAGATCGCGCGCGACCGCGGCTTCGTCAGCCAGGTGCATCTGGCGCAGACCACGGGCCGCCAGATCGTCACCGAGCAGCGCGACTTCCGCCGCGCCAATCCGACCGCGAGCCCGCGCATCCCGCGGCCGTTCCAGCCGCAACAGCAGCAATTGCGGCCGAGCACGACGCCGGGTCAGCAGCCGCAGCGGCCGAACGGCCAGCCCGGTCAGGACAACCGACGAGGTCAGCAGCAGCCGGGCACGCCAAACCGTCAGGGCGCGCAGCCGCCGCAGCGGCAGGGCCAAGGACAACAAGGCGGCGCAGTGCAGCCGGCCGCCCCGCGCGCGGGTCAAGGTCAGCAGCGGCAAGGCCAGCAGCAACAGGGCCAGCCGCAGCCCGGCCAGCAGCAAGGCGCAGGAGGTCCGCCGCGCGCCGGACAAGGCACACCGCAAACCCAGCCACAACGCGGGCAGAATCGGCCCGGAGGAGTCGTGCCGTCGCAGCCAGGCGGACCGCAGCAGCAGCCGGCCACACAGCCGCAACTGCCGCACACCGGCGCGCAGCCTGGCCAGCCGCCCGCGGCTCAACAGCCGGGCCTGCAACGCCCCGGCGGATTTCAGCAACGCCTCCCCGCCGCGCAACGTCCTGCGGCACCACGAAGGCCAACGCCCGCTCCGAAGGAGAAGAAGGAGCGGCGGTAGAGTGTAGTGCGCGCCGCGCTGTCGGCGCACTCCCGCGCCCCGTTCTCACGGGGAGAGGGTTGGGGTGAGGGCCTGCTTCCGCACAAATGGCGAGAGGGACTCGCGGAGAGTCCCCCTCACCCGGATCGCATCTTCGATGCAATCCGACCTCTCCCCGCAAGCGGGGCGAGGTGAAGAGAAGCGCGCAGATCGTGCTTGCTCACGCTTCGCCGCGCAGCCAGGCCTTCACCTTCTGCAACAAGCCATGCCGCAGCTCGTCGACAGAAGCAGCTTCCGCCGGTGTCAGCGTCTGCAGGGCTGCATCGATGTGGTCTGCCGCCAGCGGCGGCGTTGGCTCCGGATCGGGCGGCGAGGCCAGCCCGGCCGCCGCAAGCGCGATCGGGCCGATCTGGGTCAGGAACGCGCGCTCGTATTCGCGCGACAGGCGCGCGAGCGCATCCTCCAGCGTCAGCCAGTCCACCGCCTTGATGTCGTTCATCAGCTTGCGAACAGGACCGCCATTGGCCTCCATGCGCCAGAAATGCACGACCTTGGAGCGGCCACCGGATTGATAAACCAGCGTCCCCAGAAATTCGTGGATGGCGACGTCGTGGCCGGTCTCCTCCAGCACCTCGCGATGCGCGGCTTCCTTCGGCGTCTCGCCATCGTCGAGCTTACCCTTGGGCAAGACCCATTCATTACGCTTGCGCTGGCGCACGACAGCAACCAGCGGCGGCGCACCACGCCGCAGCACAATACCACCCGCCGCCATGACCGGCGCCCGCGCCATCACCAAATCCGTATCGTCGAACAGCCCGCGAACCATATAGGCCGCGGCGACGGCGGATTGAAGGCTAGTTTCGCTTCAACAGCGCTTGACCCGCACGAATGCGCGTACCCTCGGCGATACCGTCGCAAAACGTGAAATCGCCGGGCGCCAGGATGATGATTGTCGAGCCGTGCTCGAACCAGCCGAGCTCCTCGCCTTTGGTGACGTTGACATCGCAGGGGAAATTGACCGGACCGCGTGTCTGTGCGTTCAGCACCATGTCGAGGAAGTGCAACCGGATGCTCGCGACCAGGATCGCGGCAACCGGCACGAGCGTCACCGCCTCGCCGGTCGACAGATGCGTACGGATCACGGCGCGCTCGTTCTTGCAGAACAGGCGCTCGACCCGCTTCAGCGCGATCGGATTGACGTTCCAGACATCGCCATGGATCAGCGTGACGCGCTCGATATGCGCATCAAAGGGCGCATGGAAACGGTGATACATGCTCGAGGTCAGCCGCAACGTGACGAAGCTTCCGTTGCGGTGCTGGTCGACCAGCGCGGAATCGCCGACGAGGTCCAGCAGCGAATAGGGCGCGCCCTTGACCTGGAACAGCTCGGTGTCGGCGATGCGTCCGTGGGCGCCGACGATGCCGTCCGACGGGCTGGCGACGACGGAGATATCCGGATCGAACGGCCGCAGGCCCGGCTTGAGCTCCCGGGTGAAGCAGTCGTGCAGGCTCTTGAAGTGGCTCTTGCGTGCTTCCGACAGATCGAGGTCGGAGAACAGCTTCCACAGCGCGATCGAGCCGTCCCGCACCAGGGGATTCTCGATCTTGGAGAACCAGCCCATGAAGCGGGTCAGCGCCGCGCGGGGGATGCGGTTGGTCAACAGGAAGTTGAGGTCTTCCTGCTGGGTGAAAGAGGCGATGAGGGCTTTGACTGTCATGAATCTGTCAGCTCGCAGGGTTAGCGCTTGTTGTCATGGAAACGACACTCCCGATTCTCTCATTTTCCGTGGCCGCCGCAGCGTCCGCTGCCGCCGTCCTCCCGAAGATCAAGGCGCGGGTCGAGTTGTCCCGCGCCAAGCATCGCTCGCTCGCCGGGCACTCCAAGATGTCCCGCAGGGTCGCAAAGCTGCTGCCGTTCTACGAGTTCGAGGGTGATCGCTATTTCGGCTGCGACGGCGCTCCGGCGAACATAGTGACGCAGCGCAAGGACGCCTTCTTCCGTCTCGCAGCTCTCTACGCCGAGCGCTACCCCAAGGGTCGCGCGATGACGAAGGAAGCGGCGGAGACGATCTCCGACCTGCACTTCACCGAGACCTACCGCGTGCCGTTCCAGTTCTCGCGTCTCGTTCGCGAGCATCTCGGCACCTCGACCTTCATGGAATCGTCCAGCGGCGTCACCGTCACGGATGTCGACGGCAACACCTCCTACGACCTCACGGGGTCCTACGGCGTCAACATCTTCGGCAACGACTTCTACAAGGAGTGCATCGAAGGCTCGGAGAAGCGGGCGCATGCGCTCGGTCCCGTGCTCGGCCCCTACCATCCCGTCATCCTCGAGAACGTGCAGAGGCTCTGCCAGATCTCGGGCCTCGACGAGGTCTCCTTCCACATGTCCGGCACCGAGGCCGTGATGCAGGCGGTGCGGCTGGCGCGCTACCACACCAAGCGCACGCACCTGGTTCGTTTCGCCGGCGCCTATCACGGCTGGTGGGGCGACGTGCAGCCCGGCGTCGGCAACCCGATCGCCGCGCACGAGACCTACACGCTGTCCGAGATGTCCGAGAAGACGCTGCATGTCCTGCGCACGCGCAAGGACATCGCCTGCGTGCTGGTCAATCCGCTGCAGGGCCTGCATCCCAACGCCAACGCGCCCGGCGATTCCTCGCTGGTCGACAGCTCCCGCGGCGGCAATTTCGATCGCGCGGCCTACACCGAGTGGCTTACGAAGCTGCGCGAGGTCTGCACCGAGCGCGGCATCGTGCTGATCTTCGACGAAGTCTTCGTCGGCTTCCGTCTCGCCGCCGGCGGCGCCCAGGAATATTTCGGCGTCAAGGCCGACATGGTGACCTACGGCAAGAGCCTCGCCGGCGGCCTGCCGGTCGGCGTGGTCTGCGGCAAGAAGGAGCTGATGCGCCGCTTCCGCGACGATCGTCCCGCCGACATCTGCTTTGCCCGCGGCACCTTCAACTCGCATCCCTACGTCATGACCGCGATGGACGAGTTCCTGAGCCGGCTCGCCAGCCCGAACTTCCGCGCCATCTATGACGGGCTGGACGCGACCTGGAACGGCCGCACGCAAAAGCTCAACCAGATGATGACCGATGCCGACCTGCCGGTGCGGTTCGCCAACTTCTCGTCGATCTGGACGGTGAAGTACACCACGCCGTCCCGCTACAACTGGATGCTGCAATATTATCTGCGCGCCGAAGGCCTGTCGCTGAGCTGGGTCGGCACCGGCCGGCTGATCTTCAGCCTGAACTACACCGACGCCGACTTCACCGAGGTCGCCGAACGCTTCGTCCGCGCGGCCGGGAAGATGAAAGCCGACGGCTTCTGGTGGCACGACGGCGTGCTCACCAACAAGAACATCAAGCGGCAAATCCTGAAGGAGATGCTGGCCAAGCGCTTCGGGCGCTGAGGCTGGTTCGTCCGCCCCGAACACCGCCCTCTCCTCTCCCTCTCCCCGCCTGCGGGGAGAGGGTCGGGGTGAGGGGGACTCTCCGCGAGCGCGGTGAGAGTTGGCGGACACCCCACTAGCAACGCCCCCGCGGATAGCCCCCCTCACCCGAATTCGCGCTGCGCGCAAATTCGGCCTCTCCCCGCGCGCGGGGAGAGGCGAAGAAGAAGCCCCCAAGACGTGGATGCCCGGCACGAGGCCGGGCATGACGTAAGCCATAGACATTTGCGGTCTGGACGACGGCGCGCTCAGGCGTGCTGCTCTTCGAGCGTCGGCTCGGAGATGAGACCCAGCGTGTGCTCGGGGTTGAGGTGCAGGCCGGGGTCCATCAGCTCGCCGCGCATCAGCGCCAGCGGAGCGCTGCGATAGAGCATCAGATCGTGGAAGGGGTCGGTCAGGATCTTGGTCATCCAGACGAGGCCGGTCTCGACGTCGCGGATGAAGAACAGGTGCACGGTGCGGAACAGAAGACCGCCGCCGCCGATCACCAGCCAGATCTTGGCGACCTGACGCATGAAGTCGGTCGCGGAAGCCCAGGGCGTGAACAGGCCGAACAAGGTCGGATCGACGACCAGCACCAGCGGCGACAGCGCCCAGATCGCCATCAGCACCACCTTGCGCTGAAGGTTGTAGCCGACCTTGATGTCTTCCTTGTACTCGTGCGTCGCCTGGTTGATGTGGTCGTAATCGTGCGGCTCGAAGAAGAAGTGACCGGCCTGGCGCGAGGTCATCGAGACCAGCCAGCCGACCAGCGCGGAGATCATGGGATCGACGAACAGCCAGACATAGGCGAAGAGGAAGCTCAGCGCGCTGACGAAGTGCAGGCTCTGATTGATGCGGCTGTGGTGATAGTAGCGATGGTCGTCCCAGCGCTGGATCCGCAGCTGCTCGAGATAATTCTTGATCATGCTCTCCCCCAAAATGCTTCGGGTTCTGGATTTACAGGGATTCGATGTAGGCCGTGTGACATCATCATTTTGTCATGTGACGATGTGCAGCGGCGCGATGACGCACGTAAACGCGTGAGCGGCGGATTGCACCGCCGCTCTTACGCAGCCTCGCTCACGCCGCCTTGGCGACGTCGACCTTGCGGAAGCGCACCAGCGAGAAATGGCCGAGCGGCGGAATCAGGCGGCGTTCGGCGAGCTCGATGCCTTTGGCACCCGAGAGCCACTTCGCATAGCGCGACCAGGCGAACTCGGCGGTACGGAAGCCGAGCGGACGCACCACCGGCTGGAGCTTCTGCTCGATGAAGCGGCGCACGCCGGTGTCGGCGCTGACGCGGGTGAGGATGATCAGCTCGCCGCCAGGGCGCAGCACGCGGGCGAATTCGTCGAGCGCCACTTCCGGATTCGGCACGGCGGTGACGACATACTGCGCCATCACGACGTCGAATGAATTGTCGGGGAATTCGAGCTTCTCGGCGTCCATCACCGCGAGGCCCTCGACGTTCTTCAGATTGCCCTCGGTAACGCGCTGGCGCGCCTTGTCGAGCATCGCTTCCGAAATGTCGGTGCCGAAGATGCGCAGATGCGGCGCGTAAAGCGGCAGCGAGATGCCGGTGCCGACGCCGACCTCGAGCACGCGGCCGCCGATCTTGTTGGTGGCCGCGATCGCGGCCTGACGGCCCTTGGCGAACACGCCGCCGAACACGAGATCGTAGACGGGCGCCCAGCGGTCATAGGCCTGCTCGACCGTGCCACGGGTGAGGTCGAGCTGCTGGGTGCCGTCAAGGTTCATGATCTTAGCCATCGATGAGGTTCTCGCTGTGGTTCAAAGGTTCGATCAACCGCGCACCGGCCGCCGCGCCATGACCGGCGAGGCGCGCAAGACGCGGCTGGGCTGAAGTGAGGTGAGGTTGCCGACGAACTGGCGCGCGCTGTTTTCCCAGGAGCGCTCCAGCGCGAAGTTGCGGCAGGTCTCGCGCGACATCGTCAGCGCGCGCAGGCACGCGGTACGCAGATCATGGTCGATCGCGCCGATCGGATGATCGGCGATGACGTCCTTCGGACCCGTCACCGGAAACGCCGCGACCGGCGTGCCGCAGGCGAGCGCCTCGAGCTGCACCACGCCGAACGTGTCGGTCAGGCTCGGGAACACAAACACGTCGGCGGCAGCGAGATGCGCGGTGAGGTCCGCGCCCTTCTTCTCGCCGAGGAACACGGCATCCGGATACTTCTTCTCCAGCGCCGCCTTCTGCGGGCCGTCGCCGACGACGACCTTGGTGCCGGGAAGGTCGAGCGAGAGGAACGCTTCGAGGTTCTTCTCCACCGCGACGCGGCCCATGGTCATGAAGATCGGCCCCGGCAGGTCGAGCTTTGCCGGCGCATCGGGATGGAACAGCTCGGTGTTGACGCCGCGCGTCCAGAAGCCGAGCCGCTTGAAGCCGCGCTCGGACAGCTCCTGCCGCAGCGACGGCGTCGCCACCATGGTCATGGCGGCGGCATCGTGGAAGTGGCGCAGCACGGCATAGCCGACGCTCGCCGGGATGCCGGTCCGCACCGACACGTATTCGGGAAAGCGCGTCGTATAGGAGGTGGTGAACGCGAGCCGGTTGCGGCGGCAATAGGCCCGCGCGGCCCAGCCGATCGGGCCTTCGGTCGCGATGTGCAGCGCTTCGGGCGCCGCCTTCTCGATCCGCCGCGCGATCTCCTTTCCGCTCGGCAGCGCAATGCGCAGGCCCGGATAGGTCGGCAGCGGCCACGACCGGAAGCCGTCCGGCGTCAGGAAATCGATCTCGACATCGAGGGCCTTGGCCGCATTCGCCAGCGAGGTCAGCGTCCGCACCACACCGTTAACCTGCGGATGCCAAGCGTCAGTCGCGATTAATACCCGCATGGGGGAATCCCGAGAGTTGATGATTCTCGGCTTAGGACCATCAACGAAGGATATTTCAGGCGTGTGACGTCACAGAAGTGTCGGCCCACTGTTTTGTTCGTTAACGAACCCCTGCGGCCACGAAACTGTCATGAAACAATCCTTTCCGCCACGAAACCGTTTTCGGTTTTCCGCGCAAATGTCCCGAAACGTTTTGCCGTTAGTGATCTTGGGCAACGGAGCACCGCAACGGTGCCGCGGTGGTCAAAAACACCGAGCAAACAGGGGCGATCAAATGTTCAATCTGGACACGTTCAAGACGTATTCGCGCGCCGTTGCTTTTGGCGCAGTCGCGATCTCCGCAGTGGCATTCGCCGGCACGGCAAAGGCCGCGCCGGTGCAGTTCTTCCCCTTCTTCCAGCCGTTGCCGCCGATGACCGCGCCGCAGCCGCTGCAGCCCTATCAGCCCTACCAGGCGACGCCTTATCAGGCCGCGCCTTCGGAAGATCAGGACGCGGTGGAGATGCCGGCGCGCTTCCGCCGCCAGACCGTCTCCTACGCGACGCGCGAGGCGCCGGGCACCATCATCATCGATACGCCCAACACCTATCTCTATTACGTGCTCGGCAACGGCCAGGCGCTGCGCTACGGCATCGGCGTCGGCCGCGACGGCTTCACCTGGTCCGGCGTCCAGTCGGTGACCAGGAAGGCAGAGTGGCCGGCCTGGACCCCGCCGCCCGAAATGATCGCCCGCCAGCCCTATCTGCCGCGCCACATGGCCGGCGGTCCCGGCAACCCGTTAGGGGCCCGCGCCATGTATCTCGGCGGCACCATCTACCGCATCCACGGCACCAACGCTCCCGACACCATCGGCAAGCGCGTCTCTTCCGGCTGTATCCGCCTGACCAACGACGACGTCTCGGACCTCTATTCCCGCGTCAACGTCGGTACCAAGGTGATCGTGCTGCCGATGACGGAGCGCAGGGCGGATCTCGGCAGCGCAACGCGCTGAGCGACAGGACATTCTGACGCAAACGGCCCCGGAACCCACCGGGGCCGTTTTCGTTTGCCCTCGACATCTCGCGTGTGCGTGCTGCCGCGCGATCACCGATGGAGGCGCAGATGCAATCACGCCCGCAAACCTCGCCAGGCCCATGGCCCCGCGCGATCGCCTGCGCCGGTGTGTTGACGCTGCTCTTGTCCGCGCCCTCCGCGCTCGCGCAGCAGCCGGCGGGCGACGAGGCAGCCCAGCAGGCCTTCAACAATTCATGCCGCACCTGCCACTCCGTGAAGGAAGGCGACAATCGCCTGGGTCCCAACCTCAGCAAGATCGTCGGACGCAAGGCCGGCTCGCTGCCGAACTACAACTACTCTTCGTCAATGAAAGAGGCCGGCTTCACCTGGGACCAGGACAAGCTCACCCGCTTCATGGTCAAGCCGGACGAGGTCGTCTCCGGCAACAAGATGCAGCCCTATGGCGGCGTGTCAGCCGAGGAAGCGGGCAAGATCGTTGCTTATTTGCAGGCGGCGGGCGGGCAATAGGGCCCGGCGCTACGCGGCAGCCGGCTCATACCTCCGCTCGACGTGGAACGACTTCGCTGTGATCAGCCAAGTGTCATTGATGCAGTGAAACGCGAGATAGTCGACATATTGGAGCAGATCGATCCGAACGCGAACCTTCACCAGGGCTTGCGCAGGCGAAGTCACATCGATCAGCAATATCTCCTGAAGGCGCGGTGCATTCTTCGATTTCGGCGACGGGGCCGACGCCAGCATCGCTCGATAGTCGTTCACCGGCAATATCCGCAAGTCGGCATCGCGAAATCCGTGGAGCTGCGCCGTCGGCGCAAAGACGCGGTCGAACTGCGAAACGTCATTGTCGTACATCAGCGTGAAGTAACGATCGACCATCTCCAGCAGAGGCGCGACATCAGGGCTTTCGGTCATGGCTCACTCCATCAGCAGCAAGGTCGGCGCCATCCTTCCCACGGAAAGCCGGGGCATGTCCTAGCGAACTAGGCTAGTCTCGCCGGCTCGGGCGCAACATTGTGCCATTCATGGTCCAACAGGATGCAGTTCATGCCAAAATGCGAGCTGGATGCGATCGACCGGCGCATCGTCACCGAACTCCAGAGCAATGCTCGGTTGAGCAATATCGAACTGGCGGACAAGGTCGGATTGTCGCCATCGCCCTGCCTGCGGCGGGTCCGGCGGTTGGAGCGGGACGGCTATATCGACGGCTACCGCGCCGCCTTGCGGCGTGGCCGCCTCGGGCTAGGCTTCTCGGCCTTCCTCGGCGTCAAGATCAACGACCATGCCAACGATCAGGCGCTGAGCTTCGAGCGGACGGTCGTGGCCATGCCCGAGGTCGTTGCCTGTCACCTCGTTTCCGGGGAGGCTGACTACCTCCTCGAAATCGTCGTGCCGGAATTGGAGGATTACCAGCGCTTTCTCGTCGACAAGCTTCTTAACCTGTCCATCGTGCGGGAGGTGCGCAGCAGCATCGCAATCCAGACCTTGAAGGCTGGCGCGCCATTGCCGCTGGCGCATCTCTCATAGCCATGATCAGACTGCTCACGCCCGCCGACGCAGCTCTCTACCGTCCTGTCAGGCTGGAAGCCCTCGCGACCAATCCCGAAGCTTTCGCCAGCACGTTCGAACGCGAGCAGGACATGCCGCTTGCCTGGTTCGAGGAGCGCCTCTCGGTATCGGACGTCTTCGGAGCGTTCATCGCAGGCGAGCTCGTGGGGACCGCTGGCTTCCGGCGGGAGGACGGCGCGAAGACCGCGCACAAGGCGATGCTCTGGGGGATGTATGTGCAGCCCCCAGCGCGGAAGTCCGGCACGGGGAGACTGCTCGTCGATGCGGTGGCAGCGCACGCTGCGCAGCGCGTCGAGCAGCTCCATCTCGTCGTCGTTAGCGAGAACGTCGCCGCCTTGCGGCTCTACACGGCAGCCGGCTTCGTCGAATACGGTCGCGGCATGAAGGCGTTGAAGGTGGGCGACAGATACTACGATGAGATCCTGATGGTCCTGTTCTTCGACGGAAGCGACGTGACGCGGCCCCGGTGATGCCGGGGCCGCATTAGCGACCGACCCCGCCCCGCCGCTCCGAAATCAACCTCAGCCACGCCGCCGAGTGAAACGCGCTCATCAAGAGATACATCGGCACCATGCCGCCGAGCACGGATGCGTGCCCGGCGGCGCACAGCATGTCCTGCCCGCCGCCGAGCATGGCCGTCAACGCGGCCATGCTCGCAAAGGTCGGCGTGGCCGCCAGCCCAAGCCATCTGGCGAGGTGGCGCGCGGCCACGACGCCATCGCGGCTGGCGCCGGCGGTTGCGCTGACGGGGCTAGTCACGTCCTTCCGCAGCCTCTTCGCGAAAGGCCTTCTCGCCGGCGTCCGAGATCTCGACCCACTTCTTGTCGGGCGCGGCCCCTTCGGTGTAGCTGTCGTGCCAGTTCCACCATTTGTAGGTCGGCGTCTGCGGATAGCCTTTTGGCGAGTCCTCCCAGACCTCCTGCCGGCCGAGCGGCGTGATGTCGAGGTAGTTCCAGGTGCCGCCCATCTGCTCGTCGCCGCGGCTCTTGACGAAATAGGTGCGGAAGATGCGGTTCCCGTCGCGGTAGAACACGTTGGTGCCGTGCCATTCGTCGACGCCGAAATCGGCGTCAAAGCTGTCAGTGACGGTGACCCACGGCATGGTCCAGCCCATTCGCTTCTTCAGCCGCGCGATGTCCGCCTGCGGGGCGCGCGAGGCGAACACGAGCGTGGTGTCGCGGGCGTTGAGATGCGAGACATGGGCGACCTGGTCGGCCACCATGGAGCAGCCGCGGCAGGCATGATCGGGCCAGCCGAACACACCCGGCTCGAAGAAGGCCCGGTAGACGATCAGCTGCCGCCGGCCCTGGAACAGGTCGGTCAAACTGACCTTGCCGCCGGGCCCCTCGAACGCATAGGTTTTGCTGACTTCCATCCACGGCATGCGCCGGCGCGCGGCGGCCAGGGCGTCGCGGGCACGGGTATGCGCCTTTTCCTTCACGAGCAGTTGCTGACGGGCGGCCTCCCAGTCCTGCGGCGACACCACCGGCGGTGTCTGCATGGCGGTCTGTCCGTTCGTCCCTGCTTTGTCTGCTGATGTCATCATGACTCTCCAAACCTCTTGCTTGACGTCTTGCCGGGGCGGCCATTCCGCGTCGCGCGGAACCGCGCGCCCCTCACCGCACATTGTCGGTCGTCAACGATTTCTGGCACCAAGCGGTTGCGCGGTGGGAGTAACAAGTGTGGCGGGATTGTCATGGAGTCGCTGATCACGGCCGCCGCGCGTGCGTTAGAGGCCGGCGATCCGCTCGGCGCGCTGAACCGCGTTGCGCTGCGCAATGATGCGCCGTCGCTGGCGCTGCGCGGCATCGCGATGGCGCAGCTGGGCGATCTCGCGAAGGCGAAGACGCTGCTGCGCAGCGCCGCACGCGCGTTCGGCCCAAGAGAGGCGGTGGCGCGCGCAAGATGCGTGGTCGCGGAAGCCGAGATCGCGCTCGTCTCGCGCGACCTGAACTGGCCGGTGAAAACGCTTGCTGCGGCGCGCGCGACGCTCGAAAAGCACGGCGATCTCGCCAATGCCGCCCATGCGGGTCACATCGAGGCGCGCCGCCTCCTCCTTGTCGGGCGTCTCGACGAGGCCGAGCGCACGCTGGCCGAGCTCGGCGCGGCCCCGCTTCCGCCCGCATCGCAAGTCGTGCGCGAGCTCGTGGTCGCCGGCATCGCAATCCGGCGGCTCAGAACGAAGGACGCGCGCGCGGCGCTCGGCCGCGCGGCACGTGCAGCGCAGCTGGCCGGCATTGCTGCGCTCACGGCCGAGGTCGAAAGTGCGAACCTCGTGCTCGACACGCCCGCGGCGCGCCTGATCGCGCGTGGCAAGGAGCATCCGCTTTTGCTTGGACAGGTCGAAGCGCTGGCGGCGTCCAAAGCGCTTGTCGTGGACACGTTTCATCACACCGTTCGCAAGGGAGGCATCGTCATCTCGTTCGGAACGCGACCGGTGCTGTTCGCGCTTGCCCGCCCCCTGGCGCAGGCGTGGCCCGCGGACGTGTCCCGCGAGGCGCTGATGACCGCGGCGTTTCGGGCGAGGCACGTCGATGAATCGCATCGCGCCCGGCTCCGGGTCGAGATCGGCCGGCTCCGCGCGAAGCTCAAGCCCCTCGCCGACGTGAGCGCAACGAAGCAGGGCTTTGCGCTGTCACCGCGCAAGACGCGAGAGGTCCTCGTGCTGGCACGTCCCGTCGAGGAAAAGCACGCCGCGGTGCTCGCCTTCCTCTCCGACGGCGAGCCCTGGTCGAGCTCGGCGCTCGCGCTGGCGCTGGGAACGAGCGCGCGCAGCGTGCAGCGGGCGCTCGAAGAGCTGGCGCGGTCGAACAAGGTGCAGTCCTTCGGACACGGACGGGCCCGACGCTGGATGACGCCCCCGGTCCCGGGTTTCCCGACAGGCTTGTTACTCCCCGGACCGCTCCTGAAGACGTAGGATTGCGAACACATCACAGGGATCGAGCACATGAAGCGTTCAGCCGCCGAGATCGTCAGGGAGTACGGACCGTTTGCGGGTGTGGAGGCCGTGCATGGCGTCACCTATGACGGCACCCATGTCTGGTTCGCATCCGGCGACAAGCTGAATGCGGTCGATCCCGCCAGCGGCACGATCGCACGCTCCATCGACGTCGCCGCGCATGCGGGGACAGCGTTCGACGGCCGGCACCTGTTCCAGATCGCGGAGGATCGCATCCAGAAGATCGACGCCGCCACCGGCAAGGTGCTCACCACCATCCCCTCACCCGGCGGCGGTGGCGATTCGGGATTGGCCTGGGCGGAGGGTTCGCTTTGGGTCGGTCAATATCGCGAGCGCAAGATCCATCAGGTCGATCCGGAAACGGGAAAGATCCTCCGCACCATCGAGAGCAGGCGCTTCGTGACTGGCGTCACCTGGGTCGACGGCGAGCTCTGGCATGGCACCTGGGAGGGCGAGGATAGCGACATCAGGCGGATCGACCCCGAGAGCGGCAAGGTGCTGGAGCAGCTCGACCTGCCCGCCGGGACGATGGTTTCAGGGTTGGAGTCCGACGGCGGCGACCGGTTCTTCTGCGGAGGCGGCCCTCGCGGCAATGTGAGAGCGGTCCGCCGTCCCCGGCGCAGCTAGGTGCGCGCATGCGCGGCGCCGGCGCGTCGCAGCCGTTAACCTGTTCGCCCCAATTCCACCCCACCGGTGCGCTCTAGCGCCCTCCTCGCCCGCCCTGTAAAATCCCCGCCGGGGCGGCTTGGGGGATAGATGCGTCTGACGTTGAATTTCAAAACCGTCCTGATCGCCGTGGCGGTGCTCGCGGCGTCGTTTTTCATCAGCCTGAAAGCGATGGACTGGCTGTCGCCGCGCGCAACCACGACTGCGCCGCCGGTCGCGCAATTGCCGCCGCTGCCGCCGGTCTCGAAGAGCTCGATCGTGGTGGCGCCGGTTGCCATCGCGATATCGGCGATCCGGGAGCAGGCCGAGAAGGCCGCCCCGCGCAATTTCGCCGGCAAGGCCGACAACCCGATCTCGCAGATCCTGGAGAACGCCGACATCGGCTGGAGCGCCGTGCGCGGGCCGATGGCGGCCGCCGGCGACAAGGACGTGCTGACGATCTCGACGCCGCTCAATGGCAAGCTGAACGTGACGGGCTCGCTGTCGTCCAAGGCCACCGGGGCGCTCGGCGACGCGCTCGGCAGCGTGCTCGGCGGTGACGCAGCGAAACGGATCGGCGCGGTCAACATCAAGAATCTGAATGCGAGCGCCGAGATCAAGGGCAACGTGGTCGTCACCTCGCGCCCGAAGCTCGCGGCCAACTGGCATCTGGAACCCAATCTCGGCGCCCAGGTCAATCTCGGCGACACCAACCTCAACGTCTCCGGCGCCAAGGTCAACGTGCCGGCGCAGGTGAAGCCTCTGATCGACAAGAACGTCGGCGAGCAGATCAACATCGTCTCCGAGCGGATCCGCAACGATCCGTCGCTGCGGGAGAATGCGAAGCTGCAATGGGCTAAGGCCTGCCGCTCGATCCCGCTGCAAGGCTCGAGCTCTTCGGCCGCGCTGCCGCCGCTCTGGCTCGAGATGAAACCGACCCGCGCCATCGCGGCGCAGCCGCGCGTCGACGCGCAGAACGTGACGCTGCTGCTCGGCCTCGAGCTCGAGACACGCGTCACCTCGACGTCCACCAAGCCGGACTGCCCGTTCCCCGACAAGATCTCGATCGTGCCGCCGACCGGCACCGGCGTGAACATCGGCGTGCCGATCGACGTGCCCTTCACCGAGATCAACAAGCTGATCGCCGCGCAGATGGTCGGCCACACCTATCCCGAGGACGGCTCGGGCCCGGTCGACGTCACCGTCAAGAGCGTCAACGTGGTCCCGTCGGGCGACCGGCTGCTGATCTCGCTGCTGGTGCGCGCCAAGGAAAAGAAGAGCTGGCTCGGCCTTGGTGCCGAGGCGACCGTGCACATCTGGGGCCGGCCGATGCTCGACCAGGCGCAGCAGACGCTGCGGCTCGCCGACATCCAGCTCGCGGTGGAATCCGAGGCCGCCTTCGGCCTGCTCGGGGCCGCCGCACGCGCGGTGGTGCCGCAGATGCAGCAGGCGCTGGTGCAGAAAGCGACGCTCGACCTGAAGCCGATCGCCGCCAATGCGCGCGAGAAGATCGCGGCCGCGATCGCCGACTACCAGAAGAGCGAGGACGGCCTCAAGGTCGACGCGAAGATCGACAGCCTGACGCTCGCCGACATCGCCTTCGATTCAAAGACGCTGCGCGTGGTCGCGGAAGCCGGCGGCACGCTGAACGTGTCGGTGACGAAGCTGTCGGGGATGTGAGGATGCCTTCACTCGCCTCGCCTCGCCGCGTCTCCGTCGCTTGCGCCGCTGGCATTCTCGTCGGAGGATGCTAAGCTGCTCCTCGCAACCTCGAACGAGGTGTTGACAGCACGATAGCTGATAACGCGAGGGCAATATGGAAGCCGGCATGGTCACGCCTGCGCCGGCACTGGTGCGGTTTTCCGGCATTCAGAAGACCTATGATGGCGAGCACCTCGTGGTGAAGAACCTCGATCTCGACATCAGGAAGGGCGAGTTCATCACCCTGCTCGGTCCGTCGGGCTCGGGCAAGACGACCACGCTGATGATGTTGGCTGGCTTCGAGGTTCCGACCCATGGCGAGATCTACCTCGCTGACCGGTCGATCAAGAACGTGCCGCCGCACAAGCGCGACATCGGCATGGTGTTCCAGAACTATGCCCTGTTTCCGCACCTGACGATCGCGGAAAACATCGCCTTCCCGCTGTCCGTGCGCAAGATCGACAAGTCGGAAACGCAGGAGCGCGTCAAAGCGGCGCTGCGCATGATCAAGATGGAACCGCTGGCGCAGCGGCGGCCCGGGCAGCTGTCCGGCGGTCAACAGCAGCGCGTGGCGCTGGCCCGCGCGCTGGTTTTCAATCCGCAACTCGTGCTGATGGACGAGCCGCTTGGCGCTCTGGACAAGCGCCTGCGGGAGCAGATGCAGCTGGAGATCAAGCAACTGCACGAGACGATGGGCATCACCGTCGTCTACGTCACCCACGATCAGAGTGAAGCGCTCACCATGTCGGACCGCATCGCCGTATTCAACGACGGCATCGTGCAGCAGATCGACAAGCCCGACGCGCTGTATGAGCATCCGGTGAACAGCTTCGTTGCTCACTTCATCGGCGAGAACAATGTGCTGGCCGGCACCGTCGAGACGGTCGAAAGGGAATATTGCCGCGTCGTCCTGACAGGTGGCGGCGCCGTGACCGCACGGGCGGTTAATGTATCGGGTGTGGGCGCATCGACTTCGCTGTCGGTGCGGCCGGAGCGGGTCGCCATCATCCCGGATGGCACTTCCAGCGACGGACCGAACCGGCTGCCGGCCAAAGTGCAGAACACCATCTATCTCGGCGACCACGCGCTGGCCGTGCTCGATGTCGCCGGCAACGGGGAATTCATGGTCAAGCTTCAGCCGGGAGCGCATGACAGCCCGCGACATGGCCGCCTAACACCTGGCGAAAGCGTGTTCATTACGTTCCGCCCCGAGGACTGCCTGGCCCTCGATCCCGTCTGATCCCGACATGAGCGAACCTGCATCGATTAACGTCAATGCAACCCACATGAAGAAGGAACAATGACCATGCTGAAGCGCAAGACTGGCAAGATTGCTCTGGGTTTCGTCGCGGCGTTCACTGCCAGCGCAGCGCTGGCCACGGTCGCGCAGGCGCGTGACCTCACCGTCGTGTCGTGGGGCGGCGCGTATCAGGACGCCCAGAAGAAGGTCTATTTCGAGCCGTTCAAGAAAGCAGCCGGCGTTGCGATGAACGACGAGTCCTGGGACGGCGGCGTCGGCGTGTTGCGCGCCAAGGTGCAGGGTGGCGCCGCCACCTGGGATGTCGTCCAGGTCGAGAGCGACGAACTCGCGGTCGGCTGCGAGGAAGGCCTGTTCGAGAAGATGGACTATACGAAGATCGGCGGCGAGGCCGCCTATATCCCGCCGTCCGTCAATCCCTGCGGCGTCGGCGCCATCCTCTACGATTTCGTACTCGGCTACGACAAGGACAAGCTGAAGGAGCCGCCCAAAGGCTGGGCCGACTTCTTCGACACCAAGAAGATTCCCGGCAAGCGCGCCTTGCGTCAGGGCCCGAAGACCACGCTTGAGATCGCCCTCATGGCCGACGGCGTTCCGCCGAAGGACGTCTACAAGGTGCTGGCGACCGACGAAGGCGTCGATCGCGCGTTCAAGAAGCTCGACAGCATCAAGGGTGACCTCGTCTGGTGGAAGGCCGGCGCGCAGCCGCCGCAATTGCTCGCCTCCGGCGAGGTGGCGATGACCTCGGTCTACAATGGCCGCATCGACACCGCGAACAAGAGCGAGAAGAAGAACTTCGGCATGGTGTGGGACGGAGCGCTCTTCACGCTCGACAGCTGGGTCATCCTGAAGGGCAGCCCGAACAAGGACGCCGCCTACAAATTCCTGGACTTCGCAGGCAAGGCGGAGAACCAGTCAAAACTGTCGGAGAACATCGCCTACGGCACCTCGAACAAGGACGCTGCCGGTAAGCTCGCGCCCGCCGTTCTGAAGGACCTGCCGACAGCGCCTGACAACATCAAGAACGCGGTCGAGATCAACGTTGGCTTCTGGCTCGAGAACATCGATCGCCTGACCGAGCGCTTCAACAAATGGGCGGCAAAATAGCACGCAACCAAATGGGCGCTGAGGGAAAGACGTGGCGGATAGCCCGCCCGCCGCGCATCCTTCGAGACGCCCGCCTACGGCGGGCCCTCAGGATGAGGTCTGAGTCTGTGTCGACGATTGTACAGACACGGATGTCAAAGAGCCTCATCCTGAGGAGACCGCGAAGCGGTCGTCTCGAAGGACGAGGCGCTTGCTCAGGCCGCTCCACGAGGCTCCTCCCATGACGGCAGCCTCCGCCAATGTATCGACAGAAGTGCCGCTCAAGCGCCGCCTGAAGCGGGCGGAGCGCGCACGACAGGTCAAGGCATTGGCACTGGTTCTGCCGCTTCTGCTGTTTCTGCTCTTCACTTTCGCAGGCCCGATCGCCGGCATGCTGTGGCGCGCGGTCGATGACCGCGAGGTGCGTCAGGTCCTGCCTCAAACGATCGCTGCACTCGCCAGTTGGGACGGCAAGGACCTGCCGAATGAGGCGGCCTACGCGGCGCTGGCAAGCGACATCCTGGCGGCGCGGGCCTCCGGCACCATCGCCATCGCGGCCAAACGGCTCAATTACGCCCTGAACGGCTTTCGTACGATCCTGATCAGCACGGCGCGCAATCTGAAGGCGATGCCGGAGCCCGGCACGGCCGCGGAGACGCTGGGCAAGATCAACCCGGCCTGGCGCGAACGCACCACCTGGACGACGATCAAGAACGCCGGCGGTCCGGTGACCGGCTTCTACCTTCTCGCGGCGCTCGACATGACGCGGAACGCGGACGGCGCGATCGTCGCAGCCCCACCGGATCAGGCCATCTACCGAGACGTTTTTGCGCGCACCTTCCTCATCAGCCTCGGTGTCACCGCGCTCTGCCTGATCCTCGGCTTCCCGGTCGCCTACCTGCTGGCGGCACTGCCGCCGGGCCGGTCGAACCTGCTGATGATCTTCGTCCTGCTGCCGTTCTGGACGTCGCTTCTGGTTCGCACCTGCGCCTGGATCGTGCTGTTGCAGAGCAAGGGCGTCGTGAACGACAGCCTGCACTGGCTTGGCATCATCGATGAGCCGTTGCGTCTGATCTACAACCGCTTCGGTGTCTGCGTGGCCATGACCCACGTTCTCCTGCCGTTCATGATCCTGCCGCTGTACAGCAGCATGAAGGCGATCTCGCCCGCTTACATGCGTGCCGCCGCCTCGCTCGGTGCGCCACCCCTCACCGCCTTCCTGCGGATCTACCTGCCTCAAACCCTGCCCGGCATCGGCGCGGGAAGCCTGCTCGTCTTCATCCTGGCGCTCGGCTACTACATCACGCCGGCGCTCGTCGGGGGCGCCGCCGACCAGATGATCAGCTACTTCATCGCGCTCTACACCACCGAGACGGCCAATTGGGGCCTTGCTTCGGCTTTGGGTGCGGTGCTGCTGCTGGCCACGCTTCTGCTCGCTCTCGTCTACGGCAAGCTGGTGCAGGGACAGCAGGTCACGGGAGGCATGAAGAATTGAGCGATCAATCCTCCCTCCGCACGCCCAGCCAGCGCATTGCGTGGACCGCGACCATCGTGATCTCCACGCTGGTGTTCGTCTTCCTGATCGCGCCGATCCTGGCGATCATGCCGCTGTCCTTCAGCTCGGGCTCGTACCTCACCTATCCGCTGCCGGGCCTCTCCCTGCGCTGGTACGACGACTTCATCAATTCGCCGCGCTGGATGAATTCGCTGAAGAACAGCATGATCATCGGTGTAGCCTCGACGCTGCTGTCGATGGCTCTCGGCACGCTGGCCGCGCTCGGGCTCGCGCAGTGGAAGAGCCGGTTCAAGCCACTCGTGCTGGCTTTCGTGCTGTCGCCGGTCGTCGTGCCCGGTGTCATCACCGCGGTCGGCCTGTATTTCTTCTTCGCGCCGATCGGACTGACCGGCAGTTATCTCGGCTTGATCCTGGCCCACACTGCGCTGGCGACGCCGTTTGTCGTGATCACGGTCGGCGCGACGCTGCAAAGCTTCGACACCAATTTGGCGCGCGCTGCCGCCTCGCTCGGCGCCTCGCCGCTTGAGGCGTTCCGCCGCGTGATCCTGCCGCTGATCCTGCCCGGCCTGGCGTCGGGTGCGCTGTTCGCTTTCGCGACCAGCTTCGATGAGGTGGTGATCGTGCTCTTCATGGCGGGTCCCGAACAGCGCACCCTGCCGCGCGAGATGTTCAGCGGCATCCGCGAGAACATCAGCCCGACCATCACGGCAGCGGCGGTGATTTTGACGACGGTCTCGGTCATCCTGCTCGCCACCCTCGAAGGCCTGCGCCGCCGCAACGAACGGCTCAAGGGCAACAGCGCCTGACCGGCCGCGAAGGAACACCGCTCGCCCCTTCCCTTTTTGCATCCCGCCACGGCGCGGATTGCTTAGCTGCCGCGACCGATTGTCGCTAGAACCTCCCCTGCAACAACGCCCAAACAACAACACACAGGGAGAAAACAACCATGCAAAAACTCGTCGCCGCCATCGCGGCCGGTCTCGCCCTCGCCGCCACATCAGGCACGGCGCAGGCGCAGATCTCCGACGACGTCGTCAAGATCGGCGTGCTCACGGACATGTCGAGCCTCTATGCGGATGCGACCGGCAAGGGCTCGCTCGCGGCCGTCGAGATGGCGGTCGCCGATTACGGCGCCAAGGTCGCCGGCAAGCCCGTGCAGGTCGTCGCCGCCGATCACCAAAACAAGCCCGATGTCGGCGTCAACATCGCCCGCAACTGGTACGACAACGACAAGGTGGACGCGATCTTCGACGTGCCGACGTCCTCGGTCGCATTGCCGATCTCGGCACTGACCCGCGAGAAGAACAAGATCAACATCAATTCCGGCGGCGGCTCGTCCGACATCACCGGCCCCGCCTGCTCGCCCAACACGGTGCACTAGACCTACGACACCTATGCGCTGTCGAACGTCGCCGGCAAGGCGATGGTGAAGCGCGGCGAGGACACCTGGTTCTTCGTCACCGCCGACTATGCCTTCGGCATGGCGCTGCAGCGCGACGCCGCCAACGTCGTCAAGGAGAGCGGCGGCAAGGTGCTCGGCGAAGTGCGCCATCCCCTCAACTCCTCGGACTTCTCGTCCTTCCTGCTCCAGGCCCAGGCCTCCAAGGCCAAGGTGGTCGCGCTGGCGAACGCCGGCGGCGACACCACCAACGCGCTGAAGCAGGCGGCCGAGTTCGGCCTGACCCAGGGCGGCCAGAAGATGATCGCGCTGTTGCAGGAGATCACCGACACGCATTCGCTCGGCATCAAGGCCACGCAAGGCCTGATCGTCACCGACGCGTTCTACTGGGACATGAACGAGGAGACGCGCGCCTTCTCCAAGCGGTTCAACGAGAAGGTCGGTCACATGCCGACCATGATCCAGGCCGGGCTCTATTCGGCGACCATGCACTATCTGAAGGCGATCGATGCCATCAAGACCGACGAGGCGCCGAAGGTGATGGAGCAGATGCGCAAGACGCCGGTCAACGACTTCTTCGCCAAAAACGGCAAGATCCGCATCGACGGCCGCATGGTGCACGACATGTATCTGTTCGAGGTCAAGAAGCCGGAGGAATCCAAGGGCGAGTGGGATCTCTACAAGCTGATCGCCACCGTGCCCGGCGACGAAGCCTTCCGTCCCCTCGACAAGGGCGGTTGCCCGCTGGTGAAGTCGAATTGAGCGACCGACGGCCGGCGCCAATTCCTCATCCTGAGGAGCGCATCTTCGCGCGTCTCGAAGGATGAAGGCCCGGCTGGTGGCCTAGCCCTTCGAGACGCGCGCGAATTGCGCGCTCCTCAGGGTGAGGGTCAAACATATCGCAATGACGGGAGAGAAAAAACGACACGACAGCGCGCCCGGTGAAAACCAGGCGCGCTTCGTTCAAGTGGCTAGAAGCCCATTACTCCGAGTACTTGAACTCGGGCATGTTCTTCAGCTCGTCCTTGCTGGCGTTGAACACGGCGTGGTCCGGATACCATTTCGACGAGGACGTCGTCGTGGTCGCAGCGGGCTTGTCGGTGCCGGTCGCAGCGCCCGTCGTCGTGGTCGCGGCGGGCTTGGCACCCGGGTTCGTGCCGGTGCCGGTATAGGCCACGGCCTGGTTGACGAACTTCAGCTTCTCGTAGGGGACGGCGACCAGATGCTCGCCCATGCCGAGGAAGCCGCCGACACCAATCACGGCGATCTTGACGGCGCCGTTCTTGTCCATCAGCAGGTCGTTGATCGAGCCAATGTTCTCGTTGGCCTCGTTGTAGATCTTCAGGCCCGCCATCTTCGAGGCACGCCACTCGCCCGACGCTGTCGTCGTCGTGGCCGTGGTGGTGGCGGCAGGAGCCATCTTGTCGCCGGTGGCGGTCGGCGATTGCGCGAACGCAACTGTCGCAAGCAGCGCGGTGCCGGCGAGGCCGGCGGCGATCGATTTCATCAACATTGTTGTCCTCTCCTTCAGCAGAAAACTTGTACGGAGAAAACAGCGCTGATCACGTGCAGTTCCTTGCGTGCAGCATTTTCGTCGCGCGATGCGCGAACCTGCAATTGTTCCTAAGTCACTCAGGAACATTTTGCAGCGCACGATTCCTCGCCGACGATCGCGCGCCCTGGGTGAAGCACGATCGCGGCGAGGAACGCGCAGACCTGCGTCGCTTCAGGTCAGCTCTTGTAGTCGATGAGAAGCGCGGAGAAGTCGGAGTTGCTCGATGAGCTGCCGGTGGCGCCGTAGGACGATGCCGACGATTGCGACTGCTGGAGCGCCTGGAGGAACTGCTGGAGGATCTCGGCCGTCGTCGAGTCAGTCGACGTGCTGCTGGTCGAGTCCGTCGACGACGAATCCGAAGTGCTGTCATCCGGCGGCGGACCGGGCGGCGGCCCGCCCGCACCACCGGGACCGCCGGCGCCGCCGGGACCGTTGGCGAAGGCGGACTGGAACACGTTCTTCAGCTCGTCGGCCTGGTCCGACGTCAACGTCCCGTTCGACACCTCGTTGGAAATGAGGTCGTCGATCTTCGACTGCATCTCGTCCTTGGAGGGACGCGTGCCGCTCGACTGATCGCTGGACCGGCTCGACTGCAAGGCCGTGTCGATGTCGGTCAGCGCCGTCGAAAGCGCCGACTGGTCGGACGACGAGATCGTGCCGGCGGAAACTTCCGATTGCAACTCCTGCTGCAGCCGCTGCAGGGGCGACTGGTAGTTACCGGCGGAGGCGGCCGAAATCGAGGTCATGAGGGCTCCGGGGTTCTTGCGGGGTTTCGTTGCTGACACCGTCACGGTATGGTTAACGGCGTTAACGAGACCTTGCTGTTTCCCTGCCCAGGTATTGCCGGGTGTTGCGCCCCGGCAGCCAGAAACAATCCGAAACAAAAATCTTCGCCATTTGGCCCGAATCTTGGACAAACAAAGCTCATGGCCATTCCCAATCCCAACATCCTGGTCGTCGAGGACGACCGCGAAACCCGGACGTTGATTGCGAAGTACCTGCGCAACAACGCCTGCAACGTCACCGCCGTGAGCGATGGCCGCGAGATGTCGCGTGCCATGGCCGATCACAGGGTCGACCTCATCATCCTCGACGTCATGCTGCCCGGCGAGGACGGCTTGAGCCTGTGCCGCAAGGTACGCTCGGAGGCGCAGACGCCGATCATCATGCTGACCGCGCGCGGCGAGGACGTCGATCGCATCGTCGGCCTCGAGATGGGCGCGGACGACTATCTGCCGAAACCCTTCAACCCGCGCGAGCTGCTCGCACGCATCAACGCGGTGCTGCGCCGCCAGGCCGCAGCTCAAGCGGCAAGCTCGATCGAGGGCGCCTCCACGCTCGCCTTCGAAGGCTGGCGCATCGATCTGCGCCTGCGCGAGCTGCGCAATCCGGAAGGCGCGCGCGTCGCGGTGACCAGCGCCGAGTTCGATCTCTTGCGGACCTTCTGCGAACGGCCCGGCCGCGTGCTGTCGCGCGACAGCCTGCTCGACCTCACGCAGGGCCGCAACACCGGCTCGTTCGAGCGCTCCATCGACGTGCTGGTGAGCCGCATCCGCCGCAAGATCGAGCCCAATCCGGCCGATCCGACCATCATCAAGACGGTGCGCTCCGGCGGCTATCTGTTCACGCCCAGGACCGAAGCGGTTGCGGCGCCTCTGAGCAGCTGAGAGCGCCGACGATGAAGCCGTTCGGGTTTTTCCACCTCAAGGGTATCGGCGGGCAGATCGCCGCGCTGGTGCTGGCTTCGACCGTCGCGCTGCACCTCGTCGTCACCACCGCCTTCCTGATCACCCGGCCGGACCGCCCCGACGCGCCGCCGGATGGCGCCCGTCAATTGACCGATGCCGCGTTGCTGCTCGGCTCGGCCGATGCCAGCGAGCGGCCGCGCCTCATGGCGGATCTCACGCGCGCCTTCCCGAAGCTCGGCCTCGAGACCATCGTGCCCGGCACGGTGGCGACCGTCGACGAGAGCGAAGGTATGCACGTGCACGGGGTGCGCCGCCACCTCGGCCACGCCTACAAGGTGACGCAGCTCGCGCCCGAAGGCGGTGCGCGGCGCATCGGCGTGGAATTGCCCGACGGCGCCATGATCGCCGGCCATGTCGAGGGCGGGCCGCGGCCGTGGTTCTGGGGCGCACCGTGGCTGGTGACGCTGATGACCGCCTTCATCTGCATCAGCGTGCTGGGCCTGTGGGCGGCGCGCGCGCTGGCCGCGCCGCTGTCGTCCTTCGCCAGGGCCGCCGAGAACTTCAGCCTGGACGGGGCGGCCGATCCGCTGCCCGAGCGCGGCCCGGAGGAGATCCGCTCGGTCGCGCGCGCGCTCAACCGCATGCATGAGCGGATCGCAGGGCTGATGTCGGATCGCACCCGGATGCTGGCGGCGATCAGCCACGACCTGCGAACGCCGATCACGCGGCTGCGCCTGCGCGCCGAGTTCATCGAGGACGAGGGCAACCGCAAGCGCATGCTGATCGACCTCGACCAGATGCGGTCGATGCTGGAATCCGTGTTGTCGCTGCTGCGCAACGACCGCAAGATCGAGGCGGTGACGCTGGTCGACATCGCGAGCACGCTGCAGCTCATCGCCGACCAGTTCGGCGATATGGGCCATGTCGTGCACTATGACGGGCCCGCTTCGGCGACTGCCGCCGCGCGGCCCGACGATCTGCACCGCGGCGTCACCAATCTCGTCGAGAACGCGGTGCGCTTCGGCGCCGAGGTGACGATCCGCCTCGATATCTCGGGCACCACGCTCGTCATCGACGTCGAGGATGACGGCCCCGGCATCTCGGATGCACGCAAGCAGGAGATGCTGGAGCCGTTCGTGCGCGGCGACGACGCGCGCACCATGGACGATTCCACCGGCTTCGGGCTCGGTCTGTCGATCGCGCGCGCGATCGCGCTCGCCCATGGCGGCGAGCTGTCCTTGCACGACCGCGACCCGCACGGACTGATCGTGCGCATGCAGTTGCCGGTGTGGCAGCAGCCGCGGCTGGCCGCGTAGGCACGACCCGAAGCGCCGCGCTAGCGCAAAGTGCGCAGCGGTCTTCCGAACAAGATCATGCCCTGGGACAACGCCTCAGGCGGCGAGCGGCGGATGCTCGATCGCGTGCGCATCGAAGATCGCCACCGCCTCGAAGCGGTAGCCGCAGGCGTGGCACTTCCAGAGATAGGAAACGCGGCCTTCGCCCGGCTCGATCCAGTCGGGAGACGGGATCGGTGTCGCACATTGTGCACACGGATTCTGCTTGGGGATGTCGCCGATGTAAGCCCGAGTCATGGACGTCCTCCCGAATGCTGGTTTTGAATAGCGATTTTTGGGCGACTGCACCAATGGACAGACCTGCTGTCGCGTAATGCACTCCGCCAGCTTCGAACTTAACTTAGGTTTAAGTCGTAAAAACGACGGCCCGGCGAAAATCGCCGAAGGCGGCGTTTCGCCACATCATCGCCGTGTTCCCACGGCCTAACGCGCACGGGTGCAGGTGAGTTCTGCAGAGGAATATTTCATGAAAATTTTGCGTATTGCCGTGCTCGCTGCAGCGGGTCTGATGATGGCGCAGGCGGCGAATGCCGGCGAAGCCGAATACGCCGAGATGGTCGCGGCCCATGCCCGCGCCAATGGCGTGCCGGAGGCGCTGGTGCATCGCGTGATCATGCGCGAGAGCCGCTATCAGCCCGGGCTCGTCGGCCGTGGCGGCACCATCGGCCTGATGCAGATCAAGCTCGCGACCGCCCGCGGGGTCGGCTACACCGGCGACGCCGCCGGCCTGCGCGATCCCAACACCAACCTCACCTATGCCGTCAAATATCTCGCCGGCGCCTATCACGCCGCCAATGGCGACCACGCCCGAGCCGTGCGTTATTTCGCGGGCGGCTATTACTACGTCGCAAAGCGGCAGCGGCAGGAACAGATGGTGCAGCAGGCCAGCGCCGACACCTGGCTCGAGCCCAACGGCAATCCGCAGCCGATGTTCGGAACCGCGCCGCACAGGAAGCTTGCCCAGCGCGTCCGTAACGCGCGGGCGCAGGTTTCTCACTAACATCGTCATTCCGGGGCGGTCCGCTAGGACCGAACCCGGAATCTCGAGATTCCGGGTTCGATGCTTCGCATCGCCCCGGAATGACAGCATTGTGGCTAACGCGTTGACACCAGCGCCCACTGGCATACATTAGAGCCGTTCCGAGGGGTGCTCCGAGGAGGAGCTGAGATACCGCTAAATGGGCAAATCCGCCCAAGACCGCGGTGACCCTTTGAACCTGATCCGGGTCATGCCGGCGAAGGGACAGGGATGTTGCAGACGACCAAGCGACCGGATTCCCCGGTATCCATCATCGGCGCAGGCATTGCAGGCGCCTGGCAGGCACTGTTGTTCGCGCAGGCCGGCCACGCCGTGACCCTACACGAGCGCGGTGACGCCGCGATGACCGATTCCACCAGCCATTGGGCCGGCGGCATGCTCGCGCCCTGGTGCGAGGCGGAGGTCGCCGAGCCCATTATCTCCCGGCTCGGCCAGCACTCCCTCGACATCTGGCGGCGCGAGCTGCCCGACACGCCCTTCAATGGTTCCCTGGTCGTCGCCCACCCGCGCGAGCGCAATGATTTTGAGCGTTTTGCGCGGATGACCGAAGGCCACCGCCGGCTCGATGCCGCGGCTCTTGCCGAGCTCGAGCCGTCGCTGGAGGGCCGATTTCGCGATGCGCTGTTCTTCCCGACCGAGGGCCATGTCGAGCCGCGCCGCGTGCTGCCGAAGCTGCACGAGCGCATCAAAGCTGCCGGCGGCACCATCAAGTTCTCCAGCGACGTCAGCGCCGCTGATCTGGAGGGCATCGTGATCGACTGCCGCGGCCTCGGCGCACGCGAGGAGCAGCCGGAGCTTCGCGGCGTCAAGGGCGAGATGATCCTGATCGAGACCGGCGAGGTGCAGCTTTCGCGCCCGGTGCGGCTGATCCATCCGCGCTGGCCGCTCTACGTCATCCCGCGCGAGGACAATCTGTTCATGCTGGGCGCGACCTCGATCGAGGCCGAGGACACCGGCGTCAGCGTGCGCTCGGCGCTGGAGCTGCTGGGCGCGGCCTATGCCGTGCATCCGGCTTTCGGCGAGGCGCGGATCGTCGAATTCGGCTCGGGTCTCAGGCCCGCCTACCCGGACAATCTGCCGCGCATCGGCGTGCGCGGCGGCCGGATCAGCGTCAATGGGCTCTACCGCCACGGCTTCCTGATCGCACCGGCGCTCGCCGAGCTGACGCTTGGCTATGTCGAGCGCGGCCAGATCGACAATGAGGTGATGCAATGCGGGTGATCGTCAACGGCGAGCAACGCGAGGTGAATTCAGCCAGCGTCGACGCGCTGCTGAGCGAGCTCGACTACGAAGGCACGCATTTCGCCATCGCGCTGAACTACGACGTCGTGCCGAAGAGCCGCTGGGCCGAGACCCACCTCAAGGCCGGCGACGAGATCGAGATCATCACGCCGCGGCAGGGAGGGTGAGGACATGGTGACCTTCTACGGCAAGACCTTCGCCTCGCGCCTGCTGATCGGCAGCGCGCTCTATCCCTCGCCGGCGATCATGCAATCGGCGATCCGCGCCTCCGGCTCGAACATCGTCACGGTGTCGCTGCGGCGCGAATCCGCCGGCGGCAAGACGGGCGATGCATTCTGGAATCTGATCCGCGAGCTCGACGTCACCGTGCTGCCGAACACCGCCGGCTGCCGCAGCGTGCGTGAGGCCGTGACGACGGCCAAGCTCGCCCGCGAGCTGTTCGGCACCAGCTGGATCAAGCTGGAAGTGATCGCCGACAACGACACGCTCCAGCCCGACGTCGTCGGCCTGGTTGAGGCCGCCGCAATCCTGATCAAGGACGGCTTTGAGGTGTTTCCCTATTGCACGGAAGACCTCTCGGTCGCCAACCGCCTGGTCGATGCCGGCTGCAAGGTGGTGATGCCCTGGGCGGCGCCGATCGGCAGTGCCAAAGGCATCACCAACCGCGACGCGCTCAAACTGCTGCGCGAACGGCTGCCCGACATCACGCTGGTGGTCGACGCCGGCTTGGGGGCGCCCTCGCATGCGGCGCACGCGCTCGAGCTCGGCTACGACGCCGTGCTGCTCAACACCGCCATCGCCAAGGCCGCCGATCCCGTCGCGATGGCGAATGCCTTCCGTCTCGGTGTCGAAGCCGGCCGCACCGCTTACGAGGCCGGGCTGATGAACGCCCGCGACTTCGCCTCCCCCTCCACCCCTGTCGTTGGGACCCCGTTCTGGCATGCCGTATCCTGATCGTTTCTATCCCGTCGTCGACAGCCTCAAATGGGTCGAGCGACTGACCAAGCTCGGCGTCGGCACCATCCAGCTGCGCGCGAAAGATCTCAACGACGCCGACGCACTCCAGATCGTCAGCGACGCGCTGGCGATCACCGAGGGCACGCAGGCCAAGCTGGTCGTGAACGATTATTGGCGTGCGGCCGTCGTTGCCGGCGCAAAATACCTGCATCTCGGCCAGGAGGATCTGGCCGACGCGGACCTGAAGGCCATCCGCGAGGCGGGCTTGTCGCTCGGCATCTCCACCCATGACGATGCGGAGCTGGCGACCGCGCTCGCGGCAGAACCCGATTACGTCGCGCTGGGGCCGATCTTCTTCACCACGCTCAAATCGATGCGCTTCGAGCCGCAGGGCATTCCAAAAATCACCGAATGGAAGAAGCGCATCGGCACCATCCCGCTGGTCGCGATCGGCGGCATCAAGTTCGAGCACGCCGCGGAGATCTTTGCCGCGGGCGCGGATTCCATCGCCGTCGTCAGCGACGTCACCCAAAATGCCGACCCGGATGCGCGGGTCAAACAATGGCTTGGCGAAACCGCCAAAGCCGCTTGAACCAGAGATATAACGGAGGATCCCATGAACATCCGCTCCAACCCCGACAAGACCGTCCCCGCCGTCACCACCGGCCCGCTCGCCTCCTCGCGAAAGATCTTCGCATCGCCCGACGCCGCGCCCGACCTGCGCGTGCCCTTGCGCGAGATCATCCTCTCCGAAGGCGCGGGCGAGCCGAACCTGCCGGTGTACGACACCTCGGGCCCCTACACCGACCCGAGCGTGACGATCGACGTCAACGCCGGCCTTGCCCGCGACCGCAAGGCCTGGGTGCTGGAGCGCGGCGGCGTCGAGGAATATGACGGGCGCCAGATCAAGCCGGAGGACAATGGCAGCGTCTCCACCGACAAGGCCGCGCGCGCGTTCAGCGCCTATCACAAGCCGCTGCGCGGCCTCGACGGCCACAAGATCACCCAGCTCGAATTCGCCCGTGCTGGCATCATCACCAAGGAGATGATCTACGTCGCCGCCCGCGAAAACCTCGGCCGCAAGCAGCAGCTCGAGCGCGCCGAAGCAGCCCTTGCCGACGGCGAGAGCTTTGGTGCCTCCGTGCCTGCCTTCATCACGCCGGAGTTCGTCCGCGACGAGATCGCGCGCGGCCGCGCCATCATCCCCTCCAACATCAACCACTCCGAGCTCGAGCCGATGATCATCGGCCGCAACTTCCTCACCAAGATCAACGCCAATATCGGCAACTCGGCGGTGACGTCTTCCGTCGAGGAAGAGGTCGAGAAGATGGTGTGGGCGATCCGCTGGGGCGCCGACACCGTGATGGACCTCTCGACGGGGCGCAACATCCACACCACCCGCGAATGGATCTTGCGCAACGCGCCGGTGCCGATCGGCACCGTTCCGATCTATCAGGCGCTGGAGAAGTGCAACGGCGATCCGGTCAAGCTGACCTGGGAGCTCTACAAGGACACGCTGATCGAGCAGTGCGAGCAGGGCGTCGACTATTTCACCATCCACGCCGGCGTCCGCCTGCAATACATCCACCTCACCGCCAGCCGCGTCACCGGCATCGTCAGCCGCGGCGGCTCGATCATGGCGAAGTGGTGCCTGGCGCATCACAAGGAAAGCTTCCTCTACACCCATTTCGACGAGATCTGCGACCTCATGCGCAAGTATGACGTCTCGTTCTCGCTGGGCGACGGCCTGCGTCCGGGCTCGATCGCCGACGCCAACGACCGCGCGCAGTTCGCGGAGCTGGAGACGCTCGGCGAGCTCACGAAGATCGCGTGGGACAAGGGCTGCCAGGTCATGATCGAGGGCCCCGGCCACGTGCCGATGCACAAGATCAAGATCAACATGGACAAGCAGCTCAAGGAGTGCGGCGAAGCGCCGTTCTACACCCTCGGGCCCCTGACCACCGACATCGCGCCGGGCTATGACCACATCACCTCAGGGATTGGTGCGGCCATGATCGGCTGGTTCGGCTGCGCCATGCTCTGCTATGTCACGCCGAAGGAGCATCTCGGCCTGCCCGATCGCAACGACGTCAAGACCGGCGTCATCACCTACAAGATCGCGGCCCACGCCAGCGATCTCGCCAAGGGCCACCCCGCCGCGCAACTGCGCGACGACGCCCTCTCCCGCGCGCGGTTCGAATTCCGCTGGACCGACCAGTTCAACCTCGGCCTCGATCCTGATACCGCCAAGAGCTTCCACGACGAGACCCTGCCGAAGGAAGCCCACAAGGTCGCGCATTTCTGCTCGATGTGCGGCCCAAAGTTCTGCTCGATGAAGATCACGCAGGACGTGCGGGACTATGCCGCGACGCTGAACGATCCGAACTCGGTGGGCATGTCGATGAGCGGGACGGCCGAGGACGGCATGAAGCAGATGAGCGCGAAGTTCAAGGAGATGGGCAGCAGCGTTTATCTGGATGCGGAGAAGGTGAAGGAGAGCAATCGGGTGCTGTGAGGAATGATCGACCTAGAGCTTCTTGCGAGAAACTTTGCGCTTCGGTGAACCTCTTTCACCGAGCGCATGCTCTTTGAATATCACGGTGAGCGATTCAATCGCATCTTCACATACTTTCAGTTGCTCACCGCGGTCTACACTTCTTAACCCCGCGACGACCTTAATGTGAATGACTTCAATTTGCTGGGCCAGTATCGTCGCGCGAAACAAGCGATCGTAAGGGCGCCAAATAAGCGTCCCTATGACAGAGGATACACCGAGTGAGCCAAAAATCGCTCCCCACATGAACTTTCCAGCAATCGTGGACATGACTACCGCGATCACAATCATCGCTACAATTAGCGAGAAGCAGATCACTGTCATGGCCATGCCAATTCGCCAAGCCGACTGAGTTCTTCGTCTAGCGGTTGAAAAAACCTCAGAAACCTTTTCTTGAATTTCTGCATTGGGCTCAACTGAGCTGAGTGACGCTCGAGTATTGCCCTGCGAGTATAGCGCCAACGTCTCTTCTTCGAGGCTGGCTCGAATATTCCTCAGTTCGAATACTGCCGTCGGCGCATTACTAGCAGTGTCGACAGCTTGGGAGATCGCGCCTTCGCTCGCTACCGCCGACGCATCCTGCGTCAAATCTCTCCTTGCCAACTCAGAGACTATTGACTCAGCTATAGAGGCCGCCGCGCGTGCAGAAATCGTCTCATTTTCCGGACTGACTAGAACCAATTGAAGAATCAGGTTGGATATTCTGGTCTTTAGGCTCTCTGATTGTCTTGCGAACGCCCCATTAAGTGCACCGATCTTATCTTTGATCGAACGCTCGGTCGGTGGTCTTGCATAGTTCGTTTGCCCGGTAAGTAGTTCTAGGGCAATTATGCCCAGCGCATAAATGTCGACGTATGCGCCCGGAACGGTCCGCCCAAAAACAGCCATCGCCCGGCTCTTCTTCTGGTCGGCATTGTTTTGAGTTTTCCGACCGATCTTTTTTTGAGAGATCCCATCGGTAAATATTGGATGCAAGTATCGCCAAGTCGAAATCAGTTCGACGACGTTTGAACGTTCGTCCCTACGAATCATCCCAAAATCAATGAGTCGAATCTCGTTCTCATCGGAACTTATCAATATATTCGAGGGCTTGATATCAGCATGAACAACACCGGCTTGATGGAGGCGATCAAGCGCGTTGGCAATCCCAGCGATCCAAGAGAAGGCGGCTCGGAGAGAGGTTATCGAGGGTCGTTCGGCTAAAAGATCCGCTAGATTTTTGGATCCTTCGAAGTACGGCAAGACTATGAGACCAAGCCCCTCGAACTCGCTCACCTCGATCGGAGTGATCCAGCTGGGCGAAGGGATTCCTGCTAGCTCTTCGTGCAACTCCAGTAAGTGGCGATAGTACTCGTCCCGAACTGCAGTCTGTCGGGCGAAAAATTTCAGAACTACTTCGGATCCAGTTGACGAGTCTCTGGCTAGCCAAACCGAACCAGATACCCCCGCGCCTAGCTGCCGAACCAACTCGAATCTATCGAGAATCAGAAGCCCGGATTTGATCTGTTGACCTGCCACAACCAGCACTCGTTTAGGATGAAGAACCTCGGGACCAAAACTATACACAAGCGACAATTTAGCAACAGAGATAGGTCATTTTCTGCTGAGTTCATCTCGCAACATCTTCGGCTTATCGCAATTGCGAACCTGCATCCAATCGACAGCTTCCAACATGCGCTCATTACTACAGTCAGCTTGGGGTATTTTTATAGATTGACAGGTCTCTCATTCGCTAAACAAACCAACGATTAAACTGTGTCTCGACCAGCCTGTTGGACCCGCGTTTTGCCGAGCGCCACCCCCCACCGCCTCCCCGACCAGCTCCGCCCCGACCTCCGCCTCGTCTTCGTCGGCACCGCCGCCTCGACGCGCTCCGCTGAGCTCGGGCACTACTACGCGCATCCCGGCAACCGCTTCTGGCGTGCGCTCCATGAGGCCAGGATCACGCCGCGGCTTTATCAGCCGAGTGAATTCGCGGCGCTGATCGAGCTCGGGATCGGCTTCACCGATCTCTCCAAGTCGGGCGCGGGGATGGATCACCAGATCGCGGCGGAGACGATCGATGTGCCTGGGTTCAGGGCGAAGATCGAAAAGTACCGGCCGCGGACGGTTGCGTTCACGAGCAAGAAGGCGGCGAGCTTGTTTTACGGCAGGCCGTCGAGCGGGATTTTGGTAGGGCGGCAGCCGCGCGATGCGAGCTTGCCAGAGATTTTTGTGCTGCCCTCGCCGTCCGGCGCGGCGTCCGGGCATTGGACGCTGGAGCCATGGCGCGAGCTTGCGGCGTGGATCAAGGCGTAGGCCGTGGGTAGTGTTCCACACTCAGTCGTCGTCCCGGCGAACGCCGGGACCCATAACCACAGGGCAAAGTTTGGCGAAGACTCGTTGTTTCGGTACGTCGACCGCCCGCAACCGATAGATTCCGCGGTATGGGTCCCGGCGTTCGCCGGGACGACAGCGTTGGTTTGGCGGCATACGCGATAAGGACGGATCGTTGTCGGAAACCGCCCCCGTCATCCGTCCTCTGGATACATCGCAACACGCCGGAGACTTCCAATGCCCCCCACCATCACCGCCTTCGAAAACTCGCCCGACCGCGGCAAGGGGCAGGCCCGCGACATGCGGGTGCGCTGGGCGCTGGAGGAGGTCGGCCAGCCCTATGACGTTCGCCTTGTCTCGTTCGCGGCGATGAAGGCGCTGGCGCACCTTGCACTGCATCCGTTCGGGCAGATCCCGACCTATGAGGACGGCGATCTCGTGTTGTTCGAGTCCGGGGCGATCGTGCTGCACATCGCCGAGCGCCACGCCGGGTTGCTGCCTGAGGACACGAACGCTCGGAGCCGCGCGATCGCGTGGATGTTTGCCGCGCTGAGCACGCTGGAGCCGCCGATCGTCGAGCTCGGGATGGCCATGCTGTTCGAGCGCGACAGGAGCTGGTACGCGGAGCGCCTGCTCATGCTGCAAGATCGCGTGCGTATCAGGCTCGGCGAATTGTCCCGTCACCTCGGCAATGCCGACTGGCTCGATGGCACGTTCAGCGCCGGCGATCTCCTGATGGTAACGGTGCTGCGCCGGTTGAACACCTCTGGCCTGCTGGACGAATTTCCTGATATCGCCGCCTATGTCGCGCGCGGCGAAGCGCGGCCGGCATTCCGGCGCGCGTTCGATGCGCAGTTGGCGGTGTTTACGGCTGCATCGACCGGCCGGTAGAGGTCACGCCTCCCACTGAAGCCGGTACATCGGCCCGAATCCATACGTCGAATGGGCGCTGCCAAGCCTCCTCCGATCGAACGACACCGCGCATAACGCGCGCCACTGTTGCAAGCACGTCACTCCGGCGATACGACTTGAGGTGGAAGAGCCTGATATCAACCGGCCCGCATCATCCAGGGAAGCGACCGCAATGAGCGACGATATCTCCGGTGTCTGGGATGGCAGCTACATCCAGCCGGGTGTCGGAATGATCACGTTCACGGCGACGCTCGTCGAGATCAATGGCGCGGTCAGTGGAAGCGTCACCGAGCCATGCATGATTCCGGGCTGCCCGCTGAGCACGCACAACGCCTCGATTGCCGGTCATCGCTCCGGGAGTGCGGTTTCGGTCGTCAAGCATTACGAGCCGCCCGGCTACGGCTATGACAGCGTGACCTATGAAGGCACGGTGAATGCCGAGGCAACCGAGATCGACGGACGCTGGCACCTGCCGGGCCATTCAGGATCGTTTCTGATGATCCGCTCGAGCAAGCCTGCGCAAGCGGTCACGACGGAGCAACGAGCCAAGATACCATCACGCTGAAGGGAGCTACCATGCTGACCCTCTATTCCTATCCGCAATTGTTCGGCGTCGCCGACAACAACGGCTACGGCCTCAAGGTCTACACCTTCCTGAAGCTCGCCGGCGTGCCGTTCGTGCACGAGCACGTGTTCGATGCCTCCGCCGCGCCGCGCGGGCAGCTGCCTTATGTCGTCGACGACGGGGAGACCATCGGCGACAGCGAGACCATCATCGCGCATGCGATCGCAAAATATCGCCTGAGCATCGATGCCGGACTATCCCCTGAACAGCGGCGGACCAATCATCTCGTCACCCGCATGCTCGACGATCTCTACTGGGTGATGTCGTACTCACGCTGGAAGGACGAGCGCTTCTATCCCGCGTTCCGCGACGCCTTCATCGCGCAGCATCCGCAGATCAATGCCGAGGGGTTCGAGAAGGCCAAGGCGTACAACGCGCAACGCTATCATTTCCAGGGCATCGGCCGCTACACGCCCGATCAGGCCTATGCGCGCGGGCTGGCCGACTTGCAGGTGCTGGCGGAGATCGTTCCCGCGCAGGGCTTCGTCCACGGTGCGGCGCCGACCAGCTGCGATGCCGGCATCTACGGCTTCATCGCCAACATTTATTATTTTCCGATCCCGACACCGCTGAAGGCTTTCGTCGATGCGCACGCAAATCTCGTCGCGCATTGCGAGCGGATTCATGCGGCGATCGGATCGTAGGGTGGGTTAGCCCTGCAGATGCGCAAAGCGCACCTGCAGGGCGTAACCCACCACTTCCGTCACTGCGGAAACCAAAGAGGTGGGCTACGCTGAGCGTCTGCGCTTCGCACAGCCGCACAGCTAACCCACCCTACGGGACCTTGCGACGGCTAACATCCCGCTTCCGTCTGCGACTGACAGGCTATCGCCCCAAATCGGCCCCAGAGTTTCCATGCCTCAGTCTTGCTTTGGTCAAAGCTGCACGAGGGAGTATGCAAAGCAGATTCGGACGACCAACCTCATTCAGCGTCAACCCGGGCAGGAGGCGCAGATGCAGTCCACGTCGGAAGTGCAGTCCACCACGGAAATCAACAAGCCAGCTGATCCACCCGCTGTTGATCCCGGACCGTCCACGCAGAGATCGGGACTGTCCGCGCCGGACAAGGAGCTGGTTGCGCGCGCGGATGAAAGGCTCGCGCATGCCTATCAACAGATCGCGCTCGCCGATGAACAGCTCGCGCGTATGAACCAGCAGATGGCCAGGTTGGGGCCCGAGGCCGGCGACCAGCCCGGGCGACAGCCGCCCCGACACGGGTCGGCGCTCCGCGGCGTGATCGGCCTCTTGCTGGCGGCATGCATCTTCAGCGCCGCCTTTGCCTCGCAGTTCGCCAGCGACGCGACGCTGCACATGATGTCCCGCTGGGCGCCGCAAGCGGTTTCCGCCTCGATGCTGCCGCAGGGCGAGGCGCAGCTCTCCGCCGAGACTGGCCCGGCCGTACAGGTGGCGACTGCGGACGATACGACCCCTTTGCCACCCGCAGCTCAAGTTCAGCAAGAGGCAGCGCCGATAACCGCCCAGATGCCGCCCGAGCTGACGCAATTGCTCCAGACGATCTCGAACGACCTCGCAAACGTGAAGCAGACGATCGACGAGCTCAAGGCCAGCCAGGAACAACTGACCCGAGATCAGGCAGCGACCGCCGAACTCGTGAAGGCGAACCAGGAACAGGTCGCGCGCCTGCTTGCTGCCAGCGCGGAACAGAACCAGCGATCCGCGGCGGTGCCGCAGCCACGACCGGTCACCGCCCCGCCGCGCAAGCCGGCGTCGACGCAAGCCGGAATGCAGCCGATACAACTGCGGCCCACGCAACGGTAACAAGCCTGACCCGAGATTGACGCGACAGCCGCATCATGCGGCCGTCGCCCTACGCACCCGCCCTACCGCATCGTGATCGCAAGGCCGCTGAGATCCGCATTCGCCATCAGGCCGACCTGCGTGCCGGTCAGCTCCAGCACGGCGCCCTTCTGGTTGGTCAGCACGATCGCGCGGGCGCCGCGGCCCACCGCAAGGCCGGCACCGGCCGCGCCGTAGACGCCGGCCACGTCCGACGGACGGTTGATGTTGGAGACGCGGCCGCGCAGCACGGTCTTGGAGCCGCCGAAGACGAGGCCGTAGTCGAGGCCGCCGGTCGACAGCCCATAGGAGCGGCCGCGGAAGTTGAGCACGCCCGAACCGCCGGAGCCGCCGATGATCCAGCCCGCCTTGTAGATCGTCAGCACCACGGTGCCGCCGTCGGCCATCGCCGAGGTCGAAAGGCCGGCCAGCGCGGCAATGGCGACCAGCGCGGCGCGGAAGGTGGTGGCGATCTTCATGGGGCGTCTCCGGGGGCTATTTTTCAAGGAGGGAATCGAATCAGACGGGGCGAATCTACCCGATGGATCGCGGCGGCAAAATGATGGGATGGACGCGTGGCGTGAGGTGCAGCAGCGCTCTCAGCTGTCATCGCCCGGCCAGTGCGCAATTGCGCACTGGGAACGGGCGATCCAGTATTCCAGAGGGGCCAACGATTGAACCGAGAGGCCGCGGCGTACTGGATGCCCCGGTCAAGCCGGGGCATGACCGCGGAGTTTGGCGCAACAAGACACAATCGCCATCACGCCATTCTGCCCCTGTTTTGCCCGACGGAGCAACCGATTATTTCGCCATTCCCGAACTCAAAAAGATCAATGATTTCCGCTCGATTTCTACTGTGCATGGGGTTGTTTTTCGCATTTTTTGTTTTGCCCCCTCTCTCAATGCCGATTGCAACTCCCCTGCATGCCGCTACGCTGACGCGCCTCAGCCCTTCATCGAGGTGATCCCATGCCGATCCAGCATTTCGCGCCCCCGCCGCACGTCAAGGCGCCGCCGCTGTCCTTTGCCACGCGTGTCGGCGATCTCCTGTTCGTCTCCGGCATTCCCGGCTTCGACGGCCATGGCGCGCTGCCTGATGGCTTCGAAGCGCAGTTCGCCAATGTGGCCGTCAACATCAAGCGCGTGCTCGACGAAGCCGGCGCGACGGTCCGCGATCTCGTCAAGGTCAACGTGCTGCTCACGCGCGCCTCCGACGTCGCCGCGATGAACGCGCTCTATGCCGGCGCCTTCGGCCCGCCGCCCTATCCGGCGCGCACGACCTGCGTGGTGCAGGCGCTGCCCGATCCGAAGATGCTGATCGAGATCGAGGCGGTGGCGTCGCTTTCGAAGTGAGCCGCTTCTCGCGCGTGTGACTTGCAGGGCACGCGGCCAAACCAAGTGGCCGCGTCCGTCTGACATATCCGTGAACGGCCGCTCCCCGGCTTGCCAAGGTCCTGCTTTTCCCGCACGAACTTTCGCGTCACACTTCCCCACAAGGAGATACTTCATGCGTCGCGTGCTCGCCCTCTGTGCCGTTGCCGGCATCGCCACTTCCGTCTTTGCCGTGCCGGCTTCGGCGGCGGTCGGCTATTACGTGATCCGCTGGGACAACACCGGCATCTGCCAGGTCTGGAACGAGGATCTGAAGTACAAGCCGTTCCAGTGGGGCGCCTCGACCTACAAGGTCGTCAGCAAGCCGCTCCCGACCTTCACCGCGGCTTCCGACCTCCAGATCAAGATGCGCGCGGAGCGCCGCTGCACGCTCTGAGCGTCACGCGACGAATTTGATTTCGAAGGGCGGGCCGCGCAAGCGACCCGCCCTTTTTCTTTGCAGGCGCGCGCTCGTTTTCCGGCTCAAATGACGCATTTTCCGGCGCGCCTTGTTTGAACCTGATCAGCCGGCGGAACTACTCACATCTTGTCCGGGGCGCATCCCCAAAAGCGCCCCATCCCTCCCAACTATTGTCGGGAGGCGCATCACATCTTTCATTTGAGGAACTGATCATGCGTCGTATTTCCGTGCTGTGCGCTGCCGCCGGTCTTGCCGTCACCGCGTTCGTCGCCGCGAGCCCTGCCGAGGCCAGCTATCATCTGATCCGCTGGCAGGACACCGGCTTCTGCCAGATCTGGGACGAGAGCATCCCGACCGCGCCGTTGTTCTCCGACTACACCCGCGTCAGCGCGACCGTGCCGACCTTCGTCGACGCACTCGTGCTGAAGGACCATGCGCTGAAGAACGGCCACTGCAGCTGGTAAAACTTCGATCGGCGGACCAGGAGCGGGCAAAGACGCGACGCGTCCTTGCCCGCTCCGCTTTATCCGGGCTGCGTGAACAGCTGAGGCCGCGTCGAGCACCGACGCCGTAGGGTGGGCAAAGCGAAAGCGTGCCCACCAATTCCATCCATCACGAAGACGGTGGGCACGGCGCAACGCGCCTTTGCCCACCCTACGAGATATCGCTTGTTGCCCTCACGCGTCCTTGTGCGCGCCGGGATGGATCAGGATGTCGCGCGCGGCGGCGAGGTCGATGAAGGCTTCCGCGCTGCCGCCCCGGTCGGGATGCATGCCCTTGGCGGCGCGGCGATAGGCCTGGTTGATGTCGTCGCAGGTGAGCTGAACGGCGAGCGGCAGGCCGAGCATCCTGCGGGCACGATCCTCGCTGGAGAGCTTCTTCGGCATGGCGTTGCGGCGGCCGAAGCGCGGCGCGGTGAGATCATGGACGACTTCGAGGATCACGCCGACGCGGCGCTGCGCCGCCAGCGTGACACCGTGATCGTCATTGTCCACGGCCTGACGCAGCACCGGAAGCGCCTGCTCGGCCGCCTGTCGCAGCGTGGCATCCGTGCTCATGCGCGCGATCTCGGCCACCAGCCGGCCCGCCTCGGCCCAGTCGGCCGACCGCGCCGACCGCAGGCGTTCGAGAGCCAGTTTCCAGGATTCAAGCCGTTCCATCATGCGCGCAACGTTTAGCAATGAAGATCAGTATGCCAAGGCCGCCGTTTCCGACCCCTTAATTTCGAGTTAGCCTTTCATGAAACTTCGAAACGAATCCGGGAGGAAATTGTCATGGCATTGCTCGCAAACCACATCGCCGTCGTCACGGGCGCCGGCTCCGGCATCGGCCGGGCGATCGCCGCCGGCTACGCCCGCGAGGGCGCGCAAGTGGTTCTGCTCGACGTCAACGCCGACACGGTCGCGGAGGCCGCCCAGGAGATCCGCAAGGACGGCGGCAAGGCCGAGATCTTCGCGCTCGACGTGACGAAGCGTGACGACTGCTTTGCGCTCGCGAGGCAAGTCACTGAGAAGGTCGGGCAGGCCTCGATCCTCGTCAACAATGCCGGCATCACCCGCCGCAATGCCTTCACCGCGGAGACGGAGACGGTGGCGAAGGACTGGGACGACATCATCTCGCTCAATCTCAACGGCGTCTTCAACGTGACGCAGGCGTTCCTCGCGCCGCTACGCGCCAGCAAAGGCCGCATCGTCAATATCGGCTCGATCCAGTCCTTCGTGCATCTGCGCACGCCGAGCTCGGCGGCCTACACCACCTCGAAGCACGGCGTGCTCGGCTTCACCAAGGCGCTTGCAGTGGAGCTCGGCAAGGAAGGCGTGCGGGTCAACGCGATCGGGCCGGGCTTCATCGAGACCAACATCAACGCCAATGTGCGCGCGACCAATCCGGCGCTGGTGCAAGCCTTCGTCGATCACACCCCGCTGGCGCGCACCGGCAAGCCCGAGGACATCGTCGGCCCCGCGATCTTCCTTGCCTCGGACCTGTCGGCCTATGTCACGGGAACGATCGTGATGGTGGATGGCGGGTACCGGACGGTGTGAGGCGCGGCACGCCCGCGCGCGAGATCGTCCCGCATCGCTATGCATCTCGTGCCAATCGCGGCGCCATCGCGGCATTCCCAAGGTCATCTGGTGCGATCGGCCGCGATTAACCTTTCATTAACCAAACCCGCCCACCGTAGATTCACGGCTTGGGGGCCGTTTGTTCTCGATCGCTTCCAAAGATGGAAGCGGGCGTTGATCGGGAGGTGTGTTGATGACCACTGTTCATGTCGCTGCGTCCGAGCCGGGCGCGCAATTCCTGGCCCCCAACCAGATCGTTCCGCTGTTGATCGGGGCGACCGTCGACGAGGTCGAGCGCGAGCTCGTGCTCCAGACCCTCGCACGCTGCGACGGCAACCGCACGCGCGCTTCTCGCGTGCTCGGCCTGTCGGTGCGCACGCTGCGCAACAAGATCAGGATCTATGCGGCGTCCGGCATCGAGGTGCCCGCGTATCACGACTAGCGCGCAAGGTACGGGACGATTGATGTTGATCAGGCCCGGCGCAGCGGGCCGGCAGAATTGCTGCTGTCGTCAAACGCCGCTAAGTAGCTTGCTTCCGGTCAAGGGAGCATGGCGTGGCAGACGAACAGAAACGGCAGGGACCGCAGGGTCCGCGCGGACGGCAGGGCGAACCGGGACGGCCGGGACCGCAGGGTCATCCGGGCAAGCGTGGCCCGGACGGCGCGCGTGGCAAGCCCGGGCCTCAGGGCAAGCCCGGAGCGGCCGGAAAGGCCGGAGCGCAGGGCAAGGCCGGTCTGCCGGGTAAGCCCGGTGAAGCCGGTGCGCGGGGAGCTGCGGGACCGCAAGGACCGGCTGGCCCGCAAGGCCCGCGCGGCGAGACCGGACCGCCCGGCCAGTTGCCGTCGATCGAGCAGGTGCTGCCGTGGCTCGAGCAGCTCTTCGACGCCTGGGACGAGCGCCGCCGCCAACGCGAGCAGGAAGCGGCCGAGCGCGCGGCGCTCGAGGCCGCGGTGCATGAGGCTGACGAGGCGATCGTCGATGACGAGAGCGACGACGGCGAAGACGACGATCACAGGAAAAAGAAGAAAAAGAAGAAGCACGGCCACAAGGACTAGCAGGGCCGCCTATTTCGCCTGATCCTCACGTGGCGGCAGCATGCCCATGCGCTCGAACTGCCAGCGCATGGCGCGGTACCAGAGATAGCCGACCAGCGTGCCCAGCAGCGTCAGGATGACGAGGTTGACGCTGCTGTAGGAGCCGCTCCACCACATCATCCATGCGGTCCACAGCGCCGTGAAGGTGACGGCGCCTGCTTTGAGAGGAATAAGGGGGCGGCTCATGCTCGTGCTCCGGGCGGTCAAAATCCCGGCAGACATCATCGCAAGCCGAGGCCGCTCTCACCGTGAGCCGGATCACGGAACGGACGCAGGAGGCCGGCTAACCGAAGCGCAGCCGCGAGCGCTCCTTGGCCTTTTCCGCCTCGACCTCACGGTCGCGCGCCGGCGCATGGGTGTGCAGTGAGGTCAGCAGCTTTCGCGCGGCCTCCGAGACTTCGGCCACCGCGAGGTCGAACGCCGCCTCATTGGCCTGCGACGGCTTGTTGAAACCCGACAGCTTGCGCACGAACTGGAGCGCGCTGGCATGGATCTCGTCTTCGGTCGCCGGCGGCTCGAAGTTGAACAGGGTCTTGATGTTGCGGCACATGCACTCTCTCCTGATGCTTCCCTCAAGGACGATCGACCGAACCGAAATCCTACATCCTCCAGGACACTTCTGCTAAGTTCCCGTAACGCGGCCGCCGATCATGAGCCGCATGGGGAGAGAAACATGAGAGCTTGTTGCGCGGCGCTGTCAGCCGTTCTGCTGTCCATCGCAACGTCGGCGGTCGCCGCCGACTATCCGGCGCCGAAACAAGGCGACTGGGTCGCCAAGGATTTCAAGTTCCACACCGGCGAGACCATGGCGGAGCTGAAGCTGCACTACACCACCATCGGCGAGCCCAGCGGCCAGCCGGTGCTCGTGCTGCACGGCACCGGCGGCTCGGGCGCGAGCATGCTGTCATCAGCCTTTGCCGGCGAGCTGTTCGGCGCGGGACAGCCGCTCGACGCATCCAAATACTACATCATCCTCCCCGACGCGATCGGCCACGGGAAATCGTCAAAGCCGTCGGACGGCATGAAGACGAGCTTTCCGAAATACAATTACGACGACATGGTCGAGGCGCAGCATCGCCTCGTGAAGGAAGGCCTCGGCGTCAAGCATCTGCGGCTCGTGATCGGCAACTCGATGGGCGGGATGCAGACCTGGATGTGGGGCGAGAAATATCCGCAGGAGATGGACGCGCTGGTGCCGATGGCCTCGCAGCCGACCGAGATGGCGTCGCGCAACTGGATGATGCGGCGGATCATGCTCGACACCATCCGCAACGACCCCGACTACAATGGCGGCAACTACACCAGCCAGCCGCGCATGATGAAATACGCCATCGCCGCCTATGGCGTCGCCAGCATCGGCGGCACGCTGGCCTATCAGCAGCAGGCGCCGACCGCGGCCAAGGCCGACAAGATCGTCGACGAGCGGCTGGCAACACCGATCACGGCGGATGCGAACGACTTCGTCTATCAGTGGGAGTCCTCGCACGACTACAATGCCGGCGAGAAGCTGGAGCAGATCGAGGCCTCGCTGCTGCTGATCAACTCCGCCGACGACGAGCGCAATCCGCCCGAGACCGGCCTCACGGACGCTGCGATGAAGCGGGTCAAGAACGGCCGCCTGTACCTGATCCCCGCGAGCACCGAGACGCGCGGTCACGGCACCACCGGCAATGCAAAGTTCTACACCGAGCAGATCAGGCAATTGCTGCAAACCGCGCCGCAACGGACGATGTAAGGCGGCGGACTGCGCATCCCGCAACGCATCATATGCGGCGCCCCGGCGCCGCATATTATTTGAGCATGCAATGCGCTGGCGGCTCGGGCTTAATCGCAACAACCAGAATCGAGACGCGGTGAGGAGGTTCGCATGCACAGGCTCGCACTGTGCGTTTGGCTGGCCGCAATGGCGGCGCAGACGAGCGTCGCGTTCGCGTTCGACAACGGCCAATATGACCACGTCCCGCCCGACATCCGTGCCTGGTTCAAGAGCGTGATCGCACCGAACGGCGTGCCGTGCTGCGACATCTCCGACGGCCATCGCACGGAATACGACGTGCGGGGCGGCGCCTATTGGGTGCCGATCGAGGGACAATGGATGGAGGTGCCCGATCGCGCCATCATCCGCGATCGCGGCAATCCGGTCGGCCAAGCCGTGGTGTGGTACGTCCACCACCGCGGCGCGATCATCATCAGCTGCTTCGTGCCGGCGGATGCGGTGTAGAGCGTTTTCGAGCGACGTGAACGCACTCAGGCCTTGAGGCCTCGCCTGGGAGAGACCTCGACATATTCGATGTCATCGCCGAAATCGCCGAGCGCGGCGCGAACGGATTTGGCGTCCCCTTCGGCGACGGTGAAGATCGCGGCGAGAGCTTGCCGCTTCTGTCCCGGAAACAGGCTCTCGGCCGCATAGCCGGCATCCCCAAGCGTCTTGATGATCTGTCGCCGCCGGCGCTGATCGACGCGATCATGGAATTTGAACTGCACGGACATGCCGAGAAGCTAACCGTTCGCGGCGCCCGATCAAGGTCATGACGCCTATTTTCGGCTCTTTCTCGCCTTGGCTCTCCTCCTGCGCGATTTCTTCGCTTTCGCGCGGGGCAGAGCAGCCGCAACATCCAGGAGGCCCGCGCCATATGCCGGCGTAAAATCCTTCCCCCGCATCGCCGGCAATTTCGTCGCAGTCGCAATCAGGCGCTTCGCGACCGCAAGCCCCGCTGCTTTGGATTTCGGCTTGTCGATGTAAACGAGCGCAGCGGCACCCGTGACGTGCGGCGTCGCCATCGACGTCCCGGGCCAGGAATCGTAACTAGTATGGTCGGCGAAGCTTGCCTGCACCCGGGGCACCGTCGACAGGATGTTGACGCCCGGCGCGACCAGCTTGATGTGTTTCCCCGTATTGGAGAACGAGGCACGTCGATGGGATTCGTCGACGGCGCCGACACCGATCGTGTCCGGGTAGCCCGCCGGATACTCCTTCGGATTGCCGCTCTCAAACTCGTTGCCCATCGCGGTGGAGACGACGACGCCGGCATCGATCAGCTCGGCGAAGATCGTCGCTTCCGCCTTCGAACGGTCCTCACCGCCAATGCTGAGGTTGATGACCTTGATGTTGGAATCGAGCGCGGCCGCGAGAGCCTTGCTGTAGAACTCGAAGTTGAAGTTCTCGTCGGCGCCCGGGCGTTTGGGATCGTCGAACACCTTCCAGCAGTGCAGCCGGCAATTGGCGAGGCCCGCGACGCCGGCCGAATTATTGATCACGGCCGCGATCGTGCCGCTGACATGTGTGCCATGGCCGAGAAAATCGCGCGCGCCGTTTCCGTCGTGACGATATTCCTCGATCGCTTCGGTGAGATCGGGATGTCCGGCATCGACACCGCTATCGAGCACAGCGACATGAACCCGCCCCGCGCCCGGCCGCGGTCTATCGAACCATCTGATGGCGCGAAGTCCCCACTGCCGGATCTTCATGGGATCGGCGGCGGCACTGAGCCACCGGTTGGGAACGGGCTCGACCAGATCCACCGCCCTCGAGGCACTCAGGCGTTTCAGGACGCCTGCATCGACCTTGCTGTCCACCTGCACGATCTGAAATCCGGCCAGCGCCTCCCGCGGTACCGCCGTTGCGGAGCGTGCGATCGAACGATGAGCTGCGGCCAGGGCCCTCGCCTGCGGCTGCGGCTGCGCGGGCGCATCACCGTCACCGACCACGAACAGCGGCTTCATCGACTGAAGCCCGAGATTGTCGCTCAGGAAATCGATCGGACCTCTGACGTCATCGGGCATCGCGGCTCTCAGCGCGCGCTGCGTTGTCGCCCGAGGCGAGGTCGCCGCGATCTGCCGGGCGGCCTCCGGCTTCAACCGAACGATGAGCTGTCCCGGGACATGCTTGCGATGGCGCGGCCGCTCGCCCGCGACCCGCATTGCCTGCGTCGGAGCCATGACAAATTCCTTCCTTGAAAAGCGAAAAAATACAACACCCGTTATAAGGGAAATTTTAGTTCAGCGCTACCTGTACCATCCGGGCGGGCCTGCTCCCGGTCGTCGCGCAGTCCAGTGGCTGGTCCATGCCGCGCGTGCTATCTTGCCGATGGAGTCCGATCTCGCCAACGCCACTCAATCAGGGAGACCTTCGTGACCGATCTTTGCGCCGAAGACCTCGCCGCCATCTATGCCAAGCCGAGCCCGCGCGTGATCGCAAAGGCGCGTCCCGCGATCGACGCGCATGCGAAGAAGTTCATCGAGATGTCGCCGTTCTGCGTGCTTGCAACGTCAGGCGTCGACGGCAGCGTCGATGCTTCGCCGCGCGGCGGCGGGGTGGGCTTCGTCCATGTCGCCGGTCCCAACCAGCTGCTGATGCCCGACCGTTCCGGCAACAACCGGATCGACAGTTTTCGCAACGTCGTCGAAGGATCGGGCTTCGTGCATCTGTTGTTCTTCGTGCCCGGCATCGACGAGACGCTGCGCGTCGGCGGACGCGGCACGCTGTCGGCCGATCCGGACCTGCTCGCATCGATGGTGGAATTCGGCAAGCCGCCGCGCGCGGTGCTGAACGTCGCGGTCAGCGAAGTCTATTTCCACTGCGGCAAGGCGCTGATGCGCTCGAAGCTGTGGTCGCCGGAGAAGGTGCAGCGCTCGGTGATGCCGAGCATCGGCCAAGTCATTCACGACCAGACAGGCCTGGGCGAACCGGAGAGCCAGGAGATCGTGGAAGAGCGTTACAAGACGCAGTTGTAGGCGGTGCGCCAATCACGGCGTCGTCCCGAACAAGCGTAGTGGCTCGGAGTTGGCATCGCGCGCCACATTCCTCCCTGGGGCTATGGGTCCCCGCTTTCGCGGGGACGACACCGGAGTGTGTGGCGACAGAGTCTGTCGCGGCGTTAGAGCTTAATGCCCCTCGCCCTCGAGCCCGCCGACGTGCTTCTGCGTGTAGAGTTCGAGGCCGATGCGGCCGATCAGGTCGAGCTGGGTTTCGAGGAAGTCGATGTGGTGCTCCTCGTCGCTCATCAGCTTCTCGAACAGGTCACGCGTGACGTAGTCCTTGGCGCCATGGCAGTAGGTCGCCGCTTCCTGATAGAGCGCCCGCGCGCTCATCTCGGCGGCGAGGTCGCACTCGATGATCTCCTTGACGTTCTGGCCGATGCGCAGGGGATCGAGCACCTGCATGTTCGGGAAACCGTCGAAGAACAGGATACGCGCGGTGAGCTTGTCGGCGTGCTCCATCTCCTCGATGGACTCCTTGCGCCAGACCTTGGCCATGTCGAGGAGGCCCCAATTGTCGAGGAAGCGGTAGTGCAGCCAGTACTGGTTGATCGCAGTCAGCTCGTGACGCAGCGCCTTGTTGAGATAGTCGATGACTTTTGCGTCGCCCTGCATGGTTCACTCCAGCTTTGCAGTCCAACTCGGCCCTAAACCGAATTTAGAACGCTTCTAAATGAGTTTAAGGACGAGGGCAACCGGCTACGGGGACGCAGCCGGGGAAAAGCTCAGTCGGGGGTGCGGAAGTTTTCAGCAGGCCGCGAGGGCGAACTGGGCGGGCTCGGCCGTCTCGTCATTGGCGGCCACGGTATGACTATGCGGACAGCCGGAGCAGCAGGACTTGGCACAGGGACCAAGCGCTTCGTCGATAATGGTCTTGATGGTGCGGGCGCAGCGGCCGCATTCGGCGCTACAGCCGAGGCATCCATAGACCTGCTTGGCATGACGTACGGCGTCGTCGGAGTCAGCGACGGCGGCGCGGATGTCGTCATCGCTCAGCACGTTACAGGAACAAACGATCATGGAAGCGGCAGGCCCTTCGGTGATGCGCCATCATCGATATTTAAGGGGCCGTCCGGATGCAAAGGGAAAAACCGGTATTTGAAGCTATTCCAAACTGGCCGGAAAACAGCCTAGAACGGCTCTAAAATAGGGTGTTGCGCTGAATCAAGATTTTGGCGGAACTAGTCACCGCCGCCGCCTCCACCACCATCGCCGCCGCCTCCGCAATCCCCGCCACTGCTGCCGCTATCGCCGCTGGAACAGCTGCCACTGCCGGTTGAGCCGCCTGAGCTGTCGCTGGAAAACCAGCTCCCCAGCGAGAAGCCGTCGCTGGTCCCCGAATAGCCGTCGCCGCCACTTCCTCCGTCACTGCCAGCCGCAGCGCGCGAGCGCCGCTGGCCCCGGTTCTGGAGATGGGTGAACCAGCCATAGCCGATCGCGAAAATGACCCCGGCAGCGATCAAGGTATTCATCATCGCGTTGCCCATCGTCGTCTCCCTCGCGGACCTGCGATCCATGTTAATTGGTCGCCCCCGGCAAAGGTGCCGTTCATTGATCATTCAAACGAAGTATGGAACCTTACCCCCCAAACAGTTCCCGCGTGTATCAGCGAAAGGTCAAACCAATGAAGAAGTCGCTCCTGACGGTCGCCGCCGTCGCCATCCTGGCCCTCACGGCCGGGACACCGGCCCATGCCCAGCGTGGTGTCGCCGCTGGCGTGGCCGCGGGGATCATCGGAGGCGCCATTGTCGGCGGCGCGCTGGCGTCTCCGTATTATTACGGACCGGGCCCCGGCTACTCCTATGGCCCCGGCTATTACCCGCCCCGCTACTACGCGCCGGGTCCCGGCTATGTCGCTGACGACTATTATGGCGATGGCTGTGTCTGGCAGAAGCAGCGCTTCTGGGACGGCTATGCCTGGCGCGTCCGTCGCGTCCGAGTCTGTGGCTGAGACGACAAAGCCGGTTCACTACGGATGCGCCGTTCATCTTGGGGCCCGAAAAAGACCGCTTTTTCTCGTCACAGCTCCGTGCGCGTTTACCGTGGATTGACCAATTGCGCGCTTCCTAGCTGCACGGTCGCTTCCATCAGCGTGTTGCGTGAACCTTTGAAACCCGGGCGCCTCTAACAAGAGGAGCCCATCTCCCAGGAGAGCCTAGAGCATGAAGAAGACTTTAGTTGCCGCCCTTACGGTAGCGACGGTTGCTGCTTCGCTGGTGACGGTCACGCCGCCCGCGAAGGCTGGCGACAACATTGGCGCCGGTATCGCAGCGGGCCTGATCGGCGGTGCCATCGTCGGCGGTGCCATCGCGTCGAGCCGCCCGGCCTATGGTGGTCCGGTTTACGTCGCCGAGCCCGGCCCGCCGCCCCCGCCCTGCTACTGGCAGCGCCAGCGCTATTGGGACGGATACGGCTGGGTGGTTCGCCCGGTTCGCGTTTGCTACTGATCTGATCGCAAGATCTGATCGCATGGCGCATCCGCGCCGCGATCGAAGCCCGGCCGAGACCATCGGCCGGGCTTTTTTCTTTTGGCGGGACGATTGAGATCGGCTATCGCGCCGCCTGGATCGAGCGCAGCACCTCTTCGCTCGGCCAGCAATCGACCTTCAGGCCAGCCGACTTCTGATAGGCGCCGAGCGCTGCGCGCGTCTGCATGCCGGCCTTGCCGTCGATCTTGTCCTTGTAGAGCCCGACACGCGTGAGCCCGCGCTGCATGGTCTCGACGTCCTTGGTGCGTAACTGCTTGGATGCCGCCCATTGTGTCGCGAACGGCAGCGGGCTCGTCATGCGGTCGCTGAGATGGCCGACGAACAGCACGTAGAGATCGGAGAAATTGTATTCCTTGATGACGAAGTAGTTCTTCGTGGTCAGGAATGACGGGCCGTAGATGCCTTCCGGCTGCAGCAGCGAGGCTGGCTGCGCCTGCTCGGCGGCACTGAGCCTCGCGCCGCGCACCGGCACAAAGCCGTCGCGCAGCCACTGGCCGATCGGCTTCGTCACCTCCGGCACGCCCGTCGTGCAATCGACCTTCGCCGGCGCCTGCACCTCGTAGGCCCAGCGCAGGCCGCTCTGCCAGCCCTTGTTGACGAGCTGCTGCGCGGCTGACGCCAGCGCATCCGGCACCGAATGCCAGATGTCGATGCGGCCGTCGCCGTCGAAATCGACGCCGTGCTTGTAATATTCCGACGGCAGGAACTGCGTCAGCCCGGTCGCGCCCGCCCAGGACGAGCGCATGTCCTTGCGCGTCACCACGCCCTCGCCGAGGATCTTCAGCGAGAGGATGAACTCATTGCGGTAGGTGTCCTTGCGGCGACCGACATAGGCCTGCGTCGCCAGCACCCGCACGAGATCGTAAGGCAGCGTGTAGCGGCCGTAATCGGTCTCGCGGCCCCAGATCGCGAGCATGACGGTGGCGGGCACGCCGGAGGTCTTCTCGATTTTCGTCAGCGCGGAATTGTATTTTTGCAGCAACCGCTGCCCCTCGCCCGCGAGCCGCGCGATCGAGGCCTCCCTGACATAGTCGGCAGGCACCTGCACGAACTCGGCCTGCGACGGCGCGCCGGTCGCGGGCCGTCCGGGCAGGATCAGATCGGGTAGCTTGTAATCAGGCTCGAGCCCACGCGTCTGTTCGTCGAACGTCTTGCGCGAGACGCCAGCTTCCTGTGCTTCCGGCCAGAGCGAGGCGATGAACTGCGTGAAGGCGGCATCGGCGGCGCGGGCGGACGACCAGCCGCAGGTGAGAACGATCACTGCTGCGATGAGCGCCCGCCGCATCATGCCGAAATCACCGCGTCAGCTTCTTGTACTTCACGCGGTGCGGAATGATGCTGTCCTGGCCGAGCCGGCGCATCTTGTCCTTCTCGTAGTCCTGGAAGTTGCCTTCGAACCATTCGACGTGGCTGTCGCCCTCGAAGGCCAGGATGTGGGTCGCGATGCGGTCGAGGAACCAGCGATCATGGCTGATGATGACGGCGCAGCCGGCAAAATCTTCTAGCGCCTCTTCGAGCGCGCGCAGCGTGTCGACGTCGAGATCGTTGGTCGGTTCGTCGAGCAGCAGCACGTTGGCGCCGGACTTCAACATCTTGGCGAGATGCACGCGATTGCGCTCACCGCCCGAGAGCGCGCCGACCTTCTTCTGCTGGTCGGCGCCCTTGAAGTTGAACGACGAGCAATAGCCGCGCGAGTTGACTTCCTTCTTGCCGAGCAGGATCAGCTCGTTGCCGCCGGAGATCTCCTCCCAAACGTTCTTGTTGCCGTCGAGCGCATCGCGCGACTGGTCGACATAGCCGAGATGCACCGTCTCGCCGACCGTGATCGTGCCCTTGTCCGGCGTTTCCTGCTTGGTGATCATCTTGAACAGCGTGGTCTTGCCGGCGCCGTTGGCGCCGATCACGCCGACGATGCCGCCGGGCGGCAGCTTGAAGGTGAGATCGTCGATGAGGAGACGATCGCCATAGCCTTTGCTGAGCGCTTCGAAATCGACCACGTTGGCGCCGAGCCGCTCGGCGACGGGGATGATGATCTGCGCGGTCTGGGTCTGCTTCTCGCTCGCCTGCTTGAGCAGCTCCTCGTAGCGCTGATAGCGCGCCTTGGATTTGGCCTGGCGGGCCTTCGGCGAGGACGCGACCCATTCCTGCTCGCGCGCGATCGTCTTCTGATGCGCGGCGTCTTCACGGCCTTCCTGCTCCAGCCGCTTCTGCTTCTGCACCAGCCAGGACGAGTAATTGCCCTCGTAGGGAATCCCCTTGCCGCGATCGAGCTCGAGAATCCAGCTCGTGACGTTGTCGAGGAAGTAGCGATCGTGGGTAACGATCAGGATCGCGCCGGGATAGTTGCGCAAATGGCCTTCGAGCCACGACACCGACTCGGCATCGAGATGGTTGGTCGGTTCGTCCAGCAGCAGCAGTTCGGGCTGGTCGAGCAGCAGGCGGCACAGCGCGACGCGGCGGCGTTCACCGCCGGAGAGCTTGGTCACATCGGCATCGTCGGGCGGGCAGCGCAGCGCGTCCATCGCCTGGTCGACCTTGCTGTCGAGATCCCAGAGGCCCTGGGCCTCGATCTCGTCCTGCAGCTTGGTCATCTCGTCGGCGGTTTCCTCGGAGTAATTCATCGCCAGCTCGTTGTAGCGATCGAGGATGGCCTTCTGCTTGGCGACACCCAGCATGACGTTCTCGCGCACGGAGAGCGCGGGATCGAGATGCGGTTCCTGCTCGAGATAGCCGACGCGGGCGCCCTGGGCGACCCAGGCCTCGCCGTTATATTCCTTGTCGAGGCCGGCCATGATCTTGAGCAGCGTCGACTTGCCCGAGCCGTTGACGCCGAGCACGCCGATCTTGGCGTCCGGGTAGAACGACAGATGAATGTTATCGAGCACCTTCCGGGTCGGGTAGCTCTTGCTCAGGCCCTGCATGAAATAGATGAACTGGCGCGCCATCGGTCCCGTGAAACCTTCGATTTGAGGAAATTTGCTTGCCGCCGATGTAACGATCCCGCCCCCAAAGGGCAATGTTTTCCCTCCGTTCACCACGGATCAATACGGGACGGTCACCATCCGGCCATCGATCCGGACAATTGAAACCTTTTTTTAATAAAGCAGGCCAAAGCTCGTCATGGCGCCAAAAAGACGCCACCCGCGGCAGAAGCGGCGGGGAGAACAGCGAGGCCGACCATGGCTCTGATCGAGACCCACTCCATCGCCGTTCCGGTCGAGGCCGGGAACGCGTCCGGACTCGTGTCCGAGGTCAAGGGCTTCTGGAAGCGCTTCCTCGCCACCGCTTTCAATCCTTACCGCCCCGAGCTGCACTACATGCGTGGTCCCGGCCCCGCCTGGCGCGCCAAGCACGGCATTGATGCGCCGTTCCGCCTCAAGCCCCGCGACCTCTGAGCCTTCCTCTCCTATCGGATTTTTGAACAGGTAAGCTGCTTGCGCGCAGCCCCGATTGCGCGCAACCATGGCCCGGTTCCGACGATGGCGCCCTCGCCTCGCGCTATCACCTCTCGCCATGGATGAACGCTGATGACGCGGCTGCGCTGTGCAATTCTCGACGACTATTTCAACCTCGCCCTCGACGTCGCCGACTGGCAAAGACTGTCCGACCGCGTCGACGTCACCGTGTTCAGCCATCCCTTTGCCTCGGAACAGGCCGCGGCGAGCGCGCTCGCCGACTTCGAGATCGTCTGCGCGATGCGCGAGCGAACGGCATTTCCCAAGAGCCTGTTCGACAGCTTGCCGAAGCTGAAGCTGCTTTTGACGTCCGGCATGCGCAATGCCTCGATCGACATGGAGGCCGCCAAGGCGCGCGGCGTCACGATCGGCGGCACGCAATATTCGCGCGATCCGACCGCCCCGCTCACCATGGGCCTGATCCTGGAGCTGACCCGCGGCATCGGCCGCGAGAACGCGCGGATGCATGCGGGCGAGCCCTGGCAGACCTTTGCCGGCGTCGAGATCGAGGGACTGACGCTCGGCATCGTCGGGCTCGGCAAGCTCGGCAGCAAGATGGCCGCCATCGCCAAGGCCTTCGGCATGAACGTAATCGCCTGGAGCCCGAACCTCACGCCGGAGAAATGCGCGGCGGCCGGCGTCGGTTATGCCACCAAGGAGGAGCTGTTCGCCAAGGCCGACATCGTCACCATCCATGTGGTTCTGAGCGATCGCTCGCGCGGTCTGGTCGGCCGTGAGGACCTCGCGCGGATGAAGCCGACGGCGTTCCTCGTCAACACCGCGCGCGGGCCGATCGTGGACGAGCAGGCGCTGCTGGAGGCCTTGCAACAGCGGAAGATTGCGGGCGCCGGCATCGACGTGTTCTCGGTCGAGCCGCTGCCGGTCGACCATCCCTTCCGCAAGCTCGACAATCTCGTGCTGACCCCGCATCTCGGCTACGCCACCGAGGACGGCTTGCGTATCCATTACGGCCAGATGGTCGAGGCGATCGACGCCTTCACCAAGGGCAGCGAGCTGCCACGGAAGCTGGCCTGAAACGAAAAGGGCGTGCCGACGGCACGCCCTTCGCAAATCTGAATGGTCTCGCAGCGCCTAGCGCACGGTGACCGGCGCGGGCAGCGGCGGCACCACCGTCGGCTGCGTGCCCGGAACGGGGCCAGCCTGGGCGGACATCGGAGCCGGTGCGGCTGCTCCCGGCGGCGGCGCGTTGGAGGCGGTCGCCGTTCCCGGCGGCGGGCCACCCGGCATCACCACCACGCGGGTGCCGACCTTGACGCGATCGAACAGGTCGGAGACGTCCTCGTTCAGCATGCCGATACAGCCTGACGACACGAACTTGCCGATGGTCGAGGGCTGGTTCGTGCCGTGGATGCGGTACACGGTCGAGCCGAGATACATCGCGCGGGCACCGAGCGGATTGCCGGGGCCGCCGGCCATGAAGCGCGGCAGATAGGGCTGGCGCTCGATCATTTCGGTCGGCGGATGCCAATCCGGCCACTCGGCCTTGCGGGTGATCTTCTGCACGCCGGTCCAGGTGAAACCGTCGCGGCCGACGCGGACGCCGTAGCGGATCGCACGGCCGCCGCCGAGCACGTAATAGAGGTAGGTGTTCGGGGTATCGACCACGAGCGTGCCGGCTGGCTCCTTGGTCTGGAACGAGACCTCCTGGCGGCGCAGGTTCTGCGGCAACTGCGCCGGCGCAGCATCGGGCTGCTCCTCGGGCGGCAGCGAAGCGATCGTCATCGGCCGGCCATCGGCGCCGACGGACGGCTGGCCGGACTGGACCGTGCCGGTCGCGGCGGGACCACCAACGGCCTCCGGCGGACGCAGACCGTCATTGGCGGGGGCCTGGCCCTGCTGACCGGGACGGTTGGCATAGATCACCGGCGGCGGACCGGCGGGGCGGCCGTAGCGAGGATCGTCGGGCGACATCACGGGGCCCTGCGGGGGCGCGGCCGAGTAGACCGGCGGAGCGCCAGCCGGACGACCGTAGCGGGGATCATCGGGCGACATCACCGGACCCTGCGGCGGGGCGGCGGAGTAGACCGGCGGGCCGGCGGGGCGGCCATAACGCGGATCATCGGCCGGGCCGGGCGGCGGCAGCGAGGCCTGCGGCATCGCGTCGTCTTCGTCTTCCAGCGAGTCGAAATTCGGGGTGCGGTCCCCGGGGCGATATTCGGCCGGGGCACCGTAGCTCGGCGCCTGCTGGACCGGATAGCTCTGCGCCTGTGCGAGCGAGGTTCCCGCCGCAGCGACTGTTGCGGCAGCGCATATCGTCAGAAAATGTTTGATCATCATCGCTCTTGTAGTGTCCCCGGGCCCCGTCCGGACCGTTAACGGCCAGATGACCGAAGATAGCGGCACATTCAAGACATTGCAGGCTGTTTGTCCCTGATTTAGCGATTTGTGATGCAGGCGCACACAGTTGCCCCATTGCATCACGGGGCGGAAATCGCATCGGGCCGTAGATCGCCGGAGTCCCGGGCCCCGAATTTAAGGGAACGACGCAGAGGCGTTGCGATATGTTCGAATCAGCCTGATTCGCCGCCGCTTTGAGCTCCAATTTCCGCGTGGCGAAGGCGGCAAGCAGTACCGTCACCGCGTTCAGATGGCTCTTGGGCCCTGGCCACCGCCGGGGCGGAAACTTGTAACCCGTCCGATGCTTCCCGGCTTTCGCTTCCTGTTTGCCGCGATCCTGCTGTCAGCCTCCATCCTGGTGTTCGGCCTGGGCGCCGCCGCGCTGCTGCGGGCGACCCATGAGCAGTATGTCAGCAACCCCTCCTGGCGGAACGGACCGCAGGAGCAGGTGTTTGCGCAGGCGCCCGAGCCAGCCCAGCCGGTGCTCGCGGCGTTGCGGGCCGAGCCGGAGGTGGCCGCCGAGCCAGCCCCGTCGCTGCGCGACCAGGTGCCGACCATCGCGCTGCCGGTGAGCGGGCCCGAGCAAGTCGCCGCGCTGACGACCGAGCCCGACGTCCAGGCTCAGGTCGCCGCGCCGCCGGCTGAAGCCGCGGCCGCCGAGCCGGCGAAGGCCGAGACGACGGCGGAAGCCGCAGCGCCCGCGCCCACCGACACGCTGACCCCTGCCGACACCGCGGCATCGATCCCCGAGGCCCAATCGATCCCCGAGACCAAGCCTGCCGTGACCGCCAGCGAACCGGCTCTCGCTGATCCGAGTGCCGCCCTCGCCTCCCCGGCGCTTGATGTCGCTTCGGCCAAGGTGGCCGCGCTGAGCGATCCCACGACGACGGCCTCGAAGGAGCCGCCGGCGAAGGCCAAGGCGGGCAGCAACAAGGCTGAGAGCAACAAGGCCGACAGCAGCGCCTCTGACGGCAAGGCGGCCAAGCGCCAGGCGAAGGCGAAGAAGCGGCACCGCGTGGTGCGGCGTCCGCCACCGCCTCAGCAATTGCAGCAGAGCTTCGATCCGTTCGGGCGGCAGCAGATGCTGGCGACAACCGCCACGCGCGCGCGCCAGTAAGCTCAGGCCGGCCCGGTCGCGATCGGGGGGCCCTTTTCCTGGCCCCATTCCGACCATGAGCCGTCATAGAGCGCGGTGTCGGTAATGCCCAGGCGATAGAGCGCAAGTGTCAGCACGCCGGCGGACACGCCCGAGCCGCAGCTCGTCACGATCGGCGCGTCGAGCTTGACGCCGGCGCTCGCAAAGGCGGCGCGGAGATCGTCGAGCGGCTTCATGGTGCCGGTCGCGGCATCGAACAGCAGATTGTAGGGCACGTTGCGGGCGCCGGGGATGTGACCAGAACGGATGCCCGCGCGCGGCTCGGGCGCGCGGCCCTCGAAGCGATCGGCCGCACGCGCGTCGATCACCTGCTCGGCGCGGCTTTCGACGTTGGCGATGAGCTGCTGCATGCTGCGCACGCGCTTGGAATCGTAGCTCGCCTTGAAGCTCGCCGGCTTCGGCTTCACCTCGCCGGTCTCGACGGGACGCCCTTCGGCACGCCACTTCTTCAGGCCGCCATTGAGGATGCGCACATTGCCGTGGCCGAAGGCCAGGAACATCCACCACGCGCGCGGTGCCGCGACCCAGCCGCCGGCATCGTAGAGCACGACGGTGTCGCTATTTCCGATGCCGAGATTGCCGATGTCGCGACCGAACTGCTCGGCGCTCGGGTACATGTGCGGCAGCGGGTTGGAATGATCCGAGACGGCATCGACGTCGAAGAACACCGCGCCCGGCAGATGCGCGGCGAGATAATCGTCCTTCGGCAGCGGCAGCACGCCCGGCAACTTGAAGCTGGCGTCGATCACCTTGACGTTGGCGTCGTTGATATGGGCGGCGAGCCATTCGGTGGAGACGAGGGGGTCGGTGGTCATTGCATGCATTTCCTTTTCGTCATTCCGGGCCGTGCGCGCCAAGCTCCGCTGTCATCGCCCGGCCAGTGCGCAATTGCGCACTGGGAACGGGCGATCCAGTACTCCGAGACGGTTGTGATTGAACCGAGAGGCTGCGGCGTACTGGATTCCCCGCTTTCGCGGGGAATGACAGCTGAGATTGGAGTGACAGCAGCGCACCCTCACCCCTTCTTCTTCGGCTCCCACTGCTCCACCGGCCCGCCGGCGTCGCGCCAGGCGGCGTAGCCGCCGGCGATGTGGGCAACGGGCTTCAGGCCCATGTCCTTTGCGGTCTTGGCCGCGAGCGCGGAGCGCAGGCCACCGGCGCAGTGGAAGACGAACTTCTTGTCTTCCTGGAAGATCGGCTTGGCATAGGGGCTCTGCGGATCGATCCAGAATTCGAGCATGCCGCGGGTGCAGGCGAACGCGCCGGGGATGCGGCCGTCGCGCTCGATCTCGCGGGGATCGCGGATGTCGACGATGACGACGTCGCCGTTCTTGGAGATCTCGATGGCGTCCTTGGCGTTGAGCGTCTCGATCTCGGCATTGGCCTCGTCGATCAGCGCCTTGATGCCGCGGGTGATGTTTTGGGGCATGTGTTTCTCCCTTCTTCTCTTCCGTCGTTCCGGGGCGATCGCGAAGCGAGCGAACCCGGAACCTCGAGATTCCGGGTTCGCGCTGCGCGCGCCCCGGAATGACACCAGCGCTAGTGCGTCAATTCCTTCATCGCACCCTCAAGCCCCTCGATCGTGATCGGGTACATGCGGTTGGCGAAGATGCGCTTGATGATGGTGGTCGATTCCGAATAGTCCCAGTGCTTCTGCTGCACCGGGTTCAGCCACACCGAATGCGGATAGGTGTGGATGATGCGATCGAGCCAGACCGAGCCGGGCTCCTCGTTGACATGCTCGACCGAGCCACCGGGCACCATGATCTCGTAAGGCGACATCGAGGCGTCGCCGACGAACACGACCTTGTAGTCGTGCGGGTATTTGTGCAGCACGTCCCAGGTCGGGGTACGGTCGGTGAAGCGGCGCTTGTTCTGCTTCCACACGCCTTCATAGAGGCAGTTGTGGAAGTAGAAATATTCCATGTGCTTGAACTCGCTCTTCGCCGCCGAGAACAGCTCCTCGACCTGCTCGATATGCGCGTCCATCGAGCCGCCGATGTCGAAGAACACCAGCAGCTTCACCGCATTGCGCCGTTCGGGGCGCATGTGCACGTCGAGATAGCCGTGATTGGCGGTCTCGCGAATGGTCGTGTCGAGGTCGAGCTCGTCCGGCGCGCCGGTGCGCGCGAACTTGCGCAGGCGGCGCAGCGCCACCTTGATGTTGCGGATGCCGAGCTCGACATTGCCGTCGAGGTCCTTGAACTCGCGCTTGTCCCACACCTTCACGGCGCGGTTGTTGCGGTTCTTCTCCTGGCCGATGCGAACGCCTTCGGGATTGTAGCCGTGGGCGCCGAACGGCGAGGTGCCGGCCGTGCCGATCCATTTCGAGCCGCCCTGGTGGCGGCCCTTCTGCTCCTCGAGGCGCTTCTTCAGCGTCTCCATGAGCTTGTCCCAGCCCATGGCCTCGATCTGCTTCTTCTCTTCCTCGCTGAGGTACTTTTCGGCGAGCTTCTTCAGCCACTCCTCGGGGATCTCCGCCTTCTCCATGGCGTCGAGCAGGCTTTCCAGCCCCTTGAACACCGAGCCGAAGACGCGGTCGAACTTGTCGAGATTGCGCTCGTCCTTCACGAGGGACGCGCGCGACAGATAGTAGAAATTCTCGACCGTGTAGTCCGCGAGGTCAGCGTCGAGCGCCTCCATCAACGTGAGGTATTCGCGCAGCGTCACGGGGACCTGCGCATCGCGCAGAGAAGTGAAGAATTGCAGGAACATGGGTGACAGATTGCCCGTCGGGGGGCGAACGTCAAGGGGCCGAGCCCACCGCTCTGCGCTGGACCGGGAGGCTTTTTGCTCTAGAATTGGCCGCCTCAAGGGGTTGTTTGGGGGACGTTTGCAATGGGAATTCTCGCAGCGCTCATCATCGGCGCGATCGCCGGCTGGCTTGCCGGCAAGATTGTCCATGGGGCGGGATTTGGGCTGATCGGCAACATCGTCGTCGGCATCATCGGTGCCCTCGTGGCGAGCTGGGTGCTGCCACAGCTGCATATTGCGCTGGCCACCGGCACGCTCGGCGCCATCGTGGATGCCACCATCGGCGCGGTGATTGTGCTGGTGATCCTTTCGCTGATAAGACGGGTCTGAAAGCCTGACCGAACCAGGAACGGCCGCCACGAGCGGCCGTTCCCTTGTCGCGACGGGGGCGAGCGCCTCGCGCCGACGATTACCTAAGGACACGCAATGAAATTTACCGGCACCAAGGACTATGTTGCGACTGACGATCTCAAGGTCGCCGTCAACGCCTCGATCGTGCTGGAGCGCCCGCTCCTGATCAAGGGCGAGCCCGGCACCGGCAAGACCGTGCTGGCCGAGGAAGTGGCTAAGGCGCTGAACGCGCCGCTGCTGACCTGGCATATCAAGTCCACCACCAAGGCGCAGCAGGGCCTCTACGAATACGACGCGGTGTCGCGCCTGCGCGACAGCCAGCTGGGCGATGCCCGCGTCTCCGACATCAGGAACTACATCAAGCGCGGCAAGCTGTGGGAAGCCTTCACGGCCGAGCAGCGCCCGGTGCTGCTGATCGACGAGATCGACAAGGCCGACATCGAATTCCCGAACGATCTGCTGCTCGAGCTCGACCGCATGGAATTCCATGTCTACGAGACCGGCGAGACGATCAAGGCGAAGCAGCGCCCGATCATGATGATCACCTCCAACAACGAGAAGGAGTTGCCGGACGCGTTCCTGCGCCGCTGCTTCTTCCACTACATCAAGTTCCCCGACGCCGACACGATGGGCCGCATCGTCGACGTCCACTTCCCCGGCATCAAGAAGCGCCTCGTCGAGGAAGCGCTGCGCATCTTCTTCGAGGTGCGCGAGGTGCCCGGCCTGAAGAAGAAGCCGTCCACGTCCGAGCTGCTTGACTGGCTCAAGCTGCTGCTGAACGAAGACATGAGCGTGGAGCAGCTGCGCGAGCGCGACCCGCGCAAACTGATCCCGCCGCTGCACGGCGCGCTGCTCAAGAACGAGCAGGACGTGCATTTGTTCGAGCGGCTGGCGTTTCTGAGCCGGCGGGAGGTTTAGGTTCTTGCCACGAGAGCGCTGCTGATCCCGCCATCCTGAGGCATGCGCAGTATGGCACAAGTCTGCCGTGTAGCGCGTCTTGAAGGATGAGCGGCGGTGTGTTGCGAGCGAGGGGCTGATGATGCGGGTTTTCGTCTTGCTTCTGGCGATGCTTGCGAGCGCAACTGTCGCCGCAGAGCCGATCGACTGCAACGCAATCGAGAACACGACGGCACCGGTCGAATTGACCTACCACGATGGAAAGGACAGTTCGGCTGTCATCCAGGTCTACAGGGACAAGTCAGCAAATTCTGTCGCCTGGATCAAAACCCTGGACGGCAAGTTGGTTACCAAGGTGGTACTCGTTGCCGGGATTCTGGCGACAGCCGAAACCACATCGGCCTTCGCCGGCAAGTTCAAATCTTCGAAGATCACGTATACCGTCGACGGCATGCCGAAGCTCTTCGATCATAGACAGGATCTGAAGTACACCATCGCACATTCGACAGTTTATGCCGACAACAGCACGGATCTGTCCTCCGTGACGTTTGACTACAAGTTCAGATCAGCGGGCAAGGAGCCTGTTGGTCCGTGCACGCTGGACGTCGTTCACGGTGAAACCGACAGCGTCAACGAAAAGACGGGCAAGAGATCGCACTCCTATTCCGTTTATTTCCCGGCGCTCATGGCAGTGATGACCGGACGGACGACAGAGCCCGTCCTCGACGACATCAAGACCAGTTTCGCTCCGATGACACCGATCCCGTAAGCAAAGCTGGGTTGGTTGGCCGAAGGCGTAGTCCGCCTCTGTTTGTCTCCGGATCGGCAGAAGCGGTGGGTTACGCGAACGGCCGCGCTTCGCGCCACCGTTCGCTAACCCACCCTACGAAGATGTCACGCCACCGCCACATCCGGAATGCGGGCGGCTTCCATCGGCGTCTTGCCGCGGATCAGATCCGACGCACGATCCGCGATCATCATGGTGGAGGCGTTGAGGTTCGCCGAGATCATGCGCGGCATCACCGAGGCATCGATGACGCGCAGGCCTTCCAATCCATGGACGCGGAGCTGGTCGTCGACGACGGCCCAGGTCGAATCCGCCGGGCCCATGCGGCAGGTGCAGCCGGGGTGGAAGGTGGTGGTGCCGCGTTCGGTGGCGGCCGCCAGGAACTCGTCGTCGGTGTTGATGTTCGGCCCCGGGAAATCCTCGTAGGCGTAGTAGGGCGACAGCGGCGCGGACTTCAAAAGCCGCCGCGCGAGCTTCATGCCGCCGACGATGACACGGCGGTCGAGCTCGGCGTCGAGATAGTTGGTCTGGATGATCGGCGGCGCGAACGGATCGGATGAGCGGATGCGGACGTAACCGCGGCTCTCGGGGCGCTGCTGCCAGGAGGCCACCGTCATGCCAGGCTCGTCCTCGAGCTGGCCCTGCACGCCTTCCTTGTAGCTCGCCGGCGTGAAGGTGAGCTGGAGATCGGAACTGTCGGCGCTCTCGCCGGAATGCCAGAAGCAATAGACCATGGTCGGCGACAGCGACAGCAGGCCGCGGCGCGCGGTCGCCCATTTCAGCGCCTCGATCCACAGCGAGAAGCCGCGGCGAAGCTCGTTGATGGTCTTGATGTCCTTCACGCGAGCGACCGTGCGCGGCGCGTAGTGGTCCTGCAAGCCTTCGCCGACCGGCAGCGCGTGACGCACTTCGATGCCGTGGGCGCCCAGCAGATCGGGCGAACCGATGCCGGACAGCTGCAGCAGCTGCGGCGAATTATAGGTGCCGCCGGAGAGGATGACTTCCTTGTTGGCGCGCACCTCCACAGGCGTGCCGCCGCGGCCGCCCTTGGTGTAGCGCACGCCGACGGCGCGCTTGCCCTCGAAGATGATCTCGGTCGCGTGCGCATGGGTGTGCACATGCACGTTGGGCCGCTTCATCGCGGGCTTGAGGAACGCGGTCGATCCGGAGACGCGCAGGCCCTTGTCGATGGTGCGCTGGCAGTAGGAGACGCCTTCCTGGGTCTTGCCGTTGTAATCGGGGTTGCGGGGAATGCCAAGCGAGACCGCGCCTTCCATGAAGGCTTCGCAGAGCGGATCGCGCCACTCCATCGTCGTGACGGTGAGATTGCCCTCGCGGCCGCGATAGGTGTCCTCCCCCTCGCCGACCCGCTTCTCCAGCCGCTTGAAGTAGGGCAGCACGTCGGCATAGCCCCAGCCGCGATTGCCCATCTGCGCCCAGGTGTCGAAATCCATGCGCTGGCCGCGATTGTAGATGTGGCCGTTGATCGAGGACGAGCCACCGAGCGTCTTGCCGCGCGGCGCGTAGATGCTGCGCCCGCCGGTCCAAGGCCCCGGCTCCTGCTGGTAGGCCCAGTTGATGCTCTTCATGTGGAAGGTTTTGATGAAGCCCGCCGGCAGATGGATGTAGGGGTGCCAGTCGCTCGGCCCCGCTTCCAGCACGCAGACGCTGACGTTCGGATCTTCGCTCAGCCGGCTGGTGAGCACGCAACCCGCCGAGCCCGCGCCGACGATCACATAATCAAATCTGTCCATGGTGCCTCGGCCGCTCCTAGCGCGGCTTGTCGTTGAGTTGATAATTCAAATGCGTCTGCACCGTCGGCCATTCGGCCGCGGTGATGCTGTAGACCACGGTGTCGCGCAGCGTGCCGTTCGGCGCGACCTGGTGGCTGCGCAGGATGCCGTCCTGCTTGGCGCCTAGGCGCTCGATGGCGCGGCGGCTCTGATGGTTGAAGAAGTGCGTGCGGAATTCGACCGCGATGCAATTCAGCGTCTCGAAGGCGTGGGTGAGCAGCAGCAGTTTGCACTGCGTGTTGAGCGGACCGCGCTGCGCGCTCTTGCCGTACCAGGTCGAGCCGATCTCGACGCGGCGATTGGCGGCATCGATGTTCATGTAGGTCGTCATGCCGACGATCTTGCCGCTGCCATCGAACACGGTGAAGGGGAGCATCGAGCCCGCGACTTGCAAGGCCAGACGGCGGTCGATCTCCTTGGCGACGTTCTCCGGCGTCGGGATCGCGGTGTACCAGATCGTGTAGAGATCGCCGTCCTTCACGGCCTCCACCAGCCCCTCGCGATGCTGCTGCGACAACGGCTCGAGACGGGCGTGCTGTCCACGCAGGGTGATGGGATCAGGCCAGGGCATTTGAGACTCTCTCTTTTGTCATTGCGAGGAGCGAAGCGACGAAGCAATCCTGACTGCCAACCCCTCATCCTGAGGAGCGCGGAACGCGCGTCTCGAAGGATGAAGGCCCGGCTGGTGGCCTCGCCCTTCGAGACGCGCGCGAAGGGCGCGCTCCTCAGGGTGAGGGTCTGCTGGTTGCTTTGCCTCGCTCGTCAGGACCGTAACTAGCACCGTTTATTTGTTTAGGAAATTGAGAGGCAAACCGCCGCGCGGCCAGTCCATGGCGACCAGTTCGCCCTTGCCTGACAGCGTGATGTAGGCCGTCTTCAGCCCCTCGCCGCCGAAGGCGATGTTGGTGGTGACGCGGTCGCCGGTCGGGACCTGCTCGACCAGGGTCCCATCAGGCGCGATCACCGAGATGCAGCCGGAGACGAGGGTGGCGACGCAGACATTGCCGCCAGCCTCCACCGCGAGCGAGTCGAACATCTGGTAGCCGCCGAGGCCACAAATCGGCTTGCCCCGCTCGCCGCGATAGATCACGTCGCGCGGCTTCAGCGTGCCGGGCGCGGAGAGCTCATAGGCCCAGAGCCGCCCCGTGGGCGTCTCCGCGATGTAGACGGTGTTCTCGTCCGGCGACAGGCCGATGCCGTTCGCAGGCAGCACGCCGTGCACGACCTCGACAATCTCGGTCATGCCGGGCTTGAGGTAATACATTCCGCCGACGTCCATCTCGCGGTGGCGGCGCTTGCCGAGATCGGAGAACCACAGGCCGCCGTGCTTGTCGAAGACGAGGTCGTTCGGCCCGCGCAGATCGTGCTCGCCGCATTTGGTCACGACGGTCTCGACCTTGCCCGATTGCAGGTCGACGCGCTGGATCGAGCCGCCGAGATAGCCGTCCGGCTGCGGGCCGGGCATGATCATGTTGCCGGTCGGAATCCAGGAGAAGCCGCCATTGTTGCAGATGTAGATCTTGCCGTCGGGACCGAGCGCGGCGCCGTTCGGGCCGCCCGGAATTTTTGCGACGATCTCCTTGCGGCCGTCGGGATAAACCCGCGTCAGGCGCTGGCCGCGGATTTCCACCAGCACGACCGAGCCGTCCGGCATCACGACCGGCCCTTCGGGAAATTCGAGGTCGGTGGCGAGAACGCGGACGTTGGACATGGAGACCCTCCCGGCTGCTTGTTATGACTTGCACGGGATGTCCGGCACGGCCCCACACGCAAGATTTGCCTGCGGTTATGACAAAGTCACCGGGGCTTGCCAAGCAATCGGGACGGTATGCCAGCGTTGCGCGTTACTCTCTGACCGGCACCCAGATTTCGAAGCCACCATTGCCGGTTGCGGGATCGAACTTTTCGTCATAGCGCTCGAAGTTCGGGGCGTCCGCGGCCTTCAGGCCGGACGCCGGCAACCACTGATTCCAGATCGTGTTGACCGTGCGGCGGATCGAGGCGACGTGCTCGGTGTGGGTAAACACCGCATAGCGCTGTTCGGGGATGCGGACGCGGCCGAAGCGCCGCGGCAGGTCGGAGAAATCGGCGACCTCGACACCGGCGATGTAGTCGAAATTGCCGGCATCGTCGCCGTTGCAGCAGACGCCGTAGGCGACCTGATGATTGCCTTGGCCGACGCCCGCGGGAATATCGGCGGCCTCCTGGTGGAAGCGCTGCCACAATCCCGGAATGGCCGCACCGTTGTCGCAGGAGATACGCTCGGCGGGACCGGCGACCAGGAAGGTCTTTGCGGTTTCGAAGCGCGGGGCGCTGAGATTGTCGAGCATGGTGGAATCCATGAGGATCGGCTCCTGAAGCTTGAGGTGACCGGTGCAAGTCGCGGTGCGGACCGCTTCGGGCGTGGTGCCGAACTGGTCGCGGAACGCGCGGGTGAATGCTTCGTGCGAGCCGTAATCCGCCGCCAGCGCCAGCGACAGGATGTCCGGCGCACCGTTCGCAAGATTGCGCGCGGCTTCCGTCAGCCGCCGCGCGCGCACGTAACGCATCACGGACAGCCCGGTGGCTGCGGCAAACGCGCGCACGATGTGGAACCGCGACACGCCCGAGACCACGGCGATCTCGTCGAGCGTCATCGGCTCCGCCAGATGGCTCTCGACATACCAGAGCGCGCGCTGGGCTGGGTTCATGGTTCAGGTTCTCATTCGAAGCGCGGCGATGATGCACCGATGCGCGCCGCCTCGCTTGATCGGCATTGCGGTCCGCGCATGAGGATAGTCCGGGAATCGCCGCTGGCAACGCCATGCCATTCGCAGCTACACTCGCTGAAACCGCTCACGAGAAAGAGGAACCGCGCCATGGAAATCACCGATGTGCGGGCGCACCATGTCCGCATCCCCTATGACGCCGGTGTCGCGAGCTTTCGCCAGGGCGCGTCCGCCATCTCCGCGCTCGACATGGTGCTGGTCGAAGTCACGACCGATGCCGGGCTGACCGGCTGGGGCGATGCCTTCGCCTATGTCTGTCCCCGCACCACGCACAGTGCCGTCGAGGAGATGATCGCGCCGCAGGCCCGCGGGCTGAAGGTGCCCGACGCCGCCGGCATTCCCGCGGCCATGGAGCAGATCCAGCGCAATTTGCATCTGTTCGGCCGCTACGGCATCACCATGTTCGCGATCTCGGGTCTCGACATCGCGCTGTGGGACCTGGCGGCGAAGGCCAAAGGCGTGCCGCTGCATCGCCTGCTCGGCGAAACCAGGCGCGCAAATATTCCCGCCTATGCAAGCCTGCTGCGGATCGGCTCGCCCGAGAACATCGCCGGCGAATGCAGGAAAGCGCTCGCGCTCGGCTATGGCGCGATCAAGCTGCACGAGACTACGACACCCGCGGTATTTGCCGCGCGCGAGGCGATCGGGCCCGGCGTTCCTCTGATGGTCGATATGAACTGCCCGCTGACCGGCGAGCAGGCGATCGCGTTCGCGAAGGCGTGCAAGGACGCGCAACCGATGTTCCTGGAGGAGCCGGTCTGGCCGCCCGAGGATTTTGCCGCGCTTGCAGAAGTTCGCAGCAAGGGCGGGCTCGGCGTCGCCGCCGGCGAGAATGCCTGCACCGAATATCAGTTCCGCCAGATGATGAAGGCGGGCGCGGTGAGCCATGCCCAGCCATCGGTGATCAAGGTCGGCGGCATCACTGAATTTCTGAAGGTTGCGGCGCTGGCCGATCAGCTCGGCGTGAAGATCGTCCCGCACTCCCCCTATTTCGGTCCGGGCCTTCTGGCAACGCTGCACCTGCTGGCGACACGCGACGACGGGCTGGTCGAAATGTTCTACCTCAAGCGCGAGGCGTGCCTCTGGGGCGGGCGCGCCGATGTCGATGCCACCGGCCATGTCGCTGTGCCCACGGGCCCCGGACTTGGGTACGAGCCCGATCGCAGCGTGATGGAGCGCTATCGCGTGGCGTAATCGCCGCGCTTATTTCTGCGCATCCTTCGGCGGCGGTGCGTCCTGCTTCTTCTTCAGATCCTCCGCGATCTTCGCCTGGGCAGACTGGAGGTCACCGAGCGTCTTCTGAAGGCCGGCGACAACAGTCTTCAGCGCGTCGATCTGACGATTGGCCGCATCGAGCTTCTGCTGATGATCGAGCGTCAGCTTGGTGATGGTCTTCTGGAGGAAGTCGACGTTACTCTGCAGGCAGCTCGTGCGCCGCTCCATGGTCTTCTCGACCGTGCAGATCTCGATGCCGGGCACGTCCTGCGCGCGGACCGGTGGAGTCGCCAGCGTGGCGAGCAGCAACATCGCGAAACAAACGCCGGCGCTTCGAAGCAGCATGCAGGTTCCTCGTCCAATCGATCACGGCAATGTGCGCTTTTTGCGCGCCGCACACCGACGCTACCACACTCGTACCGCATTCTCGCGTTGAGCTTGCAGTTGCTCCCTTGGACGGGGAGCGATGATCTGCACGCGGGGAGAATTGGGCACTCTCTTCGCGGCTTTGTTTAGGGGAGATTTTTGGAATGGCAACGCGCGATAGACGACTGGCGGAATTCGATGGCGCCGGAGAACCACCACCTGGCCTGCCGGTCGAGGTGCTGTGCGAGGACCATAGCGGAACGTACCAACTGCCCTTCGCGTGCCGCTATGTCGAAGGACGCTGGCAGAACCACGAGGCCGGCATCGCGGTGGAAGCCACCGTCATCGGGTGGCGTCGGCCACGGGTGAAGCAGTCGGGCGTGGCCTGATCACCCAGCCTTTGTCTCAAAATGCAACGAGGCCGCGCTCCGCCTTAACCTTCGGAACGCGGCCCGAACGAAACACGTCCGAATCAGCTGTGAGGCCGTGTCCACGCCTGTTCACGGCTAGATGTCGCAATGCGGGCGCACGCGCATACAATATCTGCGCAGCGCGTGAGCAAGCCTGAGCCGGCCACGGCGCCAAAAGTTAACGGCTTCAAAGACATGGCCGCCGGATGCGACGGCTAAAGCCGCGCTCCCAAAACAGGCAGGGCGTCCCCTGGCCTGCCTAATATTCGACCTCGAGCTCCTCGATCTCGGCCGGCTCGTCCTTCGCAGCCGCGACCCAATCCTTCATCTCCGGCATGGCCATGATGGTATCGGCATAGGCCTTCAGGAGCGGCTCGAGCTTGACGTCATAGGTGACGAAGCGCGTCACCACGGGGGCGTACATCGCATCCGCCATGGTGCGCCTCTCGCCGAACAGGAAGGGACCGCCGGACTTCTCCAGACAGTTGCGCCAGATGGACCACACGCGGTCAATGTCGGCCTGCGCACGCGACCAGATCTTGAAGCCGGGGAAGTGCCCCTTCAGATTGACCGGCAGCGACGCGCGTAGCGTGGTGAAGCCGGAATGGATTTCGCCGCAGATCGAGCGGCAATGCGCGCGCTGGACGCGGTCATCAGGCAACAGGCCGGCATCCGGCATCGCCTCGTTGAGATATTCGGCGATCGCCAGCGTATCCCAGACCACGGCGCCCTCGTGGCGCAGGCACGGCACCAGGATCGACGACGACAGCAGCAGGATCTCCGCACGCGCCGACGCGTCGTCCGGCGCGGTCACGACCTCCTCGAAATCGAGCCCGGAAAACTTCGTCAGCAGCCAGCCGCGCAGCGACCAGGACGAATAGTTTTTGCTGCTGATGGTCAGTGTCGCCTTTGCCATAGGGCCCTTCCCTCACGCCTGATCGCGGGCACCGCTCCGCCGCGCGGGCGTGCGCATTGCCTGTGCTTCCCGCGAAGAGAGCAGCAAGCGACGTGCCAATTCCGAGGGCGGCCTACCGCCCGCTTGGCGTCGATATTGCATAGCAGCAGGGGGCAACCGGGCTTTCAGTATGATGTCGATGTATTATCAGGCCTATCAGAACCATATGGACCTGACGGCGCCGTGGCGGGCGGGAGCCTCGTCCGCGCTCAAATTCCTCAATCTGGTGCCGCAGGGCCTGTCGGATCAGGTCGTCGGCCGGCTCTCGGCCGCGCTGGAGCTGATCTCGCGCTCCACCCTCACGTACCACCGCCCGGCCTACGGCATCGACAGCGTGATGGTGGGCAACCGCGAAGTCGGCGTCACCGAGGAGGTCGCCTACGCGACGCCGTTCGGCTCGCTGCTGCACTTCAGGAAGGACGGCGCGCCGGAGCAGCCGCGCATGCTGCTGGTGGCGCCGATGTCGGGCCATTTCGCCACGCTGCTGCGCGGCACCGTGAAAACGCTGCTCCAGGATCACGACGTCTACATCACCGACTGGCACAATCCGCGCGACATTCCGCGCAGCGAGGGCCGTTTCGGGCTCGACGATTACACCGATCACCTCATCGATTTCCTCGGCCAATTGGGTCCGCGCCCGCATATGGTCGCGATCTGCCAGCCCTCGGTCTCGGCACTCGCCGCCGCCGCAATCATGTGCGAGGGCAATCACCCCTCGCGGCCCGCGACACTCACGCTGATGGCAGGCCCGATCGACACGCGCATCCAGCCGACCAGGGTCAACGAGTTCGCCAAGAGCAGGCCGATCGACTGGTTCGAGCAGAACCTGATCAACTACGTGCCGATGCAGTGCCGCGGCGCGCTCCGCAAGGTCTATCCCGGCTTCGTGCAGCTCACGGCGTTCGTCTCGATGAATCTCGAGCGCCACATCAAGCAACACATGGATCTCGCCAACCATATCGCCAAGGGCGAGAAGGAGAAGGCCGCGACCATCAAGACCTTCTACGATGAATATTTTGCGGTGATGGACCTGCCGGCGGAGTTCTATATCGAGACCGTGCGCGACGTGTTCCAGCAGCACCTCTTGCCGCAAGGCAAGCTGATGCACCGCGGCCGTCCCGTGAACACCAAGGCCGTCAGCCGCATGGGGCTGATGACGGTCGAAGGCGAGAAGGACGACATCTGCTCGATCGGCCAGACGCTCGCCGCGCAGGACCTCTGCACCGGCGTGCGCGCCTATCGCCGCGTCCACCACATGCAGGCCGGCGTCGGCCATTACGGCGTGTTCTCGGGCAAGCGCTGGAATAACGAGATCTATCCGCTGCTGCGGGATTTCGTGCACGTGAATTCGTAACCCGTCATCCCCTGGCCCGGAGATAGGGAAGCGGCACGCGCCTAATGCCCAGACTTGAGCAACTCTTTCGCTTCTTCGACTTCGGGAAGATTTCGCTCCGCATCGAATTCAGCGAGCAGGGGAGCGAGCACCTCGGATACCGCGCCCGCTCGGCCTTTTGCCTTGTGCAGGCGTGCAAGTCCCAGGGCGCTGCGCAACTCGAAAGTCTTCGCTTGTTGGTGTCGCGCGATCTCCAGTCCTTGCTTGAGAGCATTTTCGGCACTGGATTCCTCAGAAGGGTCATGACGCGACAAGAGCTCCCCGTATACGCGATGCAGCTCGGCATCGAGCCAATGCTGCCCGGATTGCCCCGTCCATGAGATCAATTCGCTCAAGATTTCCAGCCCGTTTTCGAGTTGACCCGACTCTGCGTCCGCCAAGGCGACATGCATCCCCCAAAACGGTTCACAGAGATAGCAGTCATTCTCGTGCAGCAAGGTCCAGCCGCGACGCATTTCGCTCAGTCCGGCTATTCGGTCGCCGGCACGCCACTTGGCCAGGCCATTTAGATAGGTGCCGGCGGCCACATACAGCGGCATCGTGTGATCGCGCGCGAGACCGAGCGCCAGGATCGTCTCTGTTTGCTGCAACATGCCTCCGCCTAGTCCGTCGAACACAGCTCGATGAACAAGCGCATTGGCTCGGGAAAGCGCCCGTTTTTCTCCCGAAGCACTGACCGCTTCGGTCGCAAGCTGGCGTGCGCGAGCGATCTTGCCAAGTGGCCAAAGCACCAGGGCAAGAAACCTCATGATCACGAACGGCAGATCCAGCGCCGAAGCCCTGAACTTCGCGGGATCCGGCTCGGCGCCATAGATCTCCAGTGCATGCTCGAGATGCGTTCTCGCGTTCAAGTAGTCGCCCCCGAACCAGCAGGTAACCCCACCCGTCCAGTGTGCGACCACGGCGGCCACCGGCGAGTCCGGCCGTCGGTCCGCCGCGCTTTTGATGGCGTCCGCCAGTTCCCGCATCGGAGCGAGTTCGCCGTGTGTCAGACAGGCATTGAAGAGACCCGAATGGATCGGCGCAAGTTCAACCGGATCATTGATGTCGGCCGCGAATTGCCGGGCGCGCGTCCATGCGGCTACGGTTTCGGGAGCGCTGTGCCCGAGGCTGCCCCGTAAGGCGCGGCCATACGCGATTTGAAGATGCAGCCTATCCATCATCCGGTGGGGCTCATCGCGCAGTTCATCGGCCGTCGCAATCGCCTTGCCGAGATGTGCGATCGCCTCGGAATAAGCCGAGCGCTTCAGCGCCTGCTGACCCGCCTTGCGCCACCACTCGAGGGCGACTTCGCTCAGCCCCGCCTCAGTGAAGTGATGCGCCAGAACTTCCGGCTCGGTCTCGGCGACGACTGGAAACTTCTCGCGCAGGACATCGCCGATGCGCTTGTGAAGCACCTGCCGTTTGCTCTTGAGCAGGCCCTCATAGGCTGCTTCCTGAACGAGAGCGTGCCTGAAGCTGTAGTTTGCTTCGGGCGGAGCCCCGCGACGCACCAGTAGTTCCGCCTCTTCGAGTTGCGCTAGCGCGGAGCTCAGCGTCAGATCATCGCGTCCCGTCACATATCTGAGCAGCGCGTACGAAAAGTCGCGGCCGATGGCGGCGCCTATTTGCGCCACCTCCTTGACTGGAGCGAGCCGGTCGAGCCGTGCCATCAGCGAATCCTGCAGCGTCGCCGGAATAGCGAGCGGCGGGAGTGGACTATCGAGGCGATAGCGCCCGGGCTCTTCAACGAGCAATCCGGACTCCAGCACCATCTTGGTCAGTTCCTCGACGAATAGCGGGATGCCATCCGTCTTGTCGATGATCTGCTTCATCATCTCGCGCGGCAGCTGGCGACCAACGGTCACCTGCTCGACCAGCGCACGCGTATCCTGCCGGTCTAACCGATCGAGCCGCAACAGACTGACGTTGGCAAGGCCCGACCAGGAGGGCTCGAACTCCGGCCGGGATGTCGTGAGCACGAGGATCGGCAGCCCCCTGATCCGATCGACCGCGAGATCGAACAGTTCAAGCGTCGTGGCATCGGCCCAATGCATATCCTCGCAGACAATCAGCAGCGGCTGCTCTCGCGCCAACCCCTCGAGCTGGTCAAGGAGCGAGGCAAACGTCTGTCGCCGCTGCTGCGGCGGGCTCAAGCCAAGCGGGGGGCAATGGTCGCCGGTTGGAATCGACAGGAGTGCCGCGATGAGAAGCGTCGCTCGGGCGACCTGCTGTGTTCCGAGAGCCAGCATCGCCTCAAGCTTGTCCAGCTTTTGCCTCGGCGTGTCGTGCGAACGGATGCCGGCAGCGCGCTCGAGCTGCGCGACAAAGGGATGGAGCGCACTGTTGGTATGGTAGGGCGAACACTGATATCGCACCCGACGGTGCGCCCCCAACAAGGGGCTTTCGGACAGCGTTGCGACAAGACGCGACTTGCCGATGCCCGCTTCGCCAGAGATCAAGACCATCTGGCCCTGCCCCTGCCATGCCAGCCGCTGGCGCGAGAGAATGAATTCGATCTCGTCCTTGCGCCCGACAAAGCCGATCGACCGCGCCGCGCGGACCGCCTCGAAGCGACTCTCGGATGCGATCGCTCCTTCGACCGCCCAGACTGCGATGGGTTCAGCTATTCCCTTGACCTCACGGCGGCCGAGGTTGCGAAAAGTGAAGAGATCACCAAGCAGCCGGCGCGTCGACGAAGCAACGACGACCGCCCCCGGTTCCGCCAGGCTCTGGAGCCGAGCGGCGAGGTTCGGTGTATCGCCGACGGTTGCGTGCTCCTCTGACGCATCTCCGCTGATGAGGTCGCCGACCACCACGAGCCCGGTCGCAATTGCGATCCGCAATTCAACCCGTTCGTCGGCGCCTGTTTTGAGTTGCCCAATCGCAGAGATGGTGTCGAAGCCCGCCCGCACTGCCCGCTCCGCATCGTCCTCGTGGGCGCGGGGATAGCCGAAATAAACGAGTATTCCGTCACCCACGAACCTGGCTATCCTGCCGTCGTAAGCGGTAACGACTCTGGCGCAGGCGGCGCGGTACGCACGGATCACTTCCCACATGTCCTCGGGATCGAGACGCGCCGAGAGCGCAGTCGAGCCGACCAGATCGCAAAACATGACGGTGAGGTGGCGCCGCTCGGCGTCATGAGGAGGCGCCGGCGATGCGATCGACGCGGCGGGATCGAGGTCGGCAATGGCACGCAGCATTTTGCGGCGATGGCCGAGCAGAACTCCGAGCTTGTCGAAGTCCTCGTCCATCAGCTCGGGAAGGACGCCCATGTCGATCCCATTTTGGGCAAAACGCTCTGCGTATTGCCCAAGCCCAGCTTCTCGAGCCACTCCGCAATCTGCATTGGCTCCCACCGATCGTGTGGTTGGCGGTTAGCAGAATCTTGGACCACGGCGCGCTCGGACAATATCCCAACGCTAACGCCATGGCACGTTTTCTCTGTTGCGCGACAACTTAGGTTGCTCAGTACCGTACCTCTTCCAGGGAGGGACAGTGCTCGATGCGAACGACTGCGCTACTAGAAATCGTCTGCACGCAGTGTTGGACGAAGAGGTTGCGATGAGTCTCAGCTACGCACTTTCAGTCCTGAGCCGAATCCGGCACTGCGTGTGTGCCGACGTCATGACGCCATGCAGACGCCTCTCCGCGAGCACCGTTGTCCTCACTCCTGTCCACGGGCACTTCGTAGTTGCGCGCCATCGTACCCGCCGCAACTTGAAGCGAAGAGCCAACCGCCCAACAGCCGGCAACAAAAACTATCAGGCCATTGGGCAGGTTTTGATCAAGGACAAGGATGCTGACGGACAGGGTTGCGGCAATCGCGGCGCCGAACGTTCCGGCCGCGCTCATGATCTCGACGGCCTCGGACCCGTTGTATTCTTCCGAGGTACTCGAAATCGACTTCCGAGCGACAGAGCGAGACAAATCAATTCCGACATAATAGCTGAGGGCGCCGTAGAGCATCGTCAGCAGCACGATCCAGCCGCTTTCAAACAATCCGCCTTTCTGACGTAACAGGGTCGCCCCTACATAAAGACCGCAGGAGGCCCCAACGGCTGCGAGCCCAATTCTTTCAAGAAGATGGGCCGACTTGATAAGACTGGACCGGGCGATCCCAAGATTGCCGGCGTGCCTTGTTATGGAAAATGCGGCGGAGATTGCGTTGCTTATCTTCATGGGGGCTCCTTCTAAATAAGTAGCAGCCTACCCGCCGACCCCGAGCTGCGTGGACGCGTTTCGCGATTCCCTCGATTCCAACTTCTGAAAAATCTGTGGTGAGTGATGGGGCTGGCTCGCTCGTGAACAGGACGAGAGCCAATCCAAAGCTGCGAGCACGCGGCTTCGCAGGCATTGCAACTCACCCGTGTCTGTCAACTGGCTTCGGGTGCGGCAATTTCTTGCGGTAGTGATAGCTCGAAAAGAAAGTGTCGGAATATGAGACGGTTCACATACCGTGGTTCTCAGTCCCTCCATCCAATCACAATTTCAGGACTAATCTGCATCGTAGCGTGCACGAGAGCACGGGAGCGGTGAAGCCGCAGCAATTCATTTAGCAGGATCAAGCAAGGCAGCGCGGCTTTGGGAAAGACGCCGGCGCTGCGCGACACCTACAACACGGACATGCCGCTCGAGCCGGAGGCCTTGCCATGTCCGAATTGCCCACCCCCGCGGCCACACCGGCGGCGATCGTCGACGCGCTGAAGGCGGTCGCAGGCAATCCGCCGAAGGTGCGTGCGAGCTTTGCCAAGGGCCGATGCGTGCGCGGCACCTATACTCCGTCCGACCGCGCGGCGGAGATCACGCGATCATTGAGCTTCACCAAGCCGTCGCGCGTGCTGGCGCGCTTCTCCGTCGGCGGCGGCAATCCCGGGGTAGCCGATACCAACAACCTCGTGCTGCGCGGCTTCAGCTTCAGGCTTGGCGACGACGATCATCGCTCGGACATCCTGGTGGAAAGCGCTCCGGTGCATTTCGCAAGGACGCTCGACCAGATGCTCGCCTTCCTGAAGGCGCGCATTCCCGGCGCGGACGGCAAGCCGGACGCAGAGAGGGTCAAGGCGTTCTCCGCAGCCAACCCCGAGACGCTGAATCAGGCGAAATACATCGCCGCACGCCGGCTGCCCGCAAGCTTTGCCGGCACGACCTATTGGGGCGTGCACGCCTTTCCCGCGACGAATGCGAAAGGCGAGACCCGCTTCATCAAGTTCAGGGTAGCGCCTGTCGGCGGCGACATCACGCTGAGCGAGGACGAAGCCAGGGCGAAGTCCGCCGACTTCCTGCACGAGGATCTCGCTCGGCGGATCGCAGCCGGCGACGTCCGCCTCAACGTGATGGCCCTGCTCGACCGGCCAGGCGATCCCGTCATGGACGCGACCATGCGATGGCCGGACGAGGACAATCGCGAGGAGGTTCGGCTGGGCACGATCGTCATCACCAGTCTTGAGACCGACGATGCCTGCGACGGGTCCATCTTCAATCCGGCCAATCTTGCCGACGGGATCGGCCATCCGCCTGACGAGATTTTTGCGGCGCGCCGCGCCGCCTACACCATCTCGCTGGCGAAGCGGCGCTAGATTTTTTTGCTGACGCGTTTTCCGTCAGGTCTCGATCGGCCCGCCATGCCTTTCACGGCGCCACGCGCCCGGGCTGACGCCGACCATCTGCGAAAACACCCGCGTGAAATGGCTCTGATTGGCAAATCCGGCCGAGATCGCGATTTCCGACAGCGGCAGGTCGCGGACCGTCATCAGCTGCTTGGCCGCCTTCACCCGCTGCTGGAGCAGCCATTGATGCGGCGGCAGGCCGGTGGAGATCCGGAACGCGCGTGAGAAGTGGCTGATCGAAAGGCCAAGCTCGCTCGCGATCTGCTGCAACGCGATCTTGCCTGAGAGATCCGAGTCGAGCCGGTCGCATGCCCGCTTCACCTGCCATGGCGCGAGGCCGCCGCGGTTCAACTCTGCCCCGGACTTCAGCCCGCCATAGGTCTGGGCGACATGGGCCGTGAGCGCGAGCATCATGTGATCGACGAAAAGCTGGTTGGTCTCGTCAGGCCGACGAAGTCCTTCCTGCAACGTGGCGCCGATGTGACGGATCACCCCGTCATCACGACCGACACCGGGCTCGTAGCTGAGTTCGCCGACGCGCGGCGCGCCGGGTTGCCTGGCGAGGTCGCGAAGGGCCGAGCGTGGCAAATAGAAGAAGAGCGAGTGAAACGGCTTGTCGATCACATAGCGCGGATCGCGCTTGAGGTCGTACAGATAGGTCGCGCCGGCCCGGACATTCGCCTTGGTGACAAAGTGGCCGTTCTCCCAGCACTCGCAATCCGGATAGTCGCGGATCTTCAGGCTGACGAGATAGGCATCTTCCGCCGGCAGCGAGCCGGAAAGATCCCGCCTCGGATCATCATTGCGGACTTCGGTAACCGCGAGCTCGGCGCTACGCAGCGAACGCGTGACCAGGACCGGGGCTTGCTTCACGTGAAGGCCCTGCCCGAGCTTCCGTCCGTAGACGCCTGCTTGTGTCATTTCAATAAACCCGTCCGTAGAGGCACGTCTTCGTCGGCCTTCCCGAGGTCCGCGCATTATCGGAGATCACCGGCCAACGGTCGAGTTATACCGCATAACACGACGCTGTTGTGGCAAGCCATCGCATCGACTCGCGACGAGATGATTTCATTGTGATTTCAGCGTGATATCGCGAGCCCGACAGCGCGCACGACAACCCGTTAACATGCTCGGCAAATCACCGCGCGATTTTTATCGTGCGTTCTTGAAATTCTTCGCAACGCGCCTTCGCGCGTCAGGCTTGCCACTCCTCGCCCCAGACCTGGACGACGTGGCCGGGCGACACTTCGCGATATTGCCGGACCGGCGGCTGATAATCCGGCGCCCGCACCGGGCTTCTGATCTCGTCGTTGGATGCTTCACGCCGCGTGCCGCGACGCGCGGGGTCCGGCACCGGCACCGCTGCCATCAGCTTCCTGGTGTAGGGATGCTGAGGATTGCCAAACACGGCGGCGCGCGGGCCGGTCTCGACGATCTCGCCGAGATACATCACCGCGACGCGATGGCTCATGCGCTCGACCACCGCGATGTCGTGGGAAATGAAGAGATAGGCAAGGCCCATGCTGGCCTGGAGGTCGAGCATGAGGTTGACGACCTGCGCCTTGACCGAGACGTCGAGTGCGGAGACCGCCTCGTCCGCAACGATCAGCTTCGGCCCGAGTGCGAGCGCACGCGCAATGCAGATGCGCTGGCGCTGGCCGCCGGAGAATTCGTGCGGGAAACGCGCGGCCATGTCGGCGGTCAGGCCGACGCGCACGAGGAGATCGGCGACCTTGTCGCGCGCCTGCGACGCCGTCGCGAGCCCGTTGGCGAGCAGTGGCGCTGCGATCGCCGTGCCCACCGACATGCGCGGATTGAGGCTGGCGAACGGATCCTGAAACACGATCTGCATATGCTTGCGGAAGTCGCGCAGGGTGCGGCCGTTCATGGTGAGAACATCCTGACCGTCGATCAGGACGGTCCCGCTGTCCGGCTCGGTCAGCTTGAGGATCGAGCGGCCGGTCGTCGACTTGCCGCAGCCGGATTCGCCGACCAGCGCCAGCGTCTCGCCGGCGCGCAGGGTGAAGGAGATGCTCTCGACCGCGTGGACGCGGCCCGAGACCTTGCCGAACAGGCCCGAGCGGATCGGAAAGCGCGTGGTGAGGCCCGCGACTTCGAGCAGCGGACGCTCGGCAATCGAGACCGTGTCCGGCGTCTCCGTCGGCTCATCCGAGGTCCCCGTCACCTTGTCCACGATCGGAAAGCGCATCGGCCGCGTGCGCCCGTCCATCGAGCCGAGCCGGGGCACGGCGGCGAGCAACGCGCGCGTATACGGATGCGAGGGCGCGGCGAAGATGCGCGACGTAGCGTCAGTCTCCACCGCCTGCCCGCCATACATCACCACGGTGCGGTCGGCGATCTCGGCGACCACGCCCATGTCGTGGGTGATGAAGAGGATCGACATCCCCTCCTCCTGCTGAAGCTCCTTCAGCAGCTCCAGGATCTGAGCCTGGATGGTGACGTCGAGTGCCGTGGTCGGCTCGTCGGCGATCAGCAGCTTCGGCTTGCAGGCCAGCGCCATCGCGATCATGACACGCTGGCGCATGCCGCCGGAGAAACGGTGCGGATGCTCGTGGAAGCGGAATTTCGCCGCCGGAATGCGGACGCGATCAAGCAGGCGGATGGTCTCGGCCTCCGCCGCCGCGCGCGAGAGGCCGCGATGCTGGATCAGCGCTTCGGCGATCTGGAAGCCGATGGTGAGCACCGGATTGAGGCTCGTCATCGGCTCCTGGAAGATCATGGCGACGTCGTTGCCGCGGATGTCCTTCATATCGGCTTCGGGCAGCGTCAGCAGATCGCGACCCGCCAGCGTAACGCGCCCCTCGATGCGGCCGCTCTCCTTCGGCACGAGACGCATGATCGACAGCGCGGTGACGCTCTTGCCCGAACCGGACTCGCCGACGATCGCCACGGTCTCGCGCGGCGCGATGTCGAACGAGACGTTGCGGACGACAGGGATCCATTCCCTTTCGCGCGCGAACGACGTGGTGAGGCCCGTGACCGACAGCACCGGGGCCTGCGCGGCGGCGATGACGTGATCAGGTCTGCTTGCGCCGGTGCTCATGCGATTGCCCTAATAGCCGCGCGTACGATCGACGCGCCCCGGCAGCTCTTCGCCGCGGCGGTGGCGTTCGATGACGTCGAGCACGAAATCGACGGCCGTATCGGGCGTCGTCATGCTGGCATTGTGCGGCGTCAGCAGGATGCGCGGGTGGCTCCAGAACGGATGTCCCGCAGGCAGCGGCTCGGGATCGGCGACGTCGAGGACGGCGCCTGACAACGCGCCGCTGTCGAGCGCCGCGAGGAAATCGGCTTCGACGAGATGCGGGCCACGCCCGACATTGACGAGGGACGCGCCGCGCGGCAGGCGCGCGAACAGGTCGGCGTTGAGAATGCCGCGGGTCTCATCGGTCAGCGGCAGCAGGCAGACGAGGATGTCGGCCTGCGCGAGGAATTCCGGCAACGCCTCCGCACCGGCGTAGCAGGTGACGCCCTCGATCTCGCGCAGCGAACGATTCCAGCCGAGCAGCGGGAAGTCGAACGCCCTGAGCCGTTCGAGCACGGCATGGCCGAGCTGGCCCAGCCCCATCACGCCGACACGCCGCCGCTTCGCCGGCGTGATCCGGATCTCGCGCCAGACCTGCTCCTTCTGCTGGCTGATGAAGTGCAGGAGATCGCGATGCAGCCCGAGCACCGCCATGGTGACGTATTCCACCATGGTCTCGGCGATGCCGGGCTCCAGCATGCGCACCAGCGGAATGTGCGCCGGAACTTTCGTGGTATCGAACTGGTCCACGCCCGCGCCGACCGAGAAGACCAGCTCGAGGTTGGGGAATGTCGTCGCGATGTCGTCAGGCGGCACCCATGCCACCAGATAACGAACATCGGCGGGATCGCCGATGTCGGGCCAAAGGCGGAACGGCACATTGGGCGCGCGCTCGGCGAAGAAGGTCGCCCATTCCGCGCCGCGCACCATGTTGGCCTTGTAGAGAACCGTCATGCCGCCCTCAGAACGGGCTGACCGGCGCGAGGCGCCGGCCGTCGATCATGCGCTTGTGGCTGTAGGCCGCGGGATCGACCAGCGGCGTCGCGCCGGTCACGATGTCGGCGGCGAGTTTGCCGGCCGCGGGTCCAATACCAAAACCATGGCCGGAGAAGCCGGTCGCGAGGAAGAAGCCCGGCAGGGCATCGACCGGCGAGATCACCGGGATGGTGTCCGGCGTGCAGTCGATCGTGCCGCCCCAGGCCTCCGCGATCTCGATGTCCTTCAGTTCGGGGTTCGACTTGATCAGCGAGGCCAGCGCCGCATTGACCAGCGACATGTCAGGCTCGGGATCGCGCACACGCTCGGTCTCGAACGGCGACGGCTTGTCGAAGCTCCAGCTCGTGCCGCGCACGATCTGGTCGAAGAACGACTTGCCGAACGACAGTTTCAGCCCGTTCTTGCGATGCAAGTAGGTCGGCCAGAAGGTGCGGGCATAGCGGAACAGGTCGGGTGACAGCTCGACCGTGCCGCGGTTGCGCAGCGCCAGCGTGAATCCGCCGTCGAGGCGGCGGCGGATGCAATAGAAGTCGGTGCCGAGCGCGCCGGACGTGATTTCCGGTCCCGGCGTCGTCCGGCACGCGGTGGCGTTGACGAGACCGATCGGCAGCTCGATGCCGTGACGGCGACAGAACAGCGACGACCACGCGCCGCCCGACAGCAGCACGGACTGGGTGCGGATCGTCCCCTTCTCGGTGACGACGGCGCTAACCTTTCCTCCGGTCGTTTCCAGCCCACGCGCGGCGCAGCCCTGATGGATGGTGACGCCGTGTTTTCGCGCGGCAGTGGCAAGCGCGGGCACCGCCATCGACGGTTCGGCGCGGCCATCGCTCGGCGTGTGCAGGCCGCCGACCCATTTCTCGGCATTACCGGGCACGCGCTCGGCGACTTCCGCCGGCGTCAGGACTGTCGAGTGCACCTGCATCTCGCGCGCCGTCGCGGCCCATCGCTCCCAGCTGGCAAGCTCGTCCTTGCTTTTGGTCAGGAACAGAACGCCGGTGCGGCGGAAGCCGGCATCGACACCGGCATCGTTCTGCATGTCCTCCCACAGCCGCAGCGCCTCACGGGCGAGCGGAATCTCCTCGCGGGCGCGGCCCTGCTGGCGGCACCAGCCCCAATTGCGGCTCGACTGCTCGCCGCCGACATGGCCCTTCTCGACGAGAGCGACGGAGAGGCCCTTCCTCGCGAGATGATAGGCCGCGGAGACACCGATGACGCCGCCGCCGATGACGACGACGTCCACCTGCGCCGGCAGGCGTTCGTCGCTGTTTATACGGGTGAGCGGCGGGGACATGGGGCACTCCTGGACTTCAGTTCGATCGAGTTCTTGCTCGTCATGGGATGTTCATCCGCGGATCGAGCGCGTCGCGCAGTCCGTCACCGAGGAAGTTGAAGCTCGTCACCGCGAGCGTGATGGCGAGGCCCGGCGCGATCGCGAGCCACGGCGCGCTGGTGAGATAGATCTGCGCATTGTTGAGCATGTTGCCCCAGCTCGCGGCCGGCGGCTGGATGCCGTACCCGAGATAGCTGACATAGGATTCGAGCAAAATCGCCTTGGCGACGTTCAGCGTTGCCGCGACCACGATCGGCGCGATCGCATTGGGCACGAGCTCGCGGAACATGATCCGCAGGTTCGACGAGCCGAACGCAAGTGCGGCGACCGCAAACTCACGTTCGCGCAGCGATCGGACCTGGGCCTCGACGACGCGGGCAACAGCCATCCACGCGGTCGCCGCGATCAGCACTGTCGTTGTGATCAGGCCGGGCTCGGTGAGCGCCGCCAGCGCGAGCAGCAGGAAGATCGTCGGGAAGCACAGCACGGCGTCGACCAGCCGCATCAGGACCGCGCCGACCACACCGCCATAGAAGCCGGCGAAAGCGCCGACGGCGATGCCGACCGCCATCGCGATCACCATCGCGACGATGCCGATCGAGAGCGAGACCCGACCACCCATCATCAGCCGCGCCAGCACGTCGCGGCCGAGTTCGTCGGTGCCGAGAATGTGCGCGCCCGACAGCGGCGGCGCGAACCGCTTCATGATGTCGATATAGGTGTCATCGAACGGCAGCAGATAAGGACCGAACGCCGAGCCGAGGACGAGCACCAGGATGATCACGGCGCCCGCGAGCGCGAGCCGATGCCGGCGGAAGCGCCGCCAGGCGGCCTGACCGGGCGCGAGCTGAACGGTGGACAAGGTTGCAGTCGTCATCCCTAGCCCACCCGGATGCGCGGATCGACGACGGCATAGAGGATGTCGGCGAGCAGCGAGCCGATCAGAACCATGGTCGCCGAGAACATCAGGATGCCCATCACCACGGGATAGTCGCGATAACCGATGGAATCGAGAAACAGTCGGCCCATGCCCGGCCAGGTGAACACGGTCTCGGCAACCAGCGCACCGCCGAGAAGCGTCGGAAACTGCAGGCCCGCGACCGTGATCATCGGCAGCAGCGCGTTACGCAGCGCGTGCACCGTGAGGATGCGCCACTCCGGCATGCCCTTGGCCCGCGCGGTACGGATGTAGTCCTGGTTGATCACTTCGAGCATGGAGGAGCGCATGAAGCGGCCCCACATCGCGGTCTCGACCAGCGCCAGCACCAGCGCCGGCGCGATCAGATGATGCAAGAGGTCGAGGAAGGAGCCGTCGCCGACGGTCTGGCGGTTGCCGGCCGGCAGCCAGCCGAGTTTTACGGAGAACACGTAGATCGTGACGAGGCCGAACCAGAAGGTCGGGATCGACAGCGCGATCATGGCGCCGACGGTGGCGAGCGAATCGAACAGCGAATAACGGCGCAGCGCGCCGAGCACGCCGATCCAGCAGCCGAGTAGCACCGCGATGATGGTCGCCGTCGCCATCAGCTCCAGCGTCGCGCCGAGATGCGAGGAGATCACCGACAGCACCGCCTCGCCGTCGCGATAGGACTTGCCCCAGTCACCTTTCAACATGCGCCCGAACCAGTCGAGATACTGGATCGGCAGCGGACGATCGAGGCCGAGCTGTTTCGTGACGCGGTCGAGATCCTCCTGCGTCATCTGCGCGGACGCCGCGAATTGCGAGAGCGGACCGCCGGGTGCCAGATGCAGGATGGCGAACCCGATCGCGGAAACGATCACCAGCAGCATGATCGCCTGAGCCAGGCGGTTGACGACGTAACGGGCCATCTCAGGCGATCCAGCGAGCCTGAGGCATCAGGCCCAATACCATTCGCGAATGTTCCAGCAGTTGATGGAGGTGTTGATGTTGGGGCGGAAGCCTTGCAGCCCTTCCTTCACGCCCTCGGCGATAAAGCCCTGGAACAGCGGCAGGATGGCGAGATCGTTGCGGATCAGCTTTTGCAGATCACCATAGGTGGTCTTGCGCTGGGCGAGATCGAATTGCTTCGCGCCTTCTGCAAGCAGGCGATCGGCCTCGGGGCTCTTGTACTGATAAGTGTTGTAGCCGCGGCCGCCCTTGGCGGGGATCGCGCCGGAGCCGAAGCGCGGGGTGACGTCGGGATCGCTGCCGAGCATGAAGTTCACGGACACCAGCACCGAATTGAACTTCGACTGCTGCCAGAAATCGCCCCAGATCACCGCGGCCGGCATGTTGTTCACGCGCATCGCCGCACCGATCGCGCGCCAGTCCTGGATCAGGAGCTGCTGGGTCTGTTCGCGCACGGCGTTGCCCGACGTGGTCGAATTGGTGAATTCGAGCTTCACGCCGCCCTTCTCGCGGATGCCGCCGGAGCCGCGAACCCAGCCTGCGGCATCAAGCAGCGCGTTGGCCTTGGCCGGATCGTATTTATGCTGCGGCAGGCCCTGCTGGAACGACCATGCCTGCTGCGGCACGAAGCTCTCGGTCTGTGTGGGCAGGCCGTAGTTCAGCGCATCGATGATCGCCTGCTTGTTGATGGCGAGATAAAGTGCCTCGCGCACCGCGCGGTCCGCGAAGGGACCGAATTCGAGATTGGGCGCAACGTGCTCCACCGAGGACGTCGCCGAGACGAAGATCTTGCGGCCCTTCAGCGTCTTCGCCTCCTGCACGAAGTTCGGCAAAATGCCCTGCAGGCCGGTGTAGTCGACCTGCCCCGTGCGGAACTGGGTGTAGAGCACGGTGAGATCAGGAATGTATTTAAAGACCACGCGTTCGACGTAAGGTCCTTTGCCGTGATAGCCGGTGTGGGCATTCAATTGAATGTGGTCGCCGGGCACGCGCTCGCCCCAGCGGAACGGCCCGGTGCCGACCGGCGCATTGTGGAACGGCGAGGCGTTCGGATCCGTCAGCTTCTCCAGGATGTGCTTGGGCACGATGAAGGTAAGCGACAGGATCGACATGTAAGGCGAATAGGGAGCCTCCATCCGCCAGTGGATCTCGTCGGGCGCGACGACCTTGATGTCCTTGACCAGGTTGTGGCCGACGCGGTTGCGGACGCGGAAATCGGGGTTGTTGATCAGCTCCAGCGAGAACTTCACGTCCTCGGCCGTGAACGGCGTGCCGTCGTGCCACTTCACGTCGCTGCGCAGCTTGATCTTCCAGGTCAGGCCGTCGGCCGACAAGCCACCATTCTCGACGGTCGGCACTTCGCGCGCGAGGTCGGGGACGAATTTGCCGTCGGGCTCGATGAACCAGAGCGGCGAGAACACCTGCCACCAGATGCCCTGATCGACCTCGATGCCCGGCATCAGGGGATGGAAGACGGTCGGCTCCTGCGACAGCGCGGCGATCACCTGCCCGCGCGGCTTGTCCGGCGGATTGCCCGGGCGCTCGGTCTGCGCGAAGGCGTTGCCTGAAAGCGTCCATCCCGCCGCGGCGCCCGCGCCGAGCTGGAAGAACTGTCGGCGATTTGGAATGCCGAAATGATGCAGTCCGCCAACGCCGAACTTGCCGGTGCTGTCTGCCATAACCAGTCTCCGTTCCCGCACGCGGCACCGTCTCCCGCGCCCCGAGACCCCGGCAAAGGGACAGGAGTGGGCTTTAGTGCTTCTAAATTTTTCAACCAAAATTTCATCATGACTAAATACAGCTGTCAATCACATTGCTAGGATGCGCGACCTTTTCACTCCGACTGAAGCCTCGGACCACGTGGTCCGGGGCTGAGATGATGCATGGGAGAGCGACATGGATGGTCGCGGCGAGACAAACGGTCCGAAGGACGCCCCGGCGATCGAGGCCGACGATGCGGTCGACCAGCGGCTCGGCGAAACCGTGCGGCTGCTGCGTCAGCGCGCCGGGCTGTCGATCCAGGACGTCGCCAACAAGACCGGCCTCTCCAACGGCATGATCAGCCAGCTCGAACGCGCGCGCGCCATGCCGTCGATCCGCACGCTGCGCCTGCTCAGCATCGCGCTCGACGTTCCCATCTCCTACTTCTTCGAGACCAGCGATCCCGCCGATGTGCAGCGCTACATCGTGCGCAAAAACAGCCGGCGCCTGCTGCGGCTCACCGCCAGCGGCGTCGTCAAGGAAGCGCTGACGCCGGCCGACCAAGGCCAGCTCGAACTCTATGAGCTCACGCTCAATCCCGGCGCCTCGTCCGGCACCGATTTTTTGCAGCACACCGGCGAGAAGGCCGGCTACATCCTGTCCGGCAGCCTGCGGCTGTGGCTCGACAACCAGGCTCACTTGCTGGAAGCCGGCGACAGTTTTCGTTTTCCGAGCGTCGTGCCGCACATGTTCGACAATCCGACCCAGCAGGCCGCCCGCGTGATCTGGGTCACGACGCTGCGGCAGACCGAATCGCCGGCAGGTTGAAAACGCCCGCCGCCCGGATGCCACCGGAAATTGCCTCTCGACGGCGGCGCACGGAGTCTGTAGCTCACGTGGAGCCGGACTCATTGACAGGGCGGGCGCGAGGGGCCGCGACTGACGTCGTCGGTGTGAGACCATGAAACTCAGGCCGCTTCTGACACTCGCGATGACCGCGCAGGTCGTCGTGACCGCCGCGGCGCTCCTCGCCTCCTATGCCGTGACCGGAGCCGGGTTCGGCCTTGCCCAGATCGTCGCCCTCGTCGCTAGCGCCGCCGTCGCGGTGCTGCTTGCGCGGCACTGCACACGCGCAATCGAGGCGTCACAGGACAAGCGCATCGCTGCGCAACTCGCAGAGCAGGTGCAGGCGAGCGCACAAGTCACGCAAGCCATCATCAAGACCGCGCTCGACGCCTTCGTTCAGACGGACGAAAGAGGTGTCGTCCTGGAGTGGAGTGTTCAGGCCGAGGCCCTGACCGGATGGACGCGCAAGGAGGCGCTCGGCACCGACGTCGTCGACCTGCTCATCGCCGAGCCGCTCCGCGACGGCTTCAGGCAACGCATGATGCGGCTCCTGCCGGAACTGTCGAATACCCCGATCGGCATCCGGTTCGAAGCGACCCTGCTGCACCGGAACGGCGAGGAGATTCTGATCGAGGCGTCGAGCTCCACGCTCCGGCTCGGCGGACGCACCGTCATCAATAATTTCGTCAAGGACGTCACCCAGAAACGCGCCGCCGAGGAGCAGTTGATCCAGGCTCAGAAGATGGAAGCGGTCGGCCAGCTCACCGGCGGCATCGCGCACGAATTCAACAACATGCTCACCGTGATCACGGGCACGATCGAGATCCTCGCCGACGCCGTCAAGGACAACCCGCCGCTTGCGACCATCACCAAGCTGATCAGCGAAGCGGCCGATCGCGGCGCCGCGCTGACATCGAGCCTGTTGTCCTTTGCCCGCAAGCAGGCGCTCCAGCCGGCCGAGATCGACGTCAACGAACTGCTCGAAGAGCTGACAAAGCTGCTGCTGGCGACCTTCGACAAGAAGATCGAGATCGTGACCAGGCTCGACCGCAACGTCTGGCTGGCTTTCGCCGACCGCGGCCAGCTGAGCTCGGCGCTGCTCAACCTCGCGATCAACGCCCGCGACGCGATGCTGGACGGCGGCAAGCTGATGCTGACGACACGCAACGTGGTGTTCGGCGTGCGCGAGGCCGTCGCCGTCGGCGCCGGCTATGCCGGCCACTATGTCGAGATCGAGATCGCCGACAGCGGCACCGGCATTCCGCAGGCGTTTCTGGAGCGGATCTTCGATCCCTTCTTCTCGACCAAGGAGGTCGGCAAGGGCACCGGGCTCGGACTCAGCATGGTGTTCGGTTTCGTCAAGCAGTCCGGTGGCGGCATCAAGGTCGATTCCGCCGAAGGCGGCGGCACGACCTTCACGATCTATTTGCCGAAGGCCGAGACCAGCACGCTTCGCCCGGCCGGCTACGACGAACGCAAGATCGTGGGCGGAACGGAGACCATCCTCTGCGTTGAGGACGACCGCGACGTCCGTCAGTTCGTCACCGTCCAGCTCGAAAGTCTCGGCTACAAGGTCATCCCGGCCGCCAACGCGGCCGACGCGCTCGCCATCGCGGCCCGGGGCACGCCGTTCGATCTGCTCTTTACCGACATCGTGATGGCCGGCGCCTTGAATGGACGGGAGCTCGCCGATCAGATGGTGGCCGCCCGGCCCTCGCTGCGGGTGCTGTTCACGTCGGGCTATGCCCACGACGCCCCGCATGGGCCGGGACACGCCACCATGGGCGCGCCGCTTCTGACGAAACCCTACCGCAAGGCCGAGCTCGCGCGCATGCTGCGCCGCTCCCTCGACACGGCCGTCGACGACGCCGGCGATCCGATCCCGACGCCCTACTCGGTGCAGGCCGAAGTCGAGGGCTTCTTGCGCAGGCAGGCATCCGACGACGCCACAACGCGATCGCGGAAATAGATGCCTTCCGCCTAGCTCATCCGTCGCCGCAGCGTTGCCGACGGCGTCTCGCCGAACTTCTGGCGGTAGGCGCCGGCCATGCGGCCGAGATGGGTGAAGCCGAGATCGAACGCGATCCCGGTGATGGAGGCATCGGGCGCGGCCTGCGCAAGGCGGGCGTGCAGACCGGCGAGGCGCATGTCGAGCAGCATCTCCGAGATCGACAGGCCGAAGTGACGGCGAAAGCCGAGCTGGAGCGCGCGGACGCCGATGCCGGAGGCGCAGGCGAGCTGCGCGAGGTCGAGCGGCTCGCCGGCATTGTCGGCAAGATGGTCCCGCGCGGCGCGGAGCGCACGCGGCAGCCGCTCGGCTTGCCCTGAGAACGTCCTCATGGCATCCGACAGGCCATGCCGCTGGCCATTGAGGAGATGATCGAGCAGCACCTCGCGCCAATCGGCCATCGCGACCGGTGAAAGCCTGCCGGACCGGCCGAGACGTTCGGCAAGCCGCATCAGCTCGGCAAGGCTGGTCCGCAACGCCTGCCCTGCCGGCGCGTCCAGGTCGATCGCGGCATCAAACTCGACCGGGCCGGCCGCCCTGCCCGACAGCGCCGCCGCGCGTTGCTCGACCATGCGACGGTCGAGCAGCAGGATCGCTTGCGCGCAGTCGCTCCACGTCATCCGGGTCGGGATAGTCGGCGACAGCAGCGACGCCGTCCGGCCCGGCGCGGCATCGACATCGCTGACGCCGGCACGAATGCGGGCGGTGCCGGTGAGCGGGACCTGCACCAGGAAGAAGCGCTCGAGGCAGCCGGGATCGATGCTCACCGACCCGCCATAGGCGACATAGCTGATGGAGAAGCCGTCGAAAGCCGCGCAATTGTGCCGGGCGGAGAAGCCGGGCGCACGCGGCCGTACCGGCTTGAGATCATGCGGACAGAAGATGCGTCCGATCTGCTCGGCCGCTTCGTCGACATCGTCCGTGGTCACGCGAGCGAAGTCCGCAAGCCTTTCGGCTTCGGACCGCATGCTCATTTCCAGCTCGGCTGCGGACATCGTCGACCACGCTTCGCGTCACGGAGTTGCTTTAAGCCTATAATAGTTCGCCGGACGCGAAAAGAGCCGCGCCGCAAAAACGTCGTGTTGCACGGCAACAGCCGCATCCGGATTCGTTTAGCGGATAGACAAGCCGCCCATAGCAGGCCGAAGCTCCATCCCTGCCGGTATCCATGAGGAGGCGAGCCATGACAGCACTCGAAAAGACTGCACTCGAAAAGGGCATTACCGCAAACGGCACGGGCTACGGCGGCAAGAGCTGGAACATCCTTGGCCAGGTCTATTTCCCGAAAGCCGTCACCGACTCCACCTTCGCGTTCGAGACCAACAGCGAGCCCGGCCAGTTCGTGCCGGTGCACATCCATCCGACCCAGGACGAATTCATCCTGGTCCAGGAAGGCACGCTCGACCTCAAGCTCGACGGCCAATGGGTCAAGGCTCATGCCGGTGATCTCGTGCGCATGCCGCGCGGCATCCCGCATGGCTATTTCAACAAATCCGACAAGCCCTGCCGCGCGCTGTTCTGGGTCTCGCCGATGCAGAAGCTGGAGGCGCTGTTCAACCAGCTCCACAATCTGACTGACCCTGCGGAGGTCGTGCGCATCTCGGCGCTGCACGAGGTCGACTTCCTGCCGCCCGAGGCCAACGAATAGGCGAAGCCTCACGTCCATTTTCATCTGCTTGCAGGTCCGCCGGCCGTGCATCGCGGCCGAACGTGGCCGCTTGCGCCCAAACATTGCGAGCATTCCATGGTCAGCCCCAAGCATGTCTGCGTGATCGGCGCCGGCGTCTCCGGCCTCGCCGCCGCCAAGGCGTTCGCCAGCCGCGGCCACCGCGTCACCGTCGTCGAGCGCAGTGCCGACCTCGGCGGCGTCTGGGAGCCGGCGCGCTCCTATCCCGAGGTGCAGACGCAAAGTCCGAAGGAGCTCTACCGCTACACCGACCGCGCCATGCCGGAGGCCTATCCGGAATGGCCGACCGGGCCGCAGGTCCATGCCTATCTCGCCGACTACGCGAAGAGTTTTGGCCTCGACCGCATGCTGCGCCTCGACACCGCCGTCGCCGGCATGGCACGGCGCGCCGACGGCAAACCAGGCTGGACGCTCGCCTTGTCGAACAAGGCCGGCGCGACCACGAACGAGGATTTCGATTTCGTCGCGGTCTGCACCGGGCAGTTCAACGAGCCGCGGGAGCTGCATTGCCCGGGCGAGGATGGCTTCCTGGCGCAGGGCGGGCAAATCCTGCATTCGTCAAAATATTGCGATCCGGCGTTGGCGAAAGGGCGCCGCGTCGTCGTGCTCGGCGGATCGAAGTCCGCGACCGACATCGCGGTGAACGCGGTGAAATCAGGCGCGCGCGAGGTCACCATCGTGATGCGCGAGCCGGTCTGGCGCATTCCCTACTTCATCGGCGGGCTCGTGAACTTCAAGCGCATCCTCTACATCCGCGCGCAGGAGGAGATGTTTCCGGGCTGGGGCGCGAGCTCCATGGCGCGGCTCGCGCTTCGTCTCACCGCGCCTCTCATCTGGGCGAACTGGCGCGGACTTGAGAGCCTGTTGAAGGCGCAGCTCAAGCTCAACCGGTGCAAGATGGTGCCGAAGGAGCGGATCGAGGACGGCGTCAACTGCTCGGTGCCGATCGCAACGCCGGGCTTCTATCCGATGGTCGCCGACGGCCGCATCAAGGCGGTGTTCGGCAGCTTCGATCACTATGAAGGCGACAGCATCGTGATGAGCGGCGGCGAGCGCGTTGGTGCCGACGTCGCGGTGCTCGCGATCGGCTACAAGCTCGGCGTGCCGTTCCTGCCGGAGGCCTATCAGGCCAAGCTGGTCGATACGGACGGGCAGTACCGGCTCTATCGCCTGATCGCAAATCCCGACCTGCCTGAGATGGGCTTCGTCGGCTTCAACTCGTCGTTTTGCACCGTGCTCTGTGCCGATCTCGCCGCCAACTGGCTGGTGCGGTATGCCGACGTCCAGCTCGCGAACCAGCCGACGGCGCAAGCGATGCGCGACAACATCGAGATGATGCTGCACTTCAAGCGCGTCGAACGGCCGGCCGCGGGCGTCTATGGCGGCCTCTGCGTCGCGCCCTATCACTACCGCCATTTCGACGAGCTGATGGCCGACATCGGCGCGAAGAACCAGAAGCGCGGCGGGCTTGCCGGACACTTCCAGCCGCCGGATGCGGATGCCTATGCGAAATTCCTGGCCTCGGCGCCGGAGTACCGGGCCACGGCGTAAGCGCGAGGCGCGGTCAGTCGGGCTTGGTCCGTCCTGCAGCATCTCCGCCCCGGGTCCCAACAAGGCCCGGGCCGGCCCCCATCGACGGTGCAACGATGATCGCACCGCCGGGCTCTGCCACGACCGCGCCTCCCCTGAGGTAGCAACGGCCGTCCGCGCCACGATAGGCGTCGCGGCCGCAGCCCTGCGCGGCCTCGGCACTGACGCTTGTGACACACAACAGGGCCGCGAATACCAGTATCGACAGGATATTCCTGGTCATCGGTCATTCCCGCGCTTGAGCCGACCACAATATGGTCGGCGCCATTCGGCCCCTCCAATGCGCCAATTTCTTGGCCATGCCTTTAGACGGCGACGCGTATCAATCCAGCACCGTCTCCAGATCGGAATAGATGACGTCAGCCGTGCGCTGATAATGCTGCTGAAGCAGCGCCACGGCTTCGTCCGTTTTCCGGTCGAGCACGGCCTGGAGAATCTGGGCGTGCTCGGTCCCGATCTTGCGGACCGGATAGGCCTTGGCGATCGACATCATGCGGTAGCGGTAGAGCCGATCGGCGAGCTGCTCGCAGAAGCCGAGCAGCGGGCGCGAGCCGCACAGGCCGATCAGCGTCGCGTGGAAGGCGCGATGCGCCTTCTCCCAATCGGGATTGTCCGCGAATTTTTCCGGATCAAGTGAACGCGGCGTACGGTCGAGGCGGTGATGCGTCACCAGAAGCTGCTCTTCCCAGCCTTGGGTCGCGTTCTGCATGGATTCGCGCAAGGCCAGCCCTTCGACCCAGCAACGCGTCTTGGTCAATTCCTGAAGCTCGTCCTTGCTCACCGGCTTCACGTAGAAGCCGCGCTGCTCCATGCCGACCACGAACTCCTCCGTGGTCAGACGGTTGAGCGCCTCGCGCAGCGGGGTCTGCCCGACATTGTAATGCTCCATCAGGAAGCGCGACTGAAGCTTGCGGCCGGGCGCCAGCCGCGTGGTCAGGATGTCGGTCTTGAGGCGGGCGTAGATGCTCGTCGCCAGCGTCGCCGGCGCGTCGGACTTCGGGCTCGACAGGTCAGAGTTCATGGCCGTCCCACTGATTCACCGAAGTTTGTACATCAGGCCGCGAACGCCTTTAATTTATAAATTCTATCTTTACGGAGAGCTTTATATATATTAATCGTTCGCCAACAACAACCGGCTCTGTGGCGATCCGCGGCAATTCGGGCGCGCCACCTGCCTTCGGCGAGGAAGCCCGATGTCCGATTTTCCGGTGATCGCGTTGCGCAGCGTCGAGATCACGACGCCGCACCTCGGCGCCTCGGCCGATTTCTACGCGAAGGTCTGGGGCCTCGATGTCGCTGCACAAGCCGAGGGCACGGTCTATCTCGCCGCGACGGGAGCGGACTTCCACGTCATCGAGCTCACGCAAGCCGAGCGGGCCGCGCTCCGCAAGGTCACCTTTCGCGTCCGCTCGCGCGACGATCTCGACCGTCTGTTTGCGCGCGCACGCGAGGCCGCCTGCGAAATCATCACGCCGCCCGGCCCGTCGCGCGCGCCGTCAGGCGGCGAACACTTCGTCGTCCGTGAACCGCAGGGCTGCTGCATGGAGTTCGTCCATGGCGATCGCACCAAGGCGGCGCGCATCGTGGCTGACCGTCCCGAGCGGCTCGCCCACGTCAACATCAACAGCGCCGACATCGAAAAGCTCTCGACGTTCTACCAGCAGGTGCTCGGCTTTCGCCTCACCGACCGCTCGAAGCTGATGGCGTTCCTGTGCTGCAACAGCGATCACCATGCCGTCGTACTCGCGGAAGCGCCGGTCAACGGACTCAATCACATCGCCTTCCTGATGCCGGACCTGGAATCTGTCATGCGCGGCTCCGGCCGCATGGTCGATCACGGCTTTCCGATCGGCTGGGGCGTCGGCCGGCACGGGCCCGGCGACAACGTGTTCGCCTATTTCGTCGATCCGACCGGAATCGTCATCGAATATACGGCCGAGGTCCTCCAGGTCGACGACAGCTACCGCGCGAAAGGACCGGCGGAATGGGTCTGGCCGCCGGGACGCACCGACCAGTGGGGCATCGCGCCGCCCAAGAGCGAGGCCTGCAAGACGGCGCAACTCTCCGTGCTGTTCGACCGAGGTCGCCGCGCATGACGACGTCCCCGGCCACCACGGACTACGACGTGCTCGTCGTCGGCTTCGGACCGACCGGCGCAGTCGCCACCGGCCTGCTCGGCCGTCTCGGCCATCGCACGCTCGTCATCGATCGCCTCACCGTCATCTACGACAAGCCACGCGCGATCGCGCTCGACCACGAGATCTTCCGTCACTTCGACAATATGGGGGTCGCGGAGGCGATCGCACCCTATGTCGAGCCGTTCACCGCCTCCGAGCATTTTGGCGTCGACGGCCAGCTGATCCGTCGCATCGACATGGTCGCCAAGCCGTACCCGCTCGGCTACACGCCGAGCATGGTGTTCAGCCAGCCGCCGGTCGAGGCGGAGCTGCGCCGTCACGCCACGGGATTTTCTTGCGTGCAGGCCGAGCTCGGCGTCGAGCTGGTCAATCTCGAGCAGCGCTCCGACTGCGTCGAGGCAACGCTGAAGGACGCTGGCGGACGATTGCGGACGGTGACGACGCGCTACGTTCTCGGCTGCGATGGCGCCACGAGCGCCGTGCGCCAGATGGCCGGGATTGCGCTGGAAGACCTGATCTTCGACGAGCCCTGGCTCGTGGTCGACGTGCGGGTCGATCATGCCGCGCTCGCAAAGCTGCCGCAAAACTCCGCGCAGTTCTGCAATCCGGCGCGCCCCGTCAGCTTCCTGATCGGCCCGGAGAACCATCGGCGCTGGGAGATCATGCTGCTGCCGGGCGAGGACCCGCGGCAGATGGAGCGGCCGGAGAATGTCTGGTCGCTGCTGTCGCCCTGGCTCACGCCGGAGGACGGCGAGCTGTGGCGAGCGGCGTCCTATCGCTTCCACGCGCTCGTCGCCGCCAACTGGCGCAAGGGGCGCATCATCATTGCCGGCGATGCCGCACATCAGCAGCCGCCCTTCATCGGCCAGGGCATGTGCCAGGGCCTGCGCGATGCGACGAATCTCGCCTGGAAGCTCGATCGCGTGCTCAAGGGCACTTCGCCCGACACGCTGCTCGACAGCTACACGGCGGAACGCAAGCAGCACGTCATCGAGCTGACCGGCAAGATCAAGACAATCGGCCAGTCGATCTGCGAGCGCGATCCGGCGGCAGCGCGGCAGCGCGACGCGCGGATTCTGGCGGAAGGCGGCGGCAAGCCGCTCGCGCTGACGCGGCAGGAGATCATCCCGCCGCTGCGCGCAGGCTTTCTGTCGGAGCAGGACGGCTCGGCGCGCGGCACGCTGTTTCCGCAGCCACGGATCGCGAGCGGGCGCGAAGCGCGCCTGCTCGACCAGGTGACCGGAGCCGGCCTGCGCGTCTTCATCGACGGCCGCCGCGATACATCCGCACTCGCCACGCTCTGCGCCGCGCATCCCGAATTGTCCGCAGCGACGATCGCGCCGGCGGGTGCCGGCCAGCCCGGCGCGCTGGAGGAAATCGACGGCGTTCTGGCCGGCTGGTTCGACCGCCATGGCGTCGTCGCCGCGATCGTGCGGCCTGATCACTACTTGTTTGGAACGGCGCGCAACGCGGCCGAGCTCGGCAGTCTCCTGCGCGAGACCAGTTCGCGCCTGCACGGCCATCACAATCCGGATTTGAAAATGGAGAAGACAGCATGAGACTCGCGACCGTTAAGATCGACGGACGGACCACCTGGGGCATCGTCGATGGCGACAGTTTCCTCGATGTCGGCGCCGTGCTCGCCTCCCGCTACGCCGATCTCAGGGCCGCCATCGCCGGCGCGCTCGCAGGCGTCGCGGATGCGAAGTCAAAGGCGGCCGCCACGCCGCTCGCCGGGCTCACCTGGCTGCCGGTCGTTCCGAACCCGGACAAGATCCTGTGCGTCGGCCTGAACTACGAGACGCACCGGAAGGAGACCGGCCGCCCCGAGGTCGAACACCCCACCATCTTCTCGCGCTATTCCAACAGTCAGACCGGACATCTGAAGCCCATCATCCGTCCGCGCGTCTCGACCGACCTCGACTTCGAGGGCGAACTCGCGGTCATCATCGGCAAGGGCGGCCGCTACATCTCGCGCAGCGAGGCGATGGGCCATGTCGCCGGCTATGCCTGCTACAACGACGGCAGCATCCGCGATTTCCAGCGCCATACCCACCAGTTCACGCCCGGCAAGAATTTCCCTGATACCGGCGCATTCGGCCCGTGGATGATGACGCCGGACGAGCTCGGCGAGCTCGCCGAGCTCAAGCTCACCACCCGCCTCAACGGGCAGATCGTGCAGGAAGCGCAGATCAAGCACATGATCTTCGATATTCCGCGCCAGATCGAATATTGCTCGACCTTCACCCGGCTCGAGCCCGGTGACGTCATCGTCAGCGGTACGCCCGGCGGCGTCGGCGCCAAGCGCACACCGCCGCTGTGGATGAAGCCCGGCGACATCGTCGAAGTCGAGGTCGAGAAGCTCGCCATCCTGCGCAATCCCGTCGTCGACGAGACGCCGTGACCGATCCGCTCGACACGTCCTTGGACTCCGGCGGCGGCGAGGCGTGCCTCGTCGAGCCGCCGGGCCGTCGCACCTGATTGGAACGACAAAAAGCAAAAGCAGAGGGGAAACGCATGAGCAACACCGCAGAGGTCATCACCGGAACGACTGGCCACGCCGAAGCGGCGCCGATCACGCCGGCTTTCCGCAAGCTCGTGGTCGCATCCTCGCTCGGATCGGTGATCGAACACTATGATTTCTTCATCTACGCCTTCACCGCGCCCGTCGTGTTCGATCGCTTCTTCTTTCCCAAGATGGATTCGACCGCGAGCATGCTGGCGGTCTATGCGACGTTCGCCGTCGGCTTCGTCGCCCGCCCGCTCGGCGGCATGGTGTTCGGCCATTACGGCGACCAGCTCGGCCGCAAGGCGATGCTGACGATCACCTTCGTGCTGATGGGCGTCGCAAGTTTCCTGATCGGCTGCCTGCCAAGCTATGATTCGATCGGGCTTCTGGCGCCGATCGCACTGGTCGCCTTGCGCTTCGTGCAGGGCTTTGCCTTCGGCGGCGAGTACATGAACGCGGTGTCGCTGACGCTGGAGAATGCACCTTCGGCAAGGCGCGGCTTCTTCGCCTCTTTCGTCAACGCGTCGGGTCCGATCGGCGTGATCCTGGCGTCCGGCTTCATCGCGCTGCTCGGCTTCGTCTCGACCCCGCAGGATTTCGCGCAATGGGTCTGGCGCGTGCCCTTCGTGCTCAGCCTGGTGCTGGTGGCGCTCGGAACCTACATCCGCCTCCAGGTCGATGAGTCGACCTTGTTCAAGGCGGTACAGGCCTCGGCCGCGCGGCCGAAGGCACCGCTGCTCGAGGTGGCGCGGTCGTGGAAGACATCGGTGCTGTTCGGCTGTCTCGCCAACATGGCACACAGCACGTTCCAGTACATGAGCACGGTCTTCGTGCTCGGTTATGCCGTCAAGATGCTGGGCATGGCACAGTCCAGCGTCACCTTCGGCACAATGATCGCCAATGTGCTGGAGATGTGCATGGTGCCGCTGATCGCGAGCTATTCAGACCGCTTCGGTCGCCGCCCGTTCATCGCACTCGGCATCCTGCTGGCGGCGGCCTGGTACCCGATCTACTTCCAGCTCGTCGCGACCAAGGATCCGACGCTGCTGATCATGGGCCTCGTCGTCTCGATCGGAATCATCCACGCGCTGATGTTCGCGCCGGAAGCAGCCTTCACGGCAGAGCTGTTTCCGACCGAAGTCCGCGTCAGTGGCTCTTCCCTCGGCAAGCAGCTCGGCATCATCCTGGGCGGCGGCATCGCGCCCCTGGTCGGCACCGCCCTGATGGGATCGAGCGGCAGCTTCACCCCCGTGATCCTCTATTTCGAGGCGATCGCGGCCTGCGCCTTCATCGGCATCCTGCTCGCCCCGGAAAGTGCGAAACGTACATTGTAGGCACGACACAAGGCTGACCGGAATTTGCATCTCGCCAGCCCCGGCGTCTGGCGCTTACGATCCCCTGGCGACGAATCGACAAGCCTTGTCGACAGTCCTTGGGGAACCCGGCAATGGGACCGAGATGTCTTGCCATCGCAGCCTTCGCGGCTGTTGCCTTCTTCGTTATGGCGCCCGCGATCGGACAGCAGGGTCCGCTCGCGACGCGGCAAGCGGAGGCACTCGCCGCCTATGACCGCGCGCTCGGCGATTTCAAATCCATCCTTGCCGAGCGGCGCCGCCAGATCGAAGCGAAGCAACCGCTGCCGAACCTGCCGGGACAGGCAATTTATCTGGCGCGTGTTGCCGTCATCAGCAGCTACAAGGATCTCACCGACGCCATGCCGTCGCGGATCGGCCGGCCCAACAAGTTCGAGATACCACCGGCCTATTTCGACGCGGACATCGAGCCGCTGATCGACGAATATTCAAAACTGTTCGACATCATGGAGGCGCCGCCCGCGGGTGCGCAGGACTCGGCGACGCCGTTCAAGGACGTCGTCGATCTCGCCGTCGCGATTGCGCGCGCCAAAGGGCTTGCACCGGCTCACGCCGAAGCTGCCGGCCGGATCAGCCTCGGGCTGTTCTTCGCCGAGACCAACGGCAAGCAGAATGTCCGCAACGGACGTTCGAACACCTACATGGGCAGCTTCCAGACCGGACCGTCCGAGGACCGCAACGGCCGCAGGAAATGGGAGGCGATCAAGCCCGAAATCGCGGCAGCCGATCCGGGGCTGAACGCGCGCGACGACAAGGAAGAGGCGCGCGCCCGCGGCACCGATCACCGCTTCAACCACTGGACCAACGTGCGCGACGGCCTGATGAACGCGCACGCGGATGTCTTCCGGGAGATCCCGGGAATCGTGAAGACGTTGCCCGACCCGATCGACCAGATGAAGCTGTTCGAATTGATCCAGATCGTTCCCACCCCGACGCGGTCCGCGCTCAAATCGGGCGATCTCCTGAACTACAGGGTGTCCAGCCCCACGATCATGAAGCACCTGCGCAACAACAGCATCTTCGCATTCGGACAGGCTGATCGGGCGAGAACATCGGCAAGCTTCCGAGAGATCCTCGCCGCGATGTGGCTGTTCAACCGGAAGTTCGAGAAGGCGATGGCGAAGTACGCGGAGATCAAGCCGCGCTAGGCTCCACCGCCGCTGGACGAGCTTTCTAGTTCTCCACCTTGTAGCCGTCCGTCAGGGTTTTCAGGAATGCGATGATGTCGGCCTCGTCCTGCTCGGTCATCGCCGGCTTGTCGCCGGGGTGACGATCGAACGGCGGATCGGTGACATCGACATTGGCATGATATTTTTGCGGCAGGTCATCGTATTTCCGCACCGTGCCGTCGGCGGCATGCGGAAACACTTTCTCCGGGTTCGTATCGCGAAAGTTGTAGAAATCGAGCACCTGCTCGAGGCTGCGGAAGACGCCGTTGTGGAAGAAGGCGTGGCGCGTCGCCGTGTTGCGCAGCGTCGGCGTCAGGAACATGCCGCAATATTGCGTCTGCTCGGGGATGTCGGTGCGGTGCGGACCGCAGACGCCGAGATCGAAATGATCAGGGTCGCGGTTACCGGCGAGCGCGGCATTGCGCGGCGCGCCGAGGGCCTCGTACTGGTGATCGGTGAACAGCGGCGGCAGGCCGTCGCGGGTCGGCGCCGAGGTGTGGCAACCGGCGCAATTGGCCTTGTCAGGATCGTTGAAGGCTTGCAGGCCGCGCAGCTCGCTTTCGGACAGCCGCGCCTTGCCTTCGAGCCAGTAGTCGTACTTGCTGGTGTAGGGATGGAAGCTCGGCTCCTCGACCTGATAGCGCGCGACGGCAAACATGGCCTCCGCGATCAGGAGCCGCTGATTTCTGATCACACCTGCGCCGAACAGCTCGACGAAGCGGTTGGCGTAAGGCACGTGGCGCAGCTTGTCCGCGACGATCTCGTCGCTGCCGCCGTCCATCTCGTTGGGATCGAGCAGCGGAAACAGCGCCTGGTCCTGAAGCGTGTCGGCGCGGCCGTCCCAGAACAAGCCGCCTTGCGGCACGATGTTCGCCGACGCGCCGGTGCCGCCTGCGGTCTTCGTCGTGCGCGCGGCTTGCTGGCCGATTGCGGCCATCTGCGCGAGATCGACGATGTTGTCGTCGTCGCCCTTGTCGGGGCCGATGCTGAAGTTCGGATGGCGATCGAGATAGGTCAGCGACGGCACCGCGCGCGCGCCTTGCCGCGACAGGGTGGCGCCGCCGAGCATCACCGGCCCGTCATTGGGCGGGCCGTAGGCATGATCCGGGCTGTGACAGGAGGCGCAGGAGAGCGCGCCGGACGAGGACAGCGAGGCGTCGTAGAAGATTTCCTTGCCGAGTTGCGCCATCGAAGACAACGGCGCGACGGGCGGACGCATGAGGCGAACCGGATTCGGGTTCATGCCCGGCTGGTTTGTCTCCGCGCGTCCTTGCGCCCCGGCAGCAAAGACGGCGCCGGCCAGACAGAGCAGGCCGGCGCCGAGAAGCCACATGGTGCGGCTGTTCATCAAAGCGTCCCGTTGGACTAGTGGTGGTGATGCTCGTCCGGCGGGCTGGTGATCACCGTGCCGGAGGTCGGATCGAGGAACAGCGCGTCCGTGCGGTAGTCGTGGCTGTGATCATGATCGAAATCGAACAGGTCGATGATCGAGCCGGCGCTGGCGTCGAACGAGCCGCCGCCGAGGCGCTGGCCGCGCAGCCAATTGTCCTCGATGAACCGCACCACGGAGGCCTGCGAGATGTAGGTGCTGCTCACGTGGTTGGTTTTGGCGTAGGGCGAGACCACGATGAAGGGAATGCGCGTGCCCGGACCGCAGCGGCCGTTCACCGGCTTGCCAACCAGGCCCTTCGGCGCAGGCTGCTTGTTGGGACCGAGGCCGCAAAGGCCCGGACCGTTGACCTGATCCGCGGTTGCGTCATACGAGGCGCTCTTCGGCGCGACATACTGGTGATCGTACCAGCCGTCGGAGTCGTCATAGGTGATGATGACGGCGGTCTCACGCCATTCCGGCTGCTTCTGGAGGAAGTTGATCAGCTCGACATTGCCGGCCTGCTCATCGAGCGGATCGGAGTTGCCGGCGTGACCGTCCTGGTAGGCCGACATCTTGATGTAGGAGACGGCGGGGAAATTGCCGGCCTTCACCGCGGCGTAGAAGTCCTCGACATCGTAGCCGTGGTTGGCCGGATCGACCTTGCCGTTGAGATCATAGGTATGGCCGACCGCACGCACCGAGCTCGGACGCGCGTGGGTCGGGTTGGCGGTCGACTTGTAGTACTGGAACCAGGCGTGATGCGGGATGTAGTCCACGACGGTGCCGTTGACGTTGCTCGAGAAGGTGCTGCGGCCGCAGCCGGTGGTGCCGTTGGCGTTCTTGAGCGTCAGGTCGAAGCCGCCCATGAAGCTGCCCCAGCTGATGTGCTCGGCGTTGAGCAGGTCGCCGATGTTCTTGCCGTCCATCAGGATGGTGCTGGTCGTGCTCGAGCAGGGATCGTTGCCCGGATCGGTGTCGCCGATCAGCGTCAGGCCGCCCTGGCCGTCGGCGATCGACGATGACGTGCCGACGATGTTCTGCACGCCGTTGGTCTGGCCGGAAATCACCTCGAGCATGCCCGGCGTCGACGGGCCGAAGGTGTCGGTCCAGGCATTGTCGCTCATGGCGAAGTGCTGGGCGTAATTCCAGAACGCCGTGACGGTGTTGCCGTCGAAATAGCCCATGACCTGGCCGTTGGTGCCGAACGCGCCGGCGCCGCCGGCGGTGCCGCGGCCGGTGAATTTCGGGAACAGATCTTCCTTGCCGTTGTCCACGGCCTGCTGCTCGGGCGTGTAGGAATGATTCTGCGAGCGCGTGTTGGCCTGGGTGCGGTCGAGACGGAACGGGGCCGTCGCGCCGGTGCCGTTGGCCGGGCTGTTGTTCGGATTGTTGACCAGCAGGTTCGCCGTGACGAGGTTGTTCACCTTCGGCGTATGCGGCTTCGGCACGAACGGGATCGAGCCCGACGGATTGGCCGCGTTCGGATAGGTCGCGAAGTAATGGTCGAACGAGCGGTTCTCGTTGAAGATGATCACGAGATGCTTGATCGGCGTCTCGGTGTGGATGTCATGCGGATGACGGTGATGACCGCGGTCCTGATCCCGCCCGTGGTCGCCGTCCCGGCCGAAATCGTCCGCGTGGACGGGAATGCTGCACGCAAGTGCCGTCGCGGCCGCGAAAAACGCGACCGTCGTCAGAAATCTGGATCTCATTGTTCTGTTGCCCCGAAGGAATTGACGCCGACCTTCGGGAGATTAACGGCGCGCGATGACAGAGCCGTGTCAGTTTGACGCACAGGACAATTTGCGCAGTTGATCAGACAAGATTTCTCACACTGGCCGAATCGATCGCGAGCCGCACGCGATACGAGGCTGCGGCGCAAGCTCAAGACTCCGCGCCGTTACTCAGTCCGGATCGGCGTGTCCTTCAGGCCGTTATTGTCATAGGCCTTGCGCAGCGTGCCGTTGGTCGTCGCGTCCGTCATGAATTTGGTGACGAAGGTCAATGCCTGGCTGTGGCCGAGCGGCACGGCGACGGCCGTCAGCGTCTTCTTGAACGTCTCGTCCAGCACCCGTGTGCCGGGAATCTTCTGCGCCATCTTGTTGAGCTGGTCGCGCGACAGCGCGAAGGCGTCGATCTCGCCGGCTTTGAGCAAACCGAAGATCTCGTCATAGGTTTGGTAGCCCGTGACTTTCGCATTCTTCAGATGCGCGATGGCGCCACGCATGGTGGTCGTGGCGTTGACGGCCGCCACCTTGATGCCCGCCTGGTCGAGCGTGGCGAAATTGGTGACGTTCGAACCCGGTTTGACGATGTAGGTGGCGTCGGCGACCTCGTAGATCGGGCCGAACATCATCCTGGTCTCGCGCTCGGGGTCCTTGGGGAGCCAGGTGACGTCCCATGTCCCCTTGCCGGCCGCTTCGGTGATCTGCCCGGAGTTCTGGTGCACGACATATTCGACGGGGACGCCGAGCTGGGCGGCCATCTCCTTGCCGAGATCGACCGGCACGCCGGCGTATCCCGCCTCGGTCTTGGTTGACCAGAACGCACCGCCCGCGGGGCTGATCGCGATCGCGACCCGCAGCTTGCCGGTCGGCGCGATGTCGTCCTTCAAACCATCGGCTAGCGCTGGCATGGCGACCAAAGCCGCAAGAACGAGACCGGCAAGAGCCGATTGGACGAGCGTTGGCATGTCATGTTCTCCTCACCTTTTCTTCTTCGATGCCTCGCGCTGCGTCACTCGGCCTTTGACACAATTCTGGCCGATCGTGCGCTCGGTGAAAAGCGGTTTGTCATGACAAATCCGTCAAAGGCCACAGCGGCGTTTGCAGTGCAAGGCCGGCGACCGCCATGGCTATGGTGTTCCACGGCCGGGCATTTGTTGATAGCCTGCCGCACCGACAGACAATAATCGGGGGCCACCGAATGACCTGCGCGAATCCCGCTGACCTCGCACAACGGAACGGAGCGTGGAGACATATCGGGCGGGTACTGACCGCAGCCGTGGTCGTGGTGGCGCTCGCCGGCTGCGAGGACAAGAACACGTTCGTGGCGCCGCCGCCGCCGAAGGTGGACGTCGCGACGCCCGTGGAGCGCGCGGTGACCCGCTATGTCGAGGCCACCGGCAACACCGCGCCGATCAAGAGCGTCGATCTCGTCGCGCGCGTGCAGGGCTTTCTGCAATCGATCGACTACCAGGACGGCAGCTTCGTCAAGCAGGGTACCCAGCTGTTCTTGATCGAGCCTGAGACCTACAAGCTCAAGCTCGAGCAGGCGAAGGCCGCCGAGGTCGGCGCGCAGGCGACGCTGAAGCAGGCCGAAGCCGATTTCAGGCGACAGACCGATCTGGTGCAGCGCCAGGTGGTCTCGCAGTCCACCCTCGACACATCGACATCGACCCGCGACAACGCTCAGGCCAGTCTCCAGCAGGCCCAGGTCAATACGAGGCTCGCCGAAGTCAATTACGGCTACACCAACGTGACCGCGCCGTTCGACGGCATCGTCAGCGCGCACCTGGTCTCGGTCGGCGAGCTCGTCGGCTTCTCCTCCCCGACCCAGCTCGCGACCATCGTGGCGCTGGACCCGATCTGGGTGAACTTCACGGTCAACGAGCAGGACGTCCTGCGCATCCGGGCCGAAGCGGCCCGCCGCGGGCTGACCGTCGCCGACCTCAAGCAGTTGCCGATCCAGGTGGGCCTCCAGACCGAGACCGGCTATCCGCATCAAGGCCACCTCGACTACGTCTCGCCGACCCTCAATTCATCGACCGGCACGCTCGCGGTGCGCGGCGTGGTGCCCAACGACAAACGGGTGCTGCTGCCCGGCTATTTCGTCCGCGTCCGCGTGCCCTTCGACCAGGAGAAGAACGCCCTCCTCGTCCCCGACACCGCGCTCGGCAGCGACCAGGGCGGCCGCTATCTTCTCGTCGTGAACAGCGACAACGTCGTCGAGCAGCGCAAGGTGCAGATCGGCCCTGTCGACAACGGCCTGCGCGTGGTCGAAAGCGGACTGAAGCCGGACGACCGCGTGGTCACCGCGGGGCTGCTGCGCGTGATCCCGGGCCAGAAGATCGACCCGCAACTGACGAAGATCGGTCAGCCGCAGGCGTCGGCCAAGTGAAGGGCTGCCAGCCATGATCTCAAAATTCTTCATCGAGCGGCCGGTCCTCTCGAACGTCATCGCGCTCCTGATGATCCTGATCGGCGGCGTCGCGCTGTTCAACCTCGCGATCGCGCAATACCCCGACGTGGTGCCGCCGACGGTGCAGGTCACCACGCGCTATCCCGGCGCCAGCGCCAAGACCGTGATCGACACCGTGGCGCTGCCGATCGAGCAGCAGGTCAACGGCGTCGAGGACATGCTCTACATGCAGTCCTACAGCGGCTCCGACGGCACCTATACGCTGACCGTGACCTTCAAGATCGGCACCGACCTCAACTTCGCGCAGGTGCTGGTGCAGAACCGCGTCTCCAGCGCGCTGTCGCAATTGCCGAGCGCGGTGCAGAACCAGGGCGTCACCGTGCAGAAGCGGTCGACTTCGATCCTGCTGTTCGTCACGCTGACCTCGCCGGACAAGACGTTCGACAGCCTCTATTTAAGCAACTACGCCACCATCAACATCCGCGACGAGCTCTCGCGCCTGCCCGGCGTCGGCAACGTCACGGTGTTCGGCGCCGGCCAGTATTCGATGCGGGTGTGGCTCGATCCGAACAAGCTGCTAGTGCGCAACCTCGTGCCGCAGGACGTCATCAACGCGATCCAGCAGCAGAGCCAGCAGGTCTCCGCCGGCCAGGTCGGCGCGCCGCCGACGCCGCCGGGCCAGGCGTTCCAGTACACGCTCAACGTCAACGGCCGGCTCGACGACGCCACCCAGTTCGAGAACATCATCGTCAAAACGGGCACCAGCGGCGACGTCACGCGGGTGCGCGACGTCGGCTGGGTCGAACTGGGCGCACAGACCTACAGCCAGATCTTCTCGCTGAACAAGCAGCCGGCCACCGGCATCGGCGTATTCCAGTCGCCCGGCGCCAACGCACTCCAGGTCGAGCAGGCCGTCGAGAAGAAGATGACGGAGCTCGCCAAGCGCTTCCCGCAAGGCATCAAATACGACACGCCGTTCGACACCACCAAGTTCGTGGAGGCCTCGGTGCACGAGGTCTACATGACGCTGATCGAAGCCGGCCTGCTGGTGCTGGTCGTGATCCTGGTGTTCCTGCAGGACTGGCGCGCGATGCTGGTGCCGGCAACCACCGTGCCTGTGACCATCATCGGCGCGTTCGCGGCGATGGCGGCGCTCGGCTTCACCATCAACATGTCGACGCTGTTCGCGATTGTGCTCGCGATCGGCATCGTCGTCGACGACGCCATCGTCGTGGTCGAGGGCGCCGCGCACAATATCGAGCAGGGCATGAACGGCCACGACGCCGCGATCAGGGCGATGGACCAGCTGTTCGCGCCGATCGTTGGCATCACCCTGGTGCTGATCTCGGTGTTCCTGCCGGCCTCGTTCCTCGCCGGCCTGACGGGACGGATCTATTCGCAATTCGCGCTGGTGATCGCGGCGACCGCGCTTCTGTCCGCCATCAACGCGGCCACGCTGAAGCCGACGCAATGCGCGCTCTGGCTGCGGCCGACGGTGCCGCCGGAGCAGCGCAATTTCTTCTACCGCGGCTTCAACGCCGTCTATAACCGGGTCGAGCGGGGCTACACGCGGCTCATTGGCGTGCTGTGCAGGAACAGCACGATCTCGGTCGCATTGGCACTGGTGCTGATCGGGATCGGCGGCTACGGCCTGTCGCGGGTGCCGACCGGCTTCCTGCCGATCGAGGACCAGGGCTATCTGATCGCCGCGGTGCAGTTGCCCGACGGTGCCTCGCTGGAGCGGACCCAGAAGGTGCTCGACAGGGCCGCCGATATCATCAAGGACACGCCGGGCGTCGAACAGGTCATCACCATCGCCGGCATCTCCGCGCTCGACAACAGTGCCAGCCTTGCCAATGCCGGCGTCGCCTACATCATCCTGAAGGACTGGGGAGCCCGCGGCAAAGGCGAGGATTTGCGCTCGCTGGTGTACGGGCTGAACGACAAGGTCGCGACCATCATGGAGGCGCGCACGCTGGTGCTGCCGCCGCCGCCGATCCAGGGCATCGGCAACGCCGCCGGGTTCTCGATGCAGGTCGAGCTGCGCGACGGCAACAGCGATTTCGCCAAGCTCCAGGCCATCACCGGCGCGATGGTCTCCAACGCCCAGAGCCAGAGCGCGCTGCAGCGCGTGCAGTCCTCGTTCCGCTCGTCGGTGCCGCAATTCGACGTCGAGATCGACCGCATCAAGACCCAGACGCTGCACGTCACCACCGATCAGGTGTTCGCGGCGCTCTCGACCTATCTCGGCTCGTCCTACGTCAACCAGTTCAACAAGTTCGGCCGCGTGTTCCAGGTCTATACCCAGGCCGATCCCGCGTTCCGCGTCACCGAGCGCGACATCGCCAACATGCAGGTCCGCAACTCCAACGGCGACATGATCCCGATCGGCACCGTCGCGACGATCACGCCGGCCACGGGCCCGTCGCTGATCAGCCTCTACAATCTCTATCCATCCTCGACCATCATCGGCCTGCCGGCGCAGGGCTATTCCTCGGGGCAGTCGCTGAAGCTGATGGAGGAGATCGCGGACAAGACGCTGCCGCCGGGCACGGGCTATGAGTGGACCGCGATGTCCTATCAGGAGAAGGCGGTCTCGAACCAGATCTACTGGGTGTTCGGCCTCGCCATGCTGCTGGTCTATCTCGTGCTCGCCGGCCAGTACGAGAGCTGGTACGCGCCGATCTCGGTGATCCTCGCGGTGCCGCTGTCGCTGATCGGGCCCATGCTGGTTCTCAACGGCCTCAACATCGACAACAACCTCTATTGCCAGATCGGCCTGATCCTCCTGATCGCGCTGTCGGCCAAGAACGCCATCCTGATCGTCGAGGTCGGGCTCGAGTTGCACAACCGCGACGGCAAGCCGGTGCTGGAATCCGCGATCGAGGCGGCGCGCGCCCGCTTCCGGCCGATCCTGATGACCTCGTTCGCCTTCATCCTCGGCGTGGTGCCGCTGGTGGTCGCGACCGGCGCCGGCGCCAGCGCGCGCAAGTCGATCGGCATCACGGTGTTCTCGGGCATGCTGGCCTCGACCTGCCTCGCCGTGCTGTTCGTGCCGGCCTTCTTCGTGGTGGTGCAGCGGTTCGAGAACTGGCGCGCGTCGAAGAAGGCGAAGGCCCAACCGGCGGTGGAAGCGAAGTCCTAGGCCTTCTCCGCCGGCGCCTGCCGCGCCTCGCCGCTCGACACCAGCAGCACCGAGACCTTCGACTGCCGCAACACGGCGTCGGCAACGCCGCCGAAGGACAGATGGTCGCCCTGGATGCGGTCGACGCCCATGACCACGAGATCGATATCGGTGGCGCCGATCTCGCGCAGGATCGCCGCCTCCGGCGCCCGGTTCACGCGCAGTGTCGTGGTGATGTCGACGTCGTAGCGGGCGGCGAGATCGCTGGTGTCCTTGAGGACGCCATCCTCCCGGCTCAGCCCGCGGGACGGGCTGCGCTGCGCGCCCTTGTCGCGCGTCGTCGCGACATAGATCACCCGGAGCGAGCCCGATCCGGCCTGCGCCAGCGCGACCGCGACCTCGGCGCCGCGCTTGGAGACGCCGCTGCCGGAGACCGGAACGAGGATGTTGAGCGCGTCGGGCATCGGCTGCTTCAGATGCTTGCCCTTGGCTGCGACGATCGCAAGCGGTCCTTCGAACGTTGCGGCGATGTCCTCGATCTTGCGATCGAAGCGATCCTTGGCGGCAGTAACCTTGTCGACGCCGACGACGAGCAGATCAAAACCCTTCCGCGCTTCCTCGGCGATCGTCTCGCCGAGCTCCGCGCGCCCCGCCCGGGTGACGACATCAATGCTGCCGGCGTTGCCTTCGCCGTGGGCGGACACGGTTTCGGCGGCCTTCTTCACCACGGCTTCGTGGCTCTCCTCCTCGTCGCGGCCCTTCTCCTGCTCTTCCGCGCGCCTGCCGATATGCAGCACGGTGATCGGCAGGCCGCGCATGCCGGCGATCTGGCCGGCGACATGCGCGGCGAAAGTGGCGTTGACGCTTTCGTCCACCGCCAGCAAGGGACGCTCGAGATTGGCGATGAAACCGCGCTTCTCGAATTCCTCCCGCTCCAGGCGCTCCTTCTCCTCCTTGTTCATCGGCAGCCTTGCCAGCGCCGCGCGCAGCATCGGCGGCATCGCCATCGTCGTCACGATCGCCATCGTCACGATCATCGTGAACAGGTTCTGGCTGAGCACGCCGATGGACAGGCCGATGGTCGCGATGATCACCTCGGTGGAGCCACGCGCATTCATTCCGCTCGCGAGCGCCAGCGATTCCCGCGTGTTCAGGCCACCTACGGTGCCGCCGACGAAGGCGCCACCGAACTTGCCGACGCTGGCGATCACGACCACCAGGCCGGTGAGCATCAGGAGATTGGGATCGCGAAGCACCGAGAGATCGGCGCTGAGGCCTGCAAGGCCGAAGAACACCGGCATGAAGAAGCTCGAGATCAGGCCGCGCAGGCGCTCGTCGATCTGCTTCGTCAGGATCGGGGATTCGCCGACCAGGATGCCGGCGACGAAGGCGCCGAGCACGGTATGCACGCCGATCAGATGCGTGATCAGCGCCATGACGGACATCAGCAGCAGGATCACCGTGATGACGGGCGCAGTGCTGACGAGATTGTCGTTGGCCCAGCGGATGAGCTGAAACACCAGCCTGCGGCCGATGGTGAAGCTGACGGCAAGGAACGCGAGCGTGCCGAGCACCGCCTTCGCCACCGAGGCGATATCCAGCGTCCCATGCGAGGCCAGGCTGAAGATGACCGCGATGATGATCCAGCCGATGGTGTCGTCGATGACGGCGGTCGCGACGATGATCTGGCCGACATTGCGGCGCATGAAATTCATCTCGCGCACGACCACGGCGACGATCTTCACCGAGGAGATCGACAGCGCCGTGCCCATGAACAGCGACGCCACGAGGCGTTCTTGCGGATTGGGCAGCAGCGCATCAGGCAGGAACTCGCCGAGCGCAAAACCGCAGGCAAAGGGCACGAGGATGCCGGCGATCGAGATCGCGATCGCCGCCTTGCCGACCTTCCTGACCAGCTTGAGATCGGTCTCCATGCCGGTCAGCAGCAACAGCAGCAGGATGCCGAACTGGGCGATGCCGTCGATCATCGCCTTCTGCTCGGGAGTCTTCGGGAAGATGGCGTGCTGCGCCTCCGGCCAGATCCAGCCGAACAGCGACGGCCCCAGGATGATGCCGGCGAGCAGCTCGCCGATCACCGAGGGTTGGCCGATCCGTTGCATGATCTCGCCGAGGCCGCGACCGACGGCGATCAGCAGCACGATCTGCGCGACCAGCAGGAATTCCGAGGGACCGGCCGATTTGCCGCCCTCGGCGCCGGCCGCAATGGTGGTGAGGACAAGCGCCGCGGGGACAAGGCCGACCGGTCGGAGCAGGCTCCACTGCATGCAGGTGTCTTTCCCCCTTCACTTGCCCCGGTGACGGGGCCACGGGGATAGAACCCGCGGGAGGTGGAGCGGGTTCCCGCGGCTTGCAGCGGGGGACGAAAACAAAAAGCTCGAAAACAACCCCATGCACAGTAGCGATGGCGTTGAAAAAGCTCGAGAAAATTTCGGCCTTACCGAATCTATTTGCTCCGTCGGGCAAAACACCGGCATAATGGCATCATGGGTGGCATGCGTGGCCTGCCTCCTCATCCCCCGTCATTGCGAGCTTCTCGGTCAATGCGAACGAAGCGAAGCAATCCAGAGTCCCTCCGCGGAGGTAGCCTGGATTGCTTCGTCGCTACGCTCCTCGCAATGACGGGCAGAGAGCCTAGGCCGCCTGCGGCGACCTGATCTCGCGCGGCAGGATGATCGCGGCGGCGATCGCCAGCAGGCAGAGCGCGGCGAACGCATGCAGCATGGTGACGAAGCCGCCCTGCTCGTAGAGCCATGCGACCAGGCCGACGGAGGCACCGGCGGCGGTGAAGCCGATGAAATAGCGCACGGCATAGGCGCGCGAGCGCCATTCCTCGCTGGTGTATTTGCCGACCATGGCGTCGTTGACCGTGACCTGCCCGAACGCGCCCATGACGATGCCGATCGAGACCAGGATCAGCGGCAGATTGGACAGGCTCGCGGCCAGATACAGGAACGGCGCCAGCATGAAGGACAGCGGCAGCGCCACCGTCTTCAGCGAATAGCGGTCGAGCAGCCGGCCGATCGTGTACTGCGTCATCGCGCCGAACACGTAGACGCAAGCCGCGATGACGCCGAGCAGCGCCGGGCTTTTGGTGAGATCGGCGAGCCGTTCCGCGAACAGCTTTGGCAGCGCCACGGTGACGGCGTTGAACGTGGTCGAGATCGCGATCACGACGATCAGCAGCGACAGGATCACCCGCCACATGTCCTGCTTGGCGACACGCGCCTGGGCGGCCGCCTGCTTCGAGCCCTTGCGGTCCTCGTGCACGACCATCATCGCGAAGGCGATGCCGATCAGGATCGTCACGATGCCCGGAATGATGAAGGCAAAGCGCCATCCAAAATACTGGCCGATGACGCCGGTGACCAGCGCGGACGAGGCGACACCGAGATTGCCCCAGACGCCGTTGATGCCCATCTCGCGGCCCAGCCTGTCGGCATAGGACACGATCATCGCGGTGCCGACGGGATGGTAGATCGAGGCAAAGATGCCGATGGCCAGCAGCGCGGCACCGAGCTGCGCCGGGGTCTGCACGAAGCCGACCGAGATCATGGAGAGGCCAATGCCGACGAAGAAGATCAGCATCATGTGGCGGCGGCTCCAGCGGTCCCCGAGCCAGCCGGTGAGCAGCGAGCCCGCGCCGAACGCGACGAAGCCCGGGGTCGCATAGGGCAGGAGCTCCGAATAGGCCATGCCGAGCGCGGGCCCCATGATGATCACCGCGGCGGCGAAGATCAGCATCGAATAATGGTCGATGAAATGGCCTGCGTTGACGAAACTGATCACCCGGCTGGGACTGTTCATTCCGAATCCTCTCCTGCTCCGAAATGGGTTATATGTCTTGGCCATGACGGGATGCCGCCAATGACTGTCTTGGAAACGCCAATCCTGCGGGAGGTCCGGAGCAATCATCGCTCGCCCGCGGGCGTGCACCTGGTCGCCCGCGACTATCCCAAGGGCATGCGGATCGATCCGCACATGCACCGCGAGGCGCAGCTGATCTATGCGGCCAAGGGCACCATGCAGGTGACGACGCCCGGGGGACGCTGGCTGGTGCCGCCGGACCGTGCGGTCTGGGTGCCCGCCGGGCTCGAGCACGCCCTCGACCTGCTCGCCGACATCGAGATGCGCACGCTGTATTTCGACCTGTCCTGGCTCAAGCGCCAAAAGCGCTATGAGGGCCTGACCAGGGAATTCGTGGTGCGGGTATCGCCACTGCTCAATCAGGCGATCCTCGCGCTGTTCGACGCGCGCAATACGGAAGAGCGCACCGAGCTGCTGGTCCGTCTGGTGATGCTGGAATTGCACCAGGCCGAGGATTCCGCGACCTTCGTGCCGCTGCCGCACGAGCCGCGCTGCCGCCGCGCCGCGATGATCGTGCTCGACGACCCCACCGGCCTGCACGACATCGACACGCTGGCGCGCGAGGTCGGAACCTCCGCGCGCACGCTGTCGCGGCTGTTCTCAACGGAGACGCAGCTGAGCTTCAAGAGCTGGTGCCAGCGCGCGCGGATCGCGGCAGCGATCCGGCGGTTGTCGACGGACACCAATGTGTCGATGAAGCAGCTCGCGACCCAGCTCGGCTATGCCAGCGTGTCGGCGTTCTCGGCCGCGTTCCGGCAGGTGACGGGCCGGACGCCGACGGAGTTTGCGGGGAAGGGGTGAGGTCGCCGCCAAGCCGCAAGAAATCGTAGGGTGGGCAAAGCGACTTGTCCGCCGTAGCTCGAAGAGCGAAGGCGGAAGCGTGCCCACCTCTTTCGCTGTCGTCGAGAGAGATGGTGGGCACGGCGCAAGTGCGCCTTTGCCCACCCTACGGCAGCGGTGCCCTCGGTGACATTGTCCGCATTCAACGGCATGACGGCATTCTTGCAATGCACGGCCCAACTAAAGATGCCGCATTCCCCTGCTTGATTGTGATCGGCTTTCACCTAAATCCCGTGTAAGCTTCCGCAGCGCACAAACCGAAATCGAAAAGCTCCGATGGCCAACGCCTACTTCTCCGACCTGCTCGCCACCATCTCCGAACGCGGCCGCACGCTGCTTCGACGCGGGAATTCGGCCGACACCAAGCAGGATGCCGACGGGCTGATCGAGCTCTGCGGCGCCTTGTTGTCGGGCCGGGGCGAAGCTTCGGGCACCGCCATGGCGCGTGAGGTGCTCGACATCTACCAGGAGCTGGATGCGACGGGACGCCGCGCTTTCTTCGAAGCACTGGTGCGCGATTTCGGTCCCGACCGGGAACGCCTGTCCAGGGCGATCGAGAAATGGCGCGCCAAGCCCAGCGACGAGGACGCGAGCTCCCTGCACTTCGCCTCCGAGCCGCGCCGGCAGGAGCTGATCCGCCGCCTCAACCGCGCGCCGGGCGGCACCGGCGATCTCGTCAGCATGCGCGCCGATCTGCTCGGCATGATGAACGGTCACACCGATCTCGCCGCGCTCGATCGCGACGTCTCGCATCTTCTCTCTTCGTGGTTCAACAGGGGGTTTCTCGTGCTGCGCCGGATTGACTGGTCGACCCCGGCCAACATCCTCGAAAAGATCATCCGTTACGAAGCCGTGCACGAGATCAGCGATTGGGACGATCTGCGCCGCCGCATCGATCCGGTCGACCGACGCTGCTACGCCTTTTTCCATCCCGCCATGGTGGACGAGCCGCTGATCTTCGTCGAGGTGGCACTGACCGAGACGATCCCCGGCGCGATTGCACCGCTGCTCGCGGTCGACCGCCAGCATCTGCCGATCGAACGCGCGCGCACCGCGGTGTTCTACTCGATCTCCAACACCCAGCGCGGCCTTGGCGGCATCTCCTTCGGCAGCTTCCTGATCAAGCAGGTGGTCGAAGAGCTGCGCCGCGAGACGCCGAAGCTCGACACCTTCGTGACGCTGTCGCCGGTGCCGGGCTTCATGCAGTGGGTCAAGCAGGACAAGGACCTGCCGCTGTCCGATGAGGACCGCGAGATCCTCAAGCGCCTCGACGATCCCAAATGGTTCGAGAACCCCGAGACGACCACGCTGCTGCGCAGCGTGATCGACCCGCTCGCGGCCTACTATTTCCTCAAGGCCCGCACGCCGAAGGGCAAGCTGATCGATTCCGTCGCCCGCTTCCATCTCGGCAACGGCGCCCGGCTCGAGCGCATCAACTGGTTAGGGGATCTCTCGCCGAAGGGCGTGCGCGAGTCCGCCGGCGTCATGGTCAACTACCTCTACCGCTTCGACGACATCGAGAAGAACCACGAAGCCTACGCCAATGATGGCGAGGTCGTGGCCTCGAGCGCAGTGAAGAAGCTGTTGAAGGGCGAAGGACGACGGTTACTGGACATGCGGTTGTCGTAGCGACAACCTCGGCTGTCGTCCCGGACAAGCGCAGCGAAGCGGAGCGCAGATCCGGGACCCATAACCACAGGAAGACGTGGTTACGGGGACTCGGAGTTGCCTCGTCGCATCACGACTCCTTCCTGGGGTTATGGGTCCCCGCCTTCGCGGGGACGACACCGTTGTTGGCGTGGCCATCGCGTCGCACCACAAACAAGCTGCTGAAAGACGGCCACTGGACACCCGCCCATCCCAGGCGCTATCCGTTTCATCAGTTCCTGCACCAAAGACGGGACACCATGAAACGACGCCACTTTCTCGGCCTGACCGCCGCGGCGGCAACCAGCCTCGCCCTCACGCCTGCACGCAGTTTCGCGGAGGGCCCTCCTTCAGGGCCCGAGATGACGGCGCTGTGCGATTACATGAGTGCCGCCAAGGCCCGCGCACTTCCGCCCGAGATCGCCGAACACGCAAAGCACCACATCCTCGACACGCTGGCCTCGATGATATCGGGGTCTGAGCTGCCGCCCGGTCAGGCCGCGCAGCGCTACATCCGCGCCAATGCCACGCAGGGAACGGGCACCGTCGCCGGTACGACGCTCACGGCATCGCCGGTCGAGGCCGCACTTGCCAACGGCGTCATGGCGCATGCCGACGAAACCGACGATTCCCACAGCCCGTCGCGGTCGCATCCGGGATCCTCGACCGTTCCTGCCGCACTTGCGCTTGGCGAGCACCTCGGCATCGACGGCGCGCATCTCCTGCGCGCGGTGACGCTCGGCTACGACGTCGGCACGCGTGTGGTGATGGCGATGGGCGGCGCCGATTTCAGCTATGAGAGCGTGCTGAGCACGCACAGCATTTCCGGCACGTTCTGCGCCTCCGCGGCAGCCGCCTGCGTCGCCGGCTTCGACGCGCGCCGGATGCGCTGGGTGCTCGACTATGCCGCACAGCAATCCTCCGGCTTCATCGTGTGGCGGCGCGACGTCGACCACATCGAGAAGGGATTTGTGTTCGCCGGCATGCCGGCCCGCAACGGCGTCACCTCGGCGCTCCTGGTGCGCTCGGACTGGAACGGCGTCGACGACGTCTTCTCGGGGCCGGACAATTACTTCCTGGCGTATTCGCCCAAGGCGGCGACCGCAAAACTCGTGGACAAGCTCGGCGAGCGCTACGAAATCGCGGGCACCGACATCAAGAAATGGACGGTGGGATCGCCGATCCAGGGACCGCTCGACGCGATCTATACGATCCGCAGCAAGCGGGCCTTCGAGGCGGAGCAAGTCAAGCAGGTGACGGTGCGTCTTGCGCCATCGGTCGCCGAGGTCGTGGACAACCGCGACATCCCCGACATCTGCCTCCAGCACATGGTCGCCGTGATGCTGCTCGACAAGACCGCGTCTTTTCACGCCGCGCATGACAAGCCACGCATGCGGGACGCGGCGGTCTTGAAGGAGCGCGCCAAGGTGAATTTGGTGCGCGACGAGGAGCTCGCCAAACTGCTGCCGGTGCGCGTCGCCATCGTCGAGATCGAGCTTACCGACGGCAGCCGCCTCTCCGAGCGCATCACCGCCGTGCGCGGCACCCCGCGCAACCCGATGACGCGCGAAGAGGTCATCGACAAGGCGCGCGACCTGATCGCGCCGGTGGTCGGGCGGGAGAAGTCGGAGCAGTTGATTAAGTCGGTCTATGAGATCGAGGCGGTGACGGATATTCGTACGCTGCGGCCGTTGCTGCAGCGGGCGTGAATTCTACCGTGACGTCCAATAACGCCGCAGTCCCCGGGCCGACGCCCTCCGCGGAGCGGATCGATGCCATCGACATTCTGCGCGGCATCGCCCTGCTCGGCGTCATGGCCATCAATCTCGTCATGGAATTTCGCGTTTCGATCTTCGAACAGTTTCTTGGTCCCAAGACGCACGCATCGCCGGTCGATCGTGTCATCGAAACGATCCTGACACAGGCCGTCGAGCTCAAAGCGTTTGCGCTGTTTTCGTTGCTGTTCGGCGCAGGTCTTGCCATTCAATTCGACCGGCTCGCGACCAGCGAGCGCCGCGCCGCGCTGCTCGTGCGCCGGCTCGCCGTGCTGCTGGTGTTCGGTGTCATTCACCTGTGTCTGATCTGGAACGGCGACATCCTCACCGAATATGCGCTAGCGGGGTTCATCGTGCTGCCGCTCCTGTTTGGCCCGCGCTGGCTGCTCGCTCTCGCCGCGCTGGTGTTTCTGGCGCTGTACCTGGCGATGCAGGCCTTTCCGCCGGCTGGATTGTTTCCGAGCAGGGCCGCGATCTGGCAGGACGTCATGGATGCCAATCGCATCTATGCGACTGGCGGCTTCGTCGATGTGTTGGCGTTTCGCCTGCGCGAAATTCCCCTCATCGCCTCCCTGCACGCATTCATCTTCCTGCGCACGATCGGGCTGTTTCTTGTCGGCGCGCTGGCCTGGCGTAGCGGCATTGTGCAAAATACCAGCGGACTGCTCGTCATCGCGCTCCCCGCGATCGGCCTCGGCGCGACCTTGCTTTATCGTGGCATCGAGCCGCTCGGCACCATCCTGCTGGCCATGGGCTATGGTGCCGCCATCCTCGGCATCGCCCGTTTCGAGCGCGGCAAGAGGCTGCTCGGCTGGGCCGCGCCGCTGGGACGGATGGCCTTCACGAACTACGTCGCGCAATCCCTCATCTTCGGCTGGATCTTTTACGGCTACGGCCTTGGCCTGTTTGGGCGGCTTGGCATCACCCCGGCCCTCGCCATCGGCATCGCCGTCTACACCGGACAGGTGCTGTTTAGCGCATGGTGGCTGCGCCACTTCCGATACGGTCCGCTCGAATGGCTGTGGCGCACGCTGATGTATGGCGTGCGGCAGCCGATGGTGCTGTCACGGGGGGCCGCGATGCGTACTCAACTGTCGTCCCGGACAAGCGAAGCGCAGATCCGGGACCCATAACCACAGGCGTGGGTTTGGCGAAGACTCGGAGTGACCAGCTCGCGCCGTCACCTCTCCCTGTGGTTATGGGTCCCCGCGTTCGCGGGGACGACAACGGAGCAAGTGGCGCGGCCGTCGCACTCCCAGCGCCGCCCCTACTCCGCCAGCGCCTTCATTTCCTTGTAGAGGTCCGATTTGCCCTCGAAGCCGATGCCTGACAGCTCGGGCATGGTGATGTGGCCGTTCTCCACGCGGACGCCGTCGGGGAAGCCGCCATAGGGCTGGAACAGGTCGGGGTAGCTCTCATTGCCGCCCAGGCCGAGGCCGGCGGCGATGTTGAGCGACATCTGGTGGCCGCCGTGGGGGATGCAGCGGCTGGGCGACCAGCCGTAGGTCTTCAGCACCTCCAGCGTGCGCTGGTATTCGCACAGGCCATAGGACAGCGCGCAGTCGAATTGCAGCCAGTCGCGATCGGGCCGCATGCCGCCGTAGCGGATCAGATTCCGGGCGTCCTGGTGGCTGAAGAGATTCTCGCCCGTCGCCATCGGGCCGGGATAGAATTCGGCAAGCGCGGCCTGCAGCGCGTAGTCGAGGGGATCGCCGACCTCCTCGTACCAGAACAGCGGATAGTCGCGCAGCATCTTGGCGTAGGCGATGCCGGTCTCCAGGTTGAAGCGGCCGTTGGCATCGACGGCGAGCTGCGCGTCCTTGCCGATCTCCTTGAGCACCGCCTCGATGCGCGTGCGATCCTCCTCGATTCCCGCGCCGCCGATCTTCATCTTCACGACGTTGTAGCCGCGGTCGAGATAGCCGCGCATCTCGCCGCGCAGCATCGAAAGATCCTTGCCGGGATAGTAATAGCCGCCGGCGGCGTAGACGAAGACGCGCGGATTGGCTGTGAGGCCATGCCGCTCGGCGAGCAGGCGAAACAGCGGCTTGCCCGCGATCTTCGCCACCGCATCCCACACCGCCATGTCGATGGTGCCGACCGCGACCGAGCGCTCGCCATGGCCGCCCGGCTTCTCGTTGGTCATCATCGCGGCCCAGACCTTGTCGGGGTCGAGATTGTCGCCGGCTGCATCGAGCAGCGACTTCGGATCGGCCTCAAGGATGCGCGAGGCAAAACGCTCGCGGATCAGGCCGCCCTGCCCGTAGCGGCCGTTGGAATTGAAGCCGTAGCCGACGACGCGCTTGCCGTCGCGCACGACGTCAGTGACGACGGCGACCAGGCTCGTCGTCATCTTGGTGAAGTCGATATAGGCGTTGCGGATCGGCGATGAGATCGGCTTGGTGATCTCGCGGACGTCGACGATGCGGACGGACATGGGGTGTGGCCTTACTTTTTTAATGCGTCATTCCGGGGCGATGCGCAGCATCGAACCCGGAATCTCGAGATTCCGGGTTCTCGCTTCGCGAGCCCCGGAATGACGGCTTCGCCGTCACTTCTTATCCCGGAAATACGGCTCCACGGGGCCATGCACCTTGATGGTCAGCGGGTTGCCGTAGCGGTCCTTGGCGTTGCCGGCGGTGACGCGGACCCAGCCTTCGCTGATGCAGTACTCCTCGACATTGGTCTTCTCGACGCCCTTGAAGCGGATGCCGACGTCGCGCGCCAGGATGTCCGCGTTGTAATAGGGGCTGTTCGGGTCGACCGACAGGCGGTCGGGAAATTCGTCGCTCATGATTGTCTCGCTCATAACAGGGTCTCGATTTGCTGCCGCAATCCTTCGGGCCGGGCGGTCGGCGCGTAGCGCGCGATCACCTTGCCGGCACGGTCCACCAGGAACTTTGTGAAATTCCACTTGATGGAGGCGCCCAGCAGGCCGGATTGCTGGCGTTTCAGGTACTCGTACAGAGGATGTGCGTTGCTTCCGTTGACGTCGATCTTCTCGAACAGGGGAAAGGTGACGTCGTAATTGGTCGAGCAGAACGCCTGGATCTCGCTCGCCTGCCCCGGCTCCTGCGCGCCGAACTGGTTGCAGGGAAAGCCCAGCACCGAGAAGCCGCGCGGGGAGAGATCGCGATAGAGATCCTCGAGGCCGCGATATTGCGGCGTGAAGCCGCATTTGCTCGCGGTGTTGACGATCAACAGCACCTGCCCTTCGAAACGGCGCATCGGCACTTCGTCGCCGAGAAGCGAGTTGGCCTTGAAGTCGTAGATCGCAGACATCGCTAACCCACGGGATCGATCGGCGACGGCGGCACGCCGCCAGCCTCGATCGCTTCGCCTGCGAGCAGGCAGAGGTCCTCGCGGTAGCGGCCGGACACGATGTGCACGCCAACGGGGGCCTTGCCGACAAGGCCGGTGGAGACCACGAGGCCCGGAAGCCCCATGAAGGGCGTTGCGATCTGCGGCATCTGCGCCTCCCAGACGCGTTCAAAGGATGCCGCGTCCTTGCGGTCGAGATGATCCGGGAACGGCAGCTCGCCGGAGACCGGCGTCAGCACCACGGCATATTTTTCAAAGAACAGCATCCAGTCGCGCGTCAGCGTGGCGCGGCGGGTCAGCGCCTGCGCGTAATTCGCCTGGTCCATCGGCGTGACCTTGGCGCGGTTGCCGCGCAGGCAGGCCAGCGCACCGGGATCGCCCTCTCGCTCGGCCATTTCCAGCTGCGCCTCATAGGCATCACCGAGCCAGAGTTTTCGTTGCCACTCGACCGCCTCGCGCATCGGAGGCGTATTCTCGATCGTCTCGACGGTCCAGCCCGCGCGCTCGAGCCGCTTGCCGGCGTCGATCACCGCGGCCTTCACTTCCGGCGTGGTCGCGAGACCGTCCGGGTTGAGGCAGAGCGCGGCGCGCTTCTCGCGCGCCGGGCCTTCCAGCGGCGCCGGCACGAACCAGGGGTCGCGGATGTCGCGGGCCGCCATCGCTTCGAGCGAGATCCTGAGATCGTTGACGGTACGCGCGAGCGGACCCGACACCGCCATGATCTGCGGCCCGATCGGGCGCTCGGGCAGCGCCGGGTTGAAGGCGGGGATTCGGCCCAAAGTCGGGCGCAGGCCGTGCACGCCGCAGGCATAGGCGGGATAGCGGATCGAGCCCGCGATGTCGGTGCCGTGGGCGATATGGCCGATGCCGGCCGCGACCGCCGAGCCGGCGCCGCCGGACGAGCCGCCGGGGGTCAGCGAGGCGTCGCGGGGGTTCTTGGTGTCGCCATGGACCAGGTTGGTGGTGAACCAGCGATAGGAGAAGGCCGGGCAATTGGTGCGCCCAAGGAGAATGGCGCCGGCCTTACGGAAATTGGCGACCACCGGATTGTCCTCGCGCGCGATCAGGTCGCGCTGGAGCTTCAGGCCGTTGGTGGTGGCAAAGCCCTCCTGGTCGACATTGGCCTTGATGGTGACGGGCACGCCGGCGAGCACGCCGGGGTCCTCCCCCCGGCCAATGGCGACATCGACGGCGTCGGCCTGCTTGAGCACGTCCTCCGGCCGGTGGTCGATCACGGCGTTGAGCGCGGGATTGACCGCATCCAGCCGGGCGAGACCGGCCTTGGCGGCCTCCCGGGCGGAAACCTTCCTGGATTTGACGAGGGTGGCGAGGTCGGCGGCCGACAGGCGCCAGAGATCTTGCATGGCTTGCTCCGTATGACCGGCGTCTTTTAGCGCCGGGAACGCGGCAAAGCCATGCGGATTTCGCAGGGAGGAAGAGCGGGTTAGTGCCGCGTCGCCGACTGGTCCGGCATGTCCAGCAGCGCCTCGCTGAAGGGAAACTCCAGCACGATCTCGCCCTCGACGTCGGTCACCTCGATGACGGCCTCGAGCAGCGCCGGTTGGGCGCCCTCCGATTTCACCACTTCGAGGATCATCTGGCGGGCGACCTCCCAGGCGCGATCGGGGTTGCGCAGGTCCTCTCCGTCAGGATCCACGATCAGTTCGTCGCCGATGCGGGTGTTGAAGAAGTATCTGGGCATCACGAAGGTCCACTTGGGTCGCCTGTACCGGATTGACGGCTGCACTGCACTCACAACTGCTTTATCAGGACAGGGTTCGCGACCGAATGCGCCGAGCGCAAGGCAGCATCACAGTAACCGATGTTCCACCTCATTTTCGCGGCGCAACATGGCTTTCTCGGGAAGATTTCACTAGCGAACTTTTCCGCCCGCAGTAATTTAACCGTGGGCGATATGTCCGAAGTCGCAATATGGAGAGCCGAAATGGCCTGGAAAGCCCCGAAGATCGTCGAAGTGCCCTGTGGCATGGAAATCAACATGTATGTGAGCGCCACCCGCAAGTAAGCGGTTGGTGAGTTTGCGTTCTGCGCAGGTGGATCTTTCGGTCACGATCGGTTTCCGGAAGATACGAAACTTGTCGGCAGCTGTGTCGGCCTGAGATCCACCTCGCGACGTTCCCTCCAGGAGACGTCTAATGCTTCGCGTCGTCGTCCTGGGCGCCGGGGCCGGCGGCGGAGTCCCGCAATGGAACTGCGGGTGTGAGGGCTGCCGGGCGGCCCGTGAAAACGGCCAGGAGCTTCAGAGAACCCAGGCCTCGGTCGCTTTCAGCGGCGACGGTGAGCATTGGTTCCTGATCAACGCGTCCCCCGATCTTCGTCAGCAATTGAATGCCACGCCGCAACTGCATCCCAGGGCCGGCGCGCTGCGCCATACGCCTGTCGCAGGCGTGATCCTGACCAACAGCGAAGTGGATGCGGTGGCCGGGCTGCTCTCGATGCGCGAGGGCTCGCCTTTCACGGTCTATGCGCATGAGAAGGTGCTGGCGATCCTGAAGAGCAACAGCATCTTCAACGTGCTGAACGAGAAGAACGTGCGGCGCCAGCCGATCGGAATCAGCGAGCCGTTCGAGCCACGGCTCGTCGACGGCACGCGCTCGGGACTCGAGGTGCTGCCCTTCGCGGTGCCCGGCAAGTCGGCCTGGTATCTGGAAGGCAAGGCGCATCCGGGCGGCGAGACCGGCGACGGCGATACGCTCGGTCTGAAGATCACCGACAAGTCCACCGGCAAGTGCTTCTACTTCATCGCCGCCTGCGCCGAGGTCACCGACGCGCTGAAGGCCGAGATCGACGGCGCCGCCCTGGTGTTCTTCGACGGCACGGTCTGGCAGGACGACGAGATGATCAGGGCCGGGCTCGGCCACAAGACCGGCAAGAGCATGGGCCATGTCGCGATGTCCGGCGACGACGGCGCGATCGCGCGGCTCGCCGACCTCGATATCGACAGGAAGATATTTCTGCATATCAATAACTCGAATCCGGCACTGCTGCCCGGCTCAATCGAGCGCAAGACTGCCGAACAGGCGGGCTGGCAGATACCCGCCGACGGAACGGAGATCGTGCTGTGAATGCCGCGTCACTGACTGGAATGACTGCGCTCTCGATCGGCAAGGACTTGAAGCTCACCAGCGCCGATGAGCTGGAGGCGACGCTGCGCCATATCGGGGCGACGCGCTATCACAGCCTGCATCCGTTCCATAAGCTGCTGCACGGCGGCAAGCTCAACAAGGGTCAGGTGCAGGCCTGGGCGCTGAACCGCTACTATTACCAGAGCACGATCCCGATCAAGGACGCTGTGGTGATCTCGCGCTTCCGCGACCGCGCCACGCGGCTGGAATGGCGTCACCGCATCGAGGACCATGACGGCGACGTCGGCAGCGAGGGCGGCATCGAGCGCTGGCTGAAGCTGACCGAGGGTCTCGGCCTCGACACGGCCTATGTGGAATCGACCGAAGGCATCCTGCCGGCGACGCGCTTCGCGGTGGAGGCTTACGTCCACTACTGCCGCGAGAAGAGCCCGCTGGAGGCGATCGCTTCCTCGCTCACCGAGCTGTTCGCGCCGAACCTGCACGAAGAGCGCATCTCCGGCATGCTGGAGCATTACGACTTCGTCAATCCTGATATCATGAGCTACTTCAAGCGCCGCCTTGCGCAGGCGCCGCGCGATGCCGGATTCGCGCTCGACTATGTCAAGGCGCATGCAACGACGCCGGAGCAACGCGCCCAGGTGTGCAACGCGCTGATCTTCAAGACCAACGTGCTGTGGGTGCAGCTCGATGCGCTCCAGCACGCCTATGTCGAGGGCAACATTCCGCCGGGCGCCTTCGTGCCCAAATCGAGCTGAGGATCGTAGCGATGGCCGGGCCGCGTCATATCAGCGTCAGCGAGGCAAGCCGCCCCGTGCTACCGCGGCATGCCAAGCTGAAATACGACGAGACGCGCAAGGTCTGGGTGATCCTGGCGCCGGAACGGGTGCTGGCGCCGGACGAGATCGCGGTCGAGGTCCTGCAGCTCTGCAATGGTGAACGCAGCGTCGGCGACGTGTCCGATCAGCTGGCCGCGAAATACGCAGCGCCCCGCGAGGCGATCCTGGCCGACGTCATCGTCATGCTGCAGGATCTCGCCGACAAGGGCTTCCTCACGGAGGCCCGGGAGAAGACGTCATGAGCGATGTGCTCGGCAACCCGGTCATCCCGCCCGACGCCAGCGATAGCCTCGCGGTGCTGGAGAAGCAGCGCTCGACGGCGGAGACGTTTGGTATTCCGCTCGCGGTGCTACTCGAGATCACGCATCGGTGCCCGCTGCAATGCCCCTATTGCTCCAACCCGGTCGAGCTCGACCGCTCGGGCAAGGAGCTGACCACCGAGGAGTGGAAGAAGGTGTTGAGCGAGCTCGCCGAGATCGGCGTGCTCCAGGTCCATTTCTCCGGCGGCGAGCCGACGGCGCGCAAGGACCTCGTCGAGCTGGTCAACCATGCCAGCGACGTCGGCCTCTACACCAATCTGATCACCTCGGCCGTGCTGCTGACGCGCGAGCGGCTCAGCGAGCTTGCGGACGCTGGCCTCTGCCACGTGCAGATCTCTTTCCAGGGCGTCGAAGAGGGCCTCGCCGATCGCGTCGCCGGCTACAAGAACGGTCACCGCAAGAAGCTCGAGGTCGCAAAGTGGACGCGCGAGCTCGACCTGCCGCTGACCGTGAACGCGGTGATGCATCGCCAGAATCTGCACCAGCTCCCCGACATCATCCAGATGTCGATCGATCTCGACGCCGACCGGCTCGAGGTCGCCAATGTGCAATACTACGGCTGGGCGCTGAAGAACCGCGCCGCGCTGATGCCGACGGTCGCGCAGTTAGATGAGTGCACGCGCATCGTCGAGGAGGCGCGCGAGCGCCTCAAGGGCACGCTCGCGATCGACTACGTGGTTCCCGATTACTACGCGCTGCGGCCGAAGAAGTGCATGGGCGGCTGGGGCCGGCAGTTCTTCAACATCTCGCCCGCCGGCAAGGTGCTGCCCTGCCACGCCGCCGAAAGCATCACCGGGCTCGACTTCGAATCCGTGCGCTCCAACCATTCGATCGCCTGGATCTGGCAGAACTCGGACGCCTTCAACCGCTATCGCGGCACCGGCTGGATGAAGGAGCCGTGCAAGACCTGCGAATTCCGCGAGATCGATTTCGGCGGCTGCCGCTGCCAGGCCTTTGCGCTGACGGGTGACGCCGCCAACACCGATCCGGCCTGCGCGCTGTCGCCGCTGCACGAAACCATCTTCAAGCAGGCCGAACGCGAGGCCGAGGGCGAGACGAACCGCTTCCTCTATCGCAACTTCGCCGGCGGCACTCTGGAATCCGAGAATGGCGCCTGACGCCGACGCAGGCACATCCGTAAAACGTGCCGATCCTTTCGCCCCGCTGACCTCCGACATGCTCGATGTCGGCGACGGCCATGAGCTCTATGTCGAGAGCGTCGGCCGTGCCGACGGCATCCCCGCGATCTATCTGCACGGCGGACCCGGCAGCGGTTGCCAGCCCGACCATCGCAAGCTGTTCGATCCCGAGCGCTTCTGCGCCGTGCTGTTCGACCAGCGCGGCTGCGGCCGCAGCCGCCCGAAGGGATCGCGCGAGCACAACACGACGGCGCATCTGATCGCGGACATGGAGAAGATCCGCGAGAATTTTGGCTTCGAGCGCTGGATGGTGGTGGGTGGCTCCTGGGGCGCGACGCTGGCGCTGGCGTATGCGCAGGCGCATCCCGAGCGCGTCTCCGGCATTGCGCTGCGCGCGACCTTCCTGGGAACGCGGGCCGAAGTGGAGACGGCCTTCACGTCGCGCCTGTCACAGTTCTATCCCGCGCTCTACGAGGATTTTCTGAGCGTGCTGCCCCTGGAGGAGCGCGCGCATCCAATCGACGCCTATTGGCGCCGCATCCTCGATGCCGATCCGGCCGTGCACGGACCCGCCGCGCGCGCCTGGCACGACACCGAGCGCGCCTTGTCGGAGCACAAGGCGGCAAAGACGCGGCTGGATCTTGCCTCGCTGAACGTCTGGCGCACGCTGCCTGCGACGCCGTTCATGGAAGCGCATTATTTCGTCAACAATTCCTTCATGAGCGAAGACCAGTTGTTGCGAAACGCAGGCCGGCTCGAAGGCATTCCCGGCATCATCGTGCAGGGCCGCTACGATCTGTTGTGCCCTCCTGAGACATCCGAGCGGCTAGCGAAGGTTTGGCCCGGTTCCGAGATTCGGATCGTGGAAGAAGCCGGACATTCGCTCTATGATACCGGCGTGCGGGACGCGGTCATGAAGTCGATCGCGGACCTTGCATCGAAAGTCGCGCGCTAGCATCTGCCTCCTCATCCTGAGGAGCACTCCAAAGGAGTGCGTCTCGAAGGATGAAGGGCCGAGATGCTGCAGCGGGGCCTTCATGGTTCACCCGGCGATACGTAGCATCGTCCGGATGCTCACCATGCGGGTCAGCATGGGAAGGACAACAAGAAAATGCCGCTCGCCGGGCAAGGCATGCTGCTGACGTCGATGAATATCGATGCTCCAGAGGAAGCCGATTTCAACCGCTGGTACGATCGCGAACATCTGGAAGAGCGCGTCGCGATCGAGGGATTCCTGGAGGCGCGGCGCTATGTCGCGCATGCCGCCAATCCCAAATATCTCTCGCTGTACTCGACCGAAACGCTCGATGTGCTCGACAGCCCCGCCTACCGGACGCGGCTCGCCAACCAGACCGAATGGTCGCGGCGGAGCATGGCGCATTTCAAGGACATGCTGCGCGTGGTCGCGCGCATCACCATCAGCAAGGGCACCGGCCGCGGCGCGGCGCTCGGCCTCGTGCGGCTGCGGCCGACGCCGGACAACGCGAGCGCATGGCGTGATGCACTGCAAGAAAAGCTGGCACCGCAGGACCGCGAAGGCATCATCTCGATGCATCTGCTCGAAAGCGAGGCGGAATTGTCGGGCGCAACGGCGGATATTCCGGCGGTGCGCAACGAGGGCGCGCGCGACTGGTTCGTGCTGATCGACGGCACGCATGTCGGCGCGGTCTCCGCTGTCATCGCCGAACGCTTCACCGGTCCCGCTGCATCGCCCTTCCCGCTGCCCATCTCCGTCGGCACTTATTCGCTGATGTGGGACCTCGCGAAGAGCGATATCGCGCCCAGCTAAAGCAGCTACCCGCAGCGCAACATATTGCATCGCACGCAGCTTGCGCGCGGCCCTAATGCTGTACGCGCGCAGCTCCCATGAAAGCGGGGAAGCGCGAAAATTTGCCGTTGTACTTCGGAACGGTTCTAATAAGCTAACCCAATGACGTCATTCATAAACCAGATCGACGCGCGTTAGCGTTCGGCAAGCTCAAGAAAAGGCCGCGGGGTCTTTGGGCCTGCGCGGACAGGGTAGGAATGAAACCGACCGATATCGCGGCCCCCGACTACTTTCACAAAGTGGTCGATTGCCAGTGGGCCTGTCCTGCACACACCCCGGTTCCCGAATACATCCGACTGATCGCACAAGGCCGCTACAGCGACGCCTACATGATCAACTGGAAATCGAACGTGTTTCCCGGAATTCTGGGACGCACCTGCGATCGTCCATGCGAGCCCGCGTGCCGCCGCGGACGCGTCGAGGAAACGCCGGTAGCGATCTGCCGCCTGAAGCGCGTTGCCGCTGACTTCAAGGACGACATCAAGCAGCGCCTGCCGCGTCCCGCGCCGAAGAACGGCAAGCGCGTTGCGTTCGTCGGCGGTGGTCCCGCGTCGCTGACGGTGGCGCGCGATCTCGCGCCGCTCGGCTATCACTGCACCGTGTTCGACGGAGATCCCGAAGCCGGCGGCATGATGCGCTCGCAGATCCCGAAATTTCGCCTGCCCAATTCGGTCATCGACGAGGAGACCGGCTACATCCTGGGTCTCGGCGTCGACTTCAAAGGCGGCCACCGCATCGACAGCATGAAGGCGCTGCTCGCGGAAAAATACGACGCGATCTTCGTCGGCTCGGGCGCGCCGCGCGGCCGCGAACTCGACATTCCCGGTCGCAAGGAAGCAGCCGCCAATATCCATATCGGCATCGAGTGGCTGGCCAACGTGTCGTTCGGCCATGTCGACAAGATCGGCAAGCGCGTGATCGTGCTGGGCGGCGGCAACACCGCGATGGACTGCTGCCGCACCGCGCGCCGCCTCGGCGGCGAGAGCGTCAAGGTGGTCGTTCGCTCCGGCTTCGAGGAGATGAAGGCCTCGCCCTGGGAGAAGGAAGACGCGCTCCATGAGGACATTCCGATCCTCAATTACATGGTCCCGGTCGCTTTCAAGCACGTCGCCGGCAAGCTGATCGGCGTCAGCTTCCAGAAGGTGAAGGCCGAATACGACGCCAAGGGCCGCCGCAACCTGGTGCCCTCGGGCGAACCGGACGAGACGATCGCCTGCGACGACGTGCTGGTCGCGGTCGGCCAGGAGAACGCCTTCCCCTGGATCGAGCAGGATTGCGGCATCGAGTTCGACAAATGGCACATGCCCAAGGTCGATCCCGCGACCTTCGTCTCGACCAATCCAAAAGTGTTTTTCGGCGGCGACGCCGCGTTCGGGCCGAAGAACATCATCTGGGCGGTCGCGCACGGCCACGACGCAGCGCTCTCGATCCACAAGATGCTCTCAGGCGAGGACATCACCGAGCGGCCGTTGCCGGAGGTGCACGTCTCCTCGCAGAAGATGGGCATCCACGAATGGAGCTATGACAACGACATCTCCAACGACAAGCGCTTCAAGGTGCCGCATCGCGACAAGGTGATCGCGCTGAAGGACATCCGCGCCGAGGTCGAGCTTGGCTACGACGTCAAGCTGGCGCTGGGCGAAGCCGAGCGCTGCCTGAACTGCGACGTCCAGACCGTGTTCTCGACCTCGCTCTGCATCGAGTGCGATGCCTGCGCCGATATCTGCCCGATGGATTGCATCACCTTCACTGACAACGGTGAGGAAGACGATCTGCGCCATCGCCTGAAGGCGCCCTCGCCGCATCCGGACCAGGATCTTTACGTCTCGTCTGATCTCAAGACCGGGCGCGTGATGGTCAAGGACGAGGACGTCTGCCTGCATTGCGGGCTATGCGCCGAGCGTTGTCCCACCGGTGCCTGGGACATGCAGAAATATTTGATCGAGATGACTCACGCAGGTTCGACATGTCCGACAAAAAGCCGCTCAGCAGCGTAAACGACTTCGTCGTCCGCTTCGCCAACGTCAACGGCTCGGGTTCGGCCAGCGCCAACGAGATGTTCGCGCGCGCGATCCTGCGTCATGGCGTTCCGGTCTCTCCCCGCAACATCTTCCCCTCCAACATCCAGGGCCTGCCGACCTGGTACGAGGTGCGGGTGACCGAAGATGGCCATCTCGGCGCCCGCGGCGGCGTCGACATGATGGTGGCGATGAACCCGCAGACCTGGGACAAGGACGTCGCCGGCATCGAGCCGGGCGGCTATCTGTTCTACGATTCAACCAAGCCGATGCCGTCAACCAAATTCCGCGACGACATCACCGTGATCGGCGTGCCGCTCACCGCGATCACCAACTCGACCTACACCGATCCGCGCCAGCGCCAGCTGTTCAAGAACATCATCTATCTCGGCGCGCTCAGTGCGCTGCTCGACATGGACCCGAAGCTGATCGAGCAGCTGATCGGCGAGCAGTACAAGGGCAAGGAGAAGCTCTTGTCCTCCAACGTCCATGCGCTGCACCTTGGCCGCGACTGGGCGCTCCAGAATTTGAAATGCCCGATCGGGCTGCGGGTGAAGAAATCCGACAAGGTCGGCGACCGCATCTTCATCGAGGGCAACAGCGCCGCCGCACTCGGCGCCGTCTATGGCGGCGCCACGGTGTGCGCGTGGTATCCGATCACGCCGTCCTCGTCGGTGGCAGAGGCTTTCACCGCCCACTGCAAGAAGTTCCGGCACGACCCTGAGACCGGCAAGGCGAAATACGCGATCGTGCAGGGCGAGGACGAACTGGCTTCGATCGGCATCGTCATTGGCGCGTCCTGGAACGGCGCCCGCGCCTTCACCGCGACCTCCGGCCCCGGCATCTCCCTGATGACCGAGTTCATCGGCCTTTCCTATTTTGCCGAGATCCCGGCCGTGATCATGAACATCCAGCGCGCCGGCCCCTCGACGGGCATGCCGACCCGCACCCAGCAATGCGACATCATCGCCTGCGCCTACGCTTCGCATGGCGACACCAAGCATGTCCTGCTGTTCCCGGAAGATCCGGCCGAGGCCTTCGAGTTCGCGGCCGCCGCGTTCGACCTTGCCGAGCGGCTCCAGACCACGATCTTCCTGATGCTCGATCTCGACATCGGCATGAACCACCGCCTCTGCCGCCCGCTGAAGTGGGACGACGCGAAACAGTATGACCGCGGCAAGGTGATGACCGAGGAGATGCTGGAGGAAGGTCGCGACTTCGGCCGCTATCTCGACGTCGACGGCGACGGCATTCCCTATCGCACCTATCCCGGCACGCATCCGACCAGGGGCTCGTACTTCACCCGCGGCACCTCGCGTGACCGCTATGCGCGCTACTCCGAGGAAGGCTCGGTCTATGCCGACAACATGCAACGCCTCGTGCGCAAGTTCGAGACGGCGCAGGACCTGGTGCCACGTCCGCTGCAAGCCAATGCGGAACGGCCGACCAAATACGGCGTGATCTATTTCGGCTCGACTTCACCTGCGATGGACGAGGCGATCGGCCTGCTCGAAGCACGCGGGCACCAACTCGACCGGATGCGCATCCGTGCCTTCCCGTTCCACTCGAGCGTGGCGAGCTTCCTCGCCGAGCACGATTTCGTCTACGTGGTCGAACAGAACCGCGACGCCCAGCTCCGTCAGCTCATCGTCAACGAGAACGGCATCGACCCTGTGCGCCTCGTGCCGATCGTGCACTATGACGGCACCCCGATCACCGCCCGATTCATCGCAAAAGCCATTGGCGACCACCAGGATCACCTCAAGGTGACCCCGCTCCGCAAGGCCGTGTCATGACCTACATTGCAAAGCCGAAATTCCATCATCCGGGCCTCAAGAAGAACGAGCTCGGCTACACGCATCGCGACTACGAGGGCAAGATCTCGACGCTGTGCGCCGGCTGCGGCCACGATTCGATCACCGCCTCGATCATCGAGGCCTGCTACGAGCTCTCGATCGAACCGCACCGGGTCGCGAAGATCTCCGGCATCGGCTGCTCGTCGAAGACGCCCGACTATTTCCTCGGCAATTCGCACGGCTTCAACTCGGTGCACGGCCGCATGCCCAGCGTGCTGACCGGCGCCAACCTCGCCAACCGCGATTTGATCTATCTCGGCGTCTCCGGCGACGGCGATTCCGCCTCGATCGGCTTCGGCCAGTTCGCGCACTCGATCCGGCGCGGCGTCAACATGACCTATATCGTCGAGAACAACGGCGTCTACGGCCTGACCAAGGGCCAGTTCTCGGCCACCGCCGACCGCGGCTCGAAGTCCAAGAAGGGCGTCACCAACACCGACAACGCGATCGATCTCGTCGCGATCGCGCTGCAACTCGGCGCCACCTTCGTCGCGCGCTCGTTCTCCGGCGACAAGGCCCAGCTCGTGCCGCTGATCGCCGCCGCGATCCGCCACAAGGGCGCGTCCTTCATCGACGTCATCAGCCCCTGCATCGCCTTCAACAACCACGCCGGCTCGACCAAGAGCTTCGACTATGTGCGCGAGCACAACGACGCGGTGAACCGGCTCGACGTGCTGGTCGGCCGCGATCCCATCGCCGTCGATTACGCGCCGGGAACGGTGCAAATGGTCGAGCAGCACGACGGCAGCAAGATCGCGCTGCGCAAGATCGACGCCGACTACGACCCGCACGACCGGCTCGGCGCGCAGACCTTCCTCGCGAGGCATGCCGCCAAGGGACAGATCGTCACCGGTCTGCTCTACGTCGATCCTGACGCGGAGGACCTGCACGAGCATCTCAACACGGTCGAGACGCCGCTCAACACGCTGGAGGCGGACACGCTGTGTCCGGGCTCGGCAGTGCTGGACAAGATCAACGCCAGCCTGCGGTGAGGAATCCGTAGGGTGGACAAAGGCGCGCTTGCGCCGTGCCCACGAGCTGTCCCCGTAAGCGACTTTGGTGGGCACGCTTCCGCTTTGCCCACCCTACGGCACTGCCCGTGCCGCAAGGAACGCGTCGCCTCAACCGACCCGCTCGGGCTGAGCCTCGGGCGCCGGCGCGGCCTCGTCCGCCTGGACCGGGCGTCCGGCACCCCAATATTGCTTGCAAGTCGCGAGCAATGTTTCGGTGTCCATGGTCAGGCCGCCCGCATTGACGATCACGCTGTCAGTGCCAAGCGCCTTGTTCAGCAGCGCCAAGGCCTGCGTGGCAAATCCTCCGGAGAATCGCTGGGCGATGAGGGGATCGACCTTGAGCACGACGAATTTCTGCGTGCGCTGCTCCCAGAGGAACACCTTCCGCACGGCACTCCAGGCGATGGTCTCGCCGGCGAGCCTGGTGTCGCGAATGCCGACACGGCTGATGAAGACCACGGGCTGCCTGGCCGTGATCAGCCTCCAGAGCATCCTGCAGCTGGCAAGGCCGAAAAACACCGCACCGACATAGCAGATGGCGACCTGGGGCGTGGTGATGTTCTGGCCTTGCTGCCAACTATGCGCAAGCCCGGCGCAGAGCAGCGTCAGCAGCAGGCTGCCGCCGAAGAGCATCAGCAGCCGGGCCCGGGAATAGCCGATCGCGAGATTGGGCAGGTTCTGACTTTCGGACATTTTTCACCGCCTCCAGCCATTTGCGACAACCTGGGGTCACTCCGCGCCCCCTCCTGTGCAAGGGTTAAGCCTGGAACCTTGCGCGAGGCTGCCGGAGGAAGTGCAGATGAACGCACGGTGTGCGGCTTGCGACTAACCGGCAAAAGGCCCCCCACCCGCCCGGTGCGGGCCCGTCAACGGCCAAAATGCCCGGTGTGATCATGAAGCTTGCCGTCATCCTTCCGCTTGCCCTCGTGGCTTTCATCGGCGTCGCCCGGGCCGAGGAAGCCGACGATATCCGCGAGGCGAGCAAGGCCGAGGCCGAGACCTTCAACGCGCGGATGTATGCCGGACCGCCCGGCAGCAAGGCCTATGCCTGCTTCGTCCGCCGCTACGATGCCGCGCATCTGGCGCGGCATCCGAAGCAGAAGGTCGCTTCGATGAAGCTGCTGGTCTCGGGGGAGACCTACGAAGCAGACATGCAGCTGCACAACTCCTTCCGGATTGGCTTCCAATACCGCCACCGCAGCGGCGATTTCGACTCTAGCGGCTCTTGTCACCACACCGTGCTGACCAAGGACGGCAGCGAGGTGCGCCTCGGCTGCGGCGTCGATTGCGAGGGCGGCGGCCTCGGTATTGCGCTGTCGAAGGACGACAAATCTGCCATCGTGCGGCTGGAAAGCATCAGGGTCTGGCTGCACAACAAGGCGACTGAAGCCGACGACCGGGCCCTGGTCGCCGGCAGCGATGATGGGATTTTCCGCCTCGAGCGGACTGACAACAGCGAGTGTGCTGCGCTTGCATACGACCGCAAGGAACTCGCCGTGCTCCGCCACAAGTGATATGCGTCCGGCAAAGTCATTGCTTGCGCATGATCTTTTCGGAAAACCGCGTCACACTTTTCCGGATCATGCTTGGGGGAGATCGTCATGAACCGCCGGAACATCTTGTGGAGCACCGTCTCGGCGCTGGGCGCGGCGTTTGCCGCCTCGCGCGCCAAAGCTGCCACTGAAAAGGCTGCGATTGAAACCACCAGGTCGGACAAGCTGAAGGTCGTCTATCACCTCGCCGACGCCGAGAAGGTCAATTTCGTGCTCGGCAACATCCAGAACCATCTCGACGGTGTCGGCGGTCCCGATCATGTGACGATCGCGCTGGTGATCCACGGGCTGGCGCTGAAGGCATTTCACCGGGCGCAGGCCAATCCCGATGTCAGCAAGCGTGTCGGCGATTTCTCGAAGAACGGCGTCGAGCTCGCGGCGTGCGGCAACACGATGAAGGCGCAGAGCGTCACGCTGGCGGATTTGCTGCCGGGGTTTGTCAGCGCGGAGAAGGGCGGCGTGGTCCGTTTGGCCGAGTTGCAGTCGCAGGGTTATCTGTATCTGCGGCCTTAGGCGCTGAAGTTTTCCGTTCCCCCGCTTGACTTACCCATAACTCTACGGTTATGGGTTAATCCATAACTTATGGATTATGGATTTCGCATGTCCGCCGCGCACGATCTTCTGTTCAGGACGCTCGCCGACCCCACCCGGAGGGCGATCTTCGAGCGGCTGTGCCGGGAGGGCGAGCAGACGGTCGGGGCACTGACGGCGCGATCCGGCGTTTCCCAGCCGGCGGTCTCGAAACATCTCGGCGCGCTCAAGCTCGCCGGGCTGGTGCGCGACCGCCATGAAGGACGCCAGACCCATTACAGCGCGCAGCCCGGCGCGCTCAATCCGCTGATCGACTGGACCGGCCAGATGGCCGGCTTCTGGCAGAACCGGCTCGATGCCCTCGACGATCTCCTGAAGAGGATGGACCAATGACTGAAGCAGCAACCGAAACACGTTCCGTCGTCGTCGAGCGCGAATTTGCCTTTCCCGCCGAGCGGATCTGGCGCGCGCTGACGCAGCCGCATCTGATCGAGGAATGGCTGATGAAGAACGACTTCAAGCCATCGGTCGGTCATCGCTTCAATCTTCGCGGCGAATGGGGCGGCGTGCTGGACTGCGAGGTGCTCACCATCGAGCCGCAGCGCGCGCTCGCCTATACCTGGAATTTCTCGCATGAGGACGCGGCGTTCGATCTGAAGAGCGTCGTGACCTTCACGCTGACCCCGACGAGCGCAGGCACGCATTTGCGCGTCGAGCAGGCCGGTTTCAGCCCGACGCAGAAGCAGGCCTATGGCGGCGCGCATGCCGGGTGGAAGCAGTTTTTCGCCAAGCTGGACGAAGTGCTGGCGCGGGCTGAATAGCTCGCTCGCCGAGATTCATTCGATCATCTCAAGAGGAGGTTTCATTGACCGGGAACATGTGGGTTCGGCAGATCCATCGCTGGCTGTCCATCGCTTTCACGCTCGCCGTCATCGCGAACATTGTTGCCCTGACGCTGCAAATCCAGGCCACGTGGATCGGGCTGCTGGCATTCGTCCCGCTGATTCCGCTGCTCGCGACCGGGCTCTACATGTTCGCGCTGCCCTATGTCAGCCGCCGCAGCGGCGCGCGGCAAGAGGCGTGATCATGAAGAAGGCTGTGACCGCGAAGACAAGCAGCACGACGAAGACGGACGGCGCTTCGCCGTCCAGGCTGATCGACGGCAGGATCAAGGAGCTCGGCGACTGGCGCGGCGAAATGCTGGGGCGAATCCGCGGCCTGATCAAGCAGGCCGATCCCGATGTCGTCGAGGAGTGGAAATGGCGCGGCGTTCCCGTCTGGGAGCATGACGGCATCATCTGCACCGGCGAGACCTACAAGGCCGTCGTGAAGCTGACGTTTGCCAAGGGTGCGGCGCTGGACGATCCGGCCGGCCTGTTCAATTCGAGCCTCGAGGGAAATGTTCGGCGCGCGATCGACATTCGCGAAGGCGAAAAGATCAACGAGAAGGCGTTGAAGGCGCTTATTCGCGCGGCGATAGACCTTAACGCGTCCAAGGCCAGGAAGAAGCCCGCAAAGCGTTCGGCGTAGACGGGCCTCAGGCCACCGCCGGGATCGGACGCGGGCTCACGACATATTCGCGCAAGACCTTGTCGTTGGCATCGACCTCGATCAGCGAGACGTCGTAGGTCCAGAGATCGGCGAGGTGCTGGAGCACGCGTTTGGCGTCGGTCTCGTTGAGCTGCGAGCCCTTGATGACGCGGTGATGCAGGACCAGCCGGCGGTCGCCGGAGAGATCGACATCGACCACCTCGATATTGGCGTCGATGTAGCCGACGTCGTGCTGCCGGGCCAGCTCGCGGCGGACGCGGCGGAAGCCGCGCTCGTCGTGGATGGCATCGACCCGGATGCCGGCGCGCTCTTCGGGATCGTCGTGCAGATGGAACATGCGGAGTTGCCGCATCAGTTTCGGGCTCAGGAACTGGGCGATGAAGCTTTCGTCGCGGTAATTGGCCCAGACGTCGCGCAGCACGCCCATGACGTCGTTCTTGCCGGCGATATCAGGGAACCACTCGCGGTCCTCGTCCGACGGATTGGTGACGATACGCTCGATGTCCTGCATCATGGCAAAGCCAAGCGCATAGGGGTTGAAGCCGGAGAAGCGCTGATCGTCGAATTCAGGCTGGAACACCACGTTGGTGTGCGATCCCAGGAATTCGAGGAAGTTGCCGTCGCTGATGCGGCCCTGCTGATGCAGCTGGGTCATGATGCGATAGTGGACGTAGGTTGCCGTCCCCTCGTTCATCACCTTGGTCTGGCTCTGCGGATAGAAATATTGCGCGATGTGGCGGACGATACGCAGGAGCTCGCGCTGCCAGGGCGCCAGCCGCGGCGCACTCTTCTCCAGGAAGTAGAGCAGGTTTTCCTGCGGCAGGCCGAGCAGCTTGCGGCGCCGCTCGACGCTGAGCACAGCGCGGGTCTTGCTCTTCCCGGCCGGCACGGTGCGCCAGAGGTCGTTGAAAACCTCCTCTTCGTGCTGGCGGCGGCGCCCTGCCCGCTTCTCCTCGGCGCGCAGGTCCAGCGTCTTCTTGCCGGGATAGCGGTCGATGCCGTGCGACATCAGCGCATGCGCGGCGTCGAGCGTGCGCTCGACCTCGGTGCGGCCGTAACGATCCTCGCACTGCATGACGTAGTTCTTGGCGAAATCCAGGTAGTCGAGAATGCCTTCCGCATCGGTCCACTGCTTGAACAGGTAATTGTTCTTGAAGAAGTGGTTATGACCGAACGCGGCGTGCGCGATCACCAGCGTCTGCATCGTCGCCGTGTTCTCCTCCATGAGGTAGGAGATGCAGGGCGAGGAGTTGATCACGATCTCATAGGCGAGGCCCATCAGGCCCTTGCGGTACGACGCCTCGTGATACGCAAAATGCTTGCCGAACGACCAGTGCTTGTAGAACAGCGGCATGCCGACGGACGAGTAGGCATCCAGCATCTGCTCGGCCGTGATCACCTCGATCTGGTTCGGATAGACGTCGAGCCCGAGATCCTTCAATGCCACCTCCTCGCAGGCATCGGTGATGCGCTGCAAGGTGTGGAAATCCCAATCGGCGCCTTCGAACAAGCGTTCCGTCATGGAGCGGCTTTCTCCTGAGCAGTTTCGCGGCGCTGGAACAGATCGTGGAACACCGGGAAGATCTCGCTGCGCTCGCTGACCTTGCGCATCGAGAGTGGTGCGCCGCTGTTGCGCAGGCGATCGTAGAGGGTCCAGAGCGAGGAGTCGGAGAGATCGAAGGCGCTGCCGCCGGACTCCCCGACCTCGAGATAGGCGAAGAACTGGCAGACCGGCAGGATCTTGTCGGTCAGCAGCATGCCCGTGAGCTCGCCGTCGGAATAGGAATTGTCGCCGTCGGAGGCTTGCGCGGCGTAGATGTTCCAGTCCGACGGGTTGAAGCGCTCCCGCACGATCTCGTGCATCGCGTGGAGCGCGCTGGAGACCAGCGTGCCGCCCGAGGCCGGGCCGTAGAAGAAGGTCTGCTCGTCCACCTCCTCGGCGCGGTCGGTGTGGCGGATGAAGACGATCTCGACATGCTTGTAGCGGCGCTTCAGGAACACGTAGAGCAGCATGTAGAAACGCTTGGCCAGATCCTTCATGTGCTCGGACATCGAGCCGGACACGTCCATCAGGCAGAACATCACCGCCTGCGCGACGGGCTTGGGCACGGTCTCGAAGCGGCGATAGCGGATGTCCAGGGGATCGATGAAGGGAATCCGCTTGGTCTTCGCCATCAGCTTTTCGAGCTGGGCGAGCAGCACCACACGCTCGTCCTCGTCGGTGCAGGCCGCGATCGCGGCTTCCAGCTCCTCGATCTCCTCCTTGCGCGGACGCTTGAGCGCGATGCGGCGCGCAAGCGCGAGCTTCACTGTCCGGCTCACGGAGATGTTGGCGGGCGAGCCGGAGGTGGTGTAGCCGGCGCGCTGGATGCCCTCGCTCTCGGTCTGCGCGATCTTGCGCTTGGCAAGATCGGGCAGTTCGAGGTCGTCGAGGAAGAGATCGACGAACTCGTCGCGGGAGAGGACGAAGCGGAAAGCGTCCTCGCTGTCCCCTTCGCCAGGACCGGAATCCTTGGCGCTGCCCTGGCCGGAGCGCTGGAGATAGTCGCCCTCGATGAACTTCTTGTTCCCGGGCAATACCATGTCGCGCGTTCCGCCTTCACGGCGGAAACGCGGCTCGTGCATGCCGTCGAGCGGTATGGTGACCTCACCACCCTCCAGGACGTCCTTGATGTCGCGTTCCTGCGAGGTCTTCTTGACGGCGCCCTGCACCAGGGATTTGGCCCGACGCAAGAACCGCTGCCGGTTCTCGAGACTCTTGCCGCCTGGATTCAGGCGCCTGTCAATAATGTGAATCGGCACTTTTTCATCCGCCTCAACCGGCCTGCTTCACACGCATGTACCATTCGACGAGCCGGCGAACCTGACGCTCGGTGTAGCCGCGCTCCACCATGCGTGCGACGAACTCGCCGTGTTTCTTCTCCGTCTCGCCGTCCTTCTTCGACCCGAAGGAGATGACCGGAAGCAGGTCCTCGACCTGGGAGAATATCCGCTTTTCGATCACGTCGCGAATCTTCTCGTAGGACGTCCAGGTCGGATTTTTGCCACCGTTCTGGGCCCGCGAACGTAACGAGAATTTGACGACCTCGTTGCGGAAGTCCTTGGGGTTGGCGATCCCCGCCGGCTTCTCGATTTTCGTCAATTCCTGGTTCAAAAGCTCGCGATCGAGCAGCTGGCCGGTGTCGGGATCCTTGAAGTCCTGGTCCTCGATCCAGGCATCGGCGTAGTCGACGTAGCGGTCGAACAGGTTCTGCCCGTAATCCGAGTAGGATTCGAGATAAGCCTTCTGGATCTCGTTTCCAATGAACTCGGCGTAGCGCGGCGCCAGATCCGCCTTGATGAATTCGAGATAGCGCTTCTCGACTTCCTCCGTGAGCTGCTCGCGGCGGATCGACTGTTCCAGCGCGTACATCAGGTGCACGGCGTCGGCGGCAACTTCCTGCGGATCATGGTTGAAGGTCGCAGCCAGGATCTTGAAGGCAAAGCGCGTGGAGACGCCGTCCATGCCTTCGTCGACGCCGGCGGCATCGCGGTATTCCTGAACGCTGCGGGCCTTCGGATCGGATTCCTTCAGGCTTTCGCCATCATAAACCCGCATCTTGGCAAACACCGTGGAATTCTCGTGCTTGCGCAGGCGCGACATCACCGAGAACCGCGCCAGCGTCTCCAGCGTCGAGGGCGCGCAAGGCGCGGACGCGAGCTCCGAGCCCTGGATCAGCTTCTCGTAGATCTTCTGCTCCTCCGTGATCCGCAGGCAATAAGGCACCTTGATCACGCAGATGCGGTCGATGAAGGCCTCGTTGTTCTTGTTGGCCTTGAAGCTCGACCACTCGGCTTCGTTCGAGTGCGCGAGGATCACGCCGGTGAAGGGGATCGCGCCGATATTCTCGGTGCCGATGTAGTTGCCTTCCTGCGTTGCGGTCAGCAACGGATGCAGCATCTTGATCGGCGCCTTGAACATCTCGACGAATTCGAGGATGCCCTGGTTGGCGCGGTTGAGGCCGCCCGAATAGCTGTAGGCGTCGGGGTCGTTCTGCGCGTAGGTCTCGAGCTTGCGGATGTCGACCTTGCCGACCAGCGAGGAGATGTCCTGGTTGTTCTCGTCGCCCGGCTCGGTCTTGGAGACTGCGATCTGGCGCAGCCGCGACGGCTGGATCTTGGCGACGCGGAATTGCGAGATATCGCCACCAAAGGCTTCGAGCCGCTTGTAGCACCACGGACTCATCAAGCCCGTGAGACGCCGGCGCGGAATGCCGTACTTCTCCTCGAGCATCGGCCCGAGATGATCTGGATCGAACAGGCTGAGCGGGCTTTCGAACACGGGCGAGAGTTCATCGCCGGCCTTGAGCACGTAGATCGGCTGCACTTCCATCAGCGACTTGAGCCGCTCGGCGAGCGAGGATTTGCCGCCGCCGACCGGGCCGAGCAGATAGAGGATCTGCTTGCGCTCTTCGAGACCTTGCGCGGCGTGACGGAAGAAACCAACGATGCGTTCGATGGTTTCTTCCATGCCGTAGAAGCCGGCGAAGGCTGGATAGGTCCGGATGGTGCGGTTCAAAAAAATACGGCCAAGGCGTGGGTCCTTGGCCGTGTCAATCGTCTGGGGGTCACCGATGGCTGCTAGCAATCGCTCGGCCGCGTTCGCATATTTCATGGGATCGCTTCGACACGATTCCAGGTACTCCGCCATCGACATGTCGTGTTGGCTTCTCGCCTCGAACGACTTAGCGAAAGCGTTGAATAGAGAATCGTTATACATGATCCCTCTCCGCGTGAGTTCCGCTACAAGCTGAAACGAAAGCAGTTACCGGACCGTTCCTCAGGCCATTTCGAATCAGCGTGAGCACATGACGATCATTGGACACCCGGGCGCCGATACCACGCAACGCACAACGTAGGCACTCGTTGAGTTACGAACAGGCACATGCCTGTAATTTGTGCGAATCTGTAGCTATCTTCGCTCATTTCCAGAAAATGTCACTTGGTCGCAACATCCGGGCATTACCGGGGATGGGCCCATCCGGCACTGCAACATGGAGCGATCTGCGAGCGGCAATCTTATGACGCTTGTACGGCGAAGCCTTGCGTGCCGCGTTCATCTTCCTGCTGCAATGCAGTGCGCGCGGCGCTCGCAGCATGGCAATCGCGGCAAGCGCGCAGCAGTGTATCAAAATCGGTCGCCAAACCCTCCGAGCGGATGACAATCCGTTCATTCTGCCGATCGTCCTGCGCGCGGCGCGCCAAGCTTCGGGCGGCGCAGAGCTGCCGCTGCAAGGCCGGCGTCAGCGTCAGCACGATCGACTTGTGCCCGCGGCATTCCTCAGCCGAAATCTCCGCAATCGAGTCCCACAGCAGAAATTCATTGCCGATGCGGAGGTCGCGGATGCCATAGGGGGTGACGATCACCACCGGTCCCCGTTCGGCGGGCAGCAGCCAGATCAGCCGGCTGGTCACCAGGCCGAACAGCACGACGCCGGCATAGCCGATCGTCGTATCGTAGTCGCCGAGACCATCCCACCAGTCGAAGACAAGGGTCGCACTGAAAAGGGTCATCGCGAAGCCCGCCGCGACCAGCAGCCGCAGCTGGGTCGTACATGGACTGATTTCGAGGTCGTGGGACGCGTCGATGCATACGGCCGGCGCGACCGACTGCGGGCTGTCGGCGACAGCGAGCGTGCGGCCGTTATGATGTGCGTGCATGCTTTTCCCCAGCATGGCCATTCGCGGCCGAGCGACGATGTATCAGGCGGACCAGGATCCGCTGATGACACTCCACGCAACCATGGGCTGACGAGACGAAGCGGCTGACGTTACGCGACGAGACCTTGGCGAGCTCTTCCAGCCAACGACTTTTTACGCAGCACGGCTACTTCCGCCTGGATCGCCATGATCGCGACGGAGTTACACTGGAGGGTATGACGCCTATGCCCTTGATTGGTTCCCTCCCGGGAGCATGTAAGCTAGAGGATAGCGCGTCAGGACCGGCGCGGAAACCCCTCGCCCGTAGGCTTGGAGATAAATAAGCATCATGAATCCCGTCAAAGAACTGGAAAAGCACGGACAAGCCGTCTGGCTGGACTTCCTGGCCCGCGGCTTCATCGCCAAGGGCGATCTGAAGCGGCTGATCGACACCGACGGCGTCAAGGGCGTCACCTCCAATCCGTCGATCTTCGAGAAGGCGATCGGCAGCTCGGACGAGTATGACGCCCCGATCGGCAAGGCGCTGAAGCGCGGCGACCGGACCGTGGCGGACCTGTTCGAGGCCGTCGCGATCGAGGACATCCAGAGCGCCGCCGACGTGCTCCGCCCGGTCTATGACCGCCTCCAGGGAGGCGACGGCTATGTCAGCCTGGAAGTCTCGCCCTATCTGGCGATGGACACCGCCGGCACGGTCGCCGAGGCGCGGCGTCTCTGGAAGGACGTTGGTCGCAAGAACCTGATGGTGAAGGTGCCGGCGACGCCGGAGGGCCTGCCGGCGATCGAGCAGCTGATCGGCGACGGCATCAGCATCAACATCACGCTCTTGTTCTCCCGGGACGTCTACCTTCAGGTCGCCGAGGCCTATCTCGCCGGCCTGGAAAAATATGTCGCCGGCGGCGGCGCCCCGTCGCACGTGGCGAGCGTCGCGAGCTTCTTCGTCAGCCGCATCGACTCGGTCGTCGACAAGCAGCTCGACGAGAAGATCGCCCGCGCCAACGATCCATCCGAGAAGGAACGGCTCGCCGCACTGAAGGGCAAGGTCGCAATCGCCAACGCCAAGGTCGCCTACCAGGATTACAAGCGCCTGTTTTCCGGCCCGCGCTGGGACAAGCTCGCCGCCAAGGGCGCCAAGCCGCAGCGGATGCTGTGGGCCTCCACCGGCACCAAGAACAAGGACTACAGCGACGTCCTCTATGTCGAGGAGCTGATCGGCCCCGACACCATCAACACCGTGCCGCCGGCGACGCTCGACGCGTTCCGCGACCACGGCAAGCCGCGCGACAGCCTGGAAGAGAATGTCGACGACGCAAGGCGCGTGCTGGAAGAGCTGGAGCGCTCCGGCGTCTCGCTCGATGCGATCACCGAGGAGCTCGTCAAGGACGGCGTCAAGCAGTTCGCCGATGCCGCCGACAAGCTCTACGGTGCGGTCGCCCACAAGCGCGCGACCGTGCTTGGCCCCGCGATCGACCGCCAGCATCTCTCGCTCGGCGACGGTCTCGGCAAGGCCGTGGCCAAGAGCACCGAGGAATGGCGCGCGTCGGCAAAGATCCGCAGGCTGTGGCAGCGCGACAAATCGGTCTGGACCGGCACTGACGAGGACAAATGGCTCGGCTGGCTCGACAGCGCGGCAAAGGCCGACGTCGCCGACTATGAGGACTATGCGAGCCGCGTGAAGGGCCAAAAATTCTCCGACGCCGTCGTCCTCGGCATGGGCGGATCGAGCCTTGGCCCTGAGGTGCTCGCCGAGACCTTCGGGAAAAAGCCCGGCTTCCCGAAGCTGCACGTTCTTGACTCCACCGATCCGACGCAGGTGCGGGCAATGGAGGACAAGATCGACATCGCCAACACCGTGTTCATCGTCTCCAGCAAATCCGGCGGCACCACCGAACCGAACGCGATGAAGGACTATTTCCACGAGCGCGTCGCGCAGGCGCTCGGCCCGAAGGCCAAGACCGGCTTCCGCTTCATCGCGGTCACCGATCCCGGCTCGTCGCTTGAGAAGGCGGCGAAGGAGCTGAACTACGCCCGCACCTTCCATGGCGAGCCGTCGATCGGCGGACGCTACTCCGTGCTCTCGCCGTTCGGCCTGGTGCCGGCGGCGACCGCGGGCATCGACGTCAAGACCTTCCTCAAGCATGCGCTGGCGATGGCCCGCTCCTGCGGCCCGGACGTGCCGCCGAGTGAGAACCCGGGCGTGCAGCTCGGCCTTGCCATGGGCCTCGCCGGCCTCGAAGGCCGCGACAAGGTGACGATCCTGTCGTCGAAGAAGATCGCCGATTTCGACGCCTGGGCCGAGCAGCTCATCGCGGAATCCACCGGCAAGGAAGGCAAGGGCCTGATCCCGATTGCCGGCGAGCCGCTGGGCGATCCCTCGGTCTACGGCAATGACCGCTTCTTCATCGACATCCGCACCGAGGGCGAGGCGGACGCCGCGCACGACTCGGCGCTCGCGGGGATCGAAGCGGCCGGCCATCCGGTGGTCCGCATCGTCATGAAGTCGATCGACCATCTCGGCCAGGAATTCTTCCGCTTCGAGATGGCAACCGCCGTGGCAGGCTCGATCCTCGGCATCAACCCGTTCGACCAGCCGGACGTGGAAGCGGCCAAGATCAAGACCCGCGAGCTCACCGCGTCGTTCGAGAAGACCGGCACACTGCCGGCCGAGCAGCCGGTGGTCAGCACCGATGAGGCCGACCTCTACACCGACGAAGCCAACGCCACGGCGCTGCGCGCCGCGGGCGCCAACGGCGACCTTACCTCGTGGCTGAGGGCGCATCTGTCGCGCTCCAACCATGGCGATTATGTCGCCCTGCTAGGCTACATCGCGCGCGACAAGGCGACGATCGACGCACTCCAGACGATGCGTCTGGAAGTGCGCGAGAAGCGCCACGTCGCGACCTGCGCCGAGTTCGGGCCGCGCTTCCTGCACTCGACGGGGCAGGCCTACAAGGGAGGGCCCGACAGCGGCGTGTTCCTCCAGATCACCGCCGACGATGCCAAGGACCTTGCGGTGCCGGGCCAGAAGGCGAGCTTCGGCGTCATCAAGGCGGCGCAGGCGCGCGGCGACTTCGACGTGCTCACCGAGCGCGGCCGGCGCGCGCTCCGGGTGCACCTGAAGGGCGGGCTCAAGAAAGGTCTCGCGACGCTCAATGCGGCGCTCAACGATGCACTGAATTAAGGGAATCTCTCACATGCAACTCGGCATGATCGGCCTCGGCCGGATGGGCGGCAACATCGTTCGCCGCCTGATGCGTCACGGCCATTCGACCGTGGTCTACGACAAGGACGCCAAGGCCGTCGCCGGCCTTGCCGCCGACGGCGCGGTCGGCTCCGCGACGCTCGAGGAGTTCATCTCGAAACTCGAACGGCCGCGCACGGCCTGGGTGATGCTGCCGGCCGGGCACATCACCGAGACGACGATCGACACGATCGCGGGCGTAATGCAGGAAGGCGACGTCATCATCGACGGCGGCAACACGTTCTGGCAGGACGACGTCCGCCGTGGCAAGGCGCTGAAGGCGCGCGGCATCCATTATGTCGATGTCGGCACGTCAGGCGGTGTCTGGGGGCTCGACCGCGGCTATTGCATGATGATCGGCGGCGAGAAGCAGGTGGTCGACCGGCTCGATCCGATCTTCGCCGCGCTCGCGCCCGGCGCCGGCGACATCCCGCGCACGGAGGGACGTGACGGGCGCGATCCCCGCATCGAGCAGGGTTACATCCATGCCGGCCCGGTCGGCGCCGGCCATTTCGTCAAGATGATCCACAACGGCATCGAGTACGGCCTGATGCAGGCCTATGCCGAAGGATTTGATATTCTCAAGAACGCCAGCATCGAGGCTCTGCCGGCCGACCATCGCTATGATTTCGACCTCGCCGACATCGCCGAGGTGTGGCGGCGCGGCAGCGTGATCCCGTCATGGCTGCTCGACCTCACCTCGACGGCGCTCGCGGACAGCCCTGCACTCGCGGAGTATTCCGGCTTCGTGGAGGATTCCGGCGAAGGACGCTGGACCGTGAATGCCGCGATCGACGAGGCGGTGCCGGCCGAAGTGCTGACCGCGGCGCTCTACACACGTTTCCGTTCCCGCAAGGAACACACCTTCGCCGAAAAAATTCTCTCCGCGATGCGCGCAGGGTTCGGCGGCCACAAGGAGCCGAAGCAGCCGGGCGCGTCGAAGCCCAAATAACAAGTACAGCAAGACGTAACAAAGCGAAGGCCAATCGTTCGTGACAAAAGACCCGCAAGCAAAGCGCAAGCCGGAAAATTGCGCCTTCGTCATTTTCGGTGTCACCGGTGATCTCACTCACCGTCTGGTGATGCCGTCGCTGTACAACCTCGCCGCCGAGCACCTGCTGCCGGAAAAATTCTGCGTCGTCGGCGTGGCCCGCAAGGGCCAGTCGGACGACGAGCTCCGCGACAGCCTGTTGAAGGGCCTGCGCCGGTTCGCGACGCGCCCCGTGGACGACGACGTCGCCAGGAAGCTGCTGGAATGCGTGACGTTCGTCGAGGCCGATCCGAACGACCCGCCCTCGTTCGACCGACTGCGCGAGCATCTGGACTCGCTGGAATGCGCACAGGACACCGGCGGCAACCGGCTGTTTTATCTTGCCACGCCGCCGGCCGCCTTCGCGCCGACCGCGCGCGAGCTTGGTCGCACCGGCATGATGAAGGAGAACGGCGCCTGGCGGCGTCTCGTGATCGAAAAGCCGTTCGGCACCGATCTCGCCTCGGCGCGCGCGCTGAACGCCGAGCTGCTGAAGATCATGGACGAGCACCAGATTTACCGGATCGATCACTATCTCGGCAAGGAGACGGTGCAGAACATCCTGGTGCTGCGCTTCGCGAACGGCATGTTCGAGCCCATCTGGAATCGCAACCATATCGACCACATCCAGATCACGGTGGAGGAGAAGCTCGGCGTCGGCCATCGCGGCGGCTTCTACGATGCCACCGGTGCGCTGCGCGACATGGTGCCGAACCATCTGTTCCAGCTGATGTCGCTGGTCGCGATGGAGCCGCCCGCCCGCTTCGACGCGCACTCGGTGCGCTCCGAGAAGGCCGAAGTGCTCACCTCGATCCAGCGACCGAGCCAGGAGGAAGCGCTGAAGAGCTCGGTGCGCGCGCAATATCTTGCGGGCCGGATCGGCGAAGACGAGATCCCGGATTATCGCAAGACCGAGGACGTCAAGCCCGGCAGCACCACCGAGACCTTCGTCGCGCTCAAGCTGATGATCGACAATTGGCGCTGGGCCGGCGTGCCGTTCTACCTGCGCACCGGCAAGGCGCTCGGCCACAAGCGCACCGAAGTCGCGATCAAGTTCAAGCAGGCGCCGCTGTCGATGTTCACGGGCACGACGGTCGACCGCCTGTCGCAGAACTTCCTCACCATCGGCATCGCGCCGACCGAGACCATCGAGCTGCAGTTCAACGCCAAGATCCCGGGGCCCAGCGTCACCATCGACGGCGTCGAGATGAAGTTCCGCTACGGCGACTATTTCCGCGCCGATCCCTCGACCGGCTACGAGACGCTGATCTACGACTGCATGATCGGCGACAACATCCTGTTTCAGCGCGCCGACGGCATCGAGGCCGGCTGGCAGGCCGTGCAGCCGTTCCTGGATGCCTGGAAAAGCGCGGGCACCAACGGCATCGAGACCTACGAGGCTGGCAGCGACGGCCCGGCCTGCGCCGACGAGTTGCTCCGGCGCGACGGGCGCAGCTGGCGGAAATATTCGTGATGGCCGCGGCCGGACAGCCGAAGGTGATCGTCGAGGCCGACGCCCAGGCGCTGGCGCTGGCCGCAGCCGAACGGGTGATGGCGCGGATCGCCACCAATCCCTCGCGGATCGCAATCTGCCTGACCGGCGGCTCGAGCCCGAAGAAGCTCTATCAATTGCTCGGAAGCGACGCCTGGCGCGGAAGGATTCCCTGGGACCGCGTACACTGGTTCATCGGCGACGAGCGTTTCGTGACGGAAAGCGATCCGCTCAACAATATGGCGGTCGCACGCGCGACCTTTCTCGACCGCAATGCGCCCTCCGGCCATATCCACCCGATCCCGACGGCGGCTGAAAACCCCGATCAAAGTGCACAAGCCTATGCGCGCGAGCTGCAATCGTTCTACGGTGCTGCGAGCCTCGATCCGGCACGGCCGCTGTTCGACCTGGTTCTGATGGGCGCGGGACCGGACGGCCACACCGCCTCGCTCTTCCCGGGCTATCCCGCGGTCGAGGAGACCACACGCTGGGTCGTGGGCGTCCCCAGGGCCAATGTCGCGCCTTTCGTGCCGCGGGTCTCGCTCACCCTGCCCGCTTTGGCGTCCTGCCGCGAAATGCTGTTCGAGATTGCCGGGCACGACAAGCAGCCGATCTTGACGCGCCTGCTCAATGGCGAGAATCTGCCGGCTGTACGCGCGCGCTCGAATGGTGAGACCGTCTGGCTGGTCGACCAGGCCGCGCTTCCGGAGGGAATTCGTGGCGGGCGTTGAAGCACCTTGTGCGTTGATCGTGATGGGCGTGTCGGGTTCAGGCAAGAGCACGGTTGCGGAGGCGCTCGGCCAGCGGCTCGGCTGGCGCTTCGAGGACGGCGACAGCTTCCACCCCGCCAGCAATGTCCAGAAGATGCGGGCCGGCCACCCCCTCACCGACGAGGACCGCTGGCCCTGGCTCAACGCCATCGCCGACGAGATCGCCCGGGTCTGCGACAAGGGCGAGCACGTCATCATCGCCTGCTCGGCGCTGAAGCACACCTATCGTGACGTGCTGCTGCGCGGCCGCGACGACGTCCGCTTCGTCTTCCTGAGGGGCACCAAGGAGCTGATCGCCGCCCGGCTCGCGCAGCGCAAGGGCCATTTCATGCCGCCCGAGCTGCTGACGAGCCAGTTCACGACGCTGGAGCCGCCCGAGGCCGGCGAGCATGTCATCACCGTCTCGATCGACGAATCCGTCGAGGCGATCGTCGACGGCGTGGTGCGGCAGCTGAGACTGGGCGGCACGAAACGCTGAGGCCAAGAAAGAGGCCAAGAAACCCAAGGTCCTGCCATGACGAAAATCTCACTCGTGGTCTCCGACGTCGACGGCACGCTGCTGACCAAGGACAAGACGCTGACCGAACGCGCGAGGTCCGCGGTGCATCGGCTGCACCAGGCCGGCATCGGCTTCACCATCACCTCCAGCCGCCCCGCCATCGGCATGCGCTTCCTGATCGAGCCGCTGGCGCTCTGGCTGCCGGTCGGCCCGTTCAACGGCTCCTCGATCGTCGATCCCGAGATGAAGCCGGTCGAGCAGCACCTGATCCCACAGGGCGCCGCCGAACGGTCCCTGCAGATCCTCCGGGAGTTCGGCGCCGACATCTGGCTCTTCACCTACGACAAATGGCTGATCGACAACCCGAGCGGCAAATACGTCGCGCACGAGCAGCACACGATCCGCTCCGACCCGACCATCGTGACGGATTTTTCGCCGTATCTTTCGAGCGCCTGCAAGATCGTCGGCGCCAGCGCCGATGCGGCCGGCCTCGAGCGCTGCGAGAAGGCGATGCAGGAGGCGCTCGGCGTTGAGGCGACCGCGGTGCGCTCGCAGACCTATTATCTCGACGTCACGCCGCCCGGCTTCGACAAGGGCACCTTCGTCCAGGCCATGGCCAAGCGCTTGGATATTTCGACCGACGCCGTCGCCACCATCGGCGACATGCAGAACGACCTCGCCATGTTCCGCGTCAGCGGCACCTCGATCGCCATGGGCAATGCCACCGACAGCGTCAAGGACCAGGCCACCCACGTCACCGCGACCAATGAGCAGGATGGTTTTGCGGAGGCGATGGAAATGATCCTGAAGTGGAACGGGGTGGGGTAGAACGTCCGATAGCCTCGGCACTGTTGCATTTGGCAAGAACTTGGCGATGAGCCTGCCTGCGGCCATCCTTCGAGACGCCCGCCTGCGGCGGGCCCTCAGGATAAGGTCTCGTGACGCGGCGAAATATTAGACCCTCATGGTGAGGAGCCCGCCAAAGCGGGCGTCTCGAACCATGCAGGCCGAGCTCGTCCGGCAGCTTCCCTGAAGTGTCCACAGCAACCGACTCAACTACTATTTCGACCGCTGCACCGCCGGCTTCTCGCTCTCCTGCCTTGCCGCCGACAGATTATGTGCGGTGTTGACAAGCGCGATGTGGGTCAGCGCCTGCGGGAAGTTACCGGTCTGGCGCTTGGCGACTGAATCATACTCCTCGGCCAACAGGCCTACATCGTTGGCGATGCCGACGACGCGGTCGAGCAGGACTTGCGCCTTGTCGAGATCGCCGGCCAGCACATGGGCATCGGCCAGCCACAGCGTGCAGGCCAGGAACGCGCCTTCGATCGGCTGCTTCTCCTCGGAGACCTCGCGCGGATCGTGTCGCAAGACAAAGCCGTCGCGCATCAAGTGCTGTTCGACCGCCGCGATGGTGCCCCGGATGCGCGGGTCTGCCGACGGCAGGAAGCCGACCGCCGGCAACAGCAGCACGCTGGCATCGAGCAGTTTCGAGCCATAGGAATCGACGAAGGCGTTCTCCTCCGCGTCAAATCCCTTGTTGCAGACGTCGCGATGAATGGCCTCGCGCAGGGCGCGCCAATGCAGCAGCGGCGCCTTGAAGCCAAAGGTCTCGGCGCTCTTGATGCCGCGGTCGAACGCAACCCACGTCATCACCTTGGAAAAGACGTAGTGCCGGGGCTGGCCGCGTCGCTCCCAAATGCCGTGGTCGGGATGATCCCAGACTTCGGCGAGATGCTGGAGTACCGCGCATTCCAGCGCCCAGGTCGTCTCGTCGTCGAGCTTCAGCCTGGCCATGCGCGACTGGTGGAAGGCGTCGATCAGCTCGCCATAGACGTCGAGCTGGAGCTGCGCATGCGCGGCGTTGCCGACCCGCACCGGTCGGGCGCCCTCATAGCCGTCGAGCCAGCCGGCTTCCCATTCCAGCAGACGCCGCTGGCCCCAGATGCCGTACATGATCTGCATGTTCGCCGGTGACCCGGCCGCTGCGCGCAGCAGCCAATTGTGCCAGGCCAGGGCTTCCTCGGTGTAACCCGAGTTCATCAGCGCCAGCAGCGTGAAGGTGGCATCGCGCAGCCAGCAGAAGCGATAATCCCAATTCCTGGCGCCGCCGAGCTTTTCCGGCAACGAGGTGGTCGGCGCCGCGACGATGCCGCCAGTGGGCCCAAAGGTCAGTGCCTTCAGCGTGATCAGCGAGCGCACGATCAGGTCGTGGTACTCGCCGTCGCGGGTGCATTTCCCGCACCACTCATTCCAGAAGTTTTCGGTCTCCTGAAGCGCGACGTCCGGATCGATGGGCGCGGGCGGATCGATATGCGAGGGGCCGTAGGTCAGCACGAACGGCACGGTCTCGCCGGCCTTCACCTCGAAGTCGGAGACCGTGGTCAGGTCCTCGCCGTGGGTTTCGACCGGCGTGCGCAGCACCGTCATGTCCTGGCCCGCAACCGCCAGCAGCGAATGGTCGATGCGTCGCACCCAGGGAATGTCGACGCCGAAGCCGAAGCGAATGACGAGCTCCATCCGCATCTTCACCGTGCCGCTGACACCGCGGACCAGCCGCACGATGTCGGAGGCCTTGCCGCGCGGCGGCATGAAGTCGATCAGCGCAACGACGCCGCTCTCGGTCTCGAAGCGCGTTTCGAGGATGAGGGTGTTGCCGAGATAGCGGCGCGAGATACTGACGACGTCCTCGCCCGGCGCGATCAGCCAGCGGCCGTTCTTGGGCGTGCCGAGGATCGCAGCAAAGCAGGCATCGGAATCGAAGGCCGGCCAGCACAGCCAGTCGATCGAGCCGTTGCGCCCCACCAGCGCCGCGGTCTCGCAATCACCGATCAGCGCATAGTCCTCGATTCTCTGAGACAATGTGTTGCGAGCCTCTGAAAATCCGCGAAAAATTCCAGGCGCTTCAACTCCCGCCGGTCAACGAACGTTCCCGTGTCGCCGCCCTCAAGGCCGCGAGATCGACCTTGGCGGCGATCTTGTCAAGCGTAACCGGCAGGCGCTGGCGCCAGTTCGGATGCTCATCGATCGTGCCGGGAATGTTGGGCTGGTCGATCACGCCGAGCAGATCCTCCAGCGACACCGCCAGAAGACGCGACGGCGCCCGCGACAGGAAGGCGAGCACTGAATAGAGATCGTTGGCGTTGATGCCGTTCTGGCGCAGGATCGCGTCGAGCGCGCCGAGCGCATCCCAGCGCGCCTGGTCGTCCTCGCCGGGATCGAGCCCGAGCGAGCGCTTCATCTTGAGATCGCTGAAGGAGCGCCAGCCGGCATAGGTACAGAGATCATGCGTGTTCAGCGTGACCAGCGCATTGGGCCGGTAATGGTCGGCGTTGCGGAAATGGCCGGCATCGTCGCGCTCGAACATCATGACGAGGTAGGACCAGATGCCGAAATCCTGCATCGTCTCGCGGAAACCTTCCGGCACGGTGCCGAGGTCTTCGCCGATCACGATGCATTTATGGGCCGCGCTCTCGCGCACCACCGCGCCGAGCAGCGCCTCGAACGGCATCTGCACATAGGCACCGTTGTCGGGCTTGAAGCCGCGCGGCACGAGATACAGCCGCTTCAGGCCCAGCACATGGTCGAGCCGGATGGCACCGGCATGGCGCATCGACGCCGCCAGCATGTTCGCGAACGGCACGAAAGACTGCGCTTCGAGACCACCGGCATTGAAGCCGGCAAGGCCCCAATCCTGGCCAACCGTATTGAGCACGTCGGGCGGTGCGCCGACGGCGAGATGGCGCGAAATCGCCATCTGCTCGTTCCAGGCATCGAAGCCGTTGGACTGCACGCCGACGGCGACGTCGAGGTAGAGCCCGACGCGCATGCCAAGCTGGCCGGCCAGCTCCTTGGCGGCATGCAATTGGCTGTCGGCCGTCCATTGCACGAATTCGACGAACTCGACCTCGCGCCTGTCGGGACCGCTGCGGAGCTCGGCGCATCTGGCTTCATCCGGCTGCTGCCACTCCGGCGGCCACTCCCACCATGGCCGGGTGAAGCGATGGCGCAGCACCTCGAAGCAGGCGAAGCGGGACAATAGCGGTGCGCGATCGGCGCGGAACGCGTCGAACTGGTTGCGGCGGACTCCGCTCGCACTCTTCACAAAACTGTCGAAAGCGGCGCGCAGGCCCCGCCATTTCAGCGCCGCCATGTCCGCATAGGGCACACGATCGCCTTCACGCAGCCGCGCCGCGGTCGCAGCCGCGTCGGGGACGAGGTCGGCGGAAAATTCCGGGATCGCCTCGACGTCGATATAGAGCGGGTTGAGGAACAGCCGGCTGTTCGGCGAATAGGGGCTGCAATCGGCCGGCTGATCATCGAACAGGACGTGCAACGGGTTGAGCCCGACGCCGTCGGCCCCCAGCTGCCTGGCGAGCCGGACGAGGCCGGCAAGATCGGTGAAATCGCCGATGCCCCAATTGCGGTCCGAGCGGACGCTGTAGAGCTGCACGGCAAGCAGCCAGCCGCGATCGAACTCGCCGCCGAAGGCGCGTTCGGGCGCCACGATCATCGGCACCTCTTCCGCGACACCCTTGGCATCGGTCAGCGTCAACCGGTGATAACCGAGCGGCAGGCCGGCGGGCCAGGCGATGACGGGCTCGCGCGTCTCGCCTTGCGCGATCACATTGCCGTTTGCGCTCAATTTCCACTGCAGCGGCGGCGTGCCGATCGTCGCCAATTCGGTGCGCGGATGTCCCAGGGCGCGCACCACCACGGGCCCGCTGACGAAGCGGTAGACCCGCTTCTCCGGCAGGGCGTCGAGGATGGATTTGAGCGCCTCGGGCGCGGTGACCCGCAGCTTTCCGAGGGCGTCGACGAATTCGGACTGAACGCCCTTGATCCGGGCTTGAGCTAAAAGATCCATTCGGCACGCAGCTTGCAAGCCACCCTGTTGTCGGGGGCATCGATTTTAACGAGGCGGTGGAAGACCTTAGTCAAGGGTAACTCGCAAACTGCACCTGTCGTTCCCAAGGGAACTAATGACACAGAACCGGCTTTCTATATAGGTACCAAGCGTAGGTTCCCGACAAGGGAAACGGGCTCCTGCTTTCTTGTCAATGGCATCACCGTGAACAAGACAATTCAAACTGTCGAGAGTGCCGCAGCCGGCAGCGCTTTCCTCATCGAAGACATCTATCCCTTGATCGATGGCGGCCGCTTCGCCGTGAAGCGGATCGCCGGCGAACGGGTCGAGGTCTGGGCCGACATCTATCGCGACGGCGACGGAGTGATCGGAGCCGCGCTGATCTGGCACGGTGAGCAGGACCGGGAATGGCGGAGCGAGCCGATGATCCATCACGGCAATGACCGCTGGTCCGGCGCGTTCACACCGGTTGATCCCGGCCAATATGTCTATGCGATCGAAGCCTGGACCGACGAGTTCGCCACCTGGTCCCGCGGGGTCGCACGCAAGCGGCGCGCCGGCGCGGACGTCAGCCTCGATGCGATCGAGGGCGCCGGCCTCCTGACCAAGGCGCATGGCGCGCGGCAGGACGCCACGACGGTCATCATGAAGCAATGCGAGGATTATCTTCAGACCGGCGATGTCGGCTCGCTGCTTGCAGCCGATCTCGGCGCGGCCATGGCCGAGAGCCAGTCGCGGCCCGACCTCACCCGCTCGCAGAACTTCCCGCTGGTCGTCGACCGCGACAAGGCGCGCTTCGGCGCGTGGTATCAGATGATGCCGCGCAGCCAGAGCCAGATCCCCGGCCGGCATGGCACGCTTCGTGACTGCATCGCGCGCGTGCCCGACATCGCCGCGATGGGCTTTGACGTGCTCTACTTCACGCCGATCCACCCGATCGGCCACACCCGCCGCAAGGGCCGCAACAATGCGCCGGTGGCAACCGAAGGCGATCCCGGCTCGCCCTATGCGATCGGCACCGCCGCGGGCGGGCACGATGCACTGCATCCCGAGCTCGGCACGATCGAGGATTTCCGCGCGCTGGTCGCGACGTGCCTCGAATACGGCCTCGAGCTCGCGCTCGACTTCGCCGTGCAATGCTCGCCGGACCATCCCTGGCTGACCCAGCATCCGGAATGGTTCAAATGGCGGCCGGATCGCTCGGTACGGACGGCGGAGGGTCCCTATCCGGACATCGTCAACCCCGATTTCTCCTCCGTCGACAGGGCCGGGCTGTGGAACGCGTTTCGCGATGCCATGCTGTTCTGGATCGACCAGGGCGTCACCATCTTCGCCATCGACAATCACGACACCGCGCCGCTTGCGTTCTGGGACTGGCTGATCGGTGACATCCGCCGCCGCCATCCCGAGGTGATCCTGTTCTCCAAGACCTTCGCGAAGCCGAAGCTGATGAAGGGCCTCGCCAAGCTCGGCGTCGCGCAGTCCTTCACCTATTTCCCGTGGCGCACGGAAAAGTGGGAGCTGGAGCAATATTTTTGCGAGCTGACGCGCTATCCCGAGCGCGACTTCTATCGCCCGAACCTGTTCGTGAGCACGCCCGACCTGCTGCCCTATCATCTGCAGGGCGGCGAGCCCTGGGCGTTCAAGTCGCGCGTCGCGCTGGCGGCGACGCTGTCCGGCAGTTATGGCATCTACAGCGGGTTCGAGCTGCTGGAGCACGACGCGATTCCCGGCCGCGAAGAGTATCTCGATTCCGAGAAATACCGGATCAAGCAGCGTGACTGGGATCGGCCCGGCAACATCAAGGCCTACATCGCCGCGCTCAATCGCATCCGCGATGATCACGCCGCACTTCAGCAAACGCAGAACTTGCGCTTCCTCGGCATCGAGGATGGCGAGACGATCGCCTTTGCCAAGGAGGCGGCCGATCCGTCCGATACCGTCGTCGCGGTCATCGCCCTGACGCGCCGTGAGCGCGAATTCTGGTTGCCGCTCGGCGACCTCACCATCGACGGCGGCGGCGCACGCCGCCACGTCACCGCACTGGAAAATCTCATCACCGGCGAACAGTCCCGCATCGAATGGGGCGGGATCAAATTGCGTATCGATCCCGACCGCGATCCGGCGTTGCTGTTCCGCTGCCTGGCGTAAGGATCACGCCATGAATGTATTGTCTTCCGTCGACACCAAGAAAGCCGAGGCTGCCGAGATCGTGGATGAGCTCTGGTACAAGGACGCCATTATCTACCAGCTCCATGTCAAGGCGTTTGCCGACAGCAACCAGGACGGCATCGGCGACTTCGCCGGCCTGACCGAGAAGCTGCCTTACCTCCAGGAGCTCGGCGTCACCGCGCTGTGGCTGCTGCCGTTCTATCCGTCGCCCGGCCGCGACGACGGCTACGACATCGCCGACTACGGCTCGGTCAATCCCGATTTCGGGACGATGAAGGATTTCAAGCGTTTCATCCAGGAAGCGCAGAAGCGCGGCCTGCGCGTCATCACCGAGCTCGTCGTCAACCACACCTCGGACCAGCACAACTGGTTCAAGCGCGCGCGCCGCAGCCATCCGGGCTCGAGCGCCCGCAACTGGTATGTCTGGAGCGACACCGACCAGAAATACCAGGGCACGCGCATCATCTTCACTGACACCGAGAAGTCGAATTGGACCTGGGATCCGGAGGCCGGCGCCTTTTATTGGCACCGCTTCTTCTCGCACCAGCCGGATCTCAATTTCGACAATCCGCGCGTGGTCAGCGCGCTGATCCAGGTGATGAAGCGCTGGCTGGACGCGGGCGTCGACGGCTTCCGGCTCGACGCCATTCCCTATCTCTGCGAGCGCGACGGCACCAACAACGAGAACCTCCCCGAGACGCATGCCATCATCAAGCGCCTGCGTCAGGAGCTCGACGCCTACTCCAAGGGCAAGCTGCTGCTGGCCGAGGCCAATCAATGGCCCGAGGACGTGCAGGAATATTTCGGCCGTGGCGACGAGTGCCACATGGCCTACCACTTCCCGCTGATGCCGCGCATCTACATGGCGATCGCACAGGAGGATCGCTTCCCGATCACCGACATTCTGCGCCAGACGCCGGACATTCCCGCAAGCTGCCAATGGGCGCTGTTCCTGCGCAACCATGACGAGCTGACGCTGGAGATGGTCACCGACGTCGAGCGCGATTATCTCTGGACCACCTACGCCAACGATCCACGCGCCCGCATCAATGTCGGCATCCGCCGGCGCCTCGCGCCGCTGATGGACAATGACCGCCGCAAGATCGAGCTGATGAACTCGCTGCTGCTGTCCTTCCCCGGCACGCCGATCATCTACTACGGCGACGAGATCGGCATGGGCGACAACATCTATCTCGGTGACCGCAACGGCGTGCGCACGCCGATGCAGTGGAGCCCGGACCGCAATGGCGGCTTCTCGCGCTGCGACCCGGCGCGCCTCTACGCGCCGCTGATCATGGATCCCGTCTACGGCTACGAATCGGTCAACGTGGAGGCGCAGTCGCGCAGCCTGTCCTCGCTGCTCAGCGCGACCAAGCGCCTGATCTCGGTGCGCAAGTCGACGCTCGCCTTCGGCCGCGGCACCATGACCTTCATCCGGCCGGCCAACCGCGCGGTGCTCGCCTATGTCAGGCAATACGGCGACGAGGTGATCCTCTGCGTGGCCAACCTCTCGCGCGCCGCGCAGGCGACGGAGCTCGACCTGTCGCCATGGAAGGACCGCATCCCGCAGGAGATGCTCGGCCGAACGCGCTTCCCGCCGGTCGGCGAGCTGCCCTACATGATCACGCTGGGGCCTTACGGCTTCTACTGGTTCCAGCTCGCCGAGCGCGACAAGTCCGAGCCGGTGACGCCGCGCGCGGTGCCGGAATTCGAGACGCTGGTGGTGCCGGTCAATTCGAATTGGGTGTCGCTGGCGCGCGAGCGCGGCGTGTTCGAGCGCGACGTGCTGCCGGGCTTCCTGGCGCGCACGCGCTGGTATCCCGAGCACAATCCCAAGCACATTCAAGCCACGTTGACCTCGGCGGTACCGTTCAGCGACATCGGCGACAACAGGCCGTGGATCGCATTCTTCGAGACCACGCAGGACGACGTGACCACGCGCTATGTGTTGCCAATGCAGATCGAGTGGGTCCGCTTCGACCGCGAACGCTTTAATCCGAAGGCGCTCGCCGCCGTGCGCCAGGGCGCGCGAGAGGGCACGTTGCTTGACGTCGCAACCGAGCAGATCTTCATCGGACTTCTCCTGCGGGGCCTGTCGCAGAACCTGGTGGTCGACGAGAACAATCTGCGGCTGGAGTTCAAAGCCACCAACCGGTTCGCCGATTACGTCATCAAGGAGCCGGGACGCATCCGCGCCATCGAGCAGTCGAACAGCATCGCGCTGGTCGACAACCAGTATGTCGCCAAGATCTATCGCCAGCTCGAAAGCGGCATCAATCCCGAGATCGAGATTGGCTCCTACCTCACCGACGTCGCGCATTTTGCCAATACGCCGGCGCTGCTCGGCAGCGTCGAGCTGGTCGAAGGCAATCGAAGCAGCGCGGTCGGCGTGCTGCACGCCTATGTCGAGAACCAGGGCGACGGCTGGGCGGTCACCACGGGTTATCTCGACCGCTATATCGACGAGCAGCGGGTGCTGCCACCGGGCGAAATGCTTCGCGAAACCCAGGAGCAGGCGCCCTATCTGCACTTCATGGCGCAGATCGGACGGCGGCTGGCCGAGCTGCATGCGGCTCTCGCCGCCGCAAAGCCCGACGATCTCGCGCCGGAGCCGATCGGCTCCGCGCAGGTCGAGCGCTGGGCATCCGGGCTCAAGGCACGGGCCGAGCGGATCTTCGAACGGCTGGCCGACAGCCGCGACGGTCTGCGCGAGGCCGATCGGCCGTTGATCGACCAGCTCGTCGCGGTGCGCGCGACCCTGCCCGACCACCTCGATGCGCTCTTGCCATCCGACATCGGCGGGTTGAACATCCGTCATCATGGCGACTTCCGCCTCGGGCAAATTCTGATCGTGAAGGACGATATCTTCATCATCGACTTCGACGGTGATCCGCGTCTGCCGCTGGCCGACAGGCGGCGCAAGGCGCCGGCCGCACGCGACGTCGCCGGCCTGATCCGCTCGATTGAGCTTTCGGTAAACACCGCGCTCAGTCGTGCGCTCACGGGCGCAGCCGACGAGCAGGACCGGCTCGCGACCGCACTCGGCGAATGGCGCGAACGCGCCGCCGCGACGTTCCTCAACGCCTACCGCGAAACCATGACCGATCGCCGGCTGTGGCCGGAAGATCGGCAATCCGCGGAAGGCCTGTTAAGGTTTTTCCTGCTTGATCAAGGTTTCGACGAAGTAGAGTACGAGCTGTCCCGCCGGCCGGAGGGACTCCGCGCGGCGCTGACCGGACTGCTTCGCATTCTGTCCAATGAGAGCGAAGCCCATGCCTAAACTGCCAGCCGAGGCCTACGCGATCATCGAGGGGCGCCATTCCGACCCCTTCCATTATCTCGGGTTGCATCCCGAGGGCGGCAAGAGCGTGGTGCGCGCGTTCCTCCCCGAGGCCTCCAATGTCGAGGCGGTGGGCGAACATGGCGAGGTGGCGAAGCTCGACCGCGTCCACGATTCAGGTCTGTTCATCGGCGCCCTGCCGAACGGCTCGAAGCGCTACCAGCTGCGCGCCAAGTTCGGCGACAGCGTCGTCGAGTTCGAGGACGCCTATCGTTTCCCGCCGATCCTGACCGACTTCGATCTGTATCTGCTCGGCGAAGGCACCCATCAGCGACTCTATGACAAGCTCGGCGCGCATCCGATGCGGCTCGAAGGCATCGACGGCATCGCCTTCGTCGTGCTGGCACCGAATGCGCGGCGCGTGTCCGTGGTCGGCGATTTCAATTTCTGGGACGCGCGGCGCCATCCCATGCGGGTGCGCGGCGCCGGTTACTGGGAATTGTTCATCCCGCACGCCAAGGGCGGCGATCACTACAAGTTCGACATCGTCGGGCCGCACGGCCACCAGTTGCCGCTGAAGTCCGATCCCATGGCCTTTGCGAGCGAGGTGCGGCCGAAGACGGCGTCCATCGTGTTCGACGAGGCGCATCTGCCGCGGCCGCGCCCGGCGCCGGACGGCATCAACGCGCTCTCGGCGCCGATGTCGATCTACGAGGTCCATCTCGGCTCCTGGCGGCGCAAGAACGGCGACGAATGGCTCACCTATCGCGAACTCGCCGAGCAGCTGCCGGCCTATGCCCGCGACATGGGCTTCACTCATCTCGAATTCCTGCCCGTCAGCGAACATCCGTTCGACGGCTCCTGGGGCTATCAGCCGACCGGCCTCTACGCGCCGACCAGCCGCTTCGGCACGCCCGAGGATTTTGCCGCGCTGATCGACGCCTGCCATCGCGAGGGCGTCGGCGTGCTGCTCGACTGGGTGCCCGGCCACTTCCCGGACGATCCGCACGGGCTCGGCAGCTTTGACGGCACCTCGCTCTATGAGCACGCCAATCCGCTGCAGGGCCGCCACCTCGACTGGGGCACGCTGATCTACAATTACGGCCGCACCGAAGTGACGAACTTTCTGGTGTCGAACGCGCTGTTCTGGCTCGAGCGTTACGCGATCGACGGGCTGCGCGTCGATGCGGTGGCGTCCATGCTCTATCTCGACTACAGCCGCCCGCCCGGCGCCTGGATTCCGAACCAGTATGGCGGCCGCGAGAACATCGAGGCGATCAACTTCCTGCGCCGCTTCAACACCGAATTGTTCGCGCGCTTCCCGCAGGCGACCACGGCCGCCGAGGAATCCACGGCATGGCCGCAGGTCTCGCGCCCGGTCGAATTCGGCGGGCTCGGCTTCGGCTACAAGTGGAACATGGGCTGGATGCACGACACGCTGAACTACATCAGCAAGGATCCCGTTCACCGCAAGCATCATCACGGCGAGATCCTGTTCGGCCTGCACTACGCTTTCTCGGAGAACTTCATCCTGCCGCTGTCGCATGACGAGGTCGTGCACGGCAAGCGTTCGATCCTGGGCCGTATGCCCGGCGACGAATGGCAGCGCTTTGCGAATTTACGCGCCTATTACAGTTTCATGTTCGGCCATCCCGGCAAGAAGCTGCTGTTCATGGGCGCGGAGATCGCGCAAAGCCGCGAATGGAATCACGACCAGTCGCTCGACTGGCACCTGCTCGAATACAAGTACCATTCCGGTATCCAGTCGCTGATCCGCGACCTCAACCGGCTCTATCGCGCGGTGCCGGCGCTGCACCAGATGGATTGCGAACAGGCCGGCTTCGAATGGGTGATCACGGACGACGGCAACCGAAACGTGTTCGCCTGGCTGCGCAAGGGCTTTGACGAGCACGCGCGATGCCTCGTGATCGTCAACTTCTCGCCCAACGTCTATCGCAACTACCGCGTTCGCGTGCCCTTTGCCGGCAAGTGGAAAGAGGTGTTCAATTCGGACTCCGACCATTATGGCGGCACCAATGTCGGGAACATCGGCGAGGTCAATGCCGTTGACGGCAAGGCCCCCGAACTGCGCCTCACCATTCCGCCCCTCGCCGCGATCTTCCTCGTTCCGGAAAGCTGACCGATGCGCCTGACCGCCGGATCGCCCGCACGCCTCGGTGCAAGCTGGGACGGACGCGGCAGCAATTTCGCGTTGTTCTCCGCCAACGCGCAGAAGGTCGAGCTGTGCCTGTTCGACACGCAGGGCCGGCGCGAGCTGGAGCGTGTCGAGCTGCCGGAGCGCACCGAGGACGTCTGGCACGGCTATCTCAACGACGTCTCGCCGGGCCAGCTCTACGGCTATCGCGTGCACGGCCCCTACGAGCCCGAGCACGGCCACCGCTTCAACGCCAACAAGCTGCTGCTCGATCCCTATGCCAAGCGGCTCGCCGGACGGCTGGTCTGGAGCGATGCGCATTTCGCCTATCGCACCGGCTCGCCGCGCGAGGACCTCTCCTTCGACCGGCGCGACAACGCGCGCGGCATGCCCAAGGCCGTCGTCGTCGACGAGACCTTCAACTGGGGCCGTCGCGAGATCCGGCCCAACATCCCCTGGGAAGACACCATCATCTACGAGGCCCACGTCAAGGGCCTGACGCAGAAGCGCGACGACGTGCCGCCAAACTTGCGCGGCACCTATGGCGGGCTGTCGTCGCCGGCGATGATCGAGCATTTGAAGACGCTCGGCGTCACCACCGTCGAGCTCCTTCCGATCCATAGCTTCATCGACGACCGCATCCTGGTCGAGAAGAAGCTCGCCAACTACTGGGGCTACAACACGCTGTCCTTCTTCGCGCCCGAGCCGCGCTATGCCCAGGACAACGCGCTCGATTCCTTCCGCACCACGGTCGCGCGCCTGCACGATGCCGGCATCGAGGTGATGCTCGACGTCGTCTACAATCACACCGCCGAGGGCAATCACCTCGGTCCGACGCTGTGCTACCGCGGCATCGACAATGCCTCCTATTACTGGCTGAATCGCGAGAACCCGCGCTATTACGACGATTTCACCGGCTGCGGCTCGTCGGTGAACCTCACCCATCCGCGCGTGCTCCAGATGGTGATGGATTCGCTGCGCTACTGGGTCGAGGTCTGCCATGTCGACGGCTTCCGCTTCGACCTCGCCACCACACTGGCGCGCGGGCCGAACGGCTATGATCGCGGCATCTCGTTCCTCACGGCAGTCCGGCAGGATCCGGTGCTGGCGACGGTCAAGCTCGTCGCCGAACCCTGGGATCTCGGGCTCGGCGGCTACCAGGTCGGCGCATTCCCGTCGCAATGGTCGGAGTGGAACGATCGGTATCGCAGCGCCATGCGCCGCTACTGGAGCGGCGAAGGCAGCCTGATCGGCGACATCTCCAGCCGCATGACGGCCTCATCCGACCTGTTCAACCATGACGGACGGCGGCCGCGCGCCAGCATCAACCACATCACCGTGCATGACGGCTTCACGCTCGCCGACCTCTTCAGCTACAACGAGAAGCACAACGAGGCCAATGGCGAGGACAATCGCGACGGCTCCAACGACAACCACAGCAACAATTGCGGTGTCGAGGGTCCGACCGACGATCCGGACATCATCAGCCTGCGGCGGCAGCTTCGCAAGAACGTGCTGGCCTGCCTGATGCTGGCGCAGGGCGTTCCGCTGATCCTCGCCGGCGACGAGGTTGGCAATTCGCAGTCCGGCAACAACAACGCCTATTGCCAGGACAACGAGGTCGGCTGGGTCGGCTGGGACAATCTCGGCAAGGACGGCGACGACATGGTCGATTTCGTCGCCGGGCTCGCCGAAATCCGCCGCCGGTTCTCGCAGCTTCGCAGCCATCGCTGGCTCGACGGCCGCGCCAAGGATGGCATCTCCTACGGCGCGCTGTGGCTGACGCCCGCCGGCGACGAGATGACGGAGAGCGACTGGAATTTCCCGGAAGGGCGGTTCCTCTCCTATGTGATGGGGCCGATGGAACCGGGAAGCGCCGCGATCTTTATCGTACTGAACGCCGCCCCCGAAGAAATCGCATTCAAATTGCCCAAAATGACCGAATACAAAAGCTGGCAGCAGATCCTGAACACGACGGATGGCGGGCTGAACAGCATTGATTTCCTGCCCGGAAGCGACAGCAAGGCGCCGCCGCGCTCCGTGCTCGCCTTCGCGGGGGCGCTATGAGGCCATCCTTCGGGGCGAGGCCGACCAGGGACGGCGTGTCGTTCCGGCTTTGGGCGCCCGGTGCGCGCCGGGTCGATCTCCTGCTCGACAGAAGGCACGCGATGCAGCGCCGGCAGGATGGCTGGTATGTCGCCGAGATTGCCGCCCTGCCCGTCGGCAGCCCCTACAAGTTCAGGATCGACGACGAGATCGACGTGCCCGATCCGGCCTCGGCCTTCCAGCCCGAGGACGTATCCGGCCCGAGCGAGGTGATCGATCACGACGCCTTCGCATGGCGCGCGCGCGATTGGCGCGGACGTCCCTGGGAAGAGACGGTGCTGATCGAGACTCATGTCGGCACCTTCACGCGGGATGGCACCTACCGCGCCATGATCGACAAGCTCGATCATCTCGTTGCGACCGGCGTCACCGCGCTCGAATTGATGCCGCTGGCCGATTTCGCCGGCCGCCGCGGCTGGGGTTATGACGGCGTGCTGTGGTATGCGCCCGACAGCGCCTATGGCCGGCCCGAGGACCTCAAGACACTGATCGACGAGGCGCATCTGCGCGGGCTGATGGTGTTCCTCGACGTCGTCTACAATCATTTCGGACCGGAAGGGAATTATCTCGGCCGCTATGCGCCGGCCTTCTTCACCGATGCGCATACGCCGTGGGGCAGTGCGATCGACTATCGCGTGCCGCAGGTCCGGGCCTTCGCAGTCGAGAACGCGCTGTCCTGGCTCACCGACTACCGCTTCGACGGCCTGAGGCTGGACGCCGCCAACCACATCATGGCGATCCCCGGCGAGCAGTCGATGCTGCAGGACCTCAGCGCCGCCACCGGCGAACTCGCCAAGGCCACCGGGCGGCACATCCATCTGGTGCTGGAGAACGGCGACAACCGCGCCAGCCTGCTCGATGCCGCGCAGGATCCGCCCAACGGCAAATATCGCGGCCAGTGGAACGACGACTATCACCACGTCTGGCACGTGATGCTGACCGGCGAGCTCGCCGGCTACTACGCCGACTACCAGACGCCGCGCATGGATCTTGCGCGCGCACTGGCGTCGGGCTTCGTCTACCAGGGCGAGATCTCCGAATTCTGGGGCAAGAAGCCGCGCGGCGAGGCGAGCGGCGAGCTGCCGCCGTCGACCTTCGTCAACTTCCTGCAAAACCACGACCAGATCGGCAACCGCCCCCTGGGCGACCGGCTCGAGAGCCTGGCATCACCGCAGCAGATCGAAGCCGCGCTCGCGGTGACTTTGCTCGCACCGATGGTGCCGATGCTGTTTCAGGGCGAGGAATGGGGCTCGACGGTGCCCTTCCCGTTCTTCTGCGATTTCCAGGGCGGTCTTGCCGACGCCGTGCGCAAGGGCCGCAAGCAGGAATATGCCTGGGCCTACGAGAAATACGGCGACGACGTGCCGGACCCGCTCGATCCCGCAACGCTGCAATCGGCCGTCCTGGATTGGACCGGTCACACGCCGGAGCAGGACACCCGGCTCGCGCGGGTGCGGGACCTGCTCGCACTCCGCCGCAAAGAGATCGCGCCCCGACTGAAAAATGCGAGGTTCGGCGACGCCGCGGCGGCCGATAGCGGCCTGCTCACCGCGTACTGGCGCATGGGCGATGGCACGACGTTACGCCTCCTCGCCAATCTCTCGGACAAGGACATCGCACGGCCCGGCGACGCGACAGGCACGCCGATCTGGGGCGCTGTCAACGGCGATCGGCTCCCGCCCTGGTCAGTGATCTGGTACCTCGGAGGTTAAAATGCCTCCTGCGATTCCTCTTGCGACCTATCGGCTTCAGCTCACCGCGGATTTCGACTTCGACAAGGCTGCCGCGGTCGTTCCCTATCTCAAGGCGCTGGGGATCACGCATCTCTACGCCTCGCCGGTGATGAAGGCGCGCAAGGGCTCGACCCACGGCTACGACACCGTCGATCACGGCCAGTTCAATCCCGAGCTCGGCGGCGAGGCCGGCTTTGCACGGCTGAGCGATGCCCTCAAGCAGCAGGACCTCGGCCTCATCATCGATTTCGTGCCGAACCACGTCGGCGTGCATTTCGCCGACAATCCCTGGTGGCTGGACGTGCTGGAATGGGGGCAGGCCTCGCCGCACGCAGTTTCCTTCGACATCGACTGGGATCAACTGGCCTATCGCGCGCGCGGCGGCGTACTGCTGCCGATCCTCGGCACGCCCTATGGCGAGGCGCTGGAGCGCGGCGAGATCGACCTGCAGTACGATCCCGACGAAGGCAGTTTTTCCGCCTGGTATTTCGAGCATCGCCTGCCGATCGCACCGGAGCGCTATGGCGAAATGCTGCGCATGATGGTGAAGGAAGACGACGCCGCCGAGACAGACGCCGGCAAGCGCCTTCTCGCGCTCGCGGCCCGCTACACGGGGCTGCGCCGCCCCAACCGCAAGGAAGCGCCCGCCTTCAAGGCGGAGCTCAAGGAGATCGCAGGCAGCGCCGACATCATCGTACGCGGTCTCGCCGCCTATCGTTCCGCGAGGGATCGCCCGGCGCAGACGCTGGCGCTGCATCATCTGCTGGAGCGCCAGCACTACAAGCTCGGGCACTGGCGGCTTGCCTCCAGCGACATCAATTATCGCCGCTTCTTCGACGTCAACGGGCTTGCGGGCCTGCGCGTCGAGGACGCCAGCACGTTCGCGGCCACGCACCGGCTGGTGAAGCAGCTCATTGCGGACGGCAAGCTGCAAGGCATTCGCCTCGATCACATCGACGGCCTGCGCGATCCCGCGCAATATTGCCAGCGGCTGCGCCGGCTGGTGCGCGACGCGCAAGGCAACACAAAGCCGTTCTATACCGTGATCGAGAAAATATTGTGCGAGCACGAGCGCCTGCCGCATTTTGCCGGCGTTCAGGGCACCACGGGCTATGAGTGGATGAACGTCATCACCCAGGTCCTGGTCGACGCGAAAGGGCTGGAGGCGCTGAACGAGACCTGGCGGCAGATCAGCAACCGCCCGCCGCGGCTGGCGCCTTACGTCAAGGAGGCCAAGCGGCGCGTGCTGGAGACGCTGCTGACCAGCGAATTCACCGTGCTCACGCGCCTGCTCGCGCGCATCGCCAACGGGCATTACTCAACCCGCGATTTCTCCGCCGACAGCCTGCGGCAGGCGCTCGAGCTCTATGTGCTGCACTTCCCGGTCTATCGCACCTACCTCACGCATAGCGGCCCGACTGCGCTCGACCGCAAGCTGATCGACGACACCATCGAACACGCCCGCGCGGAATGGTTCGCGGCGGACGAAGGCATTTTCGACTTCCTGCGCGACGCGCTGACCATGGACCTGCTCAAGCCCGGCCGTCCCCCGCACAGCGCCCCGCGGGTGCGCCGCTTCGCGCTGAAGGTGCAGCAGTTCACGGGACCGATGATGGCGAAGTCGCTGGAGGACACCGCGTTCTATCAATTCCACCGGCTGCTCGCCCTGAACGAGGTCGGCGGCGATCCCGCCAGCAACGGCCTCACGATACCTGCCTTCCACGAGGCCATGCGAGCGCGCGCCAAGGATTGGCCGCAAGGGATGACGGCGACCGCGACCCACGACACCAAGCGCGGCGAGGATGCCCGCGCGCGGATCGCTGCCCTGAGTGAAATTCCCGGCGAATGGACCAGTGCCGTGGCACGCTGGAAAGTCCTGAACGCGCCGCACCTTGCGCTCAACGGCAATCTGCGCGCCCCGTCAGCGACGTTCGAATACATGCTCTACCAGACCCTGCTCGGCGCCTGGTCGCTGCAGGAGCCGGCCGATGCCGGCTTTGTCGAGCGCATCCAAGCCTATGCGCTGAAGGCGGCGCGTGAGGGCAAGGAGGAGACCAGCTGGCTCAATCCGCACGAGCCCTATGAGAACGGCGTCAAGAGCTTCATCGAGAAGATCCTCGACCCCTCGCAATCCCGCGAATTCCTGGAGGCGCTGCAAACCCTGGCACGTCGCGTCGCGCTGCTCGGCGCCTTGAATTCGCTGAGCCAGCTTACGCTCAAGGCGACACAGCCGGGCGTGCCCGACTTCTACCAGGGCACCGAGTTCTGGGATATGTCGCTGGTCGATCCCGACAACCGCCGCCCCGTGGATTTTGCCGCGCGGCAGACGGCGCTGACATCACTGGATGCGCCGGACTGGCACGGGCTGATCGAGACCTGGCCGGACGGCCAGCTCAAGCTGGCCTGGACGCGGCACCTGCTCAAGCTCCGCAACGCGTTCGCCGATGTCTTCGCGCAGGGCGAGTATCAGCCGCTGGAGGTCCGCGGCGCGCATGCGGACCATGTCATCGCGTTCGCCCGCCGACACGGCCGCGCGGCTGCGATCGTCGTGGTCGGACGCCAATTTGCACCCTTCACGCAGGAAGGCCGACAATGGCCCGCGTTCGAGGGTGTTGACGCGGCGGTCGACATCAACGGCTACACCGCGCCGGGCATTGCCGGCCATGAATTACCGCTCGCGCATGCTTTCCGTGATTTTCCTGCTGCCGTCATCGAAGCCCGCGCCGCCAGCGCTGCGAGACCGAGGCAACAGCGCGCGCGCAGCTGACGCCTACTTTCCCTCATCCTTGGTGAGCAGAAGCTGCCCGCGCTTGCGGATGGTCGCCTGCGCCATCTCGGCGAAACGCTGCAACAGCCACGGCAACACCACCTCGACCTTGACGTGATCGTCGGCGACATCGACCTGACCGCTCGCGATCTGCCCGAGCGCGCGGATGCGAAAGTTCATGCTGTCGCCGTTCCAGCGCTCCTCCTCGACCTGCATCACGGGAATGCTGGCCGCGGCGCGGCCAAGCCCGGTCTTGAGCCGGCGCACGGCCTCCTCGCGGCCGAGACGATGCGGAATGGAAACGACAAGCGGTGCTGACATGGCCCTGCCCTGCGGTGACTGATCCTCACATAATCATGCCGGCTGCACAGGCAAAGGTTCCATGCAAGTTGGACCCGTTCGCCGTGTTTCAATGGGGGAACTATAAAACCTGCGGCAAGTTGCCCTCGCACAAGGGACAGGTGCAACGACCCTTTCAACAAAGGGCTGGAGGAGACTCGCATGTCTATCGGTACGATTATTCTAATCATTTTGGTCATCGCCCTGCTCGGCGGCTTCAGCGGCATCGGCGGCGGCCCGTTCTACGGCACCGGCTATTACGGCGGCGGCGGACTCGGGCTCGTCATCGTTATTCTGCTGATCCTTCTGCTGCTGGGACGGATCTAGCGATATTCGCGATGCCGTAGGGTGGGCAAAGGCGCTCTTGCGCCGTGCCCACCTTCTCCCTCCCGCGAGAAAGTCGGTGGGCACGCTTGCGCTTTGCCCACCCTACGGGCGTAGCATCCGGAGCACGACCTACCGTTTCCCCGCCAGCTTCTTCATCGCCGGCTTGATCGACGCAGCCGCGTCTTCATAGCCTTCCCACGCCTTCGATCGCGTCAGCAGGCCCGGCACAGTCCGCACCGTGTACCGCTTCGGATCGAGATCACCCTTCACCTGCGCCCACGTCAGGGGCATCGACACGGTCGCTCCATCGCGCGCGCGAGGCGACAGCGGGGCGACCGCGGTCGACATACGGTCGTTGCGCAAGTAGTCCAGAAATATCTTTCCGTTGCGCAGCTTCTTCGCCATGTTGAGCAGATAGCGCTCGGGATCGTCGTCGGCCATCCACTGGCAAACGCCTTGCGCGAACGCCTTGGCCTCCTTCCAGCTCACCTTGTCGCGCGCACCGTGGAGCAGCGGCACCACCACGTGCAGGCCCTTGCCGCCGGTGGTCTTGCAAAAGCTTTCCATACCGACGTCGGTGAGGCGCTGCCGCATCTCCTTGGCCGCGTCCACGACATCGGCGAACTCGACGTCCGGCGCCGGATCAAGATCGAACACCAGCCGGCCCGGCGTATCGTAGGCGTTCGGGGCACAATTCCAGGGATGCAGCTCGACGCCGCCGATTTGCGCGACCGCGGCAAGCCCCTCGACACGATCGATCTGCAAATACGGCTTGCGATCGCCCGCGACTTTCGCGAGTTCAAGCAGGTTCGAAGTGCCTTGCATGGCATGGCGCTGGAAGAATGTTTCACCGCCAATGCCGTCCGGCGCACGCACGATGGAGCAGGGACGGCCCTTGATGTGCTCGATCATCCAGGACCCGATGGCCTCGAAGTAGCGCGCGAGATCGAGTTTTGTGACGCCCTCACCGTCGCCGCCATCGGGCCAGAGCGCCTTGTCCGGCTTGGAGATCACGACACCCATCACCTCGGCGGTGCCCGAGTCTTTCCTGGCAGACTTCGGCGCGGCGCGCTTTCTTGGGGACGGTTTTGCCAATTTGGTATCGGCAGGCGTCTCCGCCTCGACCTCCTCGGCCGGCTTGTCCTGCCGCAGGCCCTTGAACGCGGCCTGGCGGATATTGCCGTCGGCGGTGAAGCCGGCAAACTCGATTTCGGCGACGAGCTCCGGCTTCAGCCAGTGCACGTCGCGCGTCTTCTTCGGGGCATTCTTGCCGCCGAAAGGACTCTCCTTGGCCTCCACGGCCTTCAGCGACGGCATGATGCGCTTGACCTTGTCGGCGCCGAAACCGGTGCCGACCATGCCGACGAAGGCAAGATGATCGCCGCGGTGCACGCCGGCCATCAGCGAGCGGAATTTGCCGTTGGTGGTCTTGTAGCCGCCGATCACGACCTCATGACCCGCGCGGCACTTCGCCTTGGTCCAGCTCTCCGTGCGTCCCGACCGGTACGGCGCGTCCAGCTTCTTCGAGACCACGCCTTCGAGCTCGAGCTTGCAGGCCGATTGCAGCACGGCATCGCCGCCGCTCTCGAAATGCTCGACATAGCGGACCTGGCTCGATCTCTTCCTGCGTGCTTCCAGCAGTTCCCTAAGGCGATCCTTGCGCTCGCCGAGTGGCAGGCGCCGGTAATCGAGCCCCTCGGCAAACAGGAGGTCGAAGGCAAAGAAGATCAGGTCCTCGGTCTTGCCGTCCGACAGCGCGGCCTGAAGCGATGAGAAATTCGGCGCTCCGTTGTGATCGAGCGCAACGATCTCGCCGTCAATCATGACGTCGGGAAGCTCGCCCGCCTCCTTCGCGATCGCCGCGAACTTGTCGGTCCAGTCGAGGCCCTTGCGCGTCTTCAGCGTCGCCTCGCCGTCCTCGACGCGGAGCTGGACGCGATAGCCGTCGAACTTGATCTCGTGGCACCAGCCATCGCCGCCGGGCGGCCGCCCGACCGAAGTGCACAGCTGCGGCGCGACGAAGTCCGGCATCTCCGAGACTTCTTTCGCATTTGTCGCGGTCGTCGCTTTCTTCCTTGCTCCCTTCCCGCCCTGCAACGCCGCGCGCGGCGCCGGCTTGACGGTGCGCCCTTTCGGCTCCTCGGCCCGGTTGGACTGCCAGACCGCATCGGCCTTGGTCTTGGCACCCTTCGTCAGCATGAACGGCTTTGGCGCGCGGCCCTTGCCATCGGCGATCTGATCCATCGCACGGCCGGAGGCGACCGATCTGTCCTCGTCGAGAATGTCGTTGTCCGCACCCTCGCGGACATATTCATCGCGGTGCTTGATCAGGAGCCAATTGGTGCGCTTTCCGCCGGTGCGGTCGTTGCGCATGCGCACGAGGACCCAGCTTCCATGCAGCTTGTCGCCATGCAGCGTGAACTTCAGATCGCCTTTCTTGAAGCCGCGCTCGGGATCCTCGGACTCCCAGGTGCCGCGGTCCCAGAGCATGACCGTGCCGCCGCCATACTGCCCTTCCGGAATCGTACCTTCGAAATCGCCATAGTCGAGCGGATGGTCCTCGACCTCGACCGCCAGCCGCTTGTCATGCGGATCGAGCGAGGGCCCCTTGGTCACCGCCCACGATTTGAACACGCCGTCGAACTCGAGCCGCAGGTCATAGTGCAGCCGCGTCGCATCGTGCTTCTGGATCACGAAGCGCCGCTGCTTCGAGGGCGCCACTGCCGTCTTGCCCGACGGCTCCGGGGTCTTCTCGAAATCACGCTTCTGTCGGTAGGTGGAGAGTTTTCGCAGCACGACCGGTCCCGCATTCTCTAATCGCGTTGGAGCCTATCACGGCCAAAGTCCCACCCGGAACCAAAACCCGATGGGGTGGTTGGGGTTCCAAAATGCCTTGAAACACTGGAGAACGGAATGGCCCCGCGCGCCTATTGGAAGGGAACGTTAAAGCTCTCGCTGGTCAGTTGCCCGGTCGTGCTTTATCCGGCGACCACCGCGGCCGAGAAGACGCGGTTTCACATGATCAACCGCGAGACCGGAAACCGGCTCAAGCAACAGATGGTGGATTCCGAAACCGGTGACGTGGTCGAGAGCGACCAGAAGGGACGCGGCTACGAGCTGCGCAAGGGCAAATATGTCGAGATCGAGCCGGAGGAGCTCGAGGCAGTCCAGATCGAGAGCAACCACACCATCGACATCGAGAGTTTCGTCCCGAGCGAGGAGATCGACCAGCGCTACCTCAACCACCCCTATTACGTCGCACCCGACGGCAAGGCCGCGATCGACGCCTTTGCCGTGATCCGCGATGCCATGAAGGATCAGGATCGCGTCGCGCTCGCAAAAATCGTGCTCACCAATCGCGAGCACATCATCGCGATCAAGCCGCTCGGCAAGGGCCTGCTGGGCACCACGCTGCGCTTTCCTTATGAGCTGCGCGAGGAAGACCAGTTCTTCGACGATATCAAGAGCCCGAAGATCACCAAGGACATGGTCGAGCTCGCCGGCCATATCCTCCACACCAAGGCCTCGCATTTCGACCCCAGCAAGTTCAAGGACGAGTACGAGACCGCGCTGAAGGCACTGGTGAAGCGCAAGGCCAGCGGCAAGAAGATCGAGCTGCCGGAGCCGGAAGAGCGGCCGAGCAACGTCGTCAGCCTGATGGACGCGCTGAAGCAGAGCTTGAAAGGGCGCGGCGGGAAAAAGACGGCGGCGAAGTCGAACGCGCGACGGACGACGGGGCGGCGGCAGGCGGCGAAGAAGACACACAGGTCGACAGCGCGGCAGAGGAAGGCGGGGTGACTGTGGTTATCGTAGGATAGGTAGAGCGAAGCGAAACCCATCCTACGGTTCTGCGGGGATCAATCTCCCGCCTTCAGCCGATAGCCGATCCCCGTCTCCGTCAGCACATATTGCGGACGCTCCGGATCGGCCTCGATCTTCTGGCGCAGCTGGCGGACGTAGACGCGCAGATATTGCGCGTCGGTCAGCTCGTCCCAGAGCTCCTTGAGCAGGAAGCGGTGGGTGAGCACCTTGCCGGCGTGCTGCACCAGCACGCGCAACAGGTCATATTCCTTCGGCGACAGCTTTATGTCGCGCTCGCCGAGCTTGACGATGCGGCGGACGAGATCAACCGAGAGATCACCGGTGCGGAATATCGGGCGTTCGCCCTGCACCTGAAGCTGATGGCGCAGTGCGGCGCGCAGGCGCGCCAACAGTTCGTCCATGCCGAACGGTTTGGTCAGATAATCGTCGGCGCCGAGATCGAGCGCCTGCACCTTGCCGGCCTCGTCGCCCCGGCTCGACAGCACCACGATCGGAACGCCCTCATTGCGAGCGCGAATGGTGCGCAGCAGCTCGTGGCCCTGGATATCGGGCAGACCGAGATCGAGGATGATCAGCGCGGGTTCCTCGCCGAGCTTCTCCAGCGCGGTCTTGCCGTTCGGCGCTTCCAGGATCTCATATCCCTGCGTCGTCAGTCCCATCCGCAGCAATTTGCGGATCGGCGGCTCGTCGTCGATGACCAGAACCTTGATCGGGGCGGCGCTCATGCGGCGGTATCCAATGCGTGGGTCTGTACCGGAACGGGCAGACGGATGGTGAGAACGGCGCCACTGCGGTCGCCGCGGTTGGCGGCCGAGATCGTGCCCCGCATCGCCTCGACGAAGCCGCGGGAGATGGCGAGCCCCAGCCCGGTCCCGGGACGGACATGGTCGCCCTTCTGCACGCGGTAGAACTTGTCGAACACGCTCTCGAGCTCGTCGGGCGGAATGCCGCCGCCTTCGTCGGCGATCTGAAGCACGACATGATCCCGCTCGCGCTGGCTACGGATTGCGATCGTCGTGTCGGGCGGCGAATATTTTGCGGCGTTGTCGAGCAGGTTGAACAGCACCTGCTCGAACAGCACGGCATCGAGCTGAAGCATCGGCAGATCGGCGGCCAGCACCAGCTCCACTTTGTGCGCCGTCAATATCTTGCTTGCCCGCCTCAACGCACTGCCGACGATCTCGCCGAGATCGTGCAGCGCCGTGTTGGGCACGATGGCGCCGGATTCGAGCTTGGTCATATCCAGCAGATTGGCGATGAAGCGGTTGAGACGCTCGGATTCGTCGATCACGGTAGCGAGCAGATCGCGCTTCTCGGTATCGGACAGTGCCCCGGCGAGATCGCGCATGGTCGAGGCCGCGCCGAGCACGGAGGCGAGCGGCGTCTTGAGGTCGTGCGAAATCGAGGTCAGCAGTGCCGAGCGCAGCCGCTCGGATTCGACGGTGCGCTTGACGCGATCGACGTCCTCGACCAGCAGCACGCGCTCGATAGCCAATGCGCCCTGGTCGACGAGTGCATCGAGCAGCCGGCGCTGGTCGGGGGTCAGCAGCGGCCCGGTACGATCATTGTCGATGCCGATGACGCCGATCGGACCGCGTCCGGTGCGCATCGGCAGGAACAACCGCTTGGCACCCGGCAGCGTATCCGAGCCGCGGCCGGCGGGACGATCGTTGCTCCAGGCCCAATTGGCGGCGGCAAGATCGGCCTGATCAAGATCATCCTCGGGCGGATAGCCGGATTTCACCGTGAGCAGGCCTTCCTCCGGCAGCAGCAGCACCACGCGGACCTTCAGCATCAGCGCGATCTGATAGGCGGTCGCCCACAGCACGTCATCGAGCGTGCCGGTGCCGGCGAGCTTGCGGCTGAAAGCATAGAGCTGCTCGGTTGTCCGGATACGGCCGATCGCGGTGTCGGCCTGGGTCCGGACCCGCCCCGCGACATTCGACACCACGAACGCGATCAGCATGAAGAAGAAGAACGCCGCGACGTTGGTCGGATCGGTGATGGTGAAGGTATAGACCGGCGGCAGGAAGAAGAAATTGTAGGCGAACGACGAGACGACGCTCGCAAGCATCGACGGCCACAGCCCGTAGCGCACGGCAACCGTCACCACGGCGGTGAGGAACATCAGGTCGACGTTCTCGATGCCGAAATACGGCTTGATGGCCACGGCGGCAGCAAGGCCGAGCGCAGAAATCCCGAGCGCCTTGAGATAGGGCCGGGCATCGAACGGGTCCGATCGCGCAGCCGTCTGCACCGCCGTTTTCGGCGCCGGCTGGTCGACGAGCTCCTCGCCGGGGATGACATGGACGCTGATGTTGCCGGCGCGGCGCACCAGATCGTGCACGACCGATCCACGTGTCATCTCGAACCAGCGCGAGCGGGTCGACTTGCCGATCACGATCTGGGTGACGTTGTTGCCTTGCGCGAAATTGATGACGTCGTCGGCAATGCGCCGGCCGACGGCCGGAATGGTCAGCGCCTCGCCGCCGAGCGCCTCGGCGAGCCGCAGCGTGTCGGCGAGGCGATCGCGCTCCTCGTCCGACAATTGCAGGGATCGCCGTGTCTCGATCGACACCGCGGTGAACGGCGCATGCAGCCGGTCGGCGAGCCGCTTCGTATAGCGCACCAGCCCGGCCGCGCGCGGATCCTCGCTGACACAGACCAGAATGCGTTCACCCGCGGCCCAGGGACCGGAGATGGCGTTCGCCTGCATGTGATTGAGAAGCTGCTCGTCGACGCGCTCGGCCGTTCGCCGCAGCGCAAGCTCGCGCAGCGCAGTCAGATTGCCCGGCGAGAAATAGTGGTCTAGGGCCCGCTCGGCTTGCCTCGGGACATAGACCTTGCCCTCCTTCAGCCGCTGGATCAGATCATCGGGCGTGAGGTCGATCAGCTCGATCGCGTCGGCACGGTCGAATACCGAATCCGGAACCGTCTCGCGCACCCGCACATGGGTGATCTGGGCGATGACGTCGTTCAGGCTCTCGATGTGCTGGATGTTGACCGCCGAATAGACGTCGATGCCGTGGGAGAGCAGCTCCTCGACGTCGAGATAGCGCTTGGGATGACGGCTGCCCGCCGCATTGGTGTGGGCGAGTTCGTCGACCAGAGCGATTTTCGGCCGCCGCGCGATCACGGCATCAAGGTCCATCTCCTCGACGATCTGGCCGCGGTAGTCGAGCCGCTTGCGCGGGATCACCTCGAGCCCGCGCACCAGCGCCTCGGTCTCGGCGCGGCCGTGGGTTTCGACGAAACCGACCACGACGTCGATGCCGGCCTTGCGCCTGGCGTGGGCGCTTAGCAGCATCTCGTAGGTTTTGCCGACGCCGGGGGCGGCGCCGACGAAGATCTTCAGCTTGCCGCTGACGCCCTCCTCCCGGCGCGCGGTCTCCAGCAGCGCCTCAGGCGACGGACGTTGTTCGGGATCGCGGCGCTCTCGGACCATTTTGCCAATATAATCATCGGGGCGCCGCGAGCCTAGACCGCTACTTCGCGGCCATGCGATCGAGCGCGAGGTTCAGCGCCAATACGTTAACACGGGGTTCGCCGAGCAGGCCGAGCAGACGGCCTTGGACGTTGGCCGCCACAAGCTGCTTCACCGCCTCTTCCGGCATATTCCGCGCCTTGGCGACGCGCGGCACCTGGAATTGCGCGGCTTCCGGCGAGATGTCGGGGTCGAGGCCGCTGGCCGAGGTCGTGACTAGATCCTCGGGGACAGCAGCGTTGGGGTTCTCCGCCTTCAGCTTGTCCACGTCCTCCTTCAGCCGGTCGGCCAGCGCCTTGCTGGTGGGGCCGAGATTGGAGCCGCCGGAGTTGGCGGCGTTGTAGGGCGCCGAGACCGTCTTGGTCGAATCATTCGGGTCCGGCGCCAGCGTCGCCGAGGGGCGGCCGTGGAAATATTTGTCGTCCTTGAATTCCTGCCCGATCAGGGCGGAGCCGACCACCTTGCCATCCCTCTCGATCAGGCTTCCTTGCGCCTGCGCGGGAAAGATCGCGCCGGCAATGGCTGTCATCGCGAGCGGATAGGCCAGGCCCGTGATGGCGGTGAGCACCAGCAACAGGACGATGGCGGGCCGGATTTCTCTGAGCATGTTAGGTCTCCTATGTCTTCCGTCATTGCGAGCGAAGAAGCCTGCCCCTCACCCTGAGGAGCCGCGCCTGCGCGGCGTCTCGAAGGGCGAGGCCACCGGCCGGGCCTTCATCCTTCGAGACGCGCGTTCCGCGCTCCTCAGGATGAGGGTCTGGCAGGATCGCCTCGTCGCTCGCTTTGACATTTCAAGCCAGGTGCAAGGCAACAACGACGAGATCGATCGCCTTGATGCCGATGAAGGGAATGACGATGCCGCCGAGGCCGTAGACCAGGAGGTTGCGGCGAAGCAGCGCGCCAGCACCGACCGCACGATAGGCAACGCCCTTCAGAGCGAGCGGGATCAACCCGATGATGACGAGCGCGTTGAAGATAATCGCCGACAGGATGGCGCTCTGCGGGCTCGACAGGTTCATGACGTTGAGCACATTGAGCTGCGGGTAGAACGCCAGGAACATCGCGGGGATGATGGCGAAATACTTGGCGACGTCGTTGGCGATCGAGAACGTCGTCAGCGCCCCGCGCGTCATCAGCAGCTGCTTGCCGATCTCGACCACCTCGATCAGCTTGGTCGGGTTGGAATCGAGGTCGACCATGTTGCCGGCCTCGCGGGCGGCCTGGGTGCCGGTGTTCATGGCGACACCGACGTCGGCCTGCGCGAGCGCCGGCGCGTCGTTGGTGCCGTCGCCGCACATGGCAACCAGCTTGCCCTTGGCCTGCTCGTCGCGGATCAGCTTGAGCTTGTCCTCCGGAGTTGCCTGTGCCAGGAAATCGTCGACGCCCGCCTCCGCCGCGATCGCCGCGGCCGTCATCGGGTTGTCGCCCGTGATCATGACGGTGCGGATGCCCATGCGGCGCAGCTCCGCAAACCGCTCGCGGATGCCGCCCTTGACGATGTCCTTGAGCTGGATCACGCCGAGCAGCTTGCCGTCCCTGGCGACCGCCAGCGGCGTGCCGCCGGCCTTCGAGATCTCGTCAGCAATGGCCTGGACCTCGCGGCCGATGTCCGAGAGCCCGGCGGGCTGAAGCGCGCGCGCGGTGTTGCCGGAGGCAACGGCCAGCGGTGCGCCGCCGCCGACATAGTTGAGCATGGCATCGACCGCGCCCTTGCGCACCGACGAGCCGCCGGCATCGACGCCGCTCATGCGGGTCTGCGCCGTGAACGGAATGAAGGTGGCGCCAAGCTCGGCCATGTCGCGGCCGCGGATGCCGTATTTCTCCTTGGCCAGAACGACGATGGAGCGACCTTCCGGGGTCTCGTCGGCAAGCGAGGCGAGCTGGGCTGCGTCCGCGAGCTCCTGCTCGGTGACGCCGCGCACGGGACGGAATGCAGTCGCCTGGCGGTTGCCGAGCGTGATCGTGCCGGTCTTGTCGAGCAGCAGCGTATCGACGTCACCGGCGGCCTCGACCGCGCGGCCGGACATCGCCAGTACGTTGAAGCGCACCAGGCGGTCCATGCCGGCGATGCCGATCGCCGACAGCAGCGCGCCGATCGTCGTCGGGATCAGCGTCACGAACAGCGCGACCAGCACGATCACCGAGATCGAGCCGCCAGCATACGCCGCATAGCTCGGAATGGTGACGGTGGCGAACACGAAGATGATGGTGAGACCGGCGAGCAGGATGTTGAGCGCGATCTCGTTCGGCGTCTTTGCGCGCTCGGCGCCCTCGACCAGCTTGATCATGCGGTCGATGAAGGTCGAGCCTTGCGCCGCCGTGATGCGGACACGGATCCAGTCGGACAGCACCTGCGTGCCGCCTGTCACGGCCGAGCGGTCGCCGCCGGATTCGCGGATCACGGGCGCGGATTCACCGGTGATGGCGGCTTCGTTGACCGAAGCCACACCCTCGATCACCTCGCCGTCGGACGGGATGGTATCGCCCGCCTCGACCAGCACGATGTCGCCGACCTTCAGGCTGGTGCCCGGCACCAGCTTGAACGCCTGGCCGGCGCCGGTCAGCAGCTTGGCCTGGCTCTCGGTGCGGGTCTTGCGCAGCGAATCGGCCTGCGCCTTGCCGCGGCCTTCGGCCACCGCTTCGGCGAAATTGGCGAACAGCACCGTGAACCAGAGCCAGAGGATGATCTGGAAGGTGAAGCCGAGATTTGCGCCGCCGGTCACAACATCGCGCAGGAAAATAACGGTGGTGAGCGCGGCCACGATCTCGACCACGAACATCACGGGGTTCTTGACCATCAGCCGCGGGTCGAGCTTGGTGAAGGAGGCGCGGATCGCGGGCACGACGATCTTGGGGTCGAGCATTGCCGAGACGGAGGCGCGTTTTTGCAGTTTCATCGTTTCCATGGAGGTCACTCCAAACCCATCAGAAGACTGTCGATCAGAACATTTTTCGATCAGAACACTTGGCCGGCGTTCATCGCGAGATGCTCGACGATCGGACCGAGCGCGAGCGCCGGGAAGAAGGTCAGGCCGCCGATGATCAGGATCACGCCGACGACGAGGCCGACGAACAGTCCGCCCGTGGTCGGGAACGTGCCCGCCGACGGCGGGATCGATTTCTTGGCAGCCAGCGAGCCCGCGATCGCCATCGCCGGGACGATCATGAAGAAGCGGCCGACGAACATCGCGCTGGCGAGCGTGAGGTTGTAGAACAAGGTGTTGCCGGTGAGGCCCGCAAAGGCCGAGCCGTTATTGCCGGTCGCCGAGGTGAAGGCGTAGAGCACCTCGGTGAAGCCGTGCGGGCCGGCATTCGCCATGGAGGCGACCGCCGCCGGATAGACCACGCCGACCGCGGTCCAGCCGAGATACATCAGCGGCAGCACCAGGATCGCGAGCATCGCCATTTTGACCTCGCGCGCCTCGATCTTCTTGCCGACATATTCCGGCGTGCGGCCGACCATCAGGCCGGCGACGAAGATCGCGAGCACGACGAACAGCAGCATGCCGTAGAGACCGGCGCCGACGCCGCCGATGATGATTTCGCCGAGCTGCATGTTGATCAGCGGAATCATGCCGCCAAGCGCGGTGAAGCTGTCATGCATGGCATTGACGGCGCCGCAGGACGCGGCCGTCGTGATCACGGCGAACAGGGAGGACGCGACGATGCCGAAGCGAACCTCCTTGCCTTCCATGTTGCCGCCGGTCAGGCCCAGCGCATGCATGGTCGAGGTGCCGTTGGCTTCCGCCGAATAGGTGACGGCAACGCCGGCGAGGAACAGCACGCCCATCACGGCGAGGATCGCCCAGCCCTGGCGCTGGTTGCCGACCATGCGGCCGAACACGTTGGTCATGGCCGCGCCGATCAGGAAGATCGACAGCATCTGCACGAAGTTCGACAGCGCCGTCGGGTTCTCGAAGGGATGCGCGGCGTTGGCATTGAAGAAGCCGCCGCCATTGGTGCCCAGCATCTTGATCGCGACCTGCGAGGCAACCGGGCCGACCGCGATGGTCTGCTTGGCGCCTTCGAGCGTCGTCGCCTCGACGTAATCACCGAGTGTCTGCGGGATGCCCTGCCAGACCAGGAACAGGCAGTAGACGACGCAGATCGGCAGCAGCACGTAGAGCGTCGTGCGGGTGACGTCGACCCAGAAATTGCCGACCGTGCGCATCGAGGCGCGCGAGAAGCCGCGAATCAGGGCCACCGCCAGCGCGATGCCGGTTGCCGCCGACAGGAAGTTCTGGTGCGTCAGGCCGAGCATCTGCACGAGATAGGACACCGTGCTCTCGCCGCCGTAGTTCTGCCAGTTGGTGTTGGTGATGAAGGAGATCGCGGTGTTGAAGGAGAGATCCTGGGCCACCGCCGACTGCCCGGCAGGATTGAACGGCAGCACGGCCTGAAGCCGCATCACGCCGTAGATGATGAGGAAGCCGCCGACGTGAAAAAGCAGCATCGCGACCGTGTAGGTCAGCCAATGCTGCTCGCGCTTCTCGTCGACGCCGGAGAACCAGTAGATCCCCGCCTCGATCGGCCGCAGCACCGGCGACATAAACGTCCGCTCGCCGTTGAACACGGCCGTCATGTACCCGCCGAGCGGCTTGGTGAGCGCGACGATAATGACGCAAAAGAGAATGATCTGGAGCCAACCGATCATGGTCATGGAATCAACCCTTCAGGCTTGGTGCCGGGCGCAAAAGCGGCAGGAGCAACGTCAGCAGGCAGGCGACCAGCACGGCGTCCGCCAGCAGCAATTCGACAAGGAGCAGCACGGCTCAGAACCGTTCCGGCCGCAGGAGTGCATAGGTGAGATAGATCAGGAGGCCGAACGAGACGGCGCCGGCGAGCGCATAATCGAAAATCATGGTCCGCTCCCTCACAGCCGTTCGCAGGCATAGGTGTAGCCGATCGCAAGGGCAAAGAAGACGAAGCCCAGCGCCAGCATCAGGATGTCCATCATGGGATTGCTCCTCATTGCGCCCTCATGTCCGGCGCAACTGCTTCTCGGGGACCCGGCGAAGCTCGATGGAAACGCAGGCGCATTTCCACAACCGCCAGTCGGGACTTTTGACCGTGCTGAAATGCCAGCACAGGCATAGGTTTTCGAGATGAGGCCTATGGCGAAGATATAGGAATCTCATAAAGGCTGGGGCCAGTGCCTGCCCGCACGGAGCTGTCGTCCCCGTGTCCGCGGGGACGACAGAAGGGGAATTGGCCGCACGTTGCGCCCCCTCGCGCACTCCCATCGTCACTTATGAAATCACTATATCTCCCGCCCCGTCCCCATCTCGTTTTCAAATGCACTTTTGGCCATCTTGGAGAGGCCGGCCGACTGACCGACGCCAACTCCAGGAGGCCTGACATGACCGCCGCTCTCCGACGTCTTTCCCGACCTTCCCTCAACCAGCGCCTTCGCGCGGCGCCAGTGATGACGCGGTCGCTGATGCTCGATGTCATCGATCACACCTGCCGGCGCTTTCCCTCGCTCGGGCAAAGCGAGCGCACCGCGCGCGTGATGCGTTTCGTCGATGCGGAGGCCTGGACCGATGCCGCGCTGGCGCTGATGGAGCTCGAGCTGCCGCTGTGGCAGGTTCGCCGCATCGCCTATGACGAAGGCGAGTGGCATTGTGCGCTGTCGCGCGAGCGCGAGCTGCCGGATTGGCTCGACGCCGCGGTCGAAGCCCGGCATGCCGACCTCGCCCTGGCATTGCTGTCGGCCTTCATCGAGGTCAAGGCACTGGCCGTGGAGGTTTCACGGCCAAGCGTCCCCACCGTGCGCCCAACCCTGGACGCTCTCTACGAGCCGGTTGCTTGCGAGAATTTCAGCTAAGCCAGCCTGACAGGTTCGCGCCTTGCCGCAATCTTCGGACATATCGCGGGGCCCGAGCCCTGCTCGGGTGATCGCGCGCTTTGCCGTCCGCATCGCGCTGCTCGCCGCCTTTGCCGCCTTCGGCAGCGTCGGCTTCGGGCGGAGCCTCGCCGCCCTGCTCTGGATGTCGATCATTCTGTGCGCCCTCGCCGGCCTCGTCAGGCGCGAGCCGCTGTTCGGTGCCGTCCTCAATCATTGGGACGAAGGCGTCGCCTTCGGCGCACTGTTCGCACTGGTTCATGTCGTCAACGAACTGGCCTGAACATCAGGCTTTATGACGTTCCTATGCGATCACCGCACGGCCTCACTCGAAATCATATTCGCTTGAAAAGATATTGATCGGGTGGCCGCGGGACATGCGCCCCGCGACCTTCGTCAATCGGAAGGAATAGATCCGTGAAACTCGTCGAACCTCCCTCGTCGTGCAGCTCGCCCTCGACCATAGTCTTCATCGGCAAGAACCGGCGGGGACAATGGGTCGCCCAGGAACAGAACGGCCTCTATGGCGGCCTGTTCGTCAACCGCGCGCAGGCGATCAAATACGCGCTGTTCGAAAACGGCCAGCATCCCGAAACCATCGTCGAGCTGCCGCGCGAGATCGAGCTCGACATGGGCAGAAGGCCCGATGCCGCCGCGCCCAAGCGCGCCGCCTGAACCCCTCAGGCAAAAGCCATGTTCATCCCGCCCTCCGCCTGGTTCACCGGGTTCATTCCGGACCTGCCGACACCGTTCGATTCGTCCGACGCGATCGACCTGAAGGCGTTCGCCGCGCTCTGCGAGCGCCAGATCGCCGCCGGCGTCCCCGCGCTCGTGGTCTGCGAGACGGCAGGCGAAGCGCCAACGCTCTCGCCGGCCGAGCAGGAGCTGGTCATTCGCGCCGCGGTCGATGTCGCCCGCGGCCGTGTTCGGATCATCGCCGGCGTGGTGTCGAATTCAACGAGCCACGCCGTCGAGCTCGCGCGGCGCGCGGAAGCCGCCGGAGCCGATGCAATCATGTCGGTGGTCCCCGCCTACAACAAGCCGATGCAGGAGGGGATGCTCGCGCACTTCCGCAGCCTTGCCGGCTCGGTCGGCCTGCCCGTGATCCTGCACGATACTCCCTCCCGCACACTGCGACCGCTCGCCGACGAGACGCTTCTGCGCCTCGTCGAATCCCGCCAGTTCGTGGGTCTGCGCGACGGAAGCCATGACATCACCCGCCCGATGCGGCTGTCCCGCCACCTGCCTGCCGGCTTTCGCTGTCTCTCCGGCGACGACAGCACCGCCTTCGGCTTCATCGCGGACGGCGGCGATGGCGCGATCTCGGAGATATCCAACATCGCGCCGGATCTCTGCCGGACGATCTTCTCACATGTCAGGCAGGGCCGGCTGCAATCCGCCCGCTACCTCGACAAGCGGCTGATGCCGCTCATCGCGTGCCTCGCCAAGGAGAGCCCGGCGGCGCTCAAATTCGCCCTGAGCATGCTTGGCTTGATGCAGCCGGACACGCGGCTGCCGATCGTGCCGCTGGACGCTCCCGCTCGCGCGGAGGTCGTCCGGGCGTTCGCTGCGCTCTCCGATGAAGAGCTGATCGACAGCGTCGGTGCCTGACGTTTCGGGTTCGATCGGATCTCGCATGAGCTCACCGCCGTCAGCCGATGGACATCACAGGCTGCTCTGTGCCTGGCAATTGGCGCTGCTGCGCTTTGCCGTCACGCTGGACGATTGCGACCGGGTGAATGTCGTCGCACTTGCCGGAGAACTCGATCGCCTCGACCGGCGCAACGCGGATGACTCACTCCACTTCTTCCGCCGATCCAGCTCCCGGCTCTGCGCAGCTATCCGTGGCGAGGGAGAGAACGCGACAGCGGTCCTGGACCGCTTCTGTGGTGAGATCAACGAGCCGCGGCTGCGGCTGGCTTTTGCATCGGCCGTCGGAATCTTGCGTTCGGATCCTGCCCCGCCCGAAGTTCGTCCGAAGCGCAACCGCGACCTGTTCAGAGGGCTTCCGACGCGACGGACGGCATCTTTATGAGATTCCTATGCGGCGAGCCCGGCGCGCATCTCGCAATCCTACGCGCTCATGGCCATCATTCGGGGCAGATTGCGGCGGCCTCGGCCACCGCCATGCTGACGAAGGAATATCGAGATGTCGATGCTGACTCACGGCCTTGAACACTCCGTTGACCTGGCCCCTGCGCGGATCTCGCCGGAGCGCAAGGCCCGGCTCAAGCGTGTCGCGCTCGGCGCACTGACCGTGCTCACGATGGGCAGCGTGCTCACAGCGCTGATCGCGCTGAGGACCACGATCTATGTCTGGCACCTTCTCCCCTAACGGGCATGGGAGACCATCATGACCTTGCAGATGTGTGAAGAGGCCGCCATGGCCGCGATCGCCCTTCAAGCCACCCGTCGCCGGCCTGACGCGCAACAGGCGACGGCACTCAAGCCGCTCGACCCCGATGTCGTCAGCGCCGCCATCCCCGCCTTCTTCATCGGACGCAACGGCGCGGGCCTCTGGGTCGCTCGCGAAGCGAATGGGCGCGTCGGCGGTCTGTTCCTGTTCAAGAGCTCGGCGGTCGACTTCGCCAACCGGCAGAGCGGGCTGACGCGGTGCGCACTCGTATTCCCCGCCGAGACCTTTGAGCTCGACATCGAGAACCGCGGCAATCCCCTGATCGTGTTGGCAGATGGAGCCAGGCGGCTTTTTGCGCGCATCGCCGCAAGGCTACGGCCATGATCGAGCTCAAGATCGGCATCCTGGTTGCATTGATGTGCGCGCTGCTGCTCGGCATGCGCATCACCGCGGCCACGGCCTCGGACAGGTAGCATGCAGCTCCTCAAGGGAAATCTGGAGCAGGCGGTCACCACGACGATCCTGACCATGACGCTGAGCCTGATCTGGGGAGCAGTCCTGACGCTCGTGATCACGCTGCTTGCGCGCGGTCTGGGAGTTTAGAACCCGGCACATCGATCGACGATGGTGCCTACGCGGCGAGCAACCGGACGCACAGCGCGGTCGCGGTGCCCGCCGGAGGCCGCGTATCCCCGCGGAAAAGACCTGAGCGAAAGGCCGGGCCGATCTGGCGCAATTTCACGGAACCGTGTAGAGCGGTTTCATGAGCACAAGCAGCGTCAACGTCGTCGCCCACCCCCTGGTCCAGCACAAGCTCTCCCTGATGCGAGAGAAGGACCGCTCGACCAAGAGCTTTCGCGAGATCCTGAACGAGATCGGGATGCTGCTCGGCTACGAGGTGACGCGCGACCTGCCGCTGGAGCTGGTGGACATCGAGACGCCGATCTCGCCGATGCTGGCGCCGAAGATCGCCGGCAAGAAGCTCACGTTGGCGCCGATCCTGCGCGCCGGCGTCGGCTTCCTCGACGGCATGCTGGCGCTGATGCCCTCGGCGCGCATCGCCCATATCGGGCTCTACCGCGATCCCGAAACCTTGCAGGCCGTGGAATATTACTTCAAGGCGCCGCAGGACCTGTCCGACCGCACCGTGATCCTGATGGACCCGATGCTGGCGACCGGTAACTCCGCCTGCGCCGGCGCCTCCCTGCTCAAGGCGCGCGGCGCCCGCGACATCCGTTTCGTCTGCCTGCTGGCCGCGCCCGAGGGCATCGCGCAGTTCCAGAGCGAGCATCCCGACGTGCCGGTCTGGACCGCCGCGATCGACGAGCGGCTCAATGACCACGGCTACATCGTACCGGGCCTTGGCGACGCCGGCGACCGGATGTTCGGCACCAAGTAGACAGGTTTGCGCGATCGGGTTAGTCCGGTTGCCATGAGCGCCAACCCATTTTCGCTTCAATCGCTGATCGGCACCGAACCCACGTCCGATCCCGCCTTCGTGTTCGACGGCACGCCAGCCTCACGCGCCGAGTTTTCACGGAAGGTCGAGCAGACCGCCGCCTGGCTCGCGGCTCAGGGCATCGGCAAGGGCGACGTGGTCGCGGTCTGGCTGGTCAACCGGATCGAATGGATCGCGCTGCTGTTCGCTGCCGCCCGCTGTGGCGCGATCGTCGCCGCGGTCAATACGCGCTACCGCAGCGCCGAGGTCGCGCATCTGCTCAAGGTCTCTGGCGCCAGGCTGATGGTGGTCGAGGCCGCCTTCCGCTCGATCGATTTTGCCGCCATCCTCGCCGACGTGGCCAGGGACGAGGTTCCGGCGCTGCGGGAGCTCGCAGTGGTTGGCGCGGATACGATCCCCGCACACTGGCCCTGCGTGCGCTTCGACGCCTTCGACAAGGCATATCCACCAGCCCCGCCACCCCAGGACGATGTCGACCTGCCCGTGCTGCTCTACACCACGTCCGGCACGACCAAGGGACCGAAACTCGTCGCGCATTCGCAGCGGACGCTGGCCACGCACGCCACCTCCGTCGCCAAGGCGCTGAACCTCTCGCCGCAGCGTCATTCGCTGCTGGCCATGCTGCCATTCTGCGGCACCTTCGGCATGACGAGCCTGCTCGGCTTCATCGCCGCGGGTGCGACCGTCCATGCGCTCGACGCCTTCGAGGCGGCACCGGCGCTCAAAATCCTCAACGAGCACGAGATCACCCACTCGTTCGGCTCCGATGAGATGTTCCGCCGCATCCTCGCGCTCACCGATGTGCCGCGGCCGTTCCCGCATCTCGAGATCTGCGGCTTCGCCGCGTTCCAGCCCGGCTGGCGCGAGCTCGCCGTAGAGGCCGAGGCGCGCGGCATGAAGCTGTTCGGCCTCTACGGGTCGAGCGAGGTGCAGGCCCTGTTCTCGATCGCCCGCGTCAGTGACGCCTTCGCCGACCGCATCGAGGGCGGCGGCTGGCCGATGTCCCCCGACACGAAGGTGCGCGTGCGCGACACCGAAACCGGCGAGCTCGCGGCCCAAGGCGTCGCCGGCGAGATCGAGATCAGCGCGCCCTCGTGCTTCCTCGGCTATTTCAACAACCCGGACGCAACGCGCGATGCGATCACAGCCGACGGCTTCTTCCGCACCGGTGACATCGGCCATCTCCGCGGCGACGGCGCCTTCGTCTACGAGACCCGCGCGGGCGACGCCATGCGGCTCGGCGGCTTCCTGGTCGCGCCCGGCGAGATCGAGGACGAGCTCAAATCCTGCACGGGAGTGGCCGACGCCCAGGTCGTCGCGGTCGATCTGAAGGGGACCGCACGCTGCGTCGCCTTCGTGATCCCGCACCAGGAACCACCGCAGCAGGAGGCGCTGACTGCGCGCCTTCGCGAGCGGCTCGCCGGCTACAAGGTCCCGGCACGGATCTACGTCGTGGATGCCTTCCCGGTCACCGACAGCGCCAATGGCGTGAAGATCCAGCGCGCCCGGCTACGCGACATGGCGATGGAACGGATCGCTTCCGAATAGGCCGGCCTATTTCAGGTAGCTCGCCAGATTGATGCTCAGGATCTTGGCGAGCGCCGAATAGGACGCCGTGAGCTGCGCCTGATAGGTCGACAGCTGCGCCGTGATGGCGGCGACGTCGACGCCGGTAAGGTCGTTTGACAGCGTCTCGGCATAGCTCTTGTAGTCGGTCTGGCGCGAGCTCGCCGTCTCGATCGAAGACGCGTTGTTCGACAGCTTGGCCTGCACCGCCGCGGTGTCGTCGAGCGCCGTGCCGGCAAGATCGAGCGCGCTGGTGATATCCGAGGACGACAGCGAGGTGCTGTTGGCCACGAATTTGAGCACCCGCATCACCTCCTCGAACGCCGAATTGTCGGCGGTGATGCCGTAAGACACCGTCTCGTCGGCGGCGACCCGCACCGAGGCGATCTCGTCGTCGCCGTTGTAGTAGCTGGTGTCGGTCGTGGTCAGGGAGCCGGTACCGGACGCGAAGCTCGTGAGATCGACCGGCGCGGTGTCGGTCTTGCCGCCGGCGAACACATACTGGCCGTCATATTGCGTGTTCATCAGCGAACCCATCTCCTCCAGCATCTGCTGGGCGGTGGTGATCACCGAATTCGTCTCGGTCGAGCTGCCGGTCGAGGCCGCGCTGAGCTGGGAGCGGAGCTGCGTGAGGATGTCGGTCATCGATCCGATCGCCGAATACATCACCTGGACCTTGCTGTCGGCGAGCGTCGCGGCATCGATATAGGATTGCGCGCGAGTCACCGAGACCTGGAGATTGACGACATGCTGCGCATCCGACCCATAACCGCCGAAATCGCTCGAGATCACGCCCGACGATTCCTGGATCTGCTTGTTGGCCATGACCGTCTCCACGCGCATCGCGTCGGCGATCATCTTGTTCGACTGCGCGAAGGTGGCGACCCGCATCGCGACCATGAGCCCGCTCCCGGCTGTTTACGACTGCACGGCGGACAGCAGCGCCGAATACATGGTGTTGATGGCCTGGATCAGCGCGGAGGCCGCGGTGTACTTGTTCTGAAGCGTGCTGAGCTTGGCGGACTCCTCGTCGAGGTTGACGCCGGATTGCGAGGACAGCGAACTCGCATAGGTCGACTGCGCGGTTTCCTTCGCGGTGTAATCGGTGGACGCCTGCGAGGCCTTGCTGGCCACGTCGGCCACGATGGCCGAGGCATAATCGGCGAGCGAACCGGTGGTGGCGGCGAGCCCGCCGGTGGTGGCGAATGTCCGGGAGTCCGTCAGCGCGTCGTAGAAGGCGTTGACGACGGTGGCCGATCCCGACGACAGCACGGTGCTGCCCACCGTCAGGCTCGACGAGGAGTCCAGCGTCGCCAGTTGCAGCTCGTTCGTGCCTGACAGGATCTTGCTGTTGACCGCGATGTCAGCGGCGCTCGTTCCGGTCACGAGGTCGTTGAGGCCGAAATGCTCGGAAAATCCCTCGCCCGAGCTCCCCACCGAGCTCGTCATCTGGTTGATGGCGACGCCGTTGCCCGAGCCGGTCGCGGTGATCGAGAGATGGCCGTCCGCGTCGACTGAGGCCGACAGTCCGGAGATGCCGTTGATGGCGGTGACGAGGTCGCCGACGGTGGAATAGGACGACAGGTCGAGATCGCCGTAGGAGACCAGATTGCCGCTCTGGTCGGTGACGGCAAGACGCACTGTGCCGGTGGCGGACAGCGCCGTGCTGCTGGTGACGCTGGTCGTCCCTGTGAGGCTCGTCGGCGCCGGCACAGCGGAGGCGCTGTTCGAGACGCTGTTCATTGCGGACGCAAGCTGCTGGGCGAGCTGATCGAGCTGGGACTGCGCGTTCGGCAGTGTCGTGTCGCGGAGCGTGATGAGCGCGCCGATGTCCCCGCCTGTGATCTGCGAGGTGATGTCGACCCCGTTCACCGTGATCGCGCTGAAGCCGCTCGACGAGGAACCGGCGGTATAGGTCGTCGCCGCCGTCACATTGGCGGCGGCGGTATAGCTGATGGTATGCGCGGAACTGTCGACCAGCGCCTGGCCGGACTTGGTGTAGATCTGGATATCGCCGTTCGATGCCGTGAAATAATTGATGTTCATCCTGGACGCGAGGTCCTGGAGCGCGGTGTTGCGCTGGTCCTCCAGATCCGCGGTCGACTGGCCGGCCGCCGCGGTCTGCTTGATCTGCGCGTTCAGATCCGCGATCTGCTGCAGGTCCGTATTGACGTCATCGATCGAGGACGCGATGTCCTGGTCGGCATCGGAGCGGAGCTTCTGGATGCTGCTCGACGTCTCCCGCAACTGGCTCGCGACGTCGTCGAGCGCGCTGACGACGTTGGATTGCAACGAGGCGCTGCTCGGCGTGCTCGCCAGCGACGACAGCGCCGATTCCAGCGAAGCAATGCTGTTGGCGAGAGAGGTCCCGGTCGACGAACTGTCCGTACTGCTGGTCGAGCCGTAGAGCTTTTCCAGCGACGTCAGGTAGGTGTTGGTGGTATCGGCGGAGCCGAGGTCGGAGGTCGCGGAAATCAACGACTTCAGCAGCAGCTTGTCGACCGTCGAGGTGATGCCGGTCACCGTGACGCCGGTGCCGACGCCGTTGGTGACGCTGCTCGACTGGTTCGCGGTCTTCGCCGTATAGCCGGTCGTGTCGGCGTTCGAGATGTTCGACGACGTCACGCTGATCTGCACCGACGTGGCCGACAGGCCGCTGAAGGCGATCGATCGTGCGATATCGAGCGACACGGCGTGTCCTCCGTCGTCAGGCGCTGCGGCTGGTGCCGCTGGAGACCGCGCGCGCGGCGAGCCGGCCGGAGGCGCCATAGGGCGATACCGCCGCGATCTGCTCGCGGATCGCCTGCATAACGGCTTCGATCCGGCGGTTGCTGGCCTCGATGGCCGCGCGCAGGCGCACCAGATTCTCGTCCATCGCCATACGCAGCTTCAGGATCCGCTCCATGAGCTGCTCGCGCAGGATCCGGTCGCGTACGTTGAGGCTGGTCGTCCCCGCCGCGCATTCGGCGACGGTGCGTTCGAACATCTCCGCCAGGCGATTCTTCTCGTCGACCTGCTTCAGGCGCGAGGCCGGCAGGCCTTTAGCGAGTTCGGCATTCTCCTCGGCGACCAGCGCGGTCAGCGTGTCGATCAGCGTGATCAGCGACTTGATCCGGGCATCGCCATTTGCGGCGCTTGTCCGAGTGGCTTGAGCTACAGTCATGGTGATCGCCTTCTTCTAGTTGTGCCGTTTGCCGCGGTGGACTTGCGAACCACGCAAATACGCGCCGATCGCGGTCGTCCTGACGGTTGCCTGCCTCATCTCGCCCTCGATCTCCGCACATTCCCGCAGGAGACCGCGCCGTGTCGTCTCGACGTCGTCGAGCAGCGCAAGCAATTGCTTGCGGTCATCGCCTTTGGCGGTTGACGCCCGGGCCACCAGGCGCTTCAGCCGGCGCAGCAGCGCCTCTCCGGCGGCGCTCGCTTTCTCACCACGCATCGCTCACCTCATCGCCGAGATCAGGGTGTCGTACATCTTGTTGACGGTGGAGATGACCTGGGACGCGGCGGAATAGGCCTGCTGCGCCGAGATCATGCTCGAGAACTGGCTGGAGGTATCGGTGGTCGAGGATTCCAGCTCGCTGCCGTAGACCGTGCCCGCACCATTCTCGCCGGACGCCTGCAAGGAGGCATTCCCCGACGCCACGGTCGCCGAATAGAGTCCGTCGCTGGCCGCGGAGAGACCGTTGGGATCGGCGAACGTCGCCACCGCGATCTTGTAGATCGCGATGGTCTCGCCGTTGGAATAGGTCGCATCGACGACACCGTTCTTGCCGATCGAGATGCTGGACAGCTTGCCGTAGGACAGGCCATCGGAGTCGATGCTGGTGACGTTGACATCGGGCGTCGTTTCGCCGGAGGCATATTGCGTCAGGCCATCGGTGCCGCCGACCGTGCCGAGGTCCATGGTCACGGTGCTGTCGGCCGCGCCATCGGTCCAGCCCGTGATCGAGACGGTCGCCGGGTCCGGGCTGGTGCTGGCTAGCGAGCCGTCGCTGTTGAAGGTGATGTCGATCGTGCCCGAGGCCGTGCCTGTCGCGGTCGTGGTATCCGACGAAGAGGTCGGATTGGCGAAGCTCGCGCTCCAGGTGTTGGTGCCGGTCTTGCTCCAGGTGATCTGCATCGTGTTGGCAGCACCGAGGGAGTCATACACCGTCATCGAGCTGGTATAGGTGTCGCCGGTGGCAGCGTCCGACGGCAAATTGGCCGCGATCGTGGTCTTGGTAGTGGCGCTGCCGCTGGTCGAGGCGATCTGGGTATTGATGGCCGAGAGGTTGCTGGCCGACTCGCTGCCGACCACATTGCCGTCCGCGTCGGTGCGCCAACCCTCGAGGTAGCTGCCGTTGTTCTCGAGATAGCCGGCATTGTTGATCGTGAAGGCGCCGTTGCGGGTGTAGGACGTGATGCCGCCGGACGTGGCGCTGGTCACCACGAAGAAGCCCGAGCCCTGGATGGCGACGTCGGTGGCATTGGAGGTCGCCGCCAGCAGGCCCTGCTGGCTGATGTTGGCGCGGCCCGAGACGGTGACGCCGCCCGACGCATACGAGGTGGTATTGCTCGACGCGGTCACGAGCGCGTCGAACATCGCCGACGTCGTCTTGTAGCCGGTCGTATCGGAGTTGGCGATGTTGTCGCTGATCATCGACAGGGATTGGCTCTGGGCGCTGAGCGCCGAGATCGCCGAAGATAATGCACCGGTGAGACTCATGATGAAACTCCGAGGAAATCAGGACGCGGGATCAGGACGTGACGCCGAGGATGTTGGCGGCGCTGACGGCGACGCCGTTCACCGTGAGCGAGGGCGTGGAGGTCGAGGTGTCGATGCCGGTCACCGTGCCGGTGACGGTCGTGTAGTTGAGGACAGAGTTGCCGGCGGAATCGGTCGCGGTCACCGAGATGGTGTACTGGCCACCGTCGGAGAGCTGGTTGCCGCTGGAATCCTTGCCGTCCCAGGTGAAGCTGTTGGAGCCTGAATTGCCCGTGCCGGTGCCGGTGTAGACGACGTTGCCGGAGGAATCCGAGATGCTGATCGAGACATTCGAAGCAGCCGAGGACAGCGAGTAGCCGAACGTCGCCGAGCCGTTGCTCAGGGTCGACGTGTCGGTCTTCGCCTCGACGGTGTGGCCGATATAGTTCACCGAATTGAGCGTCACGAGGCTCGAGAACGAGCTCGCCAGCGAAGACATGTTCGAGTTGATCGACTGCTGCTGGGTGAAGTTGGCGTAGGAGGTGAGCTGATTGATGAAGTCCGTCGTCGAGGTCGCGTTCAGCGGATCCTGGTTCTGAAGCTCGCTGACGAGCAGGCTGAGGAAATCACTGGAGGTCAGCGACGAACTGGATGATGTGCTCGACGACGACGTCGTCGTGGTCGCAGTCGTTGCGGAACTCGCGGCGGAAACGGTCATCAGAAACTCCGGCTTCCTTGCGCGGCCAGCGACCAGACGTCGGTCGGCGCGCTTGAAATCTGTGTGCTGATGAAACGGTTGGGCGCGCGGATTCAGGCAGGGATTCGCGTGCGCGAAAACGGCATTCGACGCGGCAAAATCTGCCGTATTCACGCGTTAGCGATGCGATGATGTCAGGCTAGTTTGTTACGGCGATGGTGCCGCACTCCCTCTCCTCGCAAGCGGGGCGAGGTGAAAGAGACAGATCTCATCGGAGAGAAAGAGCCGTTCAGCTCCCCGCCGTCTCGCCTTCGGTGCGGGGCTCGGCAGTGTCGCCTTTCGTTTTCGCGGCGGCGGCAACGATGCGGTCGGCGAGGCCTGCGGGGGCGCGGACCGGCGGCGCGGCGAGCGCCTGGCGCAGGGTGCGCGCCTCTTCGAGCAGGGCTTGCGCGGTGGACGAGCGTGCCAGCAGCTCTTCGGCAGGCAAGCGCCGATCGTCGGGCCAGAGGGAGAGATCCTCGCCCAGCCGATCGATCAGTTCCTCAAACTCGGTGACGTCCATCGCCCGCCGGTCCCGCTTCGGTCAGGCCACGTCATAAAGCATTGCAGGCAAGGCGGAAACCGGATTCCGGCGGTTTCACGCGCCAAAACCGTCCGCAGCACTACGGAAGGCGGCCGAAACGGCCGGCCGTGGAATCGTTGGCATGCTTCGGGACCAGACGGCCCGCGCTTTTCAGCCCCTGCGGGCCGAATCGGCCGGCCCGGCCTTGCCACCGCGCAACGTCGCATCGACGTGCTCCCAGGCCTCCCGCAACTCGGTCAGCCCGGCAATGATGCGGCCAAAGCTTTCACGTGCATGCGGGCGGCCGAAGGCCTTGTGGCTCGCCACGATCATCGCGTTGTAGGTCTGGAACAGCCGCTCGGCCACTGCCCCACCCTTGGCGAAATCGAGATTGTGGCTGAGCCCGCGCAGGATCGCGGTCGCCTTCATCAGGTACTCGTGCCCCTCCTCGAAGCGCCGCGCCTCCTGCGCGGCCAGCGACTTCTGGAGGAAGGTCATCGCGCCGCCAAGCAGCATCGAGATCGCCTTGAGCGGCGGCACGCTGGTCGCGGCTCCCCGATAGGCCTGGTTGGCCATGTACGCCATCGGATTATGCATCATCAATCACTCGAGCTGGAATTGAGCAGGGCCTTGAGATAGGTGAGCGTGTTGTTGGCGCTCTCGATCGCGGCCTGGTAGGCCGCATATTGCACCTGGAGCTGCGCCTGGTAGGCCGACGCGGCGCTTTCGATATCGTCGACCTTCTGCTGAAGTTCGCTGTCGCGATCGGTCAGATTCGTGATCAGCGTCTGCAACGCGCCCGTGCTCGACGAGTAGTTCTTGGAGATCTGGTAGAGCTGGGTCGCGATGCCCTGGGTCGAGGTCACCGTGATCGACTGCGACGTCGATCCCGAATAGGTGAAGGCCATGCCGGCATAGGCCGTTCCGGCAGCGCCGATGATCGTCGTGCCGCTGATCGTGAACAGCGATGAATCGCCGCCGACCGAAGCCGAGGATAGGTTGCCGTCGGAATCCACCGTCAGATCCAGCGTAAAGGATTGCGGCGACGTTCCGGTGTTGACGACGCTGAGCTGGCTCGACGATGTCTTGGTCTGCGCCGACAGGAACGTGGTGACGCCGCTCAGATTCGTGCTGAGGATCTCGGACAGCGTCGAGGTGTCGAGCTCGAGCTCGTTCTTCTCGTTGAAGGACAAGCCGAGGTCCGCCATGGTGAGACCGCCGACGGTGCTGTTGAGCGCGTTCTGGAGCGCGTCCATGATATCGCGCATGGTGCCGTCGCCGAACAGCACCGCGCTCGAATCCGCCGTACCGTCCGACGACGTGGCTTGCTGCGCGATCACCGCATCGCGAAACGCGTTGTAGTTGGTGACGAAGGTCTCGACCGCCGATTCGATCTGGCTGGTGTCGGGCTCTATGCTGATGTTCACCGTGGCACCATCAGGCGTCGCCTGGAGCAGGTTGAACGTCACGCCCGTGAGCACGTCGGTGATGTCGTTGGTATCCCGGGTCATCGAAATGCCGTCGAGGGAGAAGATGGCCGCCTGCGACGTCTGGAGGACGTCGGCGAAGGCGCCCGTGCTGTCGGTCACCCCGAGCTCGTTCAGGATGTCGTCGCCGGACGTGCTGGAATAGGTGATGTCGGCGGCATCCTCGGTTCCCGTCAGCACCATCTCGTAGGACCCGCTCGACACCTGCACGATCGAGGCCTGGACGTTGGTGGTCGAGGTCTGGGCGTTGATGCTGTCGACGATGTCCTGGAGTGACATCGTGCTGGTGATGGTGATGTCGGACGTGGTGCCGCCATCGAGACCGATGGAGAACGTGCCGGAGTAGCCGAGCTCGTCGGTCTGGCTCGACTGCGAGGTGCCGACCACCTTGTGCGCGGTCGCGATCTGGCTGATCGTGAGCGTATGGTCGCCTGTCGCAGCGCCATTGCTGACCGACATCGACAGCGCGGAGGACGCGCTCACGTCGCCGGTCGAGCTGATGGTCGCAGCGCGGGTGGCAAAGGCGTTGGTCGCCAGCGAATTGATGACAGAGGTCGCGAGCGAGGACAGCCCGCTCGACAGCGTGGAAAGGTTGGTCTGAAGCGTCTCGTAGGCGGAGATCTTGGCTTCGTTGTTGGTAATCGTGGTCGAGATCGTAGTCGCCGTAGCGAGCTTCGCGTTCACCGCGGCGGTGATCAGCGCACTCCAGTCGACGCTTGTCGAGGTCGTGGTCCCGGTCGTGGTGACCGAGGAGCTGCTCGACGAGCTGGTCGTCGACGTGCTGCTGGTGCTCGAACTGACGCTTGTCACTTTGCTGCCCGATCCATCCAGGATTCATCCGAGGCTGGACCGGGCCGGCATCAAGCCGGCCCGGTATGACGATCGTTAGGGCCGCGTGCCTTAGCCGAGCAGCTTGAGCAGATATTGCGGCATCTGGTTCGCGGCGGATTCGGCCGACACCGCCGCCTGGGTCTTCACCTCGGCGGAGGACAGCTTGGCCTGCTCGGCCGCGATATCGACGTCCTTGATCGCCGAATTCGCAGCCTGCAGGTTCTGCGTCTGCGTCGAGATCGAGTCCGATGAGAAGTTGAAGCGCGATTCCTGCGCACCGATGCTGGCGCGGGCGGCCGAGACGGTGTCGATCGCGGTATCGAGCGCGGTCAGCGCCGAGGTCGCATCCGACAGCGAGCTCACGTCGAGCGAGGACACGCCAAGCGAAGACGCCGTGAGGCTGGTCAGGGTGATGGTGATGGTATCCGAGCCGGAGGAGCCGACCAGGACCGAGACGCCGGAGGCGAACACGCTGGAGCCATCAAGCAGGCTCTGGCTGGAGTAGCGCGTGCCGCTCGCGATCGAGTCGATTTCGCTCGTCAGCTGCGTGAATTCCGAGTTGATGTAGGCGCGGCTGGAGTCGGTCGTGGTACCCGACGCCGATTCCGAGGCCAGCGACTTCATGCGCGCCAGGATATCGGAAATGTTCGAGGCGCCGCCGTCGGCGGTCTGGAGGATCGCGGTCGCCTGCGAGGCGTTGGTCGCGGCCTGCTGGAGCGTGGTGACGTCCGAGGAGATGCGGGTCGAGATGGCGAGGCCGGCGGCGTCGTCGGAGGCCGAGGTGATGCGCGAACCGCTCGACAGCTTTGCGAGCGAGCTGCTCTCCTGCGCGGAATTGATGTTGAGATAGCGGACCGCGGAGTTCGCCGCGGTGTTGGTATTGATTGCAGGCATTGGAAGCTCCTGTGCTGATGGGCATGGCGTGCCGCATCGTTGAAGACGATTGACGACGCGGACCGCAGCCCCGTCCGTTCGCTCAAACGGCGGAGCGCAAGGAGATCAGGCGCGAAAATTTTCGTGACGTGATTTTTATGGTTAGCAATCGGTAAACGCGGTGCGGATGTCGCGCTCGTGCTTGCGCAGCAGCTGGCGAAGCTGCTGGCGACCGCGCTTGAGCAGCGACTCCACGGCAGCCACCGTGGTGTCCATCACCTGCGCGATCTCGCCGTTGCTCATGTTCTCGTGGTACGAGAAGATCACCGCGATCCGCTGTTGCTCGGGCAGGCGCTGCATCGCGAGCTCCAGCATGCCGTTCAGCTCGTTGCGCTCGATGATCTCGACGGCGCCGGGCTGACCGTCGGCGACCTCAGGCACGGTCTCGACATTCTCGTTGCGCGGCTTGCGGCGCAGATCGATGCAGCGGTTGGAAATGACGCGATAGAGCCAGGTCGAGAATTTGGCGCGGCCGTGCTGCCAGCGACCGCGATGACTCCAGATCTTGAGCATGGTGTCCTGCACCACGTCTTCGGCATCCGCCGCGTTGCCGACAATGCGCAGCGCGATCGCGTAGGCGCGGTCGATGTGACGTTCGACCAGCATGCGGAACGCGGCTTCGTCGCCGGTGGCGAGCTTGTCCAGAAGTTCGCTGTCCTCGTCGTAGACGATTTCGGCGGCAACTGGTGCGCTGTCCGGCGCGAGCGGCACCGACGGCATCACCGGTACGATCGCATCGACCGGCGCCGTCGTCGTGATCTCGGCTTTGGCGGGAGCCCAGACATCAGCAGCGTAACTCATCCCGCAACCTCCAACCCGCAATGCCGGCGGCGCACATGCCACACGGCTTCCAGGAGTTGAACGCGGCGCCAAAACAATCCAGGCGGAGAATTTTTGTTATTTTTCAAGATGTTAGCCGGTCGTTTTTGCCGAGCATCGGGCAATAATTGCCGACCGCACGATGCTCTCGCGCGTCACAGCTGCAATCATCACATCGTCTCGCGCCATGGCGGATCATCCATCCCGAATAGATGTCGTTGAGAGAAAACGCTGACATTACGCGGCACTAGGCGATCGAACGCGACGCGCGCGAAGCGCATCGAGGAGCGATTGTTTCCGAGTGTGAATGAACGCGAGACGACTTTCGCACCCGGCAATTTTTGCCGAATCACCTTTTTCGAACCTAGCGTTTTTTTTGAATCTGTCAGTCGCGACGAATGCGATTTTGAATCGTGCGTGAAGTTTTTTCGTCGTTGTGGCGCCTGACTCCGCGCATGCGCACGTTAATCGTCATGGTGGACGGGGAATTGTCGCATGATGATCGCAACGGCAGGGCTCGCGCCCCGCACGAAAATTGTTTCTGCTTGGTCGTTCGATGTTTTCGATACGTTTCTGCTTCGCGCCTGCACGACGCCGGATGGCGTATTTGAAAGGACTTACGAGCTTTCCGGCATTTCACGAACTTGTCCGAATGTTTCCGCAAGTTTCGTTCAGCATCGAATCCAGGCCGAATCGCGCGCACGCCGGACCGCGAAGGAGAAGCGCGGCGGAAGCGAAGTTCACATCGCCGAGATCTATTCCTATTTTCCGTTCAAGCTGTTCGGCCTTGAGCGAGGAGACCTGAACGATCTGGTCGAATCGGAGTTCGCCGCCGAACTGGAGCTCTGCCGCGCCAATCCCGACATGATCAGGCAATATCTGGACATGAACCGCGCCGGCCATCGCGTCGGATTCATCTCCGACACGTATTGGGATTCCGACCGGCTGGCGCGACTGCTGCGAGCCTGCCGTCCCGGGCTGGCATGGGACTTCCTCTATGCGTCGTGCGACCACGGCAACAGCAAGAGCGAGACGCTATTCGCGACGTATCTGTCGGAGCAGGGCATCGACGCCAGTTCCTCCTTTCACGTCGGCGACAACGAGAAGGCCGACATCAAGGGCGCGAAGCGCCACGGCATTTGCCCTCGTTATTATCCTCAGGCCACCGCGCAACTGGCCTCGAGATTTCAGCGCGAAACGGCGTTGTTCGAACTGTTGTGCGCCGGCGGCCCGTCGCGGCTTGATCATGGTGCGCGAACGCTACGGCGCATGGTCGCTGCCCGCAGCGCCGGGAAATCCCCAGCCTTCCACCTGGGGCTGACGGTCCTCGGCCCGGTCATGGCCGCCTGCGATGCCTTCATCGCCAGACGTTGCGAAGAAATATCCGGTCCCGGCCGAAAGGTCGCCCTCGGCTTCCTCGGCCGCGATGGTTTTCTGCCGCACCGGATCTGGCAGGATTTGCACGGCATGAGCTCGGCCTATCTCGAGATCAACCGCCGCGTCAGCCTGATCGCCTCCGCCGACACGATGCAGCCGCTGGTCGACCTTCTCAGCAAGGTCCTCAAGATCGACGCGCCGACCTTCCACGACATGATGAAGGTGCTGCCGCCGAGGGTCGCAAATTTCTTCGCCGGCTTCCCCGGCGGAATTGCCACGGGCGAAGCGCTCGCCGAGGCGCTTCCGGAGCTGATCGACCCGGCCGAAATCGTCGAGCTCGCCGCCGGCCTGCGCGCCCGGCTGCTCGCCTATCTCCGCCACGCCATTCCCGGCTTCGACGACTGCACCGATCTCGTGCTCGCCGATCTCGGCTATTCCGGCAGCGTGCAGAAGGCGCTACGACGGGTGTTCGACATGGAAGGCATCAAGATCCGCCTGCACGGCGCCTATCTGATGTCGCTCGACGACGCCTTCGACGACCTGGCCGAGGAGGATGGTGCGGAAGGCTTCATCTCCGATCTCGTGGTCACCCCTCACGTCAAACGCATGCTGATCCGCAACGTCGCTGTGCTGGAGCAGATCTGCTGTTCGGCCGACGGTTCGGTGCGCGACTATGACGGCGACCGGGTCCTGCGCGAGATCAATCCACGCCCCGCATGCCAGATCGCGCTGGCGGGCGAGATTCAGGCCGGCGCCCTCGCCTTTGCCGCCAGCGCTGAAGACGTGGCACTTGACTTTGGCCTTACTCCCTATGCGGCGCCCCAAATCGCCGCGCGCTGGTGCGCAGCGACATTGGCGCGCCTCCTGCTACTGCCCGATGACGACGAGCTGGCGCTGCTCGGTGCCTTGAAGCATGATGTCAACCTCGGCACGCATGCGCTGGCACCGATGGTCGACGGCGATTTCATCCGCCGGCAGATCACCGCACGCGGCCTCTCCGCCGCCCGCACATCGGCCGCGCCGCCGATGTGGCTCGCGGGCAGCTTTGCCCACCTGTCGCCATCCCACGCCTATCTCTACACGCTGTTCGGCGCCAACCGCCTGCCGGCCGATGTCTTCGAGGAAAGCCCCGGCGGCCCGGTTCAGGTCGGATTGTTCCGCGCCAGTGGCGAAGCGACGCTGGAGAAGGCGACCGTCCACCGCACCGGCCTCGGCGAACTGCGCGTGCGCATTCCGGTCTCGCGCGCGATGAGCATCGCCATGATCGCGCTGCCGCTGCCGAAATTCGCCGCAGAGGGCCTGCTGCATGGCGTCACCATCCAGACCGCCGACGATGTTCGCGACGCCGCCGAGAGCCAGGACGTGACCGGCATCGCGGCTGAAAGCCTGATTTATGCCGGCATTCAGCGGAACGGCGATCACTATCGCGCCGAGACCGAGGACGGCTGCCTGCTGATCCCGATCGCCCCGATGACGCAGGACATTGCGATCTATTCTGTGGCCATCACCCCGCTCGGCGCCTGCCCCAAATAATGCGCCTGATCGCGCCACCCGGACCGTTGAAGTCAAAGGGCTGGGACTGGGGGTACGGAATTGACGGACGGGACGCACGAAAACCTTGATCGGCTGCTGCTATCCGGCGGTATCAGGCTCGGCCAGGCCCAACGCGATCGCCTCGATTGGCTAACCGGCCAGTACGGCGCGCCGACGTTCGATGATCTGCCGGACGGAAGGCGAAACGGCGTGATCATCCTCAAGGAGCCACCGAGCGGCGCGGCGGCCGAGCTGTTCTACCGCTCGCTCACGCCTGGCTGCGCCGTCGTCATCCCCAGAAGCGAGAACCCCGGCTTCGACTTTCTCAAGTCCAAGCTGACCGAGTTCGGCACCGTCGGCCCCTGCGGCGCGGACGGGCCGCACGAGATGTGGTGGGGCGGCATCGGCTGGTCGAAATTCCTCACGGCAGCCGATGCGTCCACCGTCCGCCCCCGGATCGTCTCCTGCTATCCCCGCGGCACCGACGCGACCGCGGCTTTCGCGCTCCGGCATTCGCTCGAGCGGTTTGACCTCGCCTGCCATATCGAGCCGATCGAGACGGAGTTCAGCGACCGCCTCCTCTGCTTCGAAAAGGCCGAGTTCATGGTGCGGATGTGGAACAAATATCGCGAGCCGCTGCTGTTCGTCGAAGCCGGCGCGACCTTGCGCGAGGCCCCGCTGCTGCCGTCCTTCCTCGGCTGCGATGTCGCACTCCACAAGTGGAATCGCTGGGAGATGTCGGCACGCACGCTCTATCTCGGCCGCACCGGGCGCGCCGAAATGCTGTTGCGCACCTGGCAGCAGCTCGCCGCGTCCTACCCTGCGATCTGGGAGGGCTATCTGCTCGACCAGGCCTGGAGCCTGACCTCCTCGCAGGTGCCGCTCGATACGGTGTGGTTGCCGCGGTCCTATCACGCGCTGAAGGGCGATCTCGGCGCGATGCGCGCCACGGTGCTGCATGACCGGCAGACGACGACGATGGAGCTCGGGCCTGATCCCGCTTTTGCAGGCATCGTGCGCTCCGCCCGCCGCGCCGGACGCACCGGTGCCCGCGATGCTTTCATGGTGATGACTTCGAAGCCCGAGACCGCCAACGGCATCGCCGTGATCCTGCGCGACATCTCGGCCAGTGATGCCGGCGCGGTGGCAGCAACCGTGGAAGCCGTGACCGGCGCCTACGCCGCCGATAGCGGCGGATACGGCCGGCTCGAGCTGTCGCTCTGTGCCTGGCAGGACGATGTCGGCGCCGCGCGCGATGCCGCAGCACTGGCGCGCTACCGCATCCTGGAGATCGCGCCGGGGCAGCGCATCGCCAACGATTTCTTCGCCCACCACGCGGCCGACGATGCGGTCATGACCGCCCGCCATCTCTTTCCCTGAGGCACGCCACAGATGCTCAAGACCATCATCCTGCTCACCGATACCGTGCAACAGCAGCAGCCGCTGGCCAATCTGCTCCGCGAGCACAATCGCGACCTCGCCTTCTGCTCGGCGCTGCGCGCATCGGACCTCAGTGCGATCGATCCGGACGTGCTGAGCGAAGCGCGGCTCGTCTCCTTTGCCGCCGACATCGCCGTCTCCGAAAAGTTCCTGCTTCAGCTCGGCTACGGCGCCTACAAATTTTTCGCGGCGCCCGTGCAATATCCCGGCTTACCGCTGGCGCCCGACGAGAACGACGACGATCCGCGCTGCTACTCCGTGATCGCGCAGTCGATGACGATCTGGCCGGATTTCAAGAAAGTGGTCGGCCTCGAGACTGTGACGGTTCCGGACGGCACCGTTCCTGCCGAGCGCGAGCGGCTGGTGTTCTCACGCCTCGCTCATCTGTTCTGGCAGATGTCGGGCATGATCGCCGGCGAGGCGACGGATTTCCCCGGCATCATCGGGTCCGGCGAGAACCAGCGTCCGACGCTTGCGATGATGAACTGAGCTAGCGCGCCGCGCGGCGAAGCTGTTCCGACAGCGCGTCGCGGTGCACGGGCGCTGCGATCGCAATCATGCGACGCGCACGCTCGGCGAGGCCGCAGCCACGCAGCTCCGCGACACCCCATTCGGTGACGATGGCATCGACATCGGCGCGAGGTGTCGTCACCGTCTCGACGTCAGCGACGATCCGGCTGGTCCCGTCCGACGCCGTCGCCGGCAGCGCGATGATCGCCCTGCCCCCGAGTGATACATTGGCCCCGCGCACGAAATCGAGCTGCCCCCCGATCGCGCCGATCGTCACGCCATTCAGCGTCTCTGAATTCACGCTGCCGTCGAGCCCGACCTGAAGCGCCGAGTTGATCGCGACCAGCCGGTTGATCCGCGCCAGCACGCCCTGGCCATGCGTATATGACGTCGGCCGCACCGCGACGGCCTCGTTCTCGTGCACGAAGCGATAGAGCCGCTGCGTGCCGATCACCTGGTTGGTGACCGTGATCCCGGGATCGATTCCCTTCTCCGCATTCGTCACCGCGCCGCGCTCGATCAGCTCGACGACGGCGTCATTGATCAGGCCGGAATGGATGCCGAGATTGCGCGCATGCGACAGCGAGGACAGGATCGCATCCGGAATCCGTCCCACACCGAACTGAAGCGTGCTGCCGTCGGCGATCAGGCCCGCCGCATGAGCGGCAATACGCCGCGAGACATCGTCAAGCGGCGGTGAGGCCAGCTCCAGCGGCGGACGTCGGGCCGCCACGCGCACATGGATCGGCACATCCTCAGGCCACTCGGCTCCGAACGTAAAGGGCGCGTCCGCATTTATCTCGGCAATGACCAAGCGCGCGCCGCGCGCGGCGTCGATGACATAATCGTTGGAGAGGCTGGTGCTCAGCCGTCCTCCTGATTCCGCGAGCTGGACCAGCACAACATCAGCCTTGTGGCGGCGCGCGACAAAGTCGGCGCAAAAAGCGCTGTAGTTGCTCGGGATCACGTCGAGCCGCCCGGCTTTGGCGAGCCGCCGCGCATTGCCGATCACGCCATAGCTCTGGAACGAGTCGTTCGGCGCGCTGGCGGCGGAGAACGTCTCGGAGAAGATCGGCCCGACCATCATGCGAAAGCGCGGCAGATACACCGCCTGCGCCATCAGCGCCTCGGTCAGCGTAACAGGCTCCGCCGTCGCCTGCCCACACACGACGAGATCGCTCTCGCGGACCAGGCCCGAAAAATCGATCGAAGCGATCTCCGCAGGCATCGCCGCCTCAGTCCATTGGCGCGAGGCGTGTGGAGGACTCGCCGAGCAGCGTCCGAAGCTCCGTTTTCACGATCTTGCCGTAGCTGTTCTTCGGCAGCTCGCCGGTGAGGAAATAATGTTTCGGCCGCTTGAAGCGCGCGATCCAGGCGTTGCACATCTGGTCGAGCTCGTCCTGGGTGACCGCTCTTCCCGCGACGGGAACGACGACCGCCACCACTTCCTCGCCCCATTCCGGATGCGGCCGGCCGATCACCGAGACTTCGGCGACAGCCTCGTGCCGCAGCAGCACCTCCTCGACCTCGCGCGGATAGATGTTGGTGCCACCGGAGATGATGACGTCCTTGGACCGGTCCTTCAGCGTGAGGAAGCCGTCGGCGTCAAAGGCACCCATGTCGCCGGTGTAGAGCCAGCCGTCGCGCAGCGCGTTCGCGGTGGCGTCCGGGTTCTGCCAATAGCCGGACATGACTGTATCGCCGCGCACGATGATCTCGCCGATCTCGTCAGGTGCAACCTCCTGTCCACCCTCATTCACGGTCCGCACCTGCACAACGCCCTGTGCGATGCCGACCGAAGCGAGGCGCTCTTCATGACGCGGGTGGCCGGCGTCGACATGCATCGACTTCGGTAAATAGGTGATGGTCATCGGCGTCTCGCCCTGACCGTAGATCTGCGCAAGTTTCGGTCCGAACACCGCCAGCGCTGCCTTGCAATCGGCGACATACATGGGGCCGCCGCCATAGATGATGGTCTTCAGCCCCGGCGCGCTCGAGCCTGCCGCTTCCGCCGCGACCGTCAGGCGGCGCACCATGGTGGGCGCAGCGAAGAAGGAGATGCCGTCGCGCTTGGCCGTCAGCTCCAAAATCTCGTCCGGCTCGAAGCGGCCGCTCTCCGGAATGATCTGCGCGCCCATGCCGAGCACGTGCGGCACCATGTAGAGGCCGGAGCCGTGCGACATTGGGGCTGCGTGCAGCAGTGCCTCACCTGGGACAACGGGGTTGATCTCGGCCAGATAATTCAGCGACATCGCAAGCAGATTGCGATGGCTGAGCACCGCGCCCTTGGGCCGGCCGGTGGTACCGCTGGTGTAGAAGATCCAGGCAGGGTCGGTGATGGCGACATCGGCGATGGCGATACCATCGGCCTTCTCCAGGCCGCGATGCTCGGCCGAACCGATCTCGACGACGCGCGGCCTGGCGGTGCCGAGCACAAGCGCCTCCGACGCAACGCTCGCCATGTCCTCGGTTACGAACACAAGCGCGGCGCTCGAGTTTTCGAGAATGAACGCAACCTCGCGCGGATGCAGCTTGGCGTTGATGGGAACGGCAACCAGCCCGGCATGCCAACAGGCATACAGGCAGGGGACGTAGTCCGGCACGTTCTTCATCAGCAAAGCGACGCGGTCGCCTTTGGCGAGGCCGAAGCGTTGCTGCAGCGATGCCGCCAGCGACGCCACTATCGTCGCGAGCCGGCCGTAATCGGCAACCGGCGTCAATCCCTTCAGCAGCGCCGGCGCGGACGCGTCGGCCTTGGCGGCCCGCAGGAGATGATGAGCGAGATTCATGGCAATCCTGCCGAACGCGCGAACTTAGTAAGACTTGGCCAGCCCAAGCACCTTTTCCGCAATGAAGCTGAGCGCGAGTTGCGGGCTGACCGGCGCGATGCGCGGGATCAGCACCTCGCGCAAGTATCGCTCGACGTGGAACTCCTTGGCGTAGCCGAAGCCGCCATGGGTCATCACGGCCTGCTCGCAGGCATGGTAGCCGGCTTCGCCTGCGAAATATTTCGCGGCGTTCGCGCCAGCGCCGCAGGGCAAGCCCTTGTCGTATTGCCAGGCCGCCTGCATCACCATCAGCCAGGCCGCCTCGAGCTCGACCCAGTTCACCGCGAGAGGATGCTGGATGCCCTGGTTCTTGCCGATCGGCCGATTGAACACCACGCGCGTCTTGGCGTATTCGGTCGCGCGCGACAGCGCGAGCTTGCCGAGACCGACGGCTTCCGCCGCGATCAGGATACGCTCGGGGTTCATACCTTCGAGGATGTACTGAAAACCCTTGCCCTCTTCGCCGATGCGATCCTCCATCGGGATCTCGAAGTCCTCGAAGAACAGCTCGTTGGAATCGACGATCTTGCGGCCCATCTTCTCGATCTCGTGGACCTTGATCTTCTTGCGGTCGAAGTCCGTGTAGAACAGGCTCAGCCCATGCGTCGGCGAGCGCACCTCCTCCAGCGGCGTGGTGCGCGCCAGCAGCAGGATCTTGTGCGCGACCTGCGCGGTGGAGATCCACACCTTCTGGCCGTTGACGATGTAGCGGTCGTTCTTGGCCACCGCGCGGGTCTTGAGCTGGGTGGTGTTGAGGCCGGTGTTCGGCTCGGTGACGGCGAAGCAGGCCTTCTCGCGGCCCTCGACCATCGGCGGCAGCATGCGCTTGCGCTGCTCCTCGGTGCCGAACACGACGACGGGGTTGAGGCCGAACACGTTGATGTGCACCGCGGAGGCGCCGGACATGCCCGCGCCGGATTCCGCAATCGTGCGCATCATGATCGCGGCCTCGGTGATGCCGAGCCCGGAGCCGCCATAAGCTTCCGGCACGCAGATGCCGAGCCAGCCGGCGTCAGCGAGTGCCTTGTGAAAGTCGTGCGGGAAGCCGCCGTCGTGGTCCTTCTTCAGCCAATAGGCATCGGGAAAGCCTTCGCAGATCTTTGCGATGGCGTCGCGAATGGCTTCCTGCTGATCGGTGAGCGCGAAATCCATGATGGTCTCCTTGTGGAGGCTCGTTGTTCCTAGCGCCCCATCTGCGAGGGCAGCCAGAGGATGATAGACGGAAACGCCACCAAAATCGCGATCGCGATCAGGTGCGCGATGAAGTGCGGGAAGGTGCCGTGGAACACCTCCGCGACGGGCCGCTTGGCATAGCGGGCGACGATGAAGCAGTTCAGCCCGACCGGCGGCGTGATCATGCCGACTTCGGCCGTGACGATCTTGATGACGCCGAACCAGATCGGGTCGAAGCCCAGCGTCTTGATCAGCGGCAGCACGATCGGCACCGTCAGCACCAGGATCGCGATCTGGTCCATAAACGAGCCGAGCACGATGTAGCCGCACAGGATCAGCGTGATGATCACCCAGCGCGAGGCCGGCAGCGAACCGATCCAGGCGACGAGGTCCTGCGTCACATGTGTGAGCGTGAAGAAGTAGCCGAAGATCGAGGCGCCGACGAGGATCATGATGATCATGCAGGTGCCATGGCTGGCGCGCAGCAGCGTCGCATAGAGCGAGGCCGGCGTGATCTTGCCCTTGACGATCGCGAGCAGGAAGGCGCCGAACGCGCCGAAAGCGGACGCTTCCGTCGGCGTCGCGACGCCGAGGTAGATCGTCCCTGTCACGATCGAGAACAACACAACCATCGGCGAGACCTGCCACAGCAGCGCGAACTTCTCGCGCCACGGCACCGACTTCGCCGCCGGCGCGCGTGACGGATCCTGCCAGACCAGGAAATAGATCGTGGCCATGATGGTGAACGTCACCAGGATCGCCGGGATGATGCCGCTGATCAGCAGCTTGCCGATGTTGACCTCGGCGAGAAGGCCGAAGATGACGAGCGCGACGCTGGTCGGCAGCAGCATCGACAGCGTGCCGGAGATGGCGACCACGCCGGCGGCCATCTTGGGCTCGTAGCCCTGGCGGATCATCGCCGGCAGACTGGTCGAGGACAGCGTCGCGGCAGAGGCCGTCGAGGTGCCGCAGATGGCTCCGAAACCGGCACCGGCGAGCGCGGTGGCCATGCCGAGGCCGCCGGGAATTCGGCCGACCCAGGCCGAGGCCGTCTTGAACAGATCGTCCGCGACGCCGGAGAGCAGCACGAGGTCCGCCATCAGCAGGAACATCGGAATGGTGATCAGCTCGTAGGAGGAGACGGTCGAGAGCGGAGCGGTCTGCAGGATACCGAACAGTGCGGACCAGCCGCCGACCATGACGAGGCCGACCGAGCCGGAGAAAGCCATGGCGAAACCGACGGGCGTGCCGAGCGCGAGCAGGCCGAACAGCAGGGCGAGAACGATGAAAGGTGTCATGGATTCCTGCCGTTACTCGAAGCTGCGTGCTTCGCCGACGCCGGTCACCGGCGGCAGCGGATAGAGGTCGCGCCCGCTGACGAGGCTCAGCACATTGCCGACGAGCTGGAGTGCCAGCCGCAGCACCAGCACGCCGCAGCCGAACGGCACCAGTGCCGCCGAGATCCAGGTCGGCCAGGGAATGGCGCCCGAGAGGACGTCGTGCTGCTCGTAATTCTCCAGTGCACGCTCGAACCCGACCTTGCAGATCAGGACGAACACGAACAGGCCGGCGAGCGCGGTGACGATCTCGGACAGCCGCCGTCCTGCCGGCGAGAAGCGCGACAAGAGGATGTCAACGCCGACATGCACGTGCTCGCGCAATGCGTCTGACAGCGTGAAGAAGAACACACCAGCGAGGAGATAGAGGCCGATCAGATCATAGGTAAAAGAGAACGGACTGTTCAGTGCGTAGCGCATGAACACGTCGGTCACGACAAGCAGCATGATCACGAACATGAACACCACCGCGATCACCGTCAGCGCGCGCTCCAGCGCGCCGAGCACATCTCCTGCCCGCTTGATCACCTCTCGCGCCTCCTTCTTCTCTGTCGGTTTACCCGGCGCGTTACTTGGCGCCGCCGGCCAGCAAATCGTCGAACTCCTTCAACGCGGCGGATGCCTGCTTGCCGCGGCTGTCGAGCCCGCTCGCCCATTCCTTGCCAACGCCCTTCAGCTTGTCCTTCATCTCGGCGCGCGTCGCGTCGGGGAGCGGATCGAAGCTGACGCCCTCGTCCTGCATCTGCTTCTTGGTGACTGCGCCTTCCTTGTCGACGTCGGCGCAGGCCTTCGGCGTGATCGCTTCCGAGGCCTCGTTCATCGCTTTCTTCACATCATCGGGCAGCTTGTCCCAGACCGACTGGTTGATGGAATAGGCGACGATGAAGCTGCCGAAGCTGACGCCTTCGGTGGCGTGCTTGACCAACTTGTCGAGGCCGTAAGACACGACGCTGTCGAGCGGGAACAGCAGGCCGTCCATGGTGCCGCGCGACAGCGACTCATAGGCATCGGGCGCGGCCATGCGCACCGGAACGGCGTTGAGCGCGCGCAGCGTCAGGTCCTGCGCGCCGCCCGTGGTACGCAGCTTCAGGCCCTGCATGTCCTTTGTCGTTTCAACCTTCGACTTGATGGTCCACACCTGGTAGGGCGGCAGCACCACGGCCATCAGCAGCTTGATCTTGTTCGGTGCGTATTCCTGCTTGGCCAGAATGCCTTCGCGCGCAGTCTTCCAATAGGCGAGCGTGCCCTGGCAGCTGGTCGCGAACGCGCCCGGTAATTGCGCGACTTCCGACAACGGCATCTTGTCGGAGACATAGGATGGTCCGATGTAGCCGATGTCGACCACGCCGGACTGAGTCAGCCGCAGCATGTCGGCGGCCTTGCCGATCTGCTGGTTCGGATAATAGGTGAAGGTCACCGCGCCATTGGTGCGCTTGGTGACGTCGTCCATCCAGGGCTTGAGCATCAGGCGGACGAGATAGTGCCCGGCGGGGAAGGAGTCCGCGACCTTGAGCTCCAGCGCCTGCGCCGAAAACGTCGAGACCGGCAGTGCGAGAGCGAGCACGGCGGCAGCGCGGACCAGATTTGTCTTCATTTCATTCTCCCTGACGCGTCCCACGCCGAAGGCGACAGCCTATTGCTGCGGCACCATTCAGCCCTCGCTCCATTTCTTGCTTGAGGAAGATGTACATATATGTGAATTTATCTGTCAAGTATATGAACTACGCATGCGGCTATGCGCTCCCAGTTCATGTCCACGAATTGACACCACAGATTTATGAATTCTAACTCCACATATATGAACTCACCCAACGAGGCCCCATGGGACCGCTCGCCGGCTTCACCATTCTCGACCTGACCTCGGTGCTGATGGGGCCCTACGGCACCCAGGTGCTGGCGGACATGGGCGCGGATGTCATTAAGGTCGAAAGCCCCGAGGGTGACATCGTTCGCCAGATCGGTCCCGGCCGCACGCCCGGCATGGGCGGGATGTTCCACAACGCCAATCGCGGCAAACGCAGCATCGTCCTCGACCTCAAGAAGAAAGAAGGCCGCGACGCCTTGCTGCGGCTCGCCAAGCGCGCCAACGCGCTCGTCTATAACGTGCGACCGCAGGCGATGGCGCGGCTCGGCCTCGACTACGAAACGCTTGCCGCGGTCAATCCCGCCCTCGTCTATGTCGGCGCGTTCGGCTACGGCCAGTCCGGCCCCTATGCCGCAAAGCCCGCTTACGACGATTTGATCCAGGGCGCGGCCACCATTCCGACGCTGCTTGCTGCCGCCGGTGACGGCACGCCGCGCTACGTTCCCGTCACCATCGCCGACCGCATCGTCGGCCTGATGATGGTCAATGCGCTTCTAGGCGGACTGATGCACCAGCAGCGTACCGGCGTCGGTCAGCGCATCGACGTGCCGATGTTCGAATCGATGGCGGAGTTCGTGCTGGTCGACCATCTCGGCGGCCTCACCTACGATCCGCCGCTCGACCATGGCGGCTATGCGCGACTGCTCTCGCGCTATCGCAAGCCTTACAGGACCAGCGATGGCCATCTCTGCGTCCTGATCTACAACGACAAGCACTGGCGCAGCTTTTTTGAGGCGATCGGACAGACTGAGTTCTTGCAGCAGCCCCGCTTCGCCAACCATGCCTCGCGCACGAAGCACATCGACGAGATCTATGAGGAGATCGGCCACATCTTCCTCACGCGCACGACGGCGGAATGGCGCGAACTGCTGGAACGCGCCGACATTCCGGTGATGCCGATGCACACGCTGGAGACGATTCTGGACGATCCGCATCTCAACGCGGTCGACTTCTTCAAAACCGTCGATCACCCCGTGGAAGGCCGCATCCGCCAGATGCGCGTGCCCTCGACCTGGAGCGTGACCCAGCCGGAAGCCGCCGGTCCCGCGCCGACGCTGGGCCAGCACGGCCGCGACATTTTGCGCGAGGCCGGCTTCTCGACGGACGAGATCGATCGGCTCGCAGAGCAAAAGGCAATTCACCTGGCCGCGCCGCCCTAAAGCCAGCGCGGGCCAAATCGCAACGACACAGGGAGGAAACCGCGATGGCCGGACTTTATTTCGAAGATTTTTCCGTAGGCCAGGAGTTCAGGCATCCGCTGACCCGGACGGTCACGGAGATGGACAACACCATGTTCAGCCTGCTGACGCTCAATCCGCAGCCGCTGCACATCGACGCCCATTTCTCTGAGAAGACCGAGTTCGGCCAGCGCATTTTCAACAGCCTTTACACCCTCGGCATCATGATCGGCATGACGGTCTATGATACGACCATGGGGACCACCGTCGCCAATCTCGGCATGACCGACGTCACGTTTCCGAAACCGGTCTTCCATGGCGACACGCTGCGGGCGACGACGAGGGTGCTTTCGTTGAGGGAATCCAAATCGCGCCCCAGGGCGGGCATCGTCGAGTTCGAGCACCACGCCTTGAACCAGAACGACGAGATCGTCGGAAAATGCCGCCGCATGGCGATGATGCACAAGAGGCCGGTCTGATGCGTTCGATGCTGTTCGTGCCGGGCGATTCCCCGCGCAAATTCGAGAAGGCGAGCGAAGGCCGGGCCGATGCGCTGATCATCGATCTCGAGGATTCCGTCGTCACCGAGAAGAAGGAAGAGGCGCGCGGGCTGACGCTCGCGATGCTGAAGGGCCGTCCCGGCCCGCACCAGCTCTATGTCCGCGTCAACGCGCTCGACACCGGCATGACGCTCGCCGATCTCGCTGCGGTCATGCCCGGCCGGCCGGATGGCATCGTGCTGCCGAAATCGCAAGGCGGCGACGACGTGCGGCAGGTTGCCACCTGGCTCGAAGCGCTGGAAGCTGCATCCGGCATCACGGTCGGCGCGACGCGCATCGTCTGCGTCGCGACGGAGACCGCGAGCTCGATCTTCGGCCTCGGCAGCTACAAGGGCTGCTCCCCCCGCCTCGCCGGCCTGATGTGGGGCGCGGAGGATCTCTCGGCCTCGCTCGGCGCCACCGAGAAGGCCTCGGGCGGCGTATTCCACAGCCCCTATCGCCTGGCGCGCGATCTCTGCCTGATGGCGGCGGCCGCGGCCGAGGTTGCGCCGATCGACACGGTCTATACCGACATCGACAACCTCGCGGGCCTCGAGCAGGAAACGCGCGCGGCGCGACGCGACGGTTTTTCGGCGAAGGCGCTGATCCATCCCAAGCACGTCGACGTCGTCAATGCGGCGTTCGAGCCGACCGAGGCCGAGCGCACCTGGGCGGAGAAGGTGATCGCGGCGTTCGCGAGCAATCCGAACTCCGGAACGCTGCGTCTCGACGGCCAGATGATCGACAAGCCGCATCTTCGCGCCGCGAAGAAGATCCTCGGCCAACCCTAGAGCAGGACGCAAAGCCCCGCCATGATCGTTCGCCAAGCCGCAAACGTCCTGGAGATCATGGAATTCTTCGCGCAAACGAGGAAGCCGGCGACGCTTGCCGAGATCGCCGATCATTTCGGCTGGCCGCGCTCGTCGACCTTCAACCTGCTCGCGACGCTATCCGAGAAAGGCTATCTCTACGAGCCGCGGCCGCGCGCCGGCTTCTATCCGACGCCGCGGTGGCTGGCGATGGCGCGGATGATCTCCGAGGTCGAGCCGCTGCCGCCATGGACGCACACGCTGATCGCCGATCTCTCCGCCGAAACCGGAGAGACCGCGTCCATTGTCGCCCCCGCCGGCGTCATGGCGGTGTTCATCGATGTCGTCGAGTCCCAGGCCGCGATCCGCTATTTCGCGACCATCGGCCACCGCGTGCCGATCCACGCCACCGCGAGCGGCCGCGCTCTGCTGCTGCAATATTCGCAGGAGGAGCGCGACTCCGTCTATCGCAAGATCGAATTCAGGCAATACGGCCCGTCGACGCCGATCAGCATCGAGGCCGTCGAGACCGAGCTGCGCAACTCGATCGCGCGCGGCTATTGCCAGAGTTTTGCGGATTACAGCCGCGATCTCGCCGGCGCTGCGATTCCCTTGCCGATTGGCGACCGGCGTCTCTCCGTCGTCGTCGCCGGTCCGGAGTTTCGCATCGGCCCGAAGGTGCCGGAGGTCGCCGCGCTGATCGCGCGGACCGTCGACCGGCTGCGGCCGAAGACAGCGGCGTAGGATAGCTTCAGTCGAAGCCCTGAACGGGTGGCGCCGAGGTCTGCGCCGGCACCACTGGAGCAGCTTGAACGGGCTGCACCGCAGGGGCGGCCTGAACCGGCGGAGTGCTGGCAGCTCTTATCTGGCCGTTGGCGGCCATCGCCTCGCGTGTGCGCGGCGGGGCGCCATTCGCGGCCGGGCGATACGCCTCGCGGCGCGGCGGCTGCCGATGTCTGGCCGAATGCGAATCTCTCGCGCCCCAGGACCGGGCGATTGCTGGCCCCGCGGTGTAGCCGATCACCGCGCCCGCCACGGCGCCAACCGGACCCAACACGACGGCGCCCGACACGGCTCCCACCGCTGCAGCGCCGGCGCGCTCCTGCGCGACGGCGGTTGCGGGCACCGCAGCCAGCATCAAGACGGCAGTGATCAGAGCTTTCTTCATCGGAGCGCCTCCCATACGGGAGATCAGTCTTACTCAAATATGGCCGCACGAGGTTTGTTCATTGCCCAACACGGGGCAATCGCCGATGGAACTCCGGCAATACGAAGGCGAGTTCCCGGAGGAGACAGACCGGCTACGGCGCGACCTTGTCGCCGGTGAATCCGTTGCCGTCGAGCGCGCGCCGCACCGTGCCGTCCGCCTTGGCGTCGTCGAGGAAGTGCGCGGCCCAGACCTTCGCTGCGGCCTTGCCCTTGGGCACAACCACGACGACGCCGGTCGACTGGATCACTTCGTCAAGCACTTTCGTTCCCGGCAGCTTGCGCGAGAGATCTTCCAACGCGCCCATGCCCATCGCGAGCGCATCGAGCTCGCCCTTGCCGATCAATTCGGCTGCCTCTTCCGGCTTGACGAACTTCGTCAGCTTGGCCTGCTTGATCGACTTCTCGACCGTGCGCGATGTCGATGTCCCCTCGATGCAGCCGACGCGCGCACCGGCGCGATCGACATCCGCAACGGAATGGATGTCCGATCCGGCGCGCACGAGATAGCCGCTCATATAAGCGACGTAAGCGGGCCCCTGGTCGACGAACTGCTCGCGTTTGACGTCCGCCGGCATGAAAGAGAGATCCCAGACGTCGTTGCTGCTGACAGCCGCGATCTCGTCGGAGCTCTGGTATTCGACGAGCTGCAGCGGCACGTGCAGCTTGTCTGCGGCAGCCCGGGCGAGCTCGACGGTGACACCGCGCGGTTTGCCAGTCGAAGGATCGCGCGTCGTCCAGAACGCCGACGCAGCGGGGCCGACGGCCACCGCCACGCGGAGCGTTCCCGTCGGCGCGATGTCGGCGGGGCCTTCGGCTTTTGCGTCGGGAATACCGATCGTCGCGACGACCAGGCTCAACGCAGTCATCAAGCTATGCCGCCGCACCGTGCGCCTCCAGGGTTGAACGAGCTCCGACCGAACGGTGGTGCGCTCCCTCGCCCCGTTCTTGCGGGGCGAGGCAAAGAAAGCTGCCGCCGCTAGACGATCTTGATCGACATGTCCGGCAAGCCCTCGAGCTTGCACAGCAGCACGTCGCCCTTCACCACCGGGCCGACATTCTCCGGCGTACCCGAATAGATGATGTCGCCGGCCTTCAGCTCGAACGCTTCCGACAGTTTTGCGATCTGCTCGGCGACGCTCCAGATCATCTTGCTGAGATCCGAGTTCTGCTTCACGGTACCGTTGATCGCCAGCGAAATCGCGCCCTTCTCGAAATGGCCGGTCTTGCTGGCCGGGTGGATCGGGCCGATCACCGCGGCGTGGTCAAAGCTCTTGCCGATCTCCCAGGGCTTCTTCTCCGCGGCCATGCCGTTCTGGAGGTCGCGCCGGGTCATGTCGAGGCCGAGCGCGTAGCCATAGACATGGTCGAGTGCCTTGTCGGCCGGAATGTTGGTGCCGCCCGATTTCAGCGCGGCGACCAGCTCGACCTCGTGATGATAGTTCTTGGTCAGCGACGGATAGGGATGATCCGCAATCTGGCCGATCGCGACGTTCTGGATCGCGTCCGTCGGCTTCTGGAAGAAGAACGGCGGCTCGCGGTTCGGATCGGAGCCGCGCTCGATCGCGTGCGCGGCGTAGTTGCGCCCGATGCAGTAGATGCGGCGGACCTGGAACACACTCGTTTCGCCCACGATCGGGATCGTCACCATCGGCACCGGGAAGATCGGCTTCGGTCCGGCCTGCGCCGCCGCCGGCGTTGCGTCGGCGATGCCTGCTGCCGTCATCGCTGCTGCGGCCGTGAGCACGCTCCGTCGCGTGGTTTTTGTCATGGCTTCACTCCCTGATTTCGCCGTTTCTTGTCGGAACGCCAGTCATAGAACCAAACGATGGGCGGGCCAACAGCCCGCCCCGTACGCCTTAAGTCGCGACGCGATCGAAGAACTCGCGAACTTTTCGCGCGCAGACATCAGGGTCCGTGGCAGCCACGTGATAGGAATCGCCGGGCAGTACTTCGAGCTTCGAGCCCGGGATCGTCTCCTGCCACGCCTTGACGGAAGCGACGTCGCCGAGCCCCGAGCCAGTCGTGGTGATGACCAGCGCCGGGCGCTTGATGGAGGGCAGCTCGCCGGTCACGTCGACGGTCGGAACCATCTGGAGGAACGCCTCCAGCGTCGAGGCCTTTGTCTTCGACATCAGCTTGATCCACCAGTCGAGCGCCGGCGGCGGCAGCGACGAGCCGAGCCGGCCGGCCGTGGTCTCGCGGACCCAGGCCTCCACGCCCTGCTCGCGAATCTGCTTGCGCCAGGTCGGCGCGCGCTCGTTGAACGAGGTGAGCGAGGCCGGCGCGCCGACTGCGGCGACCGCGATCACACGGTCGGGATGCTTGGCCGTCAGATGCATCGCCAGCGTGCCGCCGATCTTGCCGCCGACCAGGAAGACGCGATCGAGCTTCAGCGCGTCCAGCATCCGGATGATGTCGTCGCCAAGGCCGGCGAAGCGATAGATGTAATCGCCCTGCATCGGCGTCGAATCGCCATAGCCGCGCAAGTCAGGGCGCACCACGAGATGATGCGTGGCGAAATACGGCACCCAGCGCCGGAACGCCTCGCCGCTTTCGGCGAGCCCGTGCAGCATCACGACCGGCGGTTTGGTGTCCCAGGGCAGGAGATAGTCGTCGATGCGAACCGCAAGCTCGCAATCCTCGCTGACGCCGATCTTCCGCAGTTCGCTAGCCATCAGATACACCTCGTTCCACCGCCATCGACATTGATGCAGGTACCAGTAATGAAGGACGCGCGGTCTGAACAGAGGAACGCAACGATGCCGGACACCTCGTGCGGCTGTCCGACGCGGCCGAGCGGAACCGAGGCGATGGCGGCGGCATTGGTCGCGCCTTGGTCCTGACCCGAGATCGCGGCTCCTTGCGAGATCAGGCTGTCCCAGCGATCGGTCTGCACCGGTCCGGGATTGACGCCGGTGACCAGCACGTTGTCAGGCGCGCATTCCTCGGCGAGCGCCAGCGTGAAATTCAGCAGCGCCGCGTTGACCGCGCCGCCCGCCATGTAGGCCGCGCGCGGCTGGTGCCCGCTGCGGCCGATGACGTTGATGACGCGGCCCCAGCGGCGGTCCCGCATCTCCGGCAGAACGTTGCGCGCGCAGCGCATGTAGCCGAGCAACTTCAGCTCGATCGACTTGGCCCAGGTCGCATCCGGCGTCTCGGCGATCCGTCCCATCGGCGACGCGCCAGCATTGTTGACGAGGATATCGACGCGGCCGAAGGCCTCGCGCGCAGTGTCCATGGCGCGGACGATGTCGTCCGGCCTGGTCATGTCGCCGGCACAGGCGATCACGCGCCGGCCTGTGTCCCGCGAAATGTCCTGCGCCGAGGCCGCCAGCCGTTCGGCGTCGCGCGCGACGATGACGACATGCGCCTGCTCGCGCGCGAGCTCGGCGGCAATGGCACGGCCGATACCGATGCTGCCGCCGGTGACGACGGCAACCTTGCCACCCAGATTCAGATCCATGACGCTACCCTCATCCGCTAATCGACGGTGGCGCCGGAGGCCTTGACGAGCTTGCCCCACTTGGCGGTTTCGTCGGTCATGAACTGCCCGAACGCCGGACCGAACACCGCGCCGGGCTCGGCGCCGAGCTCGGCAAGGCGCTTCTTGACGTCAGGCATCTTCAGGATGGTCTCGAGCTCGCCGCTCAGCTTGGCGAGCGCAGGCTCCGGCGTCTTGGCGGGAGCCACCAGCCCGAACCAGGACGAGGCCTCGAAACCGGGCACGGTTTCGGCAACCGTCGGCACGTCGGGCAGCGCTTCCGCGCGCTTGGCGCCTGCGACCGCGATCGCGTTGATGGCCTTGCCCTGCACCTGCGGCAGCACCGCCGGCATGTTGTCGAACATGAAGGGAATCTGACCCGCGAGCAGATCGTTCATCGCCGGCGCTGCCCCACGATAGGGCACGTGCACGATGTCGATACCGGCCATGCTCTTGAGCAGCTCGCCCGCGAGATGGTTGGTCGAGCCAATGCCCGACGAGCCGAAATTCAGCGAACCGGGCTTCGCCTTGGCCAGCGCGATCAGCTCACCCACGTTCTTCGCCTGCACCGAGGGATTGACGACCAGCACGATCGGCACCGAGGCAATCAGCGCCACCGGCGCAAAGGCTTTCGCCGGATCGAACGGCAGCTTCTTGTAGAGGGAGCCGTTGATCGTGAGCGGAGGCGGTGCAGTCAAAAGCAGGGTGTAGCCGTCGGGCTCGGCGCTCGCGACCGTCTCGGCGCCGATATTGCCGCCGGCGCCGCCGCGGTTCTCCACCAGGAAGGTCTGGCCGTTCCGCTCGGTCAGCTTCTGCGCAACGATGCGGGCGATGATGTCGTTGGACCCGCCGGCCGGGAACGGCACGATGATCTTGACGGGTCGGGAGGGGTAGTCCTGCGCACCCGCAAAGCCGGAGAACAGAACGGCCGCGCAGGCGGCCAGAACGGTGCGTCGCATAACCCCGCGCATGGGCACTTCCTTGATGTTTGTCTTGTTGTTGATTGGTTCATCACGCCGTCAGCAATGGCCTCAACTTGCCGACGTCGTCAAGCCGTTCGAGATTGCCGATCTGATCAATCAGCCTCTCGGCCTTGTCACTGCCCAGAACCGGCGCAATCAGGTCCCGCGTCTTGGCTGCCACGGCCTCCGTACTCAGCGGATTCTCCTTGGTGCCGGGCGGATATTTCGTGAAGTGCTCGACCTTCCTGCCATCGGTCAATGTCACCTCGACGACAGCACCACGCGGTGCGGCCGGGTCCATCAGCCCCTTGTCGCCGGCCAGCGTCACCTTGTCGCGCTGCTCCATGATTTTTGGATCATGCATCAGCGCGACGTCGTGACTGTCGTTGAACGACACGGCGCCCTTGACCAGCGCGACAGCCACGAGGTGCTGGCAATTGACGTCAGGCATCGCGCTCTCGCCCACAATCCCCATCGCATCGGTCGGCAGCTTGACCAGGACATTACGGACGTTATCTGGCGTGAGGCTGTGTTGCTTGCGCAGCGTCAGCATGGCGTCCAACGGCGACTGGATCGGGTAGCCGACCGAGAAGGTCTTGATCGCCGTCTCCGTGACGTAGAAGCGCTTGCCGAGGTCCCTCACCATCTCCTCCGGCTTCGGATCGGTCGACAGCGCGATGAAAAGATTATGCGTACCGTCGAGCACGTCGTCGACGCCGGTCAGGCCCGTCTTGACCATGTCGACCGCCATCACCCCGTTGCGGGCGCCCATGCCGGCGAAGTCGAACGCCTTCTCGATATGGTCGTGATCCTTCACCCAGCTCCACAGGCCGGAGACCTGCTGCGAGGAATAGGAGATCGCGTAGCGCATGCCCTTCTCGTCGAGCCGCGCCAGTGAAGCGGCGGCACCGAGCGCGCCGAAGGTCGATGACGTTCCTTCCGCGCTCCGGTGCGAGCCACGGACGAGATCTGGACCCAGCGCCATCAAGAGACGGCAGGTCAGGTCGTAGCCGAGCGCGACCGCGCGAATGAATTCCTGCCCGCTGCGATGCTCGCGTTCACCGAAGGCGAGTGCGGCCGGCACCACCGAGCATCCCGGATGCGCCTTGGTGACGGGCTCGAAATCATCGGTCTCGTCCGCATGCGCAAACATCGCGTTCGCCAGCGCCGCGTTGACCGCGGTGGTCCGGAAATCGGAGCCGATGACGGACGCCTGCGCATCGCCGCCAAGCGTGCGGACGTATTTCAGCGCCATCTCGCCCGGCTTCATGCGCGAGCCAGACACCATCGCGCCGAGCGTATCGAGAATGCGGTGCTTGCATTCGCGCAGCACCTGCTCCGGCAACTCCTGATCGCGCGCGGCAACCATGTAGCGGGCGAGGCGCTCGGTCACACCGGGCCCCGCTGCAAGAACCACACGGCCGCCGGTAGCGGCGAGAGCTGTAACCAGGCCGGCGGATTGCAGGAAACGGCGGCGTGACGGCATGCTTCTATCCCCTCGCGGTCAGGACGCGACCGACATCTTTGCGATCTCCGCCGCGTCAGGCAGGGTCTCGACGTTCCAGCAGGCGTCCATCACGCGCCGGATCGTCGCGGCAGGAATGATGCCGTCGGCAAGGTCCGAGAACTTGGTCTCGAGCTGCTTGTCGGTCATCGGAACTTCAACGCTGCCGATCGCGTGCTCGATGTAGCGGTTGAGCTTGCGGCCGTCCTTCAGCACGATGGTGAGATCGACCTGCTCCGGCTTGATGCCCGGCGTGATGACCGGGTTCACTTTACCGCGTAGCGCGACGATGGTCGGATCGGTCACGGCCCGGTCGCTGAACTGCTTCTCGCCGCCGGCGCCCTCGACGATTGCCACCGCAACCGCATGGTAGATGCTGAACTTGCCCTCGAGGCCCCGGCTTGGTGTCTTCTTGCCGGTCAGTTCCAAAACCAGCGGGTGAACCTTGAGGTCGATGCGCTCGATCTGGTCCGCGGTCACCTTGCTCTCGTTGCGCAGCTGGACCGCGGCATCGATCGCGGGATGCATGACAATGCCGCAGGCGAACGGCTTGTAGGTGTTGAGCGCGGCTTCATAGCGCTTGCCGAGGTCGCCCAGGATCTCGTTGTAATCCTGCTTGGTGCTGATGGTGTTGGCCCAGCCGCGCTTGGCCTCGATCATGGCATCGGACGAAGTGAAATTCTTCGAAGCAAGGATCGCCGCGAAGATCCCGCTGGAGGCGGCACGACCTGGATTGAAGCTCTTGTTCATCGAGCCGAAGGATTCGCGCAGACCCACCGGCTGAGATGCGGCAAGGCCGAGCGCCCAAATCATCTGCTGCTCGTTCAGCTTGAGCAGCTTGCCGACCGCCGCGGCCGAGCCGAACACGCCGGCCGTGCCGGTAATGTGCCAGCCGACGTCGTAATGGTTCGGATAGACCGAGTTTCCGATCCGGCACTCGGTCTCGACGCCGAGCACCAGCGCGTTCAGGAATTCCCTGCCCGAGACCGGCTGCATTTCCGAGAATGCGAGGATCGCTGAAGCGACCGGACCGGCAGGATGGATGATCGTCTTCAGATGGGTATCGTCATAATCGAAGATGTGGCTCGACACGCCGTTGATGAAGGCCGCGTTCATGATGTCGAACCGCTCGCGCCGCCCGAACAGGGACGCCTGCTGCGGTCCGGAGAAGGGGCCGAGGGCCGCGACGGCGATGTCGACCGTCTCATGGTGCGAGCCACCGATGGCGACGCCGACCCAGTTCAACAGCGTGCGCACGCCCTCCTTGCGCACATTTGCCGGCAGGTCGTCGTATTTCGCGGTGACCAGATAATGCGCCAGTGCGCGCGTCACCTCCTTGGGTGGCGCGGCCGCGGGCGTTGCGGCCGGAACCTGGGCGAAGGCGGTATTCGCGCCGACAGTCGCGAGCGGCAGCGCGGCGGCTGCCTGAAGCAGGGTCCTGCGATCAGTGGGCATAGGCGGCCTCCTTGACCTTCATCGATGCCAGTTGTGCTGCGAGCCGGACCGCGCTTTCGAGCGCGCCGGTCTTGGCGACGCCCGTGCCGACGATATCGAACGCCGTGCCGTGCGACGGTGTGGTGAAGACGGTCTCGAGGCCGGCTGTGACGGTGACACCGCGGTTGAAGCCGCGCAGCTTGGTCGCGATCTGGCCCTGGTCGTGATACATCGCGACCACGCTGTCGAACTCGCCCGCAAAGGCGCGAATATAGACGGTATCGGCGGGATAAGGCCCGGTGCAGGCGATGCCCGTCTTGGCGGCGGCTTCGACGGTCGGACGGATCATCTCGATCTCGTCGCGGCCGAACAGGCCATTCTCGCCGGCATGCGGATTGAGGGCCGCAACCGCGATGCGCGGCTTGGCAACGCCGGCCTTCTTCATCATCCGGTCGACCAGTTCGATCGCATCAGTGATGCTCGCCGGATTGATACCGTCGAGCGCCTCGCGCAGCGACTGGTGCCCCGTGACACGCGACATCCACTGGCCGTCGAGCACGTTCATCTCGGAGAAATAGGTCTTGTGGCCGAGCAGGCTCGCGAACATCTTGTGCTCGTCGGGAAACTTCCAGCCGCCGTCGAACATCGCGCGCTTGTTGAGCGGCGCGAAGGTGATTGCGTCGACATCGCCCGCCTTGGCGAAGTCGATCGCGCGCGACAGCGTCTCGCCGGTCAGCCGGCCGGATTCGGCACTGGCTCTGCCGATCGGAAATTTTGTGGGATCGGTATTGCCCAAGTCGACGAGCTGCACCGTACCGCGGCCCCAGCTGGCGGCCTTCGGCGAGGCGATCCGCTCGACCTTCAGTTTCACGCCGGCATGTTCCATGCCCATCTCGAGCACGCGGGCATCGCCGACCACGACGAGACGCGCGGCGTCGGCGAGCCGGTTATCGGAGAGGATGCGCGCGATCTGTTCGGGGCCGATGCCGGTGCAATCGCCGGGGGTCAGCGCGATGACGGGCAGTTCACTGGTGTTGGTAGCCATATTGGAAGCCTTGGATCCTTACTTCGCTTGTTGGATTTGAACGGCGGACCGGGTCCAGTCCTCGCGGTTGAATTCCCCGTCCCATTTCGCGACCACGATGGCGGCGACCGCGTTGCCGATGGTGTTGGTGATGGCGCGGGCCAGCGACATGAAACGGTCGATGCCGAGCAGCAGCGCCAGGCCTTCAGCCGGCAATCCTGCCGCGATCACCGTCGCAGCCAGCGCGGCGAACGCGCCGCCGGTGACGCCGGCGGCGCCCTTGCTGGTGAACAGCATCACCACGAACAGACTCAATTGCTGCGCAGCCGTCAGCTCGATGCCGTAGACCTGGGCGACGAACATGGTCGAGAGCGGCAGCGTCAGCGCGACGCCGTCGAGATTGAAGGAATAGCCGGAAGGAATGACGAGGCCGGCGACCGCCCGCCCCACGCCCGCCTTCGGCAGCTTCTCCATCATGCCGGGGATCGCGGTCTCCGACGACGAGGTGCCGAGCACGACCAGCAGCTCGTTGCGCAGCAACCGCAGGAGATCCATCAGGCGGATGCCGGCGAGACGGCAGATCGTGCCGAGAATGACGAAGATGAAGAAGGCCATCATCGCCCAGGCGGTGCCGACCAGGAGCGCCAGCGCATAGAGCGTGGCGGCGCCGAATTTTGCGACCGTGAAGGCCATTGCGCCGAAGGCGCCGATCGGGGCCAGCGCCACCACAACGTGGACGACGCTGAACACGAGCTCGGTGATCCGCTCCAGCCCTGTCCGCAGTGGCGCGGCCTTTTCGCCGAGCAGCAACAGGCCAATGCCGCACAGAAGCGCGAGCACGAGCACCTGCAGCACGTCGCCGGCCGCGAATGCGCCGACAAAGCTCTCCGGGATCATGTGCTGGATGTAGGCCGACAGCGATCCGACATGGGCCTGCGAATAGCGGGCAACGGTCTCGGCCTGCTGCGCCGTGGCATGCGCCACGCCCGCACCGGGCTGCACCCAGCGCACCACGACGAAGCTGATCAACAGGCAGACCGTCGTCACCGCCTCGAAATAGGCAAAGGCCTTGAGCCCGATGCGGCCGACCGCCTTCATGTCGCCGACCTGGGCGATGCCGGTGACCACGACCAGGAAGATCAGCGGCGCTATCGTCATCTTGATCAGCGAAATGAAGCAATCGCCGAGCGGCTTCAGCTCGACCGCAAAGGCCGGAAACAGGGCGCCGAGCAATGCGCCAAGCGCGGCGCCGGCAACCACCAGGACATACTGCTCGCGCCAGAGCGGCTTGCGGCGCCGTTCGGAAATCGGCGCCGGTATGGGCTCGGACAGCGGTGTTGCGGCGATCTGCAATTGATTCCCTCCAACGCGTCATTGCGCCATGCGGCGTGGCGCCTTGTTCTGGTTTTGTGATGGCATTTACATTGGACCAGCAGCGCCCGAGGCGCTAATGCCGTATCGGTATGATTTGAGGACGAAACCGCATCATGGACCTGGTCTGGCTGGAGGACTTCCTTGCCATCGCCGAGGAAGGCGGGTTCTCACGCGCCGCCCAACGCCGGCACGTGACCCAGCCGGCGCTGAGCCGCCGCATCAGGTCACTCGAGGAGTGGCTAGGCACGCCACTGTTCGAACGCTCGACACATACGATCACGCTGACGCCGGCCGGTGAGAGCTTTCGGCCCGTTGCCGAAGACGTCCTGCGCAGGGTTCTGGTCGGACGCGAGGAAGCGCTCGAGGCGGCGCGGCTGAAGGCCGAAACCATCACCTTTGCGGCCACGCATGCGCTGTCGCAGGCCTTCTTCCCGGAATGGATCCGCAGTTCCGACAGCGCGCGGGCGGACTCCGCCGTACAGCTGGTCGCCTCCAATTTTGCCGGCTGCGAAAAACTGCTGCTGGATGCGCAAGCCCACTTCCTGCTGGCCCATCATCATCCGTCGCTGGTGACCCGGCTCGACATGGAGCGCTTCCAGCGCTTCGAGCTGTCGAACGATCTCCTGATCCCGATCAGCGCGCCGATGACGAAGCCATCGCGCGGCGCGCGCCGCGGCAACGCCAGGCCGCGCTACGTCCTCCCCGGCACGGCCGATGCGCCGCTGCCCTATCTCGCCTATCACCCGGGCTCGGGCGTGGGGCGGATCGTTACGTCGTTTCTCGCCGTGAAAGAGCCGTCCGCGTTTCTCGTTCCGAGCTTCGCCGCGCCGGTCATGCTGCTGGTCGACATGGCACGCGAAGGACGCGGCATCACCTGGGCTGCGCAGAGCCTGGTTCAGGCCGATCTCGACAGCGGCCGCCTGATGCGCGCCGGCGGGGCGGAATGGACCATCGCCATCACCGTCTCGCTGTTCCGCCCGCGCGCCCGCATGACCCGCGCGGCCGAAAATTTCTGGAATACGGTTCGCAAGGGTCGGCCGGCTGGAAAATCCGCCGCCGCGCCGCGAGCCAGATGACGACGACCAGGCCCGCCCGGCTTCTTTGGCCGCTTTGGCGGCGCATATGGCTGGTGGGCCTTGCCGCTACCGCGGCGGCGAGCGCCGCATACGCCGGCGACATCTCCGTTGCGCCCGGCGAGCTCAAGGCGATCGGCTCCATCGATCCTCGCTTTCAGTCCTACAATATCGAGATGGTCGAGGTGACCGGTGGGCGGTTCTGGAGGCCTTATCCGCGCGCCGGCCGTGCCTTCGATCAGCGCGATCGCTATAGCTTGAGGACTCCGATCAATCTTTCCAACCGACGTCTGCGCATGCTCGCAGCCGCCCTGGCGCCGGCTTATGTTCGAGTCAGCGGGACTTGGGCCAATGCGACGTTCTTCAACGATGCGGAGACCGTACCGGCCAAGCCGCCAGCCGGCTTCAACTCCGTGCTCAGCCGCGACCAATGGCATGGCGTCATCGACTTTGCGCGCGCGGTCGATGCAGAGATCGTCACCTCCTTCGCCATCAGTCCCGGCAGCCGCGATGGCGACGGCGTGTGGAAGCCGGACCAGGCGCAGCGCCTCCTCGATTTCACGCACTCGCTTGGCAGCCACATCGCCGCCGCCGAGCTGATGAACGAGCCGACGCTCGCTGCCACGAACGGTGCGCCGTCTGGATATGATGCAAAGGCTTATGGCCGCGACTTCAGGGTCTTTCGCGAATGGATGCAGCGTGCCGCGCCACAGACGCTGATCGTCGGTCCCGGCTCGGCTGGCGATGCGCCGTCATCGTCCGGGCCTGGCATCACCACGCGCGATCTGCTCGCGGCATCCGGCCCCGGCGTCGATCGCTTCTCCTATCATCACTACAACACGGTCTCGCCGCGCTGCGGCGGCCGCGATGATCCCGCACAGGCGCTTTCAGAGGAATGGCTGGCTCGCACCGACGTAACGCTCGCGACCTACCGGTCGTTGCGCGACGCATTCGAGCCGGGCAAGCCGATCTGGTTGACGGAAACGGCGGATACGGCCTGCGGCGGCAGCCGTTGGGACAAGTCGTTTCTCGACACGTTCCGCTATGTCGACCAGCTTGGACGCCTGGCGAAGGCCGGCGTCCAGGTGGTGATGCACAACACGCTGGCCGCCAGCGACTACGGCCTGCTCGACGAGGGCACATTCCGGCCGCGACCGAACTACTGGGCTGCGTTGCTCTGGCACCGGCTGATGGGGACGATCGTGCTCGATGCGGGCGCAGCCGCCGCGCCTGGCCTGCATCTTTATGCCCATTGCCATCCGGCGATGCGGGGCGCGGTGTCCGTGCTTGCCGTCAACATATCACGGCGGACACCGCATGCTCTGACGGCGCCTGGCCCCGCGGAGCGATACACATTAGATGCCGCGCGGCTGCAAGGCGCGAGTGTAAGGTTGAACGGCAAAACGCTCGCGCTGAACGCCGGTGACGAACTGCCTCGGCTCGCACCGCGCGCAACACAAGCGGGAGCGATCCGGCTTGCGCCGGAGACCATCACCTTCCTGGTGTTTCCGAACGCCGCAAATCCCGCCTGCCAATAGGGCCCCTCACGACCTCAGCGCGTCCCGCGCCGTTTCCGGCGCCATCAGCGTTGCAACGATGGTGATGATCGACAGCGCGATGATGTAGACCGAGACCGCCCAGTACGAACCAGCCCATGCCAACAGCGCGGTGGCGATCAGCGGTGAGAAGCCGCCGCTGAGCGCGGCCGCGACGTTGGCGCCGAGCGAAGCACCGCTGTAGCGCACCTGGGTGCGGAACAGCTCCGGCATGAACGCCGCCTTCGGCCCGAACAGCAACGCGTGTGTCAGCGTCATCGTGACGACGAGCGCGAATGTGATCAGCGCCGGCTCCTTTGTGTCGAGGAACCAGAACAGCGGAAACGCCAGCGCTACCGAGAACACGCCGCCGGCGAGATACAGCGCCTTGCGGCCGAAGATGTCGGAGAGCCAGCCGGCGAGCGGCAGCGTCGCGAACTCGACGATCGCGGCATAGACCACCGCGTTCAGGATCACCTGGCGGGGCAAACCGAGTTTCGTCGTGGCGTAGACCACCGTGAAAACGGTGAGGAGGTAAGCAAGCCCGACTTCCGACACCGTGATGCCGATCGCGAGCAGGAAGCTGCGCCAGTCGCGGCGCAGCACTTCCAGCACCGGCTGAGCCAGCACTTCCTTGCGCTCCACCACTTCCTTGAAGTGCGGCGTCTCCGCAAGCTTGAGCCGCACAATGAAGCCGACGCCGACGAGCAAAATGCTGATCAGGAACGGCACGCGCCAGCCCCAGCTCAAAAAGTCCGCCTCGGGCAGCTGCGTCATCAGGCCGAAGATGCCGGTGGACGCCGCGACTCCGACGGGAAAACCGATCTGCACCAGGCTGCCGTAAAAGCCGCGGCGATTACCGGCATGCTCGATCACCATCACGACCGCGCCGCTCCATTCGCCGCCAAGCCCGATGCCCTGGATGAAGCGCAACATGACGAGAAAGATCGGCGCCCAGACGCCGATCTGGCTGTAGGTCGGCAGGCAGCCGATCAGGAAGGTGCCGAGCCCCATCGCGATCATGGTCGCGACCAGCATGGTCTTGCGGCCGAGCCGGTCGCCATAATGCCCGATAATCGCGCCGCCGATCGGCCGCGCCACGAAGCCGACCGCATAGGTCGAGAATGCCGCGAGCGTTCCGACAAAGGGATCGAAGCTCGGGAAGAACAGCTTGTTGAACACGAGCGCGGCGGCCGTGCCGTAGATCAGGAAGTCGTACCACTCGATCGCGGTGCCGAGCGCGCTCGCCCACACCACGTGCGCCGTCGTCGATTTCTCCGCCGAAGCGGAGACCCCCGTTGCTGCCGTCATGCCAAGCCCCATGAATTCCAGACGGCATCATGGATAATCGTGCAACTGGTTGCAACCTGCCCGCGTGTTGGTTTCCCCGTTCTCAGCACTCGGTCATTCCCCGCGAAAGCGGGGAATCCAGTACGCCGCGGCTTCTCGGCTCAATCTCAACCATCTCTGGAATACTGGATCGCCCGATCAAGTCGGGCGATGACACCGAATGTATGGCGCGTCTGTTCCTTGCCCGGCACTGCTCTACGCACCCCCATTATTCGCTATTGACAAACTCATTTGCCAATATCTAATCTGCCGCCAGAATAACCAGCCGCGCCAAGCGGCCATTGAGAGAGGGAACGACGATGAGAGGGTTTTTGGCCTGCGCCATGCTCGCGGCCATGACTTCGGCTGCCATGACCACAGTTGCGAACGCGCAAGTCTCCGACGACGCAGTGCGGATCGGCGTACTGACGGATCTGTCGAGCTGGGGTCGCGACAACAGCGGGCCGGGCTCGGTCGAGGCGGCCAGGATGGCGGTGGAGGAATTCGGGCCGACCGTGCTCGGCAAGCCGATCGAGATCATCAGCGCCGACCACCAGATGAAGACCGACGTCGGCGTGCAGATCGTGCGCGGCTGGTTCGACAACGGCAAGGTCGACGCCGTCGTCGACATTCCGAACTCAGGCATCGCAATCGCCGTGCACAACATGGTGCGCGAGCGCAACAAGATCGCGCTGCTCTCCGGCCCCGGCGCAAGCTCGCTGACCGACGAGCTGTGCAGCCCGAACACCGTGCACTTCACCTACGACACCTACGCGCTATCCAAGGTGACGGCCTCCGCCGTGATCAAGGAAGGCGGAAAGTCCTGGTACTTCATCACCGCGGACTACGCCTTCGGCCAGCAGCTCGAGAAGGATGCAACGCGTTTCATCAACGAGATGGGTGGCAAGGTCCTCGGCGGCGTGAAGCATCCGACCAACACCGCCGACTTCTCCTCCTTTGCGCTCCAGGCGCAGAGCTCGAAATCCGACGTGGTCGCCTTCGCCAATGCCGGCCAGGATACAGATAACGCGGTCAAGCAGTCCGGCGAGTTCGGCCTGGTCCAGGGCGGCCAGAAGCTCGTGGGACTGCTGATGTTCGACACCGACGTGCACGCGATCGGCCTGAAGTCCGCGCAGGGCACCTACATGACCACGGCGTCGTACTGGAACATGGACGAGGCGACGCGGGCCTGGTCGAAGAAGTTCTACGAGCGCACCAAGGTGATGCCGACCATGATCCAGACCGGCGTCTACGGCTCGGTGCTGCATTATCTGAAAGGCATCAAGGCCGCCGGCACCGACGATCCGGCCAAGGTGATGGCCAAGATGCGCGAGCTGCCGATCGAGGATACTTTCGTCCATGGCGGCAAGTTGCGCGAGGACGGCCGCGTCATCCGCGACATGTACCTCGCCAAGGTGAAGACGCCGGAACAGTCCAAGGAGCCTTGGGACTATCTCGACATCGTCAAGACCGTGAAAGGCGAGGACGCCTTCCGCCCGGCCTCCGAGTCCAAATGTCCGTTGTTGAAGAAATGAGGCCAGCATGACCGGCAACGAGCATAGCGCAATTGAGACTTACGAGTGCGATGTGCTCGTCGCCGGATCGGGCGCCTCCGGCATGTCGGCCGCGATCACCGCGCGCTACCGCGGCCTCGACGTGCTGATCGTCGAGAAGGAGCCGCGCTTCGGCGGCACCACCGCACGTTCCGGCGGCTGGCTGTGGATTCCCGGCACGTCGCTGGCGAAGGCCTACGGCATCGCCGAGACGCCGGAGCAGGCCCGCACCTACTTGCGGCACGAAGCCGGCAACAACTTTGATGCCGCGCGGGTCGATGCGTTCCTGACCGCGGGCCCGGAGGCGGTGGATTTCTTTACGAGTAAAACGGCGCTGCGCTTCGACATGCCGCTGGTGTTTCCGGACTATCACGCCGAAGCGCCCGGCGGCACGCAGGGCGGCCGCTCCATGGTGACGCGACCGTTCGACGGCCGCGAGCTCGGCGACCAGATCAAGACGCTCGGCATGCCCCTGCCCGAGCTCACCGTATTCGGCATGATGCTGGGCTCCGGGAAGGAGATCATCCATTTCATGCGGGTGACGAAGTCGCTGACTTCGGCGGTCTATGTCGCCAAGCGACTGTCGCGTCACCTGATGGACGTGCTGCGCTACGGCCGCGGCATGACCTTGACCAACGGCAACGCGCTCGCCGGACGGCTCGCAAAATCCGCGCAGGACCTGAAGATTCCGATGTGGCTGTCCTCGCCGGTGCGCGAGCTGACGGTCGAGAATGGCAGTGTGACCGGCGCGATCGTTACCCGAGAGGGACGCGATGTACGCATCCGCGCGCGGCGGGGCGTCGTGCTGGCCTGTGGCGGCTTTCCGCACGATGTCGAGCGGCGCAAGAAGATGTTTCCGCACGCGCCGACGGGCCATGAGCATTTTTCGCCCGGACCGACCGGCAATACCGGCGACGGCCTGCGCCTTGCGGAGAGCGCCGGCGGACATGTCGAGGACCGCCTGCCGAACGCGGCGGCCTGGGTGCCGGTGTCGCTGACGACGCGCAAGGACGGCTCGAAGGGCGTGATGCCGCACTTCATCGACCGCGCCAAACCCGGCGTGATCGCGGTGATGCGCGACGGCAAGCGCTTTGCCAATGAAGGCAATTCCTATCACGACTTCGTCCAGGCCATGATCAAGGCCGCAAAGCCCGGCGAGGAGATTGCGGCCTTCCTCGTCTGCGACCACCCGACCCTGCGCAAATACGGGCTCGGCTGCGTACCGCCCTTCCCGATGCCGCTGGGGCACCACTTGAATACCGGCTACCTCATGCGCGGCGATACGCTGGACGCGCTCGCGGCGAAGGCCGGCATCGATGCGAATGCCTTCGCCGAAACCGTCAAGCAGTTCAATGCGACCGCGCCGCAGGGCCATGACGCCGCCTTCGGCAAGGGCTCGAAGGCCTATAACCGCTACCAGGGCGATGCGCTGCACGGTCCAAACCCCTGCGTCGCGCCGATCGAGAACGGCCCGTTCTACGCCGTCAAGATGGTGATCGGCGATCTCGGCACCTATGCCGGCATCGTCACCGACGAGAACGCACGGGCGCTCGATGCGGAGGGTCGGGTAATTCCCGGGCTCTATGCCGCCGGCAACGACATGGCGAGCATCATGGGCGGCAACTATCCCGGCGCCGGCATCACGCTTGGGCCGGCGCTGACCTTCGGCTACATTGCCGGCCGCCATCTCGCCGACAGCGCCGCCAGGCGCAACGCGGCGTAAGCCACACGCCAGGAGACGCATGAAGAGAGAAAGCCGCGGCATCCAGTCGATCGAAGTCGGCGGAGAATTGCTCCGCGCGCTGGCGAGATGCGGCGAGCCGATGATGCTGCGGGATCTCGCGCGCGAAGCCGGCATGACGCCGGCCAAGGCGCATCCTTATCTGGCCAGCTTCTCCCGTATCGGGCTGATCGAGCAGGACGAGACCACCGGCCGCTACGAAATCGGCGCGCTGGCTCTGGAACTCGGCCTGATCAGTCTGCGCCGTCTCTCCGGCGTGCGCATCGCACGTCCCAAGATTGCGGCGCTGGCGAGCCAGATCGGGCACGCGGTCTCGCTCGCGGTCTGGGGCACGCACGGCCCGACCGTGGTGCAGTTGGAGGAGCCCGGCCAGCCCGTGCACATCGTGATGCGTGCCGGCTCGGTGATGGCGCTCCTGGAGACGGCGACGGGGCGCGCCTTTGCGGCCTTCCTGCCCGAGAAGACCATCAACGCCGCGCTCGAAAGCGGCCTCGACCGTCACGGCGTCGGCTACAATCCGAAGCGGGCAGTGAAAGGCGTGAAGGTCGCCGAGATGCTCACCGAGGTCCGCAAGCACGGCCTTGCGCGCGCGCTCGGCGATCCCCTGCCCGGCGTCAATGCCTTCTCGGCGCCTGTGTTCGACCATTCCGGCCATGTCGCGCTGGTGATCACCGCGATGGGGCCGGAAGGCACTTTCGACGCGCGCTGGGACAGCCCGATCGCGCATGCGCTGCGAGATTGTGCGGGTGGAATTTCGAAGCGGCTGGGTTATGGGATGACGATCGCGGCGGAGTGAGGCGCCGCTAAAGCGGCGCCACCCTCACCTCTTCCGCGGAGATCGATCCGCTGTCGACGACCAGCGCGACGGCGCCACCCGTCAATGGCAGCTCACGGGCATCCTGCACGCTGAACAGCTTCTTGCCGTCGACATGGGCTTCGATGCCGGTACCGACCACGCGCAGCTCGACCTTATACTTCTGATCGAGCTGCCAGGCGAAGCGCTCGCTCGCGAGCACAACCTCGTCATGCAAGCGCTTGACCAGGCGCACGCGGCCGCCCTCGGCGCGATCGAACATCAGCGCATAGTATCGCTCGCGCCCTTGCACGCGCGCGGCGAGGCCCCAGGCATTCGCCAGCAGCGGCGCGATCTCCGAGGTTACGCGATAATCCTTCCAGTCGCGCGAGCCCTGCGCGATGAAGCCGATCCCGTCGCCATTGGTGACGCGCAGCCCCTCCCAGCGGGTCTGAAACTGGCTGACATTGTTGACCCAAGCGTGCTTCCACATCGTGCTGAGATTGTTGTCCGGCCGCTTTAGCACCGTATCGGCCGCGCCGCCCCAGGTCAGGTAGTCCAGATACAGCGTGCCGTCGACGCCGAGCGGATCGGGCGTCTCGATCTCGATGCCGATCTCGAAGATCGGATAGGAGTGCGTCTCCGGCACCTGCCAGCTCAGAACGGCCTCGCAGCCGCCGGTCAGCTCCTGCGCATCGCCATAGATCTGTACGAGTTCGTCGTGCTCGTCATAGACGCTGGCGAACAGGCGCGCGGTGACCGTGCCGCCGTCCGTTTCCGACTCGAGCCGGCACTCGACGCGCTGCCCGGAATAGAGCGTCGGACAGGTCACGAGCTGATAGGTCGGCATCGTAAACACCTCCTTGTCGAAGAAGGTGGGGCTGGCGATGCGCGCGACGCGCCCGGGCGCAAGACGGCGGAAGTCGATCGCAAGGCTGCGCTCGCCGGTGCGGCTATGGCCGGCGACGTTGCTGAGCTCGACCTCGTGCAGCCGCGCCGGCGATCCGCCCTTGGCATGGAACCCCTGCAAGCTGCCCGGGAAATTGAAGTTGAAACGCGCGCCATTCTTGGCCACGGCGAGCGCCGGTGCGCCCGCGAGCGCAAGGCCCGCCGCGACCAGAGACTGCGTCTCGATCACGGCGTCGGTGATCGCGGCGCCGCCGTCGGCGGTCGAGATGTACATGCGATCGGCAATCGGCGTGCGGAAATCCGGCCCGGCATCGAGGCCGGCAAGGCCGGTGCGGATGCCGAACAGGCAGCCGACATTGCCGGCATTGCAGTCGGTGTCCCAGCCGGCCGTATTGGCGATGCGCATCGCCTCCTGAAAACTGTTCTTGCCGTACAGCGTCGCCAGGATGATCAGCGCATGGTTGGGCACGACGTGGCAATTGCCGAGGAATTTATCGTAGCCATAGCGCTCGGCAATCAACGCGCGGGTGCGTTCCCAGTCATTGCTGTTGTCGCCGGCGTGCCAGTCGCGGACGTCGTTGACGACGCGCCGGATCAGCGCGTCCTTCGGCACGAAGCCGAGGCCGACATCGATCAGCTTCTGCACGTCGCGCTCGACGAAGGCCTGGGCCTCCATGGCCGCGAGCAGCTTTGCGGCATGCACGGATTCGCCGTCATGGCTGACGCGGCCGGCCTGGTCGGCGAGATAGGCGGCCTGCTCGGGATTGCCCGGGCTCACCATCGCCCAGCCGTCGATGAAGATCTGCGCGCCGATCTGCTCGGCCACAGTCGTGCCGTTCAGCTCGATCGAGCCGCTTTGGGGGGCGGGAATACCGGACTTCAGGCGGAGATAGGCGGTGTGCTCAGTGGAATTGCCGATGCCGCCCCACCACAGCACGGCGCGCTCCTCGACGATGTAGTTCAGCCAGGCCTGGCCGACCTGCTTGGCGGTCAGGCGCTTGGGATAGCCGTTGTCGGCGAGCGCGCGCGGAAAGGCGAAGGTACCGGAGACGTCATCGTCGGTGACGACGAGATGGTGCGAGCGCAGCGCGACATCACGGCGCTCGTTGACGTAATAGTTGATCGGCCCGAGCTCCTGCATGATGCGCTCATAGGTCCAGCCCTCGAAGGGACGGCCGAGATAGACGCCGATGAGCTTGCCGAGCACGCCGGCATAGACGCGCTCCGCGTAATCATGAGGAATAGAGGTCACTTGTTCACTCCCACGTTCAATTGCTTCGCCCGGTCAAACCGACGAGCGTTTCATGATCTCGAATTTCAGCTCGTGGCTCTTGCCCGGCGATCCCAGCCCGCCTGGCAGTAGCCGCTTCACCAGCGTCTTCGCCGCGAGCGCGCCGAGGTCGAACTCCGGCTGCCGCACCGTGGTGAGGCCGAGCAGTTTTGCGACCGGAATGTCGTCGAAGCCGGCGACCGCGATGTCCCCGGGAATCGAGAGCCCGGCGCTGCGCGCCGCTTCCATCGCACCGAGCGCCAGCACGTCGCTCGCGCCGAACACCGCGGTCGGCCGCTCGCCCTTGCGTTCGAGCAAACGCTTCATCGCGCGCGCCCCGGATTCTTCCGAATAGGCGCTGTCGGTGATGAAATCGGGCGACAACCCCGCCTCGCGCATCACCGTGCCATAGCCCTGCGCGCGGCGGTGGCTCGGGCCGAACTCGGCCTGGATCATCGCGATACGCCGGTGCCCGCGCGCGATCAGAAGCCGCGTCATCTCGGCCGCGGCTTCCGCGTTGTCGATATAGACGCTGTCGATCGCGAGCGGTCCGTCTGGCTTGTGCTGGCTCTCCAGCCGCACCAGCGGAATGCCCTTGCTGGCCAGCACCGCAAGCTGCGGCGCGCGCAGATGAAAAAACGTCGCGACCACCCCATCGGCCCGCCCCTGCAGCAGCCAGTCGATCGCGCGCGCCTCGCCTTCCGGCCGGCCGTCGGTGTCGTAGATCAGCACGTCATAGCCGGCGGGCGCCGCGACCGTCTGCAAGCCGCGCACGAGGCCGGGATAGAACGGGTTGGTGATGTCGGGAATGACGCAGGCGAAGGTCATGGTCCGCGCGCTGCGCAGCATGCGCGCCGGATGGTTCGGCCGATAGCCCAGCTCCTGCGCGACTTCGAGGATGCGCGTGCGCGTCGCCGGCGGGACGGAGGGCGTCTCCGCCTTGTTCAGGACGAGCGACACCGCGGCCTGCGAAACACCTGCCGCGAGTGCAATATCCTTCTGCGTGGGGCGGGACAGCGCAACTTTGTCGCGCCCTTTCCCCCGCTTCGTCCTCGTTGTTGACGTCGCCATTTGGCTTAGTTATACGTATTACTAAAGCAAAATCAACAATCGTCACAGCTATTCGAGGAAACCGAGGTTTCATCCCATGACCATGACCCGACGCCAGCTTGTTGCCTCCATCCCTGCCGCAGCCCTTGCGGCCGGCCTGCCGCGCGGCGCCACTGCCCAGGACGGACGCAAGGTCGTGACGTTCTGGTTCGGCCAGGCGAATTCGGACGGCCAGGCCGCGCTGCGCAACGATCTGGTCGAGGCCTTCAACGCCTCGCAGGACAAGTATCTGCTCCAGCTCGAGGTGAAGGGTGCGGCAGTCAACAACCTGCTGAAGGTTGCCCTCGTCGCCGGCAACGGCCCCGACATCGTGCAGACCGCAGGGCCCGCTTATCTCACCGCGATCGCGAATGCCGGCCAGGTGCTGCCGCTCGACGATTTCGCCGAGAAGTACAAGTGGAAGGACCGCTTCCTCGCGCCCCTGCTCAACACCAGCGTCTATGGCGGCAAACTCTACGCGCTGCCGCGCGACTACGAGTCGATGCATCTCTTCTACAACAAGGAGCTGTTCAAGCAGAACGGCTGGAAGCTGCCGACCAACCGCAAGGAGATGGAAGAGGTCGCCGACGCCGCACTGGCCAAGGGCATCATCCCCTTCGGCGCCGGCAATGCCGACTGGAAGGGCGTCAACGAGTGGCTGATGACGGTGTTCTTCAACAACGTCGCCGGCCCCGACAACGTCCGCAAGGCGCTCGCAGGCGAGCTTCCCTGGACCGCGCCGCCCTTCGTCGAAGCGGTCGAGCTGTCGAAGGCCTGGTACAACAAGGGCTATTTCGGCAAGAACTACTTCTCGCTGACGATCGAGCAGAGCTTCCTGCAGGTCGTGAACAGCAAGGCGGCGATGGCGTTCAGCGGCACCTGGTCGTTCGGCACCAAGTCCTACGGCATGTCGAAGCCCGACACGGTGATGGACGTGATGCCGACGCCGACGCTCGGCTCCGCCTTCTCGGGATCGCTGGTGCACCTGGCCTGCGGCGCGACGCTGTCGATCGCGAAGACCTCGCAGAACGCCGAAGGCGCGGCCGCCGTGTTCGAGTTCATGCTGACCCGCAAGTTCTACGAGACCATGAACCGCGACTGGCCCGGCAAATGGGCGCTGCCGGTCAAGGACCTGCCGCCGGACATGCTGCAGGGCATCGGCTATCCGCTGTTCGAGAAGACCATCGCGAATTTGCACGAGGCTTTCAGCAAGGGGCAGTACGGCTTCACGACGTGGACGTTCTGGCCGGGCGCGACCAACTCCTATCTGATCGAGGGCATCGAGCAGGTCTGGCTCAACAAGATCACGCCGGATGCATATCTCACCCGCATGCAGACACTGTTCAGCCAGGAAGCCAAGGAAGGCAAGGTTCCGCCGCTGCCGCCGCGGACGGCCTGATCCCACAATGTGGCTGTTCGCGCTCCCGGCGCTGCTGATCAATATCTGCATCATCCTGGTGCCCGCCGTGCTGACATTCACGGCGGCGTTCTTCATCTGGGATGGTGTGGGCACGCCGATGTGGGCGGGACTGGCCAATTTCCAGAACATGGTCGCCGATCCCGTGTTCTGGTCCGCTCTGACCAACAACTTTATCTGGACCGCGATCTTCCTCACCGTGCCGGTGTGCCTCGCGCTCGTGATGGCGGCAGCGCTGCTGATGGCGCCGAAGGCGCGCATCGTGGTGCAGTCCATCATCTTCCTGCCGCGCATCATCGCCGTCGCCGTCACCGGCCGCATCTTCCAGGGCATGATCTTCAGCCCTGCCACAGGCATCGTCGCCTGGCTCAACGAGCACGGCTTTTCGATCTCAGATCCCCTCGCTGATCCTGATCGTTCGCTCTATGCGGTCGCGGCCGTCGACATCTGGCACTGGTGGGGTTTTCTCGCGGTCGTGTTCCTGTCGGCGATGCGGCAGATCTCCGTCGACCAGATCGAGGCGGCGCGGCTCGACGGCGCCGGCTTCTTCGCGCTGTTCCGCCATGTGCTGATTCCGGGCATTCGTCCGACGCTGACGCTCATGCTCATTCTCACCGTGATCTGGTCGTTCCAGGTGTTCGAGTTCATCTTCATCGTCACCCGCGGCGGCCCGGCCTATGGCAGCGAGGTGTTGGCCACCTTCGCCTATCGACACGCCTTCTTCGAGGGCGATGTCGGGCAGGCGGCAGCAGCGGCCTGTGTCATGAGCCTGTTCGGCCTGTGCGCGACCGCCGTCTATCTCTGGCTCCAGATCACCGACGACGCGCAATCGACATGATCGGGGATCGCTGGAGCAGGACGTTTGCCCTGGGGCTGATTGGCGTCGCGTCGTTCAGCTCGCTGCTGCCGATCGTGCTCGCCGTCATGAACGCGCTGAAGACGACGGTCGAGATCGGCAGCAATCCGCTGGCGCTGCCGACCCAGCTTCACTGGGAAAACTTCTCCTCCGCATGGCGCAACGCCCAGCTCGGGCCGAGCCTGTTGCACAGCGCCGAGATCGCGATCCTCACCATCGTGATGGTCTGTGTCACCGCGACGCCCTGTGCCTATGTGCTGGCGCGGCAGAAGGGCAAGTTCTGGCGCTTCATCACCTTCTACTTCATGGCCACGATCACCGTGCCCGTGCAGCTCTATCTCTATCCGCTGTATTTCATCTTCGCCAAGCTGGGCCTGGTCAATTCGATCCCCGCGGTGGCGTTGATCTACACCGCGATGTTCTCGCCCTTCGCAATCTTCCTGTTGCGCACCTATGCGCTCGCCATTCCCGTCGCGCTGGAGGAAGCCGCCCAGGTCGACGGCGCAAAGCCGTGGCAGACGTTCTTTTACGTGATCCTGCCGATGATGCGGCCGGGATTGCTCACGGTGGCGATCATCGTCGGGCTGAATGCCTGGAACGAGTTCGTCATCGCGGTGACGTTCCTGCAGAACGACAGCAACGTCACCGCGATCGTGCGCTTCTACAATCTCACCGGCCAGTACTCGACCGACTGGGGCGAGATGCTCGCCGCCGCCGTCACCATCGTGTTACCGATCGTCGTGATCTTCGTGCTGCTGCAGCGCCAGTTCATTGACGGCATGACTTCGGGCGCGGTGAAGTCGTAACGCCGCGCTACTTCTCCTTCACCGGCACCGTGTAGTTCAGGATCAGCCGCCCGCCATCGGGATAGATCGTCTGCCCCGTGATATAGGACGCATCATCACTCGCAAGGAACGCCACGACGGACGCAACCTCGCTCGGCTCGCCGCCGCGGCCTATCGGCGTGCGCGACAGCACGGTCTTGCGCGCGTCCTCGGAGGTGTAGATGGATGACGCCACCATGTCGGTCAGGATCGTCCCCGGGCCAACCGCGACGACGCGGATATTGTGCGGGGCGAGCGCGACGGCGGCGACAGAAGTCAGCTGCTTCATGCCGCCCTTGGACATCGCGTAGGTCGCCAGCGACGGGATCGCCAGCAGTGCGTTCACCGAGGACATGTTGATGATGACCCCGCCGCCGCCTTGCGCGATCATCTGCTTCGCCGCTGCCTGCACGCCGAAGAACGCACCCTTCAGGTTGATGGCGATGACGTCGTCGAATTCCTCTTCGGAAATCTCCAGGATGTCCCGGTTGCGGGCGACGCCGGCATTGTTGACCATGATGTCGAGCCGGCCGAACTCGCGGACCGCGGTCGCCACCGCGCGATCGACATCCGCGCGCCGTGCGACGTGGCACGGTACGGCGTACAGCTCCTTGGGCCTGCCCAGCTCGTTGACCGTCTTCTCGAGCTCATCCGTATCGACGTCCGAGATGACCACCTTGACGCCGTCGTCGAGGAAACGCTTTGCGCAGGCCTTGCCGATACCGCGCGCCGCACCGGTGATGACGGCGACCTTGCCGGATAGTTTCATGGGTCTCACTCCAGAATAAGCTGCTTGCGGCAGGCCGGTCCGGAGCGAGAACTCCGGATCAGGCCGCCGCAAAACCGAGATGAGCACGGAACCGGTTCTTGATAAAGACGGCATCGCGCGAGGGCAGTGAACGCGGCGGATTTTCCGCCAAAACCTTGATGACAAAAAGCCGCGGACCATCGGACGGCCCGGCGATCTCGGCGGCGAGGCGCTGCACCTCCTCCAGCGTCCGCACGGTTGCGGTCGCAGCAAAACCGCAGGCGGCGGCGATTGCCGTGAGATCGACGCCGCGGCCGGTGTGGCTGGCCTGCATCCCGGTCTCGCCAAAATGCTGGTTGTCGATCACGACGATGTCGAGATTGCGCGGACGCGCGACGCCGATGGTGGCGATGCCGCCGAGGCCCATCAGCTGCTCGCCGTCGCCGGTCAAGGCAAGGACCCGCTTGCCCGGCTGGGCCTGCGCGAGCCCGAGCCCGATCAGCGCGGCACCACCCATCGCGCCCCAGAGATAGAAATTGCCGTCGTGATCCCCGACGGAATGCAGGTCGTAGGTGGGCGAGCCGAGGCCGGAGACCACCAGGGTATCCTTGCGGTCCTTCAGGAGCGCGGCGACAGCGGCGCGACGATCGAGTTGAGCTTGCATTGGCATCACCACTTCTTCTTGCCGATCAGGCGTTGCCCGATCAGGACCGCGATCTGCTGGTCTGAGTCGTAGGCGAGCGACGCCGCCGATTCGACGGTCTCGACCAGGTCCTCCGGCGTCTCGGCGCGTATCACTTTCAGACCGATCGCCTCCAGCGAAGGCTGCGTCGCCCGGCTCATCGGCACCTGCCACGGATTGAACTCGGCCCATTCGCCGCGCATCGTCACCAGCATCAGAAGCGGAAAGCGGCCGATCGCCGAGAGCGACAGCATGTTGATGCAATTGCCGACCCCGCTCGACTGCATCAGCAGCACGCTGCGCTGGCCGCCGAGCCAGGCGCCCGCGGCGATGGCGATGCCCTCCTCTTCCGTCGTCAGCACGTTGGTGGTGACGTCGCGGTCGGCCGAGAACAAGCGGATGAGCTGGCTGTGGCCGGCATCAGGCACGTAGGACATCTGCCTGACGTCGGCGGCTTTCAGGACGCGATAGAGCTCGGACGGCCAGTCGTCGCTGCTGCGCGCTTCGGGACTAGTTTGAGGGCTGTGCACCGCGGGTCTCCGTGACATTCGGGCGGCACGCTAGCGATGTTCGCGCGCGAAAGCTCTGACCGTATGGCACGATCAGGTATCGAAGGATTGTATAGCTGCGGGACGCGAGCGCTGCGCATGGCTGTGCCCTCTCCCCTTGCGGGAGAGGCAGCACCGAAGGTTGATACGGACTCACCAGGGTGAGGGGTATCTCTCCGCACACTCCGTACGCGCGGAGAGATACCCCTCATCCGGCGCTTCGCGCCACCTTCTCCCGCAAGGGGAGAAGGGAGGGCACCGTCTTTGCAGCAGGCTGATTAGTTCGCCGCAGACCTCGCCGCCGCCGGCATATAGATCTGCGCGTAGCCTTCCTTGATCGCGGAGGTGATGCGATCCAGGCGGCGGTCGATGTGCTTCTCCAGCACCGAGACGCAAGCCTCCTCGTCGCGCGCCTTGAGGCCTTCGACGACGGCGCGGTGCTCTGCCTGCGTATTGGAGCGGTTGATGCTGTCCATGTCGATCCAGCGCACGAAGCGGATGCGGGCATTGACGTTGCGCAGCACGCGCAACATCTCGGCATTGTTCGACATGCCCATCAGCCGTTCGTGAAAGGTCTCGTCCAGCTCGACGAGCTCCACCGAAGATCGCTGGCCGGGATCGGGGCCGGTGGCTTCGAGGAATTTCAGGAGCGCGTCGATGTCCTCGTCCTTCGCACGCTTGATGGCGAGGCGGATCGAGGCGACCTCGATCGACTTGCGCAGCTCGTAGAGATCGAAGATTTCGTGCGCGTCGAGCTCGCGGCAGAAAAAGCCCTTGCCCGGCGTGAAGCGCAGGAAGCCTTCGGTGTTGAGACGATTGAGCGCTTCGCGCAGCGGCGTGCGGCTGACGCCGAGGCGCTTGGCCAGCTCGCCTTCGTTGAGCCGTTCGCCCGGCTTGAACTCATAGCTCACGGCCATCGCCTTGAGCTGTTCATAGACGCGATCGACGATACTATCGGAGGCCAGTTCCACGTTGCTCATCATCAGCTGCATTCATGCCCGAACACAGCCCAATATACCGGGGCTGTGTGGACGATTGCAATGCAAACAGCTGCTTAGCACAGCTTGTTCAGAGCTTTGCGACAGCCGGACTTCAGGCGAACGCGCGCGGACGCAACCCAGCATGAAACCAAGTGATCATGGAATAGATATCGTACACCGGCAAGCCGACCTCGGCCTGCAAGGCTGCCGCATAAGGCGGCATGTTGGTGCATTCGAGCACGATGGCGCCGACATCGGGGTTTTTCGCGACGAGCTGCTTGCCCGCCTCGACCACATCGCGCTCGGCTTGCGCCACGTCCATGTCGTCCTTCTCGGCCTTGATCAGGACGCGGAAAAATTCCTTGCCGTGCTCGGTGCCGACCAAAGGCGTATCGAGCGGCACGCCGGCGCCTTCGAGATGGGCCGGCGTCAAGGTCGAGCCTGACACGGTGACAAGGCCGACGCGCTTGCCGGGCGGCAAGGTCGCCTGCACCCACGGCACCTGCATCAGCGATGAGGTTGCCACCGGCACGCCGACGGCGGCTGCGATCTCCTTCTGGAATAGCGAGAGGAAGCCGCAATTGGTGGTGATGGCTTCGGCACCGAGCCTCACCAGGTCCTTGGCCGCATCGATGAAATCGGGCAGCAGGCCGGCCGCACCCTTCAGCACCACTTTCTCCGGCGAAGCGCCGCTCACCACGCGATAGAGCACGGGGAATGGCCAGGTCGTGCCATTGCCCATGTCGCCGGGAATGCGGGGAAAGCGCGCTTCCAGCATCAAGATGCCCAGCGGCGCACCGTAGATGGCCTTGCCGCCACGGGCGATGCGGGAGGATGAGTTGGCTGAAGTGGTCATGGTGCGATCTCAGAGGAAGCGAGTGGGCGCGAACGGTGCGAGCGGAATTTCCGGCTGCTTGCCGCTCAGGAGCTGGGCGACGAGACGGCCGGTGCGGGCCGAGCCGACCAGGCCGACATGGCCGTGGCCAAAGGCATAGACGATGTCGCGCGAGGCGCGCGCGTGGCCGATACAGGGAAGACCATCCGGCATGCTCGGCCGATGCCCGAACCACGTTTTTATGCGCGACGTCGGGATGTCTTTCGGCAGCTTGGGGAACATGCTGAGGAGGTTGTTGCGCAAAATCTCGGCGCGCTTCCAGTTCGGCGCAGCCTCGAGGCCGGCGATCTCGACCGTGCCGGCAGCGCGCAGCCCCTTGTCGGTCCAGTTCACGACCATGCTGACGTCGGACGCCATCATCGAGCTGCGCGGCCCCGATTCCGGGTTCTCGATCATGACGTGATAGCCGCGCTCGGTCTCGAGCGGCAGGGGATCGCCGACCGATGCGGTGAGCTGCCTGGACCGCGCACCGGCGGCGATCACAGCAGCATCGCAAGCAATCTCACCGGTCTCGGTGAGAACGGCAACGAGCTTATTGCCGGAAAGCTTGAGACCGGTTGCCCTGGCACGAACGAGCTTGGCACCGCTCGCAAGCGCATGCTGGGCAAGCGCCGCGACGTAAGCGCCGGGATCGCGGCAGCGGCCGGCCTCCTCGACCACCACGCCAAAGGTGTAGCGCGGATGGAGATCCGGCTCGCGCTGACGCATCTCATCGGCGCTGAGCTCCAGCCATTCGACGCCGACCTTCTTGCGCAGACGCCAGCCGAGATTGTTGTCGAAATTGCCGCGCGACGGGAACACGTGCATCACGCCGTTGCGTTCGACCAATTCGGGCACGCCCGCTTCTTCCGCGAGCTTCCTGTGCAGCAGCGGCGCGTCCTTCAACAGATCACGCAAAGCAAAGGCGGTCTTCTCGACCCGCGCCTCGGTCCAGCCCGCGAGCAAATATTTGATCAACCAGGGCAGTGCCTTCGGCAAGTAAGACCAGCGGATCGCGAGCGGGCCGAGCGGGTCCATCAGATAACCCGGCACCTTCTTCCAGATGCCCGGCTCGGCCGGCGGGATCACCGAATGCGATGAGAGCCAGCCGGCATTGCCGTAGCTCGCCGCCTGCTCGCCACCGGGCTCGCCCGCGTCGATCAGCGTGACGCGATGACCCTCGCGCAGCGCTTCGATGGCGCTGATCACGCCGACCGCGCCGGCTCCGATGATGGCGACGTGGCGGCCTTCCGACATCGGCTACGCCTTCACCGCCGGCGTGAAATCCTTGCCGACCGAGATCGCGCGCGGATCAATGATGCAATGGAGGATCGACGGCTTGCCCGAGGCCAGTGCGCGCTCGAAGGCCGGCGCGAACTCCTCGGTGCGCTCGACGCGCTCGCCATGGCCACCGAACGCCTTCGCGTACATCGCGAAATCAGGGTTCTTGAGCTGGGTACCGACGACGCGACCGGGATAGTCGCGCTCCTGGTGCATACGGATGGTGCCGTACTGCGAATTGTCGACGACGATGACCACCAGCGGCGCGTCGTATTGCACGGCCGTCGCGAATTCCTGGCCGTTCATCAGGAAGCAGCCGTCACCGGCAAACGCGACGACGACACGATCCGGAAACTGTCGCTTGGCGAGCACGGCAGCCGGCACACCATAGCCCATCGAACCCGAGGTCGGTGCGAGCTGGGCGGCGAAGCTGTGGAAGCGGTGATGACGATGGATCCAGCCGGCATAGTTGCCGGCGCCGTTGCAGACGATCGCGTCCTTCGGCAGGCGGTCGCGCAGCCAGGTCATGACCTGGCCGTACTGGAACGCGCCCGGCAGCTCGCGCGCCTTGTCGGTCCAGGCGAGATAATCGGCATGCGCCTTGGCGGCCTCGCCCTTCCAGGCAACGGTGCCGGCGGGCTTCAGCGTCTCGACGGCGGCGGCGAACGCGGCGGGCGTCGCCTGGATCGCCAGCGCCGGCTGATAGACGCGGCCGAGCTCCTCGGAGCCAGGATGCACGTGGATTAGCTTCTGCTGCGGGGTCGGAATGTCGAGCAGCGTGTAGGACGACGACGGCATCTCCGACATGCGGCCGCCGATGAGCAGAATGACGTCGGCGTTATCGATGCGCGCCTTCAGGCCCGGGCTCGGCCCGATGCCGAGGTCGCCGGCATAATGCGAATGGTCGGCGTCGATCAGCGACGCCCGGCGAAACGAGGTCGCGACCGGCAGGTCGAAGCGCTCGGCGAAACGCGCGATGCTCTTGGTGGCTTCATCGCTCCAGCGCGAGCCGCCGAGGATGACGAGCGGCGCCTTGGCGCTCGCGAGCATCGCTCCGACGCGCTCGAGATCTGACGGCGCCGGCCAGCTCACCGCCGGCTCGATACGCATGGCGTCCGCAACGGCGGCGGTCTCGGTCAGCATGTTCTCCGGCAGCGAGATCACCACGGGGCCCGGACGGCCCTGCATCGCGACGCGGAAGGCACGCGCGACCAGCTCCGGAATGCGGTCGGGACGGTCGATCTCGACGGCCCATTTCGCCATGGTGCCGAACACCGCCTTGTAGTCGAGCTCCTGGAACGCCTCGCGCTCGCGCATGCCGGTATCGACCTGGCCGACGAACAGGATCATCGGGGTCGAGTCCTGCATCGCGATGTGGACGCCATGGCTGGCATTGGTGGCGCCGGGGCCGCGGGTGACGAAGCAGATTCCGGGGCGGCCGGTGAGCTTGCCATAGGCCTCCGCCATCATCGCGGCGCCGCCTTCGGCGCGGCAGATCACGACGTCGATCGGGCTGTCATGCAGCGCGTCGAGCGCCGCGAGGTAGCTCTCGCCCGGCACGCAGGTGACGCGGTCGACGCCTTGAGCGACCAGCTGGTCGATCAGGATCTGGCCCCCGGTGCGGGTGTTGCGAATGGTCATGACAGCTCCCTGCAGGCTTTGGCGATGCGCATCATGGCCTCGCGCAAGTTTTGTTCCGAGGTGGCGTAGGACAGCCGGAAATAAGGTGCAAGGCCGAAACAGCTGCCCGGCACCACGGCCACGTCATGCCTCTCCAGCAGATAGCGGCAGAACGCAGCATCGCTGTCGATGATGGTCCCATCTGGCGTGCGGCGGCCGATCAGGCCGGCACAGCTGGCATAGGTGTAGAACGCGCCTTCCGGCCGGCGGCAGGTGACGCCGTCGATGGCGTTGAGCGCATCGACCACGATGTCGCGGCGGCGCTGGAACGCGACGCGGCGCTCGATCAGCACATCCTGCGGCCCGGTCAGCGCGGCAATCGCGGCGGCCTGGCTCACCGAGGACGGGTTGGTCGTGCTCTGGCTCTGCACCACCGCCATCGCCGCGATCAGCTCGCGCGGCCCGCCGCCATAGCCGACGCGCCATCCGGTCATGGCATAGGCCTTGGAGACGCCGTTGACGGTCAGCGTGCGCGATTTCAGGCTCGGCTCCAGCGCGGCGGCCGTGACGAACGGCATGCCGTCATAGGTCAGGTGCTCGTAGATGTCGTCGGCCATCAGCCAGACATGCGGATGGCGCTTGAGCACGTCCAGGATCGGGCGCAGCTGCGCCGCCGAATAGGCAGCGCCGGTCGGATTGGACGGCGAGTTCAGCAGCAGCCAGCGCGTCCTGGGTGTGATCGCGCGTTCGAGGTCGGCCGCGTCCAGACGAAAGCCATTGTCCTCGCGGCAGAGCACGTCGACCGGCGTGCCGTCGGCAATGCGCACCATATCGGCATAACTGGTCCAGTAGGGCGCTGCGAGGATGACCTCGTCGCCGGGGCTCAAGGTCGCCATGAAGGCGTTGTGGATCACCTGCTTGGCGCCGGCGCCGGCGGTGATCTCATCAGTGGCATAGACGAGATCGTTCTCGCGGCGGAATTTCTCTGATATCGCCGCCTTCAATTCCACCGTGCCGTCGAGGATGGTGTATTTGGTCTGCCCAGTGCGGATGGCGCGCTCGGCGGCGTCCTTGGCATGATCTGGCGTGTCGAAGTCGGGCTCGCCGGCGCCCAGCACGATCACCGGCCGCCCCTCGCGCTTCAGCCGCTGTGCGACCGCCCCGATCTTGAGGATCTCGGAGACGCCGATCGCGCCGATGCGCTGGGCGGGACGGAAGGTCGATGCGGGTGCCCTGACAGTCACGGCAGAGCCCTCAACTGCGCGCGGCGATCGCGATCACTTCGATGCGGAAGGCGGGATCGGCGAGCTCGACCTTGCCACAGGCGCGGGTCGGCGTATTGCCGGGCACGACCCAGGCATCATAGACCGCGTTCATGGCGTCGAAGTCGTCCATGGTCTTGAGCCAGACCTGCACGCTGAGCAGGCGCGACTTGTCGGTGCCGGCGCGCGCCAGCATGTCATCGACCTTGGCCAAGGCCTCTTTTGTCTGCTGGGTGATGTCGGCGGTCTTGGTGTCCGCGACTTGCCCTGCGAGGAAGACGAGATCGCCGAACACGGAGGCGCGGCTGCGGCGGGCGTTCTGGTCGATGCGGGTGATATCCGACATGGGATGTCCTTATTCCTTACTTGCCGGTGGCGATGATGCGGCGGCAGTGATCGAGCGCCGCGCCAATGAGGTTGTCGCTCGCCTCGGGCGTGCGGAACGCCGAATGCGCCGACAGCGTCACGTTCGGCAGCTTTGTCACGGGATGACCTGCGGGCAGCGGCTCGACAGTGAAGACGTCGAGGCCGGCGTGGGCGATGTGGCCCGAACGGAGCGCATCGAGCATCGCGTCCTCGTCGACGACCGCGCCCCGCGCGGTGTTGATCAGAATGCTGCCGGGACGCATCTGGGCGATGCGCTCGCGCGACAGAAAACCCTTGGTCTCGTCGTTGAGCAGAAGATGCAGCGAGATGACGTGGCTCTCGGCCAGCAGCTTCTCCAGCGACACGAACTCGACGCCCGGATGCGACTTCGGCGTCCTGTTCCAGGCGATCACCTTCATGCCGCAGCCCGCCGCCATGCGCGCGGCTTCCGCGGCGATGCCGCCGAAGCCGATCAGGCCGAGCGTCTTGCCGGTGAGCTGCATCGCGTCGCGGCGCAGCCAATTGCCCTCGCGCATGCCGCGGTCCATCTCGCCGAAGTTGCGCGCGGAGGCCCACATCAGCGCGATCGCGCATTCGGCCACGGCCGTATCGCCATAACCCTTGATGGTGTGGACGGAGATGCCGCGCTCGCCAAGCTCTTCCGGATTCATGTAGCTGCGCGCGCCGGTGCCGAGGAAGACGACATGCTTCAGCGCCTTGCACTTCTCGGCAATCGCGGTCGGCACGGCCGTGTGGTCGACGATCATGATCTCGGCATCGCCGAGCAGGCCGGGCAGATCGTCAGGCTTGATCGAGGGATTGCGATTGATGCTGACCGGCAGCTTCTGCGAGGCCAGCAGCTTGTCGGTCACCGCCGCCAGGGTGTCGTTCGCATCGACGAATAGGGCGCGCACAGGCCTCTCCTTCAGCTCACTTCCATATTGCGTTCAGTCTTGTATTCAGACTTGAATGCGATTTGCAATCCCTGGCTATCAGGAATTTTGCGCAATCCTGCCAAGATATTCGGCTGATTTCTGCCTTGCCGCCCAAATGGCCAGCAAATCGAAATACCGTATTGCATTTTATCCTGAATACAGAAATAGTCCAGCGGCCGGAGACGATCCGACCCAAATTCCAGGGAGACAGAGACCATGAATCGCAGGGACGCTCTCACCAAAGTCGCGCTCGCGGGCGCAGCGATTGCCGCCGTGAGCAGCTCGGCCAAGGCCGACGCGCCGGCCTCCACGCTCGACCGCATCAAGAAGAATGGCGTGCTCCGCGTCGCCGTCATCGTCGGACAGGAGCCCTACTTCCATAAGGACCTCGCCACCAACGAATGGTCGGGCGCCTGCATCGAGATGGCCAAGGACATCGCCGGCAAGCTCGGCGCCAAGCTCGAGACGCTGGAATCGACCTGGGGCAACCAGATCCTCGACCTCCAGGCCGACAAGGTCGACCTCGCCTTCGCCGTGAACCCGACGCCGGAACGCGCGCTGGTGATCGACTTCTCGACGCCGATCCTGGTGCACTCCTTCACCGTCATCACCAAGAAGGGCTTCGCCAAGCCGCAGACCTGGGCCGAGCTCAACAAGCCCGAGGTCAAGATCGCCGTCGACATCGGTTCGACCCACGAGACGATCGCGCGCCGCTACTGCCCGAAGGCAACCATCCTCGGTTTCAAGAACCGCGACGAGGCGATCCTGGCGGTCGCGACGGGACGCGCCGATTGCAACGTCTCGCTGGCGGTGCTCTCGGTCTCGACGCTGAAGAAGAATCCGAACCTCGGCGATCTCGCGATCCCGCGCCCGCTGCTGACGCTGCCGACCAATATGGGCATCCGCGCCGAGAGCGATCGCCGCTACAAGGATTTCCTCAGCGCCTGGGCCGACTACAACCGCTCGATGGGCCAGACCCGCGAATGGATGTTGAAGGGTTTCGAAGCGGTCGGCCTCACCGCCGACGATCTCCCGAGCGAAGTGCAGTTCTGATCGATGTACGTCTGGGACTTCGCGGCGCTGAAGCCGTATTGGGGCCTGATCTGGCAAGGGCTCCTGGTCACACTGTTCTACACGGTGACCACGGTGGTCGCGGGTCTCGTGATCGGACTGTTCGTCGGCATCCTCAGGACGACGGCACCGCGCTGGGTCACGGTGCCGCTGCGTTTCTATATCGAGGTGTTCCGCTGCACGCCGCTGCTGGTGCAGCTGATCTGGGTCTATTACGCCCTGCCCGTCCTGATCGGCGTCGACATGTCGCCGGCGATGGCGTGCTTCATCGCGCTGTCGCTCTACGCCGGCTCGTTCTATGCGGAAATCTTCCGCGGCGGCATCGAGGCCGTTGACACCGGCCAGTGGGAAGCCGGCCGCGCCATCGGCATGCGCCGCGGCAGGATCTTCCGCCGCATCGTGCTGCCGCAGGCGACCCAGGTGATGATCCCCTCCTTCATCAACCAGACCATCATGCAGCTCAAGAACACCTCGCTGGTGTCGGTGGTTGCGGTCGGCGACCTGCTTTACCAGGGCACCGTGATCACCGCGTCGAGCTACAAGCCGCTCGAAGTCTACACCACGATCGCCGTGCTCTATTTCGTCGTGCTGTTCCCGCTGACGCTGGTCGCGGACCGGGTCGAGCTGAAGATGGGAGCGCATCGATGAACGCGAACCGCGCGACGCTGGTCGCGAGCAACATCCACAAGGCATTCGGCGATCACGAGGTGCTCAAGGGCGTCTCGCTCTCGGTCGCGCGCGGCGAGGTCGTCACCCTGATCGGTGCCTCCGGCTCCGGCAAGTCCACCTTCCTGCGCTGCCTGAACCTGCTCGAAATGCCGCAGCAGGGCGAGCTCGCGATCGGCACGCATACATTCGCCTTTGGCAAGGGCATGCGCGCCGCGGGCGATGCCCAGCTCGCGCTGCTCCGCCGCAGCGTCGGCATGGTGTTCCAGCATTTTAATCTGTTCCCGCACATGTCGGTGCTCGCCAACGTCACCGAGGGCCCGGTGCAGGTGAAGGGCATGGCGCAGGCAGAAGCCAACGCGCTCGGCCGCGACCTGCTCGCAAAAGTCGGCCTCGCCGACAAGGCCGATGCGTTTCCGAGCCGCCTGTCCGGCGGCCAGAAGCAGCGCGTCGCCATCGCCCGTGCGCTCGCGATGAAGCCCGACGTGATGCTGTTCGACGAGCCGACCTCCGCGCTCGACCCCGAGCTCGTCGGCGAGGTGCTCTCCGTGATCCGCAGCCTGGCTGCCGAAGGCATGACCATGGTGCTGGTCACGCACGAGATGGCCTTCGCCGCCGACGTCTCCACCCGCGTCGGCTTCATGAACGACGGCATCATGGCAGAGATCGGCACACCGGAAGAAACCATCCGCCAGCCACGCAGCGAGCGGCTGAAGGCATTCTTGAGCCGGTTTCACGAGACGCACTAAACTGCCGGCCACGACCATCCCGAATCGGGAGAGAGACCTGATGAAACTCCGTGGCGGCTTCACGAACTACGGCGAGACGATCGGCATCCTGATGCTCGACACGAAGTTTCCGCGTCCGCGCGGCGACATCGGCAATGCGCTCTCCTATGATTTTCCCGTGCGCTACAAGATCGTGCGCGGTGCGCACGCGACCAAGATCATGGGCGATCACCCCGACCCGGCCCTGCTCGATCCGTTCATCGCGGCGGCGCGCGAGCTGGAGTCCGAGGGCGTCAAGGCGATCACGACAAGCTGCGGTTTCCTCGCCCCATTCCAGAAGCAGCTCGCCGCTGCGGTGAACATCCCGGTCTTCACCTCGAGCCTGATCCAGGCCCCGCTGATCCACGCCATGCTGCCGCCGGGCAAGGTCATCGGCGTCTTCACCGAGCGCGGCCATCACATGAATGACGGCCATTTCCGCGGCGTCGGCTGGTCGCAGGACGACATCCCCGTCCAGGTCCAGGGCATGAAGCCCGATGCGCAATTCCCGGCCACCTACATTCTCGGGCGGGAGGAACTGGACACCGACGTGCTGCGCGCCGAGATGATCGAGATGACGGAAGCTTTCATGGCGTCCTGCAAAAATCCCGGCGCGATCCTGTTCGAGTGCACCAACATGTGCCCGTTCTCGCGGGACGTCGCCGAGGTCTCGAACCTGCCGGTGTTCGACATCAACACCCTGATCAACTTCTTCTATCGCGCGGCCCATCCGGTGCCGTTCCTGAGCTGAGCACGACCTCGGTCCAGACCCGCGCGGTACGGAACTTGTTGAAGGTCCGGGCTGGGCCGACTGTCTACATCTGTGTAGATTGATTTATCTCAAGACTACATCCGAAAGGCGAGCCCAGCTTACCTATGCAAGGCAGCGATACGTCCAGACAATCGGGAGGTAAAGCATGTACCGGCATATTCTCATTCCGACAGACGGGTCTGAGCTAGCAGAGCGTGGAGTAGCGCAGGGGTTGGCGCTGGCGAAATCCCTTGGAGCCACGGCAACCATCATCTTCGTTGTGGAACCATTCTCTGAAGTGTCGAGCCGGTTCCTTGAGGCCGTCGTAGCCTATGTCGAGTTCCGCAAGCAGCAGGCCACGAGCGTGCTCGATAGTACGGCAAATGCAGCCAGGACGGCCGGAGTCTCGTGCCAGACGCTTCAAGTGGAGAGCGGGCAACCCCATCAAGCCATCATCGCTGCCGCCGCAGATAAGGGATGCGATCTCATCGTCATGTCGTCGCACGGGCGCAGCGGAGTTGCCGCGCTTCTCATCGGTAGCGTGACGAGCAAGGTGCTGACGCACGCGAAGATACCCGTGCTGGTCTGTCCATGAACATCCAGGCCCGCGTTTGAGGCCAAATCAGCGCACCGCGAAATAGAGACCTTGTCGTCGAGAAAGGGAGCTCGCAAATGTACGCCCATATTCTCTTGAGCACGGATGGATCGGATGTCGCGCGGCACGGCCTCGAGCATGGAATTGCATTGGCCAAGGCACTGAAGGCCAAAGTGACGGTCATCGCCGTAACGGAACCGCTGCCGATCGACTACGGAAGCGGACATGCCTCTGGCTGGATACCCTCCCAGCAGGAAATTGATGCCTTCGACGCGGCCTCCAAACAGCGTGCGGACAAATTCCTCGGTGAAGCGCGCGCCATGGCGGAGCAGGCCGGAATATCTGCAAAGCTCTTACATGTTCCAAATGCGCACCCGGCCACCACGATTATCGCAACGGCAAAGTCCGCAGGTTGCGACTTGATCGTCATGGGCTCACATGGGCGTCGGGGTCTCAAGAAGCTATTCCTCGGGAGTCAAACATCGGAGGTCCTGGCGGACGGAAGCGTGCCGGTGCTGGTCGTCCACTGATCCCGGGAAACACCGACGTTGCTGCCTGACACGCAGGCATGACGGAGCATGAGGTCGCGAGGTCTACCCTGCTTCAAGCCGATAGCCTCGATCGACACTGATCGCTCTGAAGGCGCGGCAAAAACCCACACCATAGTCTTCGTGCGAATTTGCAAATGCCGCGGGCGCGCCGTTTGACAGCGCCGGCGGTTGAGCGGCACGCTGAACGTGCCGGCTAAAAGTTCGACGACGCTCGCTGGAGCGTGCTTGTTCGACCTCACGTCCCGCAAGGACGCGCGAAAGGATACCGATATGATCGAGCTCACGGTCAATGGGATCAAGCGCGAGGTCGACGTTGTTCCCGAGATGCCCCTGCTCTGGGTGCTCCGCGACGAGCTCGGTATCACCAGTCCGAAATACGGGTGCGGGGTCGCGCAATGCGGCGCCTGCACCGTGCAGATCGACGGAGCGGCGGTGCGATCCTGTCAGGCGCGCATCGGTGATCTCGCCGGCAGGGCCGTCGTCACGCTCGAAGGGCTGGACAATCGAGACCAGCACCCGGTGCTCCAGGCCTGGATCGAACATCAGGTCCCGCAGTGCGGCTACTGCCAGACCGGCCAGATCATGCAGGCCATTTCGCTGCTTGGATTGATCGAGAAGCCGACGGACGAGGACATCAACGAGGTGATGTCGGGTAATCTCTGCCGCTGCGGGACCTATCCCCGCATCCGCACCGCGATCCATGCGGCCGCTGCAAAGATGGCGGAGAAGTGAAATGGGCGAGATCCAAAGGCTGTCCCGCCGCGCTTTCGTTTTCGGCTCCGCCGCCATCGCCGGCGGCATCGCATTCGGCGCCTTTGGCGATGCCGCGCAAGCCGCGACGGCCAGCGACAATCCTCTGGCCGTCGGACTTGGGCCTGACGCCGTGACCTTCAATCCCTGGGTCGAGATCAGTCCCGAAAAAATCACGCTCATCGCGCAGCACGCCGATATCGGCCAGGGCGTCGGCTCGGTGCAGCCGATCATGATCGCCGAAGAGATGGACCTCGATCCCGGCCAGTTCGAGATGCGCTTCGCAGGGCCGAGCCCCGCCTACTTCAACACCGGCTTCGCAGACGAGTTCGCGCCGTTCGTGGCCGCGGACCAGAGTCCGGCCGCCGAGGAAGCGCGCGCCGCCACGCTCGAATGGCTGAGGAAGGCCGGCCTGCAAATGACGGGCGGGTCGAGCACGATCCCCGACACCTATGAAAAGCTTCGCGTTGCCGGCGCAGTCGCGCGCGAGACGCTGAAGGCGGCCGCCGCCAAACGATCGGGCGTTGCTGTGACCGACCTCCGCACCCAATCCGGCCATGTGATCCTGCCCGACGGGAAGAAAATTGCCTATGTCGAGCTTGCGGCGGAAGCTTCAAGGATTCCGCCGGTGCTCGACGCGAAGCCGCGCGACCCGTCGAAATGGCGCATGCTGGGCAAGCCGATGACGCGGCTCGACGTTCGCGCCAAGGTCATGGGCGAGCTGAAATTCGGCATCGATATGAAGATGGACGGCATGCTCTACGCCTCCGTCAAGCTGAACCCCAACAAGGGGCAGCCGCTGAAATCGTACGACGCGAGCAAGGCGCAGGCGATGCCGGGGGTCAAGAAGATCCTCGAAATCAAGAACGGCGTCGCGGTGATCGCGACGAACAGCTGGTACGCGATCAAGGCGGCCGACGCCATCACATGCGAATGGGCGCCCTCGGTGTATCCTGCCGAGCAGGCCGACCATTGGAAGGTTCTGGAATCCTCGTTCAAGCCGGAATTTCTCGGCAAGGAGTGGCGGAAGATCGGCGATATCGAAGCTGGCCTGAAGACCGGCAAACTCGTCGAGGCCGAGTATCGCGCACCCTACGTGGCGCATCAGCCGCTCGAGCCGCTGAACGGCATCGGCCTCGTCACCGACAAGGGGATGGAGATCTGGGTCAGCCATCAGAGCCCCCGCTTCGTGCAGTCCGTCGCGGCGACCGCAATCGGTCTCGCGCCGGAACAGGTCACCTTCCACAATCAGTGGGCTGGTGGAAGTTTTGGTCACCGTCTCGAGTACGAGAACGTCCGCGTTCTCGCCGAGATCGCAAACCAGATGAAGGGAACACCGATCAAGCTGGTGTTCTCGCGCGAAGAGGATTTCCTCCAGGACATTCCGCGACAGATTGCGATCGCCCGGCATCGCGGCAGCATCGACAACGGCAAGATCGTCGCAGCCGACCTGCAACTGGCTTCGACTGCCCCGCTCAAAGGGCTGCTCGAGCGTTCGGGCACACCCTCGAAGGATCCCGACGGGCAATTGGCCGCCGGCCTGTGGAACGTCTACTACGACATCCCCAATTTCCGGGCGACGAGCTACGAGGCGCAAGGATTATCGCCGAGCACGACTTGGCGGTCGGTCGGCGCCTCGACATCGGGTTTCTTCACCGAGAGCTTCATCGACGAGCTGATCCATGCGGCGGGTCTCGATCCTATGAAGGCGCGCATCGCGATGTGCACCGTGCCGACCTACCGCAAGGTGCTGGAGACGGTCGCAGAGATGTCGGACTGGAAGGGTCCGCTCGGCAACGGCAGGGGCCGCGGCGTGGCGTTCGTTGAGTCCTTCGGCACACCGACAGCCGAGGTCGTCGAGGTCACGAAGACGGAGCGCGGCATCAGGATCGACAAGGTCTGGATCGCGGTCGATGTCGGCAAGGTCGTCGATCCCGTCAACTTCGAGAACCAGGTTCAGGGCGGCGTCATCTGGGGGCTCGGCCACGCCATCAACTGCGAGCTCACTTACGCCAAGGGCGCGGTGCAACAGACCAATTACAATCACCACGAAGCGATGCGGATCTACCAATGTCCCGTCATCGAAGTGCGCGGGCTTGAGAACGACCCCAAGGTGAGAGGTGTTGGAGAGCCGCCCGTTCCGCCGGCCGCGCCCGCACTTGCGAATGCGATCTTCGCGGCGACCGGGCAGCGCATCCGCGAAATGCCCTTCAACAAGTTCATCGATTTCGTGTGAGGCGGGCCATGAAGAGATCTCTGATCGCGCTCGCCCTCGCCGCTTCCGCGATTGCGGGCCTCACCGGACTTGTCGCGGCCAAGGACGAGACCACCAGGGATGCGCTGCCCCCGGGTAGCGTCAGCCGCGCCGAGGGGCTGGAGGCGTGGAAGCGGATCGAGGCCGTGGTGACGCATCCGCGCTGCGCCAACTGCCATGTCGACGCCAGGGCGATCCCGATTTGGACGCCGGCGGGCGAAACCAGGCCGCGCGTGCATGGCATGAACGTCCACGGTGGTGACAGCCGCATCGGGGCCGAGAAGATTGCCTGCTCGACCTGTCACATGACCTCGACGCAGGCGAACGATCCGGCACCATCGCCGCCGCGCGCCGGCATCGACTGGCAGCTCGCCCCGGTCGAGTTCATCTGGTTCGGCAAGAGCGGCGCCGAGATCTGTGCGCAGATGAAGGATCCCAAGCGCAATGGAGGTCGCGACGCCGTTGGTCTCCTGGCGCATTTGCGGCATGACGCATCGTTGAACGGCTTCATCCCGCGCGGATGGGCGCCCGGAGCTGGCCGCACGACGCCACCGGGCACGTTTGAGGATCACGTCAAGGACATGGCAATGTGGGGCGCGGCCGGGCAACCCTGTCCGAACTGACAGCAGGGCTATCTGTCTCCGCCTTGCACCCACCCCGTCGCAATCGCGCTCGCCCAGGTGAGCATTCCCTTGCTGCGCGCCAGTGCGGCCATGGCTGTGGTGTCGTAGGGCACGTAGCGGATTGTCGCTGACCATCCTCCTCCGACGTGCTCCAGAATAGCGTAGCAAGCGTGCGGCGTGCCGACTTCGACCACGTAGGGAACGGGCAATTTCCCGTCATAGCCGGGCAACCCGACGCTGCCGGGATTCACGACCAGCCGGCCATCTCTCAGGCGAACGATTCTCGGAATGTGCGTGTGGGCGCACAGGATGATCTCGGCGTCGATCCCCTCGGCTCCGGCCTCAATAGCGTCAATCCCGCTCGGACGCGCACAGCCGTCGCCGGCGATGTGGTCGAGCCAGAAAGCAGCGTCATCCCTTGGCGATCCATGGCACAGGAAGACCCGTTCCTGGTACGTGAGCGTGGATGGCATGCTGGCCATCCACTCGAAATGCTTGCGCTCGAGCTCACGAAAATCGCTGCGCGCCGAGGTGCCGGCCTGCCGGAGCTCCAGCAGGATTCGATCCTGATCACCTTGTATGGACGGAAAGCCCCGCTCCATCAGCAAATCTGCGGTTCGGGCCGCTTCCAGCGGGCCGCTGACATGATCGCCGAGGTTCACGACCTCGTCGATGCCGAGCGTGGCGATGTCCGCAAGGACGGCTTCAAGTGCAGGTCGATTCCCGTGTACATCCGCGATGGCAGCAAACTTCATGTGACCCTCCCGTTCGAGATGGCCGACGATTCACGCGATGCGGGATAATGCAGGACTGGCGGTTCTCTTTAGCTGCATTTATAGAAGCGCCCGCAAGCTGAGGATCAAATCGGCGCTGACGGAAGAATTACACACTCAAGGTGGCCGGGCAAGCGATGCGAGTTGCGAACTGTCGGACAGTGGCGGCGTGACCTCCAGGCAATAACCCGCTAGGCTCACCGTACAAGAACAAGAGGAAACGCCAATCGTGTACGACTTCATCATCGTGGGCGGCGGCTCGGCGGGGTCCGTGCTGGCCCACCGACTCTCCGCGAAGAGCGCCAACAAGGTCCTGCTGTGCGAAGCCGGACAGGACACACCGCCGGGCAACGAGCCCGCCGAGATCAGGGACAGCTATCCCGGCACAGCCTATTTCGACCCGCGCTTCCACTGGACCGATCTCAAGGTCACGACGCAAATCGTCAGCCACAACAATCCGAACGAAGGGCGTCCGCCCTTGCGGAAATACGAGCAGGCGCGCGTGCTGGGCGGCGGCTCGTCGATCAACGGCCAGATGGCCAATCGCGGCGCACCAACCGACTATGATGAATGGGACGCGCGGGGTGCCGAAGGCTGGCGCTGGAAGGACGTGCTGCCCTACTTCAAGAAGGTCGAGCGCGACCTCGATTTCGACGGGCCGTACCACGGCAAGGACGGCCGAATTCCGGTCCGCAGAATTCCGCGGGAGCACTGGACACGGCATTCGCAGGCATTCGCCGAGGCCTTCCAGCAGGCGGGCCATCAATTCCTGCCCGACCAGAACGGCGAGTTCGTCGACGGCTTCTTCCCGGTGACGCATTCCAACCAGGCCGAGCAACGCGTCTCGGCCGCGATGGGCTATCTCGATCGGGACACGCGCAAGCGCACCAACCTCACGATCTCCACCAACACGCAGGTTCGGGAGTTGCTGTTCGAGGGCACGCAATGCGTCGGCGTGAAGGCTGTGGTCGACGGACGCGAGCAGGAGTTTCGCGGCCGCGAGATCATCCTCTCCAGCGGCGCGATCCACTCGCCGGCGCATCTGTTGCGCGCCGGCATCGGTCCGGTCGGCCACCTCAAGGATATGGGCATTCCCGTCCTGATGGGGCTGGCGGGCGTCGGCCAGCGCCTGATGGATCATCCATCGATCTCGCTGTCGTCCTTTGTCCGCCGTGGCGCACGCATGAACGAGCATACCAGGCGTCACATGCAGCTTGGCCTGCGTTATTCGTCCGGGCTATCAGGCGTACCGAAGGGCGACATGTTCGTCGTCCTGCTCAGCAAATCGGCCTGGCACGCGGTCGGCGAGCAGATCGGCTCGCTGCTGACCTTCGTCAACAAGACCTATTCCGAGACCGGACAGGTCAAGCTTGCCTCGCGCGATCCCGCGGCCGAGCCGATCGTCGAGTTCAATTTGCTGTCCGACCGGCGCGACCTCGATCGCCTGATGAGCGGCTTCCGCAAGATGGCGGCCGTGCAGATGAGCGACGTCGTGAAGACTGTGACGGACAAGCCGTTCCCGGCCGCCTACACCGACAAGGTCCGCAAGATCGGCGTGGTCAATACCAAGAACAAGATCCTGACAAAGATCGCCGCAACCTTGATGGACGGGCCGGCGGCGCTGCGGCACTATCTGATCGACAATTTCGTGGTGGAAGGTTTCACCTTCGATGACGTGATGAACGACGACGAGGCGCTCGAAGCCTTCGTCCGCAAGGCGACCATCGGCGTGTGGCACGCCTCGTGCTCATGCCGCATGGGCCGGGCCGACGATCCGATGGCGGTGGTCGACAATCAGGGCCGCGTCAAGGGCATCCAGGGTCTGCGCGTCGTCGACGCCTCCATCTTCCCGGTGGTGCCTTGCGCCAACACCAATTTCCCGGTGCTGATGTCGGCGGAGAAGATCGCGGCAGCGATGGTGCAGTAAGCGGCAACGTTCGAGACCAGGACTGGATGGCCGGGACAACGAGCCCGGCCATGATGCCAGGGAGGCTTCAGTCCCGCGAGACTCGCGGTGTCGAGGGCGTGACGTTCGCCGGCGTATGGAAGTCGAGGCGCGCGCGGTTCTCCTCGCGCACACCGCTATCGTCGCCGAACTCGACATATTTCTGCGTATCCGCAGCCCACTGAGGCCACGGCGTCGCCGGCGTGCCGGGATTGCCGGTTCGCGCGAATGCGACCAGCGTATCCATCATGCGTTCCGACATTGCGCGATCGAATTCGGTCCAGACCCGCGTGGTACGAAACCTGTTGAAGGCGTCCTGGGTCCCGAACCAATAGGGCACGTCGGACGTGTGGTAGGCGCCGATTTTCTGCGGACTGTCGAAGAACTGCACGTCCTTCGCGAACGGGTGCACGCGAGAGAACATGTACATGTAGAACGGCGCCTTGCCGTTCTTCGTCTGCGCCATGGCCCAGTTGCGCGTGCCGATCTCGACCAGCCCCTCGCGCGCGGCGAGCAGGCCCATCGCCTTGGCCTCTTCGTCAGTCTTCGCCGGATAGAGCGCGAGGAAACGGTCGGCCTGGTCGCCATAGAGCTTTCGCGCAGCCGCGACGTAGCCTTCCAGATTGGCCGCGGTGCGGAGGTCATTAGAACTTTCGTCGCTGGTGAAGCCTGCGACAGTTGCGACGTCGTTCTGCTTCCCGGCAGCAAAGATGTTCGGCACGGTGTCGGGCAGGACGTAGCCGTCGATGTCGGGCGTGACCGCGATCGTTCCGGCGCAGCCGAGCTGGCAATCCTTCTGGATCGCAAGAATCTTGTCGGCCTGGATCAGCCGCATCTCGGCGAGCGAGGACGCGCCGAGCGCCGTCTGCACGTCGAGACCGATCTTCTCGGCGGCCGGCAGCGTCGGGAATTTGAAGCGATTGTCGAACATGCTCAGACTCATCGCGAATCCGCGATGGAACAGGCCCTTCGCCAGTGGGCTCGCTTCCAACGCCGAGACCGACATGGCGCCCGCGGACTGTCCCGTGATGGTGACGCTGTCGGGATCGCCGCCGAACGTCGCAATGTTGCGCTTGATCCATTGCAGGGCCGCGATCTGGTCCATCAGGCCGTAATTGCCGGAGGCATGGTGCGGCGATTCCGCGGTCAATTCGGGATGGGCGAGGTTACCCAGGATACCGACACGGTAGTTGAAGCTGACGAAGATCGTACCTTTCCTGGCAACGTTCTCGCCGTCATACATCGCCATGCCGCTGGAGCCGAGCGTGAAGCCACCGCCATAGATCCAGACCACCACCGGCAGCTTTGCGCCCGCTTTCGCATCCGGGCTCGCCCAGATGTTCAGATAGAGGCAATTCTCACCGGTCGCCTCCTCGCCGAAATAATGATTGAGATTGTGCCGGCGCAGCACCTGGATGCACTCCGGTGCCGGCCGGTCGGCATGATAGACGCCCTTCCAAGCCTCGACCTTCTGCGGTGCGCGCCAGCGCAGGTCGCCGAGCGGTGGCGCAGCATAGGGGATGCCGAAATAGGCCTTCACGCCGGATGGCAGCACCTTGCCGGAGACAGCGCCGCTGTCGATGCTGACGGGATCTTCAGGGATCGGCGTCACGACGATCTGCGCCGGCGCCGGCACGGCCGCCAGCAAAGAGAGGATTGAGGCCATCGCGAGAACCGCGCGCGAGAGCACGCGCCCACTGTCTGAAACGCCCATCTGATCTCCCCTTTGCTTTTCTTGTCAGGCCACCGCTACGGAACGGGACTGTTCTGTCAGTTCCGCCCACACGCGAAAGCGCGCGCCTTCATTGTGAGGCACAATATGGAACGGCTGGCCGAAGATTGCGAGCGGCTCCTTGGCCGACTCGAACCGCGGCCAGGCTTCCGCGACGTCGGGCGTACCGGTCGTGACGAAGCGCAGCACACCCGCCTGAAACCGCGCCGCCACGTCGATGTCGGCGGGCGTCATCGGTCCGCCCTTACGCTTGAGGATCGGACGGTCGATGAAATCAGGCAGGTGCGCCCACAGGCACGCGTTGTCCGCGCCATGGGTCGGTCCCTGCGACAGGAACGGCTCCAGCGCCGGACGATGGTCGAACCGGCTCAGCCACGCCGCGCCGCCCGCCGCAGCATGCAGCCGCGCGAGATCGGCCATCGGGCGATGCCAGAACGCATCCGAGAGCAGCGCCTCGTACGGATCCTCGTCGAGACGCGCGGTGGCACGGTAGTAGGACAGCAGGCGGCACCAGCCGACATCGCCAAACGCCGCGCGCACCTGCCGCTCGGTGGTGCGGATCATCGCGGCCGGTGGCGTGCTCTTCAGGAACATCACCATCTCGTCGCGGCAGGAGCCGAGCCAGAGCGGAATGTCGCGCAAGGTCCCGTCGGCAAAGACATCGCGCGGCTCGCGCGGGATCACCGTGCCGTCGAGCACGGGACCGAACACGGTACCCTGCTCCGTCTCGTCCGCGAGCCTGCGGCCGACGCGCTCTATCCCGGCGAAGAGTTTTGGCAGCGGCATGGACGCAATCGCGGCTGGATCGCGCGCCAGATCGAGCTCGTCGAGCACGCGGCGCGCGACGTCGTCGGCATGATCGGCGCTCATGATGTTGCGCCCGGGCGCACTGAGCGCGAGGGCGCGGATGAACTTGCCTCGAGCTTGCGGCAGGGTGGCAAGCGCAATCACGATCGAAGCACCGGCGGACTGACCGGACAACGTGATCGCATCCGGATCGCCGCCGAAATTGGCGATGTTGGCGCGCACCCAGTCGAGCGCGGCAAGCGCGTCCAACATGGCGAGGTTGTTGGCCTCCTCAAAGCCGTGGCGATGCAGTTGCAGGAAGCCGAGCGGCCCGAGCCTGTAGTTGATGGTGACGATCACGGCCGGACCGTGCGCGGCGAGGAAGGAGCCGTCGTAATCGGCGCCGCCGCCGGTGACGAAGGCGCCGCCATGGATGAAGAACTTAACCGGCAGCGGGCGATCGGCCGCTGCCGGCGACCAGATGTTCAGGCTAAGACAGGTCGCCTCGTCCGCATCGAGATGGCCGGGCTGCGGCGCGAACGCGCCGTAGTCCGTGCATTGCCGCGGCTCCGTCCACGCGCGGGGCGGCACCGGCTTGGCAAAGCGCCGCGCAGTTGCGAACGGCACGCCCTTGAACGCAAGTACTCCGTTCTGCTCGGCGCCGAGAACCGGCCCGCTCGTGGTCGGAACTGGATTCGTCAACATGCGATCGTCACCTCTGCTTTCAACCACGCTGCCTGCCGAGGTCGGCAATGTCGACCTTGTGCGTCTCGCGCGCGGTCGCCGCCGCCGCTGCCGAGATCACGCAGCAGCAGGCAACGAAGGTCGCAACGGGAACCCAGCCGTTCGGTCCCTCGCCGACCAGGCTTGCGCTCACCAGCGGCGTGAAGCCGGCGGCGAGGAAGCCGAGCTGCGTGCCGATCGCGGTGCCGGAATAGCGCACGCGCGCCTCGAACATCTCGGCATAGAAGGACGGCCAGATCGCGTTCGGCGCGGCATAGATGACGCCCGAGAGGATCATCGCCGCTGCGAAGATCGCCAGCGTATTCCCCGACGTCACCAGCATGAAGTACGGGAACACCAGCACGGCGCAGCCGAGCACACCGCCGATGAACACCGGCTTGCGGCCGATCTTGTCGGCCAGCAGGGCCCACAGCGGCTGGGTGATCAGCGCGGTGACATTGCCCAGCACGCCGGCCCACAGCATGGTCGGACGCGCCACGCCGAACTTGCTGGTGGCATAGCCGAGCGCGAACACGGCGGTCATGGTGCTCACGGTCGCGATCAGCGCGCAGACGATGACGCGCAGCACGTCTGGCCAGTAATCGCGCAGCAGTGCGACGACCGGGAAGCGCGCCACCTGCGCCTTGTCCTTGATGTCCTCGAACACGGGCGTTTCCGGCATGGTCCGCCGCACCAGATAGGCGACGACCAGAACGACGAACGACAGCAGGAATGGAACGCGCCAGCCCCAGCTCAGCAATTGGTCCTCAGGCAGGCTCGACACCGGAATGAACACCAGCGTTGCGAGGATCGCACCGGCCTGGGTGCCGCTCAAGGTCCAGCTCGTGAAGAAGGCACGGTTGGAATTGGCGGAATGCTCCAGCGTCAGCGAGTTCGCCCCGCTCTGCTCGCCGGCGGCCGAGAGGCCCTGCAACAGGCGCAGCAGCGTCAGGATGACAGGCGCGGCATTGCCGATCGCCTTGGCGTCCGGCAGCAGGCCGATGGCGAGCGTCGAGCCGCCCATCAGCACCAGCGTGAACAGCAGCACCGTCTTGCGGCCGATGCGGTCGCCGAAATGGCCGAGAATGACGGCGCCGACCGGGCGCGCGATATAGCCGATGCCGAAGGAGAGCAACGCGAGCAGCGTCGCGGTCGAGGGATCGACATTGGCGAAGAACACTTTTGGAAAGATCAGCGCCGCCGCGGTGCCATAGATGAAGAAGTCGTAGTATTCGAGCATGCTGCCGACGAAGCTGACCAGCGCTGCGCGCTTGGGAAGCTTGTTCGGTGTAGCTTCTGCGCCGGACGACGCCTGCAGCGGTGCGGTTGACGTCAACGTCATTGAATTGTCCTCCCCATGTGTCCGTTGCGGCTCGCGTCGGGCGGTCGCCCCGCGAGCATTTTCTGGTTCTTGTTGCCGCAACCTTGGTTTGGATCCATAATGTACGAACTAGTACGTTTACGCAATACGCTTTGGATCGATGCCTGAACAGGCGAAATTTGCCTTCACCTTCAAGGCGATCCATGGAAACTGGCGGGAGAAACAGCAATGCTCGAGCGCATGCCGCCCCCATCGAAGCGCACCAACGATCCCGAGCGCACCAAGCGCGACATCCTCGAAGTGGCGATGGCCGAATTCGCCTCGGAGGGCTATTCCGGCGCCCGCGTCGATGCGATCGCGGCACGGACGCGCACGTCGAAGCGGATGATCTACTACTATTTCGGCGGCAAGGAGCAGCTCTACCTCGCGGTGCTGGAGGAAGCCTATCGCAGCATCCGCGCGCTGGAGGACCAGCTCGACATCGAAAGCTGCGACGCCCGCGAGGGATTGCGCCGGCTGATCGAGGCGACCTTCGACCACGACGAGCGCAACCCGAATTTCATCCGCCTCGTCAGCATCGAGAACATCCACCACGGCAAGCACCTGAAGCAGAATTTGCAGCTGCGCCAGCTCAACGCCAGCGTGATCGCGACACTCGACGGCATCCTGAAGCGCGGCCGCGACGAGGGTGCCTTCCGCGACGACGTCGACGCCATCGACCTGCACCTCGCCATCTCCTCCTACTGCTTCTTCCGCGTCGCCAACCGCCATACGTTCGGCGCCCTGTTCGACCGCGACCTCAGCGAGCCCAGGGTGCTGGCGAAGAGCCGGACGCAGATCGTGGAGATGATTTTGGCATGGCTGGGGGCGAAGGAGGCTTAGCAGCCCTCACCCACTCCGCTTCTGCCGCGCGCTCGCGAGCAGCACCAGCATGAACGACGCCGCCGTCATCAGCGTCGAGATCGCGGCGATGGTCGGATCGATCTCGTCGCGGAGCGCGGTGAACATGCGCTTGGTCAGGGGCTGATACTGGCCGCCGGAGATGAATAGCGCGACGATGGTCTCGTCCATCGCCGAGATGAAAGCGAAGATGCCGCCCGCGACCACGCTGGACTTGATCTGCGGCAGCGTCACCGCGAAGAAGCTGCGCAGGCGGTTCATGCCGAGGCTACGGGCCACCATCTCCTGCGCCGGGTCGAAGCTTTGCAAGCCCGCCAGCACCGAGATGACGACGTAGGGCAAGCCGAGCATCACGTTTGCCAGCACGAGGCCGGGCATGGTCGCGACCAGGCCGACTTTTGCATAGACGAAGAAGATGCCGACCGCAGTGATGATGATCGGCACCACCAGCGGCAGGAGCAGTGCCATATGGATGACGCGCATGATGCGCAGCTTCGACTGGCTGATCGCATAGGCGGCGGCGACCCCGCACGGCGTTGCGATCAAGACGGTCAGGAACGCGACCGTCAGCGTCACCCGCGTCGCCTGCATCCAGGCCGGGTTGGCGAAATATTGCTGGTACCAGCGCAGCGAGAACGACGGCGGCGGGAACGTCAGAAAGCGTGCGCTGGAGAACGAGATCGGCGCGATGATCAGGACGGGAAGGATCAGATAGACCAGCACCAGTGCGCTGATCACATAGAGGAAGATCCGTGCGGGCGAGGCGCGCATCATTTCTGCCCCAGCACGCGATCGAGCGAAATGAAGCGGCTGACGGCGAAGAAGATCAGGAGCACGCTGGCGAACAGCACGACCGCGACGGCGCTCGCAGCGCCAAACTGGTTGTAGAGTTCGACATTGCGGCTGACCAGCATCGACACCATCACCGTGCGGCCGCCACCGAGCAGCTCCGGCGTGATGTAGAAGCCGAGGCAGAGCACGAACACCATGGTGCAGCCGGCGAGCACGCCCGGCAACGACAGCGGCAGGAAGACGCGGAAGAATGTCAGCGACGGGCTTGCGCCCAGGCTCGCGCCGGCCTGCATCAAATCGCCGGGGATCTTCTGCATGGTGGCATAGAGCGGCAGCACCATGAACGGCAGCAGGATATGCACGGTCGCAACCACCGTGCCGAAGGTGTTGTGGACCAGCGCGAGCGGCTCGGAGATCACGTCGAGATAGCGCAAGAACTGATTGATCACGCCGGTGCGCTGGAGCAGCGCCAGCCAGGCGTAGGCGCGCACCAGCACGCTGGTCCAGAACGGCAGCACCACCAGCGACAGGATGAGGATGCTCCACCCCTTCGGCACCGCATTGGCGAGGTAGGCCACGGGATAGCCGAGCAGCAGCGCGATCAATGTGACCGCGAGGCTGATCTCGAAGGTCAGCGCAAAGCTGCGCCAGTAGATCTCTTCGGTGAAGACGCGGCGATAGTTCTCCAGCGTGAAACCGTCATGATAGATCGACTGCCAGGCGAGCCAGCCGACCGGCAGCACGATCAGAGCCAAGATCACGAGCAGCGCCGGCGACACCAATGCCAGCATCAGGCCGTGCTCGCGGCGCTGATGCTTTTGCGATGGATCGGGCACGGATGTCGTCAACGCTGCCTCGCTCGCTTACTTCTGCATGAACGACGCCCAACGCTTCTCGGCGGCTTCGCCCGCGGGCGAGGACCACCAGGCGTAGGACATCAGCGCCTGCTTGGCCGCATTGGCCGGCTCGCTCGGCAATTGCGCGGCGCGCTCGGGCTTGATCACGCCGGTCTCGAACGCCTTGGGGTTACCCGGGCCGTAATCGATGTTGAGCGGCAGATTGGCCTGGTGCACGGGATCGACGGCCTCGTTGAGGAATTTCACCGCGGTGGCGAGATTCGGCGCGCCCTTGAGGATGCAGAGCGAGGTGCTCTGCAAAATGCCTTGGTTGTAGGTGAAGGCGACCTTGGCGCCTTCCTTGGCGACGGCGCTGACGCGGCCGTTCCAGGCCATCTCCATGTCGACCTCACCGTCATTGAGCAGCTGCGCCGACTGCGCGCCCGAGGTCCACCACACCGTGATATGCGGCTTGATCTCCTCCAGCTTCTTGAAGGCGCGGTCGACGTCGAGCGGATAGAGCTTGTCGGGCGCGACGCCGTCGGCCATCAGTGCCGCCTCGAGCGTGGCGAACGGGTGGTTGCGCAGGGCGCGGCGGCCGGGGAATTTCTTGACGTCCCAGAAATCGGCCCAGCTGTTCGGCGCGTCCTTCGGGAAGGTCTTCTGGCTGTAGGACAGCACGCTGGAATAGAATTCATAGGATACCGAATAGGGACTGCGATAGGCCTCCGGCATAGCCGCGCCGTTCGGAATCTTCGAGAAGTCGAGCTTCTCGATCAGCCCCTGCTCGCCGCCACGCAGGCAGTTGCCGGTCGGGGTGTCGACGACATCCCAGATCGGCTTGCCGCTGCCGACCTGCGTCTTGATCGCGGGCCAGGCGTCGGGGATCGAATCCTGGTTGATGGTGATGCCGAGCTTTTTCGCGGAAGGATCGAGGATCGCCACCGTCTGCGCCTGCTGATAGGCGCCACCTTGCGAGACGAAGGTGATCTGCTCGGCGGCATCAGCCGCACTGGTCAATCCGATCGCACCCAGCAGCGCGCAGCTCAATCCAAACTTCTGCTTCATCGTCATCCTCACCTCCTCCAAATCAATCTTATTGACCGATCGCATCGAGAAACTGGTACCAGCCGGCGACCATGCGCACGGCGGGCTCGCGCAGCGGATAGAACGGGATCGTCTTCATGCGCTTGATATCGAGCAGACCGACATCGGGCGACTCGCCACGCACGAAGGCGGCGAGATAGCGGCCCATCAGGCCCGACATCGCGACACCGGCGCCGTTGTAGCCCATCGAGACCAGCGTGCGGTCGTCGAGCCGGCCGATATGCGGCACCGAGTCCAGCGTCATCGCCACGAGGCCCGACCATTTATATGCGAGCGGAACGTCGGCCAGATCGGGGAAGATGCCGACCATCGCCTTGCGCAGCGCGTCGAAGGCGGCTTGCGAGTCCTGCTTGCCGAAGGCGCCGCGCCCGCCAAAGATGACGCGATTGTCGACCATGCGGAACCAGCGCATCATGCGCTTGGTCTCGGTGTAGGTGCGCCCCGTCGGCATCAGCTTTCCAGCGAGATTGCGCGGCAGCTGCTCGGTGGCAACCATGGCGCTGCGGAACGGGATCAGCGTCCGCTGCATGTGCGCGGTCGCATCGGTCAGGTCGGAATAGCTGTTGGTGGCGATGATCGCCTGTTTCGCGCGCACCGCACCTTGCGGCGTTTCGGCGACGATACCGTCGTTATCGCGCCGCAGCCTCACCACCGGCGATTCCTGGAAGATCGGAACACCGCGGCTCGCGACGCCATTTGCAAGGCCGCGCAGATAATTCAGAGGATGGATCCCGCCCGAGCCGGGATTGAGCACGCCGCCGACAAAGATGTCGGAACCGGTCTCCTCGCGCACGCCGTCTCTGTCGAGGATGCGGACCTCGGCAGAGCCCATCTCGCGCGTCATCCAGTTGGCTTCGTCGATCGCGGCCTTCAGCGTCGTCTCGTTATGCGCGGCCTTGACCTGGCCCGTGCGGGTCAGGTTCGCGCTGGTGATGCCGAACTCGGACACCAGCTCCTCGACCATGTCGGTCGATTCATGCGCGATCTCGTACATGCGCTTCGCCATGGCGCGGCCGTGGGCGGCGTCGACCTCGCGGAACGACAGGCGAAACTTGGCGGTGATCACACCGCCATTGCGCCCGCTCGCACCCCAGCCCGGGCGGTTCGCTTCCAGCACGACCGGCGACAATCCGCTCTTGGCGATGTGATGCGCGGCGGAGAGGCCTGTGTAGCCCGCCCCGATGATCACCACATCCGCCTGATGTTCGCCCGACAGCACGGGAAACGCACGCGCCGGCTCCGCTGTGGCTTCCCACAGCGAGTTGGCCGATGGCAGCGCGTTCCAGTCCCGTGTCATGCTCGCGCTCACGGATTTAAGTCGCCGGCCCGATTGCCGCGTCGGCCAGCGCCTTCAGCGTCGGGAAATGGAAGTCCGGCTTGGTCAGCGTCTCCACCGCCGGCGTGCCGCCAAAACCGGCGATGCCCTGGCGGCGCTCGATCCAGCACACCTTGTAACCGAGTTGTCGCGCGATCCCGATGTCGTGGTACTGGCTCTGCGCAACGTGCAGGATGTCGGACTGCTTGTAGCCGAAGGCGGACTGGCGCCCCTTGTTGTAGGCGAAGAACTCCGGGTTCGGCTTGGCAACGCCGGTGTCGTCGGCGCAGACGGTGTCGTCGAAGGGATTGCCGAGCGCGTGCGCGTAGCAGGAGAGCGCGACGCGGTCCGCATTGGTCATCGCCACCAGGCGGAACTTCGTACGCAGCCGCTTGAGCGCCTCGACCGAATCCGCGAACGGCCCCCAGCGCAGCACGGCGAGCTGGAACACGTCGCAGGATGCATCGTCAGCCGGCAGCCCGAGTTCCTTGGCGAGGTAGCGATAGACGTGGAACATCACCTCGCTGGAGCGCTCATAGTGCTTGTCGCGGCCGCGCTTGTAGGATTCGAAGATCACGTCGTCGCTGAGCTCGGCCGGTGTCTTGCCCGAGATCCGGCGCACCGCGGAGAGCACGCCGGTCTCGAAATCGATCAAGGTGCCGACGACGTCGAAGGTGAGAACCTTGAAATTGCTGAACGAGGCTGCTGACGACATTTTTGGCTTCTTCTCTCGGTTGAACAAGGCTGGCTTCAGTCCACCCTGGGCACGACGATGGTGTCCTCGGGGTGGAGGGTGACGGTGAGACTGCCGCCGAGCGGCGGGATCCGGCTGTAGGCCTGGTGATAGCTCGGCTGGCGCAGGCTGAGCGCGATGCCATCAGTGAGCGCCAGGAAGATGCGCAGGCTCTCGCCCTGGTAGACGATATCGGTGACCGTCCCGGTCAGGCGATTGCAGGCGGCATCCTGCGCGCCGTCGTCGATCAGCAGCTTTTCGCTGTGCACGGCGAGCATCAGGGCGTCACCGGAGGGAATGGCGCGGGCGCTGCGCAGCAGCGCATTGCCGAGCGCGACGCTGGAGGCATCGACGCGGCGGACGGGCAACATCGTGGCTTCACCGATGAAGCTCGCGACAAAAGAATCGGCGGGATGATCGTGCAACCGCTCGGGCTGGTCGATCTGGATCAGCCGGCCGTCCTTCATCACGGCGACGCGGTCGCTCATGGTCAGCGCCTCGCGCTGGTCATGGGTAACGTAGATGATGGTGGCGCCGATGCGCCGGTGCAGCGCGCGCAGCTCGATCTGCATGGATTCGCGGAGCTGCTTGTCGAGCGCGGAAAGCGGCTCGTCCATCAGGATCAGGCGCGGCTCGAAGATCATGGCGCGCGCGAGCGCCACGCGCTGGCGCTGGCCGCCGGAGAGCTGCGCGATGCCGCGCCCCTCATAACCGGCTAGCCCGACCATCGCGAGCGCCGCCCGCACCTTGTCCGGCCAGTTCGCTTTCGGCAGGCGGCGCGCACGCAGGGGAAAGGCGACGTTCTCGCCGACGCTCATATGCGGGAACAGCGCGTAGTTCTGGAACACAACGCCAATGTCGCGCTTGTGCGGCGGCATCCAGGTGACGTCGCGTCCGCCGAACAGGATCGTTCCGCTCGAGGGCAGGATGAAGCCCCCCAGGATGCCGAGCAGCGTGGTCTTGCCGGAGCCGGAGGGACCGAGCAGCGAGACGAACTCGCCGGCGCCGACATTGAGGGAAACGTCGTCGAGGGCGCGAACGGCGCCGTACGCCTTGCTCGCGGACCTGATCTCGACGCTTTCCGCTCGTTTGTCCAACGATCGACCTCGCCATGTCCCTATGCTGGCGTGCCTCACTGCGCGCCATAAGCCTGCTTTATAGACAGGGATTTTGAGCACTCACAGGCGAAGCGTGCGTCGCACCAAATCTTCTCTCGTGAGCCCTGTGTTTAGGCTGTCATGCCAATGACACCAGACTTGGCAAAATCCGGCAATTGCCAAATTCTCACCCAGCTCATAACATGGCGTTATGCCCGAGCTGCGCCGGATGCTGCCCTCCAGTAACGCCCTGTTCGTCTTCGACGCAGCGGCGCGCAATGGCAGCTTCACCGCGGCAGCGGCGGAACTGAACGTCACGCAGCCCGCGGTGAGCCGGATGCTCGGACAGTTCGAGGAGCATCTCGGCGTTCGCCTGTTCGACCGCAAGGCGGGCCGCGCGGTCCTCACCGAGGAAGGCGAGTTGCTTTATCGGCGCGTGCTCGAGGGCTTTCGCAGCATCGAGACCGGGCTCGTCGAGATCGAGCGGCGCCGCAAAGGCACCGAGACGGTGACGCTCTCGGTCTCCTCCGCCTTCACCACGCATTGGCTGATGCCGCGCATCGACAAGCTGCAAAAGCAATTTCCCGAGGTCGATCTGCGCTTCCAGCTCATCTCCGGCGCGTTGCGCGGGCCGGTGGAGAATGTCGATCTCGGCATGCGCTTTCGCGACCGCGACGAGCCGTCATCCGGCGGCACGCTGGTGATGAAGGAAGTGATGCTGCCGATGTGCAGCCCCGGCTATCTCGGCGAGACCGATCCCACCGAAGGCAACACCATCATTCGCCTCGCCGAGACGCCGGGCGACTGGGCCGCGGATTACGCCTCGCTGCTCACCGGCCGCCGCGGTGCGGCCAAGGCGCTGAGCTTCACCGACTATGCCGTCGTGATGCAGGCCGCCCTGCTCGGCCAGGGCATCGCGCTCGGCTGGCTGACGGTGGCCTCGCACTGGTTATTGACCGGCGCGCTGGTGCCGGCCTCCGACCGGCTGACCACCACGCGGCGCATCTGCGAATTCCTGCCGCCGCGCAACCGGCCGATGCGCCCCATCGCCGCCGAAATCCGCGACTGGATCATCGCGCAGATGAAAAGCGAGATCGCCGCGATCGACCGGCTCTATCCGAAGCTCGGCGCGATGGCGGCGTGTTATTGAGCGGGGAGGCTCTTCTCCCTCCCCGTCATTGCGAGCGTAGCGAAGCAATCCAGAATCCCTCCGTGGAAAGACCCTGGATTGCTTCGCTACGCTCGCAATGACGGCATGGATGGAGCTTCGGCTCCTACCGATGCTCGATCGCCCTGATCGCGCCGCGGAGTTCGGCGAGGCCGCGCAGGCGGCCGATGGCGGTGTAGCCGGGATTGGTGCGCTTGGTGGCGGCGAGATCGTCCAGCATGCGATGGCCGTGATCGGGACGGAACACGATTCGCTTGTCGGGCGCGCGCCGCGCGTTCTCTTTCAAAAGCGCCTTCAGCACCGCGACCATGTCGACGTCGCCGTCGAGATGATCGGACTCGTAGAAGGACAGGCCGTCGGCCTCGCGCTTGGTCGCGCGCAGATGCGCAAAGGCGATGCGCGGGCCGAAGCGTTCGGCCATCGCCGGCAGATTGTTCTCCGCGCGCACGCCGAGCGAGCCCGTGCATAGACAGATGCCGTTGGCCTTCGACGGCACGGCATCGAACAGCGCCTGATAGTCGTCGGCGGACGAGGCAATGCGCGGCAGGCCGAACAGCGGCCGCGGCGGATCGTCCGGATGCAGCGTCAGCGAAACCCCGAGTTGCTCGGCAACCGGCGCGACGCGGCCCAGGAACTCGGCGAGATGCTGCCGCAGGATCTTCGGCGTGATGTCGCGATAGGTCTCCAGCCGGTTGCGGAATTGCGGGATCGTCATCGGCTCGGTGGTCGAACCGGGCAACGCGCTCGCGATGACCATGACGAGGTAGTCGATATCGGCCTGGCTCATCTGGTCGAACAGCGCTTTCGCGCGGGCCTGCTGCTCGGGCGAATACTCCTGCACGGCGGCGGGACGCTTCAGGATATGCAGCTCGAACGCGGCAAAGCGGTCCTGGTCGAAGCGCATGGCGCGGGCGCCGTTCGGCAACTCCCACTCCAGATCGGTGCGGCACCAGTCGACCACCGGCATGAAATTGTAGCAGATGATCTTGATGCCGGCGGCCGCCACCGCTTCCAGGCTCGCAATCCAGGCCTCGATGGACTTTGTGGCCTTGCCGCCGAGACGCTTGACGTCGTCGGGGATCGGAATCGATTCCACCACCGACCAGGTCAGCTGCGAGCGGCCGGGCTGGCCGCGCTCGATGAAATTCTTGCGCTCCTCGACCGCCTTGCGCGTCCAGGCTTCCCCGATCGGCACCTGATGCAGCGCCGAGACGATATCGGTCGCCCCGGCCTGCCTGACATCATCGAGCGAGACCGGATCATCTGGCCCGTACCAGCGCCATCCCTCTAGCATCATGGGAGTTCCCTCCAATCAATTCGCGGTCAGCACGACCTTGACGCTCTGCGAGCGGTCGAGCGCTAGCCGCAGTGCGTCCGGCGCGGTCGACAGCGGCTGCTCGGCGGTGACCAGCGACAGCACGTCGACGCTGCCGGCGCCGATCAGCTCCACAGCCGTCAGGAACTCGAGCCCGAAGCGGAACGAGCCGCGCAGGTCGATCTCCTTTGCCATCACTGCATTCGACGGCGTCGGGATCTGGCCGCCCGGCAGATTGCCGATCTGCACCACCACACCGCCGCGCCTGACGATGCCGATCGCGCTCGCAAGCCCCGCGGCCGTGCCCGAGACCTCGAACGCGACGTCGTAGGGACGCGACGCCGCCTGCGCCTTCAGGCCATCCTCACCGCCCGCAACATTCTCGACATGCGACGCGCCGAGCCGGGTCGCGAAGGCCAGCGGTGCCGGGGCGATGTCGGCGACCGTGATGTCGGCCATGCCGGCGCGATGCGCGGCGAGCATGGTCAGAAGCCCGATCGGACCGGCGCCGAAGATGATGCCGCGCTTGCCCTCGATGTTGCCGGCGCGCGCGACCGCGTGCAGGCAGACCGCGAGCGGCTCGGCAAGGGCCGCGGCCTGATAGGACACGTGATCGGGAATCTTCACGCACTGCGCCGGGATCGCGTCGAAATAATTGGCGAAACCGCCCTGCATGTGCGGCGTCTTCGAGGCCGAGCCCATGAAGTAGATGTTCTCGCAGAGGTTCGGCCGGCCCTCGCGGCAGGCGACGCAATGGCCGCACCAGCGCGACGGATTGACGGCGACACGGTCGCCGACCTTGAGGTTCGCCGCGGAGCCGGAAATCTCCACGACCTCGCCCGAGATCTCATGGCCGAGCACGAGCGGCGACTTCACCACGAAATCTCCGGTGCGGGCATGACGGAAATAGTGCATGTCCGAGCCGCAGATGCCGCCGGCACCGAAGCGGATGCGCACCATGCCGTCCGCGAGCTTGTCGAGCGGATGCTCGATCATGCGCAGATCTTCGGGGCCAAACAGGGTTGCGGCGAGAGCGGTAGAGGTCATTTGGAAAGTCCCATGTATTTTGGCAGCCAGAGGGTCAGTTCGGGAATGTAGGTGATCGCGATCAGCGCGAGCATCAGCGGCACCAGCCAGGGCAGGATCGCAACCGTCGTGCGCTCGACCGAGAGCTTTGCCACGCGGGCGAGCACGAACAGCACCATGCCGAGCGGCGGATGCAGCAGGCCGATCATCAGGTTCAACGTCATGATCAGACCGAAATGGATCGGATCGATGCCGAGCTTGAGCACGATCGGCAGCAGGATCGGCACCAGAATGGTGATCGCCGCCGTGGTGTCGATGAAGCAGCCGACGAACAGGATCAGGACGTTGGCGAGCGCCAGAAACACCCATTTGTTGTGGGTGATACTGAGCATCCAGTCCGAGAGCATCTGGGCTGCCTGCGATACCGTCAGCAGCCAGGCGAAGATCGAGGCCGCCGTGACGATGAACAGCACCGAGGCCGTGGTCTCGATGGTGTCGAAGGTCGCCTTCGCGACCGTCTTCAGCGTCATGGTGCGGTAGCGCACGAGACCGAGGAACAGCGACCAGATCACCGCGGCAACCGCGGCTTCGGTCGGCGTGAACCAGCCGAGCGTCATGCCACCGATCAGGATCACCGGCGCCATCAGCGCCATCACCGCCGAGAAGTCGAAATACCAGTCGATCGCGAGCAGCGTGCCGAGACCGATGACCACAGCCATGTTGACCGACATGCCGGCAAGCACCATCAGCCAGATCGAAAGCGGGAACGCCAGCACGATGAGGATCTCGAGGCCGGCCGAGCCGAGCTGCGGCCAGGAGAACGGTGTATCGCTGCCCCATTTGTTCTTGTGCGCAAAGTAGGTGACGGTGGCCATCATGAACAACGTCAGGACGATGCCGGGAATGACGCCGCCCAGGAACAGTGCGCCGATCGAGACGTTGGCCATCATGCCATAGATCACGAAGGGCAGCGACGGCGGGATGATCGGCCCGAGCGTCGCCGACGCCGCGGTGACTCCGACCGAGAACTCGGTGGAGTAGCCGTGGTCCTTCATCGCCTTGATCTCGATGGTGCCGAGCCCGGCGGCGTCCGCGATCGCGGTGCCGGACATACCGGAGAAGATCACCGAGCCGATGATGTTGACGTGGCCGAGGCCGCCGCGCATCCAGCCGACCAGCGCGACCGCGAACTTGTAGATGCGGCCGGTGACGCCGGCGATGTTCATGAGATTGCCGGCCAGGATGAAGAACGGCACGGCGAGCAACGGAAAGCTCTCGACGCCCGCGATCATGCGCTGCGCCAGCGTGACGTCGGGCGTCACGCCGCTGACCAGGATGTAGAGCAGCGACGACGCAGCCATGGCAATCGCCACGGGAACGCCGAGCAGCATCAGAATGAGAAAGCCTCCAAGCAACAGCAGCATGATGTTATCCTTCCGATCCGTCGTAGGCGCCGGGGCGTTCGAGGACCGAGTAGCCTTGCCGCCAGTTCTGCACCGCGACCTGCACCGAGCGTGCGAACATCAGCACGAAGCCGAGCAGCACGGCGTAATAGACGTAGTCCTTGGGAAGATTGATCGTGGTCATGGACTCATCGCCGATGATCTGGATGTAGACCCAGACCAGCTTGATGGCGTAGCCGAAGAAGGCGATCCGGATCAGGTCGATCGCCGTCGACAGCGCGCGCCCCACGGGTTGCGGCAGATAGCGGTAGATGAGGTCGACCTGGATATGCCGCGACAGCCGTACGCACATCGATGAGCCGATGAAGACCACGCCGATCAGGCAGTAGGTCGCGATCTCCTCGGTCCAGGCATAGCTGTCGTTGAGCACGTAGCGGGTGAAGAACTGGAGGAAGACGGCGAGCGCCATCACCCAGAAGATCGCCAGCGCCACCCAGTCCTCGAAAGCGTAGACGCCGAGATCGACCTTCGGCGTCGCCTCCTCCTCGAAGGTATGGGCGATTTCATCCCCGGTGATCTGCCGGTGCACTTCGGCGGTGGACATGGGTTACTCCTCAAACTGGCTCCGTCGTTCCGGGATGGTGCCTTAGCACCAGACCCGGAACCTCGAGATCCCGGGCTCGGTCCTACGGACCGCCCCGGGATGACGACTACGTCGTCACTTCACTGCCTGGATGCGTTCCCAGTCGGCCTTGCGATAGCCGAACGTCTCGAACGCGACGTTCTTCAGCACGGTGTCGCGGAACTCGTTCTTGTCGACCTCGGTCACGGTCAGGCCCTTCTCCTTGAAGAAGGACACCAGCTTGGCTTCGTTCTGCTTGATCTCGCCGGTCGCCTTGGCAGCGGCCTCCTGTGCGACGTCGGTGAAGATCTTCTTGTCCTCGTCGCTGAGCTTCTTCCAGAGCGCGCCCGCCACCACGGTGTTGAGATGGTCGACGATATGACCGGTCAGCACGATGTGCTTCTGCACCTCGTAGAACTTCTTGGCTTCGATCGTCGTCAGCGGATTCTCCTGCGCCTCGACGGTGCCGTTCTGGAGCGCGAGATAGACTTCGGCGAACGCGATCGGCGCGGTGTTGGCGCCGCAGGCACGCGGCATCGCAAGGTAAGCCGGAACGTCGGGCACGCGCATCTTCAGACCCTTGAGGTCGGCGCAGGTCTTGATCGGCTTGTTCGACGAGGTCTGGCGCACGCCGTAATAGGTCACCGCGACGATGTGGTGGCCGCTCTTGTCCTCATAGCCCTTGGCGAGTTCCTTGAAGATATCGCTCTTGGTGTAGGCGAGGAGATGATCGGCATCGCGGAACGTATAGGGATAATAGGTCACGCCGATCGGCGGAAAGCTCTTGGCCGCGAAGCTCGAGCCGGAGATGATGATGTCGACAGAGCCGAGCGAAAGGCCCTGGTTGATGTCGGCCTCCTTGCCGAGCTGCGAGGCCGGATAGACGTCGACCGAATAGCGCCCGTTGGTGCGCTTGCCGATCTCCTGCGCGGCCCAGACCGACGCGGTGTGGAACGGCTCCGACGTCTCGTAGACATGGGCCCATTTGAGCTTGGTCTGCGCCATGCCGGGATTGGTCGCCGCGAACATTGCCGCGACCGACGTCGCGAGCACCATCGTCATCTTCTTCAACACTGACTTATCCTCCACTGACTAAAGTCTGCTTCTTGTTCACCCGTCCCGAAGTGGATACGGGCCGCTCAATCTCATCGCCGCCGTGCGCCGCTGCTCGCAGCCCGCTTCTTCGGTGCAGGTTTCGGTTTTGACGGCTTGGCCGGCGATCGCTCCGTGCGGCTGCGCCCGGAAGACGATCCCGCCGCGTTCTCGGCACCGAAGTTCTGTGCAAAGCGCTCCTGGGAACGCGCCAGATGAGTGCGCATGGCCTCGCGCGCGGCGTCCGGATCGCGCGCCGCAATCGCATCACGCACGGCGCGATGCTCGTCGAGCGCCGTGCGCCAGGTGCCCGGGCTCTCGAAATAATGCGCAAGCTGCGCGAAATAGGGATTGAGACGCTGGTCGAACAGCTCACCGACCACGCGCACCAGAACGGCATTGCCGAGACTTCCGGCGATCGCGACATGGAAGGCGCGGTCGTGCACCATCGAGGCTTCGCCGGGATGCTCGACATTCTCCATCGCGACAAGGGAGGCATCGATGCGCGCGACGTCGTCCTTCGTCGCCACACGCGCGGCCTGCTCGGCGATGGCGCTTTCGAGGAATTCGCGGGCGCGCAGCAGCTCGAACGGACCTTCGATGCCGGAGGCCGGAAGCGCGGGCGCGGCATCCGCGGGCTCGGTCACGTAGATGCCGGAACCGACCCGGATGCGGACGCGACCCTCCACCTCGAGCGCAATCAGGGCTTCGCGCACCGTCGGGCGCGAGATCTTGAGCTGCTCGGCGAGCTCACGCTCGGTCGGCAAGCGGCTGCCGACCGCGTACTCGCCGCTGTCGATCAGGCTTCGCAATTGATCGGCGACCTGGCGATAAAGCCGTCTCGCCTCCACAGCTTCCAGCGGCACGCTGGTCCTCCCCGAAAGGGTCTCGCAGGGGAGGCACCCCCGGCGGCCCGCCAATTTTGGAAAATTGGTCTTACCAATTGACCGAAGCATTGACCGAGGACAGGCGCCATGTCAAGCAGCAGCAAAGCAAGGGGAGACGTCCATGCGCCTTGGCCGCGCCAATCTCGACCGGTTGCCGCCGGCTATCCGTCGCCCGGCCTATGACCGGTCGCGCGTTACGCCCGGTATCGTGCATCTCGGCCTCGGCGCGTTTCATCGCGCCCATCAGGCGGTCGTCATCGACGACTGCCTCGCCACCGGCGCCGCGTCATGGGGCATCGTCGGCGCGAGCCTGCGCAGCCCGGATACGCGCAACGCCCTCTCTCCACAGGATCATCTCTATACGGTCGCCGTACGTGCCGCGGAAGGCACCGAGCACCGCGTGATCGGCGCGCTGCTCGACAGCGTCGTCGCGCGCGAGAATCCGGCAGCGCTGGTCGAGCGGATGGCCGATCCGTCCATCCGCATCGTCTCGCTGACGGTCACCGAGAAGGGCTATTGCCACACGCCGCAGACCGGCGACCTCGACGAGCGGCATGCCGATGTCGTGCACGATCTCAACAATCTCGACGCGCCGCGCTCGGCGCCGGGCTTCATCGTGGCCGCGCTGGCGCGCCGGCGCGCACAGGGACTTCCGCCCTTCACCGTGCTGTGCTGCGACAACCTCGCCGCCAACGGCCACACGGTGCAGCGGATCGTGGCGCAGTTCGCTGCGCTTCGGTCCAGGGATCTCGGCAAGTGGATTGCCGAGACGGCCGCCTTCCCCTCGACCATGGTCGACCGCATCGTGCCGGAGACGACGGACGCGGACCGCGATGCGGTCTCGACCGCTCTCGGCCTGCGCGACGCCTGGCCGGTCATGACCGAACCCTTCACGCAATGGGTGGTCGAGGACCGGTTTACGGCAGGCCGGCCCGATCTCGCCGCCGCGGGCGTCGAGCTCGTCACCGACGTCAAGCCGTTCGAGCTGATGAAGCTGCGGCTGCTCAACGCCAGCCATTCCGCGCTGGCCTATCTCGGCTATCTCTCAGGCTACGAGACCATCGCCGGCACCATGCAGGATCCGCATTTCGCCCGTCTCGCCGCGCAGGTGATGGAAGAGGCCGCGGTGACGCTGACGATGCCTGCTGGCACTGATCTTTCCGCCTACCGTGCTTCGCTGCTCAAGCGCTTCGCCAATCCGGCGTTGCATCACCGCACCTGGCAGATCGCGATGGACGGGTCGCAAAAGCTGCCGCAGCGCCTGCTCGGCGCGATGCAGGATCGCCTCGCCAAGAACCTGCCGATCGCGACGCATGCGCTCGCCGTGGCCGGCTGGATGCGCTACGTCACCGCGCTCGACGAGCAGGGCCGCGCGATCGACGTGCGCGATCCGCTCGCCGCCGAGTTCGCCGCGCTGGCGCGCGAGGCCGGTCCCGTCGCCGAGAAGCTCGCGCCCAAATTGCTTGGCGTGGAAAAAGTGTTCGGTCCATTCGGCGCCGATCCGCGCCTGCGCGAGGCCGTGACCTCCGCACTCGGCCGTCTTTATAAGGACGGCGCGCGGCGGGCCGTGGAGACGCACGTCTCGGCGTGATCACAAAGCAGGCAATGCTGCACTGCGGTCAAAGTCGAACGCAAAATCGATCGGAAGTCGCGCTTGATTTTTGCCTGTCATTGGCTCACCCGAGAGCGATGGCAAAGGACAACAAGGTCATCGCCGCGAACGCGGCCTTCTACGCCGCCTTTTCAACGGGCGACTTCAACGAAATGGAGCGGATGTGGGCGGATGACGACGCCATTTCCTGCATCCATCCCGGCTGGCCGGCCATCATCGGCCGCGCCACCGTGATCGGCAGCTGGCGCGACATCCTGCAAAATCCGGAGCGGCCACAGATCGCTTGCGCCGAACCGCAGGCCATCGTCGACGGCGACAGCGCCCGCGTGCTCTGCATCGAGATCGTCGACGGCACCGCTTTGGCCGCAGCCAACCATTTTCGGCGCGTTGGCGACGGCTGGCGCCTGGTGCATCACCAGTCGAGCCCGATCGCGCAGATTGTCGAGCAGGCTGAAGACGATAGCCCGAGCCACCGGGTCCACTGACCGCGGCGGGCCGGCCGGCGCTTTCTACTGTGCATGGGGTTGTTTTTCAGTTTTTTGTTTTGAGCCCCCGAGTTCCGACAGATCATCCAGCACGAACCGTGCATCGCTGAAATCATCGTCCCGGAAGAACATGCTGCGCGTGATGAGCACCGGAATGTTCGCCCGCGAGGCCGCGATCAGGCCATTGGCGGAATCCTCGATCGCGACGCAGTCTGAAGCCTCCAGCTTCAGCCGCGCCAGGGTTTCGAGATAGACATCCGGCGCGGGTTTCTTGTGCCGGACGTCGTCGCCGGCGACGACCGCATCGAAATCCGCGGCCCAGCGGCTCCCCAGCGCTTGCGATAGCAGCGCATCGATATTGCCGTGCGAGGTGGTGGTCGCGATCGCAAGCCGCTGGCCGCGCGCCTTGGCCGCAGCGAGCAGATCCGCCACGCCCGGCCGCAGCGGACAGCAGCCGGTCTCGATCAACTCGGCGTAATGCAAGGTCTTGACGCGATGGAGCTCTGCGATGCTCGCATCCGACAATGGCGAGGCGATCCACAGCCTTTCATGATAGGCGCGGACGCGCTCCTTGCCACCCGTCACCCGCAGCAGATTCTTGTAGACGGCGCGGTCCCAATGCCAGTCGAGACCGTGGCGGGCGAAAGCGTGGTTGAAGGCCCGCCGATGCAGTTCCTCGGTTTCGGCCAGCGTACCGTCGACATCGAAGATCAACGCGGCGGCACGCTGGATCAGTTCGACAGCATCGCCGGGCGCTAAAGCTGGCGCTTCTGCCTGCATGAAGGATGCCCCTCCTGACGCTCCTGTCATAGGCGAGCATCGCCTGCATTGGTGGGCGAGTAAAATTGCAATATCTTTTGCCGGACCCAAAAATCTCTTATGAGCAAAGGGCGCGCAGCTAGCGCGACCGGGAACTCCGACCAGCACGGCAGGCGCATGCGGCTCTTCATCCTTGGCCTCGGCTACAGTGCCCGGCACTTCGTCCGCCAATTCGGCGGCAGCTTCTCGCATATCGCCGGCACCGTGCGCGATCCCGGAACGCGGGATGACCTTGCCGGCATCGAACTCCATGCCTTTTCCGGAAGCAGTCCAGCACGCGAGACGGTCGAACGTATCGGCGAGGCCGATGTCCTTCTCATCTCGATCCCGCCTGGCAGCACCGGCGACCCTGCCATCGCGGCCTTCGGCGACATGCTGGCGACGGGCCGCCGCAAGGTGGTCTATCTCTCCACCATCGGCGTGTACGGCGATCACGCGGGCGGATGGGTCGACGAGAGCACGCCACCGCAGGCCACACTCGACCGCACGCGTATGCGGGTCGTCGCCGAGCAGGCCTGGACCGACACGACGCGCGGCGATGCCGCGATCCTGCGGCTTGCCGGCATCTACGGCCCCGGGCGCAACGCGCTGGTGACGCTGCGGGCGGGGACCGGCCGGCGCATCATCAAGCCCGGGCAGGTCTTCAACCGCATCCATGTCGACGATATCGCAAGCGCGATCATGGCCGCGGTGAAACACCGTGGCGGCGGCACCTGGAACGTCTGTGACGACGAGCCGACGCCGCCGCAGGACGTGATCGCCTATGCCGCGAAACTGATGGGTGTTGTACCGCCGGCCGAAGAGCCGTTCGAGACTGCGGAGATGTCGGCGATGGCGCGCAGCTTCTACGCCAGCAGCGCCCGCGTCGCCAACGCGAAACTGAAGCGCGAGCTCGGTGTCACGCTTGCCCATCCGACCTACCGGCACGGCCTGGACGCGCTGTGGCGGGCCGGCGAAGGACGATAGGCGATCCTGACGGCGTCGCGCCGACGGTCGATTGCGGCGGCGCCTGCTCGTTCGCGACGATCGGCGACGACATCCGCTTCGGGCAGATGCCGCTCAACGCAGGACATCGTCTATGGCGCGATGACGAAGTGAGACCGCAACTTGATACAAGGAGGGCGGCCATTAAGGCCGCCCTCTTGAGATTCGGCGTCAGCTCAACACGCCATATTTCTTGAACCAGGCCTGGGCCTGCTTCCAGGCATCTTCCGCCGCATCCTTGCGGTAGCTGCCGCGGTAGTCGGCATGGAAGCCGTGCGGCGCCTCCGGATAGATCTTGAATTCGGCCGTCTTCTTGTTCTGCTCGAGCGCGGCCTTGAGCTGCTCGACCTGAGCGACGGGAATGCCGGTATCGGCGCCGCCATAGAGGCCGAGCACCGGCGCCTTCATCTCGGGCGCGAGCTGCATCGGGCTCTTCGGCCACAGCGGATTGGCGGGATCGACCACCGTGCCGTAGAACGCAACGCCCGCCTTGAGGGTGCCGCCGTGGGCGGCATATTCCCACACGGTGCGCCCGCCCCGGCAGAAGCCGACGATGCCGAGCTTGGCGGTGTCGCCGCCTTGCGATCCTGCCCATGCCACTGTCGTGTCGAGATCGGACAGCAGCTCCGCGTCCGGTTTCGAATTGACGATCGGCAGCAGATCCTTGATGTCCGCGACCTTGGTGAGGTCAGTGCCCTTGCGGAAGTAATAATCGGGCGCGACCGCGAACGCGCCAAGCTTGGCCAGACGCCGCGTCACGTCCTTGATGTATTCGTGCAGGCCGAAAATCTCCATCGCCACGATGATCACCGGCGCCCTGGTGTTGCCGGCCGGACGGGCGAAATAGGCGGGCATCTCCTCGGAGCCGACCTTGATCCTGGCATCGCCAGCCTGGAGGCCGCTGGTGTCGGTCGCGATCACCTCGGCGCGGACCGGCCCGGCCGCAAGCGTGTAGCCGGCAGCGACCGCCGCCGTCGCGCTCATGAATCCGCGACGCGAGACCGGCGCGACTTTCGTCAGCCCGACGACGTCGGATGTCATGGTGGTTTCGAAGCTCATCGGTCTATCCTTCCTGATTCCTGGCCCTGATCGTTCGGGCGGCGCATTCGCCGATAGTTGCCGGCGAAACGCAAATCACCAGCCTGCGAGCGCGCCGCCCTTCTGGCTTGTCTCTACGATCCAAAGGCCGTTGCCGACCAGCAATGGCGAAGGCCCGCGTTGGAAACACATGAAGCGAATTCGGCGCGTAGGCCGAACGTATTTCGGATTTAACCGTCTGGCTGCATTGCAGCGCAACATCCATTAACTGCGAATGGTGGTTCTCTCACCACCGTTTTCGCTGCCACGAGTTGCAGACGCTCCGGCGGTGCCCGCGATTCGAAACGTCCTGTGGCAACAAATGGGCTCCGCAGTGGCCGTGGCGACACATCATGTTGCTCACACGCGGCACGAGACCGGAATCCTGCGGGAAAAACTCGGTCATTTGACTGAAATTTTCCGAAGAGTTGAGCCGTACGATTTACTCGAACTTTCTGTGTGACGCTCTAGTTCCACGTTCGAAACCTCCATCTCCAGAACGGAGAAGCGTCTACCAAGCGCGGTTCGTCGTCCTCTTCGAGCGAAGGATCGCTCGACAAGATTCATTCTCGCCCTCCCAGATTGCGCGACCAAAGACGCAATTGAATAAAGCTTTATCCGATCCGGACTTGAAATGATTTTAGCTCGTGAAGCGATTGAGTTGTTGGGGCAGATGGCCCGCATCCTGTGGTTCGAAGGCACCAAGCATGGCTTGCGCGACCGCGAATGGATGGCCCTGCGCTTTCTCTCCCGCGCCAACCGTTTCTCGCGGACGCCCTCGGCGCTCGCGAGCTATGTCGGCACCACGCGCGGCACCGCCTCTTTCATCATCGGCGAGCTCGAGCGGCTCGGATATCTGGAGCGAAAGCGCTCGGCCACGGACAAGCGATCGGTGACGCTGAGCGTGACACAGCAGGGCAAGAAGTTCCTGGTGCGCGACCCCATCAGCGTTCTCCTCGAGCCGATCGCCGTCCTCGACGACGAAACCAAGATCCGCTTTCGCGACACGCTCCGGCATGTGCTCGATCAGGCAGACGCGGCCGAGCAGCGGCACCATACCGACGTTTGCAAACGATGCATCTTCCTGCGCGAGGATCGCGCCGGCACGGACGGCAAGGCGGCCGCCGAGTTCAGCTGCCGCCTGTTTCGCGCACCGATCGCGGAGGCGGAAATCGATCTGCTATGCACCAGCTTCGAGCATCACCGCCAATAGAAGACGGCCTTCGATCACGGCGTTGCCTTGCGTGACGAGTAGATGACACCGCCGCTGGACTCCACCACCAGACGGCCGTTCTCGTTCCTGATTTCCTCGATGCGGCCAAGGCCGGGCACCTGCTGTCCCAGCACGGCCTCGATGACGCCGTTCGGACTTTGCAGGATCGCAATCCCCTCATAGGCCTGACGGACGGACCAGCCCTTGATCGCCTTGCGCGGCGCGGACGGGGCCACCGAGCCGGTGATCTCGGGCGCAGCAACCGAGGCCATCATCGGCATCGTCTGCGACGGCGGTTGCACAGCAACGGTCGTCGGCGCCTGGGCTTGGACCTGGGCCTGGGCTTGAGCCTGCGCAAGCTTGTCGAGCTTCACCGTCGAGGATGAGCTCACACGCTCGATACGATCCAGGTTCTCGCCGAACCTGCCGAAGCGGTCATTGGTCGCCTTGCTCGACTGATCGACCGCGGTGCGCAGGCCGTCGAGATTTTCGGACACGCCCGAGACCTGCTTGCGCAGCTGCGCGACAGTCTCGCGCAGATTCCTGATCTCCGTATTGGCGGCAACGTTGCTCTGGGCGGGCTGCGTGGTGAGATAAGCAATCACGCCGGTGCAGGCGCAGACCACCAGGATCGCGGCGACCGCCAGGGTTGCGAGCGGCACAACCCATGTCGGACGCGGCGGCGGCGGCTTGGCGACGATTACCGCCGGCTTGATTACAACTGGTGCAGGCTTCGGTATCGCCATCTTGTCGAGGCGCGCCTTGGCGCGAATACGCTTCAGCCCCTCGAGCGCCTCTTTCGCCAGAGTTTCGTCGTTCGCCGCAGCCGCCACACGCTTTGCATTTGCAGCGGGCTTGGCCGTCTGTGTCGTGTTTGCATCGCGCGCTTCCGGAGCCGGCTTCGCCGCCGCGGAAACATCAGCGGTCGCGTTGGGGCGAGCTTGTCCATCGGACAACATGTGAAAATGCTCCGTTCGGTTCGATCTATCGAACGGTGAAGTTATTTGCCGAAGCTTGCCTGAAACGTGCGCAACGAAAACTTTTCATCGCGCGCGATGCGACGTCACATGAGTCAAAAGCGTCATGCACGTGGCGAGAGTGCGACTCGAAAGACACACACTCGCCAAGATTTCGCCAAGCTGGAGTCGCCTCGCCGTACATGAGTCGAATTGTCGCATGTGGAAACATGAGCGGGAGAGTCAATCCGGGGTTGAAAACCCCTCCATGCGCGTGACCCGCAGCACCCGATAAAACAGCTGTGATTGTACGGGGATGCGGAACCTTAGAAACGCTACGGTGCAAAACTAGTTCGGATATCAAATCAACTGATGCGGTCAGATATACAAAGAAACAACCCGAAACAAATCATTAGCATCAAGCACGTGTAGCAATCGCTTTGTTCCGCGCGCTTGATCGGAAATCGGCAATTGTTACGGTCCTACCAAGTGATTCTCGCCAGTTGGCGAGGAGATCGACACAGTTCAGTGGCGTTCGGACCTGATAGGCAACTTGGCGCAACTGTTCTAGGTCGCTGTCTCAATCCGCTCCGCGGGGTGATCCGTAAGACACCCGCCGGGCCTCACGCAGTAAGCGTTCAGTATCGAGTCGAAGTAGCAGGCCTGCACACGCAGGCACTGAATGCGTAGGGCTGCCCGCGAATATCGAAACCATAACAACGGTTCGCGGGAAGGAATGTCGTCAAACAGCATCATTGCCGAGCCGGGCATCACAACAACCAACCGGCCGCAACAAGTGCGAAACAGGGGCGAAAGACTATGTATATCATCGTTGATGATCGCGAGAGCGTCACGAACAGCTACGTCGGAGGGCTCGTTCGCGAAGGTGTATCGTCGATCGGCTTCTCCTCCGGAGAATTCTGGGACTGGCTGCAATCTGCGAGTGAATCGGATCTGGCTGCGGTCGACGCCTTCCTCCTCGGGGATTGCGACGCCCGTGGAAGCCTGCCGCGGGCGATGCGCAAGCGCTCCTCGGCTCCCATCATCGCCATGAGCGGCCAGAAGATGCTCAAGAACACGCTTGAGCTGTTCGAATCGGGCGTCGACGACGTCGTTCATGTGCCGATTCACCTGCGCGAGATCCTCGCCCGAACGGCCGCAATCGCGCGCCGCCGGGTGGGCGAGCTGCCGAGGCCCTGCGAGACCAGGATCCAGGTCTTCTTCAACGGACGTGACCCCGAGATCGCGGGCCACGCCCTCACCCTGCCCCGCCGCGAGCTGCGCATTCTCGAATATATGGTCAGCAACCACGGCAAGTGGATCACCAAGACGCAGATCTTCAACGCGGTCTACGGCATCTTCGAGTCGACCTTCGACGAGAGCGTGATCGAGAGCCACGTCAGCAAGCTGCGCAAGAAACTCCGCGACCGCCTCGGCTTCGACGCGATCGTGGCCCGGCGCTACGTCGGATACCGCCTCGACATTCCGGCCGGCGAGACGACCGCCATCGACGTGCCGATGCAGGAACTGGACGAGGTCGGCATCCTCCTGAACAGGGCACATGCCGCCCCGGCGGCGTACCCGGCCGGAAACTGACGCGGCAGGGCAACGCCACGAAACCGACAACGGCCTCTGCGGAGTACCCTTCGCAGAGGCCGTTGCACTTTCAGCGATAGAAACGGTGGAGCAGACGGCGGGCCCCGCGACGCAGGCGCCGCGGCACGGGCGTCGATTTGCTACTCAGGCCAGATCCTCCCGAAACGATCACGCGCGCCGAAGCCCCGCCTGGATGGAATCGGAATCGGGCTCTGGATCTCAGCTCCGGCGCGCTTTCTTGCACGAGCCGGTATCCAGCTCGCACGAAAACGCTACTGCTTCTGGAATTCTTCCTTCGAAACGTAGTTGAAGTCCTCGACCAGGACGTCCTGGACAATGTCGGCCTGCATCCGCTCGTTGACGCGCTGCTTGATGGCCGTCGTGAGAATGGAGAGGTCGTAACGGGCGAGCTTCCTGAAATCGAGGCGGTCGTCGGCATAGATCCTGCGGAAAGCCTCGTCGACGACGAACGGCTCCGGCGGGACGTTGAGCTGGTGCATGGTCCGCGCCTCAACGGTGTAGACGAAGCGCGCCACGATGTAGCCCTGCACGTTGCCGCCCTCGACCATGGGCACGCTGAGCGCCCGCGTCTTCTGGTATTGGAGGCCGTCGAGATACTCCTCCTTTGCCGGCAGCAGGCTGCCGTTCTCCTTCCAATAGGCCACGGCATAGCTCGTGCCCGCCGTGAGGATGCAAACCCAGAGCCCGGCCAGCACGAGTCTGATCATTTTCCGTCCCGTGCTGTGCGGCCGGTATAGGTGCCGTCGGACTCGGCATCCTTGATCGCCTTGACGATGATGGTCGCGACCTCGCGCACCGCATCGTAATGCATTTCGAGGATGGAACGGTTTCGCTCGAGCTTCTCGCGCAACCGCTGGATCTCCTCGGTGATCTCGACCTCGCTGCCGAGATGCATCCGTGCCCGCATCAGGCGGACGAATTCGAGCATGCTCCGGCTCTTCCGGGCGCTGAAATCGTCGAAATCGATCTTCTGGCCCGTAGCGAGCGCGACCGTCTCTTCTTCGACGATGTTCTCGAGCCGGCGGATTGCAGACAACAAGCCGCGCACCTCGTCCGATCTCGCCTCGTCAGTGCCGTCGTTGACCACGTCATTGCCGACATTCGGCAGCAGCGCGGGCAATAGTGCATCGCCCGACGCAACTTCCATCGTCATCGCCTCGGTGTCCATGACCGGCTGCTCCACCACCAGGGCCGCCGCGCCTTCTTGTGCCTGCATAGGAAATTCACCCCTCAACTTCTGTCACCCATTCCCGGATCACGATCCGGCCTTCCCCGTAACGTCAGGCCCCGCTGGCTGAGCAGCGGCGAGCTGCTTGGCAATGCCAATGCCCTTGCCCTTTGCCAGCTGAGCACCGAGCTGCTCCGCCAGCATCGACTTCCAGACGCCGCCGGCCGTGCCCTTGCCAAAGACCTCCTCCGACTCCTTCGGCAGCATCGTCTCGACGAAGGTCTGGAGAATGAACGCCTCGAACTTCCGGTACACCTCGCCGGATGCGGGCGCCTTGATCACCTGCACGGGCGGTCCGTTCACAGCCGTCGACTGCGCCTCGGCCACCTTCGCCACGGATTGATCGGCAGTCGCCGCCTTGGCCTTGCCGACCTCCGCGTCCATCGTGGCGGCGAAATCGGCGTTCGATGATTTCAGCGCATCGAGCTTCGCCGTCGCCGCGCGCTGCGCCACGGGATCGGCGGCCTCGAGAACATCGAGAACGAGGTCGGGTGTCGCTGTCACGATCATGTCTTGTTCCGGCTGGCTGGCCGTGGCGTCCAGTCGCGCACGGCGGGGCTCATTCCCATCATCTCTTCGAGCGAGCGCGCTTCCGCGTCGCGAAGCTTGTCCGCGAGCGCGGCCTTCGCGACCTGCTCGAGCTGTTTCACACGGCGGCTCTCCGAGCGGACCTGGTCGAGCTGCTGCGACGCCTGCGCCTGGACCGCGCGCGCATCGACGCTCGTCCTGTTCAGGCGCCGCGCGATCGATTCGCTCGACGACCCCGCCGGCGGCTTCCCCTCGTTGAGGGTCCCCACCAGCCATTCCTGCTCGTCCTGCAAGCTGCGCTCCTGCTGCCTCAGATGCGCCAGCTGCCATTCGGACAGCCGGAGTTGAAGCTTCACCAGCGAGACCATCCGGCCGAGCTTGTCCGCGCGCGAATTCATGACCGATCACTCCGCCAGCCACGACGAGACGCCGAGCATGAACTGCGTCAAGAGCTCGTCGCTGGTGAGGTAGAGCAGCAGGAAGCCGCCGAACAGCACGAAGGGCACCGAGATGAAATAGACCGGAATCGCCGGCGTCAGCTTGTTGATCAGGCCGACCGCGAGGTTGACGATGACCGAGTAGACGATGAAGGGGCTCGTGATCCGCAGCGTCAGCACGAACGCCTCGGACAGGCGGCCGACGAGCTGGTCGAGCGCCATGCTGCCGCCGATCCTGTTGCCGGGCTGCCAGACGTCGTAGGAGTTCATCAGCCCGCGCAGGACCTGCCAGTGCTGATCGGTCATGAAGAACAGCGTGGTGACGGCGGCCATGATCAGCGGCACCAGGGCCGGCGCCGGATCGGTGTCGCCGACCGGCGTTCCCGGGATGTTGCTCAGCCCGATCGCGCTCGCCATCACGGTCGCCATGGTCTGGAGCGCGAGGAAGAACACGCGCCCGCCGAGCCCGATGACGCTGCCGACCACGAGCTCGGAGCAGATCAGGAGCGCGAGATTCAACGGCGCGGCGTTGTCGGTCAGAGGTTTCAGGACCGCGATCAGGATCGGCGTCAGCGCAAACGTGGTGACCAGCGCGACGAACAGGCGGACCTGGGCCGGAACGTTGACGCTGGAATAGCCGGGCACGAGCATCAGGCAGGCGCCGATGCGGCAGAACACGATGAACGTGACCAGCACGCTGTCGGCAAGGCCGGCGATCACGAGACGGCTCCGAGCGCCCTGATCTCGGCACTGCGGGCGACCTCGACATGCGAGAGGATCGGCAAGGTCGGAAACACGCGCTCCAGGATCATCCGGACATAGGGGCGGGCTTCGGGGGTCACCGCCAGAACCACGCTGGTGCCGTTCTCGGTGAATTTGCGGATCGCGGCACTGGCTTCGGTCGCGAATTGCTCGATCAGGCGCGGGTCGGCGTCGAACTCGACGACGTCGCCCTTGGCGTCGCGCTTCAGGCTCTGGTGGAACGCCAGGTCCCAGCGATTGCCGAGGCGGACGACATTCAGCACGCCGTTGTCGGAGAGGTCGCCGCAAATCTGCTGGGCAAGGCGCGTCCGCACATGCTCTGCGACCTGCTCGGAGCGCCGGACATGGGGTGCGATCTCGGCAATGGCCTCCAGGATCAGATGGAGGTTTCGGATCGACACGCGCTCGGCCAGCAGGATCTTCAGGATCGCCAGCAGGCCCGAATAGGAGATCTGCGACGGGCAGAGATCCTCGACCAGGCGCTTGTATTCGGGTTCGAGACGGTCGAGCAGCCCGCGCATGTCCTTGTACGACAGCAGCTGCGCGAGATTTGCCCTGAGCACTTCACTCAGATGCGTGAGCAGAACCGACAGATTGTCCACGGGTTTGCAGCCCTGACGCTTGACCTCGTCGGTGAACGCCTCCGTCACCCACAGCGCCTTCATGCCGAAAGCGGGTTCGATCACCTCTTCGCCGGGCACGTCGGGCTTGCCGTCCTTGTCGACGAGCACCAGCACCTCGCCGAGCCGGAGCTCGCCATGGGCGACGCGCGTGTCGTGGATCCTGATCTGGTATCCCTTGGGATCGATCGACAGGTTGTCGCTGAGCTTGATCTCGGGAACCACGAAACCATACTGCTTCGCGAACTTCTTCCGGATCTTGCTGACCCGGTGCGCAAGCTCGGTGCGCGAGCCCAGCATGTGAACCGAAAGATGACCGCCGAGCGACAGCTCGATCTCCGCGGTCTTGAGCGACTCCTTGACGGAGTCCTTGGCCTCGGCCTGGGCGCGCTCGTCGGCCTTGCGCGCATCTTCCTTCTGCTTCAAGGCCGCCTGCTGCTTCGGCAGCGAATAGCCGACGAAGGCCATGACGCCGCCGAGCAGCACAAAGGGCGCCATCGGCAGACCCGGCATCAGGCCGAGCACGAACATCATCAGCGCGGCGGCAGATACCGCGCGGGGATAGCCGCCGAGCTGCCGTAGCACGGCCTGCTCCGCCGAGCCCCTGGTGCCGCCCTTCGAGACCAGCAGGCCCGCCGACAGGGACACGATCAGGGCCGGCATCTGCGATACCAGACCGTCGCCGACCGAGAGTTTTGTGTAGACGTCGGCGGCGCGCGACAGGGTCAGGCCGTGATGGGTTACGCCGATGATGATGCCACCGAAGATGTTGATCGCGGTGATGATCAGGCCGGCAATGGCATCGCCGCGGACGAATTTTGAGGCACCGTCCATGGCGCCGAAGAACGCGCTTTCCTCTTCGAGCTCGCGGCGCCGGCGCTGCGCCTCCTTGTCGTCGATCAGGCCCGCGGAGAGATCGGCGTCGATCGCCATCTGCTTGCCGGGGATGGCGTCTAGCGTGAAGCGGGCGCCGACTTCGGCGATACGCGTTGCACCCTTGGTGATCACGACGAAGTTCACCGTCACCAGGATGGCGAAGATGATCAGGCCGATGACGAAGTCGCCGCCCATGACGAATTTCGAGAAGCCGGCAACGACGTGGCCCGCGGCCTGCTCGCCTTCCCCGCCGCGCGACAGGATCAAACGGGTGGTCGCGACGTTCAGCGCCAGGCGCAGGATCGTCGCAATCAGCAGCACGGTCGGGAACGCGGAAAAATCAAGCGGCCGCTGGATCCACAGCGCAACCATCAGGATCAGCGCCGACAGTGCGATCGAGATGGCAAGTCCGAGGTCGATCAGGATCGGCGGTATGGGCAGAAACAGGATCGTGAGCATGGCCACGATACCGCCCGCGAAAAACGCGTCGGCCCCCAATCGTCGCGGGGTCGGCAGGCTAGCAGCTAACGTATCGGCCATGGGTCACCGGCAGAGGGTCCACCCCCAATCTGCCGTGCAAAGCTTACGCGGGGGTGGTGGCCGGAGCTCTCGCGGATCAGAAGCCGTGCTCGATCCGCGAATAGACCAGCTCGGTGAAGGTGGAGAGATGCGCGCCGATGAAGGAACCGGAGACGGCAACGACCAGGAGAATGACGATGATCTTCGGAACGAAGGTCAGCGTCACCTCCTGGATCTGGGTCAGCGCCTGGATCAGCGCAATGGCGGTGCCGACAAGCATCGCGGCGCCGACGGCGGGGCCGGAGGCGACGATGATGGTCCAGATCGCCGCCTGGACGATGTCGAGGGCGTCCCTCTCGTTCATGACTGGCTGATCGTGAGTCCGGGTCCGACCGCGACCTTCGTGCCGTTCTCGAGCGTCGCGATGGAGCCGTCGCTGTTGATCGAGATCGAAGTGACTTTGCCGCTGAAGGTCGCCCCGGTCGAGTCGGTGAAGCTGACGGTTTTCCCGATCAGCCCATTGGCCTGTGACAGCGACTGCGAGGACAGCAGCGCATCCAGCTTCGAATTGGTCTGCATGGCCTGCTCGACCGTCGAGAGCTGGGCGAACTGGCTCATATATTGCGAGGTGTCCATCGGATTGGTCGGATCCTGGTTCTTCATCTCGGCGACGAGGAGCTGAAGAAACGTATTGTAATCGACGGTGTTGCTCGCCGTGGTCGTGGTGGAGTTGGTCGAACTGGACTTGCTGGTGCTGTCGGTCGCGCTGGTGACGTTCATGTAGCCTCTCCGCTGTCAGGCAGCCTCGAATGGAATCTCGGTGGTGGCGCCGGCGAGACCGGCCAGGATGGCGTCCTCCACCGGAAACAGCGCCCGGATCCGCTTGAGCGCCTCGAAATAACGTGTCGTTCCGACCAGCTCGTGGATCGCGGCGAGCCCGTCGAGCATCTCGCGGCTCTCGCAAACCGCGAGCAGGGACGCATGATGCTCGCCATAGAGCGCCGCTGCCGCGCCGATATCCGTCGGGTTCATCAGCATGAGCTGGACGATGAAGTAGAGCTGCCGCATCGCCGTGGTGGCGTCGGAAGCCTGCATGACCTGCCCTTCGAGCAGGAACATCACGTCGTTGACGAGCTCGACGGAGACCTTGCGGTCCACGCGCAGCACCGCGCCGTTAATGTAAATGCGTTCGCCCGCCCGCAAGGATACTTTCATTAAAGCGCGTCTCGGATCATGCGGTTGATTTCGATGAGCTGCATCACGTCGTTCGACCTCTCCTCGCGCAGGCGGTCGGCTTCCTTGACGACCCACAAGCCGATCGAGATGATGTCGGCGCGCAGCTTCTCGGGGAGGCCGTTCTCCGGATGCGCCAGATCCTCGATGAAGATCGTCCACAGCCGCCGCACATAGAGCAGGCTCTCGACCTGGTCCTCGCGGCTGAAGCGCCCTCCCTGGAGCCGCTCGAGCCGGTCGATGCCGAGACTGAGCGCCTGCCGCTCGCGGCCCCGCGCCTCATAGCCGCTATCGTCGACGACCGCTCCATAGGCTTCAAACGTCATCGGAACCACTCTGCGCAGGAGACCAAACAATGAGACAAAGGTTGCGAGCCTAACCAGGAACCTGGGCTCAGAGATAATTGACGAGGCTGAGCTTCTGAAGCTGCGAGGTGAGCGCAAGTGCCGTCTGGATCTGCGTCTGCAGTGTGTTGACCCGGACCGAGGCCTCGGTCGGGTCGACCGCCTCCATACCGACGATCTGTTTGTTCAGAATGTCCTGCTGCGTCTTGAGCTTGTCGGTGGCGCCGGTGACCCGCTGCTGGACCGTGCCGACGCTGCCGCCGAGCGCAGCGAGGTCCGTGATGGCGTTACCGACGAGCCCGATGGCCTTGTCCACGACGACCTGGAACGTCGCCTGGTCCAGGTTCGCATTCCCGAGATCCGCCATCATGGTGTAGGCCTCGGCGAGCTTGCGGAAGCCGGCCTGGTTGGCGCTCACTGACGTATCGGCGATCTCGGTCGTGGAGATACGGCTTTGCATGACCTGGTCGGTGGCCGATGACCAGTTGGTGTTCCAGGCCGGGCTCGCGAACTCGGCATCGAAAGTGGTGTCGAGGAAGGTCTGCATCTGCGCCGGGGTGATGGTGTTCACGCTGGGCGAGGATTGCGAGAAGCCGAAGGTCGCGAGGAAATCGGCGTCGACCTGGTTCTTGCTGGCCGAGCCCGCGGTGTAAGCCGTGATCGGCGTGTTCTGCGTGTTGATGCCCGAGAAGAGATACGAACCGTTATAGGAGACGTTCAGCGCGCCGATCAGGTCCTGGAGGTTGGACGACGCAGGCGGCAGGATGATCCGCCCGCCGCCGTCGGTGCTGCGGGCCGCGATCAGGTCCTTGAGGAAGGACGTTGCTGTCGTATTGAGTTGGGTGATCCGGTTCTGTGTCGTGTCCAGGCGGCCCGAGACGAGCCCGTTGGTATCGACGAGCTGATCGGCGAAGCTGAAATCCGCCCGCAGCGTGACGTCGTTTCCCGTCGTGGCACCGAGTTCGAGGCCAACATCGGCGAAGCGGCCGGTGGTGGCTTCCTTCGAGGCCTTGGTCAGCGCAGCCTGGTTGTTCGTGATCGAGGACCTCAACGACGAAGACAGCATCAAGGTCGAGATATAGTTGGCGCTCATCATGACTTAGTTCCCCACGGCAGCCAGAAGGCTCTGCAACATCTGGTCGACGGTCGAGATGATCTTCGACGACGCCGAATAGGTACGTTCGACCTGAAGCATCAAGGACATCTCGTCGTCCATGTTGACGCCGCTGACGTTCGAAAGCGCCGCGGTGCTGCGGTCGAGCAGCGTTTTCTGGTAGGTGACGTTGTCGTCCGCGGTCTTGCGCTGGTTTTCGATCCAGCTCGTCGATGACGCCGCGAAGTCGATCAAGCTGCCCATCGGCTTGCCTTGCGTGGTCGCATCGAACGGCTGCGCCGCATCCATGTTGCCGATGAGCTGCTGCAGCCGGGTCGAGTAGCCGCCGCTGCCGGCGGTGTTGTATCGGTATGCAACATTGCCGCTGATCGCGCCATCGCGCAACAGATTGGGGTTGCCGCCCTGCGCCGGATCGACCGACGCGGCAACACTGATCAAGCCGGCCAGGCCGACCGAGACTGTCGCGCTCGCCGGCATCGCCGGCGCACCCGGATAGGTGAAAAGGCCGGGCACATCCGGCAGCGCCGCGCCGGACTGGTCGACTTCCTTGAAGGCTTCGACAAGGCCGCGTGCGACTTCGTCGAGCTGGCTCTGATACGTGACCGTGGCGTTGTCGCGCAACTGGGCAAGGCCCGCGAGCTTGCCGGTCTTGATCGGCATCACCGAATTGGCGCCGGTGACCGGGACACCGTCGATATAGACCGCATTGCCCGTCGTGCCAGCCGTATAGATATTGGTCGCCGCGAAGCTGACCGAGCGCGCCGTCTTGTCGAACAGAACGACGCCGCTGTCGGTGTACAGCGCCGCGTCGCCGTTGGCACGAAGCGTCATCGAGACGCCGACCTCCTCCGACAGCTTCGAGACGATGGTGTCGCGCTGATCCAGGTAGTCGGTGACGTCGTCACCGGTGATCGTCCCCTTCACGATCGCCGTGTTGACCTTATCGAACTGGCTGAGCAACTGATTGATATTGGTGACCGAAGTCGCCATATCGGCGTCCGCACCCTGGCGCACCGTCTGCACGGTCTTGGTGGCCTGGTTGAGCGCGGTCGCCATGTCCTTGGCGGACGTGACCGCCGCCTGCGCCAGCGTGGTGTTGTCCGGGGCGTTGGCATATTGCTGGAGCGCCTGCTTCAGCTTGCTGAGCTGGGCGGCCGGCGACTGCCCGAGATCGGGATCGTCCACAGTCGAGGCCGATATCGTCTGAAGACCGTCATAGATCGCACTCTGCTTGGCGGACGACGAGGTCGCGATCAAGACGTTGTTGTAGAGACCCGAGCTGGCGGCACGCTGGATCGCCGCGACATAGACGCCGGCATTGGGCAAATTGTCCAGAACGGCGATCTTGCGCGAATAGCCGGCGGCGCTGGCGCCGGCGATGTTGCGCGAGATGGTCGACGACTGGATACCGGACGCCATGAGCGAGGCGCGAGCGGAGTCGAGAGCAGCGGTAAGGGACATGATTGACTCTTGCCCGGAATGAGCGCCGAAGAATTCAGCGCTTCAGGTTGACGACGACGTCGAGCAGGTCGGCACCGGTCTGGAACGATTTCGAGTTCGCGGTGAAGCCGCGCTGCGCCTCGATCATCCCGGTGAGCTCGTCCGCGAGATCGACGTTGGAGTCTTCCAGCGCGCCGTTCTGGATCGTACCGAGCCCGCCGGTGCCGGCATTCGCGGCCTGCGCGTTGCCGGAATTCGCGTTGGTCGAATAGACGTTGCCCGGCTCGGGCGTGAGATTGTCAGGGCTCGCGACGTCGGCAAGCATGAGCGTGTAGAGCGTCAGCTGCTGGCCGTTCTTGAGGACCGCCGTCACATGGCCCGCCTCGTCGACGTCGACCTTGTCGATGGCCGACGGAACGCTGCCGTTGACGGTTGCCTTGAAGCTGAAATCGGTCCCGACCTGCGTCATGTTCGACAGATCCATGGCGAGCGGCGCGCCGCCGGGAACGGTCACGGTGAGGCCCGTCGGGCTCGCCGCGGCCAGCGCACCCTTTCCGGCCGCCGTGGTGTCGAAGGTGAAAGTGGTGGCGGGAGCAAGCGAGGTACCCGTCGCGGAGTCATAGACCTGAATCTGCCAGGTGTCTGAGCCGGCGGCCGTCGCGGTATGGGACATATAGACGTCGAGCGTCACGGCCTGGCCGATATTGTTGTAAGCCACGATCGAGCTCTTCGAAGAGTAAGAGGCCGGACCGGGCGGGCCGGCAATGACGGCCGCTTTCGGATCCAGATTGCCGGTCGTGAGCGTCCCCGCCGTCGACGGCACCGGCACCTGCGAGACCTGGGCGATGTTGACGATCTGCATGCCGGCCAGGCTGTTCTGCGAAAAATTGGTCACGAGGCCGGGCTGACCCAGAAGATAGTAGCCGGCGGCGTTGACCAGATTGCCCTGGCTGTCAGGCACGAACGAGCCGGCGCGCGTCAGGAACTGCTGCGTGTTGGCGGCGTTCGAGACCACGAAGAATCCGTTGCCCTGGACGGCGAGGTCCGTGGTCGACGTGGTGAATTGCGTATGCCCGGCGTCGCTGATGGCGTAACGGACGGTCGTCTCGACCGCGCCGGAGTCGTAATTGCCCGAGCCGCTCTTCAGGATCAGGGAGGAGAATTCGGTCGAAGCCCGCTTGTAGCCGGTGGTGTTGACGTTCGCGATATTGTCCGAGACCGTCGACAGCTTGTTGGACTGCGCAGACATGCCGGAAACGCCGGTGCGCATAATGCCGTAGAGGCTCATGGATTGGGCTCCTTTGGTAGGGTGCAGTTACAATGAGGGTTCTTGCTTGCGCGGGGCTGATGGTTTGGAACCATGCACAACTTCTTGTTATGACGTTGTCTTCGGCTGACAGAAGGAACGCGCCTTGTCGGTCCACGCGCCGAAGCCGCTCGAGACCAGATGAGCGACGATGTGACAGACGTAGCGCTTCTGCGCAGGCTGATTGTTGGGGCCGGCGTTGTAGCGGGCGACCGCCATGGTCCAGCTGCCCTCGCGCTGCTTCAGCTCCTTCAGGAAGCGTGCGGCGTATTCGACGTTCTTGGCGGGATCGAACATCGCGCGCACCGAAGCGAACTTGTCGCCGTGATAATAGTGGTTGATCTGCATGCAGCCGAGGTCGATCAGCTTGATGCCCTTGCTGCGCATCGCCTCGAAATTCGCGATCGCATCGTTCATGTCCTTGGCGAACACGGTCTGGCCGTCGGCGCCGAGCGCGTAAGGATAGAGCGCGCCGCGCCGTCCGGTCTCGGTGAGGCCGACGGCATAGAGAATGCCGAGCGGAATCCCGTGCTGCTGCGATGCGCGCGCCATCTCGCGCTCGCAGGGCCGTGCGTTGTCGGTCGCCGCTGCGGCGGCGCCCGCGTTACAGATAAACAGGGCCGCGGCGAATCTGCGGGCCCACGTCCTGGTCATGACGCGTCTCCTGGTTGGACTGGCGCTCCTGCCGGGCCTGCCTCGCATCGCCATCCGATTGCCCCGACGACGTGCTGGCGCCGTTGAACGAGCCTTGCGACTGCGACGACGACTGTTGCTGGCCCGAGAGCTGCGGCTGCGACTGCCCCGAGCCGCTCTGGAATCCGTCCAGCGAACCGTGCTGGACAGGCGCGACGTCGGCGACATAGCCCGCCGACTGCATGAGATCGCGGATCGAGTCGCGCTGCTGATCCAGCATCTGGCTGGTGTCCTTGCGCGTGGCCGCGAGGTGAACGGAGACCTCCGAGCCGACGAGGCGCAGGCGCACGGTGACATTGCCGAGCGCCGGCGGCTCAAGATTGATCGTGAGGATCTTGAGCGGCTCGGGCGCATTGGTCTGCGACGTCGCGAGATCGGGGACGGCGGATGCCGTCGAAGCCGGCGATTCCTTCAGCTCGGCGACGACCGCGTTGGCGACCTGCTGCGTGGCGCTGAACTGTGTCGGCGGCAGATGGGTCTCCTGCTGGACCACGGTGACCTTGGTCGCTTCGGGCAGTGCGTCCCGCGCCGAGGCTTTGACAGCGCGTTCGACATTGGCCGTGACGGCCTCGAAGCCCTGCGTCGCGGGCATGGCCTTCGAGGACGCTTCGCTGCCTTGCTGCGCGGCCGCTACGGTCGGCGATGCCACGGCCTGTGACCGCGAACCTGTCGGAGCCGTAGCTGTCGGCGCGGGATCGGCGGTGGCGATCCTCGCCATACCTGTCGCCTGAACTTCACGCTTCGTCGTGGATGCGCGCTCATCGCGTGCGGGCGCATCCTTCTTGTCGCCTGCCGGCGATTGGATCTGCGGCTTCACCGTCGGAACGGCCGCGATCTCCTGTCCGGCGATGGCGGGAATGCTCGGCCTGTCCAAAACATCCGCCTTCGCGCTGTGGTCGACCGGAGCTTGCGTCTCTGGCGCTTTCTCGGTCTTTTCGTCGGAAGCCTTGTGACTGGATTTTGACTCGTCAGCCGCCCCGGTGCGTTCCTGCACCGTCTCGTCCGTCGTCTTGTCCTTCCCGGTTGGGTGCGCAAGACGCGTTCGCAACGACCCGGCTTTCACGCTCGTATCGCTGCCCTCGTCGTTGAGCGCCTTTTTCGCGAGATTCGAGACGGTGTGCAGCAGATCGTTGAACGACGAATCTGCCGGCGATTTCGTCCCGGCGGTCTTGCCGGAGCGCGACGTGCCGCGCATGTTGAGGCTTTCGGCGAGACCCGAAAAGACCTGGCCTGAGGTTCCACTGAGTTTCGTCATGGACGGCGATCCCTGGTGAGGCGTTCGAGTTCGCCGAGCTCTGTCTGAGCGCGCGCGAGCGTCGCGGTCGACGAGGCGAGATCGAGGCGCGCCGGCGTGACCGGAGGCTTGTCGGCGACGGCGGATCCGCCCGCGAACGATTTGCGGACATCGAGTGCCAGCTGCAACGTTGCGTTCAACAACGGGACGTCGCGCTCGGGTAGCTTGGAGCGGTCGAGTGCTTTCAGCTCGGCGACACCACCGTCATACTCGTCGGTGAGCGCCCGCGAGACGCCGCGGAAGAAGTGCGCGCGCTCGCGTTCCGGCGAGGCATCGGCACTGAGTGTCAGCGCGCGCTCGCCGGCAAGCCGGGACACGGCCAGCCGCCCATTCACCATCGCGGTACGCGCGATCACGAGATAGAGCTTGAGGCGGCTCGCGCGGTCGATCTGCTCCAGCAGGGTGACGATCCGCGCAAAGCGGCGCTCGTCGAGAGCGAGGCTCGATTGCGTCAGGCCAGAGGAGAAGCGCTGCCAGAAGTCCCCGGCGTAGACCGAGTTGCGGTAGTGGCGGATATAGGCCAGCGTCAGAAACTCGAACTTGTCGAAATCCTCGGCCTGCCCGACCAGCAGGATCTCGCGGCGCAGCGCCGCCTCCTCCACGAGCGTGCCTGGCAAGAGCAGGCGCGCGTCGTCCAGGCGCTCGATCGCGAGCGATGCCTCGGAGCGCGCGAACAGCGCGCCCTGGACCAGCGCGACCTGCCCGCCCAGGCCCGATGGAAGCGTGCGCGGCTTGACGTCCTTGAGCAGCTCGCGCGCTTCGTCCTGGCGTCCCTCGACATAGGCCAGCGCACCATTGAACAGCCGCTCGTCGACGTTCAGCTTATCGCGCGGCAACTTTCGGACGACCTGCGGCCCGCCGCCGCTGAGCAAATAGACGATGACGGCCTGGCCGTTCTGCGCGTTGCTCCACACGCCCGCGTCGGCGGCGAGGAACTTTTCGCCGACCTGCCGGATCAGCGCGATGTGGCTGCCATGCGCCGCGGTGTCCCCACGCGCAATGCCGTCCTGCACTGCCTGCAACGTGCGCACGAGCTCATAGGGCTCGCCCGAGGTCGATGCCGGGGACGGTGCCGGATCGGCAAACGCGTAAGCCGTCGTGAACGACAGCATCATCGGCAGCACGGCACGGAGGAGCGGCTTGATCAAGGGCGCTTCTCCCGGATCAGGATCTCGATCCGGCGGTTCTGTGCAGCCGCGGGATCGTTCGGCAATTTCGGCCGCCGGTCGGCGTAGCCTTCGACATGCTCGATCCGTTGCGCATCGACACCGGACCGAACCAGCATGTAGTAGGCCATCTGAGCGCGAGCGGTCGACAGCCGCCAATTGTCGTAGTTCTCCGACTTGTACGCGCGATTATCGGTGTGGCCACGCACGATGATCACATCCTGGCGTTTCGTCAGCAGCGGCCCGATCTTGTCGATCACGCGGATGAGCTCGGGCCGCGGCTCGGCCGAGCCGACCGCGAACATGCCGAAGCTCGCATCGTCGGTCAGGCTGACCAGAAGGCCTTCCTCGACTTGACGCACCTCGGCCACCGGCCCCGCACCGGCCTTGATGTCCGATAGCGCATCCGCAATCGCGGACTGAAGCTGCTTCACGGTCGGCTGCTGAGACTGCGCCGCCTCGCGCGCTTCGAGATTCTTCGCTGCATCGTTGGGGCTCGGCTGCGCCGCGGCGCTCGCCTGGGCGCCTGGTTGCGTATTCGCCTGGGCACTCCCATCGCGTTGAGCCTGCGATGGCACAGGCCCTGGTGGCAGCAGGGGTGACAGGCTTGCAGACGACGCGTCCGCATTCGGAGCCACGCTTCCGCCGGCATCGTCCTGCTTGGCGCGGCGCGCCTGCGGCTCGCCCTGACCTGTCCCGGACGCGCTGTCGCGCGCGGATGCATTCGGCTTCGGCTCGCTGTCGATGAAGCGATCCGCGTCCTTGGACGTCTGCGGCGCCAGCTTCCAATAGCCGGGATCGAACGGATCGCGGTAGGCATCGCCGCCCTTGAGGCCGTCTTCTTCGGCCGACGTTAGCGCGCCGGCACGGCGCTGGCCCGAGGCCTGGTTCGCGCTATTCGCGATCTCGGTAAGCGTTGCGTAGGGATCGCGGAACAGGACCTTCTCTTCGAAGGAGGCCGGCTTCTCCGCCGTCGGCGAGTCGCCGCGACGCTCTTCGTTCGGCCCGGCCGGCTGACGCTTGCCATCCTGGCCCTCGAACTGCGTCGGCTCCTTCTTGGTGAGATCCTTGAGGCCCTTCGGGGCGGGTGCATTCTCCGCAAGCTTGATCGGGTTGAAATAGCTCGCGACAACCTGCTTCTGGTCCTGGTTCAGCGCATTGAGCAGCCACATGACCAGGAAGAACGCCATCATTGCGGTCATGAAGTCCGCATAAGCGATCTTCCAGACGCCGCCGTGATGCGCCTCCTCCGCAAAGGCGCTGCGCCTGCGGATGATCACCAGCTCGTGCTTGACTTCTTCCACCATGGCAGGTTACCGGCGCGCCTCGTCCAGACGTTCGCTCCATGCCGCAATCCGCGTCTCGATCACGGTCTGATCGGCGACGACGCGGACTTCGAATGTCTCGGCGGCCTCGTACTCGATGCCCGTGCGCCTGCTAGCCTCGAGCTGCGTCCGCACGAGGTCGAGCAGCTCACCCGGGCCGGTGATCTTGAACACCGGCACCGGCGAATTGCCGGTCAGCGCCGCGATCTGCTCGACCAGCGATCCGATCGCCTTGTCGCGGACCGCATCGGCGAGGAAGGGCAGCAATATGCGCGCGACCGAGCTTGCGATGTTGGTCTCGATCTCGCGGCAAGCCGACTCGAAGCCGCCGACGATCGCGACCGCCTGCTGGTCGGACCATTTGGCACGCTCCTCGCCGAGCCGGATCGCGCTGCGGACGCGCTCCTCGGCAACCCTGGCATCGCCTTCGGCAACACCGGCGGCGTGGCCGCGACGATAAGCGTCTTCCAGGAGATTGACCGGCGGAGCTTCTGCCTCGGGCGCCGGAAGCGGCGACTGAAGCTGCGGCTGCGATTGAGCCTGACGCTGCGGCTGGGCCTGAGGCTGCGGCTCGCGCCGGAGCTCCTTCGGCCGCGTCAGCACGTCCTGGATCTTGGGCGGCGGAGGCGGCGGTGCCTTGGCCCGGCCGTTCGCATCGAATTGCGTCAGGAGTTTTCCGATTGCCGCGTTCATGCTGCCTCCTCGCGTCGCATCCAGTCTTTAAGGATTGCTGCCGCCTGCATCTGATCGAGACGGACGATCTGCTCCAGGCGCTTCTGCGGCGTCCGCTGCATCTTGCCCTCGAGGTCTTCGACGAGGTTGAGCTCGGGATCCTGACTTTCAGCCAATGCAAGGGCCGTGGCAGCTTCGAGCTCGGCAGCTTCAGCCGCCTCGGTCTGCTCCTGCGCCGCGCGATGGGTCAGGATGCCGTTGACCGCCGGCCGAAGGCCGAACCAGACCAGCATCGAAGCAACGGCCAGGATGGTCACCGCGTTGATGACGCTGCCGAGCTGCTTGTTGATCATCTCGACGAAGCTGATCGGCGGCACCGGAGCAAGCTCGCGCGAGCCTTCGACGAAGTCGACGGCCGTGACCTGGATCTGGTCGCCGCGCTGCTTGTCCAGTCCGCCGGCGGTCGCCGCGAGCGCGCTGATCTCGGCGAGCTTGCTGTCGACGATGGCCTGGTTGCTCTTGTCGCCGAGATCGGCGACGAGCCGCGCGCGGTTGACCAGCACAGCGATGAAGAGCTTCTTGACCGAATAGCCGTCGCTCACCGTCGTCGTGGTCTTGGATGATACCTCGAAATTGGTGACGTCCTCGCGGCGGGTCTTGTCCTCGCTGGAGTTCTTGCCGCCGCCGGCGTTCACCTGCTGGTCGGGAAGGTTCTGCTGCACCGTGGTCGGCTGCGAACGGTCCGCGTTCTGCGACGATTCCTTCTCGCGCACGTTCCGGACCGAACGCTCGGCACGGCTCTCCGGGTCGTAGACGGTCTCGTTGATCTGCCGCTTGTCGGTGGAGAGCTGCGGAGCGACGCTCACCTCGAAATTGTCCAGACCGAGATATGGCGTCAGCGCCTTGCGGATGTTCTCCTGCACCATCCCGCCGACGGTCTTCTGGAGGCTCGCCATCTTGGTCGGCGCGGCGCTCGCCTCGTCCTCTTCGGCGAGCAGCATCGAACCGTCGGCATCCAGCACCGTCACCTTGTCGCGGCTCATGCCGGGAATGGCGGCGGCGACGAGATGACGGATCGACTGCGCCGTGCGTGCTTCGATGGCGCCGTCGGTGCGCAGCACGACCGATGCGGAGGGCGGCTGCTGCGTCCCGCGGAAAGAGCCGCGCACCGGCAGCACGATATGCACCCGCGCCGCCTTCACGCCCTTCATCAACTGCACCGTGCGCGCGATTTCACCTTCCAGCGCCCGGAGCTTGGTGACCTCCTGCATGAACGAGGTCAGGCCGAGCGAGCCGATCTTGTCGAACAGCTCGTAGCCGGAATTGGCGCTGGTCGGCAGCCCCTTCTCGGCGAGCAGCATCCGCGCCTGCATGGTCTGGCTCGGGCGTACCGAAATGGCGTCGCCGGCCGTACTGACATCGAAGGTGATGTTCTGCTCGCGGAGCGCCGCGCCGATGCGCGTCACGTCTTCACGGTTCAGACCGGTATAGAGCGTTTCGAACTCGGGCCGGCTCAGATAATAGGCGCCGCCGACGACGGTGACGAGAACGGCAAAACCGATCAATCCCAAGGCCATCAGGCGCCGCGGCCCAAGCTCCAGCAGATTGTTGAGCAGTTGCTGTACCTGCGCACGACTGAGCAGCATATGACCTCGTACCAATGCGAACGTATGGGACACTCCGCTGCCAACCTTGTCTGAAGGTTGCGCGCGGACACGAATGTGTCAGTTCGCAGGCGCGACGTTGCAATTTTACAAGAAGCTCGGCCGACGCGGTCGGTTCGCCGGCAACAACAAGCGGCGCCGGGCGCGTTGGCGCGCGATCGGCTGCGATGCATTGCACGAGACTGGCGTCAGGAGGTCAATTGCGGGCACATCGTGTGCCACCAAACCCCGCCGTTCATGGCGGGGACCGTGCTCCCATAGGGAGCACGGTCATTGTCGAGGTCAAAAACTTACTTGAACAGCGACAGGATGCTCTGGCTGTTCTGGTTGGCGATCGAGAGCGCCTGCACGCCGAGCTGCTGCTGGGTCTGGAGCGCCTGGAGGCGGGTCGATTCCGCGTTCATGTCGGCGTCGACGAGCTGGCCGACACCGCGATCCACCGAGTCCATCAGAGTCTTGACGAACTCCGTGTTGGTCGAGATGCGGTTCTTGACCGCGCCGAGATCGGCGGCGGCGGAGGCCACCGAGTTGATGCCAGCGGTGAGCTGCGCGATGTAGCCATCGAGCGTGGTCATGTCGGCGGTCGAGTCGGTCAGCGCCGAGATGTTGATCGTGTTGATCGACGCTGGGCCGCTCACCTTGTCCAGGATGCCGGTCTGGGTCGCGGTATAGAGCGAGTAGTTGGCGATCGTCAGGGTGATGGACCCGATCGTGGGCGTGCCGCTGACGCGCGAGAACGACGACACCAGGTTGAAGGTCGCCGGCGTGGTCGCGGTCGTGCTCAGCCAGTTCACGCCGTTGAAGGTGGCCGCATCGGCGGTGCCCTTCATCTGCTGCTGAATCTGGGTGATGTCGGCCTGGATCTTGGCGCGGTCGATACCCGCGGTCTTGGCTTCGACCAGCAGCGCCTGGAGCTTGGTCAGGCCACCGGTCTTGTCGCCGACGACAGCGGTCAGAGCGGTATATTCGGTATCGACGGTCGCAGCCGACAGACCGAGCGAGTCGGAGACGGCGGAGAGCGCGGCGTTGTCGGCGCGCATCGAGGTTGCGATCGACCAGTAGGCGGCGTTGTCCGAAGCAGTCGCAACGCGCTGGCCGGTCGAGATCCGGTTCTGCGTCGTCGCGAGCTGCGAGCTGACGCTCCGCAAGGTCTGGAGCGCGGTCATTGCGGCAGAATTGGTAAGCAGGCTCGAAGCCATTCTTGACGTCCCTTTGAAACGGATTGAATTTTTGGGGACATACCGGGCTTGCACCGGTACGGCAGGGCGGCATCATGCCTTTGGGCGGCGGAAATGCAGGCCCAACCTGTCGTAGCGCGACACTAGCGCGCGAAGTTTGCGCGAGGCTTGTGTCTCTGTGACCGAACCGCAACAAGGTGAGCCAGGTCGAGGCACGCAGTGCCACCCGATCGCGGCTATACCGCGACTAGTGCAGGCCAAAATGAAAAGGGCCGCGCTTCGCGAGAAGCGCGGCCCCCTCAGATAGTTTCGAGGCTTAGCGGAACAGCGACAGGATGCTCTGGCTGTTCTGGTTGGCGATCGAGAGCGCCTGAACGCCGAGCTGCTGCTGGGTCTGGAGAGCCTGAAGGCGGGTCGATTCCGCGTTCATGTCAGCGTCGACGAGCTGACCGACACCGCGATCCACCGAGTCCATCAGGGTCTTGACGAACTCCGTGTTGGTCGAGATGCGGTTCTTGACGGCGCCGAGATCGGCGGCGGCGGAGGCCACCGAGTTGATGCCAGCGGTGACCTGCGCGATGTAGCCATCGAGCGTGGTCATGTCGGCGGTCGAGTCGGTCAGCGCGGAGATGCTGATCGTGTCGATCGAGGCAGCGCCGCTCACCTTGTCCAGGATGCCGGTCTGGGTCGCCGTGTAGAGCGAGTAGTTGGCGATCGTCAGGGTGATGGAGCCGATCGTCGGCGTGCCGCCGACGCGCGAGAACGACGACACCAGGTTGAAGGTCGCCGGCGTGGTCGCGGTCGTGCTCAGCCAGTTCACGCCGTTGAAGGTCGCCGCAGCGGCGGTGCCCTTCATCTGCTGCTGGATCTGGGTGATGTCGGCCTGGATCTTGGTGCGGTCGATACCGGCGGTCTTGGCTTCGACCAGCAGCGCCTGGAGCTTGGTCAGGCCGCCGGTCTTGTCGCCGACAACCGCCGTCAGAGCGGTGTATTCGGTATCGACGGTCGCGGCCGACAGACCGAGCGAGTCGGAGACGGCGGAGAGCGCGGCGTTGTCGGCGCGCATCGAGGTCGCGATCGACCAGTAGGCGGCGTTGTCCGAAGCAGTCGCAACGCGCTGGCCGGTCGAAATCCGGTTCTGCGTGGTGGCGAGCTGCGAGCTGACGTTGCGGAGGGTCTGCAGCGCGGTCATTGCAGACGAGTTGGTGAGCAGACTAGAACCCATTTTGATGTCCCTTTGGAGATTGAATTGAGTTTGGGGACATACCGGGCTTGCACCGGTACGACAGGGCGGCGTCATGCCTTTGGGCTGCGGAAGAGCGGGTTAGGGCCCAACCTGTCGTAACGACCGCGATAGCACTTGAAGCTTGTGCGAGGCTTGTGGCTCTGTGGCCCGACCGCAACAGAGAGAGCCGATTTATGGCGTGCGCGCGGCGTCACGCCAAACGAAAGGGCCGCGCTTCGCGAGAAGCGCGGCCCCCTCAGAGAGTGTCGAAGCTTAGCGGAACAGCGACAGGATGCTCTGGCTGCTGTTGTTGGCGATCGAGAGCGCCTGCACGCCGAGCTGCTGCTGAACCTGGAGAGCCGCCAGACGGGTTGACTCCTGGTTCATGTCGGCGTCGACGAGCTGGCCGATACCGCGATCAATCGAGTCCATCAGCGACTTCACGAAGTCCGTGTTGGTCGAGATACGGGTCTTGACCGCACCGAGATCGGCGGCGGCCGAGGCCACCGAGTTGATCGCCGTGGTGACCTGCGCGATGTAGCCATCGAGCGTGGTCATGTCGGCCGTCGAGTCGGTCAGCGCGGAGATGCTGATCGTGTTGACCGAAGCCGTGCCGCTCACCTTGTCCAGGATACCGGTCTGGGTCGCGGTGTAGAGCGAGTAGTTGGCAACCGTCAGGCTGATCGAGCCCGTGGTGGGCGTGCTACCGACGCGGGAGTACGACGACACCAGGCTGAAGGTCGCCGGCGTGGTCGCAGTCGTGCTCAGCCAGTTCACGCCGTTGAAGGTTGCCGCATCCGCGGTGCCCTTCATCTGCTGCTGGATCTGGGTGATGTCGGCCTGGATCTTGGTGCGGTCGATACCGGCGGTCTTGGCCTGGACCAGCAGGGACTGGAGCTTGGTCAGACCGGAGCTGCTGTCACCGATGACCGAGGTCAGAGCGGTGTATTCGGTGTCGACGGTCGCGGCCGACAGACCGAGCGAGTCGGAGACCGCGGAGAGCGCGGCGTTGTCGGCGCGCATCGAGGTTGCGATCGACCAGTAGGCGGCGTTGTCCGAAGCGGTGGCCACGCGCTGGCCGGTCGAGATCCGGTTCTGCGTGGTGGAGAGTTGCGAACTCACAGACCTCAGGGTCTGGAGTGCGGTCATGGCGGTCGAGTTCGTAAGCAGGCTTGACATTGCGTATGTCCCTTTGATGTACGCGTTACATTTTCACGAGGGGACATACCGGGCTTTCACCGGTACGGAGGGGCGGCATCATGCCTTTGGACTGATGTGGGTGGGGTCCAACCCGCCGTGCCGCATTGCTAGCACGTCGAATCTTGCTTCGAGATTAAGGGCAGCCTGAATTTCGTAGCAAAATCATATGGTTAACATTACCCAACGCTAACCATAAGCCGGTACTTCTCGCTAACCATAACCAGCCGGCCGGCAATCGCGGCGCTTAAGAGAACGACCGCACCAGGCCCGAGGCGAGCAGATTCCAGCCGTCGATCAGGACGAAGAACAGCACCTTGAACGGCAGTGCGAGGATCGAAGGCGGCATCATCATCATGCCCATCGACATGGTCAGCGTCGCCACGATCATGTCGATGACGAGGAACGGCAGGATGATCAGGAATCCGATCTCGAACGAGCGCCTGAGCTCCGAGATCATGAAGGCCGGAATGATCACGCGCAAATCGATGCGCTTGTCGTCGAACTTCTTGCGAAAGCTCTCCGCAGCAAGCGCCTCGAAGGTCTGGAGATCCTTGTCGCGGACATGAGCCAGCATGAACTCGCGGAACGGATCGGTGATCTTCAGATAGGCTTCTTCCTCCGAGATCTCGTTCTTCATGAGAGGCTGGATGCCGGTCTCCCAGGCGCGATCGAAGGTCGGAGCCATCACGTAGAAGGTCATGAACAGCGCGAGGCTGATGAGCACCAGATTGGCCGGCGTGGTCTGGAGACCGAGGCCGGAGCGCAGGAACGACAGCGACACCGCAAATCTCGTGAAGCTCGTCACCATGATGAGCAGGCCCGGCGCCACCGACAGCACCGTGATCAGCGCCATCAGCTGGATGATCCGGCCGCTGGTCGAGCCGTTGCCGGGCGGCAGCAGCGAGTTGAGATCCGGAATCTGGGCCAGCGCCACCTCGGGCAGCACGACCAGAACCAACGCGAGCAGCAGGACTCTCACTCTCACTGAATCACCAACGTCTCAATGATCAATTCGCGGATCTTGCCCGACGAGCGGATATTGGCGCGCTCGGTCAGGTCGTCGCGCAGATGCTGGAGCCCGCGCGATCCCTCGAACTGGCCAACCGATGCCGACCGCAGATAGGTCACGATGTCCTCGCTGATATGGGCGGCGAGGATGCCGGCATCCTCGTCGCTCATGCTTTCGGTCACCATGGAGGCTTCGACACGGGCCCAGTTGTTGGCCGGCGCGGCGAGATTGGTCACGATCGGGGACAGTTTCCTCAGCCGCGCGCTGCCGGCGTAGCTCGTGGCAAGGGGCGGCGGCGTGGCGCTCTTCTTCGCGTCGGCGACGCGCTGTGCGGCCGCGAACAGATGCAGGCCGGCAACCGCGCCCGCGCCGATCGCGATCAGGGTCAGCGCCACAATGGTCGCAATCAGGCGCATCACGTCCCCAGCCCTCGCGGTGCGGCCCGGCCGGCGCTGCTCTCAGAATGGTGCCACGGCGTCATAGATCCGATGTCCCCATCCAGGCTGCTGCACGTCAGACAGATTTCCGCGACCGCCATAGGACACACGCGCCTCGGCGATCTTCTCGTAGGAGATCGTGTTGGTGCGCGAGATATCGCGCGGACGCACGATGCCGCCGACGTTGAGCACGCGCATCTCGGTGTTGACCTTGAACTCCTGCGATCCGCTGATCATCATATTGCCGTTCGGCAAAACGTCGGTGACGACGGCGGCGATCGACAGCTTGATGTCCTCGGTGCGGTCGATCTGACCGTTGCCCTTGATCTGGGTGTTGGTGCTGAGATTGGCGTTGGCCGAACCCTTGTCGTTCCATCCGGCGACGTCCATCAGCCAGTCGAGGCCGAACTTGATCTGCGAATCGCGCGAGCGGTCGGTCTTGTTGTCGAGCTTGGCCTTGTCCTGCATCGAGATGATCACCGTCACGACGTCGCCGGTGCGCCGGGCGCGGGGATCGCGGTAGAGATCGGTGCCGTCGTCCCAGGTCGAGCGATAGCTGACGGGCGAGCGCAGGCGGGGCGTCACCGGGATCGGATCGGCCTGCGTCCTCAGGCCGCTTCCGACCGGCGACAAGCGCGGACCGGTCAGGACCTCGGCCGGATCATTGACGCATCCGGCAAGCGACAACAGCGACAGGATGAGGATCAGATGCTTCATCTATTTGGTCTTTCCGTCATCCACGCGACGCATTCCGCCGAGCAGGTCCGCGAGGTGCGCCGCACGTGCCGTATCCATCTCGTTGAAGATTGCGCTCGAGCTCCTCGGGCTGAGTTTTGCGAGCACGGCGGCGGCGGTCTCGTCCGCCATGCCGGCGATCTGGGTCGCGGCAGCGTCCGGCTTCATGCGCGAGTAGATCTCGACGACCTGCGCTTCGGCCTTCTTCAGGAAGTCGTCGCGCAGCGCCATCCATTTCTCGTATTCGGCGCGCTTGGCCTCGACCTCGGCGATCCGCTCGCGGAGCTGGGTCTCGGCCTTCTCCAGCTCCTTGAGCTGCCAGGCCAGCCGCGCGTCGACAGCGGGGTCGGCGACATTGCTGCAGAACAGGGCGACCTCATTGTCCGCAGGCACGGCAGCCTGAGCGGGCGCGGGCTTCGGCGGCGCGGTGACGCTGCCTGGCTTGGCCGGGCGCACGGGCGCGGCCGCGGGCGCCGGAGCCGGCGCACGTGTCGGTGCAGGCGACTCTGGCGCCGGCACCGCGCCGGTGATTGCGGGCCCTGAGTCTTCGGCTGCCCACGCCGTCGCCCGGATCGACGCGTTGTCGCCCGCTATCGGCGAGGCCGGCGGATACGGCTTCTGCGGCCCGGGCGCGCGGGCACGCGCGAAGGACAGCAGGTTGAGCGGCCTTGTCGGTTTGGCCTCCTCCAGCGCCAGAACGGGCGAAGCGCATCCAAGCGCGGCAGCCGCGACCAGGACGAGGAGTTTGGCTTTGTGATCCAGCTTCAGCATCGGGTCGCGGGCGATTCTCGGTCGAGACCTGAGCATTGAGCGACCAAGCTTGCACGACGCTTGCGCATCATTGCACGATGACATCGGCCTGGAGGGCGCCGGCCGTTTTGATCGCCTGGAGGATCGCGATGATGCCTGATGGTTTAAGGCCGATCTGGTTCAACCCGCGCACCAGCCGCTGAAGATCGACGCCGCTCAGGATCGCCACCTGCGATCCGGCCTCGTTGGCTTCGACGATGGTCTGGGGAACGACGACCGTCTTTCCTTGCGAGAATGGCGCCGGCTGCGACACCACGGGAAGCTCGGTGACACGAACCGTCAGATTGCCGTGCGTCACGGCAACGGTCGATATGCGTACGTCGCGCCCGATCACCACGGTGCCGGTGCGCTCGTTGATCACCACCCGCGCCGGCGTGTCCGGCTCTACCGTCAGCTCGCCTATTTCCGCGAGGAAACGGACCGGGCCGATATGGCGCGGCTTCGACAGCACGATCGTGCGGTAGTCGCGCTCGAAGGCGATCTGCGCGCGATAGCGGCCGCCGGCGTAGCGGTTGATGGCGTCGAGGATCCGCGTCGCGGTCACGAAATCGGGGTTCTTGAGCTCAAGCACCAGGAACTCCATTTCATGGAGGCTTCCCTGCACCTCGCGCTCGACCAGCGCACCGTTCGGGATGCGGCCTGCGGTCGGCGTGCCCTGGCTGACGTTCTGCGCCTGCCCTCCCACGCTATAACCGGCGACCGTGACCGCGCCCTGCGCCACCGCGTAGACCGCTCCGTCCGCCGCGCGCAGCGACGTCATCACCAGCGTGCCGCCGAGCAGCGAGGTCGCATCGCCGAGTGACGACACGGTCACGTCCATGCGCTCGCCCGCACCGATCGACGGTTGCAGATCCGCAGTCACCATCACGGCCGCGACGTTGCGCGTGCGCAGCGTGGTCGGACGCGGGGGATTGTTGGTGCTCGTGGTCTCGTTCCTGACATTGATGCCCATGTTCTCGAGCATCGATTGCAGGGACTGCTCCGTGAACGGGGCATTGCGAAGCGTGTCGCCGGTGCCGTTCAGGCCGATGACGAGGCCGTAGCCGACGATCTGGTTTTCACGCAGTCCCTTGATGTCCGCGATGTCCTTGATGCGGACGGCGGCCTGGGCGCTGGCGGCGGAAACGAGCAGGACGAGCGCGAGCAGGAATCTGGTCATGATCCGTCCACGACCTTGACGGTGCCGTCGGGCTGGACGACGCCCCTGATGATCACGCCGGTGTCGGTGTTTCGCACCGGGATGAGCGCGCCGGCTGCGCCCGACTGCATCGCCGCGCCGTAAGTGACGATCGACAGGCCGCTGTCTTCCACCACGACCTTGACCATGGCGCCGCGGGCAATGGTCCAGGGATCCTCGACTGAGTTTGACGGGATCGGCTGGCCTGGCAGCAATGCGCGCCGCGCCATGCGGCCGACCAGGACCTGGCGCGCTTCGATGAACATGGCGACGCCGAGCACGTTCGGCGCGAAGGCGCGTTCCGTGATCATGTCATCCCGGATCAGCTCGCCGGCGCGGATCGACACCGCAGGCACCGGAAGCCGCTTCTCCTCGGCCGCGGCGACGCGCGCCGCGACGAGAACCAGCAGCACGGCGGCCAACCCGCGCACCATCAGGCCCACCCTGTTCAACATCGAGACACCGGAACTAGCGCATGCCCTTCGAGACCGTCGAAGCCATTTCATCCGAGGCCTGGATGACCTTGGCATTCATTTCGTAGGCGCGCTGCGCCGAGATCAACTCGGTGATTTCCTTGACCGGATCGACGTTCGAGGCTTCGAGATATTGCTGGTTGATCTTGCCGTAGCCGGAATCGCCCGGCAGTCCGACGACCGGCGTGCCGGACGCCGTGGTCTCGCGATAGAGATTGCTGCCGAGCGGCTCGAGGCCGGCTTCGTTGGCGAAGTTGGCGAGGTTGAGCTGGCCGATCTGCCGCGGGTTGATTTCCGTGTCCAGCTTGGCAAACACCTGTCCGGTCTGGTTGACCGTGACCTGAACCGTTCCCTGCGGCACCGTGATCGCGGGATCCAGCAGATAGCCGTCGATGGTGACCAGCTGGCCGTTGGCGTTGGTATTGAACGAACCCGCGCGGGTGTATTGCACCTCGTTGTTCGGGCCCAGCACCTGGAACCAGCCGCGGCCGTTGATCGCGAGGTCGTAGGGGTTTCCGGTCTGCGTCAGCGCACCCTGGATGTGCAGCTTGCGGATGGCGGCCGACTTGACGCCGAGGCCGAGATTGGAGCCTTCCGGGATCGGCGAGGAGCCGTTGACGTTCGCGACGCCCTGCATGCGGTCCATCTGGTAGAACAGATCGGTGAATTCCGCGCGCGCACGCTTGTACGACGTCGAGTTGATGTTGGCGATGTTGTTCGCGATGACTTCGATGTTGGTCTGCTGGGCGTTCATGCCCGTGGCCGCAATGGCGAGCGATTTCACTTACGTCACTCCTTCAGATCAAATCGACATCCGAACGACTTCCTGGTAGGCCTGCACGACCTTGTCGCGAACCGCGACCGCCGTCTGCAGAGCCTGCTCGGCCGACATCAGCGCCTCAACGACCTTGCGGGTCGATTCCTTGCCCGTCATTGCCGAGATCGACGCCGCCTCGCCCGCCTTCAGCGTGCCTATCGCGTCAGTCGTCACCTGCTTCATCACCGATTCAAATCCGACATCGTCGGCGGACTGGATCGCGGTCGGTGCCGCGGGCGCGATGGCCTGCGCCTCGGTCGCGCGGGATGCGGCCTGGCCTGCGGAAATCGCCGTGGATGAAATCGCCTCAAGCATTGTCAGCTCCTCAGCAGGTCGATGGTCATGCCCAGCATCGACCTCACCTGTTTCACGACCTGGAGATTGGCTTCATAGGACCGGTTGACTTCCCGCATGTCCGCCATCTCGATCATCATGTTGACGTTCGGCAGCTTGACGTAGCCGGCCTTGTCGGCGGCGGGATGGCCCGGATCGTACTCCACGCGGTACGGCGTGGTGTCGACCCCGATCTCCTTGACCTTCGCAAGCTGCGCGCCCGAGGCGCGGTCCATGGCGGCATCGAACGTGATGGTCTTGCGCTGATACGGATCGGCACCGGCAGCGCGGCCCGTCGACGTCGCGTTGGCAAGATTTTCCGATACGATGCGCATGCGCGTCGACTGGGCTTCGAGCCCGGAGCTCGCGACCGTCAATGACGCTTGCAGTGAGTCCAGCATGTCAATTCACCTCAGCTCTTCGCGCTCGACAGCAGCATGCGGTGAAACGATCGCACGACCGCCGAGTTCATCGAGTAGTCGCGACTGACGTCGCTGCCCTTGATCATTTCCTGCTCGAGGCTCACGGAGTTGCCGGAGTGAACCACTTCCCAGCTGTCCTTCTTCGCGGTCTTCCGTGTATCGGTCTCGGCCGCGGACAATTGCATGTGCGAGGGCGATGTCGTCGCAAGCCTGACCGGCGTGTTGTCGAGCACCTTGTTGAAGGGCTCGACGTCGCGTGCTTTGAAGCCGGGTGTGTTGGCATTGGCGACGTTGGTCGCGATGGTCGACTGGCGGAGCTCGAGGTAGCGCGCCTGCGACGATGCGAGTTCGAAGAGATAAAGCGGTCCCACGACTGCCCCATTATGATTCATTAAGGAGAAGTTTAGGGCCGCAAGCTTTCGTCAGGCTGATGCAGCCGACGTCATCCTCGGAAATCTACTGAACCTTCTCAGTCCGCGGCGCCTGCTTGGACTGGAGGAAGTAGATGATCTCGGCGACCGGCCGGAAGAACTCCGCCGGAATCACCTGATCGACCTGCACTGCTTCATAGAGTGCGCGCGCCAGCGCCTTGTTCTCGATCACCGGAATCCGGTTCTGCTCGGCGACTTCGCGGATCTTCAGCGCGATCACGTCCATGCCCTTGGCGACGACCATGGGCGCGGCGTTTTCCTCGCGCTTGTAGCGCAGCGCGATCGCGAAGTGCGTCGGGTTCGCGATCACGAGCGTCGCACGCGAAGCCGAGGCGATCATGCGCTGGCGCGAGCGGTCGCGCGCCAGCGAGCGCAGGCGCGCCTTGATCAGCGGATCGCCCTCGGCCTGCTTGTGTTCGTCCTTGATCTCCTGCTTCGTCATGCGCAGCTCGCGCCGCCAGTGGAAGCGCGCCCAGGCGAGGTCGATCGCGACCAGGACGATCGTCGCGATGCAGATCGCCGAGACGATCCGCATCGCGATGTTGAGAATCATCTCCGGCAGCGCGACCGGATCGGTGTACATCGCCTCGAACGCCTTCGCTTCCGACGAGCGCAGCACGAAGGCAACGACGGCCGTCACCGAGACGAGCTTGAACAGCGACTTGGCGAACTCGACGAGGCCCTGCGTTCCGAACAGCCGGCTCCAGCCGCTGATCGGGGAGATTCGCGACAGCTCCGGCTTGATGCGCTCCAGCACCAGGCGCGGCACATTCTGCAGCAACGATGCGGCGAGGCCAAACACCGCCAGGGTAACGAGCAGCGGCACCAGGAATCGCAGCGACTCGAGCCCCACCGCGGTGAGCAGGTTTCGCGCGTCTGCACCGTTGCTGAGCGGGAAGCCTTCGGGATCGTCGAGCAGGCTCTTCAGCGTCAACGTCAATTGCTGCGCGCCCTGGCCGATCAGGAACGCCTGGATCACCATCAGCGCGGCCATCGAGGCGAGGATGGAAGCCTCCCGAGAGACCGGGATTTTGCCCTGTTCGAGCGCATCGCGGACTTTCTTCTCGGTCGGCTCTTCTGTCTTGCTCTCCTGATCGGATGTTTCTGCCATGCCCGTTCAGCGGTCAGCGGAAGACCAGCTCATCCTCCTGCTCGGGGTTGAGCTCGATTTCGCCCTTCTCCGCGAGCTCGAGTGCAAGGTCGGTGATGACGCGGCGCGCCTCCAGCACGTCGCGCTGGTTCGACGGCTCGCCGATGGCAAGCTCGTGCTCGACGACGCGGCGGACACGCGAGGCGACAGAGGACAGGATCAGTTCGCGGAAGTGCTTGTCCGTGCCCTTCAGCGCGATCACGATACGATCGGTCGGCACCTGATCGAAGATCATGGTACGTGCCTTCGGCGTCAAATTGACGACGTCGTCGAAGGTGAACAGCAGCTCCTTCAGAACTTCAGCCGACTTCGGCCGCTTCTCCGACAGGCTCTTCAGCATGTCCTCGATGTGGCCGCGCTCCATCTTGTTGATGATGTCGGCGACGCGCGCGTAGGTGTCCGCGCCGAGGTTGCGGGCGAAGTTGAGCGTCAGGTCCTCGTGCAAGGTCTTCTCGAGGACCTTCATCGCGTCGTCGACGATGGGCTTGAGGCTGAGCACGCGCCGCATCAGCTCATTGCGCAGGCTCGACGGCAACTGGCTCATGACCTTGGCGGCGCAGGACGGCTTGACCTTGGACAGGATCAGCGCCGCGGTTTGCGGATGCTCCTTGGAGAGGTACGTCGCCAGCGAGTTCTCCGACACCGACGAGACGCGGTCCCACACCGACCGGCTCGAATTGCCGAGCAGGTCCGACATGATCGCCGAGACCTGGTCGGCCGGAAGCACGTCGCCGAGCACGGCTTCCAGGCCCCCGATGGTGCCGAGAATGTTGGCGCCCATCGAGAACTGCTGGGCGAATTCCTCAACGATCGACTCGAGTTCCTGCGCGGTGATCGGCCGCAGCTCGGCCGCGGCCTTGGTGACGATACGGATATCCTGCGGCTCGAACTGCGCGAGCACGCTCGCGGCCGCCTGCCGGCCCATGGCCAACAGGAGCGCAGCGACCTTTTCCGTTCCGCCCAGCGTGGCGACGCCTCGCTGCTTGATGGGAGCGATGCCGACCTGTGCCGCCATGGTCAGGTATCACCCTGCCCCAGCGGTCCAACGATCTCCGTGAGCGAGACACCGAAGCGGGAATTATCCTCTTCGACGACGACCACCTCGCCACGGGCAACGACGCGGCCATTGACCACGACGTCGACGGGCTCGCCGACGCGGTGATCCAGCGGAACCACGGCGCCGCGGCCGAGCTTCATCAGATTCGCGACCGGAATGGTCGCCGACCCCAGCACCACCTGCATCGTGACGGGAATGCGCAGGATGGCATCGACATTGGCGAATTTGCCGGTTTCCTCCGCCGTGCGCGCGGCGATCTCCGCCAGCCGTTCCAGCGGAGACGCATCGGTCTCCGCCGATGCCGATGCAGACTCATATTCGAAAGATTGCGCCATTTGGTATCGCCTCTTGGTATTTCCGCTGCCGGAGCGCCGCGACGTTCCGATCGCACGTGTCCTGCAAGTCCCGAATTCAGTGCTTGTTCGCCTCGGTGCCGCTCATGGTCGCCGCCGGTTGCAGCCCGCTCCGCGCGTCGAGCGCCGCGATCGCCTCGTGGGCCTGATCGATCTTCGTGCTCAGCACATTGGCGAGCCGGCCCAGATTTGCGGTGGAATCATGCGCCGCGGTGATGACGGTGTCGAAGGCGCCCGCCGTCTCGTGGACGATGGTCGAGAATTCGCCCTGGTAGCTGCGCAGCCGCGCCAATTCGCGGTGCATCCGGGTTACCCTCATGCTGGTGAAGGCCAGCGCGATCAGCAGCACGGCATCAACGAGATAGGATATCATCAACGAACTCCCGCTTCTGATCGACGGGATCCGCCACCTGCATGGCGTAATAGCCATCAAGCTGGCCGATCTGGCACCAGAACAGCACCTGGTTGTTGCTCTCGAGCCGGGCGAGCGTGCGCGGCGTGGCTTCGAGCTCGAGCACCTGTCCGACATGGAATTTCACGACGTCGTCGAGGGATATCATTTTCTCGTCGAGCACCGCGCTCAGCGTCACCTCGGTGCGGTGAACCTCGCTCTCCATCTGCTCGCGCCAACGCGGATCGGTCGTGCGGCCGTCGCTGGCGGTGACGGTTGCAAGCTTCTGCCTGAGCGGGTTGAGCGCGGAGTGCGGAATGATCAGGAACATCTGGCCGCCGCGATAGAGCGCCTGCACCATCATGTTCGCGCAGATCGACATGTTGCTGGCGCGCCCGATCGCCAGCGACGCCATCGCCGTCTCGACCCGCTCGACCCGGAAGGTGACGTTTGACGTACCAGCAAAGGCGCCCTGCAGCGCCTTGGCGAACCGCTCGAACAGCGCCTGGACCAGCCGAATCTCGATGTTGGAGAAGGTGCGCTCGACGTCGAGCGGCGGCTCGGCGCCGTCGGAGCCGAACATCGCCTCGACCATCGTGAACACGAAGTCGCGGTCCAGCATGATGATGACGCGCGAGTCCCACTGCTCGGCATAGAGCACCGCAGCGACCGCGTTGCCCTCGTAGTCCTTGATGATGTCGCCGAGAGGATCATTGGTGATGCCATTGACCGAGAAATAGCACGGCGTTCCGGCCATCGGCTGCAGGCTGTCGGTGCACGATGCCGCCATGCGATCGAAGATCACATTGAGCATCGGCATGCGCTCGATCGATATGCCGGCGGCGTCCAGCAGATAGTTCGGCAGCTGCTTCCGCTGATCGACGTCCGCGTCTTCCATCATCATGCGCGCGCAGCCTTGGGTTCAGCGTCGGTCACGACGGCCTTGGGACCCGCGATCGTCTCGTTCTCGACGACGTCGATCGAGGGCCGCTCGTTGCTCGCGATCATCTTGCGGCCGTGCTCGACGGCGATCTGAGGCATGGCGCCGTTCATGAACGCCAGCAGCGTCTGCTTGACGATGATGTAGGGCCGGCAGCGCTTCTCGCGCGTCATCTTGATCTTGATCGCAAAGGGCGAAAGGACGCCGTAGGACAGGAAGATGCCGGCGAAGGTGCCGACGAGCGCCGCACCGATGAAGCCGCCAAGGAGCTTCGGCGACTGGTCGAGCGCGCCCATGGCCTTGATGACGCCGAGCACGGCGGCGACGATGCCGAGCGCCGGCAGCGCCTCGGACACCACCACGATCGAATTATAGGGCGCCAGCTTGGCCTTCACGATGGTGTGGATCTCCTCGTCCATCAGCGCTTCGATCTCGTGCGTGCGCGCATTGCCCATGATTATGAGGCGGACATAGTCGCAGATGAATTGCAGCAGCGGCGGATCGCCGAGCACGCTCGGGAACGCCTTGAAGATCTCGGAGGACGCGGGGTCGTCGATATGCGCCTCGACCTCGTTGCGCCCTTTGCCCCGCAATTCGCGCATCAGGGCATGGAGCGCCCCGAGCAGATCGAGGTAGTAGCGCTCACCCGGCACCGCGCCGGTGATCGCCTGCATGCAGGCCACCCCGGTATCCACGACCGTTTTCCACGGATTGGCCACGATGAAGGTGCCGACCGCGGTACCCATGATGATCACGAATTCCCACGGCTGCATGAGCACGGCCAGATGGCCGCCCATGGCGGCAAATCCGCCAAGCAGCGCCGCTACCGTGATGAAAATCCCCACGAAACTGCCCAACGCGCCGCTCCATCGCCGATCCCGTCGGGAATATCTAGTCGGCGAGCCTTGCGCGAAGCTGGCTTCCCGGTCGCCAGCCCCGCGCAAGCATTTCGCGGCAGCTTGGGACGATGTCGCAGAAGCGGCCAGAGGGACGCGTGCCATGCTATCCACGATCGCGGACTACACCAGACTGACCAAGGACATGAGCAAGTCGCTGACCCAGGTCGCGACCGAGCCGGATGTCAGCCGCGATACCGACTACTTCCTGAGCCACATCGGCAACGTGAAGACCATCGACGATTTCCTGAAGGACTATCGCCTCTACTCCTATGCGATGAAGGCCTTCGGCCTCAGCGACATGACCTATGCCAAGGCGTTCATGCGCAAGGTGCTGACCGAGGGCGTCGCGTCCACGGACACCTTCGCCAACAAGCTGACCGACACCCGCTACAGGCAATTCGCCGCCGCCTTCAATTTCGCCGCCCTCGGCGACCAGGCGACCCAGGCGACCGCGGCAACAACCGGCACGGCGACCCAATACGTCACGCAGACGATGGAGGAGAAAGCCGGCGACCAGAACGAGGGTCTTCGGCTCGCGCTCTATTTCACCCGCAAGGCCTCCACCGTCACCACCGCTTACCAGATCCTGGCCGACAAGGCGCTGACCCAGGTGGTCCAGACCGCCATGGGCTGGTCGTCGACGATCAGCTCGTCCGACATCGACGCCCAGGCCAAGATGATCACGGACAAGATCGATCTCACCGATTTCCAGGATCCGACCAAGGTCACCAAATTCGTGCAGCGCTTCGCGGCAATGTGGGATGCGACCCAGGCCCAGAGCGACACCTCGACCAACCCCGCGCTGGTCCTGATCGGCGGCGCGTCGTCGACGTCGGTCAGCCTGGATACCGACATGCTCACGACGCTTCAGAACATCCGGTTCAACAGGTAAATCATGCAATCGGCTCTCTATGTCGGCTTGTCGGCGCAGGTCGCCCTCGAAAAGCGCCTCCAGACGATCGCCAACAACGTCGCCAACGTCAACACGGCGGCATTCCGCACCGACGTGGTGAAATTCGAGACCGTGCTGTCCAAGGCGGGCGCGAACCCGGTCGCCTTCTCCTCGCCCGGCGACAACATCATCTCGCGCGAGATGGGCAGCATCACCGAGAGCGGCAATCCGCTCGACGTCGCCGTGGTCGGACAGGGCTGGATCGCCTTCGCCGGCCCGAACGGCACGGTCTATACCCGCGACGGCCGCCTCCAGATCGCCCCCAACGGCGATCTCCAGACCGTGTCCGGCTTCCCCGTCATCGATGCCGGCGGCGCGCAGATCACGCTCGACCCGAACGGCGGACCGATCTCGATCGCGCGCAGCGGCGCGATCACCCAGGACAACAACGAGATCGGCTCCATCGGCCTGTTCAACATTCCCGCCGACGCCAATCTCGAACGTTACGGCAATTCCGGCGTCACGCCGGACCGGCCCGCGACCGCCATCGCCGATTTCTCCCGCGACGGTTTCAAGCAGGGCTATGTCGAGGGCTCCGGCGCCAATCCGATGATGGAATTGACGAAGCTGATCGCGGCTTCGCGCGCCTTCGAGGGCACCAATTCGATGATCGAGGGCACCGAGAGCTCGCTTCAGAACGCAATCCGGACGCTGGGCGAGCCCGGCAAGTAGACTTGAGTCAAGGTAGGCTTGAGTCAAAGTAAGATTTGCGCCTCGCGCGCATTGAGGGTGGACGGTTTCCTTGAACGCTCTTCGGCAACTCGAGTGGGCGCTGCTGGAGCTTCAGCAGAGCACTCCCCTGGCCAGCGTCAGCGGCGCGATCTCCGAGATCGCGCCGACGCATTTCCGCGTCTCCGGCCTGTCGCGCTTCGTCAGGCTTGGTGAACTGATCGGCGTCAACACCGGCGGCAAGCCGCAGATCGGTGAGGTGGTACGGATCGACAGCGAGGGCATCATCGCCAAGCCGTTCGACCGGCAGTTCGCCGGCGGCCTCGGCTCGGTCGCCTACCGGATGCCGCCTCTGTCCTTCGCGCCCGATCCGAGCTGGAAGGGCCGCGTCATCAACGCGCTCGGCGCGCCGCTGGACGGACAAGGTCCCCTCACCCCTGGATCGCGCACCGTATCGGCGGAAGCCGAGGCGCCTTCGGCCATGAAGCGCGCGCGCGTCCACAAGCCGCTGCGCACCGGCGTGCGCGTCATCGACCTGTTCGCCCCGATCTGCGCCGGCCAGCGCGTCGGCATCTTTGCCGGCTCCGGCGTCGGCAAGTCGACGCTGCTTGCGATGCTGGCCCGCAGCCAGGGCTTCGACACCGTCGTGCTGGCGCTCGTCGGCGAACGCGGCCGCGAGGTGCGCGAATTCATCGAGGACGTACTCGGCGCCAACCGGAACCGCGCCGTCACCATCGTATCGACGGGAGATGAAAGCCCGATGATGCGGCGGCTGGCGCCGAAGACCGCCATGGCGGTCGCCGAATATTTCCGTGACCGGGGCGAATCGGTCCTCCTGGTGGTCGATTCGATCACTCGTTTCGCCCATGCCGCCCGCGAGGTCGCCCTCGCCGCTGGCGAGCCTGCGGTGGCGCGCGGTTATGCACCGACCGTCTTCACCGACCTGCCCCGCCTGCTCGAGCGCGCCGGCCCCGGCGAGGAGGGATCCGGCACGATTACCGGCATTTTCTCCGTGCTGGTCGATGGCGACGATCACAACGAGCCGATCGCCGACACCATCCGAAGCACCCTCGACGGCCACATCGTGCTCTCCAGGCACATCGCCGACCAGGCGCGCTATCCCGCCGTCGACGTTCTGGCCTCGGTCTCCCGCCTCGCCCACAACGTCTGGGACCCCGAGGAGCGCGAATTGGTGAGCAAGCTGCGCACCATGATCGCCAAATACGAGGACACGCGCGACCTTCGCCTGATGGGCGGATATCAGGCGGGGCGTGATTCGGGCCTCGACCAGGCCGTCGACATGGTCCCGAGAATCTACAGCGCCATGCGCCAGGATGCCTCGGCCGGACCAAGCGCCGATCCATTCCGCGAACTGCGAGACATGCTCAAGGGCGACTAGAGCATGATCGGCTCTGATTGGATCAGAACCGAAGCTAGATTCTTGTTTTGACGCGTTTTCTTCACGCGAATTGGTATCCACTCCGCGGGAAAACGCTCCAGCGGGGCGGCGCGCGGTCGGCACGCCCGTCCTCGCCGCCCTGCTCATGATCGCGACAGTCGATCACGCATGCCGCTACGCCTTCGGCGCATGCGCGCCCGTTGCCGCTTACCGTTTTGCGTCGCGGGTGCATCAGCGGTTCGGTGGAGATCGCGCCGCCAGGACGAAAGCGATCCAGTGGACGGATTCCACCGTAATTGCCACAACAACCGCTACGTGCAATCCCTACGAGTTCCCTTGGCGATTCCCCGACGGATCGCACAAGTTGTGGATGACGCGCTGCTGCGCGTCACCGTCATGCACAAGCTTCAATCAATTTGCATCAACGGCAGACAACAACATGTTGTGCAATCAAACCGTCGTATACTTGCGTGCAAATGGCTTGTTCCACTGTGTATTGCGATCACCATCATGTGTCCTGACGAACGAGAATGTCTTGAACGTTACAATCGCTTCGAACGACATCCAGTCTCCGAGAGCGTCTCTACTTGATTTTGTTGAGAAGCTCATTCATCGTTTCGATGGAACATAAGAAACGTCTGCGTGTGACTTGAACTTCAGGGGCTACGGTTGAACAATTCCGATCTATCGTCCGGCTGTGACGGCAACTCGGGCTTTCGTTCGACGACGCCACGATTGGCATACCGTCATCGACACTGCTTCTCGCGCCGTATCTCGCAGCACTCGCCTGTCCAGGTCGGTTGCCGAGCGATCCGTGCTTTCGCGCGAGAGTCGGGCACTGTGTATGTGTCGGACGTTATGAGGGGTACGGCTTCTCGCGAAGGGCTCGTGCGCAACGACGGAAGGCGGCTCCGGGGCGCCGCAGACGTGATACCCGGGGCAAGGTAGGAATTCATGCCGTTGGCACGCGAGGCCGTCGAGCTGCTGGTTCAGGCGGCCAGAGCCTGGTATTTTGAGGGCAATCAGCACGGGTTGCGTGATCGCGAATGGATGGCGCTGCGCTTTCTCGATCGCGCCAACAGGTTCTCGCGTACGCCGTCCGCACTGGCCGGCTTCATCGGCGCGACCCGGGCCACGGCATCGCAGATCGTGAAGACGCTGGAAGCCAAGTCCTTCCTGGTGCGAAAGCCCTCGCACGAGGACAAGCGATCCGTCGTGCTCCACGTCACCGCACAGGGCGCGAAGTGCCTGAGCCAGCACGACCCGATCAATCACGTGATGAACGCGGTCACGTCTCTCGGCACCGACGAATGCATCAGGCTGCGCGACTCGCTCCGCGAGATCCTCAATCACCTCGACGCGGCCCATCAGCGGCTCGATGCCAGCATCTGCCGCGACTGCATGTTTCTCGCCGAACGCAGTCCCGGCACGGGCAAGGGACGTGCGAGCGCCGAGTTCATGTGCCGGTTGTACCGCGCACCTGTTTCCCTCGAGGAGACCGAACTCCTCTGCACCAGCTTCGAGCGCACCCGCGACCGCCCGAAGATCGAAGGGCATCTCGACCGCCCGCGCGTGGCGAGCCAGGGGTGAGACGAGACTTCGCTGCTTGACGCGAACGGCGGGGCGCGCAACTTCCGGGCGTATGCCCGAGCAAGCGTTGCGGAAAATTTCGCGAGCACATGATTCTTTGAAACGCGGCCCCGGCTCTTTCGTGTCCCGGACGCGTTGCATGCGATGACAGGCTCCGCGAAGTAGTCCGGACTGTTTCCGCGGAGAGATTCTGGATTGCTTCGCTGCGCTCGCAATGACGGAGCAAGGGGCGGCATCGCAGTTCTCCGGCGTGCACTCGTAGGATGGGTAGAGCGAAGCGAAACCTGTCGACGCTTTCATTGACGCCGAGACACGATGGGTTTCGCAAGTGCTCTACCCATCCTACGGCCCTGCAGACACGCCTTCGCATCCTCGCGGCGCATTTCGCCCGAGCTTTGCCTGGTCTCTCACCCTCATGAGCCAAGAGGGCGCAGGGAAGGCCGGGTGCCGGCTGGCACCCGCGGTCCGCTGCGCGAAATGGAGCGCAGGAAGAACCGCACAACGGCATACAGGTGAAGCCCAACACACGGCCTTCCCTGCGCGGTGGGTTGACGGCTTATGCCGTGCTCTCCCGGGAGCCGAGTTCCTTCTGGCCTCCCTCACCCCGGCGAAAGTCGCGGACACCGCGCCGGTTGACGCGAATCCGCATCCGCCAAGGCTTGACCGTAGCAACGACGGCCAGGACCACACGGTTTTGCCGTACGCGCGTTCGTTGGCGCCACAGGGTATTCCCGCGCTGTCGACGTAGCGGGAAAAATGTTGGCGAGACGAACTCACAGCGCCGCTCATCCAGCGCGAAGCCTGGGGGCTCACGGAGAGCAATCCGCCCTGCCCTTGGCCTCGCGCCCGACGCTGCCGCGTCCACCGCAACCCGCCTCGCGAAACGTGACGACACAAGATCGCCCCTCAAGGACGAGCCGGGATGGCGACACATACGTCGTTTCCGAATTTCGGTAAAGTAGAATATTTTCGCGGCGAAGGCTTGACGGCTGCGCGGGTGTTTTGCCCGTCGGGCAACGATGCGGTCCGTAGCCCGGATGGAGCGCAGCACATTCCGGGATCTCGCCACCAGCCACAGCGGTCCCCGATTACGCAGAGCCTGTCATCGGGAGCGCATTCGCGCGACCCGTTGGCTCATGCGGGCTGCGAATCGTCCCGCTCTGCCGGACGACATCATTCGTCTGGTTGCGCTTGAAAGTGATTCCCGGGAGCTGCGATCGGCCGCGATGATGCGGGCTGGACAATAAAAAACACCCGGCGGTTTCCCGCCGGGTGTTCGTCGAAACGTTTCGACTGATCTTACCAGTTGCGCTGAGCGCGGAGCAGCAGGGTGATGCTGTCCTGATCCTTCAGCTCATACAGAGCAGCCGGCTTGGCGGTCGTGCCGGCGCCGGCGTAACCGACGGTGCCCGAGTACTTCTGGTCGAGGTGGGTCCAGTTCAGGTCACCCGAGAACGTCAGGTTCTTGACCGGGGTCCAGCGGGTGATCAGGCCGATCTGACCGACGGCGAAGTCCGGGTTACAACCCGTGACGCCAGCCAGGCCGCCGAAGACGCCGCCGGCACCGCCGACGCCGCAGAGCGCGGTCTTGGCGACCGTGCCGTACTGAGCCTGAGCGTAGGCACCGTAGAGCGCGGTGTTCCAGTAGGGATCCCAGTTGTGGGTGTAAGCACCGCGGAAGCCCCAGGTCTTAACCGTCTCCTGCGAACCGCCGGTGATGTACACGGTGTCCGGAGCATAGGCGAAGCCGACGCTTTGGTAGGCAACGCCCGAGCTGCCGAACATCGAGTACGAGCTGCCCGCCAGGTTCTGGAAGTTGTAGCGGGTCGCACCGTCGGTGTAGACGCCCTGGATGTTGATCACGTCACCCGCACCGGTCGGGATGTTCTTGATCGACAGAGCGAGCTGAACAGCCCAGCCCCACTTGTCGTCGGGGTGGCCAGTCGTCTCGGTCGCGCCGTAGTAGGCAACGTGGTTGTCATGCGCAGCCACCGACGCCTGGAAGAGACCCCAAGCCTGGTCGACACGGACCATACCGACGAGGTTCGGCGAACGGGTACCACCGATGGCGTTGGTGCCGTAGGTGCCACCAATCATGCCACCCGCGGTCGCGCCGGTCAGGTTCACGTTGCCGGCCTGATAGTAGGCCGAAGCGTCTTCAGCCGAGAACGCGGCCGTCACGCCCTGACCGAAGTCAGCGGTGTAGGTGAACTGGGTGACACCGGTAACGGTGCCGCTGCCGCCGACGAGACCGTCGAAGTTGTTGCCGGGATAGTTGGTCCAGGGCGCGTCGAACTGCGACACGGCCTTACCCATCGTGAAGCCGGCGAACTGGATGAAGGCGTAGTACACGCCGAGCGAACCGGCCGAGGTGTTGCCGTCGGTGCCGTTGATCGACGAACCAACGAGCGCCGGGGTGGCACCCGAGGTGTTGAGGCCGAGCGAGCCGGTGTAGACGGTGCCGCCCGTGGCGGAGCCGGTGCCCTGATAGCCGCCGGTCGTCCAGGAGAACACGCCGTCGAAGAAGGTACGGACAACGCCGTATTCGGTCGCGGTGCGCGTGTCGATGTTGAGATCTTCACGAGCGCGCATGGTGTAGTAGTTGCTCAGACGGTTGTGCGCACCGGCCGGGGAGCCGTTGGCAGCGCCGTAGGAGCTGTTGGTGCCCAGCGCGACTTCAGCGCGCAGGTAGCCACCCAGCTTGATGCAGGTGTCGGTGCCCGGGATGTAGTAGAAGCCGGCGCCGTACAGCGAGCAGATCTTCACGTATTCGACGGCCTTGGCCTTCACGGGAAGATCGGCGGCGAACGCACCGGACGCGGCCATCAGGCCGGCAGCCGAGCCGAGAAGAAGCGTCTTCGTAAACTTCATTAGTAAACCTCCAGGTCGGTTCAGGGGGCCCGGCTCCTCGACGGAGGCCGCTCTACCCTCTTCAATTTCCGTTCAATTCAGATCCGCACTGAAGGTCCGGACTGAAACGACAGTGAGGTGCCCCCCCTCCGTCGTGGCCCACATATAGTTTATAAAAACAATCGTCTCAATTTATTGATTTAATGAATTGTAAGTTCGGGACGAGTTGTTGCCCATGCGCAACAGGACCGACCAAAGCCCTATGTAAGCTAATGAAATTTAAAATAAAAAGCCCTCAGGGGGCATCCCGAGGGCTTTCTTGGAGGTCTCACATTGCTGCCCATTGACACGGTCAATGGCAGTGAAATCTGAGTAAGCTAAGACGTAATTTAATTAATTGTTTTTTGCAAGCATTAAACGATCAAGCCGTTTCCGACGTGCAGCGTCAGCCATTTTCGTTAGTGCGCGATATTCGAGACGCCTCCCAAATATCCCATTAAAAGAATGATCTAGGGGAAACGGGAGAGGCCGCATGATCGAGAAAAAACTCGACAGGGCAATTACCGACTTCATCTGGAATGTCGTCGAGATCAACTCTCAGCTGGAGGACATCCACACCAGCTGGGCCGGACTGTTGGGCATCACCGAGCCGCAATGGCTGATCCTGATGGCGATCACCGAACTGGACGAGGGGCCGGGAGTCGCAGGCATCGACGTTGCGAACAAGCTGCGGGTCCACCCGGCCTTTGTGACCAACCAGACCAAGAGCCTGGAAAAGGCCGGCTTCCTGTCGCGCCGGCCGGGAGCCGACGACGCGCGCTTCGTTCTGATGTCGCTGACGGCAAAGGCGACCACGGAAATCGAAAAGCTGTCCAAGCGAAGGCTCGCCTTGAACTCGACCATGTTCAACGAGCTCGACGAGAAGACCCTGGCCGACCTGAACGCTGCGCTCGCAACGATCGCGAAGAACGCCCGGCTGGCGGCGCGATTGCTGGCTATCGATGTTTCCTGATCGCTGGTGCAGGCGCGGAGTGAGCGAGCGCCTCGCCCTTCGAGACGACCGCTTTGCGGTCTCCCCAGGGTGAGGCTATGCGGCATCTTTGCCTGTGGAGATTGCGACCGCGCACGCCGTCCTCATCCTGAGGGCCCGCCAGAGGCGGGCGTCTCGAAGGATGGCCGCAGGCGAGCTCCCGCTCCATTGCTCTGCCTATGCGATAGCCTCGCCGGCTAGAGGTAGGTTACGGGACCAAGCTGGCGGGCAGCGCCAAGCTTGCTGTCGAGCCATTCGAAAATGAAATCGTCGACAGCGATGAAGTTCTCGACCTCGCCCAGCGGATGCGGGATGCGGTTCGGCACGACCACCGAGCAATCGCCTCCGGCCTGCCGATAGCCGGCTTGCAGCTCGAGAGCATCCTGCTCGCATACCATTGAGCGGCTCCCGACGGCCATGAGAAGCGGGCATGACATCCGGCGCGACGGCAGCGACGGACCCGTCGAGGCGCCGTCATGAGCGGCCTGCTCAAAGCCGGTCATCCAGCGGAGTGAGGCCCGACGCATGACCGGCGTCAGAAGGCCTCCGTCGCACACGGCCGCAGCGATCCGCCTGTCAGTGAGGGCGAGGCGGGACGCTTGAGTGGCGCCCGCCCCTTCGCCATAGATGGCGATCCGCTGCGCATCGACATCCGGCCGAGCCGCAAGATAGTCCAGCCAGCATTGAAGCACATGCTCAGGCTTGAAGGTGCGGCGAACGGATGAATTGCCGGCATCGACGAGCAGGAGCGACATGTTTCGGCGGGGTGAAGCTGCCAACAGCCTGCTCATCATCGAGCCCAGGGTGATTTCCTCGTCGCTGACGCAGATGACCGCGGGTGCGGACGGCCCGTGACGGAACACCGGGAGAAAGAAGCCTGTCAGCGTCCCCTCACCGAAGCAATCGATCTTCACCCGCTCGACCGCTGGACCGGCGTCATCCTCGAAGCCCCTCAGGCTGATATCGACCTTGTCAGCGAGGCCGGCACTCTCGGTATCTCCCGGGCAAGACAAGCTTCTCGCGACTTCAAACGCCGTCAGCGCGCACAGCCACGCTTCCCGTGCGACTTGCACGGAGCGATTTTCGCGGGCGGATTCGGCGAATGTGCGATAGTCGTTTGCGATCCTCAACCAGTCCAAAACCCACAGATGCCTCTGCGCCCCACGCGCGAGTTCTGCAATGGACAGGCTCTCGAAAAATCCGGACGCGCGATTCCGCAGCCGCGCCAGACCTCGGCCGGCGCCGTCGCACGAGCCGTGAGGCCAATGATCGGATTCCATGTCAGTCACCGAACGGCACCGTCAACGATTGCGCGGACATGTGCCCGGACCTGCCGGCTTCGCGTTCAGCGCAGAGCCCTGAATTCCTGCTCGATGCGACCACAGGAGAGCCTGATCGTGTCCATCGCGCCTGCGTCCGGCGATGACCGCTCCGTATTCGCTTCGCGTGGCGAAGACACTGCGCGAAACGGCCAGTCTTCCAAGCGAGCCACCTTCGATGGAAGGTTCAGGCCGGCTCAACTTAATAGGCACTTCCAAGCTCCAATAATGCGACGCCTTTTTTTGCGCCGGCACTCTTACATCTTTTACGACCGCAGTTTTGTAGTTTTTTGTTGCGATCGACGACTAAAAAATAGCTTCCGCTTGATGACAGAGGAGGCGTGACTGTCCCGGCCCTCGTCGTGAAAGTCTTATGGTTGCATCCAGTGCACCGCCAATCACGAAAAGGGTGAAGGATGCGGCCGATTGCCGCTTCATCGACTTTGGCGGGACGCGGCGGCAGAAGCATCGACGTCTCGCCATTATGACGCCTCGCAATTATATCGTGCTACGATATATTTCTTTCGCAGAGCCGCACCGCGACGAGCGAAACATTTGACAATCGAAGCTTCTGTATACCCGAATATCTTCAGCACGGGTTCGCGGGTAGTTTCTCCCTTGGGCGACAACAAAGCCGCGTAGCAGATGGAGCGCGGCGCGACCCGGGAAAAGGGCGAGCGGTCCCATAGGCGATCGATCATCGCCCCGTCCGGCCGGACACCTTGCTCCTTGTATGCATTATCCCAGTTGCCATCCTCGGGCGGTTCGCTTTAGATGCCGGCAACTCGCCCGCGGATGACGGCCGGGGCTCAAAAATCACACACATTTTCAAAGGGACGGAATATGGCGCGTAACATCCTGATTCTCGGGGCTTCCTACGGCTCCCTGCTGGGCACGAAGCTGCTGATGGCAGGGCACAACGTGACCCTGGTTTGCCGCGCCAAGACCGCGGAGCTGATCAATCGCGACGGTACCGAGGTGCGCATCAAGCTGCGTGACGAGGCGGTGCACCGGGCGATCTTCTCGCGCGACCTGCCCGGCAAACTCGATGCCGTGACCCCGGCCAATGTCGACCTCTCCCGCTATGACATGGTCGGCCTTGCGATGCAGGAGCCGCAATACACCAACCACACGGTCCGCGTTCTCATGGTCAGGATCGCCGCGGCGAAGCTGCCGTGCCTGTCGATCATGAACATGCCGCCGCTGCCCTACCTGAAGCGGATTCCCTCGCTCGCCGACATGGATCTCGAGGAGGCCTATACCAATGCGCAGGTGTGGGAGCGCTTCGAGCCAGGCCTGGTGACGCTGTGCTCGCCCGACCCGCAGGCCTTCCGTCCGCCTGAAGAAGCCGCGAACGTGCTTCATGTCGGCCTGCCCACGAATTTCAAGGCGTCGGCCTTCGCCGACGAAAAGCACAACAAGGTGCTGCGCGAGCTCGAAGCCGACATCGACGCGGTGACCCTCGACGGCAACGACGTGCCGGTGAAGCTGAAAGTGTTCGATTCGTTGTTCGTGCCGCTGGCGAAATGGTCGATGCTGCTGACCGGCAATTACCGCTGCATCACGCCGAATGAGCCGCAATCGATCCGCGACGCCGTGCACGGTGACCTCGCGCGCTCGCAGACGATCTACGACCATGTCGACGCGATCGCCCGCCGCCTCGGCGCCGATCCGCAGGACCAGGTGCCGTTCGCGAAATACGCCAAGGCCGCCGAAAGCCTGCTCAAGCCGTCATCGGCCGCGCGCGCGGTGGCGAGCGGCGCCCCCTTCATCGAGCGCGTCGACCTCTTGGTCAAACTGATCTCGCATCAGCTCGGCACCCCCAATCCCGAGATCGACCGCACGGTCGAGACCGTGGACCTGAAGCTGAACGAGAAGATCGTGCAGGGCGGATCGGGCGCGCAGTAGCGCCCTTCCAGCGACGTCAGCGCTTTAAGAGATCAGGCCGGTCACAGCAACGAGCGTGACCGCGCCGGTGGGGTGATCAGGCGGCTGAGCGTCGTGCCCGGTGTCAGCCACGCCCATCTCGCGCGGCACTGTTCCTGGTGTGACGCAAATTCAACAAGAGTGATCGCGGGCCGTTGATCACGCGATCGTGTCGCGCCCACCTCGCTCCGGCTGTCGCCCGCAAATATCACGTGTGCGTGAAGCGAAGCCATATTGCCTGTCATGTCCCGGCGTTGCACGGCGTGAAAACGCGTTGTTTCCGCTCGAACTGAACCAAAGCGCACAAAATCCCTCTCCACTGCACGCGCGAATGAGGTCCTGCTCCTCATCCGTGATCCTTCATTTGCGCAAGCGCTGCATGCACGCGCGGCGGGCTCGTCTTCTTGTCTCGGGAATAGGGGTGAGCAACATAGCTTTGCAAGTCAGCTGTCTTTTACGGCTTTCCCAGACACTGATTTGCAGTCCCTGCGTTCGGGATCCAGACAAGAACAAGCGAAGAAAAACAAGCAATGGATCAGGCCATGCTGAGCGTCGCCCGCGCGGTAGAGGCAGGCGCGACGACGATGAGGGGCGTGATCGACGCCACCGGACTGTCCCGTCTCAAGATCGAACGTGCGTTGAATGCGCTGGAGAAGCAGATGCTGCTGGTCCGCGACGGCCAGGGCTTCCGCGCGACCGGCCTGCCAAAGACGGCCCGGCCCGCCCGGCAATGCGGATCGTGCAACGCCTGCTGCGATATTCTGGAGGTGGCCGGCGTCGACAAGCCGGTGAACCAGCTCTGCAAGCATTGGCAGGCGGGTACCGGATGCAGCATCTATGAGCGCCGCCCGCAGATGTGCCGGTCCTTCGTCTGCGCCTGGCTGCAGGGCCATCTCGACGACGAGTGGTTTCCGGCGAAGTCGGGCATCGTGGTGCATTTCAGCCAGGACGCCGTCAACGTCACCGTCGATGACGATTGTCCCGATCGCTGGCGCGAGGAGCCCTATTTCAGCAAGCTTGCCGAATGGTCGCTGAACGGCATCAGGCGGATCGGAAACCGCGGCTACGCGACCCTTGTGGTCTCCGGCGAAAACCGGTTCCTGCTGCTCGGGCGCACCATCGTTCCCGATCCGACGCTGTTCGGAACGGCGTTCGTGCCGCTCAACGCCGACACCTTCCGGTTCTGGCGGGCGACATCGCCGGAGCATTTGCAGCGGCTGCACGAGCGCATCGCCGAGATCGAACGGATCAGGCAGGAATTCGGCTCCTGCGCGATACCCGGGAACGAGGACGACGATCCGCAAGCCCCCTACCGGCCCGCACTTCTACGGCAATCGAATCACGCCTGAACTCCGCCGTGGGCAACACGGCATGATTCGCGCCGGAACGCTCGACGCGCCCCGGCCGGATTGATAAGCCCCTGTCCGCTGATGATGGGGACTTGAGTCGGGGACATGACGGTTGCGATCGAGATGGGGCAGACCACGGCAGGCGCCGCGGCGGCCATGGACCTCGAGGAACTGCTGGCGACCCGTCTCCTGGTGCAGGGCAATTCGGGCTCCGGCAAGTCGCATCTGCTGCGGCGGCTCTTGGAACAGAGCGCGCCCTGGGTGCAGCAGGCCATCATCGACCCCGAAGGCGACTTCGTCACGCTGGCCGAGCATTTCGGTCATCTGGTGATCGAGGCCGAGGACCACACCGAGCGCGGCCTTCAGGTCGCCGGCGAGCGCGCGCGGCTGCACCGGGTCTCCACCGTGCTCAATCTCGAAGGGCTCGACGCCGAGAACCAGATGCGGCGTGCGGCGGCTTTCCTCGGCGGTCTGTTCGATGTCGGCCGCGACCATTGGTACCCGATGCTGGTGGTGGTGGACGAGGCGCAGCTGTTCGCACCGGCGGTCGCCGGTGAAGTCTCGGACGAGGCGCGCAAGCTTTCGCTCGGCGCGATGACCAATCTGATGTGCCGCGGCCGCAAGCGTGGCCTCGCCGGCATCATCGCGACCCAGCGCCTGGCAAAACTTGCCAAGAACGTCGCGGCCGAAGCCTCAAACTTCCTGATGGGCCGGACCTTCCTCGACATCGACATGGCGCGCGCGGCCGACCTGCTCGGCATGGAACGGCGGCAGGCCGAATCCTTCCGCGATCTCGAGCGCGGACAGTTCATGGCGCTGGGCCCGGCGCTGTCACGCCGTCCGCTGCGTCTCAACATCGGCGCGACCGACACCCAGCCGCGCAATTCGACGCCGCGGCTGATGCCGCTGCCGGAGGCAACGACGGAAGACATGCGCGCGGTGATCCTGGCCGCACCGCCGCCTGACGCCAGCCGGCCGCAGCGCCGGCCAGCGCCCGACTTGCTCGAACAGCTCCGCGCCGCGAAGGCGGCCGCGACGCCGGAGATTCGCACCGAAGTAGTCGAGGCGCCGGTCAGCGCCGAAGAGCTCGCCGAGCGGCGCGAGCGCGTGGATCGCACGCTGCGTGCCGTGCTCGCCGAGCCCGATGCGGGCTTCCGCGCGGTCGGCGTGCTCTACCAGGAGTTCGCGGTCCGCTGCCGCATCGAGGGGCTCGGCGCGGCCGTGCCCGACCTCAACGAATTCCGCCGCATGCTGACGCATGCGCGCGCCGGGCTCGGCACGGATCTCGCCGATGACGACGCCTGGCAGGACGTGTCGCTGCGCGCCTCGATCCTGCCCGACGACATGCAGGGCGTGTTCATGATGATCGCGCGCGCGGCCAAGGAAGGCTGGCCCTGCCCCGGCGATGCCGCGATCGCGCGTGCCTACGGCTCGCATTCGCTGCGCCGCGCCCAGCGCCTGCTCGGCTACATGGAGGAGCAGGGCCTGATCGTCGTCCAGCTCGACGGCGGCGGCCGCCGGATCGTGACGCTGGTGGAGCTGGCCTGGGCCACCGCGCCCGGCGATCCCAATGGCGACGACCTGCCGGCGGAGCCGGTTCAGAGCGCGGCTTCGGCCTGAGCCGACGGGCTGGAGAGCGCGTCCGGCGCGCGCCGCCGCTCATCTGCAAAGATCCTGCGATAGAGCAAGACCGAGACGAGCCAGGCGAGCGCAAACAGCGCGATCACGGCGAAGCCGACATTGGCGAGCGACTCGTTAAGGCCGTCGACCAGCGTCCATACGCCGCCGGACAGGCCGAGCCGGTCGGCGATCAGGCCAAGCGCCTCGATGCCGCCGATCAACAGCGCGACCGCGACGGAGGCACCGGTGATCGTGAGGTTGTACCAGAGCTTTCGCAGCGGATCGACGAAGGCCCAGCGATAGGCGCTGACCATCAGCGCCGAGTCCGCGGTGTCGACCAGCGCCATGCCTGATGCGAACAACGCGGGAAAGACCAGGATATCGGCGAGCGAAGCGCCACGCGCGGCTTCGCTCGCGGAGATGCTGAGCAGCCCGATCTCGGTCGCGGTGTCGAAGCCGAGCCCGAACAGGAAACCAAGCGGGTACATGTGCCAGGGCTTTGTCACCAGGCGAAACATCGGGCCGAGCAGCCGCGCCAGGAATCCGCGATTGACGAGCAGCGCGTCGAGGCCTGCGGCGTCGTGAACGCCCTGCTCGCGCGCCGCGCGAAACGTGCGCCACAGGCCGGCGAAGATGACGAGATTGATGGCCGCGATCACGAGCAGGAACAGCGCCGACACGGACGTGCCGATCAGGCCACCGACCTCCCTGAGCAGGCTGTCGCCGCCAAGGTTCACCACGCCCAGCGCCAGCAGCACGGTCGCGACCACGACGATTGTGGAATGGCCGAGCGCGAAGTAGAGGCCGACCGATCGCGGCGTATCGCCCGCCTGCATCAGCTTGCGCACGACATTGTCGATGGCGGCGATGTGGTCGGCGTCGACGGCGTGGCGCAGGCCAAACACCCAGGCGAGCAGCGCGGTCGCCATCACCGTCGGCCGGTCACCGAACGCCGCGAAGGCCCAGGCCCATGCGGCAATGTTGGCGGCGATGAGCCCGCCGAACAGCAGCACCATTCCGGGCTCGACCGCCCGCCAAGACCATCTCGTCACGACAACCATTCCGTCCGCCGCACGCCCTATGGCGGCACCGGTATGATCTTTTCACAAAATGGTCACACTGACCACCCCCGGAAGCGCTGGTGCCCGATTACGGCTACGCAGCCTCGGAGCCGCCGAGATAGGCGTCGCGCACGCGAGGATCGTCCTTCAGCGCCCGCGCCGGGCCCGAGAGCACGATCTTGCCGGTCTGGAGCACATAGGCCTCGTGCGCGATCTCGAGTGCGAGCCTCGCATTCTGCTCGACCATGAACACCGACACGCCGTCCTGATTGATGGTGCGGATCAGCTCCAGCACGCGGTCGACATAGAGCGGCGACAGGCCCATGGTCGGCTCGTCCATCACGATCATCCTGGGCCGGCTCATCAACGCACGCGCCATCGCGACCATCTGCTGCTCGCCGCCCGACAGGGAGCCCGCGCGCTGCGCCAGCCGCTGGCCCAGTTTTGGGAACAGGGTGAGCATCTTGTCGAGATCCTGCGCCACCGCGTCGCGATCGTTGCGCACGAAGGCACCCATCAGGATGTTTTCGCGCACGCTCATGTCCGCGAACAGCCGCCGCGCCTCCGGCACCGAGGCGATGCCGCGGCGAACGATCTGCGGCGTGGTCAGACCCAGCAGTGAGGCACCGTCGAAGGTCACGTCGCCCGAACGCGGCTTCACCAGGCCCAAAATGATCTTCATCGTCGTCGATTTGCCGCTGGCATTGCCACCGAGCAGGCAGACGATGTGGCCGCGGCCGACCGTGATCGACAGGTCGAAATGGACCTGGGCCTGGCCGTAGAAGGTGTTGACATCAGACAGCGCCAGCAGCGGTTCGGGTTCATTGTCGGTCATGCCGCGCTCTCCTGCTCTGCCGTCCCCGACAGGCCGTGGCCGAGATACGCCTCGATCACCTTGGGATCGTTGCGCACCTCTTCGCCCGGCCCTTCCGCGATCTTCTTGCCTTCGTCCATGACGATGACGCGGTCGGAGAGACGCATCACCATCTCCAGCTTGTGCTCGATCAGGAGAATGGTCAGCCCTTCGGCCTTCAGCTCGGCGACGAGCGCCTGCATCTCCGCGGTCTCGGTCGGGTTCATGCCGGCGGTCGGCTCGTCGAGCAGCAGCAGGCGCGGCTTCAGCGCGAGCGCGCGTGCGATCTCGACGCGGCGGCGGTTGGCGTAGGACAGGCTGTAGGCCGGCTGGTCGATCCGCGGCAGCAGCCGCTCGCCGAAGCGGGCGAGGATGGCTTTCACCTCCTCGCGCAGCCGCTCTTCTTCGGCTCTGACGCTGGCCGGGCGCAGCAGCGCCAATCCCAATTCCAGCAGCGGGCCGATCACCGGCACCGCCGGTTTCACCGCGCGCAGCCGCGTATGGGCGCCGATCAGGACATTATCCATCACGCTGAGATTGCCGAAGACGCGGCCGAGCTGGAACGTGCGCGCGATGCCCTGGCCAGCGAGCCGTTCCGGCGACAGGCCCGTGATGTCCTGCCCTTCAAAGCGGACTTCGCCGGCGTCGGGCCGGTCGAGCCCGGTGACGAGGTTGAACAGCGTCGTCTTGCCGGCGCCGTTCGGGCCGATGATGCTGATGAGCTCGCCCCTGGCGAGGTCGAGATCGATGGCGTCCACGGCGGTGAGACCGCCGAAACGGCGCGTCAGCCCGCGCAGCGATAGCATGGGAGACTGCTCCGCCATCACATCGTCCCCAGCAGGCCCTGCGGCCTGAACCGCACGAGCAGCAGCAGCACGATGCCATAGATCAGGATGCGGTACTCCGCCGCGATCCGGAAGACTTCCGGCAGGCCGACCAGTGCGACCGCTCCGAGGATGGCGCCGACGACATTGCCGAGGCCGCCGAGGATCACCACCGTCAGTGCCAGGATCGATTGTTGCGTGTTGAAGGTCTCGTGGTTGATGTAGGAGTAGAGATGCGCGGCGATGCCGCCGCTGACGCCGGCGGCGAAGCCGCCGAAGATGAAGGCCAGCGACTTGTAGCGGTTCAGGCTGAGGCCATAGGCGCGCGCGGCGATGTCGTCGTCGCGAATGGCGCGGAAGCTGCGGCCGAGATGCGACCCGAGCAGACGCCCCTGCAACAGCGCCAGCACGACCATCACCGCGAAGCTGAACCAGTAGATCGAGCTCGGGCTGATCAAGTCATAGCCGAACAGCGACAGCGGCGGGATGCCCGAGATGCCGATCGGACCGCGGGTGACGCTTTCCCAGTTCAAAATCACCAGCGACACGATTTCGCCGATGGCGAGCGTCGCGATCGACACGTAGTGCCCGCGCAGGCGGAACGACGGCGAGATCAGCGCGGTGCCGAGCGCGGCGCTCATCAGGCCGCCGCCGATAATGGCGAGGCCGACGGGGACGGAGAAATTGAGCGACAGCAGCGCGGATGTGTAGGCGCCGATCGCCAGCAGCGCCGCATGTCCGAGCGAGACCTGCCCCACCGTGCCCGCAACCAGCGTCAGGCTGAGCGCGAGCATGCCGAGCAGCCAGGCGTTGATCAGGGTCTGGAGCACGTAGAAGGACACCGGGAAGAACGGCAGGATCGCGAACACGCCGGCCGCAATCAGCAGCGCCCAGCGCGGGATGCGCACCGGGCGGCTCGGCGCGATGAAGGTGCCGGTGAGCGGCTCGGGCGGTGCCTGCCGGGCGCTCGCGAACAGGCCGTTCGGACGCAGCACGAGCACGATGACGAGAAGCAGGAACGCGAACAGATTGCGGTAGCTGGTGCCGAACACCGCGACGCCGTAGCTTTCGACGAGTCCCAGCAGCAGGCTGCCGATCACCGCGCCGGGCACGTTGCCGGCGCCGCCGACGACTTCAGCGACAACGCCCTTGAGCGTCGCCTGCAGGCTCATCGCAGTGTCGATCTGGTTGTAGTACATGCCGACCAGCAGGCCGGAGACGCCGCCGAGCGCGGCCGCGATGCCGAACACCGCCTGATTGACGCGGTTGACGTCGACGCCCATCTGCATCGCGGCATCGCGATCCTGCGAAGCGGCGCGCACTGCCCAGCCGAGCTTGCTGTAACGCAGGAACACGAACAATAGCAGCGCACTGGTGAGGCCGACACCGGCGATGAGCAGATCAAGAGGCCCGATCGTGCCGCCGCCGACCTGGAAGCGAACGTCCGGCAACTGGCTCGGCAGCGCGCGCGGATTCGGCGAGAAGGTCAGCATCACCAGCTGGTCGAGCACGAAGCTGATGCCGATGGTCGCGAGCAGCGGCGCGATGCGCACCGAGTTCTGGAGCGGACGCAGGCCGAACCGCTCGATGATCAGCCCGACGATCGCCGCTGCCACCGCGACCACGATGATGGTGAGCGGCAGCGGCGTATGCAGCTGCACCACCGCGACCCAGCCGATATAGGCGCCGACGAGATAGATCGAGCCCTGCGCAAAGTTGATCAGCCGGCTGACGCCGAAGATCAGCGCGAGCCCGACCGCAACGAGCGCGTAGACATTGCCGACGATCAGCCCGTTGATCGTGTAGTCGAGCCAGGAAGACACGCAGCGTTCCTAATCAAGGGAGAAAGCGGCCGGAGCCCTAAAGCGCGATGAGATATCGCGCTTTAGTTTGTTTTTGCGCATGATCTTCTCGGAAAACTGCTTCGCACTTTTCCGGATCATGCTTTGGGTCCGGCCATCATGTCAGGTCGGCTTGCCGTCCCAGAGCGCGAACTGGCCCTTGCGCACGACGAGCTCGGCATTCATGGCGCCCTTGACGCGGCGGGTCGCGACGTCGAACGTCGCGGTGCCGAAGATGACGCTCGGGACGTCCTTGACCTTGGTGAAGGCGTCGCGAATGGCACGGCGGTCGGTGCCGCCGATCTTCACCACGGCGGCCGCCATGTTCATCGCGTCATAGGCATAGGCGTTGAAAGCGTCGGGCTCTTGCCCGTTGTATTTCTTCTTGAAGCCCGCGATGAACTTCTGCACCTCGGGACGCGGGTCTTCCGGGAAGTAGCGCGTGCCGACATGCACGTCCTCGACCGCTTCGCCGCCAAGCTCCAGGAACTTTGGCGAGTAGACCGAGCTTGCGGCGCAGATCACCTGCCTCAAGCCGACCTGGCGCGCCTGACGCGCGATCAATGCGCCGTCCGAATAATACGAGATCAGGATCAGCCCGTCCGGATTGGCGTCGCGGACACGCACCAGCGTCGAGCGGAAGTCGCGTTCCTCGGCGATGTAGCCCTCGGTGACCGCGATCTCCGCGCCTTATTCCTTGGCAGCATTGACGAAATAGTCGCGGCTGGTGCGGCCCCAATCGGTGTTGAGATGCAGCACCGCGAGCTTCTTCAGGTTAAGGCGTTTTACCGCATAGGACGCCAGCAGCGGCTGCTCGTCGGCCTGGCTGACCGACGTGCTCCACATGAAGTCGCCGCCCTTGGTGAAGTCAGGGTGCGAATTGGTGAAGCCAAACTGCACCAGGCCCGCACGCTGATAGATCGGGGATGCCGCCATCGATGCGGGACTCGAGAAGTCGCCGAGCTCCAGCACGATGCGGGGATCGGACACGAACTTCTGGGCGATCGCCACCGACTGGCGCGGGTCGCTCTGGCTGTCCTCGAAATTATAGGCGAGCTTTCTGCCATTGATGCCGCCGGTTGCAAGGATCTCGTCGAGCGCGAGATCAAAGCCCTGCTTCCACTGCGTGCCATATTGCGCGTTCGGCCCGGTCAGGGGACCGCTGACGCCGAGCAGGATCGGCTCGGATGATTGTGCAAAGGCCGCGCGCGAATAGGCTGCTCCCGCCATCATGGCGGCGAGCGATCCCTTGACCAGGGTACGACGATCGATGTTGCTCATGCACGGCTCCATCCACTCAGTGTTGATCCAAACAGCAATTCTTGTGCCGGTGAGATTGCCTATTTCGAGGGCTCGCCGAGCGACAGCATCAGCCGGTTCGCCCAGTTGAAGAACGAGGCGCCGTTGATGACGTCGACGATCTCGGCATCGTCAAGGCCGGCGCGACGCAGCTCCTCGATATTGTCCGGACCGAACGCGATCGGCGTCGCGGCCAGGGCGACCGACGCCTTGACGACGGCGTTCCAGCGCTCGCCGAGATCGGCATTGATGCCTTCGTCAAGCAGGCGCTGCACGTCGTCGCGGCGCTTGGAATAGGTGCTGGCGAAGCGCGCATGCACCGAGGCGCAATAGATGCAGCCGTTGTAGCGCGAGGTCGCGGCCGCCGCGAGCTCGCGCTCGGCGCGCGGCAGGCCATCGGCTGTGTTGTAGAAGATATCCTTGTCGGTCTTGGTGCGGGCTTCCAGCACCTCGGGATCGCGCACGAGAAGGCGGAAATATTCGGACTTGGCGCGGGAGCGATCGACCAGGCCATTGAAATGCCGCTCGGTCAGCTCGGCCTCGGGCAACGGCTCGATCCAGGAGACCCAGCCGAGCTCGTCCTGGGTGAAGACGACGGGCGGATTGACGGTGGTGCTCATGACGCAGCCTCCTCTTACGCGTTCGCTGCGGCAAGCGTGCGCAAGCCGCTAACGACCCGCACCTGGAACGACAGGAACGCGACGAGCTGGGAGAACGTGACGATGCCGGTGTTCGTCCAGCCGGCGGCAAGCAGCGCCTTCATGTCGGCGGATGCGGCATCACGCGGACGGAATACCAGCAGATGCGCATGCTCGAGCGCTGCGACGAGCCGGGCGCCGAGAGCGGACTTGCTCGCCGCACTCACGCGATAGATCAGGCCGGCCGTGTTCTCGACCGACAGCGGACCGGCCGGAAAGGAGCCATACGGACCCGAGGTTTTGCCTCGCGCGATCTCGGCGTCGATCACTTCCAGCAGCTTTTTGCCATCTGCGGTGGCCGCAAGCTTCTCGCGATAGTAGGTGGCAACGGGCGACTCGCCATGGAGCCCGGTCACGAAGGCCGCGACCGCCGCGCGCTCCGTAAGCGAGAAATCGCCGGCGTCGACCGGCTCGAACAGCGAGAGATAGCTTTTCTGTGCGTTCTCGCGCGCCTGCAGGCGGCGCGCGCGGATGGCGTCCAGCGCCGACCCCGGTTCGATCCCGGCGAGCGTGTCGATGATATCTATTGTTGCCATCATTTAGCCTCTTGCAGCCTCGTGCAGCGCGATCACATTCATTCCGATCAGCCCACCAGCGCCACACTGGGCGCAGCCCGGGTCCAGCCCAGAGCCGGCGCGACCTTCTCCGCGACAAGCTCGATCGAGCGCAGGATATGTGGATGCGGCGCATCGACCGAATGGGCCTGGAAGACGAGATCGGTCACCCGCTCCAGCGTGGCATCCGCGCGAAGCGAGGCGATGACGTCGTCGGCTGCGCCGACATGCGTATCGAATGCGGTAATCATCTCCTCGAGCGTCTCGCCCGGGGGAAGGTGACCGCCCTTCATGAATTGCGGAAGAGCGCGCCGCAAGCCAATGTCTGCGAGGCGCATCGCCTCGGCGCGGTCGTCGGCGACGAAGACGCTGCGCGAGGCCATGATGCGCGGCTCGCGTCCCGGCGGCAGCGCTTCGAGATAGGCATCGATGATGGGGTTCTGGATCTCGGCCAGCGTTGCGCGCGGTGCCTCCTTGGTCCGCGGCTGCGTGCGCGACAGCAGCAAGCCATCGCCTGCCTTGCCGGCGCGGGCGCCGCCGGCGACTGAGAACGTCGCCTGCCAGATGCGGCCGTCCAATTGCGGCCGCTGCGGATAGAGGGTGTCGCCGCCGTCGAGCGGCTTGCCGGTCAACGCAGTGCGGACGATCTCCAGGTTGCGGGCGAAGATCTCGTTGCGCTGGGCGCTGTCGAGGCCGAAGGCCGCAAAGGCCGACGGATTGCCGCCGGTGCCGACGCCGAGCTCGAAGCGGCCGTTGCAGAGGAGATCGAGCACCGCGGCATCCTCTGCCACCCGCACCGCGTTCTCAAGCGGCAGCGTCACGATGCCGGTGCCGAGGCGGATGCGCGAGGTCTGCGCCGCGACGTAGCCGAGGAAGGTGAAGGGCGACGGCAAGCCGCCCTCGCGCTCGTGGAAATGATGCTGCGCGATCCACGCGGAATCGAGGCCCGCTTTCTCCGCGCGCACGATCTGCTCGGCGGCGAAGCGATAGCGCTCGGCGGGCGGGGCTTCATCGAGGAGGCGCGTGAAGAAGCCCAGTCGTTTCAGGTTTGCAAAGCGTTTCATACGACCCCTGTCGGGCGAGGATGGGCCCCGATGATGTCGGTTGCCGCAGCTCCAGACAAGCGGGCATTGCGCAAGGCTCGTACGCAAGGCTGCCCGCCGGGATCGCCCCCTGCGCTGGAGCTGGGCAGATTGCCTACCAGCTCGGCAGCACCGCGCCCTTGAACTTGGTCAGGACGAACTCCTTGACCTCCGGCGTGTGGTAGCTGTCCACGAGGATCTTGACCCAGGGCTTGTCCTTGTCCGCCGTGCGAATGGCGATCAGGTTGACGTAGGGGCCTTTCGGGTCCTCGCGCAGGATCGGATCCTTGACGGGGTCGAGACCGGCCTGGGTGGCATAGTTGGTGTTGATCGCGGCGGCGTCGACGTCGTCGAGCGCGCGAGGTGCCTGCGCTGCATCGACCTCGATGAATTTCAGCTTCTTGGGATTCTCGGTAACGTCGAGCACCGTCGGCTTGAAGCCCGTGCCGTCCTTCAGCTTGATCACGCCCTTGTCGCGCAGCAGCAGCAGCACGCGGCCGCCATTGGTCGGATCGTTCGGGATCGAGACTTTGCCGCCCTCGGGGATATCGGCGAAGGCCTTGTGCTTCTTCGAGTAGACGCCGATCGGAAAATTCACGGTCAGCCCGACGGATTCGATCTTGTAGCCGCGGTCGGCCTTCTGGTTGTCGAGGTAAGGCTGGTTCTGGAACGAATTGGCCTGGATCTCCCCGGCATCGAGCGCGGCGTTCGGCACGACGTAATCCGAGAACTCGATGAGCTGGATGTCGAGGCCGTTCTTCGCCGCAATCGGCTTCACCGCCTCGAGGATCTGCGCATGCGGGCCCGGCGTCACGCCGATCTTGATGGTCTCGGCGGAGCTTGCAGCCGACCAGGCGGCGAGCACGGTCGCGAGGATCAGGGGGAGGCGAAACGACATCTTGGTCTCCGTAGGTCTGCGGCAATGATTGGAACCGTATTCGCTTCTCCGCCGGGCGAAATCAATGAAATGGAAATCCATATTTGCCTGATGACGCGGACAACGCTTCTCCGTTCGACCTGATGTGGGGAACGAATGCGCCCGCGCAAGCGTGAGGCGCACCACGGCAAAGCGGCACGCGGCGAGCTAAATTGACGTTGCGATGGCGTCGACCCCTCATGCGCTGGCGTTGCCGGCCTCCGGTGAGCCCGTCTACGCGGTCCGCCACGTCGCGGGCGACACCATGATCAGAACGCAGATCGCGGCGTAAGCGGCGAGCGAGGCCGTGACCATTGCGGCAAGCCCCGCCATGCCGGCGCCAAAGCTCACCACCGCGATCCAGCCGCCGCCGGCCGCGATCAGGATGCGCGCGGCGGACGACGCAAGCGGGCCCATGGCACGGCCGGTGCCCTGGACGGCGAACGACGTGACGAATCCGAAGCCAAGCGCCGCATAGGCCGGCGCGACGATGCGCAGATAGGTCATGCCTTCGCTGACGACGTCCGCGTCATGGCTGAAGAGGTGCAGCCAGGCCGTCGGGAAGATCGCAACCAGCGCGCCAATCGTACCGGTCATGATCATGCCGACGACGCCGCTGATCCAGCCGATTTTCCGCGCCCGCGCCGTCTGCCCCGCGCCCATGTTGACGCCGACCATGGTCAGCGTCGCCGTGCTGACGCCGAACAGCAGCGGGATCATGATGTAGTCGAGCCGCGAGGCGATGCCGTAGCCGGCGAGCGCGGAGGTGCCGAACAGGCCGACCGCGCCGGTGACGAGGATGACGGTAAGATTGGTGAGCACCGCGTTGAAGGCGGTGGGGATGCCGACCTTCAGCATGTCGGCGAAGATGTTTGCGCGCAAGGGCACGATGTGCAGCTTGAGGCCGGACACGCCCGAGGCCATGTAGCGCAGCAGGAACAGCATCGCCGCGCCGTAATAGAGGCCGAAGGCGACACCGGCGCCGCCGATGCCGAGCCGGGGGATCGGCCCGAACCCGAAGATCAGCGCCGGCGAAACCGGAATGGTCACGATCGCGCCGACCAGCGTCACCAGCGCGGGCACCCTGACATTGCCGGCGCCGCGCAGCGCGGCGGCCTGGAGGTTGACGATCCACACCGGAATGGCGCCGGCGAACAAATAGTTGGAGTAGGTGGTGGCGGCCGCGAGCGCCCCGTCCGTGCCGCCGAGGGCGCGGTACAGATGGGGACCGCCAATGATGACGCCCAGCGTGAACGCGCCGCCGGCCATGATCGCAAGCACCACGGCATGATAGAGCGCCGCCTCCGCGTCGGCGCGGCGGCCGGCACCGACCGCGCGCGCCACCGAAGACGCAACGCCCGAGCCGAAGCCGCCGTTCGACATCATGGTCATCAGCATGAAGATCGGGAACACCAGCGCGGCGCCCGCGAGCGCATCGGTGCCGAGGAAGCCGACGTAATAGGCTTCCGCGATGTTCACCGCGGTCTGCGCCACCAGGACGGTCACGGTCGGCAGCGCGAGCTTGAGCAGCGTCGGAAGGATCGGCGCCGTCAGCAGCGCCGCACGCCTCTGCTCGGCCGCGCTTTGTTTTGCCGCCGCGCTTGGGGCGGACGCCGCCGCCGGGCGAAGCGGAGCCGCGGTGCCGGCCACGATCTGCACGGCGGACGAGACCGGTGCGGCGGCATCTTCGACTGACATGGGCTCGTTCCTGTGCGTAGCGGACCGCCGGTCGGCCGCCCATTGTATTATGACCATAATGTCTTATTATGATCGTAATACAATAGGCCCCGGCGCTCACGATTTTGTGCCCGGGACGGAAAAGCCGGGTCGCAGGAGGCGGGATTGGCGCGCTACGACAAGGGACACAGGGACGCGACACGGCGGCACATCCTCGATGTTGCCTCGTCGCAGTTCCGCGAGAGCGGCATCGCCGCGGTCGGCCTCGCCGGCATCATGGCGGAGGCGGGCCTGACCAACGGCGCCTTCTACACCCATTTTTCCTCCAAGGAGGATCTGGTGCGCGCGGTGTTGCGCGACGCGCTGGAGCGGCGCGAGCAGCGGCACAAGGACAATCTCGAAAACGGCGTCGCGCTCGAGACCGTGATCCGCGATTATCTGTCGCCGCGCCATCGCGACCGCGCGGCGACCGGCTGCCCGACCGCGGCCCTCGTCGCCGAGATCGCGCGGCATCCGAGGCCGACGCGCGATGCCTTCACGGCAAAGATCACCGACATCCTCGCGCTGATGGCGGCGCAGCTCCCGCGGGGGTCGGCCGACGAGCGGCGCCGCAAGACGATCGCGATCTACGCGACAATGGTCGGCGCGCTGCAATTGTCGCGCGCCGTCAACGACCGGCAATTGTCTGATGAGATCTTGGAGAACGCCGTCGAAGCCGCCGTCAGTCTGGCCGGCGCACGGTAAGCGGGCCTGCAAGCCGAGTGGGCGGAAGATCGCCCGCCCGCCTCTCTTTATTTCGCCGTCCCGCTTCTGCCGCCGGCGGCATCCGATCGTCGATCGCCGGCAAGGCCAAGCACCATGTCGGAGAACCGCTCGCCCTGCACCAGAACGTGGTCGTGAAGCCGCGTAGCAGCGAGTTGCTCGTCGCCGGCACGGATCGCTTCGAGAATCCCGGCGTGCTCCTGGAGTGATTGCAACAGACGATTGCGCGCCCGAAGCTGAATGCGGCGATAGGCGCTCAGCCGCTTGTGCAAGGCGAAAGCCTGATCGGCCAGGAAGCTGTTGCGACTGGCGCGGTAGATCGCTTCGTGAAAGCCGCGATTATCGGCGTAGTACTGCTCGCTGTCGCCTTCCCGCGCGGCGATTTCGCAGGCGCGGTGAGCGGTCTCCATCGCCGCATCATTGTCCGGGGTCAGCCGACGCGCAGCCAGCCGGCCGCACGCGCTTTCGATCTCGGCCATGGTCTCGAACATCTCGAACAGCCGGGTTGGTGACGGGACGCTCACGATCGCGCCCCGGCGCGGGCGGACATCGATGAAGCCTTCGGCGCCGAGTTGGAGCAGCGCCTCACGGATCGGGGTGCGCGACACTCCGAATCGCTCCGCGAGCGAGGCCTCGTCCAGACGATCGCCCGGCTGAAATTCCCCTGCAATTACAGCGTCTTCGATCGACTGCTTCAGTCTGAAGGCTTGGCTCATTGTATACACCCGATCCAAAGATTCCATACCACATACTTGACAAAACATACAGCATGCAGTTCATACTTAAATTGTATGCAAGATTTGAAATAAAAAATGCAATCTGCCAACGGGAGGTATGGAATGAAGATTTCAAGACGCCACGTCCTGGCCTTAGGAATTGCGGCCCCGGCCCTGCTCCGGTTCGGAGAGGCGCGCGCGGCTACGGCTCTGAAGATCTCGCACCAGTTTCCGGGAGGCACGGCGACCGAGGGCGATTTCCGCGACCGGCTCTGCCGGCGGTTCGCGAGCCTGATCCAGGAGCGCAGCAAGGGAGCGATGACCGCCGAGATCTATCCCGGTTCGTCGCTGATGAAGACCAACGCGCAGGTCTCGGCGATGCGCAAAGGCGCACTCGACATGAGCCTCATTCCGATCTCCTACGCCGGCGGAGATCTACCCGAACTGAACATCGGCCTGATGCCGGGCCTTGTCACTGGTTACGACGAAGGCCTCGGCTGGAAGAACAAGCCGATTGGCCAGGAGTTCACCAGGTTTCTCGCCGCCAAAGGCATCGTCATCGTCACCTGGATCTGGCAGGCCGGCGGCGTCGCCAGCCGCGCGCGTCCGCTGGTCGAGGTCGGCGACGCCAAAGGCATGAAGATCCGCGGCGGCTCGCGCGAGATGGATCTCGTGCTCCAGGCCGCCGGCGCCTCGGTGCTGTCGCTCCCTTCCAATGAACTCTATGCGGCGATGCAGACCGGCGCTTGCGACGCCGCCCTCACCTCGTCGACCAGCCTGACCTCGTTCCGCCTGGAGGAACTTGCCAAGCACCTGACGACCGGGCGGGCCAAGAGCTACTGGTTCATGCTCGAGCCGCTCGTGATGTCGAAGGCGGTGTTCGATCGGCTTTCGAACGAGGAGCGCGACATCATCGTCTCGGTCGGCGCCGAACTCGAGGCGTTCGGCCGCGCTGCGGCGGTGGAGGATGATGTCCGCGTGGCCAAGGTCTACCAGGCCGCCGGCGCGACGGTCCACGATCTCGATGACAAGACGGTTCAGGCATGGCGGGAGCTTGCGCGCGATACGGCCTGGAAGGATTACGCCAACAAGAACGAGAACTGCGCCCGCCTGGTCAAGCTTGCCATGGAGGCCGGCTCATGAGCGCGCACGGTATCGATCTCGGCCATTCCGCCGTCGCGACCGCGGCGCGACCCGGCTCCCCGGTGGGACGCATCAATCGCGCGATGACCCTGCTCAACAGGACGATCGTCGTCCTCTGCTCGATCGCGCTCATCGTCGCGAGCACGATCCTGAGCTACAGCGTGGCCGCGCGCTACTTCTTCAACGCCGCAACCTATTGGCAGGACGAGGCCGCGGTGTTCCTGCTGGTCGGCGCCACGTTCCTTTCGACCGCGTTCGTGCAGTCGGGACGCGGCCATATCGGGATCGAGGCCCTCACCGGCTATCTGTCGGAGCGTGGCAATGCGATCCGCATGCTGGTGGTCGACGCGGCGAGCTTGCTGTTCTGCGGCTTCTTCGCCTGGAAATCCTGGACGCTGTTCCACGAAGCATGGGTCGACGGACAGGTATCCGGATCGACCTGGGCCCCGCCGCTGTGGATTCCCTACAGCATGATGTCGCTGGGCATGACGCTGATGACGCTGCAAATCGCGCTTCAGCTCGCCTCGAGCCTCGACGGATGGAGGAGCAAATGAGCACGCTTGCCGTTGGACTGATGTATGGTGGTGCGACGCTTGCCGTCATGGCCTCAGGCATGCCGATCGCGCTGGCGCTCGGCGCCGTCGCCGTCATCTTCATGTATTTCTTCATGCCCGCCGCATCGCTCGATACGGTGACGCAGAACGTCTACGAGGAGATGGCCTCGATCACGCTGCTGGCGATCCCGCTCTTCATCCTGAAGGGCGCCGCGATCGGCAAGTCGAAGGCAGGACAGGACCTCTACAGCGCGCTGCACGTCTGGATGGGCCGCATTCCCGGCGGACTCGGCATCGCCAACGTCTTTGCCTGCGCGCTGTTCGCCGCGATGGCCGGATCGTCTCCGGCGACCTGCTCGGCGATCGGCTCTGCCGGCATTCCCGAGATGCGCAAGCGCGGCTATTCCGGCGGCTTCGCCGCCGGCGTGATCGCCGCCGGCGGCACGCTGGGCATCCTGCTGCCGCCCTCGATCACCATGATCCTGTACGCGGTCGCGGCGGAGCAGTCGCTCGGACGCCTGTTCCTTGCCGGCATCGGGCCGGGCCTTCTCCTGGTGCTGCTGTTTGCGACCTACGCGGTGCTGAGGTTCAAGGCCGAATACGCCGCGGCGCAACGGGCCTATGCGGCTGATCCGGCGCAACATCCGATCCTGTCGAACGAGCGCTTCACCATGGCGATGCGGTTCGGCGCACTGCCGCGCGTCATGCCCTTCGTCGTGCTGCTCAGCGGCGTGATGGTCGCACTCTACGGCGGCTATGCGACGCCGTCGGAAACCGCAGGTCTCGGCGGCATCCTCGCGCTGGTCCTGATCGCCTCGATCTACGGCGTGTGGCGCCCCAGGGATCTCGGCCCGATCCTGGAATCGACGCTGAAGGAATCGACCATGCTGATGCTGATCATCGGCATGTCGCTGCTCTACTCCTACGTGATGAGCTATCTCCACATCAGCCAGGGCGCAGCGCAGGCGATCGTCGCGATGCAGCTCTCGCGATGGGTGCTGCTGGGCGCGATCCTGGTGCTGGTGGTCGTGCTCGGCTTCTTCCTGCCGCCGGTCTCGATCATCCTGATGACCGCGCCGATCATTCTGCCGCCACTCAAGGACGCAGGCTTCGACCTGATCTGGTTCGGCGTGGTGATGACGATCGTGATGGAAATGGGGCTCATTCATCCGCCGGTCGGCCTCAACATCTTCGTCATCAGGAACATCGCGCCCGACATTCCGTTGCGTGACGTGATCTGGGGAACGCTGCCCTTCGTCCTGCTGATGGCATGCGCGGTCGTCCTGCTGTGCCTCGCGCCGTCGATCTCCACCTTTCTGCCCAATCTGGTGATGGGCCCGCCATCGCGATAACCGAGGAGGCATGAACCATGCTGAACGACACCAGGTCCGGACGCATCACGACGCCGGAATTCCTGCAAGGGCTGATCGACACGCTGACGCAACGCGGCCGCGCGGTTCTCGGCATCAAGCCGGAACGCGAGGCGGGCGAGGCGCGCGATCTCGCGCTTCTGGGCGAAGCGCTGCTGTCCAGGCGAGGCGAAGCTTCCGGCGTTGCGATCGCGCAATCCCTGCTTGCGGCTTTCGAGCAGGCGGCCGAGCCGGAGCGGCTGAAATTCCTCACCTCCCTCGCCGACCGGTTCGGGCCCGACCGTCGCGCGATCGAGCTTGCGATCGCCGGCTACCAGCGCAAGGAAGGCGGTGACGGCACCAAGCTCGAGGCGCTCCATGCCGCCGCGGAGCCGCGCCGGCAGGAGCTGATCCGGCGCCTCAACCTGGCGCCCGGCGGGACTTCGTCGCTGGTGCGCATGCGCGAAGTGCTGCTCTCGCTCCTGCGCGAGCATCCCGAGCTCCAGCCGGTCGACGACGATTTCGTCCATCTGTTCTCGTCCTGGTTCAACCGGGGTTTCCTGGTGCTGCGGCCGATCGACTGGACCACCTCGGCGAACATCCTGGAGAAGATCATCAGGTATGAGGCCGTCCACGCCATCCAGGACTGGGACGATCTGCGCAACCGGCTCGAGCCGCCGGATCGCCGCTGCTACGCATTCTTTCATCCGCAACTGGTCGACGAGCCGCTGATCTTCGTCGAGATCGCGCTCACCAAGGAGATTCCCGGAGCAATCGGCCCGCTGCTGGACAAATCACGCCAGGCGATTGACGCACGCGAGGCGACGACCGCCGTGTTCTATTCGATCTCGAACACGCAAAAGGGCCTTGCCGGCGTCTCATTCGGCAACTTCCTGATCAAGCAGGTGGTGCAGGATCTCGCCCGCGAGCTGCCGAACCTGAAGACCTTCGTCACCCTGTCGCCGGTCCCCGGCTTTGCCGGCTGGGTCCGGCGCGAGCTCAAGTCCGAGGCCTCCGGCGCGATCGAGGAGGACACGCGCCGCGCGATGGCCGCGCTCGACGAGGGCGGCGACATCGCAAAGGCGAAAGACGCCATCACCGCGCTCGCCGCCTATTACTTCCTCAAGGCAAAGCTGCCGTCCGGCAAGCCGGTCGATCCGGTCGCCCGCTTCCATCTCGGCAACGGCGCCCGCCTGGAGCGGTTGAATTTCCTCGGCGATGCCTCGGCCAAGGGCATCAAGCAATCGCACGGCCTGATGGTCAATTATCTCTACGCGCTCGAACACATCGAGGCGAACCACGAAGCTTTCGCAGAGCACGGCACCGTGGTGGCGTCCGACAAGGTGAAGAAGGCGCTCCGCGCCAGATTGTCGTCGCGCGACCTCGTTCCCAGCCCTCACACCAACTCTCAACGGAAGAGCTCGTCATGACCTCGAACCTGTACGACCGCCTGCTGGCAGGCGCGGAGTCCGACCAGTCCATCTGCATCGAAAAGGAGGACGGCGCGACGTTGAGCTACGCCGAACTCGTCGCCTTCAGCGGCAGGTTCGCGAACTTCCTCGCCAGGATCGGCGTCGGTCCGGGCCACCGCGTCGCCGTAAAGGTCGAGAAATCCGTCGAGGCCGTCGCGCTCTATCTTGCAACGCTGCGCGCCGGTGCAGTCTATCTGCCGCTCAACACCGCCTATACGCCGACTGAGACCGAGTATTTCATTCGGGATGCGCAGCCGACCTTGATCGTGTGCGATCCCAGGGAAGCGACCGACCTGCGCGCCATCGCCGCCAAGGCAAGCGGCCGGGTCGAGACGCTCGATTCCCACGGCAAGGGCTCGCTCGCCGATGCCGCGGCGGACTTCCCGACGGGATTCGACACCGTAGCCAGGGCGAATGACGACCTCGCCGCCATTCTCTACACATCGGGCACGACCGGCCGCTCGAAGGGAGCCATGCTGACGCACGGCAACCTGGCCTCGAACGCCCTGACGCTCGTCGAAGAGTGGCGCTATTCGAGCAAGGACGTGCTGATCCATGCCCTGCCGATCTATCACGTTCACGGGCTCTTCGTTGCCTGCAACGTCACGTTCGCAGCACGCGCGCGCATCCTGTTCATGCAGAAATTCGACGCGGAGCGCATTCTGGCGACGATGGCGCGCAGCACGGTGCTGATGGGCGTGCCGACCTTCTATGTCCGCCTGCTCGAGAGCACGAATCTGAACGAGCGCACGACCGGCAACATGAGACTGTTCGTCGCCGGCTCTGCACCGCTCTTGGCCGAGACTCACCGTGCGTGGAAGGCGAGAACCGGACACGCGATCCTGGAGCGCTATGGCATGACCGAGACCGGAATGATCGCCTCCAATCCCTATGCGGGATCCCGCATTGCGGGCTCCGTCGGCAGGCCGCTTCCCGCCGTCGAGGTTCGCGTGGCCGATCCCGAGACGGGCGCCATCCTGCCAATCGACGACGTCGGCATGATCGAGGTGAAGGGACCCAACGTGTTCGCCGGCTACTGGAACATGCCTGACAAGACCGCCGCCGAATTCCGCAGCGACGGCTTCTTCATCACCGGCGACCTCGGCAAGCTCGACGCGCAGGGCTATCTCTACATCGTCGGCCGCGGCAAGGATCTCATCATCACCGGCGGCTTCAACGTCTATCCGAAGGAGATCGAGACCGAGATCGACGCCATTCCCGGGGTCACGGAAAGCGCCGTCGTCGGCGTGCCGCACGCCGACTTCGGCGAAGGCGTCACGGCCGCCGTCGTCCGGTCGCCGGGCTCGTCGCTGGACGAGCGCGCCATTCTCGCCGCGCTGTCAGGGCGTCTTGCGAAATTCAAGCAGCCCAAGCGCATCGTCTTCGTCGAGACATTGCCGCGCAACACGATGGGCAAGGTGCAGAAGAATCTGCTGCGCGAGCGCTTCGCCGCCCTTTACGCGACCAAAGCCAGCTAGGTCGAGCGGTCGCATGCAGGCATCGTGCACGTGCTGCGGCGACCGGGCGCGCCTGCTCAGCTCCTCGCGTCGAGCTGGCTGCTGCGGCCTGACGACGTGGCCTGCGAGGCATAGGCGGACGCTGCGGTCGATGCCGGTGAATAATGCGACAGCGTTTCGGCAAGCTCCTCGGCGGCCTCGGTGAGCTCCTTGATGACGGCATCACTATTCGTGGCCTGGCCGCCCGAGGAATGCAGCACCTCGAACGAGATTCCGTTCGGAAGATCGACATGGATCTTGTCGATCCCGACAACGTCGGGCGTGTCGTCATTCTGCGCCTGACCGGCGCTGGCGGCCGGATCTGCCGATATCTGCTGGCTCGCGAGCTTCTGCACGAAATCCTCGATGGACTTGAGCATGCTGCTGTCCAGACCGCCGCCACCGAAGTGGACGATGCCGATCGACATGCCGTTCGGCAGGCTGACCTTGACCTCGTCGTAGGGCGTGCCGTCATTGAGCAGAGACGAGAATGTCGAGGCGCCATCCTGTGAGCCGGCCGATTTGGCCTGACCGGGCGACGAAGGCGAACTTGCCGCGCTTCCACCACCGATGCTGCTCATGCTGCCGACGCTCATACGCGAACTCCACTGCCATTGCGAACGCACGTTCTGCGTGCAATGCGCATGCCAGATGAGAGCGTCATTGCCATCAAGGGCTTATCGCGAATTCCGGACGGCAGATCCGTCGCGCCGGCAAATCTGTCCAGGCAGAAAGTGCCCATCTGCGCGTTCGTCATTTCGTCGCAGGGCCTTGCGGCCTCGCCGGCATTGCCGCCTCGCGCGTGATGCAACATGATGGGTTGCCGGCGACGATTTTGCTTCGAGGTGGAGGTCATTCGATGAACGAAGACGAGATTCGCAAATCCATCGCGGAGGTGAAGCAAGGCACGCTGTCGCGACGCTCGTTCATCCGGACGATGGCGGCGGCCGGGATCGCCGCGCCGGTCGCGAGCCAGATCCTGCTCTGGAACGACGTGGCGATGGCGGATGCCACGCTTGAGTACAAGCCGACCAAGGCCGGCGGCGGCGGCCCGCTCAAGATCCTGCTCTGGCAGGCACCCACCCTGCTCAATCCGCATTTCGCGATCGGCACCAAGGATCAGGTCGCCTCGCGCATCTTCTTCGAGCCGCTCGCCGGCTGGGACAAGGACGGCAACCTCATCCCCTGCCTCGCCGCCGAAATTCCGACCAAGGCGAACGGCAGCCTCGCGGCCGACGGCATGAGCGTGATCTGGAAGCTGAAGCAGGGCGTGAAGTGGCATGACGGCAAGCCCTTCACCGCCGACGACGTCGTCTTCACCTGGGCATACGCCGCGGACCTCGCGACCGCCGCCTACAGCACGGGGTCCTACAAGGACATCACCGTCGAGAAGATCGACGACCACACCGTCAAGGTGCTGTTCAAGGCCCCGACCCCGTTCTGGGCCGACCCCTTCGTCGGTTCGGTCGGCCAGATCCTGCCAAAACATCACTTTGGCGACTATGCCGGCGCGAAGTCGCGCGAGGCGCCCGGCAATCTGAAGCCGGTCGGCACCGGCCCGTACAAATTCGTCGAGTTCAAGCCGGGCGACCTGATCCGGGCCGAACGCAACCCCGACTATCACGTGAAGAACCAGCCGCATTTCGACACGCTCGAGGTGAAGGGCGGCGGCGACGCGGTCTCCGCGGCACGCACCGTGCTGCAGACCGGCGAATACGATTATGCCTGGAACCTGCTGGTGGAGGAGGAGGTCCTCAAGCGCATGGAGGCCACCGGAAAAGGCAGGGTCGACATCACGCCTTCCGGCAACGTCGAGTTCATCATCCTCAACACGACGGACCCGTGGACCGAGGTCGACGGCGAGCGCTCCAGCGTCAAGACCAAGCACCCGACGCTGTCCGATCCGGTCGTACGCCAGGCGTTCAACCTCCTGATCGATCGCGAGGCGATCCAGAAATTCATCTACGGCCGCGGCGGCATCGCCACGGCGAGCTTCGTCAACCAGCCCCAGCAGTTCAAGTCGAGCAAGCTGAAATACGAGTTCGACGTTGACAAGGCGAACAGGATCCTCGACGAGGCCGGATGGAAGAAGGGTGCGGACGGCATCCGCGAGAAGGACGGCAAGAAGCTCAAATACGTCTTCCAGACCTCGATCAACGCGCCGCGGCAGAAGACGCAGGCCATCATCAAGCAGGCCTGCCAGAAGGCCGGCATCGACATCGAGCTGAAATCGGTCACCGCATCGGTGTTCTTCTCGTCTGATGTCGGCAACCCCGACACCTACTCGAAGCTCTATTGCGACATGGAGATGTACAACACGACGCAGCCGCAGCCCGATCCGGAGCGGTTCCTGAACCAGTGCGTCTCCTGGGAGATCGCCAACAAGGACAACAAATGGCTCGGCCGCAACATCTCGCGCTGGTCCGATCCCGAGGCCGACAAGGCCTACAAGACCGCGCAGCAGGAGCTCGATCCGGTCAAGCGCGCCGCGCTCCTGATCAGGGTCAACGAGATTTTCTGCGAGGCCAATGTGCTGGTGCCGCTGCTCTCCCGCAACATCGTCGGCGCCGGCGTCAATAGCCTCATGGCGGATATCTCGGGGTGGGACGTCACGACCTGGAACTTGGGGAGCTGGTATCGGAACTGAGCGCGGAAGCGGGTTAACGGCTGCTTGCCGCCATCATCTGTCCACTGTGTGCATCAGGTCACAGCAGAATCAGCTGCCTTCACCTAGAAAGGTCGGGCATGGCCGCAAACAAGGTAACGGCGGTACGCACGAGGCTGGCGAGGCGATCAACAGCTACGGACTTTCGAAGCCGCCAGGGTGAAGAGCCCGGCGGCTTTTGCTCTGTGGGCACCGAGAGAGCTGGCAGCTATCGCTTCGAGGGAGTGCCCGAAGACTTCCTCTCCTCGCGCTCTTCCTCGATCTGCCGTTCCGCTTCGAGCCAGAACTCCAGGTCGCGACCGACCGGCCGACCCGCCTGCTCCCAGAGTTCGTACGCACGCGCCCGCACCTGACCGCGCCGCATCATGCGAAGGAGCTTTCGCTTCAATTCCTCGGCGAAGCTCCTGAAGCGCTGGACGGTGGCTTCGTCCTTGACGAGCGTGGCCGCTCGCGTCGCGAGTTCAATCTGGTGCTCTATCTTTTGCTTCTCGTCCACCGCCGACACCGCCGTGGCAACGGGCTGTGTCAGAGCCCGTGCTGCTCAGAGAGAATTCCTTTCCGGGAAGTTCTGTTCCCTCAGTCATCCGTCACTCCAGCTCGAACGAAGCCCGCGCCGCCTTGACCGACGAGGCGATGAACCGGTGCACTTCCTGGACCCGGCGCGTTGCGTGCGTGTCGGGATGTGACGTCAGCCAGTAGTTTCGGACGAAGCGGACGTCGGGCAGCAGGCGGCGCAATTCGGGATAACGGCCTGCCGCGTAGTCGTGCAGGATGCCGATGCCGTGGCCGGCGCGAACCGCCTCGATCTGGGCGACGATGCTGCCGCACTCGTAGCGGCGGGACATCAGCCGCCCGAACTCGGCGGCGTAGTCGAGGGCCCGGCTGTAGGCGAAATCCTCGATGTGCGTGACGAACAGGCGGCCGGCCAGATCGGCATGCGCGTTGATCGCCCCCTCGCGCGCGAGATAGCTCTCCGAGGCGTAGGCGCTCAGCGTGTAGTCGGTCAGCTTGGACAGGATGAGCCGGCCCTGCTTCGGCCGGTCCAGCGTGATCGCGATGTCAGCCTCGCGGCGCGACAGCGAGAACGTGCGCGGAAGCGGCACGAGCTGGATGATCAGGCCCGGATGACGCGCGGCCAATGCGCCGAGGTGCTCCGCCAGAAAGTAATTGCCAAGCCCGTCCGGTGCGCCGACACGCACCGTGCCGCTGACGGCGTCCGCACTGCCGCCGATGCTGGCGCCGACCTTGAGAAACTCGCTTTCCGCGCGCTCTGCCGCCTGGACCAGGGCCTCGCCCGCCGCCGTCAGCGTGCAGCCGGAGGTGTGCCGTTCGAGCAGCTTCGCTTTCAGGCTCTTCTCCAGCGCGGTCACCTGACGCGCGACCGTCGTGTGGTTCAAGCGCAGGTTCTTCGACGCCTTGAGGATCTGCCCCGCGCGCGCGACCTCCAGGAATACCCTCACCCGCTCCCAATCCATGTCCTGCCTAGTCCTACAGTTTATGCACAATGGAGGCGCAATCTCATGCGTTGATGTGCGATTTTATGCGCCATAGATCACAAGGGATCAAGCCTGCGATCCACCCTGTCCAACATTCGAGGTGATCCATGCGCGCGGGCAGACCCTACCGGTGTCGTTCGGCCGCCGTCAGTAACGCGACCTCGCCAAAGCAGAGATAAGGAAACACCAGATGCCATTGCTTCGCTTCAACATGCACGAGGGACGAACGGACGCCGAGATCAGGACGCTGCTCGACGCGGCGCACGAAGCGGTCGTCGCCGCGTTTCATGTGCCCGATGGCGACCGCTATCAGCTCGTGTCGGAATATCGTTCCGGGCGGATGATCGCGCTGGACACCGGTCTTGGAATTGCGCGAACCGACAAGGTCGTCCTGGTCGAGGTCACGTCCCGGCACAGGCCCGAGGCGCAGAAGCTCGAATTCTACAAGCTGCTCTGTCAGCGGCTGAAGGATGCCTGCGATCTCGACAGCTATGATGTCATCGTGTCCTTCGTCGAGAACGGAGACGCCGACTGGTCGTTCGGACTGGGCCGCGCGCAGTTTGTGACGGGCGAGCTGGCGTGAGCCCGCAGGCTCAGTGCCAGGTGGTATCCGCTTCGACGACCACGACTCTTGTTTCGGGATCTTCGGCCGTGTTGCAGGTGCAAGGCTTTCCCTCGCCGCACCGGCAGCCGCCGAGCTCTTCGCTCCAGGCCCGGAGCGGATGGTTCTCGCAGACCCATCCCAGACCGAAGCAGAATGGGCAATTCTTCTTACTGGTCACAGCGTATCCGGCGTCCGCATGGGATCCGACTTGTCCTTGTTGCGCAACTCCTGCTCGGCCGCCTGCCAAAACTCGTCCTCACGGCCCGTGGGCTTGCCGGCTTGCTCCCACAGCCGGTGCGCGCGCTCTCTGATGTCCTGCTCGGTCGGCTCAGGCATGGCATCTCCTGATCTTTAGCCACGGCCCCACCCTTGGGGGTACGGGGGCTTGGAGGCGGGGCCGTGCAGACCAGCAAGCGGCGGAGACGCTGGCCCGCGGAGTCAAGCCGCGATCGGGCGCAAGAGTTCCTTCAGACGCGCGTGATGGTGCGAAGCGGAATCATGTCCCGATTGGGGAGCTCGCACGCGGCTTCGATTGTCAAACAGCTGACGCGCCTTCCTTTCAAGCTGACGCGGCTTCCTTCCAGCTGACGCGGCTTGGCGTTCTCGCGGCCGGTTTCGCCCGAACACGGCCTTCCCTGCGCGATGGTCGGACGGCTTATGCCGCGCTCTCCCGGGAGCCGAGTTCGTTCTGGCCTCCCTCACCCCAACAGAAGTCGCCGACACCGCGCCGGTTGACGCGCATGCCGCCTCTGCCAGGGCTTGACCGTAGCAACGACGGCCAGGACCACACGGTTTTGCCGTACGCACGGTTCGTTGGCGCCACAGGGTTCGACGGCGTTGTGCACGTTGCCATCGAAATGCTGGCGCGACGAACCTGACAGCGCCGCTCGTCGGCACGAAGTTTTGGGCTCACGGAGAGCAATCCGCCCTGCCCTTAGCCTCGCGCCCGACGCTGCTGCGTCCACCGCAAGCCCGGCTCTGCGATCAGCACGACACGTGATCGCCCCTCAAGGGTGAGCCGGGATGGGCGAGATGTACGACAAATCCGAATTTCGGTAAAGTGGAATATTTTTGTGGAGAGGGGTTGACGGGGTGACAACACAGCAACGCCACCCGCCCCAAAATCGCGGAGACATCCTAAAGGCACTCACATGTTTTGAACAGTTTAGCGCGGATTGCGCTTCGCTTTATCTGGGCTAGGGCACCACTTCGACATCGCCATTCTTTTTTGACCACATCCAGAGCGCTTTATCGAGATCTCGTAAAGACATCCCCCATTCGGCCGCCAACGCTCTGCAGAACGACAAGTACCTTTCGTAGTACGCAAGAGACCATACCTGGTCCGCGTCTTGGTCTAGCGCTTCAAGTGCTCGAAAATCGATAATCGTATACTCACTCGGCCTGATAGAAGTCATGATTGCCGACGCTACAGGAATTGCAACTCCAACAAGTCCGCATAGCGTGGAGATCGCAAGCCTCGGCGACTTCACCGCCACCACGATTCTCAAGGCTTCTGCAATCTCGGCATCGGAATTCTTCTGCGGCCGAGACTTTCCTCTGTTTCTAGTTTTCCACTTGAAGATCGCATCGAAATGCCGACGCGCGTAGTCTCCGTTACGAATCGCGTCACCCGCTCTCTCTAACTCAAGATCATTGCCGTAGTTGTATTCCCGAGACAGCAACAGCGCCTCTTCTCGTGTCATCAATGGTCTAAACAAATCATCTTCCATTGCGAATTCAATCCCCAGACTTCCACTCATCGAGGTGGATGCACCTAATATAACCGAGTGACTTCCATTGGAGGAAAGGAGAGAAAGCACTCAATCCTATCGAACCCACGACAGCTATTTTGATTCCAACGCCCGCTTGAAAACCGCCTCCTCGGGATTCTTCAATGCCGAAACTATATTTTCAGCAACTTTCTCTATTAACTTTTGCCCCCAGAACGGGTCCCTGACGTCGTAATAGATGACACGAATGTGCCTAAGATCGAAAGGCACGTCTTCTTCGTTTGAGGAGACAAGAACGACGGGCTTATTCAACGCGTGAGCCAACCCCAGCTCATAAAAGACATTCGGGTTCTTGGTCGTAAGCTCTGCCACGAGTACCTTTGCCGCATTTATTCCTGACCAAATTTGATCAATGATTTTTCCGGTGCCAAATATGTCGGCGTCGGCTCGTACAGCAACCAGTCCAGCCTTCTTGATTGCTGGTTCATACACGTGATGGAAATATCCTCCAATTGCTCCAGCAAACGGCATCACAACGAAGCAGCTATCGCCCGCGGCGATTTTCGGCGTAGCCCCAGCTGTACGCCTCGGGGCGGCCTCAGGTTCGAGATCCTCTGAGGAAGTGATATCGAGAATGCGAGACTTGTCTCCCCTCTTTTCGATGAGATGAGCACTCTCAAGCGAACTCATGAAGATCGATATGAACTCAGCGACCTTGTCTGAAGGAATCTTGAATTTATCGACTAGGGCGTTAGTAAAGAAAGCCCCGTCGGGCAAATCCTCGCCCCGATAGTGTTTGTAAACTTCCGAAATTTCTGGCGCCTCAAGGACCCCTTGGCGCAGCGATTCAATGTCGTCGCCCGGCTTCTGTGGCCGAACCGCTTGGCGCGCTCTTTCAGTAATATCAACGTACCCGGCACGCGGCCGCGACAACAGACCATATTTAATTGCCGAGCTTATCTCCACCCGGAATGGCCCGCCCAAGCCTACACCTACGTATGCCGCGGCTTCAGCTTCAGAACTTTCTTTACCCGCGTTTTGTTCGATAATCGCCCTTGGGATTCGTAAGGCCCGCTCAATTGAATGGCGAGGAAACTTGGCGGCACCGCCGCTTCCAGGGCCGTTGGCCGCCGCGGCCTTTTTACGAACCGCTTCTTTACTTCTCTGCACTTTCTTTGATTTCTTCGTCTTCTTGGCCTTCGCCGAGACGGCCTCCGACTCGCGATCGTCCTCTGAATCCCCCCTTTCCCGCAGGGATTGTAACTACTCCTACCTTTCGCGTATAGCACTTTGCCCTTTAGCCCTTAGGATGAGTATCGGAAGCGAAGTCCATCAAAGTTTGTCGGGCGGTAGAGCATGATGGGCTTCGCAAGTACGCCGCCCACCTGAAGTGCTGCTGGCTGGATGATCTACTGTAAGGCGCGCTAGAATGACACTGAGCCTAACCGATCGGCGTGGCATGGCCAAGTTTCGCAGCCCGTAGGATGGGTAGAGCGAAGCGAAACCCAACGACGAGTTTCCGGCTTGAAATGTGATGGGTTTCGCAAGGGCTCTACCCATCCTACGCGCTATTCAATCTAGCCGAAATTCAATCTAGCCGAAAAGAACATTGAAGCGGCAAAGCGCATTTCGGTTGCTTCCGAACCAGAGCTTCCCCTCGAATAATAGCTTGCCGCAAAAATCTGACCTCATCCTTTCGGCAGCTAGGCTGGATCGATTGCGTCCCAAATTGTACCAAAACCGAACCCCATGACGAGCCCGGCCGGATAGAACCAAACGTCGCTTGGGTTCGGGGCACCATAACGCAATAGGGCTAACAGACCTGCGCTCGCTATCACGGCAACAGATGCCGTCATAGCTTGCCGCGTCCATTCCTTTGCCTCTTGCACAAAGAAGCTGACAAACATCCCGATAACGAAGCCTAACAGCACGGCTCCGACTATCGCTACCGCATCTCTGTTGAACCACTCAAAGACTAGGGCGCCTAGGCCAAACAGCATTAGAAATGCTCCGAACCAAAACGCTCGCGATGGTTCCGTCTTCTTCTGTGTTGCCTTGTCAGCCATTCTCTCACTATCCGTTACTATCTCTTAGACTTGATGGTCCCGCCCGAACCCTCGCCGGGCGTGCCTCTACTTATTGAAAGCCAAGCAGAGACAGTGCGTAGAATGGATAAAGCCAAACGAAATTCGCTCAGGTAATCAAATCGCTTCGACTACGAAGTCTGGATAGCGCCGAAGATAGGGCCTGAACCTGAAATGTCGATCCCGCGCATTCTCGGCGGCAGCCAAATCCGAAAACCAAACGGTTTCGTCATTTCCTTCAAGCCATTCATAATTGCTGCCGGTGAAAATCATCACGCAATAGCGGTCTGAACCGACCTGATAGCGAATGCCGCGTCGGCCATCCACATTGAAGCAGTGCCCCCGCATATAGCGAATGATCTCTGGTACTTTTGGCGCGCGACGCCCACGAGGGATGAGATTTATCCATCCCGAATGCTTCCGGTCGTTGACAAGATTCGGAAATTTTCTGATCCAACTCGTCTCCCGATCGAAGCGCGATGCATGGTCGCGCCACTCTAGTCGCACGTGATTCACGGGAAATCCGTCCTTCCACTCGCCCACGAGCCATCGCCTAAGTCGGGTATCCTGCATCCAAGCAAGGCGCCGGTGCTGCTCGTATCTTGTTTCGCGCGGATATGTCGTCTCGCCTACATAGCGGACAGTTCCGTCGCGGCATGAATACAGCCCATAGATCTCAGCCATAATGAGATGAGAAAGTAGCGCAACTTCAGCGTTTGGTCACGCCGACGTGCAGCCTCGGCGAATTCGATGCAACGAGCATCCACAAATCCCACGGGTTTGGATCGGGCGATGGACGTTCGTCTGTCTGCTACAGATATCAATGCTTCGGTGGGAATTTGGTAGCGGGAGAGGGACTCTCTACCAAAACCGGAAATTCCGGAGCAAAATCAATGAAAGCGGCCGAACACGATGCGCCTGTGTCTTGTGTCGGTGATACAAAGCTGTGGTGAGAGACGCAAGCGCGCAGCTTTGCTTGATGAAGAGGAGCTTGCCGTGGCGAAGTACCGGCGCTCGCTCGACTTCAGGAACTGCGATCTCGCCACAATCTCTTCTGTCCCGTTCCCACCTTCAATACGCTTTGCATTGATCAAGTTGACGAGGTGGGCTGCTACGCGGGCATCGCATAGGGCGCCGTGGTGGTCTTTGAGTTCGATATTGTACGCCCGGGTCAGCTTGCCAGAAGCTCCGATGCGGATTGAACACGGTATCGAGTGTGGACTGTTGCGGGTCAGTCAGCGAATGCTGTTCATCGACCATCCAGTGTTGCCGCCGACGCGACAGGTCGCGAATTACGAACCGGGCAAAATTTGCCACGGAGTCGGCAACTTCTTCACGCCGCCAAGGCAGCCGAACTGGTTCGATGCAGGAAACACCGGGAAATCTAACGAAACGATTTGGCACGTACATTGCCCTGTCTTCGAGATCGTCTCGAGGGTCGAGCATGCAAGTCACGACAGGAATTTCACCCTTCGGCTACCAGGCTGCAAAAGCAACCTCATCGGCCGCTGGCACGAAAGCCCAAGCTACCGCCGGCAGTGGGCTTTCGCAAGCAAGCGAAGACGGCGCGTCAGGCGACAGCAGCGTGGTGCAGGACTTCCTAAAATACGCGAAGATGAATCCCTTCGACCGTATGCGGGCCAGCATCTTGAAGAGCATGAATCTCACTGATGCCGACCTCGCAAAAATGACCCCGGACCAGAGAGCGGCCGTGGAGCAGAAGATTAGAGAGGCGATTGAAAAGGAACTCGAAAAAAAGGGGCAACAGCCCGGCAGTCTGGTCGATCAATCGGCGTAGCCGCGCTCCGGACCACCGCCTTGTTCGGCCTCCCGGGACACTCGTCGAGGGCGCTCGAAACGTTACCGAACCCTAGCGCCCTTGCGCAGCCGTTCTCACCTCCGAGCCTTCGAGAGCCTGGGCCCCTCCCTGGCATTGTCTGATGCGACCGCCGCACGCACTGGCAAGGGCCGCCCGTTATCCGCGGTCGAATCAACTTCTCCTTCCGGAAGTCACCTTCGAGCATAAAACCCGACAATGGCTACCAGTGGAAAGTCGCCCCTTTCCCAATCTGGCAATCGAATGCCGTATCCTTGAGTACGACGTAGTTGACGGCACCAAGAGTCATCGTGCGGGCTTCGATCTTGCCATCTGCGTGCACCCTGAACGACAAGAACTCCCTGACGGACCTGTCCGGCCTGACCGTGAAATGCGTCGTAGCGAAGGCGATCGTTCCGTCGGACTGAATCATGTACCCATCAAACCGCATGCTCGCCTTGATCGAAGGCCCCGCGATGTTCGCGCCGTGAACTTGACAGGCGGAGAGGTCGATCAGCATACGCGGCTCCTTGCCTTCGAGGATCGCCTTGTTCAGGGCCGCATAGCCCGCGTTTCCAGGCTCGTCCGCGATCGCATGGCGCGTCCAGAAGCTGGAGACGATTGCCAGAGCCACGACGTAATGACGCAAATAGTTCGACAAATGTGACTCCCGATGGTGGAGATTCTCTACTGGACTTCATTTCGCTGGAGCGATCGCGCGGCGGCATTCGCAGCCTAGCTGGTTCCCGATTCGAATTTCACCGCCTCATGATTGGTGATGACTTCCCGAACGACCAAGGCGTGCAACTTCTGAGTAAAATCCGGGTCAAGCCCGCTCTGTGCCGCAAGGGTACGCAGCCGTTTCAATTGCACCGCTTCACGTCTGGGATCCCGAGATGCCAGTCCATGTCTGGCCTTGAGCTCTCCGATCGCATGCGTACAGCGAAAACGTTCCGCGAGCAGGTGCACCAACGCCGCATCCAGATTGTCGATACTGCGGCGCAGCCTCGCCAGATCGCCAGAAAACTCTTGATTGTCATCCGTCATCACGACTTCCTACCATGCGCGTCGCAAGGTTCGCATTTGCTTCCCGACCGACGCGAGCACCAAACGTTCTTGCGGACGCCGCAAGCGTTTCCGTCATCAATGAGCATCCGCAGACAACTTCACGGCAGACAATCCGCCCTTTTGCAGAATGAAGTCCGCGATTTCATCGACTCCCTGACCGACCTTCAGATTGGAGAAGATAAATGGTCGTACGCCTCGCATCCTCCGAGCGTCCGTTTCCATAATCGCCAGATTGGCGCCAACCATCGGTGCCAGATCGATCTTGTTGATCACCAGCAGGTCGGATCTCATAATTCCCGGTCCGCCCTTGCGTGGAATCTTCTCACCTGCGGCGACGTCGATCACGTATATGGTCAGGTCGGCAAGTTCCGGACTGAAAGTCGCTGCGAGATTGTCGCCGCCGGATTCGACGAAACAAAGCTCCGTGTCCGGGAACTTCAGGTTCATGTCATGGATCGCGGCGAGGTTCATCGAAGCATCTTCTCGTATCGCCGTATGGGGACAGCCACCCGTTTCCACGCCCATGATGCGCTCCGCCGCCAGCGCCTGCACACGAGTCAGGATGAGTTGATCTTCCTTGGTGTAGATGTCGTTCGTGATCACGTAGAGTCTGTAGAATTCGCGCAGATGCTTGCAGAGCGCCTCGACCAGCGCCGTCTTTCCCGAACCGACCGGGCCACCAATTCCGACCCGTAGCGGGCCATTGGTCGCCGGAACGCCTGAAGCGCGAAACGATCGGCTCTCGCTTACATTCGTGTTCATGACCGAAACAACCTCGTATATTGCAGTTCGTGCGCGATGGATGCCAGCTCAACCATCAGACCCGCCGAACCGAGATCGCTGACCGTCTCGCGGGTTGCGATTTCACTCCGCGACAAGATCGCCTGCTCGAGCGACGCGATCGCAAGCTGACCGTCAGTCTGGCCAAGCGGCACCAATCGAACGCCCGCGGTCACCAGGTTGGCGACGTAACTGTGCAGGAACGCCGGCAGCGCCATTCCGACGGGCACTCGTTCGCGCGCCGAATATGCGCCGAGAAGGACGGCAGATACCGGCGGGCATTTTGCGTCAGAGAAGATGTCCAGAATTCGATCCGGCCACACGCGGCGAAGAGTCGTGAGGTACGCAGACGATTGCTGTGACGATTCGAGCGCAAATTCAGATGTCGTGCGGGACGCCGCGGCGAGCTCCGCCAGATGCGGAAGCTCGTCTTCCGCGCCGCCGGCCACACATCGATACGCTTCGATGAAGAAGATGGCTTCATTCCGGCCGGAGCCGTAGCAAAGGTCGGCCGCAAGCCAATCAATCAGGCTGCGGCGGTTGAAAACATGGCCCGCCTCAACGGCCCATTCCAGGCCGTGCGAATAGCTGTAGGCACCGTTCGGGAACGACGGCGAGAGCCAGCTCAGCAGCCTCAGGAAGGCCAATGCTGAACATCCATGATTCTCGTCTGTCATTGCATCACCATGCAGGCAACCCGTCAGTACATGAAGTAGCGTTGCGCCATCGGAACGACATCCACCGGCGGACAAGTGAGGAGTCGTCCGTCAGCTCGTACCTCGTAGGTCTCGGAATCGACTTCCATGTGGGGCAACGAATCGTTGAGAATCATGGAGTGCTTGCCGATCGCGCGCGTGTTCGAGACCGGTAGGAGGTGCTTTGCCAACCCCAGCTGTCCGGCCGCTTCGAGCGAAGCTTGACTGACGAACGTTACTGAGTTTCGCCCGGGAGAGCGGCCAAAGGCGCCGAACATGGGCCGGTAGTATTCCGGTTGAGGCGTCGGTATCGATGCATTGGGATCGCCCATGATTGCGGCGACGATCATGCCGGATTTCAAGACCATGTCGGGCTTGATCCCGAAGAACGCCGGACTCCAGACGACCAGGTCCGCGAGCTTTCCGACCTCGACCGAGCCGACATAGCGTGACATTCCCTGCACGATGGCGGGATTGATCGTGTACTTCGCGACGTAGCGCTTGGCCCTGAAATTGTCGTTCTGCCCGGTTTCCTCCGACAGTCGACCGAACTGCTTTTTCATCTTGTCCGCGGTCTGCCACGTCCGCGTGATCACTTCGCCGACGCGCCCCATTGCTTGGCTATCCGACGACACAATCGAGAACGCGCCGAGATCATGCAGAATGTCCTCCGCGGCGATTGTCTCCTTACGTATGCGACTCTCCGCGAAGGCAACATCCTCCGGGATACGGCGATCGAGATGATGGGTCACCATCAACATGTCGAGTGCTTCGTCCAGCGTGTTCGCGGTGTAGGGACGCGTTGGATTTGTCGAGGCTGGAATGACGTTCCTCTCGCCGCAGACCTTGATGATGTCCGGCGCATGTCCGCCGCCGGCCCCTTCCGTATGAGCCGCATGGATCGTCCTGCCCTTGAATGCGGCTATCGTGGTCTCGACAAATCCGCCTTCGTTCAGGGAATCGGTGTGGATCATGACCTGCACGTCCATGTCGTCGGCGACGGAGAGACAGCAGTCGATCGATGCAGGCGTTGCCCCCCAATCTTCGTGCAGTTTCAGGCCACAAGCACCGGCTTCGATCTGCTCGACCAGGCCTGCCGGTATGCTCGTGTTGCCCTTGCCGAAGATGCCGAAATTCATCGGGAACGCATCCAGCGCCTCAAGCATCCGATGGATGTGCCATGGCCCCGGAGTACAGGTCGTCGCCGTTGTCCCGGCCGCGGGGCCGGTGCCGCCGCCCATCATGGTTGTCACGCCGGAAAAAAGCGCCTCCTCGATCTGCTGGGGGCAGATGAAATGAACATGCGTGTCCATCCCGCCGGCGGTGATGATCTTGCCCTCGCCCGCGATGATCTCCGTCCCCGGCCCGATGATGATCGACACACCCGGCTGGACGTCGGGATTTCCCGCCTTGCCGATGGCGGCGATGAACCCGTCCTTGATCGCGATGTCGGCCTTGACGATTCCCCAGTGATCGAGGATCAGCGCGTTGGTAATGACCGTATCGACCGATCCCTGCGCGCGCGTGAGCTGCGATTGTCCCATGCCGTCGCGAATGACCTTCCCGCCACCGAACTTGACTTCCTCGCCATAGATCGTGAGGTCCCTTTCGGGCTCAATGAACAGGTCGGTATCTGCCAGGCGCACCTTGTCGCCCACAGTGGGACCGAACATCTGCGCATAGGCTCTCCGGCTCATCGTATGGGACATGTTTTCCTCATCTTATTCGTTGGCGCCGGACGCGTCGGTCCCTGCTTCCAGAGGTCCCATCACGCTCCCGCTGAATCCGTAGATGCGTCGCGCTCCGGCAAACGGAATCAACGAGACCTCGCGCGACTGCCCCGGCTCAAACCGCACGGCCGTCCCGGCCGGGATATCGAGGCGGCACCCACGAGCGGCGGATCGATCGAGCACGAGTGCAGCGTTCACTTCCGCGAAGTGATAATGGCTGCCGACCTGGACGGGCCGATCGCCGGTGTTTGCTACGGCAATCGATCGTCCCGGCCTGTCCTCGTTCAGGACGATCTCGCCATCGTCCGAAATGACCTCGCCGGGAATCATGCCATGCCTCCGGGCAACAACAGCCCGACAAGCCCGGCACAATTGCCCGCCGCGCGAAGCAAGCCTCTTCCGGCGGTGCAAAACGGGACGATATGCATCATCGGCTCCTATCGGATCGGGTTGTGCACCGGCACAAGCTTGGTCCCGTCCGGAAATGTCGCCTCGACCTGGATCTCGCGGATCATTTCCGGGATGCCCTCCATGACTTGATCACGGCGCAGAAGGCGGCCACCCTCGGACATCAGGTCCGCGACTGACCGTCCGTCGCGGGCGCCCTCCATAATGGCATCCGAAATCAGGGCGATGCTTTCGGGATAATTCAGCTTGACGCCGCGCGCGAGCCGGCCACGCGCAACGATCGCGGCGAGGGCTATCATGAGCTTGTCTCGTTCCCGTGGCGTCAGATTCAAGATGCTTCTCCCATTTGGCCGCGCTGCTAACAGGACCACATCTTCGGCACTCCGAACGGGCCGGATCCAAGCTCATGGTCGAGTTGATCGAGGAAGCGACGTAGACCTCGTCTGAGATCCGCGCTGGCGATCGCGGCTACCCTGATCACGATGATTGCGCCCACGATCGTGACGCCGCATGCGCATTCCAGAGAGGCGCCGATCTCGCGCAATCGCTCGAGCCGGCTCTCGAGACGCGGACCGAAATAGACCATTGTCGCGATCGCCCTCCAATTCGAGAGCAGGGCCGTCTTCCGAAGCTGCGGAAACGTCTGGTCGGACGCAAGGAAGCCGTCCGCCCAGACCAGACGGCCATCGATTCTGATGCGCCAACTGTCCTGGATATGTCCGCCGAGAATCTCCTCGCCGCTCTCGATCCGGCCAAGCACCAACCATTCAAGGGCAACCAATTCGGCGCCCGAGCTCACGTCGAGCTCGGTCTGCCTTGCGATGCGTGCCTGGTTGAAGACGATCGTCTCTTGTGGAAGCCACGCAAGCCGAGCGCTTCCTTCAGCCCTTAATCGGGTCAGGATTCGGGCAGGGCGATCCAGGGCTCGATAGACCTTCTCCGCCGCTTGCGTGGTCACCGCGACCGAGGCATCGCCCCGAGCGACCACCTCGATCTTCATCTCGTCGCCGCCCGCGACACCGCCCGAGGTGTTGATGAGGACGACTTCCTTGCACCGACGATCATCGATATTCGGGAAGGCAACGGCCATCGGAAACTTCTGATAGATGTCGCTGATCTGTGTGCCGTTCGCAGCGCCGGAGAACACCACGCGAGCTGCCCCGACAGCGCGCTGCAGGTCGAATTTCTCCGCTGCGCTCCTCCCTACTCCCGGATGGCCGGGAAAAGCCGCGGGCTCGCCGCGAGAGCGCTCATGACTCGCTTCAAACATCCGTCCTGGGGCCCATGATTGACATTGAGTTTCTCGATTGAGGACGAGCGAAATGCCGGACGTGGAGCCGTAAAGCCGGCCACGCCCGGACTTCGTGTCGCGGAACCGAGATCAGAATCCCGCAAGCCCCTGGGGGCAGTTGTACGGGATTTTGACGCTGGCGATTTCCTTCAACGAGCCGTCCGGCTGGGTGCGGTAGCTCACCAGCTTCGAGGCGTTGCCATAGATCTGATAGAGATAGGCGCCGTCCGGCGTGATCCAGCTATCGCTCGGACCGCTGGTCACTGTCCCGTTCAATCCCCGCGCAGTGCCGTCGCCGGGCACCTTCGGGCACGCCGGATCCATCGCGACCTCCAGGCCGCTACCATTGATGCGGTAGCTGCTGATGTTGCTGTAGCCGAAATTCGTCGCGTAGATCGTTCGGTCATCGGGGGCGACTGCCAGCCAGCACAGCTCGGACGGCAGGCCCGCGCTCGTGTCGATCTTGACGAGCGGACCGATGTTGATCGCGCCATTCTTCTCGATGGTGCAGATCGAGCAACCGTCGCCGACGGCATAGCCGATCACGAACGTATTCGGCCGCTGGTGCAGGAAGGCGATGTAGAACGGAGAGCCGCCCTTGGCGTCGTAGAATCTGGCCGTGCCGAGCGAACCGTCCTTCTGCATGGCGAACACGGCAAGGCCGTCGGGATCGGGCGCATTCGAGGCGATCGAGTGCAGCGCGCCGCCGGCCCGCTGGACCCAGAGAATAGGCGAGCCGTCCGGGTACAGGCCCGTGAGCGCGATCGGCTCGTCGAAGGTCGTGCCGACAAGCACCAGATCCTCGTTGGGTGAGACCACGACCATGGTGGAGACGCGGTTCCGCTTGCTGTAGGTATTCACCGTGTAGCGCTCGGACCGCGCCTTCAGCATACCTTCGGCATCGACCGACATCAGCCGAAGATGATCCGGGCCGAACGAGTGCAGCACGAAGAGAGTACGGGTCGACGGAGCGAAGGCGAGCGATTTCGCTGTGCCGCTCCTTCCATCGACCGGGTTGCCGGTCGATTTCACGTCGAGCAGCGTGAGGCGACCGTCACTTTCGAGGCGGAAGCTCGAAACCGAATTGTCTCCACCATTGGTCGCAAACAGGAAACGCCGATCGGATGTGATGATAACGCTCCCCGCGCCCTCGAATGAGTTTGGCGCGCTGTCCTGGCCGCTGATCGGCTTGAACTCACCCGAGCCGGCGCCGCCCGTCTTGGTACGAGCGACCTCGACCAGCTTGCCGTCCGCCTGCCGGGTGTAATGAATGATGGCATTCTCGATTTCGTTGGTCTGGATATAGAGATGGCCGGCCTGTCCTTTCGACATCCCGGTCTCGCTCGTCGTCGCCTCTTTAGCCATCTCTCGCTCCTTTGATGATTGGCTTTGTTGGATCAATTGGCCCTTGGTGACCCGCACCGGTGCTATTGTTTCAGTGGCGGGTACCCATCGACGTAAACCCAGTCTGACTCCTGAGCCGGCACATGGCAGGCCTGGCATTGAGCCCTGTAACTCGTCGTAGTCGTTTTCGATCGATCGCCTGCGTCGAACCAGGACCAACCCCAGCCGTCCCCCCACAGCGCGCTATCCGGATGCTTGTTCGCAGTGTCCTTCACCATGACGAACCACCCCTTCAAAGCGCCGGCGTGGCTGACGGTGCCGGTCGTCATTTCGGCGGTTGACGCCTCGAACACTTCCTTGATCAGAACCGCACCATCCGGGAAACGCTTGTCCTTCCGATAGGCGTCGATCGCTCCCGGCGAGGCATACACGACGTGAAGCTCCTTCGAGCCGTGACCATCGTCGGTCGCAATCGCCCAGCTTCCGAGGAGCTGATAGGTCGTACGATAGTCATCGGGCACATGCAGATGCCCTCCCCGGTCAGCAACGGTCGCGCCGGTCGGAACACCGCTCGCTACGTTCGCCCGCAGCGACGGCTGTCTGATCACGGACGCGATACCAAGGACGACGATGATGGCGACACCTGCGGCTCTGAGGATTGTCATGCCTATCTCCCCGCTGGTTACGCGGTCATCTCGCGTCCTTGTTGTCCAGCAGCGGATAGAACTGGGTCCAGACCTCATCCTTCTTGGCGTTGGCGATGTGGCAGTAGGCGCACTCGTCCTTCGACTTCACCTTGGCCATCGACGCCTTCGGTTCGTGATGGTTGAAGTTGAAGTATCCCCATCCGTTGGTATCGGCGAAGCGCTTGGAGTCCTTGACCGTTACGTCGGCTCCGTTCCACTTGCCCGGAAAGTAGCCCCGTCCCGACGCTTCCGTTCGCGAACCGTCGGCGTTCTCCTGCGGCAATGTCAGCTGCAGCTCCTTGAACAGGATCGTTCCCTCGGGAAATTCGCCGGTCTTCTTGTAGATCGCGTAGGAGCCGGGCTCGATATAGACGTTGTGAAACTCCGGAAAGTTCGCCTGCCCTCCATTGAGGGCATTTGGCGTCAATGGCGATCCGACATAGACCCACTCGTGGAAATTCTTCGGCAGGAGGAGTTGCCCGTCTGCGGTGTACTCCGGCAAATAGCGAGTGCTTCCCTGCGCATTGCTATCCTTGAGCGATCCGAAGAAGAGGGTCGTTGCGACCGCACTGCCAACGATGACCGCCGCTGCTGCCTGGACTCCCACTCGCATAGCTTTCTCCCGCGACTGTGACCGAACGCGCACGGCGCTGGCACGGTTAATCTGTCGGGAGATGAGATAGCCAATCGTGGAAGATCTTGCGCGTCGGAGATTGCCTTCTCTTTTTCTATCTTGATGTAATCCGTCCTGGCCTTGCGATCGCGACCGAGTCCATTGCCGATGCCGCGACGCGTAGCCCGACCGGAGGCGTCACCGCTGCGCAATCACGCTGAGAGCATCGAGACGAGCGAGGAGATGCGAGGTTAGCCGGCAAGGCCCGGAAGCGGCGGCCGTCTCAGGTGATAATCCGTATCGGTCTCGAACGCCTGTCCCACCCGGAGGATGGTTTCCTCTTCAAATGGTTTTCCGACGATCTGAAGACCGATCGGAAGGCCATCAGGCGCGAAGCCGCACGGAATTGAAGCCGCCGGAAAACCGGCCAGATTGAAGGGAGCGCAGAATCTGGCCGAGACCGCGAAGACAGTCTCCTCCTTCGCGCCGATCACGCCTTCAGCGGGCGCTCGCGGCAAATTCGGTAAATGTCCTGCCAGGGACGAAGCCGCTCGAAGGCCGCGCTCGCTGCCAGCACGTCGAAGTCGGCGTTTCGCCGACCTATGATTTGCATTCCGACCGGAAGACCGTCGGACAATCCAGCCGGAATCGATGCCGCTGGGTGGCCGGTAAAGTTGACGAAATAGGTCAGACACCATCCGATGAGAGGATCGATGTCCACGCCATTGATCGCCTTCGGTCCGATCGTGTTGCCGTCGCCAGCATTGTCGACCGGCGGGCACGCGAGAGTCGGCGTGACGAGCAGATCAAACTTATCGAGGACGTTCTGAAAGGCGTCGTACACCTCCGACCGAACGGCCTGGTCCCGAAAGAAATCGGGGCCCGACATGCGCTTGGTCTTCTCGACCCAATCCAGGTACTCAGGCGGAAAGTCGTCGCGATGCTGGCCGAACAGATCGATCCCGTCCCGCTTCATGTTCTCGATCGCCTGCAGGTTCAGAAGCATATAGAGGCGCGACCAGACATCGCTCAATTCGCGTTGCGAGCGGGTGATGCCGAGCTTCACCTCCTCTACGTGGGCGCCGGCTTCCTCGAACGCCAACAACGCGCGACGGACCGCCTCTGCGATCCTTCTATCGACCGGAAAGACGTCCAGATCCGGACTATAGGCAATCCTGAGGCCGCTTCGCGGAGAACAGCTTTCCGCGCGAGCAAAATCCCACGTGCTTCATTTGCGGCCCCACAGGGTTTGTCGAAACCATCTCGAGCATGCTCGTGAGGCTGGATATGAACCCTCTCGCCATCAAAACCGAACGTTTTGGACCATCTGGAGGATGATCGCCATGGCTGACAACATCTCCGACCTCATCATTGGCGGTGACCCGGCCACATACCTCCTTCAGGAGGCGTTTGCCTTTGATATCACTCTGACGAAGATTCAATGTGACGCATGCAGCACGGTATCCGGCCTCGGCTCATTGGTCGCGGATGGAGGCCCCCAAGAGGCTCTCGTAAGGTGTGCCACTTGCGGAAACGATCTGATCAGGGCGGCGCGAACCCCGAACGGGCGCCTCCTTGAACTCAACGGTGCCCGCCACTTGTACTTCTGAACTTGAGTTGCTTCCCACACTACGGGATCGACGGCTCGTTAGGTATGGCGAAGATGTCAAGGCTGCGGTGAACCTACCAGGGCGGCCCTGCCCCAGTCACCGCGGCCGCTCAGACCGATTTCACTTCACCACCATCCATCCGTAACGCCGTGCCCGTCATCCAGCGCGCACCCGGCGACACGAGGAATGCCATCAACTCGGCGATCTCGTCTGGCTCTCCGTAGCGCTCGATACCTGCTTCCTCTGGAAATCTGGCGGTCGCCTCCTCGACGGTCATGTTGTGCAATGGCGCCCAGCGCTCGAGGTAGGAACGACGCCGTCCTGTCATCACCGCTCCCGGCATGACGCTATTGACCTGGACACCATCTGCGATGCCGCGATCGGAGAAGGCCTTCGCAAGGGCAACGATGGCGGCATTGATGGTGCCAACCGCTGCGTACGAAGCCTTAGGAAACAAGGCGGAATTCCCGGACATCAGCACGACGGCTCCCTTCGCCGCCTTCAGGGCCGGCCACGCCGCGATTGTGAGCCGTCGGGCGCCATGCAGCTTCAGCGCAAGTCCGTCTTCCCATTGCGCATCCGTCGCCTCGAACAGGTCGATCTGAGGCACCGCACCCGCGATATTGAGCAGCGCATCAATCCTACCTAGCGCGCCCAGCGTCCGATCGACGACGTCTCGTGCAGCAGTCCGCTCGGCCAAATCAGCCTCGATCACCAACGCATCGGCACCAGCCGCCCTGACGAGCTCTGCTGTACGGTCCAGATTGGCGCGGTTTCGTGCGACAAGAGCAATCGTGGAAAAATCCAGCGCTAGACGCAACGCGGTCGCGTGGCCGATTCCCTGACTCGCTCCCGTAACGATAGCAACGGATTTGGACATGCAGACCCTCCGCTAAGAGATTTGACAAGGTCAATCGTGAACGACGACCATCTTTCCGACAGCCTCGTTCGCCTCCATCATGCGATGGGCTTCGCGTATCTGGTCGAAGCGAAAGACCCGTGCCGGCTTCACGTCGAGCCGGCCAACCGAGGCGTCAGCAGCGATCTTCTGCAATGGGACATCGGCAAGCGGAAATCCGGGGGTACCAAACACGAAGCTTCCAAAGAAACTCAGATAAACGCCGCTCGCCATCTGCAGCAACGGGTTGAAGTCGGGAATCGGATCGAGCCCACCGAGCCAGCCCGCAAGACAGGAGCGGCCGCCGCGGCGGAGCATGGCGAGGGAGTCGAGCACTACGCTGTTGCCGACAAGGTCGAGAACCGCGTCAACTTGTTTCGCCTCGGCGAGATGCTGCGAGAGATCCCGCCGCTCAATTTCGCAACGTTCGGCCCCGAGCTTTTCCAAAATTTGGAATCGCTCCCGGCTGCGTGTCGTCGCAACGACCCGCACGCCGGCATTGACTGCGAGTTTGACAGCCGCTTGACCGAACGAGGAAGTCGCGCCGCGAATGACGAGAAGCTGGCTTTTCTGCAGATCGAGATTTCGGAAGAGACAAGTCCATGCCGTCGCGAAGGTCTCGGGTATCGCTGCGAGCTCTGCCCACGGCAAATCTGCGTCGATCAATGCGACGTTCGAGACCGGAGCACGGGTATATTCGGCATAACTGCCATTGATGGTCCGGCCGAGACCGCCCATCAATGCAGCGACTTTCGCACCAACCGGAAATTCTCCGCCTGGACATGATTTCACGAGCCCGACGCATTCGATCCCACTGATCGGCGCCGCTTCGGCCCATTCGCCACGGCGCATGTGCATCTCAGCATGATTGATGCCGAATCCCTTTACCTCGATGACGACATGACCAAGCTTCGCCTCCGGCTCCGGAACGTCTCGATAGACAAGGCTGTCCAAGCCGCCGAATTTTTCAAGAACGATGGCACGCATCACACCTCTCTTCGCACCTGCCTCCAGGGGGGTCGGTCACGTGTCTGACCTTGACTAGACAAGAAAATCGCGAATTGCCGCCGCGATCTCCCCGGCATGCGTCTCAAGCGCGAAGTGGCCCGTATCAAAGAAGCGAACCTCGGCACCCGCAATGTCGCGCTGGAACGCCTTCGCGCCCGCCGGCAGGAAGAAGGGATCGTTTTTGCCCCAGACCGCCAGGAAAGGCGGCTTGTGCTTCCGGAAGTAAGCCTGGAATTCCGGATACATGGCGACATTGGTCTTGTAGTCACCGAAAAGATCGAGCTGGACCTCGTCGGCGCCGGCGCGCGCGAGATAATAATTATCCAACGTGTATCCATCAGGTGAGATCAGGGAGGCGTCAGGCACCCCGTGGGTGTATTGCCAGGCCGTGGTCTCCGGCGAAAGGAACGAGCGCAGCGCCGCCCGGTTCTCCTTCGACGGATCTTGCCAGTAGGCACGGATCGGGCTCCAGCCCTCGCTCAGCCCCTCCTCATACGCGTTGCCATTCTGCGAAATGATGGAAGTGACACGCTCGGGATGGCGCAGGGCCATCCGGAAGCCCGTCGGCGCGCCGTAGTCGAAGACGTAGAGCGAGAAGCGGGTAAGCCCGACGACCTCAGTGAACCGCTCCAGTACCTGCGCCAGCGCGGCGAACGTATATTGGAACTTCTCGCGAGCCGGCATGTCAGACTGGCCAAAGCCGGGTAGATCCGGCACCACGACTCGGAAGCGGCCGGAGAGCGCGGGGATCAATTCACGGAACATGTGGCCAGCCGTCGGAAATCCGTGAAGCAGCAGCAAGGCGGGCGCATCGGACCGGCCCGCTTCCCGATAGAATACGTTCAGACCGTCCACGTCCGCTTTGCGATACCGAATGCTCGTCATCTGCGGTTCCTCACGGCTTCCCTCGAAGCATCGTCGCACCTGCGGAACCGATGATCCGATCCGAGGCTGGCTCATTTAGATATTTCGTGGGGCAAGTTGATCTGGTTACAGAGCTCCCGACATTTTTTTGGCGCGCAGGATTCCTGTCGCCTCCTCTGCCCCGTCTATCGCGTTTTCGACCAATTCACTTGAACTCTCTGCGGTAGTCCGTAGGAGTCCAACCCGTTGTCTTTCGAAAGGCCGAGCTGAAGGAGCTCGTTTGCGCATAGCCCAAGCCGAGCGCGATGTCCGTAATCGATATTCCGCGATCTGCGAGTCGCAGCTTGGCCAGCTCCATGCGTCGCTGTACCTGGTATTGGTATGCCGGCATTCCGAACGATCTCTTGAATGCCCGGCAAAAGTGATGAATGCTGAGCTTGGCAAGCTGTGCGAGCTTCAGAAGGCACACCTGCTCTCCCAGGTGCTCTTCGACGTACTCGACGACAATGCGCTTCTGCCAGCCTGCGAGACCTCCACGACTCACCGGTGCCACTTCGCGAACCGCTTCGCGATCCGACCGGGAAAGCTCGTACGCGAGCACGCCACAGAGCGCCTCGAGGTAGGGCACGCACGTCGCATCGCCGCTCTCGATTGCCTTTTTCAGCTTGAAGGCGGTCTCCCAGACCCGCGGGTCTTCGAAGTATATCCTGGGCGCAAACTCGGCGTCGCTGCCGTCAGACGCACGAAGCGCGGCGGGATCGAAGTAGATAAAAGTTAGCTGCGCAGACGAGGCCGTCTCATGCCATTCGCGATAGGCCTGGCCCGCGGGCACGAACGTCAATTTGTGTTCAGAACCGCGGAGCTTCGACGAGAAAAGGCCGTCGATGGAAGTCTCGCCGCCTTTTCGTGCTCCTTCGCTGTACAAGGCCAGGAGATGCCTCGATCCCTGAAAGCGAAATTCAAGCCTGTTGCCGACCGGGACGTGGACGCTTTCGGAAAACCACCGGCAACAGCCAATTCCGAGGCGCCTCACTGGCCCAGCGGGTGTTATGCTCACCGTCGGGTGAAGTGCCATTTCAGACAGCTTGGGAGGCTGCGCCTCGTCCACCGGTCGAATCGACGTTGCGGAGATCTCCTTCCGCGGCATCCTCTCACTCGAATCTGATAAGTACATTCCCATCGCCGTCGCCTTTTTTGTGCTGCCGATGGCTGCGTCCATTCGTCAACGAACTTCTGCACGGAAGAGACAGCTTGATTGCCTGGATGCAGCCGTTCGGCTCGCAGGCCGCAAATGGCGTCGCCTCTCCGTTCAAAGCGAGCTGCCAATACCGGCTGGCAGCACCGCACAGAGACACCATGCTTTTCATAGCTCTGACGGGCAATCTCGCGCTTGTGCTGCTTCGCCCCCTACCTAGGTATGGGTACCGCGCGGGGACGGCACCGAAATAATTCGGCGCGAAATGCCGCCCCCCCGGGGCGAGGCGTCAGCTTTGGAGTTGGAGCGCTCCAGCCATTCGAACGAGCGTAGCTGCGGTCTTTGCCCCCAGCTTCCGCATTACACTGCCGCGATGCATTTTGACCGTCGCCTCGCTGATCGAGAGCTCGTTGGCCACCTGCTTGTTCATCAAGCCGGACGAAACCAGCGTCATCACTTGTCGCTCGCGCGCGGTCAAGAGCGCGAATTTCTCCTGCAACTGCGCGAGGTGCGCGATGTCGTCGCGTCGGTCTGTGTCTTTTCGGATCGCGGCTGTGACGGCGTCGAGGAGATCCTGATCCCGTATCGGCTTGGTGAGAAAATCGACCGCCCCCAACTTCATACCCCTGACGGACATGGGAATGTCGCCGAAAGCCGTCATCAGGATTACCGGAATTCCGACATTGATCCTTGTCAGATACTCCTGCAGTTCCAGTCCGCTGGTACCCGGCAATCTGACATCGAGCACCAGACAGGCGGGGGTCTCCTCCAGGTCGACCTTCAGGAAGTCCGAAGCAGACCCATACAATGCGACCCTGTAATTCAGGGACTCAAGCAGGTCACCAAGGGACTCGCGAACCGCCTGATCGTCATCAACAATGTGAACAACACCCGATGCAGGCACTGCTAAAGACCCCCCAACGTCTGAGCCGGCTGACGAAGCGGGAGAACGAACGTGAACCTCGTGCCGGACGTCCCGTTTTCTTCCACCCATAGCTGTCCTCCGTGGAGATTGACTATCTTGCGGCAGATCGACAGGCCCAGACCGAGCCCCGCTCCCTTCGTTGTATAGAGCGACTCAAAGACCCGCTCTCTATCGGCCGGATGGATGCCAACCCCAGTATCCGCGATTGCCACGGAAATCATACCATCGAGAACCTTCGATGAGAGGGTCAAAATGCGGTTCCCGCCCTCAACTCCTGCCATGGCCTCTATGGCATTGCGCACGAGATTCAGAGCGACCTGCTGGATCTGAACACGGTCCGCCTCCGCGTCAGGCAGTGATCCATCGAAGTCGGTTCGGACGGTGACACCAGCTCGCTCAATCTCCCTTTGCGACAGACGCAGAACCTCCGCGACCGCCTCATTGATATCGAACTTGGCAAAATGAACCTGCGTGCCCCGCGCCAAGGATCTGACTCCTTTCACGATCTCCGTGGCTCGACGCGCCTGCTTGATAATGCGCGTAACCGACCTTTGGGCTTCCGTCGCTTCCAGCGGCCCCCTGGCGAGCCATCGGAGGCCAGCTTCCGCGCTCATGATAATCCCCGTCAGCGGTTGATCGATCTCGTGAACGATCGAGCCGGCGAGTTCGCCAAGAGATGCCAGGCCCGAAGCTCGCGCAAGCTCATTCCGCGCGTCGGCTAGTGCCTGCTCCGCCGCCTTCCGCAGGGTGATATCAGTGATGATACCTTCCAGCTCCAAATCCCCAGTGGGACCATTGTCGAATTGTCCGACGGCCGCGACGTGCAAGGTCTTACCGTCCCGGTGGACCACCCGGTATTCATGCGCGAATGGCGACTTGGTTCGGATCGCTTCGGTGAGCGCCCGCTCCAGCGTAGCATGATCGTCGGGATGCACTCGGCTCTTGAACATCTCGAATGGCACGGGATTTACATCCAGGTCGAGATCCAGGATGCGGTAGCATTCGCGCGATCCTCGGGAGAGTAGCGTCCGGGTGTTCCAGCGATAACTGCCCATCCCGCCGATCTGCTGACCTCTGACCATCCACATGTTGGTCTCGCGCAGCGCCTCGAAGAGACGCACCGACTCGAATGAGATGGCAGCCTGGGTAGCAAGCATCGACATCACCCAGAGGCAGCGTGGCGTAAAGATCTCCGCATCCCCGGCCGCCTCGAGGTAAAGAACACCAATCGCCCAGTGCTGATGAACCAACGGCAGGCACAGCTGAGTTATCTCCCCCGCCGGCGGACTCGCAGGGTCGATCAATGCCGAACTCGCCGCGTGAGCCTGCCTCACGACCGCTTCCCTTCGATCGAGAACCTCCTCGGCGAGATCGCCCGGCAATCGGAACTCGGCGTTTGCCGGGACGGAGGCAAAGAAATTCGCCCTCTCGCGGGGAAAGCTCGCGTCCGCTTGAGCAAGCAGATCTCTTTGGCCGCTGAGTAAGATCGCCCCCCGGGCGGCCCCGGAAAAACTTAACGCCTCCGCGAGAAGTGCGTTGGCCAATCCCTGATAGCTGATCTCTCTTGAGATGACCTGGAATGCCTTCGCGACAAGATCAAGTTCATGCGTCTCGCTTTTTAACCTCATACCGAGATGCCTCGTAGTGACGATCATATCCAGACGTCTCGACGCATCATCCTGGGGCTACTCATCAAACGATGAGAAACGAGCGCGCTGGTATGCGGCGATATGTAACGGCACTTGTCGACATTGCCAAGTTTGGTTGCCGCGATCCGCGAGTTTGCGGCCCACGAATTCGTGCGAACTCCTTTGCGCATTACACCGAATATTTTTAGCAATGGGTGTAACCGGCGCGATGGATGCTCCGAATATCCGCGAAAGTGCAGAGGGGCGGTGTTACGTTCCGCGGCGGCGTCGCACATGCCGTTCAGCCACCAATCGGGCGCATTGGAGTCGCCGCCAGCCTGGCCTGCATCAGTAGTGGTTCAATTCACCAGTAAACAGGCCCTATACAGGCAGTCTGCCTAAGATCAGTTTCCGCCGGATCCCGGCCAATGTACTCATGGCGACGCTTAGCTGACGGCGTTCTGCGACGTCCGCGTCTGCCCTCGATCAATCAAAATCCGGCAGACAAGGCCGTCAGGCGCAAAGTCGATATCGACCCGCGCCCCAGGTATCGCCTTTGCAATCAAATGCATCCCGAAGCCTCTGCGTTCCGGCTTGTTTACCGTCGGTCCGCCGCGCTCGCGCCACTGGATGGCGAGACTTTGTCTGCCAAGGTAGGGGGAACTCTCCCAGGCCAACTCGACGCCCCCCTCCGTCGAGGTCAGGGCGCCGTACTTGCTCGCATTCGTTGCCAGTTCCTGAATGATGACGTGCAGCGACAAGGCGATGTGCGGCTCCAGCGCGACATCCGGCCCCGCGAGCAGAATGCGATCCTTATGAGACATCGCGTGCGGCCTCAAAGTTCGCTCCAGCAGCCCCGCAAGAGATACGTGCTGCTCTCCGGCACACTCGATCATCCTGTAAGCATCAGACAGGGTCGCGATCCGCGCCGAGAGAGCCGCGCGAAAATCGGCGGCTGAACTCGCGTCGGTGTTGTCTACAAAGCATAGAACTACGCTGAAGAGGTTGCGCATTCGATGCTGCAATTCTCTGACCACCATCTTGAGCGAATCCTCTGGAATCGGAGCGATCCGCTCGTACTTTGTGCTTCCGTTTCCATCTCGGAATGACTCGGTGACAGTATGCCTCATGCGCAGACCCTATCGCTGTTTACTGAACCGGATACCGATCAACACCCACGACATATTTTCAGCTTCTTATCGAGCTCTGCGTCCAGTCCTTCCTGCTTTTGATTGAAATCGGTAATGCGCTTCTGCAAGTCGTCCTCGGCAATCGAGTTCGGCATGAATTCTTTACCGCGCGGCTGCACGTGCACGTTCTCAGCTGCGCTTGGCGCTTTCGACGATGGCGTAGAGACTGGTTCTGCCAGAGCGGTTAGAGGAATGGCTGCGAAGCTCAAGATAAGGGACGAACGTCGTTGCATGACCGCGCCTCGATGCATTTGGTTGCTATGAAGACGCCGACAATATGCAGGAAATATCTGAGCCTCGCTGTTCGTGGATTGCGCTGATTGCGGTGAAATTGTTGGAATGCAGCAGCCCCCTGACCTAAAAGCGTATGATGGTGATCCCTGGTCAAGGAGGCGAGACGCCAAGGTCCAGTCGCATGGCGTCGATCAATGGGCCGCAGACCGGGTTGCCTGCCGATCGAAGTTCGAGCGTCGGTTCGCGCAGCGCGCCCCTAGGGTGCCGCGCGCGCAGGTCTTTGCTCCGCGAGAATGACCGAGAAGCGCTCTTGATCGTCAGTCCAATCGGCGATCGGATTCCAGCCACCAGCCTGCAGGAGAACGAACGCATCCCTCCGGCCGTACTTGAAGCTATTCTCGGTGTGGATGGTCTCGCCATTCGACATAAAAAACTCGCGACCATCAACTTCGAAGCCGACGTCCCGCGTCGCTTCGAGATGCATCTCGATACGCGACTCCGCAGCATTCCACCGCGCCACATGTCGGAATGCACTCAGCGGAATCGACCCACCCAGCTCGCGGTTGATTCGATGCAAGAGGTTGAGATTGAAAGCGGCCGTCAGTCCTTGCGTGTCGTCATACGCCGGCAGCAGGACATCTTGATCTTTGATGCGATCGATACCTATCAGCAGCATCGATCCGGTACCCAGGGTCGCCGCCATGGCCCGCAACAAATCGACCGCCGCAGACACAGTCAGGTTTCCAATCGTCGACCCGGGGAAGAAGCCAAGACGCGCAGTCGAAGCAATTTCCCCGGGCAGCGAGAATGGGTACGTGAAGTCCGCCTCGGTCGGATAAATCGGCAGACCGGGGAATGCATGTGACAGGCCTGTCGCCACCTCCCGAAGGAACTCTCCTGAGATGTCGATCGGCACATAGGCGGAGGGCTCGGTCTCCGTCAGCAAAAGCCGCGTTTTTGCCGACGAACCGGAACCGAACTCTACCACTGCGCGGCCCGGTCCAGCGAGAGCAGAGATCTCTGACACTGCGGAAGCAAGGATCGATCGCTCGGTTCGCGTGGGGTAGTATTCAGGCAGTAGGGTGATAGCTTCGAACAGAGCCGACCCCCGGCGGTCATAAAGCCATCTCGCCGGAATTGCCTTTGACGCGAGACCTAGCCCTTCCATGACGTCGTAGCGGAATGACGCCGTCAGGTCAGCCACCCCGCATCGCAGTTCGCTCTCGAGTTGAAGCAATTTCACCTTCCTTCGCACGACATTTACTTCGGCCCGGCGGGCTGCCCCGCAATGGCCTCAGGAAACCAAGGCGGCCAATTTCTTCAGCCCGCGGTGGATATTGATCTTGACCAGAGCCGCCGATTGGCCAGTCGCGCCGGACGCTCGCGCGATGCTAAGGCCATTGAGCTTCACGAGACGGATCACGCTCTCTTGAGAGGGCTTCAACCGGCCAAGCAACTGGTCCAGCGCAGCGGCGCTGATCGCAGCACCCTCATGGTCTTCGATTGCGATTTCCTCGTCGAGTGCGAGGACATTGTATCGAGATGCATCGCGAACGCGATCGACCCATTTGTAGTGGGCAATCGCCGTGATCCAGGCACCAAAGGGCCTCGAGGGCGAAAACGTGTGGCGTTTGGCATGAACGGCCAAAAGCACTTCCTGCCGTGCATCTTCGGCGGCGGGGTGCGGCAGCCGACGCGCGTAGTACGCACGCAACCATAGGTTCAACTCCCGGAGCAATTGCTCATATGCAACTTCATCTCCTGATTGTGCCGCGAGCATGAGCCTTCCCCATCGCTCCGAACAATCGTTCCATCGCTCCCAGCGGGCCGTCCTCCGGCGATCATTTCGCAACGGAGCCGTGTCCGTCCGAATTGGTTGAAGCCGCGATTCGCCGCCATCGGGCGGTTGCGCAGCGCTGGCGGACGATCTGTCATCGCTGGAAAGTGCTTTCATCCTCGAAGACTCCTGTCGAGACATTCAAGCAGCACACTTGTTTCGAACGGCTTTCTGAGAAGGCAGAATGCGCCGATCGACATGGCCTCCTCGTCTAGCTGCTTGTGAGGAAGTGCAGTGATGAGAATCACCGGCGCTCCGACCTTCTGCTCCTGAAGCTCACGAACGAGATTGAGCCCGCCCATCCCCGGCATGTGAACGTCGGCGATGATGCAATCAAAGCTGAACCGGTCGACATAGCTCAGCAGTGCTTCCGCCCTGTCAAACGGTTCTGAGCGGTAACCGATCGATCGCATCAGATCCACCAAAGAGAAGCACAGGGACTCGTCGTCATCGACGACTCCTACGAAGGGGACCTTCACCTGACTTATCCTCGCAAGTCGGCAACATCATCGAAACGCGATCGCGACGAGGTCGACCGGCGTGTGAGCCGCTCCCTCGTTGATCAGGTCATTTCCGTCGCGACGTTCGACGCTTGCTCGCACGAGGCCCATTTTCGGTCTCCCCAAGTGAGGAAAATCCAATAGCTGCGCCGTCTGGTTGCGCAGGTGAGCCAGGAGCATGCGTTTGGCTGCCTCCCTTCACAATCTCACGATTGTGATGCACAAACCCATACTTTGGTATGGGTTTTCGGCGGACACCCGCGCCACCGACGACGACCTGACGAATAGCAGCAAGACGGCGCACCTTCGTCACGAGCAATCATTCTTTCCCGATGCCGCTCCGGCTGGCTGCACAGCAGCACAGGCGGCACTTGACCTGACACCAGATGGCCTTGCTGCTTGACGAAGAGCAGCTCGACCGCGTTTCGGTCGAGTCAGTCGATTGACGTGGCGCTCATGGGATCATTCTGATGAGGCCTGTTGTAGGGGACTCCTCCCGAGAGTACGTTGATGAGGGGTGATTGACACTCGGTGCGCCTTCTCCGGCGAGCGGCCGGCTGGTTCCGGAGTCCGGCAGATGAAGATATCCTCGCATCCCCCCTCGAACCGGGATACCGATCGCGAAATATTATGGGACGACGGCGAGCGCGTCTTTTGCCGCGAATGGCGTCATGACGCAAATGGCAACGTCACTAGTGTCTTGACCGTAAGGCCCGTCGCGGAACATCCGCTATCGATGGTCCTCGACCAGCTCGCACACGAATACGCCTTGCGCGATGAATTGAATCGAGCTTGGGCCGCGATGCCGCTGGAGCTAGTCCGCGAAGACGGTCGAACAATGCTGATATTGGAAGACCCCGGCAACCAGCCGCTCGAGCGTCTACTTGGCACGCCGATGAGGCTGGATCGCCTTTTGCGAATGGCTTCCGCCATGGCTGGCGCGATCGCGCAGCTGCATCAGAGTGGCCTGATCCACAAGGATCTGAAGCCGGCGAACATCTTGGTCGATGCAGCGGGCGAGATCAGGATTACGGGATTTGGCCTCGCGTCTCGCCTGCCGCGTGAGCGACAGCAACTCGAACCACCGGAAATGATCGCGGGCACCCTCGCCTACATGGCGCCCGAACAGACCGGCCGAATGAACCGGTCGGTCGATTCCCGCGGCGACTTGTATGCACTCGGCGTGACATTCTACCGAATGCTCACGGGAGCCCTGCCGTTCACCGCGGCCAACCCAATGGAATGGGTACACAGCCACATCGCAAGACAAGTTATTCCTCCCGCCGAACGAGTGAACGGCGTGCCTGGCGCCGTCTCGGCCATCATCGTGAAGCTCCTCGCCAAAACGGCCGAGGACCGCTACCAGACCGCCGCCGGCCTCAAGAACGATCTCGACCATTGCCTTGTCGAATGGGAAGCGCACGGCCGGATTGAGGGCTTTCCGCTCGGCCAAGAGGATCGACCGGACCGACTCCTTATTCCTGAGCGGCTATATGGGAGAGAGCGAGAGATCGAGGCCTTGCGTGTCTCATTCAATCGCATCGCCCGGAACGGTACGCCCGAATTGATCCTCGTGTCTGGCTCCTCCGGCGTAGGTAAGTCCGCGCTCGTCGACGAAATGCACAAAGCCCTGCTCCCATCGGGAGGATTCTTCGCGTCGGGCAAATTTGACCAGTACAAGCGCGATATGCCCTATGCGACGCTCGCGCATGCCCTTCAGGGCCTTATCCGAGGCCTCCTCGCCAAGAACGACGCCGATCTCGAGCCCTGGCGCAGGAAGTTACGCGGGGCGCTCGGCCACCTCGGCCAACTGATGGTCGATCTCGTACCGGAACTACAGCTGGTGATCGGGGATCAATCACCCGTTCCGGACGCTTCCCCACAAGACGCCCAGCGACGTTTTCGGCTTGTCGTTCAGCGCTTCGTTGGCGTCTTCGCCAACTCGGACCATCCCCTTGTGCTCTTCCTCGACGACCTGCAGTGGCTCGACGTGGCCACGCTGGATCTAGTCCACGATCTCTTGAGGCGATCCGATCTGCGCAATTTGCTTCTCATCGCCGCCTATCGTCACAATGAGGTCGACGTCAAGCATTCGCTGGCACAAAGGCTGGTCGACCTTCGTGCCTCCCGTGTAAGGGTGGTGGAAATCAATCTAACGCCGCTCACTCGCGCCGCCGTCGAGGAGTTCACGGCAGACGCACTTCACTGCGAGCTGGCATACGCCAGGCCGATAGCCCAGCTGATATATGACAAGACGGATGGAAATCCGTTCTTTCTAACGCAATTTCTTCGAACACTGGCCGAAGAAGAAATACTGACATTCGGTCATGACAAGGGACAGTGGCGCTGGGATCTCGAACGCGCCAAAGGAAAACGATACGCCGACAACGTCGCCGATCTCATGGTCGGCAAGTTGAGCGGTCTGCGCGACGAGACACGTCAGGCCTTGCTGGAGCTGGCTTGCTTGGGCGACGGAGCCGAGATAACGACACTCTCCCTCGTGCACGGAACATCCGAGCAGCGACTCCACACGGATTTGCGCGAGGCCACTCGTCTCGAACTGGTCCGGCGCCTCAAGAGCTCCTACACATTCGTGCACGATCGTGTGCGAGAGGCCGCTTACGCACTTCAGCCGAACCAGAATAAGCGGACGGCCCTTCACTTTCGGATCGGCATGACGCTGGCGGCGCAGCTGACTCCGGACGAAGCAAGCGAACGCGTCTATATCGTTGCCAACCAACTCAACCGTGGCCGAGCCGCTTTGACGCGCGGACCTGAAAGAGAAAGGGTTATTGCCGTCAATCTCGCTGCAGGCCGACGGGCGAGAAATGCGACGGCTTACCGCGCAGCGATATCCTACCTTGAGGTCGCCCGTGAACTGCTCGGAGAGGACGGTCATCCGCGATGCAGCCAGGACGCCTTTGCGATCGGCTTGCTCAACGCCGAATGCAAATTTCTGCTCGGTGACTTGAACACGGCAGAGGTAGAATTAACGATCCTATCGCAGAGCTGTTCGGATGTTCGGGCAAGCGCTGATGTCGCCAGGCTTCGGGCGCAGTTATATACCGCTGCGGGACGGCTCGAACAGGCGGTGGACGTCTGTCTCGCGTTTTTGCGCAAGGCTGGGATTGTCTGGTCGCCCCACCCCAGCCGCAGCGAGGTGAATGAAGATCGACAACGCCTCCGAGGTCTGGTCGAAGAGCTATCCGACGACCAGCTTCACGCCTTGCCGCCGATGATCGATCCGGACCATCGCGCAACGATGAGCGTTCTGGCGGACCTCGTCACGCCTGCGTTTCTCACCGATCGCAACCTATCCGACATCATGCTCGTGGAAGCTACCCGACTGACGCTCGAGCACGGGGTCAGTCCTGAATCGTGCTACCCTCTGACCGCCATATTCGGTGTGCTCGCGAGCAATTCGTCCGATGCCGAGCTTGGATTCCGACTGTCGCAACTCGGCACAGCCCTTGCCGAAAAGCAGCCGCAGATAGGATTGAGCGGCCGTGCACTTTTGGTATTCGGCCTCCATGTGACTCCGTGGATACGTCCGATCCGATCGGGACGGTCATTCATACAGCGCGCTCTTGCAATTTGCCTGACGACCGGAGATCTGGCTTTCGCAGCGTATTCGCACCGCGGGCTCTTATCAGTGGATCTCTTCTGCGGCGATCCGCTCATGGAAGTCTGCTCAAACGCCGAGCGGGCTCTGGCATTCGCCGAGGGTTTGGGCGTCCGGTTGGCTACGGAGGGCTTGGCCACCCAACGAAGTCTGGCGCTGAGTCTGATGGCACGCGATGGAGTGGACGGCTTCGAGATTGCGGGAGCGCCCCATCCCTCCGACGCGACCGAACCACTAAGCGCCTTCTTCCGCTACGCGGCGCAGATTCAGCTTGAGGTAATTGCCGGACGCGACGATGTCGCAATTCTCCTCGCTGAACACGCGGAGCAGCTCTCATGGTGCGTCCGGGCCTATTCGGATTTCACCGAGTACCGGTTCTACACGGCGCTCGCCCATGCTGCAGCCTGTCACGTATCGCCACCTGAGCATCGTGATCAACGCCTCGGCGACCTCCGCGAACACCACCGGAAGCTCATGGCCTGGGCGACCCGCTGCCCCGCAAACTTCGCCGCTCGGCACAAGCTCATCGCAGCCGAGCTTGCACGCGTCGAAGGTCGCGAACTCGAGGCGGAACAGTTATACGAAGAGGCGATCCACCTGGCGCAGGAAGCCGGATTCGTACAGATCGAGGCAATTGCTGCGGAGCGAGCAGCAAGGTTTTACGAGGCGCGTGGCATTCGAACGGTGGTTCTATCTTACTTGACGAAAGCGCGGGATTGCTACGCGCGCTGGGGCGCCGAGGCGAAGGTGAGCCAGCTCGAGCAACTCCATCCAGGCCTCCGGGGGAGAGGGTCTACGCCCAACGCGGCGGGTACGATCGGAGCCCCCGTAGATCAGTTGGACCTCGCGACGGTTCTCAAGGTATCGGAGACTGTTTCGGGCGAGATCGTACTGGAGAAGCTCACGGAAACCTTACTGCGCTCGGCTCTCGAACACGCAGGTGCAGAACGCGGCGTGCTGATTTTACTGAGGGGCTCCGAGCTGCGAATTCGGGCGGAAGCGGTGATCGGCGGTGGCTCGGTTGCGTTCAATTTAGCCGATTCCCCGATCTCCGCCGCCGAGGTACCGGTGTCGATCGTACATTACACGGTTCGGACGCAAGAAAGCGTCGTTCTCGATGATGCCTCGACGAACGTCGCGTTCGGCGGCGACGAATACATCGACCAAAAACGTGTCCGGTCGGCCCTGTGTGTCCCGCTTATCAAGCAAGGGAAGGCCGTGGCATTTCTGTATCTCGAGAATAATCTCGCGTCGCGGGTGTTTACCCCCGCCCGGATCGCCATCCTCAAATTTCTCGCGTCGGAGGCAGCGACGTCACTCGACAATGCTCGTCTGTATCGGGAGCTCCAGGAGCGCGAGTCGAGGATTCGTCGACTGGTCGAGTCCAACATCATCGGGATCTTCATCTTCGACCACACTCCCGACATCCTCGACGCCAATGAATCCTTTCTGAAGACCATGGGATATGACCGCGAGGATCTCAAGGCAGGCCGGTTGCGCTGGGCCGACTTGACGCCGCCGGAATGGCAGGAGCGCACCTCTCGCGCCAGGGTCGAGTTGAAGGCGACGAGGGTTGCTCAGCCGTTCGAGAAGGAGTTCTTCCGCAAGGACGGCAGCCGGGTGCCGGTGCTGACCGGCGGGGCGTTGTTTGACGACGAACACGAGCAGGGTGTCGCTTTTGTGCTTGATCTCAGCCAACGCAAGCAAGCCGAGACAGAGGCACGTGAGAGCGAGCGGCGATACCGCGAGGCTCAGATGGAGCTGGCCCACGCGAACCGTGTCGCGGTGATGGGACAGCTTACTGCGTCGATTGCCCACGAGGTCAATCAGCCGAACACCGCTGTTATCGCCAGCGCGCAAGCGGCATTGAGCTGGCTCGATCACCGTCCGCCGGCGCTGGAACAGACACGCAAGGCGCTGACACGTACCATCGAGAACGGCATCCGTTCCAGCGAGGTCATTGGGCGAATCCGCGATCTCATAAAGAAGGCACCGCCCAAGCGAGATTCCCTGGCGATCAACAATGTGATCGGCCACGTCATCGAACTCACTCAAGTTGAAGCGACTCGGCACGATGTCTTCATCCGGACTGCATTCGCCGATCGCTTGCCCAAGGTCATTGGCGATCGCGTCGAGCTGCAACAGGTCACGCTCAACCTGATCCTGAACGCCATCGAGGCGATGAGTGGAGCAACGGAAGACAAGCGGGAGTTGCTGATCCAGACCGCGAGAGCAGAAGCTGAGAGTATACTCGTATCGATCGCGGATTCGGGTCCGGGATTGTCTTCGGAGAGCCTCGAGCGGCTTTTCGAGCCCTTCTACACGACCAAGCCCGGCGGCCTGGGCGTTGGACTATCGATATGCCGCTCGATCATCATTGCTCATGGCGGCAGGCTGTGGGCGACTGCAAACGAACCACGCGGAGCGGTTTTCCAGTTCACCGTACCAATCGATGACGGACTTAGCGCCGGTTGAGACGCGCGACGCAGTGGCGACCTCATTCGGCACGACTTCGAGGACGAACGCGATCGGGGCGCAGTCGATGCGGCGATCCCTCATCAAAACTAGGCGTCGAAATACTTTGCACGCCTCCACTCGCCGGGTGTTATCCCGACCTTACGCAAGAACACACGGTTCAGATGACTTTGATCCGCAAAACCACACTCGAGTGCGATCTCGCTGATCGATCCCTTCCCGCGTAGCAGGCACTTGACACGCGCTATCTTCTGCTCAAGGAGCCATTGGTGCGGCGACGTTCCCAGTGTCCGCCTAAAGGCACGCGAGAACTGCCCTGTAGAAAGCCCGCATGCGCCGGCCAACTCTGCGACCGAGCGATCTGCACTTGCATCATCGAGAAGAAGCTCCTTGATGCGGGTCACCTCCTGGTCGGAAAGTTTCGACCCCACCATGACTTCAGGAAGGCGCAATCCGCAATGGGCAACAAGCAAGCGCATACGCAGTGCAGAGAACACGTGGTCGACGAATAGCATGGGAATCTCTGCCGGCCGGCTCAATGCCGGTATTACAGCGCGGGCAAGCGATGTCGCGACCTCGTCCCTGTACTCGCGTTCGACGTCGTAGTCAAAACCGGAGAAGGCAGAGCCAAGTTCGCGTGCGGTCTCGTCAAAGGCAAGATCTGGAACGAAGAAATTGAGCGCTTCGAACGGCGCCATGTTATCGCCCTCCCAATGATAGCGCATGTCGAAAAGGGAGATAGCTCCTGCTTTCATCGCTGGCCGCATGGCGTGATGACCATCCTTCCAGACGTCCTGTGCCTCGGGATGGTCCGTGAGATATACGGTCACCATGTACATGTTTTCGCGGAGATGCATTGAAGTCATTTCCGCGCCTTGTCGGCGTCTCAGGGTATGAACAGCGTTGAGGCCAGCCCTGGCGAATTTTGCGCCGGCGATCTCTCGAACGAGGCATATGCCGTCTTTGGGATCGGACAAGAAGTCCGACGGCTTCTCTCTCGCCATCCTGCTGTGATCTTTCATCGCTTAGCTCGTATTTGCTGGATTGATTCATCTCTCAAAAAACTTGACGTCCGTTTCGTCAGCCACCGCTCTCGAGATGACGTATGGAACCGGATTGGTCGTCGTCGTACCCGGTCAGATTCGTCCAAAACGAACGTCAGGTCTATTCAAGAACTATAACGCGGCCCTTGATAAGGTAGCGGCCGGAATGGAACGGTTCACCAGCATCGACCCCATGCTGCATCGCGACAAGGAGGCGACGGTGCTGAAGGGTCAGCTCGATGCTGAACTTGCGGAGCGTCGTGATGGATCTCTTCGAACTGAGGACAGCAGTCGATCTCCTTCGTGGAACCGAGCAGGAAAGTGATCGCAGGCTGCGATTGACGCGGCTCGGTGAACTCGCTGGGACAATCATGCACGAGGTGAATCAGCCGCTCGGCGCGATTATTTCGAGTGCCGACGCCGCCTTGCGCTGGCTCGACCGCGACACGCCCGACGTCGCCGCCGCCACGAGGTCCATAAGGCGCATCCGCGCCGTAGCGAGCAGGTCCGGGCGGACCATCGTGGACCTGCAGTCGTTGTCGTCGAACATCTTGATCGATTTTGCGGAACGGCCGTTGAACTCCGTTGTCGACGAAGCGCTTCAGATATCGAAACCGCCAATCAACCAGGCTGACGTTAGAATGCAGGTATGTTTGGATCGGAACTCGCCAATCGCAAAGATCAACAAGGATCTGATGCTCCGGGTGATGCTGAACCTCATCCAAAACGCGATCGATAGCTTGCTTGGAGTACCAGACCGTCAGAGGACATTGAACATTCGAACGTTTACGAGTTCAGAGATCGTGGTTGCCGAATTCGAGGACAACGGCGTCGGCCTTCCCGAGGGCCCGGCGGCGCATCTGTTCGATCCCCTGTACACGACGAAGAAGGGCGGCATGGGTCTGGGTCTCGCATTGTGTCGGCGAGTCGTTATTGCTCACGGCGGCTCCATCGACGCCAGATCCAATCCTTCCTACGGCGCGACGTTCGCTGTGAGTCTGCCGCGAGTGGGGCCTTAGCGATCGTCGCGGCTCGCGTAGCCCGCCTCCGTCGTACCCACGGTCGCGAGACGGCCGGGGTCTACTCGTATCCTGTCGGGCATTGATTCAGGCCAACGTCGTGGCAAAAATTGCGCGATCGCCTGTAACCAAAGCCAGACGGCGGCCGAAATATACTCGTTTGGATCACCGCGGCAGCCGCACAAGTGGGAACAGGTTTACCAGCTGCTGCACCGCAAGGAGGGAACTGTGGGATTATCTTGGCAACAAGGCCCGCTTTCAACGGGAGCAATCGGCCGTTTCCTCGTCTCCGAGCCGCTGCCCAAGCGACTGTTGTATGTCGAGCCGTTACGCCGGCGCATGCGCGTTCGCTTTGGAGGACGCTGGATCGCCGACAGCGAGCAAATCCTCTTGCTCTTTGAGCCCGGCCGCTATCCTGTGGCCTATTTCCCGGAAACCGACGTTTCCCCGCAGATCTTGGAGCGCACCGAGCATACCAGTCAACACGCGGATCTTGGGCCCACGTCCTGGTACAGCGTCCGGTCGGACGAGCAACACGTTGCGGCGCGAGGAGCGTGGCAGCACACAGAACTGCCCGCCCATGCGAGCGACTTGCAGGGTCTGGTCGCCTTCGCCTGGCGTGCCATGGATGCATTTTACGAGGAAGATGAGCGCATCGTGGGCCATGCAGCCGATCCCTACCACCGGATCGACATTCGCCAGGCCTCCCGTCATCTCGTCGTCAACCATCAGGGCCGGGTCATCGCCGATACAAGGCGGCCCTTGGTCCTCTACGAATCCGGTTTTGCCCCCCGCTGGTACGTTCCACGTTCCGACGTCGATGAGTCCGCCCTCACCGCGGTGAAACTCCAGACCTTCTGCCCGTACAAGGGTCTCTGCAGCTATTATTCCATCGGAGAGACACGCCAGGCGGCATGGTCCTATCCCGACCCCTATCCCGAAGTCCGCCGCATCTCCAATTTTGTGTCGTTCGAACCAGACATCGTGACGGTTCATCTCGATGGCAAGCAGATGCATCTCGAGCCGGGCCAGTCGGTCGTTCCGCACGGCCCAGATCGCAATCTCGACGTCGCCGAAATAGTCAAAGAGCCGGCGCCTAGTGGCCGGTAAACAGATGCTGCGACCAGCTGGAAAGGGCTTAAGCCCGTCGAAACGGAGCAGCACATGGCGCGACTTCTGTCAGTGAATGTGGGACTTCCGCGTAACATCACCTGGAAGGATCGCACGGTCCGCACCGGGATCTGGAAGGCTCCCGTGCATGGCCGATGTCGAGTTGGCCGGTTGAACCTGGACGGAGATGGCCAGGGCGATCTGAACGGCCACGGTGGTGAGCAGCGAGCAGTCTTCGTCTACCAGATCGATTCGTATCACTATTGGCAGAAGCAACTGAACCGCACTGACTTCGTCCACGGACAGTTCGGCGAGAATTTTACGGTCGAAGGACTGCCCGACGATACTGTTTGCATAGGCGATCGTTATCAAATCGGTAGTGCCGTGTTCGAGGTCACCCAGCCGCGGGTGACCTGCTATCGCGTCGGCATCCGGACCAACGAGCCGAAGATGCCAGCATTGCTGACGTCCAGCGGACGGCCAGGGTTCTACTTCCGCGTCCTGAGCGAAGGCGAGGTCGGCGCCGGGGACGAAATCGTGAAGGTGGGCGAGGCCACCGAGCGAATGACGATCGCCGAGATCAACGCTCTGCTCTATTCGCCCGATCACCCGCGCGATCGGTTGGAACGAGCCTTGCGAATCGGAGCACTTTCGCCGGGATGGCGCTCGTCGTTTGAGGCGTTACTTCAGAGCCGGACCAGTGATGCGGGAGGGAGCGGCAATGCAGGCCTCGCCCCGGCAGCCGCTGCACATCCGGCCGCCCCGGGATTTCGCGCGCTCGTTGTTGCGTCGATCGATCGGGAGGCCGTGGATGTCGTTTCTCTTTCCTTGCAGCATCCGGATCATGAGCCGCTGCCACTGCCTCTACCCGGCCAGTACCTGGTCCTGCGCCTTCCGAGAACCGACGGCTCGCCGCTCATTCGCAGCTACTCGCTCTCGGGTCCTCAATCGACGGAGAACTATCGGATCAGCGTGAAGATCGAGCCGGGCGGAGCGGCCGGGAGCTACCTGAGGGATCACGTTCGGGCAGGCGATGTCCTCGATGTGAGTTCTCCACGCGGAGGCTTTACCCTGCAATCCAGAGAACGACCGGTGGTGTTGCTCAGCGCAGGGATCGGAGCAACGCCCGTTCTGGCCATGTTGCACGCCTTGGCAGCGACCCGCTCGACACGACAAATCTTCTGGCTGCATGCCGCACGCGACGGGCAGCATCATCCATTCGCCGACGAAGTACGCCGCCTCATGCTTGCCCTCCCCCGAGGCCGCAGCTTTGTCTGCTACAGCAGACCGGATTCGCGCGACAAGCTCGGCAAGGATTTTGATGCTCCTGGCCACCTATCACGACCGCTCTTCGAGGACATCGGTATCCCGCGCGAGGCGGACGTCTACCTCTGCGGACCGGCTCGCTTCATGGCGGACATGAAACAGGCGCTCGCAGCATTCGGAACGACGTCGGAGCGCATTCACTTGGAACTCTTCAATGGCGGCGAGTCATTGATTCCCGGCATCGTCGGCGCGGCCATGCGAGCTCCGCACCCGCCCAAGGATGCCACCGACAGCGGCCCGCTGGTATCCTTCGCGCGAAGCGGCATCGCCGCCCATTGGAAACCGTCGGCTTACACGAGCATTTTGGAGCTGGCCGAGGCGTGTGACGTTCCGGTCCGCTGGTCGTGTCGGACCGGCGTCTGTCACAACTGTGAAAGCGGCCTGGTGTCAGGCGCAGTGGCCTATGACCCGCCGCCGCTGGATAAGCCGGCCGAGGGCAATCTCCTGATCTGCTGCTCGCAGCCGGTTCAAGACGTCATCATTGATTTGTAGATCGCAAGAATGAATTCAGCGGGGCCAACATGAAGTTCTCGGTCGAGGTGATTACCGTTCCCGTAGAAGACGTCGAGCGGGCACTGCGTTTCTATGTCGACAGGGTTGGCTTCGTGCTCGACGTCGACTATTCGCCGAACGACGCATTCCGGGTTGTACAGCTCACTCCTTCAGGTTCCAGTTGCTCGATTCAGATCGGCAAAGGGATCACCGACGCGCCCGTCGGATCACTCCGCAACGCGTATCTTGTGGTCACTGATTTGGAGACTGCGCGCCGCGACCTATTGGGACGCGGTGTGCAAGTCAGTGATATCAGGCACAAGACGCCAATTGCAGCGTGGGACGGCGGCTTCGCCTCCGGCCTAGATCCCGCGCGCGGGAACTACGCCAGCTTTGCCGACTTTTCGGATCCGGACGGAAACCGCTGGATACTCCAGGAACGAGGCTACCGCACCGCTTGACGGATGCGACAGCGTCAACGGCTCATGTTGCGCGATGGCGCCAGGACAGGAGGGCCGCGACACCCGCTTCATGCGGAGTTCGCCCGCCAGCGGATCGAGCTGGCCAACAACGTGTGGAGACCGGGCGTGGCCGCGCCACAAAGCTTCGATGACACCGTGATTTCCCTGGCAATCCAACCAGCGGGACCGCGACACCTCCGGTTTGTGCTGATTGTCGTGGTGGTCCTGTGTCTCGCCTTCATCGCACTTCTGCCGTTCCAGCACACGCAACTCCCGGAGTTCAACGCGATAGAGCCATCGGTCGCTGCCGTGATGTCGATCAACGATCTCATTACGTCGGTTCTGTTATACGCCCAATGCTCGATCGTTCCCTCGCGAAGATTCCTGGTGCTGGCAACCGGCTATCTGTTTACCGCATTGATCATTATTCCACACGCTCTCACGTTTCCCGGCGCATTTACGGTGACCGGCCTGATCGGCGCGGGCCCGCAAACATCCCCATGGCTCTTCTTCGCTGCGCACTTCGTCTTTCCAGCCACGCTGCTGTGCTACGCGCTGCTAAGGGGTACAGACGACGAAAGTCCTCTGCCGCCGTCCTGGGCGCTATCTGGAATCTACGGCAGTATAGCAATTGTGGTGTTCTCTGTCGGCGGACTTACACTTCTGTCCACCGCCGGCCACGAGTACCTGCCCACCATTGTAAGCGATAGAACGCACGCCATTCCGGCTCACCTGACAATCATCAACGTATCTATCATCGCTCTTACGGTCATCTCTCTTGCGGCGCTGTGGACCCGAAGGCGAACCGTGCTCGACTACTGGCTGACGTTGATCTCGATCGCATTGATCCTGGAAGAAGCATGCTTTTCGCTTGCGGTTCTTCGCTTCTCGGTCGGCTTCTACGCAGGACGCGTGTTTTGGCTCTTCACCTCGATCGTCGTTCTGCTGCTGCTACTCCTGGAAATAACAAAATTGTATGCCCGGCTTGCGCGTTCCTACACGCTGTTGGAGCGCGAACGAAACAACAAGCTATTGAACATCCAGGCGACAGCAGCTTCGATTGCCCACGAAGTGAGACAACCCTTGACGGCGATTGTTGCGAGCGGCGGCGCCGCGTTGCACTACCTCGAAAAGACGCCGCCCGATCATGAGAAAATCCGTAAATCCCTGCGCAGAATGATCAGCGAAAGTGAACGTACCAGCAAAGTGTTTGACGGCATTCGCGCTCTGTTTGGAAGAGTCGATCAGAGACGAGAGGCAGTCGACGTGAACGAGATTATCCGTGATGTGCTGAAGTCCGTTGAAGGGGAATTGTCGGACAATGAGATCGCCGTCTCGTCCGAACTGAACGAGCTGTCCGACCTTGACGGCAATCGAACTCAATTGCAGCAGGTCATGTTCAATTTGGTCCACAATGCAATCGAGGCGATGCAATGCATCGCGCATCGAAGGCGGGCGCTGCGGGTGAGGACCGAGCGCCGTGTTGATAGTGCAATCAAAATCGTGATGGAGGACACCGGCCCCGGAATTGATCCGACCCAGCTCGACAGCATCTTCAATGCATTCGTGACCACGAAACCGGCCGGGATGGGATTGGGACTGGCTATTTGCCGACAGATTATCGAACGGCACGGCGGCCATCTTATCGCATCGTCAGACGGCAGCAGTGGCGCGAAGTTCGAAGTTGTGCTCCCGGCCGGACCAGCCAACGGCGCAGGTCGAAGCAATTGACACCACGTGGCCGCGGGCCGGTTGAGATGAACGAGCATGTTTTCGAGATCGCGCGGCATTCAGAGGTCCGCAGCCCCTGAGTAATTGTGGTCGCCAGAGGAGCTGCTCACCCTGAGCCTCCGACAATGAGGTGCCACCATGTTCCGCTTTTCGCCCCGGACACGCTCGATCCGCTCCGCCGCTGCGGGCCTTCTCCTGGTCGGCCTGCTGTCGTCCGCGAATGCATCCGCCCGAAGCACGTCCCTCGAAATCTTGCCCGATCTGCCGGCGCGTGGGGCCGAGCATATCGCATCCGCGGAGCCGACGTCGCGCCTGCCCTGGCTCGCTCCGGTCGGCCACCACCAGCCGCGCCGAGACGACGTGCCTCCATCGAGCCCACGGTCGGCGTCCGAGAATGAGCAGCAACGGCTCGATCAGATCCTTAATCGCAAGCTGATCATCTGCCGTGGATGTTGAGGTGATCCGGCCGCTTCGCACTCGGCCGCCTAAACGTCGTCCGCGCCAGGTATCGCTTCGGTGGTCTCGGCCAGTTCCAGGTCGTCAATCGTCGCCGCGTTCTGCGCCTCCTTCCGCCATTGCGCAGGCGTGATGCCCATGTGGCTCTTGAACGCGCGCTGGAACGCCGCCTCGGACAAGTATCCAACCGCTTCCGCGACCGCTCCGGTCGAAATCGGGGATTTCCTCAGCTCGTTCGCGGCGAGGGTCATTCGGATGTCCGTCAGCAGGTCACTCGGCGAACGACCGAGCTTTTCCTGGAATTGACGGGCGAGTGTCGCACGCGACATGTTCGCGAGTTGCGCGAACTCGGGCAGTGTCCACGGGCGTGCCGGCTCGTTGAACATGGCTCCGACCACCGGTGCCAGTCGGGGGTGACCCGCGAGCGCAAGCAGCCCCCGCGGCGCGTCCCCGGCCTCGCTGGCGAGGCGCAGCACCAGCGTAAACATCGCCGTCGATAGTGCGTTCAGCATCGCGCGGCCTCCAAGATGATCGTCCGTCGTCTCGACACGCATCAGGGCAACGAGGCCTGCAAGTTGCTCCGCCGTGTCCGGCTGTCCGGCTCGCGCGCCGGCGCTGACGATGAGGATCGGCGGCAGATAATGGCGCAGCAGCCGGTCGTGCGGCGGGGCGATCGCGAAGTGTCCGCACAACAGATCGAGCCGCTGATCCGAGCCGGGATTTTCGCTGATCGTAAAATTGAGTGACGCCCGGTTGCGGGCCTTCAGCGGCGCAGCCCCGCTGCCGTCGTGCATGACGTGCCGGGGGTTGCTCGGGAGCAGCGCAATGTCGCCGGCCTTGAGCTGCAGCGGCCGGCCTCCCGCTGGATTCTCCAGCATCGCTGAGCCTACCAGCACCGCATGGTACGGGATTTCGTTGGCCTCGCCTGGTCCCTGCTCGATCCGCCAAGGCGCGCCATAGGAGCAGCGCAGGTCCAGACGACCGCGCACCGGCATCATCTCGAACAGTCGGCTCAGCCAATCCATCATATCCCTCGGTCACTGCCCCGACATGAGACGAATGAGCATATAAACGCGCCTTTGAAGCATTCAATATCTCAGGTCCGCACCATATTGTCACTCCGCAATCGTTCACCAACCCAAGCAAGGAGTGCCACCATGGCCCGTCTTTCCGTCCCCAACCTCGAAGTTGACGCCGGCCCGTCCGGCCAGGTCTATGCCCAGATCAAGAAGGCCATCGGCAGCGTGCCGAACACATTCGCGGCCATCGCCGCCCATGGCCCGGCCGCTCTCAAGGCCATCCTTGCCGCCGACACCGTGCTCGCCTCCGGCGGCCTGACCAAGTCCGACAAGGAGATTGTCAAGCTCGTCATCAGCGAGGCCGCCGGCTGTGACTATTGTGTCGCCGCCCACAGCCATCTCGGAAGGCTCGTCGGCCTGCCGCCGGAGGTGGTGAAGCAAATCCGCGATGGCTTGCCCACTGGCGACGCCCAGCGTGATGCACTCGTGGCTTTCGTCGACAAGCTCGCGCGCACAAGTGGCACGGTCAGCGACAAGGATTTCGCCGCGATCAAGGCCGCCGGCTACAGCGATGCGCAACTCGTCGACATCAGCCTTGCCTTTGCCACCACGGCGTTCACCAACATCTTCAACCGCATCAACGACACCGAGATCGACTTCCCGACGGCCGCGTAATCCGACCGCATGTCGTCGACCATCGCAAATCAGGATCACGATCATGACTACACTTGCAAACACCAATTCCGCTCAAAGTTCTCTTGTCCGCGCCTTGCGCCAATCCGGCCTGCTCGCAGAAGATCTCGACTATCAAGTCGTTCGCGCGGCGATGATGATCATGTTTTTCTTCTTCGGTTACCAGAAGTGGTTTCCATACGAATTCGAACGACTGGATCCATTCATCAGTAACGGCCCGCTGATCTGGTGGCTCTATCCCGTGTTCGGCCATGCCGGCGCCAGCTATTTCCTCGGGCTCTCGGAGTGGACGTTCGGCGCGCTGCTGCTCGCAGGCTTCTGGAGCCACCGGCTCGGCGTGCTTGGCGCCCTCGGCTCGACCGGCACCTTCATCGCGACCGTCACCATCATTCCCTTCATGCCGGAGGGCTGGGATGTCGCTGCGGGAGGTTTCCCGGCGATGACGGGTAACGTGCCCTTCCTGATGAAGGACGTCGTTCTGCTCGCTGTCTCTTTCTATCTGTTGAGGCAGGACCTGGCTCGCCTGGCGCGACAATGACGTTGACTACGAGCCTCACCAGCGAGCGCTCCCGCTCGCTGGCACTTTCCCCGCACAAGCGAAAACGCAATCGAGGAATGGCCGCTGATCCGGCCCGCAGACGTCTGGCAGCGAGCGGCAAGTCATAGCGCGGCGCAAGAAGACCTCGCGCTACGGATGTCCTGCACTGGCCAACAGTCGAAAACCCATACTTCGGTATGCGATACGGCAGCATAACCGCTAGGTTGTGGTCAGTCCTGTCAGTGGGCATCGTACGACAAGCAGTGCATTCGACGAAACTCTCGGCGAGCTGGATCTGACCGCGGGCTTCTCACTTTCCGAGGAATCGCCACTCGGAACCGACATGTTCTCGCCGTCGGGCACGCCGTCTAAATCTATCTTTGTAGCTGAGATACAGCACAACCAGGCGAGGCGTACCATGAACACGGACCAGAAGGTTGTTGTCGTTACGGGGGCTTCGCGGGGCCTCGGCGAAGCAATCGTCAAAGCATATCGCCGCCGCAACTATCGCGTTGTCGCGACATCTCGATCGATCGCACCATCATCCGATCCTGACTTTCTGGCAATCCGTGGCGACATCGCCGATCCGGAAACTGGAAGGCGCGTCATCGAGTCTGCTTTGGAGCGATTCGGACGTGTTGACACGTTGATCAACAATGCCGGTATCTTCATCCCCGGGCCATTCGAGAAATATACCGAACAGAATTACAAAGACGTTCTCGCATCCAACCTGAACGGCTTCTTCTTCATTACGCAGCGTGCCATCAAGACGATGCTGGAGCAAGGAGGGGGTCACGTCGTCCAGATAACGACCACCCTGGTCGAATACGCCAACTCGAGCGTCCCCGCGGTTCTGGCGTCGATAACCAAGGGCGGCCTCGCCGCCGCGACGCGTGGTCTCGCAATCGAATACGCCTCCCGCGGCATTCGCGTTAATGCGGTGGCTCCCGGCATGATCAAGACACCTCTTCACGCTCCCGAGACGCACGAAGCTGTGGCATCGCTGCATCCCCTCAAGCGGATGGGTGAACCCGAGGATATTGCGCAGGCGATCCTCTACCTGGAAGACGCCAGCTTCGTAACCGGCGAAACCATTCACGTTGATGGTGGCCAGATCGCAGGTCACTGATTCAGAGACTGCCGCTGCAATTCGTGGGCAAGCCCATCTCTCTCGAGTTATCCCACCGGCGGAGCCGTCGTCATGGCGACGCTCCTGTCTTTTTCAATAGGAGGACACCATGAACTTCATCATCGATACGCTCGGCCGTTCGGGCCTGCTGCGGCGCGATCTCGATTATCACCTGCTCCGTGCCTCGATGGTGATCATCTTCGCGTGGTTCGGGTACGACAAATGGTTCGAATCCGAGATCAAAGGGCTGCTTCCATTGATCACCCACGGCCCGTTTATCTTCTGGACGATTCCGGTCCTGGGCATCGGCGGCACGAGCGTTCTTCTGGGAGCTTCAGAATGGACCTTTGGTTCGCTACTGCTCCTGGGATATTGGAACAAGAAACTGGGTGTACTTGGCGCTCTCGGTTCCTGCTGCACCTTCATTGCAACCGTTACGATCTTGCCGTTTGCTCCTGACGCCTGGGATCCCGGCGCCGGAGGGTTCCCAGCCATGGGAATGGTCGCCGCTTTCCTCTTGAAGGATCTCGTCTTACTGACCGTCTCTGTCTATCTGCTGAAGCAGGATGTTCAGCGAGTCATCGCGGCGCGCGGGAAGCCGACATTGGCCCGAGAAGGTAGCATGTTGTCCGCTACGAACTAAGAAGCACTCGCAAATCATGATCCACACCGTCGTGATGGTGGGCTGAAACTATACGCATCGGGCGACGTCGGACATTAATGAGAAAAGGAACACGGTATGATCTCCGCGGAGTTTCCGTACCAAAAAAAGCGACGGCAAGTTCTGGGCAGAGAGATGGCCTACGTGGAGGTGGGAGAAGGCAACCCCATTGTGCTGCTGCATGGTAATCCCACCTCCTCGTACCTGTGGCGCAACGTATTGCCACATCTGCAGCCACTCGGACGCTGCATCGCCCCCGACCTGATCGGCATGGGCGATTCAGACAAGTTGCCTGACAGTGGTCCCAGCTCGTATCGCTTCGTCGAGCACCGCCGCTACCTCGATGCCCTGCTCGAGGCCTTGGATGTACGCGAGCGAGTTACCTTGGTCATCCATGACTGGGGCTCGGCTCTCGGCTTCGACTGGGCCAATCGCCATCGCGAGGCCGTAAAGGGAATCGCGTTCATGGAGGCGATCGTGGCGCCGCAAGGTAAAGACCACTGGGACAAGATGGGAATGCGTCCCGCCTTGGAGGCGCTGCGCTCGGAGGCCGGCGAGACGATGGTGCTGCAGAACAACTATTTCATCGAAGAAATCCTGCCGAACGCCATCCTGCGAAAGCTCTCCGCCGCGGAGATGGCACAGTACCGACGGCCGTTCGCCGAACCTGGCGAGGGGCGACGGCCGACGCTGACCTGGCCCCGGCAAATACCAATCGAGGGCGAGCCTGCCGATGTGGTTGCGATTGCGACCGACTATGCGAACTGGCTGGGGAAGAGCAACGTGCCCAAGCTGTTTCTGAAGGCTGAGCCCGGTGCGATCCTTGACAATCATACGCTGGTCAACCTCGTGCGTGGGTGGCCGGCTCTGACCGAGAGGAGCGTGGCGGGAATCCATTTCGTCCAGGAAGATTCGCCGGACGAGATCGGACGAGCGGTCGTCGACTGGATGAAGACACTCGGCTAAGAGGCGCCAGTAAGACCTGGTGCATCGTCGGCACCCTTGGCGATTAGGACTCATTCGTCCTAATCGGTAGTTGCCCGGATCAATCCCAAAGGAGACAATGCGCTCCTGCCTTAGAATGCGAACTGGGTCCGCATTGCTACCGCATCAAATGTCGCGCCGGTGTCTGCCGTTGAAGTCGGCGACTGTTGCTTGGCGACGTCGCCGTGCAGATAGTCCAGCATGAAGCGGAGATTGCCATTGACGTACCAGTTCAAGCCCGCTGTGTAGACGGTCTGCCGACCGCCTGCGACCCCAGTTGCGGTTGCCAGCCTGTCATTGAGATTGATCGTCGAGACACGGCCTGCGACTTCCCAAGCGCCCCAGCCGCCGCCCCGCAGCGAGAATGGATCCGCCGGCTTAACGCCGCTGTACGAGGCAGTTGACGCATTGTAGGTGCGGGTCTCGCCGGTCAGCACATAGCTTGCTTGCGCATAGCCCCCCTGAAAATGAAGGCTCGGTGCACCGATCGGCGCCAGTCCCGTCGATGCATCGCGATCGACATTGTACCAGTAATACTCACCCTGGACGTACAGCGACCCATAGCTTGCCGCGGCTTCGGCACCGTAGACCTGTACACCCGAGGCGTTGGCGACTGCGCTGGTCGAAATCAGCGCGGTCGGATCGATCCGCAGCTCGGGACGATCGCTGAACGAAACCGTCTGCGCGTTGGTCACAAGATTACGCGGCGGCTGGATCAGCCACTCGGCGTTGGCACCGAGGTGCAACGAGTAATTGCTGCCGCTGGCGAGCTGGCCCGCAGCGCGGGCAACCGCACCATACTGTTCGGTGGATCCCGCAGGCGTCACGCTGGAAGCGGAATGTATTGAACCCGTGGTCGGACCGGTGACGTAACCGCCGACCCAGAACGAGTCGTTCCACCAGCGCGTACCGAACGTCGAACGGAAATCTCCGGCGGCGACATTGACCGCGATGACCTGAGCTGACGAGCGTTCGAGGAACGTCGTTTCGTTGGAGCTCGTGGCCTCGTCGATCGTCCATGGAAGGTCCATGATGCCGCCTTCGATCGCCATCTTACCGCCGAACGGCTTGAGGCCCGTGTAGCTCAGGTAGGCATTCTCAAGTCCCGAAACGCCCCCACCCGGGAGAGACCCCGGCGCCGCGCCGCCGAAGCCATCCGACGAACCGCCGAAATCATAGACCAAGGCAAAATTCCAGTCGCCGAGGAATTTGCCTGCGATGCCGATGCGCGCGCGGCGGACGTTCTCACCAGAATTCAGTCGTTGCGGCGAGGTCGCCGCCGTGTTTGGACGGTAATCGTAACCGCCGACATCCCAATGCAGGCGGCCCGTGATGCCGATGCAGTTCTCGCCGTCGGCGCTGCAGATGGTCGGCCGGTTATTCGGCATCGATACGAGCGCGCTGGAATACGGCACCGGAGCTTTCGCTGGAATCGTAACCGCGGCTCTTGCTGCCGCCTTTGCTTCGGCCTTTGCATTCGCCGCGGCCGCCGCACTCGCTGCCGTCTCCTTCTGGAGTATATCCAGCCTGTGTTCGAGCAAAAGCAATTGTTGCTTCAAGGACGATATCTCCGCATCGTTACCGCCCGCGTTCGATGCGCGCGCTGGTTGAAGCGAGACTGACGTGAGCGCGGTTGCCGTGAGCATCATGGTGGATGCTAAACGATTGATGTGCATGTAAGACTCCAAACGGGGCTCAACTTGGGAGGCCTCCGCAGTTGGCGAGAACGTATTTCAACAGTGGCAAGCGGGCTCGCCGCAGAAACCCAAACTGCACGACGGCTCGTTGAACGAGACGTTGTTGTCGTGCTCGATCACGTTGGCGAACCGCTTGCGGAACGGCAGGATCACTACAACACTGGTCGCCCGCACAGCGGGATGACTGCATCCCCGGTGTCGCTCGTCTTCGTGCTTAGCTTCGCCACCGCCGAATGGCCTCGGTTGCAACACCAGGCAAATCCGGTGCAACGATCTGAGGCTGAGGGAGGTTATCGACGAGGAGCGGCGCGTTCCCGGCACGGGTGATCAAAGCACCTGAGTAGCCGACGCTCTGTGCACCGATTGTGTCCCAGACATGAGCCGCGACCATGCAGAGCGAGGACGGTGCAACGTTTAGTTCTTCGGCCACGAGATGATAGCCCTGGGCAGCCGGCTTGAAGCGACGGACCCGGTCGACACTGAAGGATCTCTCAAACCATTCGGCAATGCCTGCATTTTTGAGCGGACTGGCCTTTGGATCTGGAGGGGAGTTCGTAAAGCTTACCAGACGGAAGCCCGCCTCCTTCAGTTGCTTCAGTCCCGCGAGAACATCGGGATGAGCTGGCATCGTCAGCATTCGCGTGCGGAGATCATCGATGTCCGATGCAGTTACCTTGGCGCCATAGATGGTGCCAAGCATCTTCAAGATTCCTTGACCGAGATCGAAGAAGGTAAGGTAGGGGCCGGACAGCGTTACTGCGTTGGAATACAGGATCAGTTGATTGAACCACTCTCGCATGATCTTTCGATCATTGAACACGCGCTCAAACACCGGACTGATGTACTCTATATCGAGCAGTGTTTCATTGACATCGAACACGAGGATCGAGGGTGCGTCGGACGTTTCCTTGGCGGCGGCGGCGTTCGCGTGGCTGGTATTCCCCATGAGGTTTGCAGTGATCCCACCGGCGGCGGCGATGCCGAGTCCCGACAAGAGCTTACGACGCCCAATCGACCTGGGGGTTTCGTCCTGCATCATGGTTTACTCCATTGGATATCGGCTGATTTCAGCAGCGGTCCGCCACAGCATGCGGTCGGTTTGTCAGTCCTGGTCGCCTGAATTGTCGGTTCGTCGCGGCTTCTGAAGATCCAGCTGCTTGCGCAAAGCGGCAACGTCATCCGGGTTGAGCGGCGGAGCTCGGTTGCCCCAGCTGTTCCGAACATAGGTCGCAACATCCGCTATTTCTCGATCGGTGAGCTTCCATGAGAATGCCGGCATGCTCAACGGCGACGGGCGGCTCGGCGTGGCCGCGATGCTAGTTCCTGCCAGGATCAGGTGCTCGAGGCCCGTGGCATCGAGTTGTTGGACCATGGCATTATTGCCAAGAGGTGGAAACAAACTTGGCTGTCCCTTGCCATTCTCCAGATGGCAGGAGGCGCATGCATCCGAATAGATCTCATGTCCGCGAGAGATCGAGGCTGCGTCGATCGCGACCGCGGATTGCGAAGAAGGACCAGCGGGAAGACTCTTGAGGTAAACTGCAATGGCGGTACGATCCGCATCAGTCAGAAGTGATGTCGAATACGTGACTACGTCTGCCATCGCGCCTCCCGCTCCTGCATGAGCATTGCGACCAATCTTCAAATATTCGGAGATATCGCCCTCGCTCCAGGCGCCGAGCCCGGTGCGAATGTCACCGGTCAGGTCCGGGGCCGTCCAGTTGTCGATCACGGCGCCGCGGAATTCATGACCAGCCTGATCGGCCCCGAACGCGTTCTTTGGAGTGTGGCAGGCGCCACAATGGCCGGGACCATTGACCAGATAGGCTCCCCTGTTCCAGACCTCCGACTTCTCGGAGGCTGATGCAAAGCTCCGGGTCTTGAGAAACAGCAGATTCCAACCCGCGACGAGGCTACGGAAATTGAGAGGAAAGATCAGCTGGTTCGCTGGCGGCGTGTAGTGGACCGGCGGCGTTGTCTTGATATAGGCAAGCAGCGCATCGTCGTCCGCGCGGCTCATGGTACGAAACCACGGGTAAGGAAACGCCGGATAAAGGTTCTCGCCATTCGCCCCATGACCATCATGCATAGCGCGATAGAACTGGTCTGGCGTCCACCGCCCGATGCCGGTTTCGGGATCTGGTGTAATGTTGGAGGAATAGATGACTCCGAAGGGCGTTTTGAGTCCGAGTCCACCAGACAGCGGCTCGCCGCCCTTTCGCATGTGACACGAGACGCAATCGCCCGCGCGCATGAGCTCCTGCCCATGACGTAGAATCTCAGCACCGGCGCCATCGGGGATCTGAACCGTAAGAACGGAGAGGGCCGTGATGACTGAGGAGGGATTGCGCGGCAGTGCTGGCGTCTGACCTTCGGCCCAGCTGATCGCAGCGAGCGCAGCGACACCTAAACCCAAGACCGTGGTCTTGAAGAACAACGAGCGCTTCATGCGTGCACCAGCGGACCTGGCGTCTTCAGATAACGCTCAATGATAGCCTGCGCGGCGTGGTAGGTAAGAGCCGCAACGGTGGCAGTCGGGTTGTAACCGGGGTTTTGCGGGAAGGCGCCCGCCCCCATCGAGAACACGTTTGGTACATCCCACGACTGCAGATACTTATTGATGACACTGTTCTGCGGATTATCGCCCATGATGGCGCCGCCCGTGTTGTGGGTTGTCTGATAGGGGACGACGCTCCAGGCTCCCTTCCGGCGATTCTCCTTGATTTCGCGGGGATTCATCGCTCGCGCGATTTCTGCCGCCCTGTCGGTGAGGTAATTCGACATCTTCAGGTCGTTCTCGTTGAAGTCGAATGTCATTCGCAGCATGGGCCGGCCGAATACGTCGCGGTAGGTCGGGTCGAGATCCAGGTAGTTCCCACGCGAGCTCATGCTCGAGCCATGGATGCTCAGATTGAATGAGCGCAGATAGTTTTTCGCGGCCGAATGCTTCCACTCCAGGCCCCAAGCCGGCGTACCCTTGGGAGTGTACATCATCTCGATGGGACGACCGCCGGTGACCATGCCAGCGATGTACGCACCACCGATGAACCCGAGGCCCGAGTGATCAAAGTTGTCACCGTTGAAATCGTCGACCACCGTCGCCAGCGCGCCGGCACCAATGAACGGATTGATGATTTTGTCGTCGAAGAACACATTGACCGACGACATCGTTTGGTAGGCGTAGTTCTTGCCTACTAAACCGTCGCCTGTCTTGGGATCGTATGGCTGGCCGATGCCGGACAGCAGCAACAGCCGCACATTGTGCAAGATGTACGCTCCGAGAAAAACCATCTCGGCCGGCTGGAAGAACTCCTCCCCGGCGCTGTTCACATACGTGACGCCGGTAGCCCTCTTCTTGTCGGGCGTGAGCTCGATCCTGAGTACCTCGCACTCCGTGCGGAGCTCGAAGTTTGACTTCCGCATCAGATAAGGAAGCACCGTGGTCTGGGGGCTCGCCTTCGAATAGTTTCCACAGCCAAACTTCTCGCAAAAACCGCAGTAGGTGCATTTACCCAACTGACAACCCAAGGGGTTCACGTAGGATTGGCTGAGGTTGCCTCCGGGATGCGGAAACGGGTGACGGCCGAGCGATGCTGCAGCCTGCCCGAATAATGTCGGGCCGTAAGTCTGCTTCATCGGCGGCGTGGGATATTCGTCCGAACGAGACCCTTCAAATGGGTTGCCGCCCGGCTGAATTTGTCCTCGAAGATTGCCCGCCTTGCCGCTGGTGCCGCAAAGCTTGTCGAAAGCGTCATAGTGGAGCTCCAGCTCATCATAAGTGACGCCCCAGTCCTGCACCGTCAGGTCGTAATCGGTGACCGCGCTCTTGCCATAACGCTCCTGGTTGTGGCTCTTCGTCTGGAAATCGCTTGGAAGAAAGCGCCAGATCTGACCGTTCCAGTGCACGCCGCCTGAACCGACACCAGTCCCGAGCAGGAATGAACCCAGGTGTCGCATCGGCAGCGCTTCCTGGTTCACATGGTTTCGAATCGTGAGGGTGTCATCCGATACATTCTGAAACAGGTGGTGGCGCCACATGTAACGCAGCTCATCTTGCGCGAAACCCGTCGCAAATTCGGTGGAGGTATCTCGCCATGGGCCTCGCTCAAGCCCGAGAACGTTCAGTCCCACATCGCAAAGTTGTTGACTCATGATGGCGCCGGTCCAGCCAAAGCCAACCATCACCGCATCAACCGGCTTCAGAGTCGTAGCCATGCTCAAGCCTCCCGCCAGCCGAGGCGACCCTTGAAGCCCACCGGCGGATAGGGCACGCGCTCGCCATGCCGCTCCACCCATTCGCTGTAGTCGTAGTGAGCACCAGGAAAGCCGATCATCTTCCAGGCGGCCATATCCTTGTTGCCGCCATAGATCGGATCGGAAAAATAGCCTTCCTTGGTATTTTGGAGCAGCATCGCGAAAAACATTCTCGCGTTCACACCGCCGTCGAGCTTGATGCTCCCGGCTTCGAGTCCCTTTAGGACCTTGTCCTTGTCACTCGCGCCGAGTCGAGCGAAGGAGGCTCCGTTGAATTGTGCCGACGTATAGCTGTCGATCGCCTTGATCGCGGCTCGATACAGTTGTGCCGGGGAGAAGCGCATCTGATAGCCCTGCTCCGGCGCGCCCTCCTTCCAGGGGCCGCCGAGATAGTAGTGGTCGCCGCGCCCAAACAGGCCGGCCAATTGGCGGTCCAGGAAGAACGGTACATTTGCTTCGACTGCTCCTGGCCCGACGGCATCAGCCGGAATCAGTTGGTCGACGGCCGCTTCGATGAACGCCCGCTCCTCAGCCGTGAAGAATTTGAAGTCCGTGCCTTGCGCATCTGGTGGTGAATCGGCGGCTCCATCCTGAACCGGCATTGATCCACGATAAGAGCGCGGGGGCGCACCCAGTTCGCCGTCGCGTATTGCACCTGCTGCCGCGGTAGCTGCTCCAATTATTGCGCCGCCGAGAACAAAGGAACGGCGAGCGAATCCTGGATTCTGTTTTGTCATTCGCTATCTCCGCGATCAGCCGCGTCCTGCCTTTTGAAAGATAACGACAACCGGCCACTACAATGATGAGACATTGGGATCGACGTCGATAGCTTGTCAACGAAGCCCATGTTGGCCACGCGTCGATTGCAGCAAGTTTGGCAAAAGCGCGCACATCCAGAGACGATTGCGATTGTTGTTGCGCTCGACGACGTTGTTGATCGCGAAGGATGGGAGACGTCTTCAATGATCCGCGATCGCGGATGACACTCGATCCTCACAGCGCATATTTCACAGCGCTTCCTGCTGCCGCGATGACGGCGTCGATGGGCCTGTCCAACGTCGGCATCATCACTGTGGATGAGGTCGCCTTCTACGTCCGCCAGATGGTCCGCGCGGCGGGACTGGCGACACGGGCTGTGGTGAGGCGTTGAGCGTGATGCATGCGTCTCGCGTTTTCGAGGACGCCGGTGCGGGCGCGCCTCACCTCGAAGACCAGTTGAACGATAAGAAGTCACCGATGCGCATGACATGGCGGCGAAGGTCGCAGCCGTAGCGAAAGCGCGGCGCGATCTCGTGATCATCGCCAGGACCGACGCCGCCGCGCGCGAGGGCCTGGACGGCGCAGGCGCCCGCGCAAAACTTTACATGGCGGCGACGCCCATCTTCCATCTCGATGCCCTTAACGTCAGCATCTTTAAGCTGGCTCATTGAAAGTCTGGAGATCCCTGCAGCTCAAGGTAAAAGAAAATCTCGACGATGGAAGCGCCGCTGCGACGTTGCGTTGCACGGCGGGGCGCGAATCCATTGCTTGTTTCAGGCGTCAAGCGACTGGGGTCGGTACTCGGACATCTTCTGGGCGGCGATGATGACCTCCACCCTGTTCCTGGCCTGCATCTTCTGCATCAGCTCGGTCATGTAGTGCTTGACCGTCTTCTCGGTGATGCGAAGCGTCGCGGCGATCTCTTTGTTGGTCATGCCGCGCAGCAACAGCCGAACGATCTGCCCCTCTCGCTGACTGAGATTGATGGCCTCGGCGACGCGGTGGCGGACGTCGGTGTTGCGGAGCGCGTCGATCACTCGGGCGGCGAAGCCCTGGGTGATGTAGGTCTCATTCTTCAGCACGGCTCGAACGGCGGCCATCAACTCGTCTGCCGAGGAACGCTTGAGGACGTAGCCGTGAGCGCCGGCGTCGAGGGCTCGGACGGCATGGTCGACGCCGTGCTGGGAAGTGTAGGCGATGATTTTGATCGCAGGCTGGACGTTGCGAATTGTGCGGATGGCGTCGTAGGTCTCGTCGGGAACGGAGGGGCTCAGGATCATCAGCCTGGGGACATGGGAACGGGCCAGCCGGACCATGTCGGCGGCGCTGGCGCCGAAGGCGATGATCTTGAGATCGGTCGGCGCCGAAAGAAAGGTCGTGAGGGCCGTCATCATCAAAGGTTGGTCCTCGACAATTGCGATCGTAATGTCGCTCATCAAACCCACCCCAAAAAGGCATCATTAAGCGTTCCGCCGTTGGAGGACGACGGTTTCAAAACATTGACGAGGAAGGAAAAATCCCCGGAGCCAAAAGAAAATACCAGTTGGTGAAATTCGTCCCTGGATATTCCGGAGGTGTGGCAAGATGCCCCGGCTGCGATGCTGAGCCGGAAGAACTCCGAACCTCCGCCGAATGTCGCCGGTTCGCGGGTTCCGACGCTCGCCTTCTCTGGAACGGTTAGCGTGAAAAACCCTGACGGCCACCTCGGCTCTCGATGCCATCCTCGGTGTGTCGGCGGGAGAATGCGTCATGCGTCAGCGCTCCCGGAAGGCACGGGTCATCTGGTCGGTGACGGGCTTGGCCAGATAGGAGGCCGCGGTGCGCTCCTGGGTCGAGACGAAGACCTCCGCCGGCATACCGGGAACGAGCTTCAGTCCCTTTTGCTGGATCAGGTCCTCCTCGGCCGGAAGCAGGCGGACATGAGCGATGTAGTGCTCTTGACCGTTGGACGGATCCCGGGCCGAGGCCGGCGACACCATCGCAACCTTGCCTTTCAGCTCCGGCGTGGTGGTGCGGTTGAAGGCGGAGAGGCGGACGCGCGCCGGCTGACCAACCCTCACCTGGTCTATGTCAGCCGGTGAAATACGAATCTCGAACTTGAGGTCGGCGTTCTCCGGCACCACGGTGGCGATCTTGGCCGCCGGGGTGATGACACCGCCCACCGTGTAGGCGAACAGTTCGTTGATGTATCCGGAGGCCGGGGAACGTATCTCGGTGCGCGACAGACGGTCCTCGACAGCGAGCTTGCGCTCCTGAAGCTCGGCGATGCGCGCCTCCACCGTGCGCAGGTCCTTCTGGGCCTCGGTCGAGGCATTCTGGTCCACGGCGATGATCTGCACGCGGATCTCGCTGGTCCTCACCTTGGCGCGAGCGATGCTCGCATGGATCTCGCCTTGCTCGCCCATGATGCGGGCGTAGTCGCGTTGGGCGGTATAGACGCGCTGGTACTCGACGATCTTGCGCTCGAATAGCGACTGCAGCTTCTCGCGTTCGGCGCCGACGAGCCTGCCCTCCTCCTCCTTGGCGGCGAGGCGGGCCGCCATGCCCCTGATCTCCTCGCCAGTCTGGGCGATGCTGAGCTTGAGCTGCTCCTTCTGGCTGTCGCGCGCGAGCTTGTTGCCGGCGAACAGACGAGCCTCGCCGTGGATCACCGATCCTGCAGTCGAGGGGAATAGCGCCTGCATGTCGTCAGGAAATTCGACCGAAGTCAGGTTGTCGCGTTCGGCCACCAGGCGGGCGCGGCGCCCGAGCGCCTCGACCAGCTGGGCGCGCACGATCAGATGTTCGGCCTTGATCTGGACGTCGTCGAGGGTCGCCAACACCTGTCCTTCACGGACCTGGTCGCCCTGCCGCACTGACAGCGTCTTGACGATACCGCCGTCGCGGTGCTGCACCTCCTTGAGGTTCTGATCGACCTTGACCGTGCCGACGGCGACCACCGCGCCCTCCAGCATCGCCCAGGCCGCCCAGCCGCCGCAACCGGCGACCAGTAACGCGCTCAGCACGAGGCCGGCGACGATGCGCGGCCACAGGCGCAACGGTCGTTCGCGGGGAGCGTCCATAGCCCGATGCTCCGGGCGGACGAATTCGGATACATCGATATGCTTCATGGCTTCACTTCCTCATGAATGGATCGATGAGAATTGCAGATGGTGGTGGCCGGCGACTTCGATCGTCATGCCGTCTCCTTCGTCGTTGCCGTAATCGACCTCGATGGCGGTATACTTGCCGTTGGCGAGCTCCTCGAAGCGGAAGCGCACTGGGCGATTGTGGCCGCCGTCGTTCTCGTCGAGGTAGATCTGTTCGAACAGGTCGGCGACCTGCTCCTCGGCGTCGGAGCCCTCCTTGATCGTGATCTGATAGGTCGCGGCCACGATCTTGTCGCCGACCGTGAAGTCGGTGATCTTCTTCACCACCTCCTGCTGCTGGCCGCCATCGTCGCCGCGCTCGAACTGGAAGCAGTCGTCGCCGGCGCCGCCGGTCAGGACCACCGGGCCGCTGCCGGCGATGATCACGTCGTCGCCGGAGCCCGCGATGATCTCCTCGAAGCCTTCGATCAGGTCCTTGCCGATCTCGCGTCCCATGGCAGTGCCGCTGCGTAGATCGATGGTGACGGTGACGGTGGTCTCCGAATAGTCCAGGGTGTCGTGGCCTGAATTGCCATCATAGGCATCGTCGGCGCCGTCGGCAGACGCGAGCACGGCGTCGTCGCCGCAGCCGCCGTCCACCTTGTCGGCCCCGCCGCCGTCGGCGATGGTGTCGTTGCCGGCCCCGCCGGCAAGCGTGTCAGCGCCCGCGCTCCCGGTGATGACGTCGTCGCCCGCGCCGCTGACGACGATCTCGAACTCTGCGATCGCGTCCTCGCCGATGTCCTCGCCGGAGGCCCGCCCCGAGGCGAGATTCACGGCGATCTTCCTGACGGCCGAGGAGTAGTCGAGAGCGTCCGTCCCGGCACCGCCGTCGAGGCTGTCGTCCGCGGCATCGGCCGCAGCGAGAACTAGGTCGTTTCCGGCGTCGCCGGCGACCGTGTCGGATCCGCCTCCGTCCGAGATCGTGTCGTTCCCGACCCCGCCGGTCAGCCTGTCGTCGCCGCCGCCCCCGGCCACGACGTCGTTTCCTCCGCCGCCGTCGATCGAGGCCGAAGCCGATCCGGCGGCCGTGAGGGTATCGTCACCTGCGCCGCCGACGACGATCTCGAACTCCGCGATCGCGTCGTTGCCGATGTCGGTGCCTGATGCCGTACCGGAGGCCAGATCCACCCCGATCGAACGCGTAGCCGATGAATAATCCAGCGTGTCTACGCCGGCGCCGCCGGCGAAGCTATCGTCCGCGGCATCGGCGGCCGCCATTACGACATCGTTGCCCGCGCCGCCGGTCACGACGTCGTTTCCGCCGCCGTCGGCGATGATGTCGTTGCCGGTCCCGCCGGACATCCGATCCGCCCCCGCACCGCCGTCGAGATGGTCGTTACCGCCGCCGCCCTCGAGGGTGTCGTCGCCGGCTCCCGCCAGCAGGATGTCGCGGCCCGTGCCGCCGTCGAGGTGGTCGTTTCCGTCTTCGCCCAGTAGGGTGTCGTCGCCTTCCTCACCCCACAGACGGTCGTCGCCGGCGCCGCCGAACACCACGTCGTTGCCCGCGCCTGCGAACACGATGTCATTGCCGTAGCCCGCATAGACCACGTCGTGGCCTGCGCCCGCCAAGATGTGGTCGTCGCCGGCCCCGCCCGATATCCGGTCGTTGCCGCCTCTGGCGTCGATGTTGTCGTCGCCGCCGAGTCCCATGATGGTTTCGGCGCACTGGGTGCCGAGCAGGATGTCGTCGCCCTCTGTCCCGACGATGGGCGGCGCCTCAACCACATTGAAGTAGGCTGTCTGCATTACGATGTGGGAGCCGTCGCTGATCGCGTAGGTCAACTTGACCTCGCCGAGCATGTTCGGCGCGCGGTCGAATTCCCAGCCGTCCTCGGTGCGGACGAGGGAGCCGGAGGAGGAGAGGATGCCGACTACGGTCAGATTGTCGCCGTCCGGATCTGTGGCGCCGGCCAGCAGCGCCGCCATCGATATCGCCAGCCCATGGCAGGCCACCACGTCGGGAAGATGCACCGCGCCCGAGACGCGAGGCGCGCGGTTGCGGTGATCCGGCGCCGGCGGGTCGCGCGGCCTGTCGCCGCCACCACCTCCACCTCCACCTCCACCTCCACCTCCACCTCCACCGCCTCCACCACCGCCTCCACCTCCGCCACTGCCGGAGCCGGGGTCCTCCTGGCGAGGCCGGTGGTTGTCGTTGGCGACCGTCGGACTGTCGCCCGACCTCTTGTTGTTCGGCTCAGGTCTGTCGGTGCGCGCCCGCGCGCTGAAATCTGCCGCACCGCCGCCTGCGGCGCGCTCCTCGTCGTGCGCGACGATCCTCGCCTCCTCGGTCCGGCCAGACGACTTGGCCGCTTCCGGCTGCTCCTCCATTGGTTCCTCGGTCGCGGCGAGCGCGTCCTCCTTCAGGATCTCGTCCTCCTCGCCCGAGCCAAGTGCCCTTTCACGGCCCTCGCCGGCCTCCAGCTTCATTGGCAGGAAGCTCTTGAGGTAGGCCGTGCAGGATCCGACGATTAACAGAAAGATCAGCGGCACGAAGCGGCGGCGGCGATCCTGCTTCTCCTCGTAGTCTTCGCGGCCAGGAGCGGTCTCGCCAGTGGACTGGCGGGTGGCCTGGACGTTGATCATGCGGGCCTCCGCATTTGGGACTCGACGGGATTCGCGCCGGCCGGACCCGGCGCGGAAGACTGTAGGACCGGGGTCATGATGTCCTGCTTCTTGCCGAAGGCGACCATGCGGCCGGCCTGGACGATGGCGACGAGATCGACCGCCACCAGCGCGCTCGGGCGGTGCGCGATCACGATAGCGATGCCGCCGCGGGCACGGATGCCTTCGATGGCCGCGGTGAGCGCCGCCTCGCCCTCGCCGTCGAGGTTGGAGTTGGGCTCGTCCATCACCACCACGAAGGGATTGCCGTAAAGCGCGCGCGCCAGCGCGATGCGCTGGCGTTGACCGGCGGAAAGTGCGCAGCCCTGCGGCCCCAGTCTGGTACGATAGCCTTCCGGCAGCCTGACGATCATCTCGTGGACGCCAGCCGCCTTCGCGGCCTCGATCACCTTGCGGGAGTCGGGCCGGGGCTCGAGGCGGCAGATATTTTCCTCCATGGTTGCGTCCATCAGCGCGACCTCCTGGGGGAGATAGCCGATGTGCCTGCCGAGGTCGTCCTCGCGCCACTGGGGCAGGTCGGCACCGTCGAGCCGCACGCCGCCGCGCAGGGCCGGCCAGATGCCGGTCAGCGCGCGCACCAGCGTGGTTTTGCCACCGGCGCTAGGGCCGATGATGCCGAGCGCCTGGCCGGCCTCGAGCTCAAAGGCGACTTCGCTGAGCACTACCTGTCCGGTCCCGGGGACCGCCACGGTGATCTTCTCCACTGAGAGGCGCGCGGTCGGAGCTGGCAGCCGCATCGGCTCGTCGACGGAGGCGAGCGCGATCACGGTGTCGCGCAGCCGCTGGTAGGCCATGCGCGCGGCGATGAAGGCCTTCCAATTTCCGATCGCGAGATCGACAGGAGCCAGCGCCCGCGCCGAGGCGACCGAGACCGCGATGATGGCGCCGGCCGAAAGCTCACCCTTGATGGTGAGGTAGGCGCCGAGCCCCAGCAGGGCTGACTGCAGCACCATGCGGAGCACGCGCGAAACCGCGGCGAAGCCCCCGGTGATGTCGTTTGCCCTCGTCTGCAGATCGAGGTGCTCGGCATTGGCCTCGTTGAAGCGGCCGACGGCGCGGCTTGCGAAGCCCATCGCCTTGAGGACCTCGGCGTTGCGCGCATTGCAGTCGGCGATGCCGTTGCGTTCCGTTGCCGCTTTGCGCGTGGACACGATCAGACGGCGGGTCATGACCTCGCTGACCACAGTGAGCGCGACGAGGACGAGCGCGCCCGCGAAGGTCAGCGCGCCGAGCATCGGATGAAGAAAGTAGATGAAGGCCAGATAGATCGGCATCCAAGGCAGGTCGAACAATGCCGAGGGGCCTTGGCTGCCGAGGAAGCCGCGGACGGTGTCGACGTCGCGCCCGCGCTCCAGCGCTTCGGAGGTGGAGAAGCCGAAACGCGGCATGTCGATGGCGACGCGATGCGCCAGGGGCGCGATCTTGCGGTCGATCCGGGCGCCAACCCGCACCAGCACCTGGGAGCGGACGACGTCGAAGGCGCCCTGGAACAGATAGAGCCCGATCGCGAGCACCGAGAGCATCACCAGGGTGGGGATGCTGCCGCTGGTCAGGGCGCGGTCGTAGATCTGCATCATGTAGACGGAGCCGGTGAGCGCCAGCACGTTGATCATGCCGGAGACCACGAAGAGAAACAGGACGATGCCACGGAAGCCCCGGGTCAGCTCGGCCAGGCGCCGACGCTTCGCAGGGGTGAGCTCTTTCGATTTGGCCATATTTTTGCGGATGCCTCAGGTACGAGAAACAGAAACCTGGTGGAACGGGAGGATGCTCTCCCGTTCCGGCATAGGGTCGTGGGGCTAGAGCGTGACGTTGGAGCCGAGGTTCTGGTGGCCCGCGATCTCGATCTTGAAGTCGGCGGCGGCGTTGCCGTCGACGTTGCCTTGGATGACGGTGAATTCCTGACCGTCATGGGTCTCGTAGCTCACCGCGAGTTGCCCGGCGGCGGTGAAGGCGGCGTCGGAAACCAGCGTGAAGCTCTGGTTGCCGTCGGCGGCGTAGTTCGCGTCGATGCCGCTGAGGTCGATGCGGTCTCCCGGCTCGAAGCCGACGATGGTGTCGCCCTTGGCCGCTTCCACGGAGTTGAAGCGGAAGGTGTCGTCGCCGAGCCCTCCGTTCATCACGTTGGCGGGGGTGCCGGCGACGATGACGTCGTTGCCGGAGCCGGTGGTGACGTTCTCGATACCCCACAGCGTATCGTTGCCGGTCTGAGAGCTGGAGGCGCTGCCGTTCGCGAGTGGGCCGGAGCCCAAGTTGACGGTGACGGCCGTGCTTGCCGCCGACATGTCGAGCGTGTCGATGCCCGCCCCGCCGGTGCCTTCGTCGCCGAAATAGGCGTCGTTGCCATCAGCGATCTCGGCCACGATCAGGTCGTTGCCGGCCCCGCCGAACACGGTGTCGTCGCCCGCACCTGCGTTGATAAGGTCGTCGCCCTGATCGCCGAAGATGCGGTCGGCCCCGGCATCGCCGTAGACGATGTCGGCGTCGGCTCCCGCAAACACATGGTCGTCGCCCGCACCGGCGAAGATCACGTCCCGTCCAGCACCGCCGTTGACGAAGTCGGCACCCTCGCCAGCTGAGATTGCATCGGCACCGGCATGGCCGACGGCGATGTCGTCTCCTGCGAAGGCAACGATGTTGTCGTCGCCGGGCGTGCCGACCAGCGTGTCGGACTGCGCCGTGCCGTTCCGAACCACGCCGTCGGTTGCGGTCTCGGTCTCTTCTTCGTCGTCGTCGCCCCCGGTCGGCGTCTCGTCGTCGTCCTCCTCGTCCTCGTCCTCATCCTCGTCTGGCTCATCGGTCTCGAACTGTGGCGGCATGACGCCCGAGAAGGTGACTGAATGGGTTCCGTTCGAGATCGTTTTGGTGCCGTCCTGGTTCTGGACAAGATGGTAGGTCGCGGGGTCCGCCCCTTCGGGAAGCTCGATCACGTCCTCGGCCTGCAGCGCGCCGATGATAATGTCGTTGCCCCCTTTGGACTTGAACACGATGCGATGGGCCGATGTGAGGGCCGAGATGTCGATCGTGTCGTCGCCCTCGTCGCCATCGATCGTGATGGTGTTGAGGCGCAGGCTCGTCGCGGTGAAGTCGCCGACGACCGTGAACGTATCGCCCGCTCCCGCGCCGCCCGTCGCTCCGGTCGGTTCGATGCCGTTGATGCGGATCTCCTCGATCTCGCTCAGTTCCGCGATCACGTTGGCGAAGGCCGAACCGCCCCGGGTGACGACGATTTCCGGCGTACGCCCGCCGAAACTCGCGATGTCGTTGCCCGTGATGGCATCCCAGGCGGCCAGCGTGTAGATCGTGTAGGCCTCGCTGGAGGTATTGCCATTAATAACGAAGGTGTCGCCCGCGACGCCTTCGGTGCCGCCATTAACAATGTCGCGACCATCAGTCGGGGTCGCTGTCGCATTGGCGTTCCAGACGATGGTATCGTCTCCGGCACCGCCGTTGACCGTGTCCGCCCCGGCGTTGAGGCCCGGCGCGGTGACGTTGACCGTGAAATTGTCGACGTAGAAGTTGTCGCCATTATCCCAGTTGTTGCCGTCGCCGGTGGTCCGGAAACGGATCGCCGAGTTCGAGCCGATCTGGGCAGCCGCCAGCGCGGCGCTGAAGTTGAAGGTGCCGTTGGCACCGCCTCCCAGCGTTCCGCCGGTCACGACCTCCCAGGCGTTGGTGTTGACGTTCCGTGCCTCGACGATGACTGTCTGGCCGCCGTTGAGATTGTCGTCCTCGTAGGTGAACGAAACCGTCGCCGCGGTCGCGCCCGTCAGATTGACGGCGCGCTCGATCGTCTCGCCGCCATCGACGCCCTGATTGAACTGAAGGCGTCCGCCAGTGATCTGGATGTCGCCTGCTGTCGCACTGGTCGTCTCACCGCCGCCTTCGATCCAGTTTCCTGTGAAGGCGAGTGTGCCATTGCTGTTCGAATACGACGCCGCTCCGAAGCTGTCGACGTAGGCGCCGGTGTTGCTGCCGGTGCCTCCGGTCAACGTGTCGTTGCCATCGTCGCCGTTGAGGGTATCTGCACCCTCGCCGCCGCGAATGACGTCGTCGCCACCGCCGCCGCTCAGCGTATCGTTGCCGCCTAGGCCGTCGATGAGGTTCGCAACGCCGTTGCCGGTGATGACGTCGGCGTTGGCGCTCGCCGTGCCGAACGGTGCCGGAGCTGCCTGCGCGAGGATGTAGTCGGACGCGTCGATTGCGGCCATCGTCGTGTTGTTGACCTGGATGGTGCCGATCGTCGCCAGGGACGCATCCCTGACCGTCAGCAGAGTATTGGCGCCCACCTGAGTCTCGACGACGCGCGTCGCCAGATTGGCGGCGGTGATGCCGAGGGCACTGAGGTTGATTAGGTCCTGACCTCCGGCCGCGGTCGAGTCGAAGCCGGTGATGGTGTCGGCGCCGAACCCGGCCGCATTGTAGACGACCACGTCGTTGCCGTCGCCGACGTTGATGGTGTCGTTGCCCGCGCCGCCGATGACGGTGTCGGTATCGCCGCCGGTGCCTCCGCTTAGCGTATCGTCGCCGGTACCGCCGTCGACCAAGTCGGTGCCGTTGCCCGCATCGATGGTGTCGTTGCCGCCACCGCCGAAGATCTGGTTGTTGGAGCCGTTGCCGGCAATGGTGTTGGCCAGCGCGTTGCCATTGCCGTTGATGGCATCGGCGCCGGTCAGCGTCAGGTTCTCGACTTCGGCCCCGAGGGTATAGGAGACAGAGGACTGCACCGTGTCGGAGCCGCCGGCCGCGAGTTCAGTGACCACGTCGGCGGCATCGTCGACGACGTAAGTGTCGTTGTCGGCGCCGCCGGCCATGACGTCGGCCCCGGCTCCGCCGTTGAGGGTGTCGGCGCCGATCCCGCCGGTCAGCGTGTCGACATCGTCGCCGCCATTGAGCGTATCGTTGCCGTCGCCGCCGTCGAGCGTGTCGTTGCCCAGACCGCCGTTCAGCGTGTCGTTGCCCGCCAGGCCGCTCAGCGTGTCAGCCAGATCGCCACCGGTGATGACGTTGTTGCCGGCGTTGCCTGTACCGATGAATTGATCGGCGTCGACGCCACGGTAGGTGAGGTTCTCGACGTTGGCCATGTTCGCGATGGAGAGCTCGGCCAGGAAGGTCTCGACGGTGTCGGTGCCCTCGTCCTGGGCCTCGATCGCGACGTCGAGAAGATCGTCGATGCCGTAGGTGTCGTTGCCCGCACCGCCAACCATCGTGTCGGCGCCGACGGCGCCTTCGAAATCGTCGCCGGCGAGATTCAGCCGGGCGTCGAGATCGTCGTTGCCCGCACCGCCGACCAGCAGGTCGTCGCCGAGCCCGCCGACGAGGTCGTCGTTTCCGGTGCCGCCGAAGATCAGGTCGTTGAGGCCGCCGCCGGTGATCTCGTCGTCGACGCCCTGCTCGCCCACCACGAAGTTGGCTTGCGCGTTGGTCACCGCATTCAGCGACATGTTGACGTCGCCGCCTGCCCGGCCGGCCGGATCGGAGCGGCTGATGAAGTAGTCCTCCGTGCCGAGCGCATAGCCGGCGAAAGTCGCGCCGTTGAAGTTGATGCGTTCGACGCCGGTCTGAGCGTTGTTGCCGTTGAAGTGACCCGCCACCGTGATGGATTGAGCGACGGAGCCCGTGGGCCCGGTCGGTAGGCTATAATTGATGACCAGGTCGCCGGTTTGGGTCGCGGTGCCGCTGTCGAAAGCGTCCAACGCGGCGATCGTCGGCACCGGAAGCAGGGTCACCGGGTCGATGATGGGCTGACCGGACGCGTCGACCGCGTTCGGAGCCTGGATCGAGATGCGGTCGGCGGTGCCGCCGCTGGTGGCATTGACGGCTTCATTGATGAGGTCGTTGCCATCGCCGAGCCCGAACGCGTAGGTGTCGTTGCCGAGACCGCCGTTGAGGGTGTCGACGCCACCGTTGATGCCCGGTCTGGCGATCGTGATCGTCAGGTTATCGATGTAGAAATTGTCGCCGTTGTCCCAGTTGTTGCCATCGCCGGTGGTCCGGAAGCGAACTCCCGAATTCGCGCCGATCTGCGCAGCGGTCAACGTAGCGCTGAAATTGCCGTTGCCGTTAGCGGTGGTGCTGCCGAGCGTGCCGAGAACTTCCCAGGCGCCGCTGCCGCTGTTGCGGGCCTCGACGATGACGCTCTGGCCCGCGCCAAGATTGTCGTCCTCGTAGCTGAAGGACAGCGTTGCGGCCGTGGCCCCCGCCAGGTTCATCGAGCGTTCGATGGTTTCGCCCCCATCGACGGTCTCGTTGAAACGAAGGCGATTGCCATCGATTTCGATATCGCCGCTCGTGGCGCTGTTGTTGTCGTTTTCCGTCCAGTTTCCGGCGAAGTTTGCGGCGTTACCGTCGTTGCCGGAATAGGAGCCTGAATTGAAGTTGTCGGCAATCGTTCCCGTGGAGGAGCCCGGGCCGCCGACCAGGATGTCGTTGCCGCCGAGACCGTTGAGCACGTCGGCTCCGGCGAGGCCGACGATGATGTCGTCTGTCGCCGAACCGTTCAGAACGGGACGGTTGTCGGACGGCGGGCCCTGCGGGGCGAGGCCATTGTCGCTGAACGGGGTGCCCACGACGATGCCGAGAGCGCCGTCGGAAAACTGCAACCGCTCCATGTTGCGCAGCAGGTCGGTCCCGTCGAGCGGATCGAGGCCGCCGGTGTTGGACACCACGAGGGTGCCGTCGGCGCGCGCAGAGAACGAGTAGTTGGCGCGGACGTCGGAGTAGACCGCGGTGTCGACGTCCGATGCCGCCGCGCCGTCGGAGACGATGTCACGGACGATCTTGAGCTGGCCGGGATTAATCTGCCCCGAGAACACCTTCTGGACCAGCGTCGTCATGCTGTCGTGGAACTCGAGCACGGTGTTGCCTACCGGGCCGTTCTCGTCGAACTCCGACATCACCGCGATGCGCACCCGCAGCCAGCGGTCGCCGTCGATGATGTCGTCGCCGCCGCGGCCTTCGATGAGGTCGCTGCCGCCACCGCCGAGCAGGATGTTGCCGCCGACGAAGCTGCCGTTGGCGTCGAACGAGGCCGGTCCTGCGCCGGCGAGGAGCGCCTGCAGTCCAGTAATGAGGGCGATGCCCTCGGCATCCAGGGCGCTGCCGCGAAAGCCTTCGGTCGGCACGAGATCGGCGGTGACGTCGGAACCACGAATGACGTCGTTGTGGGCCGATCCGGACGCACCTTCGACCTGGGTGAAGCTGTCGAGCGCCGCGTTGCCTGGAAGCACCGGCAGACCGGGCAGGATCACCCGGTTGAGGTCGACGTCGACCGCCAGATTCATGTTGGCGTAGGTCGTCCAGTCGTAGCCAGACATACCGTCGAACTTGCCGCGGCCGAGGCTGCCGAACCAGATGTCGTCGCCGCCTTCGCCGATGAACTCGTCGAAGCCGCCGTCGCCGTGGAACACGTCGTGGCCCTTGACCGCATCAAGCTGGAACTGGTCGTCGAAATTGTCGCCGACCGCGCCGGTCCAGGCACCGATCTCGATCCAGTCGTCGCCTTCGCCGCCGAGAGTCTGCTCGGTGGTCTTGCTGCCAAGAACGAAGTCGTTGCCGACCCCGCCGAAGGCCTCGTCGAGGCTGTCGGCGCCGAGCACGATGAAATCATTGCCCTCGTCGGCAACGATCAGGTCGACGCCTTGACCGGCGTTGACCGCGTCGTGGCCACGGCCGGTGCGCATGATGTCGTCACCGAACAGGTCGGTGATGATGTCATCGCCGTCTCCGCCGATATACTGGTCGTTGCCGGCGCCGCCTTCCATACGATCGTTGCCGCCGTCGCCGTAGAGGGTATCGTCACCCTCACTGGCGATTAGCGTGTCGGCCTGGTCGGTGCCGCCCAAGAGGACGTGGTCGGCGCCGGTGTAGCGCAGGTAGTGACTCTCGGGTCCAGCGGTCGACGGATCGTCGCGCAGGACCAGCGGCGTCAGGATTGTTCCGCCAGTCGGATCGGCCGAATCGAGCCCCGGGTTCCACTGCCTGGTCTGGTCGACCTCAAGGATGAGCCCGGGGGTCGAGAACACGTCGGATGGCAGATGGCCGGCGTCGGCATTGAGGCCGATCACCTTGGCAAAGGTGTTGTTCTCCATTTCAGAGAGCAGATGCAGGCCGTCCAGCCGCTGCAGGTAGTAGAAGCGGTCGCCGTCCTGCAGCTTTTCCAGCTGGACCTCGAACACAAAGTTGAAGGTCGAGCCCAGCATGCCGCCGAACGGCATGACCTTTTCGGCGAGACCGCCGATCCAGAGGTCGACGTTGTCGAGGCCGCCCAACGAGCCGCCCGCGTATCCACCGGTGGCGTTGAGGAAGGCGATGCGGTCGGCATTGAAGGCCGCGAGCGCCGCCGGATCGGTGGGGACGACGATATCGCCGAAGCTGGTGCCGAAGATCAGCGCCATGGCCGCATCGCGCTTGCCTTCGACCGTGGTCTGGCCGGTAATCAGGGCGTGCGTTCCGTAGGCCGCCACGAAGTTGATGATCGAGGCTTCGTTCTTGAGGTGGCTCGCGAAGTCCACCCAGCTGGCGTAGGGCCGCAGTTCCTCCGCGTGGCTGCTGGCCTCGAAGAAGTCGCGGCGCGCGGCGTTCAACGACGGCACGCCGGCATCGCGTCCGCGAGCCAAGTTGATGGTGGCGAGATCGAGCGGCAACCCAAGCAAGTTGTTGCGCAGCGCGCTGGTGACGAACTCGTCGATCTCGTTGCCGACCTGGCGCGTCATGCCCCGGATGATGTTGCCGGCGGCGACGCTGTCGGCGACGGTATGCGCAACACCGCTGGCGTCGGAGTCGAACTCGACCGGGTTGAGGAAGGCCTGGATCAGTCCGATCTGGTCGTTGGTGAAGCTCGGGTCGAGTCGGTCGATCGTCTCGGTCAGCATCGAGTGGCCGAAGCGATAGACGACGTGGGCGAACTCGGCGACGATGCTGGGATTGATGTCGGCGTGGTAGCCGTCCGGCACGACGAAGAAGTCGATGTTGGGCTGGATCTTGCGAGCGAAGTCCTCGAACACGAGATGCTGGTACTGCATCTCGGTGCCGAACTTGGCGGCTTGGAACAGGCGTTCGCCGTCCCAGACCAGCGCGGCGATCTGGGCCGGCGTCGTCGGCAGGGCGGCGAGATCGACGGTCAGCCATTCGTTGAGGAAGGCCAGATCGCTCTCGGCGAGCACGATCTCCTTGGTGTGCTCGACCAGCCGGTTGTGCTCGGAGTGAAAGATGTGGTGGACCGCGGTCAGCCCGATGTTCTCGTTGGCGCGGCCGTCGCCGGCGATGAAGTGGGCGTCGAGCAGCTCGTTGTCGTAGACCGCCGGGTTGTTGCCGGGGTTGAGCAGGCCGATCTCGATGTCGCCGTCGGCGATCCCGTTGGGGACCGCGTCGTGCGCGATGTCGGCGAGGAAGGCGGCGTTGATGCGGACAGCGCCGGCGACGCTGACCGGCGCCGCCGAGGTGCCGGAGATGACGGTGTCGTCCGCGGTGTTCGGAATGCCGTCGGCGCCGAGGCCGGTGACGACCTGGGCGAAGCCTTGGGCATTGGGAATGAAGTTGCCGTACGCGTCGGTGCGCAGCAGCGGCACCGCGCCGACGTCCTGGTCGGTCAGCAGGATGCCGAGCATCTTGGCCTGCTCCTTGACCTCGCCCCAGGTGGCCATGCCGCCGGCGCCGGCGCCGCTTCCATCGGGATTGGCGCCCCGCCCTTCGATGAGCTTGCCGGTGGCGTGCGGGACGCCGTTGGCGTCCAGCGCATACTGGCGCAGGAAGACCTGATGGGAAGCGTGCGAGGTATAGGTCTGGTTCTGGTCGACGAACGGAGTCGTGGTGTTGACCGGCCGGACGTCGTCAGCGGTGCCGAATACGTTGTCGGCGCCCGGGGAGACGGTGGCACGGGTCAGCACCATGAAGTTGGTCGGACTGCCCGGCACGTACAGCGGGTCGTCCGGCTGAAGCGGGACGAACACGGTGCCGCTGCCGCCCTTGTTGACCAGATCCAGACCGTGATCGAAGAACTGGCCGAACAACGTAAACCAAGAGTTGAACGGGGCCGACAGCCCGACGTCCGGGGAGACGTTGACGATCTGGACGTTGTCGCCATCCATCGCGACCCCGAACGGCTCGAGGGCCGCATCGCGGACCACGCGTGCGGCTTCCAGATCGGCGAGCGTGAGGGCGTGCGCCGACGTCGCGGTAGCCAGCGCGTCGAGCGCAGCCTGTTCGGCCGGGCCGGGAACGGTGGTGTCGTCGCCGTCGCTGAGTTGGTTGGCCGCCGCCTTGGCGTTCTGCATCACCACGCGGGCCTGATATTCGGCGTCGAGCGCGGGCTTGAAGGCGTTGTAGATGTTCTGCACCAGGGCGACGTTGGCCAGGGTGGCTTCGACGACGCCGCCGGTCTGCAGGCCCTTCATGATCGCGGCCGGATTGGCGAGCGTCTGATCGACGATCAGGTTGGAGATGGTGCGCAAACTCGAATCGAAGACCATCGAACCCGGGTTGTTGGACGGCGCGTAGGACGTCGGCACGGCGGGCGCGCCCGGCGGGAGGAAATTGCCCGGCACGTTTTCAGCGGGCCTGAAGGTCGGGTCCAGCAGTTCGGGGAACGGCATGTCCGCAGCGCCCCACTTCTCCTGGCCGGGCAGAAGGTTGTTGTTCTGTCCGTCGACGGTTCGAAGGCCGATGCTGAGATTATAGGACGGAACGGAGCCGACTTGGCCGGCCAGACCGGCTCCGTAGAGCGGCGCGGCGTTCGGGTCGAGCGGATTGGCGATGTAGGCGGCGTGCTTCTCGGCGACCTTGATCTGCGCGAGAATGAAATCCAGATCACTCCTGATGTACGCAACCATGACGGCCTCACCTGTTGTGGCGCGCGGTCCGCTGTGGCGGCCGGGCTGTTGAAATTCTTGCGAGCCGTCCAAGTCGGATGGCTCTCCATGGGCTCAGGCTAGATTTTTCTGTGGCCAACGGGACAGGGTACAAGGTCCAATGACCTCGTGGGACCGAGGTCCGGCGCTTCGGCCGACCATGGTCGTAGGACCTTGGTCCGACCGGCGGACGACCATCCTCGCTCCGCCGGCGCCACGGCGCGGCGCCGCACGGGTCAAACGGTGTTTTCCGGGTGTTTTCGGAAGACTTGGCCGCGCCCTCCGATCGGAGCAACCGCCGCGTCGATCCGGCATCAGGGAGTGAGGGAACGAGCAAAGCTGGACAGAGGACTGCCGGAGCACGGCGTCGGAGGCGTCAAGCGCGCTCTGGGCCGTCGGCATCTCCGCGCCGTGTCAGGTGAAGACGAGGATGATCACTTAGCGGGCTTCGCAAGGCGCGTGGGTCGACAACGCGCGATGACGGGCTTGTCGCCAACTACCTCGCCTTCGTTCAACGCATCGATCTGGCAAAGGCCTTTCGCCGGGCCGCAGACGCCCTCAGGTTCGCCGGTGCCGTTGAACGTCGACGCCATCACGGCATTACGCTGCTGAAGGTGTCGGTGCTCGTGGATACATCGCCGGTCTGCCGACGGAAATATCCTCCTCGAACTCTGCCGGGGCCTAGGGGTCGCTTGTGTCCGGGAAGGCAATCAGCCGTACAGGCTTATGCGGCGCATGATCGCTTTAGGTCAATTGTTGACGCCACCGCGCGCGATCCAAGGACTGTTCACTTTTGCACTCATCTGTCGACTCCGCACCAATTGACAGTCAAACCGGGTCGCATCGATGGGCCGAACGCTTTGACGAGCTCTTCACCGACCTTTTCGATACGCAGGACGAAATCGTAGCAAGGCTCGCCAATACGCTGGACGCCCAACTCATCGCGGTTGAGGCGTACCGAGGCTCATGTCAACGAAGGCGCTCCGCCTCTCTCCTCGCGACATATCCGCCTTCCGGTGGCTGCAGATGGTCGGCTTCGCCAAAGTGCAGCTCAATGCCGACGCCGAAGCAGTAGCTTCGTTCCGTCGAAGTCTTGAGGCCAACCGAAATTATCCCATTACGCATTTCGGGCTCGCCGTCGTCCTTGCGCTACTTTTCTGGATGAGGCGCGAGCCGCTGCGAAGGCAGGACTTGCGCTTGATCCAAGCTTTACCATCCGCCGGTTCCGCCTCGGCGCAGCGAGTGAAAATTCCATCCGCCTCGCCGGACGTGAACGCATCTATGAAGGCATGCTTTGGCCGAGGTACCGGAGGGATGATGTCTGATTTGGGTCACAATGCGAAGAACTCAACCTGAGCAAATCTAGTCCGCCATGTCTCAAAAAGCGGGCATCCCGCGAGCCCAGACGCTGCTTCGGAAAAATGGCCAATAGCGGACATTGGCTCGGCAGGAGCGCAAATGCCGCAATGGCTGGACTATGCTCACAGCCACATCTCTGCGAAATTGCCGATCACTCGGCAAAGGCACTCCCATTGTAAAAGCCTAACCCTGAAACAAAATGTGAAACGAGGAGCAGGGATATTCCTAAAATCTGACTTTAATTCCTCTCTTCTTCACTCCGTTAGCACGTTCATTTAATGAGTAAGCATCGATGACTGATCAACAGTTGGCGCTGCAAGCGATTAGCGAAGCGCAGCTCATATTGGAAGAATACTTGCAGCCCCGACCCAAGGATAATGCGCAGATCCTTGAGAAGCTGGTGGAAGTCCTCGAACGCCTCGCCTTGGTCGTTGCCATAAGTCGATTGCAGCAACAGGGCGGCTGAGCGAGCCTATGAGCAAATCGCTTAAATGGTTTGCTCTCACCTTTTGTATCGCTACGTTGTCGCCGCTCGAAATGAGAATCGTGCAAGCTAAGCAACAATGCAGCTCTGCAATGCCGGCAAATCGGCAAGCGCAGTGGTGGTCCTATCGTCTCATCGACGGACGAAAATGCTGGTACGCGGGCAAGCCCATGCTTTCGAAGTCGTTGCTGGAGTGGTCTTCTGAGGTATCTCGCGAACCGGTTTCTCGTGGAGAGGCTACGGGCGCCGTCGTAGCGAAGCCTAATACGCCAGGCAATCCATTGGATGCGCAAGCGTCGACACTGACTGAGCTTGACACGTTTGAGGCGCGATGGCGCTTTAGGATCTTCCAAGTTCCGCAGGGGGCTCGTGACTGACCCACACGTAACCAAGCGAACTTAGTCGTCACGGCATCGACCGATTGTTCGCTGGTGCGCGCTTCGATGAAGGCGATCGCGGGGCCACCGCGCAAAAGGCCCGGCTCCCCTTTTGCAGAGCACAATGTATTGGGGCCGCACGCAATTTCTGCGAATGGATCGTCGGACAAATCCAGGTATCCACGTTGCGCAGACGTTGACCGCAGCACTATGAAACTAGCCTTCCGAACCCACGTTAAATCCGGCCACCCGTCGGATCGACTGCCCCTTCGCTGGCCTTCGATCCCAACGGTGCTACTCTTTCGAAAAACGGAGGGAGGAAGACATGAGAGATCGATCGACGCAACCTACGTGGGATCCTCTTGTTCTCGCTGACCAACTGCACTCGATCGCGAAGCAAAGCCAGTTGCTGATGCAGCGGTTCGCCACGTCCCAGGCCGACTCCACGAGGGTCGGCATGGGAGACACCTCGACGCTCGGATTCGATTTCGTCGATCTCATGACGAAAATGATGTCGGACCCGACGCCAGTAGCGAAGGCCCAGATCGACCTCTTCAACGACAGCATGGCCGTTTGGAAATCGGCGGCAGAAAGCATGTGGCTGATACGCCCTTGCGAAACCGACAGACCCAAGGACAAACGGTTCAAGCATCCCGACTGGACCGAGAACGCAGTCTTCAACTACGTGAAGGAAAGCTACCTGGTCGCTGCCAAGGCGATCCTTTCGACTGTCCGAGACGTCAAGGGCATGGACGACGCCACCGCGCGCAAGGTCGACTTCTACACGCGTCAGTTCGTCGACGCCATTTCTCCCTCAAATTTCGTCGCCACCAATCCGGAGGTGCTCAAAGCCACGCTGGAGACCGGAGGACAAAATCTGCTCCGTGGGCTCGACAACCTGCTTTCCGATGTCGGTCGTGGCGAGGGCCGCCTCTCCATCACGATGACCGACATGAAGGCCTTCCAGCTCGGCGAGAACATCGCCACGACCCCCGGTAAGATCGTCTTCCAAAACAACCTGATGCAGCTCATCCAATACGCTCCTACGACAAGCGAAGTCCGCAAGCGACCTCTCCTCATTATCCCGCCGTGGATCAACAAATTTTACGTTCTCGATCTTCAGCCGAAAAACTCGCTTATCAAGTGGGCAGTCGACCAGGGCCATACCGTCTTCGTCATCTCTTGGGTCAATCCGGACGAGAAGCTCGCGGAGAAGGGCTTCGAAGATTACATGCTCGAGGGTCCCGTCGCGGCCCTGGATGCAATCAAAAGGGCGACCGGCGAAGAGCACGTCAATGCCATCGGGTACTGCCTCGGAGGTACTCTGCTCGCCTCAACGGCCGCCTACCTGGCCGCGAACGAGGACGACAGGATCGCAAGCGCCACCTACTTCGTGACGCTGGTGGATTTCGCAGAAGTCGGTGACATGGCCGTCTTCATAGATCAGGAGCAGCTCGCGTCGCTCGAAAGGCGCATGCGCGAGCGCGGCTATCTCGACGCTCAGGATATGGCGACGTCATTCAACATGTTGCGGGCCAACGACCTGATCTGGTCCTTCGTCGTGAACAATTACTTGCTCGGCAGGGAGCAGCTCCCGTTCGACCTACTGTTTTGGAACTCGGACTCCACGCGGATGCCCGCGGCTATGCATTCATTCTATCTCCGGGCGATGTATCTGGAAAATCGCCTATCCAAGCCCGGCGGTATCACTCTCGCCGGCACGCCGATCGACCTGTCGCGGATCAAGATCCCGTCGTTCATCCTGTCCACGCGCGAAGACCATATCGCCCCATGGGAGTCGACCTATGCGGCGACGCGTCTGTATTCCGGTCCCGTCAAATTCGTGCTGTCCGCCTCCGGACACATGGCGGGAGTCATCAGCGCGCCGGGCAGTAAGTATGGCCATTGGACAAACGACAACTTGCCGCCTGCCCCCGACCAATGGTTCGCTGGCGCAACCAGTCATCAGGGCTCCTGGTGGCCCGTTTGGGATGAGTGGGTTACTCGCTTGGATCATCAGCGCGATCCCGCGCGCGAACCGGGCGGCGGCAACTTGCCAGTCATCGAGGACGCTCCCGGCTCCTACGTACGCGTGAGAGCGATGGCATCTTAGCTGATCCGCACACCCGAAACTGCGCCGGCGAAGGCCAAGGCATGTGCATCCGAGCCCGCGCGCGACAATTATCGCCGGTCGGATTTGAACCTATGACCTTCAGGTTATGAGCCTGACGCGCTATGCGGGAGCGGTCATGCGTCCCGGGCAATTCTCGCGACGGAGTGGAGTAACTCGCTCGAGGCGATCCCTCGCTTTGCGAGCTGTCGGGTTCGAGTCGGGAGAGTACTGCCGCCTCTCCCCACACGACGCAAATCTACGATATTTGCTCCGATCGTCCGCCTGAACTCAGAAGCTGGTCGAACGGCGGGTTCAATTCGCGGACCGCAACAACATCCCCCAAAGACTTCCGCCGGTCGTAATCTGCCTACGTTTATAAGGATTTGGTCCGCTCTCTTCGTGAGGGCAGACGTTGGCGGTTGCCAGCTGCAGGTCGGCCATGTCCATGCCCGGACATCGCCACGGGCGGGGCTGGCTGACATGTCACTTCCTTGACACCTTTCGTAGCGTTGGTCTCTAATCCCCACGCAAGTCCTGAGGCTGGAGGTGACCTTTTCGCCGCCAATCAAGAATGAAGCCAACTGCTCCGCCAGGCGAGTGCCGGGTAAAGGAGCGGAGGCTAAAAATAGCTTCCTGGGAGGGAACAATGGACAGACGCCAGACACTCAAAATGCTTGGTGGTGCGGCGGCGATCGCCGGTACCGGTTTTCCGGGGTTTGCTTTTGCGCAGGCTCAAAAGGAAATGGTCACGGTCGTGAAGATCGCCGGCATTCCGTGGTTCAACGCTCTTGAAAAGGGAATCCAGAAGGGTGCCAAGGACTTCAGCATCAATGCCACCATGGTTGGACCGGCGAACGTCGATCCGGCACAACAGGTAAAGCTGCTCGATGATCTGATCGCCAAGAAGGTCAACGTGATCGGCTTGGTGCCGCTGGACGTCAAAGTGTGCGAGCCGGTGCTCAAGCGCGCCCAGGCGGCCGGCATCAAAGTCATCACCCATGAGGGCCCCGAGCAGGAAGGCCGTGACTGGAACGTGGAATTGATCGATTCCGTTCGCTTCGGTGAAGTGCAGATGGAGCGTCTCGCCAAGGACATGGGCGGCGAAGGCGACTACGTGGTTTATGTCGGGACCTTGACGACGCCGCTTCACAACAAATGGGCCGACGCCGCGATTGCCTATCAGCAGAAGAATTTCCCGAAAATGAAACTCGTCGCCGACCGTTTCCCCGGCGCCGACGAGATCGATACCAGCCAGCGCACGACGCTTGACGTGATCAAGGCCTATCCGAACCTTCGCGGCATTCTCGGCTTCGGCTCGAATGGACCGATCGGGGCCGGCAATGCGGTGCGTCAACAACGCCTTGGCAAGAAGATCGCCGTGGTCGGCACCGTGCTGCCGAGCCAGGCGAAGTCGCTCATCGCAGATGATACCATCCGCGAAGGTTTCCTGTGGAATCCCACCGATGCAGGTTACGCCATGGTTGCAGTAGCCAAGCTCGTGCTTGATGGCAAGCCAATCACGGATGGCGTCGATGTTCCAGGCCTCGGCAAGGCCGCGGTCGATGTGGCCGGCAAGCAGATCAAGGTCGACAAGATCATGCGGATCAACAAAGAAACCATCGACGGACTGATTGCCGGAGGACTCTAGAACTACACCGGCCCCAGCCGCCTCGTCGCGCCGCATTCCCGGCTTTCTGGCCGGGAATACGATCCGCGTCGAGGCGATCGCTTGACAAGCGGTCCCATTACAGGACGAAGCATTGACGACTTTCCTGGAGATGTCCGGCATATCAAAGCGTTTCGGCGGCGTGCATGCGCTTCGCGACGTCGATCTGACGCTGGAGGTCGGAGAGGTGCATTGCCTTGTCGGCGAAAACGGATCCGGCAAGTCGACGCTGATCAAGATCATTTCCGGCGTCGAGGCGCCGGAACCAGGAGGCCAGATCGTCATTTCCGGCAAGGAGTACCCAAAACTAAGCCCGGTCTACTCCACCCATTGCGGCATTCAGGTCATCTATCAGGATCTATCGCTATTCTCCAACCTCACCGTCGTCGAGAACATCGCCATGGCGCACCATCTTGGCGGCGTCCACACGGTGAACTGGTCCTCTATGCGGGCCATCGCCATGGCCACAATGGCGAAGGTCGGTATTGAGGTCGATCCGGAAACAAAAGTCTCCGAACTCAGCATTGCCGGACGCCAGCTGGTCGCGATCTGCCGGGCCCTGGCGGCGGATGCCAAACTCCTCATCATGGATGAGCCGACAGCGTCGCTGACCCGCCACGAGGTCAACACGTTGATCAAGCTCGTCAGCGACCTGAAGCGAAGCGGTATCTGCGTCGTATTCGTGAGCCATCGCCTCGACGAGGTGCTCGAGATCGCAGAGCGCGTGACGGTATTGCGGGACGGAGCCAAGGTAGGCACCTTTGACGCAGCGGCCATCGACGGCAGCAAACTCAGTCACCTGATGACCGGGAAAGCTTTCGAGTATCAGAAGCAGGTGTCCGACCTTGCCGTGGGTGCGGTTGTCCTCGAAGTCCAGGGCCTTGGCCGCGATGGTGACTACGACGATGTGAGCTTGCAATTGCGCGCCGGAGAAGTCGTGGGGCTTACCGGATTGCTTGGATCGGGCCGAACCGAGCTCGCACTGTCGCTGTTCGGCATGAACCCGCCCGATCGAGGCACCATGGCGCTTGACGGCCACCGCATCGCGCTGAACAGGAATGCAGACGCGATCCGTCGAGGCATCGCTTACGTATCCGAGGACAGGCTTGCGCTTGGCCTCATCCTTGACCAGTCGATCACGTCGAACGTCACGCTGACCGTGCTGGAACGTCTCGCTGGTGCATTCGGCCTGATTGGCACACGCGCGCGGCAAAGCCATGTTGCGCGATGGGTCGCCGAACTCGGAATCAAGGTGTCTGATCCCAACAACGCGGTCAAGACGCTCTCCGGCGGCAATCAGCAGCGGATTGTGCTCGCCAAATGGATGGCGACCAACCCACGAGTGCTTATCCTTGATAGCCCAACGGTCGGTGTCGACATCCGCGCTAAGGATGGGATTTATGAGATCATCCGGAGGCTGGCCCGCGAGGGCGTCGCGGTGCTGATGATATCAGACGAAATCCCCGAGGTACTTTATCACAGCCATCGCGTGCTGGTGATGCGCGAAGGGCGTTTGACCGCTGACGTGATGGCCGCAGACACCTCCGAAGATGCGCTTCGGCAGGCGGTCAATGCCTGAATCGCGGTTTGCTTCATTTGGCAGGTTTCGGCGCAGCCATGAGTTCTGGCTGTTGATCGTGATCCTCGTGCTCTGCGTCAGCCTGGGCGCGGCGAACGGCCAGTTCCTGACCATGCAGAATCTGTTCGACCTGCTGACCTCCTACGCATTCGTAGGCATCCTCGCCCTCGGGCTGCTCGTGGTGCTGATCGCCGGCGGAATCGACATCTCCTTCACGGCGACAGCATCGGTGGCGCAATATGTCACGCTTACGGTGGCGAACGCATACGGCGCGAACTGGGTCTGCGTTTTTGCGATCGCGATCGGTATTGGAGGTGCGCTCGGCGCCCTCAACGCGATCTTCATCCAGAAGCTTCGGATACCATCAATCATCGTGTCCGTGGCAACGTTGAACATTTTCTATGGGCTGCTGATTTTCTTCACGGGCGGTAAATACATCTATTCGTTACCCGACTGGTTCGCGGCCGGGATATTCTGGTTCGAGTTCGATTGGGGCAAGGATACGTCCTACGGCGTCAACCTGCAGATCCTCGCGCTGGGGTCCTCATTTCTGTTCACCTGGCTCCTGCTCAATCGTAGCAACATCGGTCGTCAGATTTACGCCATGGGCGGCAATACCGATGCCGCGCAGCGACTTGGCTTCCATGTCTTCGGCCTCAACATGCTGGTCTATTGCTACATGGGGGTCATGGCCGGTATCGCCTCGCTGGTCCAGGCACAGCTTGCACAGTCCGTAGCTCCGACGGTGCTGGTCGGCAAGGAGCTTGACGTGGTTGCGGCCGTCGTGCTCGGCGGCGCCAGCCTGATGGGCGGCGTCGGCACCGTTCTCGGCACGTTTCTGGGGTTGGCACTGCTCGCCATCCTGCAGAATGGAATCATTTTGCTGGGCGTTTCGTCCTATTGGTCGCCATTTTTTGTCGGGTTGGTCATTCTGATCTCGGTCTCGGCGACAGCCTGGTCGCAGCGAGAACGGCGGACCCGGAGCGCGCGGTCATGAGAAATGCGTCCACCCTCGCCCTTCGCGGACGCCTGATCCGTTTGGCCGGCAGCGGGACGATCGCAACCCTCATCCTGTTGTTGGTCGCGCTCTGGTTGGTGTTCGCCATTACCATCGGCGACCGGTTTTTCTCCGTCAACACGCTGCAATCGATGGCCTTCCAGATGCCGGAGCTCGGCATCCTTTCGCTTGCGATGATGCTGGCCCTGCTATCTGGCGGCCTCAACCTTTCCATCATCGCCACCGCTAATCTCTCCGGACTGACCATTGCCTTCCTGCTGACGCACTACATTCCGGGCACTCAGGGCATTGCCTGGGCCGGCGTGCAGGTGCTGGCGATTGCGGCAGGGTTTGCCGTCGCGGCACTGGTCGGCCTTGTCAACGGATTTGTCATCGCCTATCTCGGCGTTTCGCCCATCCTCGCAACCCTCGGCACCATGACACTCTGCAAGGGACTCGCGATCGGCCTGACGCGCGGCAATGTCATCTCCGGATTTCCGGAGCCCATTGTTTTCATCGGCAATGGAACGGTTCTCGGGGTGCCTTTTGCCCTGATCGTGCTGGCGCTCTGTGCGTTACCCGTCGCGCTCATGCTAAACGCAACGCCCTTCGGGGCAAGGGTTTACATGATCGGCTCGAACGAGAAGGCAACCCGCTACTCCGGCGTCGATACCCGCGCCGTCCTGCTCAAGCTATATGTCCTCTCGAGCCTGCTCGCCGGTGTCGCAGCGGTCGTCATGCTGGCACGTTTCAATTCAGCCAACGCGGCATATGGCGAGAGCTATCTGCTCATCACCATTCTTGCAGCCGTGCTCGGTGGCGTCGATCCATTTGGCGGCTTTGGCAAAGTCGGCGGATTGCTGCTTGCGCTGATCATCCTTCAGGTGATCTCCTCGGCGTTCAACCTTCTCAATCTCAGCCAGTTCCTCACTCTGGCGATCTGGGGTGGCATCCTGATTGCCGTTGCCGCGGTTCCTCATCTGGGCGGCAAAGCGCCCCGGTAGACAACGATGACACGATCGGAAACCTCTCCCCGGATCGCGGTTCTCGATATTGGCAAGACGAATCTGAAACTGCTGGTCGCGAGTGAGGACGGCTGGCCGCTCGAAACACATTCGATCCCGAATGTGCCGACCACGGCAGGACCATACCTTGCCTATGATCTTGCCGGGCTGGAAGAGTGGTTCCTTGACACCTTGGCCGTGGTGACGCAACGCCACACCATCGGCGCGGTGATCGCGACCGCGCATGGGTGTGGCGCCGTGCTTGTCGAAGGCGACGAGCCAGTGCTGCCGATGATGGACTATGATGCAGTCTCGCCGCCTGAGATCGACCAGGTCTACGCCCGGATTGCGCCTGCCTATGATGAAGTGTTTTGCGGTATCAGCGGTGCGATGCGGCTCGGAAAGCAATTGCTCTGGCAGGAAAGCGCATATCCCGCCGAATTCGCCCGCGCGAAAACATATCTTATGACTGCGCAGTATTTCGCCTTGCGGCTCGGCGGGCGTGCTGCAAGTGAAATTTCACAGCTCGCGGCTCAGAGCCATATCTGGGACCTTTTCCACCATCAGCCTTCCTCCCTGATGCGCAAGCGCGGCTGGAATCGTCTTCTGCCGGAGCGGGCATCCGCCGGTGCGGTGCTAGGGAGGGTTTCGGAGGCCGTAGCCAAGCGTACCGGCTTGGCGCGCTCGACCGAAATCCTCTGCGGCGTGCATGATTCCAACGCCAATCTATTCCGCTACAAGGCCGCGGGCATGGCCGATACCTCGATCCTATCAACAGGCACCTGGATGATCGGCTTTCAGCGCGGCCTCGCGCTAGACAACCTCGACGCCACACGCGGCATGGTGCTCAATATCGATGTCGACGGTGAGAACGTACCCTCCACGCTGATCGCAACAGGCCGCGAATATGACTTGATCAGCAGAGACCACGACGCTTCTGATGCAGCTGTCCTCGCCGCATTGCCGAGTCTACTGGCCCTTGGAACCCTGGCACTCCCCTCCTTCGTTGGCGATGATGGACTGTTCCCCGGTGCAGCTCACCGCGGGCGCATTATCGGACCGCGGCCCGAAACGCCAGCCGAATGGCAGGGGTTGGCAGTCCTCTACGCCGCATTCAGCGCAAACCGCTGTCTAGATGCGCTTGGCAGCTCGAAACACGTCGTCATCGATGGTGGCTTTGCCGCCAACCTGCCCTTCGCGCGCGCTCTGGCCACGTTGCGGCCATCGCAGAGCGTCTCGGTGAGCCAATCTCGGGATGGAACGGCGCTCGGCGCTGCGCTGCTGTGGCGGAGATTTTCGCGTACGATTCCGGTTTCGAGCGTGGTGCTTGAAGCTGTCACGCCGCTCGGCGAAGGCGAGTGCAAACGCACCCTTTCCGCCGCCTATCAATCCTGGATTTCTTTTTCGGAGCACCCATCATGACAGACCGCAATCATGCCGATCTCCGCCAGGGCATCGTCGATACCTGCAAGGAGATGAACCGAAACGGTCTCAACCAAGGGACTTCCGGCAATCTTTCTCACCGGATTCCAAACGGCATGCTAATCACGCCGACAAGCTTGCCCTACGAGCACATGCGGCCAGAAGACATTGTCGCGATGGATTTTGCCGCGAATTACCAGGGCACCCATCGCCCTTCTTCAGAATGGCGTTTTCATCGCGATATTCTGCGAGCGCGTGACGACATAAACGTCGTGCTTCATACGCATTCCACCTTCAGCACCATTCTCGCCGTGCACGAGCGTGGCATTCCCTGCTTCCACTACATGGTCGCGGTAGCCGGTGGCAACGATATCCGTTGTTCGCCTTATGCCTGTTTCGGCACACAGGCGCTGTCCGATTATGCCGTTAATGCGCTCGAAGGACGAAATGCCTGCTTGCTCGGCCATCATGGATTGATCGTAACGGCGCAGACATTTGAGAAGGCGCTTTGGCTTGCCGTGGAGGTGGAGACCCTGGCGAAGATGTATGTCCACGCGCTGGCGATCGGCGAACCTCCGCGCCTCAGCGAGACGGAAATGGCACAGGTCCACGAACAGATGAAACGCATGGGCTACGGCCAGGCGCCCGATCTTGACGACGTCGGTGATGTTCCACGCGCCATGCTTCAGTCGAAACCGGCGCCACATTGACTCAGAGTGTCGTTGAACGCGGCTGGCATTCTCTTCGCTAAAGAACTTTGCAAGCAACTCTACCAGCCGCGGGTGATCAGCGAAAATTGTCAGACAGCGAACCAATAACCGCACCAGATACGTCCACTTTTCCTTCGTGCGCAGGTTCAAATCCGCTCGATGGCGCCAGACCGATTTTGGCGGTGGTGAATGTAATCGTCGACCACCCATCGGTTGGAGATATGCTCCGACAGAGCCGCTGATTAAGAGCCTTGATAAGACCAGCATCAAGCCATTGCGTTTTCTATACCGTCGCGAATGGGGGGGGGGGGGTGGTACAATGCCTGGGCCGACGAGCCGATTTGATTTGCGCGACGCGCTGGAGGAGCCGGCGCGTGCCAACAAGTTGGCAAGCTGATTTGCGGACGCACGCGTTGAAGATGTGGAACCACGTTATGAGAACAGCGCTTTGTTTCGCTATGTTGTTTATTCCCACGATTGCGATCGCTTAAGGCGCAACGCCGGCAAAGCAATCGACCGTCGTCGCGAAGCCGCTCGTTCAGATGAAGCCGAGGGGTGCAAGCTCGTCGGGATGGTCAGGGGGACGAAGCTCTGGGCCGGCGAATGCACGGCGACGCCGGAGCTGAAGGCAGGTACGCCAGCCAAAGAGCCGAGCCCAACATCGTTCCCCGGCGATTCGGAAGGAATAGCAACTGCAATTATACGCAACCTCTGCAGCATCACCACTAACCAAGCCGCGATCATCAAGCTGCTTCGCGTGATCAACCGCTACGTTGGCAACCTGCCGCTGCTTCCCGCAGCGCTTACATCAAGCATCAACCAGCCGCACTGCGGACGAGGTGATTGGCCTTACGGCTACCAACAATTGGTCTAGTGCAGCGTGCCTCGATGCGGTGGCACGATGTTGGATTGTTCATAGAAGTATTTCAACTCGGCTTCGAGTTGCTCGTTGAGCAAGAGGAGCACCTGCAAGGCCCCGTGAACGTCGCCTCGGTGTTCTTCTATCAATCTGTCTATTAGGTCGCTAATTGGCATCGTTGACTCCCACGGCAGGTTCCATCAACCGCGCCTAGTGGGTTCAACCTACCTTTAATCCACAGCTTGTCCCCTTGGCTGGGGCGCAAGCAGTGAGGCGTTCACCGCGACGCGTAGCGGAAATTTGTTGGTGTGCACGTGTAACATCCGAACAACATACAAGCAGAAGAACGCGTCACGTTGGATGAACACCGCGAGTCTTCCCCGCTATTCACAGGAAGGGAGCCGAAGGCCCGGTGTTATTGTCAGCGCTACAGTGCTGCGATGAAGCGGTTTAAAAAAGTGCAGCCTGCAATTTTGTAACTGCGCATTTGCACCGAAACGATACCGTTAAATTGGCCCAGGGTGGCACATGTTTGACGTTTATTTGAACGATAGACGGGACTTGCTCGTCGTTAGTAAGGGACTTCCTATACCCCCACACAAGTCGGGGCGATGGCGTAAATCCAAAAGGAAGGTTCTCAAAGTCAGTGACGAGATCAAGTCGGCGGTTCAAAGGCAAGGCTACTACATGCGGAAGCTGAGCGACGCAAAGGGGGCCTTCACGCCTTCTGATCGCCGAGCGAACGCTGTGGTCGAGCCAATCCACCCGAAGGCCATGCCGGTGACCTGACATCCGAGGAGGAGCGCCGCGGGACGAAGCCTTTGCGAGGCCTAGAAAACCGAGCAGGTCTTTGCCGCATCGTCACTCGCTCATTGAGTTTATCGGCTTCGTCCTGCATCACTCCATGCCTCCGATGTAGGTAGCCGCATTCTGCCCGCCTCACGGATCATCGCATCGCGGGGCGCGCGGCATCTCATCGAACGTACGTAAGCGATAGTGCCTATCGGCGCTCGCTCCCTTGCTTTCAAGCTTCGGTGCCCAATAAGCCGCAATCGCTTTTCGACCAGTTATGCTCACGCCCTCGCAGTCGCACTCCCAAACCGCTTGCTCATCATACAGGTTGAGCAGCGCGCTGAGGTTTCCCCGCCGACAGGCATCGAGCCAGTCTACGACGACGGCCAGCGGATCGAAGTCGTCCGGTGAAATCGACATAAGGTTCCATCATAAGCAAATCGCCGCTCCCGATGTGCGCCTTAGGCTATGGAGTGAAGCGGTGAGACGCAAAAGAAGCGCCGCCTGCGTTGCCACAAGCGGCCCAAGTCTAGGGAGGAAACGCCCAAGGAGGGCAGCGATAGCGGGGGCGCTACCGCACGCTCTGTAGACAATACGATCGCGATCGGCGCCTCAATTGAACGTCGGTAAGCGTCGGTCATCTAAACGGGTAACGGACCGATACGAAGGTTTAAGGCGCTCGCCGTCTCCGGTCTCGCGCCAGCGTTTCACGCATCATCGCAACCTCGATGCGAACCGTGAGAGCATCGAAAGCCCGACGACAAATTCCTCATCATTTTCTTGAGGTCCCACCTCCGTCTGTAATCCACTTCACACCTGCGCCGAAGCTGCGGCGCGATATAATCTCTTGAGACGTCTTGACGTTATTCGAGGAATTTACAGATTTCGTTCGGGCGCCTCAGTCGTTCTTGTGTGGTTAGGCGCCGAAACGGGAGGCCAGCATGCCAACGTCATCTCCCCTTGTGCGGTGGTCGACTGAGATGCTGCCGGAGCGCGCACGGTTCTCCACGTTCCGTGAGGGATTTGCGCGGCTAAACCTCGCCTTGGACGTGATTGATCACAGCGGCGGTCGCCCACGTATCGACGTCACCTACTTGCCGCTCGGCACGGTTGGCGTTTGTAGCATTATCACCACGCCGGTCGAGTTTCTCCGTCACAAACACCACCTCAAGGATAGCCGTGACCACTTCGGACTAAACATCGTCGAGGCTGGGCCGGTCCAATTTGCAAATGCTGGCCAGGAACATGTTTATGATACCGGCTCCGCTTGTTTGGTTGACCGGGGAAGGCCGCTGCGAGTATTTGGGCCGCGTGGCGCCAGCGTTAAATTCGTAACGGTGGAGGCTGCCGCCCTTAGGTCTCTGGTTGCGCTGCCGGAAGATCTATCAGGCCGGCCGGTGCGTCCCGGACCGGCGCTTAGACTGCTCCACCGCTACCTGCGGTCGCTCGCATCCTTCAAAGAACCTCCGGCATCAAAACTCGCCTCCACCGTCAGTGCACATCTCCTCGATCTCGTGGCTGCGACGCTCGGGCCGACCGCCGAAGCTGCGAACATCGTTACAGAGCGTGGTGTGAAGGCGGCCAAGGTCCAAGCGATCCTGGCGGAGGTCGCGCAACGCTCCAGCGATCCCAATTTCGATCTGACCAAGGTCTCTGGAGCGCTCGGTATGTCGCGGCGATACGTGCAAAAATTGCTGGAGGAGACCGAACAGTCGTTCACCGAGCACCTTGCAAGGTGTCGGCTTGAGCGTGCCTTCGCGATGCTGACTGACCCGCACCATCTGCATCTGGCCATCATCGATATCGCGTTTGCAGTCGGCTTCGGTGATGTTTCTCATTTTAATCGCTCGTTCCGCCGGCGCTTCGGCGAGACGCCATCAGGCGTGCGCGCCGCGTCGATCGTGCGGCAGAAGTGATCCTGCGCCCTCACAAAGCGCGGGCGGCGGTCGCTGAAAACGCGAACGGTTCGACCTCACGGGACAGCAGAAGCGCAGACCTGGCGCTACGTAAGGCGTGAGGGCGAGGCCGTAGGAAAGCCGTGCACGGCGCCAGGAGTGCGGGGCTACCAGCGTGCTCACGGCCTATTGCAGCGGCGCTGATTGGCTGCAAGGGGCCGATCAGGCCATGCAAGGGTTCCTTCACCTTGATCCAGGGATACATCCGAATGGGCGATAGCCGGAAATCGCTTCGTGTTGAAGGGTAAGACCGCCGCTGCTGGGGGCCAAACGGAGATGTCCGATGGGTGTGGCAGGCTGGCGCTTTGCGCATACGAAGAAAACCCTCCGCGTCCGGGCGGTCGTCATCTGCGTGCTGGAAGAGTTGCCGTTTGTCTGCCCGGTGGTGGTCGCAATCGGCTCCCTGATCATGATCGGCATCATGCTCTGCAAGGATTGGCCGCAGTGAGGGGGCCTTACCGCAAGGCGCTTATGACAGCAGGTAGACATCGACCATCAAATGCTTCTCGTTTTCGGTCAGCGCCACGCTGCCGGGCGCGGCAGCTCCTCTTTGTGCGATACGGTACGAAATTTAGATGAGATGCGAAAATGCTAATACGTGAAAATGCTAATACGTTTGGTCGCGCCGTCCCGCATGCAGCAAACTCAGAAGGACCCGGACAACTTGCGGGCGGACCGCCATCCTTCGGCCTTCCGCCGCTCATGTCTGCTGGTGCAGTAAGAGCGGACTTCGATTTGGACCACGCGGAAGTCCGAAAGTGACCCGAACCGGGCATCGAGCCCCGCCATGTGAAACTAGGGCCTATTAGGTCCCGGCCGCTTCAGGCCGGCCGTTCGCTAGTCAGGCGGCAGCCGATACATGCGTTCATTTTCCGTCACTTCCGGCGATTTCAACAGGCCCAAAATAGTGCTTGCAGCAAGGGCCACACGGTTTTGCCGTACGCGCGTTCGCGGTCGTCTCGATGCAGCGGGTGCGCGCTCCACCGCCGCCTGTGCTTCGAGGTCCAGATCCGACCTGAGCTTGTAGCCGGCACCGGCAACAGCAACGCTGGTTCTGACGACGCCGGCGCCGACGCCAAGGCCGGATGGACCCGACCCCGGGCTTAGCCGGCGCAGGCAGCAATCCGAAGCGGCGCAGCTCGCTAAAGGTAAGCGTGGCGAGCCATCTTCAAGACCGTGTCCAGTGTGAGGGACACAGGTCGCGCCGCCGCGATAAAATACGGCTTAATACATTGAAAAAACTGAATAATTTCGGGAGTTGGTAGCTACCCTAATTGTGGTAGCGGGAGACCGCTACAGCCCGAAACCCACTTTTGAGAATAGTGGGGGACGCACGGTAGCGGGGGTCCGCGACATCGCCAGACCCACTATTTCCGAAATCCTCTTTTCCTACCGGAGGGCAGCCTAACTCGTGACGTGGCCCCTTGGTAGTTCGTCAAAGGTCTCGCTCTACGTAATTGCTCGGCGGCGAGAAATGGTCCGCGAGACTGCGGACGCAACCACCGATACCGATATTCAGTTCTGGTTGCCATCTAACAGACGGGTTCCACTTCGAGTGCGACGTCGAGCGGCTCGAGCTTTCTGCGCCATTTTCTCGAACGCGAAATGCGTCCTCCGAACCAGCATCGATCGAACTGCTGCGGGCTATCGATGAGGTGAGGAAGAGGAGATGTCTCATCGCCTTCGGTTCTAACTCCGGAGAAGTGGTCGGCACTGCACCAAGTCGTTCGTCGATGCCTCGCGGGTCGCCGCATCGCACCTAAACCGACGCTCTTTTTCTGAAGACGTCCAAGTCGCATTCCGTCGCCGTGTCGGCAATCAATGCTATCGCGGCCTGCACACGCGCATTGATTTGCTACGGCAGAGAGGACCGTCCCTCTCCGCGCCAGCGAAGTTGCCACGCTCTACAGCGGTGGCGCCGGGGACGAATATGGCGGCGCCTGCCGGTTTGATTACTAGCTTCTAACGATCCTTTCGCCCACCGGGCACAGCAGGGCTTTGCAAGAAGCCGTGCTAGCCACAACACGAAGAGGCGGCCTGAGGGCCGCCTCTTCGTGTTGGGTCGCGCTACTTGTAGTGCGCGATGATGTCAAGTTGCATATCTACATGGCCAGGATACGCATTGCGTTTCGAGGATGCATGGTCAGACGCACGGCGAAGGCAGGCAGATCGATCGCGCGCGGCGGCGGCGTAGCGCTGGGTGAAGCCGTGTTCCGCTCGATGTGCGAGGCATTTTCAGGCCGGCAGCTACCGCGCCGGCGACCGGCTGCGCGAGGAAGAGGCCGCGCAGCGTTGAAGGTCAGCCGCACGCCGGTCGGGGATGCGCTTGGCCGTCTCGCTGCCCGCGGCTTCGTCGAACCCCGCCGGCGGTCGCGGGCTGATCGTGCGCAATCTCGACATCTCCGAGGTACTCGAGCTCTACGCCGTGCGCGAGATCATGGAGGGCGCCGCCGCGCGCCTCGCCGCCGAACACGCCTCATCGCCCGAGATCGACGCGCTCAGGGATATCGAGCAGGGGCTTTGTCGAGGCTTCCACGAACGACGCCGCTGAGTGGCGAGACTCAACCGCGCCTTTCCGAAGCGATCTGCCGTGCCGCGCGCAACCGCTATCTCGACAACGCCGCACGTGAATTGCAGGACTGGATCGCCCTGCTAGGCCCGACCACGTTCACTGTGACGGGCCGCCCGTCGACCAGCCACGGCGAGCATCTGGCCGTTATAGAGGCCATTGGCTCGCGCGACGGCGACAAGGCCGAACAGCTCGCGCGCGCCCACATCACGAGGCGCTGCGTTGCCGGCTGAAGCTGTTGCAGAAGCAGTCGTAGGCGCGGCGCTCAGGCGAGACAATCGTGGCTATTTGAAACTTCTGAGCTCCTGTCCCAGTCCTCTAAGCATCCTCGGGGCTGGCGGTGTTGCTCTCTCCCCCCGACAAGGGATCGAGCACTCCCGACACCAACCGACTATCTGGTGATCCCAGACCGCATTTTCTGCTTCAAGCTCCATTAAGAGCCGACCGCACGCTCTGTTCTACCCACACGGCGGATCCTTATTCGACTTGAGGGTTGATATTGCGGTCCTGACGAACTGCGCCGAACTCTCCAAAGCAAGCAATAGTACATCCAAATCAGACGTCTTGACTTCCTCCATGGACAAGCGATGCGGCTCGATAAGCTCTTGGACAAGCTGAACCAACGAAACTTCCTTTAAGACGTTGCGTTCGGCCGTCTCCCCAAGCTCGAGACTCGCAATCAACCCGCCATTTTGGCGCAAGCTGACAGATACAGATATCTCTTGCGGGATCCACTGCCGAACAACGGAGAACGGAACCTCAGTAAACGTTAGGACGGTGTCGGTGCCTGAAATACGGTACCCAATCCTGAACATTTGCGTCAAACATCCCGCAGAGGTCAAAAGCTCACCAAACGGTTCGAATGGGAGTGCTGGAAAGGTCATGTGCCAAACTCCGTGCGGACCAAATGCGAAGTACTGCAATCAACAATGCGGCCGTCTCCACCAAGTTACACGCGATCTCAAGAAGAATAGCCTGTTGAATCATACAGGTGTACGCACGGCTAAGCCGAAATATCCTATCCAGGCGGCTTCTGCCAATCAGGGGTTATCGAAGTGGACGCGCAACCATCCAACAACTCTGACTGTCGCCACGCAAGAATCGAGCTGAAGCATCTTCGCCTTGCGGTACTTGCATGTAGCTGCGGCAGCTTGCGGCGCGCGGCCGATGTACTCGGAGTTCGACATTCGGCACTCAGCCGGTCGGTAATTCAGTTAGAGCAACTTGTTGGAGCGACATTGTTCGAGCGATCGTCGGCAGGAATACGACCTACCCAGGCAGGCTCCAGCTTCCTAAGTCGCGCGACCGCGATCCTCGAGCGAATTGAAGCGCTTGTTCAATCGGCAGGTTATGGCGCAGTCACAGGCTCCTCTCAATTCTCGGTAGGTTTGTGTACGTCGGGTTCGACAAGGAATCTGCGTGCGATCTTAGCTGATCTTGGACGACATGACATCGAAGTGACCGCAATTGAGCGATCACCGACAGATTTGAATGGCTGTCTACGGAGCGGAGTGGCAGATGCTATCATCGTTCCCGAGGGGCCACGGTCAATCGATCTTGAATCTCGTGCACTATGGTGCGAAGGCATTGTTGTTCTGTTAGCCGCAGACAATACTCTGGCTACCCGTGAAGTTATCTACTGGACGGATCTTCTCAATCAAACGATCTTGCTCGGAACGAGCGAACATGTATGCAGTTTGACAAAGATCATCGAACCGTACCTTGTGGCGCAAGGCATCGGACAAAAGGTTCAGCGACACAATGTAAGCCGACATGTCATCCACGGCCTTGCAAGTGCAGGGCTTGGAGTCAGCTTTATGCTCGCATCTAATACGAAATCTATTGGAGATGACCTTATTTGGCGAGAATTGCGCGATCGCCGAGGCCAGATGCAGGTATGTTTCCATGTTCATTGGCTGCGTGGGAACGAAAATCCGGCGCTGAAACGCTTTCTGCGATTGCTGGCTGACTACTATCCGTCTTCCGCCATTGGCGGGTGACGCCCTCGCTTCAATCGCGCAAATCCGCGGTCCGTGGCCATAAAACGTGCCAGCATGGGCGCGATCAGCTTTGTTGGATCGACTCGCTGCCCATTTTCACGCGCCAAGACCTCTGCATAGGCGACGAGATCCCGATGCACTGATGCTGAAAGCTCGGTGGCGACCTTGACCGGCTTGTCGTCGGGCAGCGCTCCTATTCTAAGCTTCGGCATGCCATTACCCTCCGTATGGCGCAAGTACGAGGTCGCGGTTGACAAGGACGCGAACTGGGAAGCCAGAGCGCACGATCAAAGTGGGCTGGATGTTAAGACTGCGTCGAACCACCTGCTGTCCGGTTTGGTTCAGTGAGTCGGAGGCGCCGTGCCGCAGTGCCTGGATGATCGCGCTGTCGTTGCTATTGGTGTCGGATCCTGCGCCCAGTTCCGTCCCGGCAGCCAAGAACGTCGATAACGCAGCGGCCTTGAAGAGTTCACCCCAGTGATTATCGACTTGGTCTTCGAGGCCTGCATAGCCCCCGGTGTCAGCGCCAGGCTGCCGCTCTAGAACGATGGAGCGTCCATTCGGCATGATCAGCCGCGTCCAGACGAGCAGAACACGGGACTGGCCGTAAGTAATCTGGCTATCATAGATCCCGATCAGACGCGCTCCCTGGGGGACAAGCAGAAAGCGGCCAGTCGGCGTATCGTACACGTTTTCGGTAATCTGCGCTGTGATTTGACCCGGAAGATCGGACCTGATCCCTGTGATTAAAGCTCCCGGAATGACCGTCCCGGCTAGCACAATATATGGTGAAGCGAGCCTAGTGATGCGGTCAGGGCTGACCGCGCGACGGTCCACTGAGGCGTTCACGAAGGCTAGTTTTCGGTCCTGACCGCTCTGCGCAGATGCGTTATCGCCGGTTCCCGTTGCGCTCGATGGCACGACGCGGCCACTTCCAACGGCCGCAGCGGTAGGCTGACGCACTTCACGTCCATTGGTCGCAGCGAACAAATGGCTCATGCGGGCTGCCTCGGTTTCTTGATCTCGGCGCTGCTGTTCCGGATCAGCGCCGATCGCCGGCGACTGGCCTTGAGCGGCAAGGATTGGTCGACCGAGATCACCGGGAAGCGGCGGACCAAGCTGCGGGATTGGCTGGCGCGGAACGCCAGCATAGTCCTTCGGCAGCGCCGTAATGCCGTCGGCAACATTGTGGTGATCGGTGCTGTAAAGCTCATCGGTCGCCTGATTACGGGAACGATTGCTCTGCAGCGACCAGAGCACCGCTCCGCCAATGACAAGCAGAGCAATCGCGCTCCCGCCAGCCAGGACTTTTCGGGATAACTGCGTCACACGCGGATTCTCCGCTCTCAAGCGGAAACCTTCGGACTTCTCCCCCTGAGTCTCCGGCGAGACTGCTTGCTCTTGTTCGTTTCCACTCCGAGCGTTCATGACGATGGCCTTCCGTCGGTCCTGACAATACGGACCTTCTGCTGGTGCTCGCCGCCAAGCCGCAGTTCGGCGGCAGCAAACAGCCGATCAACGATCAATACGTTGCCATAGGCGCGATAGTTGACGAGTTCGGTCTTGCCGTTTGGACCGATGACGAAGAGCGGAGGCATCTCGCCCTGTACGATGCCTTGCGGGAATTCGACGTAGACCTTACGGCCATCGTCATATGCGGCGAGCGGCCGCCAGGGAGGACTGTCCCCTTCGATCGCATAGCGGGAGATGCGCTGCGCCGGAGCCGGAAGAACGGGCTTCAGAGCGACCGAACGCGATCGTTCTCGTACAGTCTCTGGATAGTACCAGGCAACCGACGGCATGTATGGCCGTTCGCGGGAACGGAGCTCGATCAGGTAGGTGCGCCGATCGGTATTGACGACCAGATTGGTCTCGATCGATGCCCGGGTTGGCTTGACCAGGATATGGACGCGGCGCGTGTCGCCGTTCCCACTCTCCGTATCGCCCACGATCCAGCGTACGGTATCTCCGGCCGCGATAGGGCCTGATCCCGTCAACTGTTCTCCTTCCTCGAGCGCGATATCCGTGATCTGCCCCGGCGCGGCGTAAATCTGATAGAGCGCCCCGGGACTGTAGGCGTAGATTTGCGCCGCGTTGAAATACCCCCGCTTGCGCGGCTCGACCCGGGCTGCGCTGTTTGCTGTCTCAACCCGGCTCACGGGTTCAGCGCCTTCCTTCTCCCCCGACTTGCCGCCGAGAGCCGGCTTCCAGAGGGGTGGAACGTGAAGCGGCCGCGATCTGTCGTCGAGGGCCGCGGGCGTCGCCGGTAGCGGAGGAACTTCAGCGTCATAGCTGATCTCCGGCGGAATGTAAGTCGCGCACGCACCGAGCATAGACGAACAAAGCAGAAGAGCGGACAGAAATGCCCACCTTGAGTTCACGACCTCGGGCCAAGCCGAATGGAGCCTGCTTTGCGCGAAGGGTTGCTTTGAACGAATGTCAAACGGCGACTTGATCACTGACTCAACTCCTTTGACCAGTTGATGGCTCGGACATAGACGCCAAGGGGATTTTTGCGCAGGCGTTCGGCATCGCGGGGTGTCTCGATTACGATCGAGAGAATTGCAGTCCAGCGCTCAGTCGAGCTCAGAGAGCCGTTGTCGTAGCTGCGTTGGGTCCATGCGACCCGAAAGCTTTCTGAAGACGCGCGGATGACGCTCGAGACGTCCACAGAGATTTGAACCTTGCCCAACTTGGCAAAGGGGTCGTTGTTGCGCGCATAGTCATTGAGAGCGGCGGCGCCACGATCAGTCGTAAAGTCATAGGCCCGGAGCCAGTTTTGGCGCAGAACGATGCCGTCCGCTGGCAGGCCCCTCACATCCTCTATAAAGCGCGCCAGATGGTAGGCGATTTGCGCGTCAGTGGGCTGATAGTCGAAGCTGGCCGGCGCAACCCTTTGGGCTTGGCCGAGATGGTCGACCTCGACAATCCATGGCGTGATCGACCCTTGGCTCGATTGCCAGACAAGTCCGCCAGCAAGTCCAGCGGACAGCATCAAGCAGCCGAGCGCCATCAGGCGCCAGTTCTTGGCTTGCACGCGCGCGGATCCAATGCGCTGGTCCCAAACCTGAGCAGCCTTTTGATAAGGTGTAATCGGCTCGGGCATACGCCCGTAGTGAACGGATGGTCGTTTAAACATCGATATTTGCCCCTGTGATCAAGCGATCGGTTTCAAGTCATGCGGTATGGGATTTGAGATGCTGCCCCGCGGGGCTTGGCGAAAGCGCATTAGCCACGCGTCAGCGCTCTCCTTCCGACAAATCGACCGAGGAGCCGCTGCCGCCATGATCGCCTGAGCGGACCGCGTGCCCGGCTACTGAGGCACCATGCCGAATGGTTTCGGAACGCTTCATGCGCCGTGCCCAATCGGGCTGACCTTCAGCCGAGGTGCTCGTTGCTTGCTCGCTGGTTTCTCCACGTCTGCCGAACGCAGCTGCATTGCGCCGCAAAGGGCTCATCGCAGCCGAGCCACCGGCCTCCGCAACGCCAGCAAGGCCACCACTTCGATAGGCAGCGGTCGCTCCGCTCAAGACGGCGCCGCCACCGCGCGTGGTCCCCGCAATCGCGCCGCCGGCGAGACCAGCGCCGCCAGCGGCGAGGCCCGCACCGGCCGCAACAACACCGCCGGCAGCAAGGCCTGTTCCAATCGCGGCGCCCGCGCCGAGTTGCGGTCCGCCGGAGACAAGGCCGTTTGCGATACCCGGACCGAAGATACCGAGGCCTAGCAACGAGAGCGCCGCGAGCACCAGCGTCATCGCGTCTTCAATGGTCGGCTGTTCGCCGCCGAAACCTGCGGTGAACTGCGAGAACAGGGTCGATCCAATGCCGACGATGACCGCCAGGACCAGAACCTTGACTCCAGAGGATATGACGTTGCCTAAGACCCGCTCTGCCGCAAAGGCGGTCTTGCCAAACAAGCCAAACGGAATGAGCACGAAGCCCGCTAGCGTCGTGAGCTTGAACTCGATCAAAGTCACGAAGAGCTGGATCGCCAGAATGAAGAAGGCGAGCAGCACCACGACCCAGGCGAACAAGAGAACGACGATCTGGACGAAATTCTCGAAGAAACTGATGTAGCCCATCAGGTTCGAGATCGAATCGAGAAGCGGCCTGCCGGCGTCGAGCCCGACTTGGGCGATCTTTCCCGGTCGCAGGAAATCCGATGCGGAGAGGCTTGCACCGGAAGCTTTTAGCCCAAGACCGGCAAAGCTTTCGAAGACGATGCGCGCCAGGCTATTCCAGTTGCCGATGAGGTAAGCAAAGACGCCGACGAAGAGCGTCTTCTTAACGAGGCGCGCGATGATGTCCTCGTCCGGCCCCCAACTCCAGAACAACGCGGCGAGTGTGATGTCGATCGTCGCAAGGGTCGTTGCGAGATATCCGACATCGCTACCCAGCAGCCCGAAGCCGTTGTCGATATAGCGCGTGAACGTTTCCAGGAACTGGTCGATGATTCCGGTGCCGGTCATGGCTTGCTCGCGTCAGGTGTCACCATGGGCGGATACCCCTGCGGCATCCGGCTCTGATCCTTTGGGGCGGGTACCAAGCTTGCGGCGGAATCATCGTGGCCGGGAACCGCTGGACCGTCTTTCTTGCCAAAGAATCGACGCCGGTTTTCGTCCCAAACCCGCTTGCAACGTTGATAGCCCGCCGCGTCCTCCGGAGCGACGCTGCGGCAGCGTGCGAGGTCTGAGCCCGTTGCACCTGTCGTGTGCTCTGCTTTGGGCGGTGGCGGAGATTCCTCTCCACCACGAAGCTGAATCGTGCAGGCAGCGACAGCGAATACGCCGATTGTCGTAAGCAGCGACAACGCCTTGAACGCTCTTATACCGGTCATCAGTGGAACATCCGCACGTCTTGGGACTGATAGCCCTGCCCGGGGGTCAGGAACCGCTTGAGCTGTTCTCGCCCCTGATCCTGGGCCGAGGCGCGCTGAGCTGCTTCAAGGCTCTGCGCCCTGCCCTGCGCCGCCACGGCCGCCGTGAGATCGGCAAGTTGTTGCGCTTGAAGCGCAAGGATCTGGTTGCCGGCCTGAGTTGCCTGCAGGGCGCCACTGGCACCCTGACTTGATGTTACGAGAGCTGAGGTCTGGATGCGATTGGTGTCAAGGTTGCCAACGATGCCGGCCTGGACACGGAGTGAATCCTGCAAAGCAGCGACAGAATTCTGCCACCGCGATTGAGCGTTGGTGATCAAAACCTGGTTGGATTGTCTGCCGGTGACCGGCGCATAGGTGGTCGAGAACGCGCGATCGATCTGCTGGACGTCGTAGGCGATGCGCTGTGCCTGGACCAGCAATTGCTGGGTCCGTTGGATCGATGATTGCAGTTGCTGCAGCGACGAATACGGCAGGTTTGCCAGATTCCTGGCCTGATTGATCAGCATCTGTGCCTCGTTCTGTAACGAGGTGATCTGGTTGTTGATCTGCTGGAGCTCCCGCGCGGCTGTCAGGACGTTCTGGACGTAGTTGTTGGGATCGAAGACGATCAGCGCCCGTGCAGGTACCGCGACGCCAAGCACCAGCGCGACGGTGCCAGCGGTCGCCAATAGGGCAAGACGCCTCATAGTGATTTCTCCAGATTTGCGAGATTGGGGATCAGGTCGGTGGCCCAGGCGACGCCACGGTGCTGGAGCCAGGCCGGTACGAAGCCGTCCGGCCCATGTTCGGCGAGGAGCTGCGCGATGGCAGCCTGGTCGGTCTTGGAAGAGGCTGCGGTGAAGGCGAGCGCAATCTCGCCAAGACCCAGTTCGAACATCCGGTTGCCACGGCGGGACTGGCAGTAGTAGTCGCGCTTCGGCGTTGCCCGGCTCAGAAGCTCGATCTGGCGGTCATTAAGGCCAAAGCGGCGATAGATGGCAGTGATCTGCGGCTCGATCGCCCGTTCGTTCGGCAGCAACAGACGCGTTGGACAGCTTTCGATGATCGCCGGCGCGATCGCGGAGCCATCGATGTCGGAAAGCGATTGGGTGGCGAAGATAACGGACGCATTTTTCTTGCGAAGCGTCTTCAGCCACTCTCGGAGTTGGCCAGCAAAATCTTCGTCGTCAAGGGCAAGCCAGCCCTCGTCGACTATGAGAAGTGTGGGCCGACCATCGAGACGGTCCCCGATTCGATGAAAGAGGTAGGCCAGCACGGCCGGGGCCGCGCTCGTTCCGATCAACCCTTCGGTCTCAAAGGCCTGGACCGATGACTCGCCAAGGCGCTCGAATTCGGCATCAAGCAGACGTCCGGAAGGACCACCAAGGCAGTAGGGTTGCAAGGCACGTTTCAGGGAGTTCGATTGCAGCAAAACCGACAGACCCGTCAGGGTGCGTTCCTGCATCGGCGCCGAGGCTAGAGACGTCAGCGCCGACCACAGATGATCCTTGACCTCCGGGGTGATCTCGATCTTTTCCCGTGCCAGGATCGCGCCGATCCATTCCGTGGCCCATCCGCGCTCGGAAGGATCATCGATCCAGGCCAGCGGCTGCAACGCAACGGGCTGGTCGCCCCCGTCAGACAATGCGCCGCCGAGATCATGCCAGTCACCGCCCATGGCGAGCGCGGCCGCTCGGATCGAACCGCCAAAATCGAACGCAAAGACCTGAGCATTTGGGTAGCGCCGGAACTGCAGCGCCATCAGCGCCAGCAACACCGATTTGCCTGCGCCGGTCGGCCCCACCACGAGGGTATGACCGACATCGCCGACATGGAGGGAGAACCGGAACGGTGTCGAGCCCTCGGTCTTGCCGAAGAGAAGAGGCGGCCCCTTGAAGTGCAGGTCCCTCGCCTCACCCGCCCACACGGCTGACATCGGGATCATGTGGGCGAGGTTGAGCGTTGAAACGGGGGGCTGCCGCACGTTGGCGTAGACGTGCCCTGGCAGACTGCCGAGCCAGGCTTCAACGGCGTTCACCGTCTCGATCATGCAGGTGAAATCGCGCCCCTGAATAACCTTTTCGACCAGCCGGAGCTTTTCATCGGCTGCATTGGGATCGCCGTCCCACACGGTGATGGTCGCCGTGACAAAGGCTTGTCCGATCTGGTCTGAACCCAGTTCCTGTAGCGCCGCGTCGGCGTCTATCGCCTTGTTATGGGCGTCGGTGTCGAGAAGCGTCGACGCCTCGTTGGTCATGACCTCCTTGAGAATAGCGCCAATGGATTTTCTCTTGGCGAACCACTGCCGGCGAATCTTGGTCAGCAGCTTGGTGGCATCGGTCTTGTCGAGCATGATCGCCCGGGTCGACCAACGATACGAGAACGGCAGGCGGTTCAGCTCGTCCAAGATCCCGGGGGTCGTCGCGCCTGGAAAGCCGACAATCGTCAGGACCCGAATATTGGCAGAACCCAACATCGGCTCAAGCCCGCCGGTAAGTGGCTGGTCGGCCAACAGGGCGTCGATGTACATGGGAATTTCAGGCACCCTAACCCGATGACGCTTGGTCGAGATCGTCGAGTGCAGGTAGGTCAGCGTGTCCTGATCATCGAGCCAGGCGCAGTCTGGCATGAACCCTTCAAGGAGCCCGAGTACGCGGCTAGTTTGATCGATAAACCCGCGAAGTACCTCACGAGCATCGGCTCCAACGGCGCGATCGCGGCCCTCATAGAGCAATCGCTCTGCCTTGGCCGCTCCCTCCTCCGGTGGCAGATAGAGGACGGTCAGGAAATAGCTGGACTCATAGTGGGCTCCGGCCTCCTCGAACTGGGCTCTGCGCTCGGCGTCGACCAATGCCGATGCGACATCCGGAAAGGTGTTCGGCGGGTAGGCACCCGCAAAATGACGCTGCGCCTCAACGAACACGGCCCATCCTGATCCCAGCCGCCGCAAGGCGTTGTTCAGACGACCGGCGACGCCGACAAGTTCAGCCGGTACCGCGCTATCAAGGTCGGGCCCCCGGAATTTGGCCGTCCGTTGGAACGAGCCATCCTTGTTCAGGATGATCCCCTCGTCGACCAGGGCCGCCCAAGGCAGGAAGTCGGCGAGGCGGGCGTTCGAATGGCGGTATTCGGCAAGGTTCATCATGACCAAGCGCTCAGACGTTGAGATGACCGGGAATGCGCAGGTGTCGGCGCATCACATCGACAAAGGCAGCATCGCGCTTGGCGGCCCAGACGGCGGCCATGTGGCCGATGAACCAGAGGACAAGGCCCGCGAACCACAGCCGCAATCCAAGTCCAAGGGCGGCCGCAAGCGTGCCGTTGACAATCGCGACCGACCGCGGGGCACCGCCTATAAGGATCGGTTCAGTGAGAGACCGATGGACGGGAGCGAAAAAGCCGGTGACCTGGTCATCCATCAGATCACCACGCCGCCGCCGAAGGAGAAGAACGATAGGAAGAAGCTCGAGGCGGCAAACGCGATCGACAGCCCGAACACGATCTGGATCAGCCGGCGGAAACCACCGGACGAATCTCCGAACGCGAGCGTGAGTCCGGTCACGACGATGATGATGACGGCAATGATCTTGGCGACAGGTCCCTCAACCGACTGAAGGATCTGATTGAGCGGCTGCTCCCAAGGCATGTTCGACCCGGCCGCCCATGCTGGCGCCGTAGCCAGAAGAACGGTACCGGAGACAACCAGCGATGCGGTACCGCGGAGAAAACCAAATTGCTGACGCATGTCAGTCTCCTGCTGATGAAAGGCTGTAATCGCCAGCGGGCCCGAGCCCTGAGACCGCTGCGAGCTCGGCGAGGCGGCGGTCGGCGCCGCGGCCCGCAAGAACGGCGATGAGGTTGATGGTCTCGGCAATCAGCGCACGTGGAACCGTGATGACGGCTTCCTGGATGAGTTGCTCGAGCCGCCGCAGCGCGCCGAGCGCGGTGCCAGCATGAATCGTCCCGATGCCGCCGGGGTGACCGGTGCCCCAGGCCTTGAGCAGATCGAGCGCCTCCGCGCCGCGGACCTCGCCAACCGGAATGCGATCAGGGCGCAGTCGCAGCGAGGAGCGGACAAGGTCCGACAGCGTGGCCACACCGTCTTTGGTCCGCAACGCTACGAGATTGGGCGCCTTGCACTGGAGTTCACGTGTATCCTCGATCAGCACGACCCGATCAGAGGTCTTGGCCACCTCGGCCAAGAGCGCATTCGTCAATGTTGTCTTGCCGGTCGATGTCCCACCGGCGACGAGGATGTTCTTGCGTGTGGCGACTGCGTTCTTCAGGATCTCGGCCTGTTCCGAGGTCATGATCCCCTTAGCAACGTAATCGTCGAGTGTGAACACGGCGACTGCGGGCTTTCGGATGGCGAAAGCGGGAGCTGCAACGACCGGGGGTAACAGACCTTCGAAGCGCTCGCCGGTCCCGGGCAGTTCGGCCGAGACACGTGGCGCGCCCGCGTGCACCTCGGCGCCTACGTGGTGCGCCACCAGGCGAACGATGCGCTCGCCGTCCGCCGCGGACAGAGTTTCGCCAGTGTCAACGAGGCCACTCGACAACCGGTCGATCCACAGCCGTCCATCCGGGTTGAGCATCACCTCGATGATCGCTTCATCTTCGAGGTAGCCGGCAATCGCGGCACCAAGCGCGCTGCGCAGCATTCGCGCGCCACGCGAATTTGCCTCTGATTGAAAGGAATGGATTGCCACCGTTCGCCCCCATCGGATGAGGACGTCCAAAGCGGGTCCTCAGATGGGGATCATTAGAAGAGGCACCAATGCACTTGGCGCAACAAGCGCCTTTGATGATCGTAGGCTGGCGTAGAAAAAGGAAGACTGAGAACCGCGTATCTGTTCGCTGGGAGTGGCTGTTCACCACTCCGCATCGTCATCCGCGGGCAGGAGGATGATCGAATCCTCATACAACCCAACTGACTCGGGAGCGTAGGAAACATCAGCCGGCATGAAGAAAGGAATTGAACTCACCCATGAAGCGAAGGATCGGCACCAAGGTAGCGCGAACCAAGTCAACGCCGCGATCTGCAGTGCTACGTTGAGACCGAACGCGACTTGATAGGCTTGGACGGGCCTATGGCCATCGTTCGTTGGCCATTGCTCCAGGACCAGGCCTGTCGTGTATTGTGCCAAAAAAGCCCAACCAAAATGCAAGACGTTCAAGGCGCCATTGGCACGACCAGCAAGCTCCGGCGGAAAGTAATCTGCTATTACCGCGAAGCTGACCACGGTTGCCGTTCCGACGATTGCGACGACCGACCAGGGCAAGATGGACGGCGAAGGCGCTCGCAGGATCAAGGCTAACTCGGCTGCGATAAACAACACTGCAACCATCGCCAGTATTGTCTCCGCTCCGATTCCTCTTCGTTTGATGTAATGGACCGTCATACCGAACAACCAGGCACCGCCGCAAAGCGCGACCGACATCATGAAAAGCCGTCTGACAAGACTTGCGCGATCAAGCCCCTCTACATCTGTCAGCCACGGCGCTGCCCACAATCCCTGCAGAGACCAGGCCGACCCAACACAAGTCGCCGACAACGGCGCAATGCGCCAGAAACGCCTGTCGCCGAAAACGGAGCTGAGGGTTGCCGGCATTGACGCTGTCGATGGGACAATGGCTCGCTCAGGAACCACAACATAGATGAGGACTGCCGTGGCACTGGTCGCAACCGCCAGGATTTCAAATAGCTGTCGCCAGCCCATCCAGGCAAGCAGGTGCTCGGCGGGAGCCGTGGCGGTCACCGCCCCTAGTGACCCCAGCATGATCATGTAGCCGTTCATCAGGGCCACTCGTTCTTTGGGAAACCAAAGGATGATGGACTTCAGTCCAGCCGTCAGCGCCGCTGCCACGCCAAGCCCGATCATTGCCCGCGCGATCAAAAGTGAGAGGAAGCCTGTCGATGCCGCGAATAGTCCGGCGCCGGCCGCGGCGACCAAAAGCAGTGCACTCTGGACACGACGCGGACCAAAGCGGTCCAACAATATCCCGACGGGGATCTGAGCCACTGCGAAAACAAGGAAGTACACTGACGTAAGTAACCCGAGGTCGGCGGTCCCAAGCCGGATATCCGAGTTGACATGACCCCCGATCAAGGCGTTGATCGTTCGAAACAGATACGAAAGATAGTATCCAGCGGCAAAGGGGAGAAAAACGCACGCAATTCGACGCCATGCTATTGAGATTTGCATGCTGGCCCTCTTTCGCTCTCAGCTCGTTCGAGCCGATAGCGCGGCCAGCTTTTGTCAGTTCGGCAAAGTTGCTGCGGTCGTACGTTGGCGTGGAAAAAGAAGAATCAGCGCGGTAGCGTCCCAGGACGCTCTGTTAGGCTTCGTCGGCCGGTTCCTGACGGCGGATATCTTCAGGAATTTCGCGCAAAAAGCTCTGCCCCTTTTGCAAACGACGCCCGAGCGCCTCAACAAATCCTTCAAAGCGTTCCCTACCCTTTGCCTGCGCAGCCGCCTGCGCATCGTTGGGTAACGGTGGTGTAATCGTCAGCCAGAAGCGGATGAAGAGGGCCAAGGTCTCTGCTGTCAAGCCGACGTCACGCTCCAGCCTTTGCATCTGACGCGACATCCGGTCCAGCCGACGGGCAAATGCTGCTTCCTGCCTGTCCGCTCCGTCCGGCGACAGAAATGACACGACTGCCGCCTCCACGATCGCAGACCGGGAAAGCTTCTTGCGATCGGCCAGATCCGAGATCTGCTTCAGAAGCTCTGGTGGGAAATACACGTTCATCCGGTCGCGCATAACGCCTCAGAGCTCCATGCCGTCGTTTGGATCAAGCGCAACTTGACGGGCAACGCCGCGCATTTGTTGGCGTATGAGCCGGGACTGGCGGACCGCATCCTCGTCGTCGTCAAGAACGACAGAAAATTCCTCAGCCGGCGTCGGTTCGGTCGTCTCCTTGACGATCGCGACGTGATCGGGGAGTTCAGGCTCGCGACGAAGACCACTGTTCGCCGCGTCTTCCTCGGCCTGCGCCGCTTGGCCGGTCGGACTCATCGTCGGCTTCAGCATTCCGCACGCCGACCATCCATCCGTTCGCGACGATCGACCGGATGTCGCCGGATCAGGCGGTGGCAGGACCCGTTCGGTGAACCGTCGGTCCTCGTAGTAGCGAACCTTCTTCGCCCGGATCGGTGGCGTGCCCGCAACCATGACGATCTCATCCATCGGCGGAAGCTGCATGACCTCGCCGGGGGTCAGAAGCGGCCTTGCCGTCTCCTGGCGCGAGACCATGAGATGCCCCAACCAAGGGTTCAACCTGTGCCCGGCATAGTTCTTCATCGCCCGCATCTCGGTCGCCGTTCCCAATGCGTCGGATACCCGTTTGGCCGTCCGCTCGTCGTTGGTCGCGAAGCTGACGCGGACGTGGCAGTTGTCGAGGATCGCGTTGTTGGGCCCATAGGCCTTCTCGATCTGATTGAGCGATTGCGCGATCAAGAAACTCTTGATGCCGTAGCCCGCCATGAAGGCGAGCGCCGACTCGAAGAAGTCGAGCCGCCCGAGTGCCGGGAATTCGTCGAGCATCATCAGGACCCGATGTCGGCGGTCGCGGGCCTGCAAGTCTTCGGTCAGGCGCCGGCCGATCTGGTTCAGCACCAGGCGGATCAGTGGCTTGGTGCGCGAGATATCGGACGGCGGCACCACGAGATAGAGCGTCGCCGGACGGCGATCTGCAATAAGATCCGCGATCCGCCAATCGCAGCAGCGGGTCACCCGGGCCACGACGGGATCGCGGTATAGACCCAGGAACGACATCGCCGTGGACAGGACGCCGGAGCGTTCATTCTCAGATTTGTTGAGAAGTTCACGCGCGGTCGAGGCGACCACTGGATGAGCGCCCTGGGCGCCGAGATGGGGTGTGGTCATCATCGCCTTCAGCGTCGCCTCGATCGGCCGCTTTGGGTCGGACAGAAAAGCGGCGACGCCGGCCAAGGTCTTGTCCGCCTCGGCATAGAGGACATGGAGGATAGCGCCGACCAGGAGCGAATGACTGGTCTTCTCCCAATGGTTCCGCTTGTCGAGGGAGCCTTCGGGGTCGACCAGAACGTCGGCGACGTTCTGAACGTCGCGAACCTCCCATTCACCTCGCCGGACCTCGAGAAGCGGATTGTAGGCTGACGACTTTGGATTGGTCGGATCGAACAACAGGACGCGGCCATGTACCGAACGGAATCCCGCGGTCAGTTGCCAGTTCTCACCCTTAATGTCGTGGACAATGGCCGACCCAGGCCAGGCAAGCAACGAGGGCACGACGAGGCCAACACCTTTGCCCGACCGAGTGGGCGCAAAACACAACACGTGCTCTGGTCCGTCATGGCGGAGGTAGTCATGGTCGAGCCTCCCCAGCACCACACCATCCGGACCAAGCAGCCCGGCTCCTCGAACCTCTTCCGCACCAGCCCAGCGCGCCGAGCCATAGGTCTCGACGTTCTCGGCCTCGCGCGCCCGCCAGACCGACATCCCGATCGCCGCTGCGATCGAAACGAACGTGCCCGATGCCGCGATGAAAGCCCCCTCGACAAAAACCTGAGGTGCATAAGCGTCGTAGACGAACCACCACCAGAAGAAGACTGGTGGGTAGTAAATTTTGAGGCCCAACAGTTCGAACCAAGGATGCCCGAGCTCGGGCTGATAGGCCAACCGCCAGGCTGTCCACTCGGTTGCTCCCCAGATGGCGAGCAAAACAATTAGACCGACGACGATTACCTGTCCCCAGAGGATTTTGGTTCCGGACATCCCGAACGCCCTTCCGCAACTGAATTTGGTGAGAAAGTTAGAGGCCGAGGTCGCGCTTGCGGCCAAACCCCCATTCGATACCGCCGCCGTCCTTCATGACGCCGGTGACGTGTTGGCCGAGCCTCTTTTCGAGTTCGCGGGACCAAGGCACGAGCTGGAAGCCGAGACCGTTGTCGATCATTGCAAAACGCCCGGAGGTGAGCGTCAGTCGCTGGCGATACGTTCCCGCCACGTGCTCGCCAGAGGCGGCGTACACATGAGGCAGGCCGACGCTGGCAGAGACCTTTGCTGCCACCTCGTCCAGTTCGCGTCGGCGCAACGTGTTAAGGAGGTCGCGCTGCAGGATGATGCGCTGGCCCTGCCGCCGCGCCAGGCCCTCTTGGATCAGATGCTCGGTGCGGGCTTCGATGGCGTCGCGGGTCTCGCGGCCGAATCCGCCCAGAGCGAGCGAAATCGGATCCCGTTCGACCAGCCGATGGTCGAGCCAGGTTGCTCCTTTTGCGGCGATCTGTTCACCAAGATCGAGATCGGAACGGATAGCGAGTATCAAGGTGGGGCGCGGGTCTCCGGCTTGACCGAAGCGGCGGACCTCGACGATGCCGCCAACTGGTGGAGCATGTTCGAAGGCCTCGATCCCACGGAAGCGCACGTGGTGCGCGCGCCCGTCTGTGCCGTCGATCAGGGCGTAGGCCTCGCCCGTCAACTCATCGTGCAATCCCCGATCAACCAGCCTTCCGACGATCTGGGAGGTCGGCTGTCCACCTTCGATGACGTAGTCGGCCACGCCGCGCGCGTTCCCACGGTCGGTAAAGGCGCGGTGCATGGTCTTGATGATGTCGCCGCGCATGCCGAGGTCGCGCAAGCTACGCTCCGCCTCAAGTCCGACCATCCATTCCCCTGATGCGGCGGGTGCGGCAATGCCCATTTTCTCCAAGTGCTGAAGGCGGCCGACCATCAGCCGCCTGATCGCGGGATCGGACTTGCCGGGATTCTCCGGCCGAAGATCGATGTAGCCCGTCTCATCTGCCGCCAACCGGATCTCCCGGTCGAGCCGTGTCCAGCGGTCTGCCGTGACTTCCCGCTCCAGCGAATTGCGGATCTCGTGCTCCGGTTTTGGGCCCAGTTCGATGGCGACCAGTTCCTCGGCGCGTGAACGCAGGCCCCGACTGATGTAATCGCGGGAGATCACGAGATCGACCCCTTCCTCATCGACTCCCCGAAGGAGAAGATGGACGTGAGGGTTGTCCGTGTTCCAGTGATCGACGGCCACCCAGTCGAGCCGCGTGCCGAGATCGGTCTCTATCTGCCTGGCGAGATCGCGAGTGAAAGCCTTCAAGTCGGTCATGTCGCCGGCATCCTCGGGCGAGACGATGAAGCGGAAATGATGCCGGTCATCCTTGCACCGATGGGCGAAAGCCGCGGCGTCAGCATGATCGCCGCCGGTATCGAACATCTCGGCTCGCTCGCCGCTTCGGGTCACGCCATCGCGCTTCAGATATGAGAGATGAGCCATCAGAGGTGCTGAGCGAAAGGCTCGTCCCTTGTGACGAACCACGCGCGCCTTCACCACGACGCGCCGGGTCGGGCTGAACAATCTGGCGCGGCTAAAGGCGAGCCGGCCGCGGCCAAACGTCGAGCGTCCGTAGGCCGCCGAACGCCTGCCGGCTGCAGCCTGACGCGAGGAGTGCCCGGCCTTCTTCGCAGCGCACAGTACCTGGTTGATGAAGCTCTTTTGTTTCGGCGCGGGTGCTTCGAATGCGCCCAGGCCGAACACGCAGATCGCTGTCGCCCACGCTCACGGCAGGGCCTCCCAACGATCAAAATCGTATATGGTGCCAAAGTCGCCTTTGATTGCATTATACAAAACACAAAGCGCGGCACGCGCCCCGACCGACCGGCACGCCGGAACCCAAGCCATGTCAATGGCTTGCGGTTCGACCGGCGAGCCCCTTTTATCTCGCCGTCCTGCCGTCGTGGTCGTAACCGTCCGGTCTCTGCACACCTTCCTCCTCGTGTCATGTCGTTCCATTTCGGGTTCTCTGCTGCTGTGGAGATTCTCCGGTGGGACCGAAACACTTCCAGAACAAAGCTCGACGCGAGTGGTGGTCGCTGCACATCGAAGCGTGGCGCCGAAGCGGTCTCGGGATCCGCAAATATTGTCGTCAGCAACGTCTCACTGAGAATACGTTTCGGCGTTGGCTGAAGCAGCTCGTCGGTGAGGAGACCGCACGGAAACTCGCGGAATATCAGACGGAATTGCGCCGGGAGCAGCGCCGTGAAGAGCGAGAAAACGTGCTGCGAAGACGTCGGCGACGACGCTTTAGCGTGACCACGGACGTGCGCAATCGCGCCATGCAGGCGTTCTGGGCCATGCACGTCGAGGCGATGAACTGGAGCGGCATGGGCGTACGCGAATATGCCGCGGCGCTGTCCCTGTCGCCCTACGCGCTGCGCAAATGGCGTGACCGGTTGGCCGCCGGCGAGGTCGAAATCGACTGGCGCGCGCATCTTCATCCCTCCGCCCGCCCGGCCGTTAGCACTAGTGCCAGGAACTCAGCTCCCCAACGCCGCTTGACAGCCGCGAAAATCGGCGATCTGGCGGCGCCCGCCGCACCCCTCCGGCGCTTCTTCAGCGACGAGGAGAAGCTGGCGATCGCAAGGGAAACCGAGCAACCCGGCGCCAAAGTGTCCGCCGTCGCGCGCAAGCACGGGATCGTCACTGGGCTGCTGTTCCGCTGGCGCGTGCAATTTGGAATTGGGCAAACGAATCGCTCGAAACTCGCCCGCGTCGCGCTCGCCGACACCGCAGCCGAGACGCGGGTTTTGCGCAACCTCGTCCGTTCGCCCGAGGGAATGGTGGCCGTTGAGCTTGCCGATGGAGGTCGCGTCTTTTCTCCAGTTGGTAGCGATCCGGATGCTGTGCGAGCGCAGATCGAGAGCGGAGAGATTGCACGATGATGTTCGTTCCTGCGGGCGTGAAGGTGCATCTGGCGTTGGGTTACACCGACATGCGTAAAGGCATGGACGGGCTCGCGATGCTTGTCCAGGACGTGTTGAAGAAGGATCCGTTCTGCGGTCATCTCTTTGCCTTCCGCGGCAAGAAGGCATCGGTGTTGAAGATCCTGTTCTGGGACGGCAACGGGCTTTGCCTGTTCACCAAACGCATCGACCAAGATGGCTTCGTGTGGCCCGTGATGGCCGGCCATGACGGTTCGATTACGCTCACACCGGCGCAGCTCGCGATGCTGATCGAGGGCATCGATTGGCGCGTTCCGGAACGCGTTTGGAAGCCCGCGATTGCCGGCTGAACAAAGAGATGGCGCGCAAAAAACAGGGCTGAACTGGGCAGCGATTCTTCTACGAATCAGCATCTTCGAGTACCATCGGACATGCAGCTCGATCTCAACAATCTTCCTTGCGATCCTGAGCTTCTGCAGCGTCTGGTGTGCGACATTGCCGCTGCCATTGACCACCGCGATACTGAGATCGAGCGCCTCAAATCGATCATCAAACAGCTGCAGCGAATGCAGTTCGGACGCAGCTCCGAGCGCATTGATCCCGATCAGTTCGCGCTCGGCCTGGAAGATATCGACAGCGACATTGCCCGCGTTCAGGAAGGCCAGCCGGCGGTCATCTCCGAAGCTCCGACGGCGCAAGCGCGACGCAGAGCTTTGCCGGATCACCTGCCGCGCGAAGACGTTCGGCTCGATGTCGAAAGTGAGGTCTGCAACTGCTGCGGCGGCACTCTTCACCTGGTTGGCGAAAGCGTTAGCGAGATGCTGGACTGGGTGCCCGCTCAGCTTCGTGTCGTGCGCACCACGCGTCCCAAATACGCCTGTCGGGCCTGCGACAGGGTGATGCAGGCACCCGCGCCGGAGCGGGTGATAGCCGGCGGCCTTGCAACGCCGGCGCTGCTTGCGCACGTGTTGATAAGCAAGTACTGCGATCACCTTCCGCTCTATCGACAGTCTCAGATCCTTGCCCGCCACAGCGTCGATCTCTGTCGTTCGACGCTCGCCGGCTGGGTCGGCGGCGCATGCTGGTGGCTCGAGGCGCTGCACGAACGACTGTGCAAGAACGTCTTCGCGTCCGACCATCTGTTTGCCGACGACACGCCGATCCCCGTGCTCGATCCCGGTCGCGGACGAACCAAGACGGCGCGGCTTTGGGTCTACGCCCGTGACCAGCGGCCATGGGGTGGACCCGAGCCTCCGGCCGCAATCTATTTGTTCGCCCCGGATCGCCGAGCCGAGCGACCCGTCGCGCATCTTGCGGACTTCAGGGGCATCCTGGATGTCGACGGATATGCTGGCTTCGAGCAGCTGGCCGACAAGGAGGGGATCACTCTCGCCGCGTGCTGGAGCCACTCTCGCCGCAAGTTCTACGACGTAGCCGAGGCCACCGGGTCGCCTGTGGCAACACACGCCTTGCGCCGGATCGGCGAACTCTACGCGATCGAAGCGCGTATCCGCGGACGATCGCCCGCTGACCGGCTTGCTGAGCGCAGGACGTTCTCCAAGCCAATCGCTGACGCTCTGAATGTTTGGCTGGATGCGCAGCTCCGGCTCGTGTCGGGTCGCAGCACGCTCGCCGAAGCAATCCGCTATGCGCTCTCGCGCTGGCATGGATTGACGCGATTCCTGCATGATGGCCGCGTCGAGCTCGACACCAATCCCGTCGAACGCGCGATCCGTCCCGTCGCGCTCGGCCGCAAGAACCATCTGTTCGCCGGCAGCGACGGCGGTGGGCAGCGCTGGGCAGTCGTCTGTTCGTTGATTGCGACCTGCAAGCTCAACGACGTCGAACCTTACGCATACCTGCGTGACGTGCTGCAGAGGATGATCGACGGACATCCCGTCAACCGTCTCGACGAATTGCTGCCGTGGAGCTGGAAGCCGGCTGATCATGTCAAGACCTGACGCCACGTGCAGCGGCCGGACGCATACGGGCGGGCAAAGTCAACTTTTTCCTAGGCTTTTCATCGACTCCTCGCAGAATAAGCATCGCTGCTTCCCTCCATCTACGACGCACAAACGTCACCACACCGCGTTGCAGTGGCATTCACCAGGCGGGGTCCATGCGTTCCTTCGCGTTCAGCACTTAGGCCGCAGCATGCTCTTCATCAGGTTCATAACAGGGCTGTCCAAGCAGTCCGGCGCTCTCGTCCCCGAGGGGCGGCGTCCAGCATGACAAAAATCGGATCGCAGTGCTCGATCAGCTCACGTATCCGAGCTTCGTAGGCCCCTCGGGCAACCGCTCCGACGAGCAATCCAACATAGAGTTTCATCGGAGCTCTCCTGTTCGGCAACGACCTTCCAAGTCGTTGCACCAGGCTCCGGATTCGGCCACGGCCGCGTTATCCCCGTGCACCGCTATCTCGAAGCCCGATTTGAAGAGCCGTCCTGCCGTCGTGTTCTCCTGGTCGCGGATTCCCGGGGCCCAACCTGCAAGGCAAACTCTCGGTACTCGCGGCGATTTGCGACAAAATGCAGTTCGGGTCATTGCAGTGGATCCTCCAATAGCGCCTGCCCGAAAACGTCGCCTGGGGGCCGATTCATTGCGAAAGAGCAGCAGCGACTTGGCAGCCAACTTGCGAGGCCCACACTGTTTCCGAGCGCTTGCGATAGCGATCGTTACCCGAAGGGCCGAGACACCCGGAGGGTGGCTCGGTGAGGAGCGAAGCGACGAGTAGAGCGCGGGCCGAAGGCATCGCCCATACGCCATCAGCTTGCGAACCCGCACACTTGGTCATTGCGATGCTCCCGAATCCGATCGAGGGACGAACATGCCGATTGGCCGGGGGACCATGGGCGAAACATCGGGCGCAGAGATTGCAGTTGTGACGCCGCCCGACGGCAAGTGCGCCGGCAACCGAACGCGTGTTTTCATAAGACCGGATCGCGTAACGAATAGCGTTGCAGCTGCTGCTGACTGTCCGCTGGACGTCCATCTCGGCGGCAATTCGATGCCAAGTAGATTTGCAAGCTTCGCGACGTAGGCTCGCGTCTCCTCTGGCAGAGAGCCGCCTGCGAGATGCTCTTCATAGCGAGATGGTCCCGCGTTGTATGCGGCAAACACGCCAGGCGAGCCGTACCGGTCGAGCAGTTCGCGCAGATATGCCGTGCCGGCCAGAATGTTGTCGCGCGGGTCGTAGGGGTCGTTCCCGAGATCGTAGCGCTCGCGAAGTTCCGCCCAAGTCGCCGGCATGATCTGCATTAGGCCCATTGCGCCTTTGGGCGACTTGGCGTGCACGTCTCTAGCGCTTTCGACGTTGATGACCGAACCGATCCAGTTCACCGGAATTGCAAAACGCTTCGAGGCTTCGTCGACGAAAGCTGCAAACGGGTTGCTTGCCTGAGCAACCGCTTGAGCTAACACTAATCCACTCTCGGCTAGAGCAGCACTGTCCGACGCAGCGAAAACAAGCAGCAGCGACACGACAGCCCAAACACGCACGCCCGACCGAGCCAAGCATGCCGTCGTGCTCCCGTCCCTCCAGGGGAAAGCCGCTTCGCGCCGGCCATGCGGCCGCCCTTGACTGCCTCGGCGCGCGTCGGCCCTGCAAGCGTTGGTCGGGACGGAGGAATGGTCCCGCGATCGATCGAACAGAGGAACGGCGGAGTAAGAGCGTGGAACACGCACGATCACTCCTCCCACGTCCACAGGGGCAGCGCACGGCCGATCACTGCCGACGCCGGCAAGAATCCAAAATATCGGCCATCAAGAGAGTCGTGAGACTGCCAGTTCATGAGAAAGAGCTCGCCGTCTCCGACCACGCGGCAGCCCTGCCACTTCGGCAGCGGCCGGCCGCGTCTGTCGCGATCCCTCGCCTCGCCCACGGCGATGTCGTCGACCGAAATCGTGAGCCCACTTCTGCAGACCGTTTGGCCGGGAAGCGCCAAGACGCGTTTGAGCATGGGGAGACCGATCGGCAGATAGCCGTTCAGGTCGAGAAAGGTCGCAAGCGGCTCCGGCGGCTGAACGGCGACCAGCTCGGTGACATCGAAGCGCATCCTCGGCCGTAAACGGTAGAGACCGATAGGCACGCTTGCCGATGCATTCCAGATGTAGAGCGGAAGTGGCTCCAGCATGATCGTCGCGACGAGCGCAGCAGCGGCGCCAAACGTCACGGTCAGCGTCTTCAGGCGGCCCATCATCGCATCACCCTCTGACGGTGAAGCCAGGCCTGGTAGCGTGCCTTGGTGTAGGGACGCGGGTTTTCGTTGACGGACAGACGGTTATGAACGTGATGCCAATGATCAGGCGCGACATCAGCGGGATCGATGCCGAGTGCCTCAACGGCATCGATCATTTGCAGCACGCGCTCGACCTTCGGCCAGCCGGACAGACGCAGCAGAATCTCTCCGCCGGGTGTCACATGAGGAACGGTCGAGCAGCGGCGTCCCGGCGCGACTGCACGCAGGATGTCGATCCGCGAAATGATGGTTCCAAAGTCATTGGAGGTCCATCGGACGAAGGCAAAGATGCTGTCGGGTGCAAATGACAGGACGCGCCGGTGGCTATCGAGCTTCCGTTCCTTGACGATGCGGCCGAACTGAATCCGGTTTTCGATCCGTTTCTCGAGCCACAGCACTTCCACTTCGGTGAGATCGCTCATGCCACCGCTCTCTGATGCTGGAACGGGGTGCGGTGAGCTTTGGGGGCGGTGACAAACTGGCACGGCTTCTGCCGGAGAGCAGGATTGACGGCCCCCCGCCGACAGTCACCTCCAATACGGCCGATCGTCTGATCCGTTAAAAGAAATCCGAAGGATTTCTGGTTAGCCAGGGTACTGACCGGTGCCCCCTCGCCAGCCGTGCTGCTGCGAAAATGCTTCACAACGATTCGCGAACGGAACGCGCGGTGCGTGCCGGCGATCAGCGGTGGAGGCGCATGATGGACTTCTATGCAGGGCTCGACGTGTCGCTGGAGGCGACCAATATTTGCGTGGTGGACGGCGACGGCAAGGTCGTCCGGGAAGCAAAACTCGAGACCGATCCGGACGCAATCGAGCTGTTTTTGGCGGAATGGGGCATCCACCTGAAGCGCGTCGGGCTGGAAGCGTTCTCGTACAGCGCCTGGCTGTTCACGGCGCTTTTCGAAAAGGGCCTCCCCGTGATCTGCATCGAAACCCGGCATGCCAAGGCGGCGCGGAACGCGATGCTGAACAAGACCGATCGCAACGACGCCAAAGGTATCTCCCAGATGATGCGGACCGGCTGGTTCCGGGCCGTCCATGTCAAGTCGGAGGGCGCGCAAACGCTGCGCGCGCTGCTGGTCGGACGCAAGGCGTTGCTGGGCAAGGTGCTCGACATGGAGAATATGATCCGCGGCCTGTTGCGCCCATTTGGCCTCAAGGTCGGCGAGATCTCGGTCGGCCGTTTTGATGGGCGCGTGCGCGAGATCGTGGCCGGAAAGAAGCAGCTGGAAGCGATTGCGGCGCCATTGTTGGACGCTCGCAAGGCGATGCGGCTGCAGCTGGCAAAACCGCACCGCCTGGCGCTGGCGGCAGCGCGCAGCGACAATGCAGTGCGGCGGATGATGACCGTGCCCGGTGTCGGCGCGCTGGTGGCGCTGACATTCCCCGCAACTGTCGACGATCCGGCCCGATTCAGGAAGTCGACCAACGTCGGCGCGCATTTTGGATTGACGCCACGGCGCCACCAATCCGGACAGACCGACCGGATCGGGGGCATCTCCAAATGCGGTGACGAGCTGACGCGGGCGATGCTGTATGAGGCCGCGATCGCGATTCTCACGCGCATTCCGAAGAACTTTAAGCTGCGGCTGTGGGGCCTGCGGCTCGCCAGGAAGAAGGGTCTGAAGCGCGCCGCGACGGCCGTGGCGCGTGCGCTCGCCGTGCTGCTGCACAAGATCTGGAGTAGTGGCACCACGTTCCGGTTTGGCGCCGGCGGCAAGCGCGGCCGGGTCGCTGCGGCGATGTAGGGGCCTCCGCGACCCGGCCGCTTCCACGCGCGCCTTCTCCTTCCGCCAAGGCGGAGCAGCGTCTCCCGAGGAGACGGGGATTTGGGTGAGATCGCAACTTTTCTTGCCGGCGGCTTCATGCAGACCATTGAAGCCATCAAGCACGGCGCTGGTTAGCCTGACCGCCCATTCTCCAGATTCCGGCTTGTGGTGGCCGTCGTGCCAACCACGGATGTTAGCGAGTTCTCCTCGACGAGCGCGTGGCTCCAAAGGGACGTGACGCGCATCAGGCGATGATGTTGACGTCAGTGATCGCGAAGACTTGCGCGCGATCGCGTTGGCGCGCGTGCAGCGGCGACAAGAATCGCATTGCAGCGAAGCTTTGCGCGTGCGAGAGTGGATGCATGAGGCATCCTCGTTGCACGCGCGGCCGACTTGTTCACAACGTACTGATTCACAACAAGAAGTTAGTGTCAGTATGTTAGTAAAGTTAGAGCGGCTGTACAGCGCCGGGAAACAAACACCTAAGCTCGATTCCGGTCCCCGATAGCACGAGGATTTGGTCCCCGATAGCACGAGGGTTGCGGTCCCCGATAGCACGAGCTGATTCACAGGTTGTCCTCCGAATTTGGAATGAGACCGCGCCGGCGCAGGCGTGCCGTTAAGGGGTCAAGAAGCGTTGGCGTGAAATTCAGCCGCTCGGAGCCGCTAGGATCGCGTGTGAGCACGAGCTGATAGCCGGGCAATGTCTGACGCTGGACGATCTGACGTACGTCGTAAGCGAAGTGCTTGAGCGGCGAGATGGTGCCGGACTTGGCATGCAGGTGCACAAGGTCAAAACTCCAGCCGCCGTCCTGACGGTCGCCATGCTTGCGCAAAAGACGATAAAGCCAGCGCTCAAGTCCTCCCGTAAGATCGAAATAGGCGCGATCGATCGTCAGCACGAGCGCGTCATCGATTACGCCCGCGTAGAACCAATCCGGCAGAATCAACTCGATCCCAAATGGACGGCCATTTGCATCGGCCGTCTCCTTCCACTCGTTGATCCAGGAGAAGCGATGTCGTCGCCGTTCTGTCGGCTGACGGATCGACGTCATCACAGTTGTCGACTGAAGTCTGTCGAGACCGGCCTTCAGCCGGTCATAGTCACGCGCGCTGGTGCCGCGGCCGACAAACGTCAAAATCTCGTACGGCGTTGCAGCCATCAGGCGCGACGTCTTCAATCCGGCATCACGCGCTTCGACGATTTGGGATGCAGCCCAGATCAAAACGTCTGCATCCCAAATGGTTGCCATGCCGTGTTCCGGCACGGCTTCGACACGAATCGCTATCGTTCCAGCACGGAAATTCATCGGCATAACGCGCTTTGTTTTTGCTAGCGAGAAGAAAGGATAAGCCATCAGATCCTGCGCGTCGCGCGGTGCAAGATCGCCGGGCAGCGCTCGAAAGAGCTTCAGCTGGTCGCGCTCGGAATGCTGTTTGCGCCGCATGGTCACTGCTCTCACGCTGACGTCAGCGACGTTCCTGGCCGGCATACGGGCGCAGCACCGGATGCTTCTTGGCCGGCAGCACGGTCCCTTTCCCGGGGTCGGACGTCGACGTCTTGGCGCCGAGATCAGCCCATGCTTTCAGGTCATCCAGGGCGTAGACGACACGTCCGCCGATCTTCCGATACGTCGGCCCGGTGCCATACGTGCGGTGCTTCTCGAGCGTGCGACCGGAGAGGCCAAGGTAACGCGCAGCCTCCGGTGTCCGCAGGAAGCGTGGAGGTAAACCGGCCGTCGAATCGGACATTTGAGAACTCCAAGGTGACAGCGCACCGCGCATGGCGGCGTCGGCGTGTGTGCGGTCATCATGGAGAAGCGCGATCTCGGAGGGGGATGCCGAATTTTGAGGGTATGATTTTCGATACCCCTCGGTCGAGAGGTTATTCGTCCCTGCGGCCGGGCCGCAGAAGTTTGCGGTAACCTCCGCGAGCCAACGCGAAGCCGCCTTTCACCAGGCGGACCGTTCGATTGCGCAAATCGTGCGTCTTCCAGGCGCGTTCAGGGATGCGCTTTTTTCCAAACAGCGCTTCGGCGATCGTGCGATAGTTACCGCCGGCGCTGCGAGCATCGAGCGCACGGATCGCGGCGCTCAGTCGTTCGCGCCGCTGTTTAGATAGTTTGTGAAATGCAGGACCTGGCGCGCGTCCATTCATTGCGCGCCACAACCGTCGGGCTGCATACGCGCGAGCTTCCAAATCGCCGTCAAACGGCAATTTGGCTGCGTATGACACGCCGAGCACCGGCGGTTCTTTGGACCAGACACGGTGATCCACGGCGCTGATACGCAGCACAGCGTGCCAGCCATCGGCGGCACGGCGCACCTGACCGGCTGTAAGGTCGAGCAATGGCAAAGACGCCGAACTGCGATCGGCAGCCGAGGCAACCGTCACTGGAACGACCGTCGCTAGAACCTCAGGTGCCCAAACGATCGTCTGCTCGTCGAAGGACCTCTGCGGGTCATGGGCGAAAGCAGATGCCCCACCTCCTCCTGAATTCTGGTGTCACTTGGCCATCAGGACTGTTGGCGATCGTCGCCTCAAAGTCGCGTCGATAGTCCGCGTTGCGGCGAAGACATTCCCAGGCGATGTCGGTGATTTCGGCGTCTTGTAGGCTCTTGTAGGAATCCGGCGACCGCCAGTCGAATTCAGGCATTTCTTCCGCCCCATTGCATGCAGCTAACAAGGATTGCGGCGCAATAGGTATGAACGAAGCGGTTGTAGGAAGCCCCTAGTTTGGCACCACGTGGTGCACGAAAATGACCACCGGATAACGGGAGAAAATCGTCTGCCTGCAAGTCGCCAGTCGGTGATTTTCTTCTATTTTCAGCTCGCGCCACGCAAGAGACGCCCCTGCTCAGTCACCCATTTGGCGCGCGCTAAATGACTCTGATATGCGCTCCGCGCACGGTCCGGCTCTTGCTCTGGGTCCATGTGCAAGACCACTCGAGCCACTTCGCGCCAGTCCGCGCCCTCGCCCTCCGCCTGCAGAAGGCGAATGTACGTGACGACATGCTGTTCGTCATAGGCCGTCATCGCCGATTCATTCGGCGCCGCATCTGCAACCTCGGGGTCAACTGGCGGTCTATTCATTTATGATACATCGGTTCATCGAAGCCTTAGCCTCTCTTATGGGCTAAACTATCGAAATAGATCGGTTATAGCCAGTGGTTTGATGGGCGACCAAATGGCTGCCTTTGCGCATGAAAGCTCGTGCGCTTGTGGCCTGGAATGTTCGCCGGATCCGCGTCGATCGCGGCATTCCGCAAGAGCAATTGGCATACGATGCCGGGATCGATCGATCATACATGGGCGGCCTTGAACGGCAATCGGAGAACCCGACGATTGACCTGCTCGACCGCCTGGCGGAAACGCTTGGTGTTCAATTATCGGAATTCTTTGTTCAGCCTCCCAAAGGAGCGACGACGCCCAAGACGTTGCCTAAGGGTCGCAAGCCGATCCGACCGAATCGCAAGAAGAAGTAATTGTTTGCCGTTCTTCCATTTGGAAGCGGCTAGATGCCGAGGGTCTCACTTTCTTCTGGGGCGTGTACGCATAAAGCGACGTCGGCTGCTGACGGTCATGCGGAAAAACATCTACCTCGGGTAAGCTTTACCGGTTTTGACCCTCAGCGGCTTCGCCGGGTTGATTTGCTGTCAGCGACAAGCTCGGAGGCCAATGGCTAATAGGCTCTCGGAAGCCCCAAGTCCTTTTGTGTGCGAGCAGTTAGCGGCTGGAAGTACGGGTGCGATGCTCTGATTTGGGACGCCGATATCATCGCCAAAGCTCAGTAAGGAAATGGAGAACTGCCTTCACATTCGGGCTGTGACGCCGGCTTTCGGGCCAGACGGCTGTAACCGACGAACGGTCTAGCGCGTAGTCTTCGAGTATGGGCACCAGTTCACCTCGCGCGACATGCGGAGCGGCTATGTAGGTCGCCGAGATGCCGATGCCACCGCCTGCGATCAGTACCGCCGACACGCCATCGCTGGTGTCCACCGTGATAGCAGCATCAGGAACGAACTCCACGATGTCCCTACTGATAAGAAAGGGCCATCGGAGCGATTGACCCGAGCTCTGAAAGCGAAAGTTGACGCATCTATGACCAGAGAGCTCGTCCGGATGTTGGGGTGTCCCGAGCTTCTCCAGATAGGATGGAGCAGCGTAGGCGCAAAGTCGATGCGGTCCCAGTTTTTTCGAGAGAAGACGGGTATCTGCAAGATCACCAACGCGGATAGCCACGTCTATACCTTCTTCGGCGACGTCGACGAACCGATCTGCGAGCCTGAGGTCGATCCGCAATTGCGGATACTGCTCGCACAGACCCGGTAGGGCAGGTCCCAGTACGTGGACACCAATCGGCAAGGGTGCAGCGATCCTAATTGTGCCCTTTGGCTCGGCGCGTGTCGCCAACGCCGCCTGCTCGATCTCCTCCGCCTCACGCAACAGACGCATTGCGCGTTCATGGAGGTCGCGCCCCTCCGGGGTCAGCGTGAGCGACCGGGTCGTCCGGGTGAACAGCGAAAGGCCGAACTGCTGCTCGAGCCGCTGAACACTCTTGCTCACCGCCGACGGCGACACACCGAGCGCCCGCGCCGCCGCCGTATAGCTGCCCAGCGAGGCGGCCCGCGCGAATGCGATCAGCCCCGTCAGCCGCTCCAAACCGATTTGTGCCGCCATGGCATCAGTAAAGCGAAATCGGGAACAATTATCAATCCAGTCCCGTGCCCGTAAATCGAAACTCTGAGCATTCACGCGTGTGCCTAAAGGAGTTCGACAGATGACAAATCAATTCCCATCCAAGCCAAATCGAGGGCCAAAAGGTCCTGATTGTGGCCGGTACGTCCGGCATCGGCCTCTCGGCCGCGATCCAGGCCAAAGCGGCCGGCGCCGAGGTGACCGTGCTCGGATCGGACCCAGTGCGCGCCGCCCAGGTCGCTGCCAAACACGGTTTGGCCGGTTGGCTGAGTGCGGACGTGACCCGCCCCGATACGATCGATGCGGCCCTTAGGAACGTGGCACACGTTGATCATCTGGTGCTGTTGGCCGGCAGCTTCGCTGTTGGCAAGGTGCTGGAAGCCGATCTCGTTCGGCTGCATCGGGCGTTCGACGAGCGCGTGTGGGCTGCCGTCCACGTCCTGCGGGCCTTGGGCGAACGTCTCGCCCCCAACACGTCGATTACCTTTATCTCAGGCGCACTCGGCGATCGCCCCAACGGCTACGGTACGGCTGTGCTCGCCGCAGCCTCGTCGGCGATGGAGTCGCTGGCGCGTGGCCTGGCGCTGGAACTTGCTCCGCGTCGGGTAAATACCCTCTCGCCCGGTCCGATCGACACGACGCTGCTCGGAAAAGCATTGGGCGACGGACGCGATTCATAGTCGCCCAGCTGCGGCAGACGCTGCCGCTCCATCGGTTGGGTACCCCGGACGAAGCGGGCGCGGCGGTCGTTTTCCTGATGGCCAACGGCTTCATGAACGGAGCCACTCTGAACATCGACGGCGGCTCGCGCCTCGTCTGATGCTGGCACCGCGACCCAGGAGCACATCGTGATGCGTTCGTTAGCAAACAAGAAGGCGTTGGTGACCGGCGGCTCCCGCGGCATCGGAGCAGCTATCGTGCAGCCCCGCGCCAAGGAGGGAGCCGACGTGGCGTTCAGCTACGCCTCGTCACATGCGGAGGCCGAAGCCGTCCGCCGACTTGCCGAATCGGAGCGCGTCCGCGCCGTAGCGCTACGAGCCGATCATACCGAGATGGAAGAGGTCGTGGCGATGGTAAGTGAAGCCCATGCGGCGCTCAGCGGCCTCGACATCATCGTCAACTCTGCCGGCGTGTTCGTTACGGGCTCGATCAGCGACCCAAGGCGGGGCATCTTAGCACTAGATCGGCAGTTCGACATTAACCTCCGCTCGGTCGCGAACGTCGTTCGGACGGCCGTACCGCTGATGAGCGACGGCGGCAGCATCGCGTCGATCAGCACGGCAGGCGCCATGCATCATACCGTGTTCGCCGGCGTCGCCGACTATGTCGCGACCAAAGCGGCCGTCGCAGCCTACACGCGCAGCTGGGCGGCGCGACCTCGGCCCTCGCGGCATCCGTGCCAATGTAATTAAGCCCGGTCCGATCGACACCGGCATGGCGCCGACCGAAGCCTGGGTGACATGCTCAAGGCCCGCCTCGCTCTCAAACGCTATGGCACGCCCGAAGAGGTAGCCGCGGCCGCTGCGTTCCTGGTCGAGCCCGAAGCAGGCTTCATCACCGGCGCGACGCTCGCCATCGATGGCGGCTTATCGGCCTAAATTGAACGTCACAGCATCTCAAAGAACTAGGAATGCCATGTCAGATATCAATTATGATCTCCTGCTACGATCCAACCTCCAGCGCGTCTTTAACGAAAGAAATCCGGATCATCGAGCGCGCGCGCTAACAGAACTCTACGTCGATGATCCGGTCATGTTCTCGGCAGGGAGGCGATCAGCGCTGTTGCGGGCAAGCTGCTCGACCAGTTTGGACCGACTTTTTCCTTTAAGCCCGACGGCGTCGCGCTCGGTCATCATGGTTTTGGCTTGTTGCGTTGGCATGCTGGACCGGACGGCGGTCCGGTAGCGGTCACCGGGGCTGACGCTGCAGAGTTCACCGGCGGCAGGATCGCGCGGCTCTGGGTGCTTCTTGATTGACAATGAGTGCTCGCGATTTCTGTCGAAATGCGAACGGCCACCGGCCCCAGTGTTTCAATCTGCCATCGCCTTCCATAGGAACATTGCAAACAGCGAAGCCGCTCCAGTTGGCTCGTCGCTGATTCAGAACGCTGGTCGGCTTCTGGCCCATCTACGACCTCGTAGGGTGCCCGTCCTTGTGCCGCGGTTGGGGGTTAACCGGACTACCAGTCCGTCACCGCTTGATAGCATGCCATGGATAGGAAGCCCCGCCCGGCGGACCGGACGGGGCTTGGCGGAGCGTCTACTCGCCGTTCTTGCGGGGCCGCGACCAGAGCAGCGTGTAGCCCTCGCCGCCTTCGTCATCGAACAGGTTCGCGTAGATCGGCGCGTTGAACGAGGGGTCGTCGAGCTTGAGCGAGAGGTAATCGCGGCCCTCTTCGGAGCGCTTTGACCAGGCTGCGCCGATCTCGGCGCGGCCCACGTAGATGCGGTGGCTGGGAGCGTTGTCGTTGGATCGGTTGGTCTCGGCGACGATACGGACGCCCTTGGCTTGCAGGCTCAGAGTGACGATCTCGCCCTGGAAATCGTTGCCGATCTTCTTGAAAGAACCGATGTTAGCCATCTCACTTCTCCTGTTGTGTTTCGAGCCCGCGACCACCGCGGCCTCGATGGCGATCTAGAGGCCGAGGACGATCGGCGACGCACCCGCTCGCGGGCCGGAGCGCAGCGAAGGACGCCGTTGTTGCGACTTTCTTGCCTCGCGAGGAATGGGCGAAGCCCAGGGGAAGAAAGTCGCATCAACGGCGTTGCGGCTCAGGCGATCGAGGCGCAGCCGGTCTTCGGCCAGATCAAGCCATCAAAGAGGCCACGTGCGTCCGCGTGCTGAACCGCAATCTTAAGGAGAAGACTTGGCGAATCTCGGTTGAGCTCCACAAGAGGTCGGAACGGTTGGGCGTATGAAGAGAAATAATCTGCCGCAAAGGGCGGTGTTGTCCCGGAAGGAATGATCGGGCGCGGGCGCGCCGCTCCACTGCAGCAATGTGGACCAGGCGGAGATTGGGGACTTGGTCAAAAGGCTACGAGGAAAAGCGGCGTTACCTCTCCCCCAAGCTCGATGATCCCTCGTTCAACGTGGCGCCCTTTGCGACCTTGCTCGACCGATGATGGCGACGAAGCGTCATCGCTCGAGCGTGGCTGCTGTGAGCACCGGTCGAGGCATGTTCTCCGCCACCCGACCGACAGCAACGGGCGAGTCTCCGCGAAAACGGTCAAGCGCGTCCATGCCGTGCCGCCGATGCAAACCGCACTTAGGAAGCGAAGACCTCGCGCCAAGCCAGCGAAGGCACCCGATCTGCGACAGGACAAACGCCACATGATAGCCAGCGATAGCTGCAGGGACAGTGGATGCGGTTGCGATCACGATGCGCAACGTCCGGGACCGACAGACCGCGACGGCGACCTGAGCGACAGCAAGCGTCAGTGCGCCGGAGGCCAATCCGATAAGCAGCGCGCCGATGACGCCGGCTCCACCATGAAACGCCAACATCCCGATACTGAGTGCGGCGAAAAAAGGCAACGCATAGACCGTCAGCGCAAAGATCAGCCAGCAGAACAACCCGATGCCGAGCGTGTTGAGAACAAGCCCAAGGGCGACCATGGCGGTGGCACCAATGCATGGATGTACTAGTCGCGCCTTCCACCACCACTGCGGCGCGGCCTCGGACGTAATGTCAAAACGAGGCGGAGTTGCTGCGTGCAACTCGGTCGTCTTAGACGCTAGCAAGACGGCGCTCATGCGCCACCGAACTTCCAGACGGGGATGCCGAGCCGCCTGGCCTTGTCGGCGAGGTTGTCCTGAATTCCCGTGCCCGGGAAGTGCATGACGCCGATCGGCAGGAGCTCGAGCATGGCGTCGTTACGCTTGAAGGGGGCCGCCTTGGCGTGCTTGGTCCAGTCGGGCTTGAAGGCGATCTGCGATACCTTGCGATTGATCGCCCATTTGGAGGCGATGAGTTCGGCGCCTTTCGGCGAGCCGCCATGGAGCAGGACCATGTCGGGATGCTTGGCATGAACCTTGTCGAGGCGATCCCAGATCAGGTGATGGTCGTTGAAGTCGAGCCCGCCGGTGAGTGCGATCTTGGATCCTGGCGGCACCAGGACCTCGGTTTCGGCGCGGCGTTTCGCTGCGATGAAGTCGCGGGAGTCGATCATTGCCGCGGTGAGCGTGCGGTGGTTGACCAATGATCCGGATCGAGGACGCCAGAACGAGCCGGTGTGGACTTCAAAGCGTTCGATCGCCTGGTCGCGGAAGAGTTCTAAGCAATTGCGGCGCTCGATGAGCGTGATGCCTTCAGCCGTGAGGCGCTCGAGTTCGACCGATCGTACTTCGGAGCCGTTCTGCTCGCGCTGGCTCTTGTGCTGCGCCTGCTCGTTGTCGTCGAGCTGGCGTTCGATGCGGTCGACGGCACGATGGAACAAGTTGACGGTCGACCAGAGCAGATCGTCAAGGTCCGGCTCGAGCCGCGTGTCGTTCAGGGCCGCAACCAGGGCATCGAAGATATCGGCCACGGCACCGGAGATCTTCTTGCCTTCGGGAAGCGGTCTCGGATCAAGCTGGTCGTCGAAGGGACGGTAACCGAAGAGCTGTAGTTCGGTGAGGACGTGGTCCGTTGGAGACGAGGCGTGCGGCGGTTCGACGTCGTCATGGTCGGTCATGGAAGGAGGTCCTTTGCCGGGTTTGGCCGCGCCCTTCGCGGCCTTCGTGGCGATCACTCAGACGGCGGGCGGAACAGGCCAGAACCCGAAGGGCCGAAGCGGCAGCGGAGGATGGCGGAGGCCGGCTATTTTGCTTCGCGATGCAAAGCGCGCTGGCCATACACGGATGATGTGTCTTCGCATCGCCGGCGCGCGGCGGAAAATAGCCGGACGCAGCCATTGCCGGCCCAGGCCGCTTGCCGTCCGATCGCTCTAGAAGGCCGAGGTCGCGGCCTCTTCCGGTATTGGCCTCGCCCATGACCGAGCTGTCACGGTCGATCGAACCTTCGTGACCTTATTCCGCCGGCACCGTCGACGAATGCAAAAATCTGACGACGTCCTCCGGCGCAAGCTGAATCCGCAAGGCCGCTTGGAGACCATCAAGACCGAAGACGTGCAGATCTTCGTTAAAATCGCCCAGCCGTGGCGACAAGGCGATCGCTTCAATGCCGGCGTCTGCTGCGCGCTGGGTCAGAATGGTCTGCGCCATATCTCCGGCGGTATCGGCGTCGCGGGCGATATAGAGCCGACGCAAGCCCGGCGGTAGCACCATCGCTGAGAGGTGATTGGCCGACAGTGCAGCGGCCATCGGCATCGTCGGCAGCACGCAGCGCAGCGACAGCATGGTCTCGATACCCTCCCCGGCAGCAAGCACGTCGTCCGACATTCCGAACCGAACCGCGTTGCCAAGTAGGTTGCCCATGGCCCGTCGTGGCGTGTCGATCGGCGCCTTGCCGAGTCTAATGCGGTCAAAGCCGTGCGGATCGAGCCAGGTGCGGTGCACGCCGGTAATCCTGCCATCGAGATCCGTGACGCGAGCGATCATCGCCGGCCAGATCTCGGTCGGCAGGTGCTCGTCCGGCCGATAGTAGCAGCGTGGATGAAACCGCAGGCTGCCACCATGGTGCACGCGGGCTATTCCGCGCCCCTGCAGATAGGTTTCGACCACGGTCCCCTCGATCGGGCTGGATACTGCAAAGAGCCGACGGGCGGCCTCTTGCGATCCGGCCGGTGCTGCCGGAGCGACGGGCTTTGAGACGAACTTCGGTTCAGCGCGAGGCAATTTCAAGAAGCGTCTTGCCTCCGCGGTCACCTCGCGGAAGTCGTGCAATCCCAGGCTTTCGCGGATGACATCGAGGAGATCGCCATGCTCGCCGGTCGCCGCGTCCGTCCATTTGCCGGCAGGCCCCTTTGGCGATTCCTGGAGCCGCACGAACATCGAGCGGCCGGGCGTGTTGTGGACGTCGCCGACCACCCAGTACCTCCCCGCCCGTCTGCCATTGGAAAGATAGTGTCGGCACACCGCTTCGGCATCGCGCGCGAGACGATGTACTAGGTCGGAGGCATCGCGCGGCATCAGGCGGCCTCCCGCTCACTGACGCGCGCGACCGGATACTGCTCGAGCACCTTCGCCAGGATCTCGACACCGCTCGCGTCGGTCGGCACGAACATGCGCAGCTTCCAGGAGATGTTCTCTCCGAAGAGGCCGTAGGCGCGCAGCCGATCGCGCACCGTGTCCCTGAATCCGGACAGTTCGACGCGGAGTGTACCCATCACCCGGACACGACGAAGCTGGAGCCCCTCCGCAAGCTCGAGGACGGTCCGCCCCTCCATCAGCGCTGCAAAGGCGGCGTCCGGAATCAGCGCTGGCGCGTCAGCCGCAAGGACGTTCGCAACCCAGGTCGCCGAGACCTTGCGGCCGATGATGCGCTCGCCCGCATCGGTCTGGAGCCGATAGACCCGCGTCGACTCGTTCGGCAGCCGCTTCAAGATGGGCAGCAACAAGCCGGCGACGACGTTAATCGTGCGTTCCGTGAACTCGGGGACCTCGGCAAGCTCCGCCAGCCAGGCTGCGGCGAAGCCATCACGGTCGGCCTCGACCCAATGGCTTTCCGCCATCATTTTGAGGAAGACGCTGTGCTGCTCCATGGGGCGGATCAGGCGCACGCGCCGCTCGATCTCGCCGTCATCAAGCATGAAGCTCGGAGCCGGAAGCTGGACGGCGGCACGGCCCGATCGCTCATTGATCAAGAGGACGGCACGATCGTCGGAACGACGAGCAAGAGCATCATCAAGGCTCACGGGATGATTGCGCTGGCGCTGGGCGATCGTGAGAAGTCGGGTTTCGGCACCAGTGCCGGGATGGACATAGATCGTCCGCCGGTCTGTGACCACAAAACTCTCCGCGCGGGGCGTTTCCAGCCCGACGTCGTAGGTGCCGGATGCAACCGCACCCTCGATCCGAGCGCTCAATAGCTGCTCGAAGGCGGTGAACAGGATATTCTGAAGCTCGATCGTGAGCGCCAGCAACCTGTTCAGGAACGTCGTGATCGGCGGCAGGTCATCCCTGAGCCCATTGGCATCCGTTAGCTTCAAGCCGGTCGCATCCTCGAACCTTTCGAGCAAACAGCTCTCGACCTTGCCGCGCGCCAGCAGCGTGTAGAGTTGGCGCAACGCATCGCGGCCATACTGGCTCTCTAGATTGTCTTCGGGCCGGAACAGGCCCTGCCCTCCGGTCTGGCGCTGGCCGCGCGTAATGGCTCCCAACATGTCGAGCCGGCGGGCAATGGTGCTCAAGAAGCGCTTTTCGGCCTTCACGTCGGTCGCGATCGGCCGAAACAGCGGCGGCTGCGCCTGGTTGGTCCGGTTCGTGCGGCCGAGGCCCTGGATCGCGGCGTCGGCCTTCCAGCCGGGCTCGAGCAAATAGTGGACCCGCAAGCGGCGATTGCAGGCCGACAGCTCGGCATGGTAGCTCCTGCCCGTGCCGCCCGCATCGGAGAACACGAGGATCCGCTTGACGTCGTCCATGAACGCCGAGGTCTCGGAAAGGTTGGCCGAACCGACCCGGTTTTCGACGACCAGCCGCTCGCCATTACGAACGATGCGGCGTGAGCGGCCGGTGACTTCCGCGACCATGTCGGTGCCGAAGCGCTGGATCACCTGATCCAGCGCACCCGGGACCGGCGGCAGCGAGACGAGCTTTTCGATGAGACGGTCCCGGCGAGCGACAGCCTCCCGGCTCTCAACGGGCTGACCGTCACGATAGACAGGCCGGGAGCAGAGGTTGCCCTCCTGGCCGGTGAAGGGCTCGTAAAGCTGGACCGGAAAGGAATGGGCGAGATAGTCGAGCACACATTCGGGTGGGGTGATATCGACCTGGACGTCGTCCCACTCCTCAGTCGGAATCTCGGCGAGCCGGCGCTCCATCAGCGCCTCGCCGGTCGAGACGATCTGGATGACGGCGGCGTGGCCGGCGTCAAGATCGCGTTCGATCGAGCGGATCAGCGACGGCGTCTTCATCGAGGTCAGAAGGTGGCCAAAGAAGCGCTGCTTGGCGCTCTCGAAGGCCGATCGCGCGGCGGATTTGGCCTGGCCGTTCGACGTGCCGGTCTCGCCGGTGATTTTCGCGGCCCGCATTGCGGCATCGAGATTGTTATGGATGACGCTGAACGCGCCGGCATAGGCGTCATAGATGCGTACCTGCTCCGGCGTGAGCTGGTGCTCGATGAGTTCGTACTCGACGCCCTCGTAAGAGAGCGAGCGGGCCGCGTAGAGACCGAGCGCCTTAAGGTCGCGCGCCAGAACTTCCATGGCCGCAACGCCGCCCTCCTCGATCGCTTCGACGAACTCGGCACGTGTGGCAAATGGGAAATCGTCGCCGCCCCACAAACCCAACCACTGAGCGTAGGCCAGATTGTGCACGGTGGTGGCACCGGTTGCCGACACATAGACGACGCGGGCATTCGACACGGCGTGCTGGAGCCTCAGGCCGGCACGCCCCTGCTGAGAGGCTGCCTGGTCGCCGCGCTCGCCCTTCTGGCCTGCCGCGTTCTGCATCGCGTGGCTCTCATCGAAGACGATCACTCCGTCGAATTCGGAGCCCAACCATTCAACGATCTGCCGAACGCGCGAAAGCTTTTCGCCGCGCTCGTCGGTGCGCAGCGTAGCGTAGGTGGTGAATAGGACGCCTTCCGAAAGTCCGATCTGCGTGCCCTGGCGAAAACGTGACAGCGGCGTGACGAGCAACCGCTCCATGCCGAGCGCGGACCAGTCGCGCTGTGCATCCTCGATCAACTTGTCGGACTTGCTGATCCAGAGTGCGCGGCGTCGACCCTTGAGCCAGTTGTCGAGCAGGATGCCGGCGACTTGGCGTCCCTTGCCCGCGCCGGTGCCGTCACCCAAAAACCAGTTCCGGCGAAAGCGGACGGCATTCTCTGCGTCGTCGCGCGCGGCCGCGACAACTTCAGAAGTTGCATCGATCGTCCAGGAGCCCGCGAGGAATTCGGAATGCGCCTCGCCGGCATAGATGACGCTCTCAAGCTGGGCCTCCGGCAGGATGCCATCCGCCACGAGACTGGCTGGCAGATGCGGCCGATAGGATGGCCTTGGCGGCGCGACAGATGCCATTGCAGCCGACTGCACAAGCTTGGTCGGATGCGCGCGCGCCCCCGGAATACGGATCGACCGCAATCCGCATTCCTCATAAAGCGCATCCGTAAGCTTGGCGCCTTCCGGCGGCGACCACTCGACCGTCTCGTACGAAAGTTCGACGCCTTCTTGCGCGGCGCCGCCGGAAGTAGAGTGCGGACATGGTGCAGAGGCGCCGAGGAATCGTGACATCGGAGGGCGCCTGGCGACTTTGATCACGATTGGGGCGGCAACAGCCAGCCTCGGAGGCACATGCTGGGTCACCCCACCGAGCAAGGTAGCGACATCGCCGGCCAAGCCGAGCGGAGCCGGAAAAACGTTCGGGTCTGCCGCGTGCTGCTTGTCGATGACAAGCAGCCGTGTGTCGATGCGTGTTCCGTGTTTCGCGCAGACGGCTCCATCGATGGCGGCAGAAAACACTTCCTGGAGGTGAACGAAGGCATCTCGCCATGCCGGATTGTCCGGCGCAAAACTTGCGCCGGTGATGGCGACCAGACGCCCACCGTCGCAAAGACGTGCCAAGGCTGAGCCGATGTGCCGGAGCGCCGCGTCCGCCATCCGTCGATCGACGTTCGCCAATGCGGAGAACGGCGGGTTCATTAGGACGATGCTCGGGACGACACACGTATCGAGGTGATCATCGATCTGGACGGCGTCGAACCGCGTCACCTTAACGTTGGCAAACAGATGATCGAGCAACGCCGCAACTCGTTCAGTATCAGGTCGCTGCCGGCGAGCTCGGCGAAGATGGCGAGCAAGCCTGTCCCCGCGGACGGCTTCAGAACGCAGTCGGCGGGTGTAATCGTGGCTGCGGTACATGCGGCCAGCCCAGCGAGATTGGCGTCGAGAATTGTTGAAGCAGCTGGCTGTCCTCGGAACGCCGCGTGTGGGTCGGCAGGAGACTGGCGACTCTCGCGAGCATCGGCAGCATCGCGGCCGTTGAGCCAGCCTTGGTCCGGATGGCCGGACCGAACTTGCGAAGGAATAGAACGGTGGCCGCCTCGCAGGTGTCATAGGCGGTCTTCCAATTCCAGGCACCGGCCGCGTCCGAGGCGCCGAAGGCAGCCTCCATGGCGCCACGCAGGACCGCGGCATTGATGCTCCGGCCGCGTTCGAGATCGGTCAAGAGCTGTCGCGCAGCCCTGACTGCAGCGGCGGTGATAGCTGCAGCGGCACGCATCGAGAGCGGCGCAGCGACAGCGCCGCCGGCGAGAGATTCGGTCATGGGGATTTCTTTCGGAGAGCAGGAACGGGTCGAACCGCCCGGCGCTCTCACCACCATGGCGATTCAAACCCTTCCCGGCCCCACTCATGCTCTCAACCCTTCCCAATAAAAATGGGACCGGTGCTGGGCACCGGTCCCCCAAGCAACTGCAGGACAGCCGGAGCCAGCCCTTATGCTGTCACTCAGCCGCGTCGAGCTGTTGCGGATGCTCGTCGCTGCCGTTCTCCGGCTCCTCCTCGCCAGCGAGGAATTGTGGCAGCGGCCCGCTTCGCCTTCCGGCTCCACCGAAGACGGGCTGGCATCGACAAGACGCAGCGGCTCCGGCAACCAGCCCGAGCCATCCAGGAGACGCTCGGCCTCCTTGGCCATGTCGGCCTTCTTCAGATGGTCGATCAGTTGCGCCGACGACTCGCCCATGGCTTCCCGCACCGCCTCCAGAATGCGAGGCTTAGTGACTCGGCCGAGATAGTTGTCGACGGTCAGTCTCCAACCAGCCTGCACCATGTCGAGTCCGGCACCGCGCGCTAGCACGTTGGCCTGGTCGAGACGCGTGCGGACGCGGGGGCTGAGACGCGGCCCTGATTGTAACGATTGGCCGGCTCATAGACGGCGTTGACCGCAAATGATGCACAATGCGCAAACAGCGATGTCTGTGCACCACCATCGAGAGCCGTCAGCGCATCCCAGAGATCGTTCTCGCTCTTCGGCAACCGAGCCTTCCACGCCTCATGCCGCACCTCGACAGCCTTAGCCGAGGCGCTTTCCCTCAGCCCCGGAGCTTGAGCGGGAAAGGCTGGCGTGCGCAGCCCTATCTCAAGGCAGCTCCGGACGAAGCAAACCGGTAAAAGGCCGTCAGCACGAAGTTGTGCAGCACCGCCTGGAACGCGATCGCAGGATTTTCGGCCAGCGCATCCCGCAATGCCAGCGTACGGTGCGCCGTTAGTTCGATGATGAGCCGATCTGGCAATGGCCTTGCCGGGTCTTCATCATCCTCCTCGGCTTCGGTCGATACGCCTGCGACCGAGATCGCTCTACGCGTTGCGGAACCACCAGCTTCCTGCCCTTAAGTCGACGACGTGTCGGTGCCCGGCTCGACATCGAGACCGGTCGCAGGCGCCTGATCCTCAGGCCGGACATAGCCTCGATCGACGGAAGCCCGTCTTTCGGAATCGATAATGACGAAGACGTCGGCCCGAGCAATCTCTGCCGGATCGTGAGTCTCAGGCCGGTCTTCGAGTGCCAGCAGCGCCGCCTCGATCGGGCCGAGACGCTGGTCGACCTCTTCGGGCAGTTCATCCGCATCCTGATATTCGGTTTCGAGCTTCGCCTGCTCGGCGTTGAGAGCGTCGATGGTGGCCTGCTCCTCGGAGGTGAGATCGACAGGTTGGCCTTCCAGCTCGCGCAGGCCTGTTGTGTGGCCGTAGGGGGAGTCAACGGCGACTGAGATCCATTTCCATCCCTCCGCACCAATTGCTTCCGCCTCGGCTTTCAGCTTCTCGGTAACAAGACGGTCGAGCAGAGCCACGTCCTGAACCCAACCGCCATCATCGTGCTCGGACAGGTCGCGCAAAACGCTGTCGCCCGCCTGCTCGTAAGCTTTGAGCCCAATGAACTGCACGCGGCGATCGGATGCCCGCGCGGTATTTTCGGTCAGCATCCACCAAATTTTATAGGGTTCATCGTAGCCCGAGCGGCTGACATTCTCCCAGACCTGTTCCTGCCGCGTCTGATCTGCGGAGACAGAAAAGGCCATGAGCTGTTCGAGTGTCGTGCCGTCTTCGGCATAGATGTCATGCAGCTTTGGCGACACGGACGCCAGCCGGAGGCGTTGCTTCACGACGGCCGGCGCTACGAAGTGCCGAGCGGCGATGTCTTCCTCGGACATGCCGGCGCCACTCAAGGTCTGGAAGGCTCGGAACTGATCGAGCGGATGAAGGCCTACCCGCTAGTCGTTCTCTGCAAGCGAGTCGTCTTCCGCGATGCCGCCATCGCGCACGACACAAGGAACGACCTGGGTCTTGGCCATGCGCTTCTGCTTCACGAGAAAGCTCCAACGCGCGATAGCGCCTGCCGCCCGGCACCTCGAACATGCCGGTCTCATTACCTTCCGCGTCTACAACCCCCCGCACATTGAGACTTTGCAGGAGCGTCCTCTGGGCGATGCTTTCCGCGAGTTGCTCGATCAAAATTCGCCTTCACGCGCCGAACGTTCGACTGGCTGAGCACCAGCTTGTTGAACGGAATGTCGCGAGGGTGACAGGGTGATCTTTTGGACAGCCTTCGTCATGTCGATTCTCCACGCCGGGCGGCCGGAGCCTCTCTCTCGGCCTCCAACCCGTCGCGAAAATGCCCCCCTCTCACTCTCGAGCCTGCCGTGACCGAGCAGACCTCAGGCCGCTTCCTGATCCGCTCTCTCCACCGTCATGTCGACAATCCGTTCCGGCAAGAATCCAAGGAGATAGTCCGCAACCTTGCTGGCCTGCGAAGCGGCACGCACGATCGCGCGATTGTCCTCGCGCAGCACCTCGAGCCAAGAGCCGATGTAGTCGGCATGTCGCACCGTGGGCACGATGCCGAGCGAAGCGCAACCGAACGCAGATGAGATCTCCGCAACCAGCTCCTCAAACGCGTACTTCCTGGTCCCGTAGCTGCCCGACAAGTCGCGGTTGAGACGTGACGGATGGCCGCTGGCATGCGCCAGCTCATGCAGGGCCGTTCGATGCCAATTGATCGGCTCGAAATAGGCTTGCGGTGGCGGCACCTGCACATAGTCTTCTGCTGGCACATAGAATGCGCGATTGCCGCCGATCCGGAAGTCGATGCCAGTCGCCTTGATGAGCTTTTCGACCTGGGGCTCGATCAGGCCTGGCGGCGGAGGCGGCGCCGTCGTTGCGATCTCAGAAGGCAGGCCATTGCACTGATCGGTGTTGAAGACCGTGAAGCGCTTGAGAAATGCAACGGCCTGTGCTTCCTCACCGTTCTCGCTCGCGCGCCGCTTTTCGTCGACCGGCACAAAGCGGTCGGCAAAAACAACCGTAGTTCCGCGCTCGCCCTTGCGGACGTGACCGCCGAGCGACAGTGCTTGGCGGAAGGTAAGCCAGCTTTGACCTGTGAATGCGCGCTCAGTGGCGGCTCCCCAGAGAATTAGAATGTTGATGCCACTGTATTGGCGGCCAGTCGCAGCGCTTTTCGGCAACGCCAAGGGCGCCTTCGCCGCCGCGGCGCCCCATGGCTGCACCCACGGCACTCGGCCGGCTTCTAGCTCGGCGATGATCTTGTTGGTGATTTCGTCATAAAGATTTGCCCGGTCCTCACCGGTGCGCACCCGAGAACACTGTCTGGACATCGCGGATCTCCGCGACGGGCGCCGCGAGCCTCTCTCGCAGCCTGTAACCCGGCACGGCAAAGCCGCGCGAAACTCTTCCTCTCGGCCCCTCCGCGAGAGAGTGCGAAATCCACGATGCAGCCCGCTTCCCTCCGCTTCTTCATGGCTTTTGGAGTTGAGATGGCCAGGGCCGCAGGCCCTGGCGTGCGCCAATGGCGCATCGCCTCAGCGGAAAATGGCACCCGGAGAGCGTGAGCATAGCGACCCGAAGGGGCACGCGGGTCCGAGTGCAGCGACGAGATGAAGTAACCGGGCACCGGCCTCTCGGGCGCATAATACGTCGATCGATTCGCCCAAAAAGATGAACTGGAGATCCTGATGAATTACTTCGCTGGACTCGACGTGTCTTTGAAGCGCACCGCGATCTGCATCGTTGATCGAGATGGAAATATCGTCCGGGAAGGAGTGACGGATACTGAACCCGAGGCGCTAATTTCCTGGCTGAAAAATACCCCGCCTCGCTCTGCGGCGCGTTGGGCTGGAGGCGGGTCAATGTTCTTCCTGGCTGCACAAGGGACTTTCGAAAGGCGGATTACCAGTTATTTGTGTTGAGACCCGGCACGCAAAGAGCGTGATGCAAGCTCAGACTGTGAAGACGGACCGCAACGATGCTCGTGCGCTTGCGCAAATGATGCGAACAGGGTGGTTTAAGGCCGTCCACATCAAATCTGAAGATAGCCAAAAGCTACGAGCGTTGATGGGCAGTCGCCGGTGCCTACTCGACAAGCAACGCGACCTCAACAATCATATTCGGGCGGCACTTCGAACCTTCGGATTCAAAGTGGGCCTTATCGGCCAAAGCCGCTTTGACGAACGTGTCCGCGGGCTGATCGTGACTGACGGAGACTTACAGGCCCTCGTCGTTCCATTGCTCGAAGCCCGGCGCATGCTCGGCGAACAAGCACACGTGTTGACCCGCCTGATTGGGCGCCTGGTTCGGAGCGATGCTATTTGCCGCCGCTTCATGACAGTTCCTGGCGTTGGCCCGCTGACAGCATTGGCATTCAAGACGACCATCGATGACCCAGGCCGCTGTCGTAAATCACGGCATGTTGGCGTCCATCTTGGACTGACCCCAGGCAAATACGCATCTGGAGAGGTCGATTACAACGGGCGCATCACCCGATGTGGCGATGCCTTTGCTCGAGAACACCTCTTTGAAGCCGCGCACTCATTGATGGTCAACACCAGACGATGGTGCTCGTTAAAGGCATGGGGCATCCGCATCGCCAAGCGCAGTTCCATGAAAAATGCGCTGGTCGCGGTGGCTCGCAAAATATCCGTCATCCTGCACCGTATGTGGTGCGACGGCAGCGACTTCCGGTGGGAGAGATCGGAGGGCGCCGCGGCAGCCTGACACCCGAATGAACTGATCAGCAGAACACGGCCGAAAGGCTGTCAAGGAGTCCGGCAGGACGAGGAATGGCGAGGGTGATAACCGGTCTGCAGCGCGAGCCGATCGCTCCGTGACTGCGCTCCCGAGATGGTCCCGCCACTTCTTCACGAACATCATCATGAGGCGGGAATCCCGACCTCGAAGAGAAGCGCGATCGCCGGATAGCTTTGACGCCACGGTAGGTTCGGAAGGTACAGCCACAATGCGGTAAGATCAGCTTTGGTACTTGACGTCCCAACCCCGGTTAGAGAAGACCGGTTAACAGCGGCACCCGGGAACGGGGCAGTGATAGCGATCGCCGAAGGCGAGCCCCTTTCCCGAGTGCCCCCGGCGAGGAGCTCCGCAGTGTTTGCGCGATGGATCGAAGCCGGATGGCCGAGACGCAAAAGCGGCTCGGTTCATATGTGGACGGCCCCCGACTTGCAAGGATTGGCTCTGGTAGCATGCTCGGATCGCTTGCGCTCATATGTCCGGTCTGTTTTCGGGTCTTGCGACCACCGGCCAAGATGGGCTTCGCGGACAGTGAGATCCAAACACGAGAGCGGCATTTTTCTGCCGGTGAACCGAGCGGAGCATCTCACATGACCGGCTCGCGCCGAACGTACCACCTCTTCCTATCCTGCAAGTTCCGCCCTCAGCGTCAAACCTAAAGGTCTAGCGCCAAGCTCTGCATTTCGTTTAGGCCTGGGTCGGCATCGGTATGACGCTGCCAGCAGGTCGATAATGCTCGCCACTGACCATCAGTTTCCAGGCGATCCGCGCTAGCTTATTTGCCAACGCTATCGCGACCAGCTGCGGCGGCTTGCGCGCGATCATGTCTTTTAGCCAGGGCCAGGAGCGGCTCTCGCGTCGCCGCACATCTGCGATCACAGCCGTCGCGCCAGCGACCAAAACGGTTCGCAACATGCCGTCACCGGCGCGCGTAATCACGCCAAGCCGGTTTTTTCCGGCCGTTGAATGGTTCTTTGGTGTCAGGCCAAGCCACGCAGCGAAGTTTCTTGCGGACTTGAACCCACCTGCATCCACGACCTTGATTGACAGCAGCGTCGCGCCAATCGGACCAATTCCTGGAATGGCCACCAGTCGTCGCTCATCTCGCTACTCCGGTGGAGGTGCATACAGGCCGCACCGCTGGCGCCGGGTCGTCGGTGCTCATTGCCGCGCGGTACGCGGTCCAGAATTCCGGCGTGTACAGAGGCGCGGGCAAAGCGATTTGCGTCCTGCCCGGCCGTCGCAGATACGTTGGTGACGGCTTTCGGTATCAGGAACGCAGAACAGGCTTGCTCGACTCGCTAATTTATGGCTTCATAAAACAATGAAATCAACAATTGATAGCGCCAAAAAACCGAAACGCGGTCGACCGCCTGTGGATACCATGGCGGTTAACGTCCGTATTTCTGTGGACTCTGTTTCGGAAATAGACGACTGGCGTCGCAAACAGGACGACTTGCCAGGGCGGCCGGAGGCGATTCGCAGGCTGGTTGAGTTGGGGCTGGGCAAATCTAAGGGCTAGTTGCCTTGTCCATCCTCAGCGCGTAACGGTTGTGGCGTGAATCAATGGGGGCGTGAAATGATTGCCGAGATTGCAGGTGGTTTAGCTGCGCTGAAGTCTGCCAGCGAATTGAGCAAGGCAATAATAGATATTCGCGACGCTACCGTTCTTCAAAGCAAAGCCATCGAATTGCAGCGCCAGATTTTGGCCGCCCAGGAGAGCGCACTTGCTGCCAACGAGCGACAGACGACGCTGTTGGAGCGCGTAAAGTCTCTTGAAGAGGAAGTTGTTCGCCTTAAAAAATGGGACGCTGATAAGAGCAGATATGAGCTCAAAAACTTGGGAGTTGGAGCGTTTGCTTATGTTCCCAAGCCAAACAGTGATATTGCCAGTCCAGAACATTGGCTTTGCGTAAAGTGTTTTGACGACGGCAAACGTGGTGTTGTTCAAGATCAAGGCAGAACTCCAGATAAGCAGCGCAGCATCTATGCCTGCCTTAACTGCAAAAACGTGTTCCAGGTCGGTTGGCGCACCAGTCCCGGTCGCGGAAGTGAATAAGAGTTAAACCCTGCGAGCGGCTTCCCCCTTTCATGGAAACTTTATCCCATTCCATCACGGCAGCGCTGGCGCTTGCCGCGAGATATACGCAAGCCTTTTAGGTTGTTATTCTATTTGATCAGTCAAAAAGGTTGCGAGAATCTGGCAACGACCTTCCGGCGTAGCGATTGGCTACACTATTTTTACGGGATTTTTTGATTATGGCTAAAGTACCTCCATTCCACTCAGAAAAGCCGAACACAAAAAACGTCATCACGACAACAACAAATGCACTGAGGGCAACAATATCGAAAAGCAGTATCTTGCTCAGGCGACTGGCGGTCGTCCTCGATGTGAGCACTGCAGCCGGCTAGCCTAAGCCCTTGCGGGCTGTGGTGCGGGCACCGGTTGATTCCACCACAGCCTCACACGCGGCACCGGCATTACACCAAGGGGCTGAGCTTGCCGCGCCCTATGCCAAGGAAGCCATGCTGGAGCGAGCGCGCATTCGAGCTGCACGCTATATGCAAGAGTCGATGAACAAGTAGCCACTACGTCTCAACTGACGCGCGAAATTTCTCCGCATTCTATTTGCCCACCGGTCCCCACCTCGTAACCTAGTCTGTGCCGTCACCGGTGGGGCGAAAACATAGGGCACAATGAGCCATCTTCACCACGGAAGCAGCGCGAGCGCGACTCGGCGTCGGTGTATTGCGTAGCCCGACGCTGTCCCTACCGCGCTCGCGCTGGCAGTGAGGTTAGCAGCAATGTGACTCGGCGCCGCCATACCGAAGAAGCGCTGTCCCTATCACGCGCCGCTAACTTCGGTGGCCAGCCTTACCGCCCTGACAGCAAAGCTGACCACCGAGCGTCCCCCCGGTGACGGTAAGTCCGGGGCGCGGCCAAAGCTGTATCGCGGAGAAGGACTTCGGGCCACCTACCTAGATTGGTAGGCGGCCTAATCCAACCGTCGTGGTATGATGAATCCGTTGCCGCGAACACTGTCGCAATCCCTCTTTCCCAGCTTCTCCAGGCCCACAAAAAAATCACCGACCTAGTCGGCACAGCACTGTCCAGCGGTGTGGTCGACAACCTCCGGAAGACTGCCGAAGAGGTGCTTTATGACATCACGCTTACGCGTGCCGCGAGCTGGGAAGAATTCGGCAGAAAGGTTCAACTGCTCGTCGATCAAACCACCGAGGCGTCCCACGAGGGTTGGCTGACTGCGGTACAAGAAGGCGTGTATTGGGATCTCAAGCAGCTGAACGGCGAATCGACGCAGGCCGCTTGATATTCGCAACGCGCTGCGAATTTGGCCCGCGTCATGATCGGCGCGGGCTGTTTCCCCGCAGGCTGGTCCTCAGCCTTTTGCCAGATTCAGGAGACGTGAATGACCAAACGCGCACGCATTCTTTGCATCAATAAGACCGACAGGATGAATCCCCACGAGAGGATTGAAAATGTCGGCGGTGAATATTCAAACGGAAGTCGATGGAAACAATCTGTCAATCAAACGATCAAAGACATCGAAAGCGGCGAATGGGAGTTCTATGTCGAAGAAGGCGGACTCACTAATGGGTTAATCGTGGCCGAACACAATGGGCACAAGTATATCAAGACGGCCGCGGACGACATTCAACCTGACAATCTTCTTTCACTCGGTGAGTGTCCGTGATTTTCAGTAACATCTGCGCCAAGCGCGAATGCCGGTCTGCTCAAGCGCCGCGGACAAACCGATATCCAATTCGCAGTGCATCGACATGGCTAGGCCTACTAGCCGGCCAATGTCGATCACGACTAAATCAACCATTTTAGCTTCGCAATTGCTGCACAAAGGTCAACGCCAGACAGATGCACCAAATATGAGATGATCGCCACGTACATTGTGGCCACGACACCAGCCACACACCGGTATGTGGTAAGCGCCTGAGCAAGCGGCTTATCAACCAGCTTTTGCCACTCGTGAAGATCGATAAAGCCATATATTCTCGTTCGCCAGTCTTCACGTGTCTTTTTGGCGCCGCTGTTAAAACGATAATTGCTCCATAGGGCCACAACGATACTGATCGCCAGTAATGCCGCCGAGGAAAGCGTGACAACCTCCAACCAGAACAGTGAATGTGAGGCTTGCGGCAGCGCTCGTCCGTGATGAATTCGGCCAGTAGATTCCACTGGTCCAACAGCCCGCCCGGCCTGGCGGTGCGCTGCTTAGCGTCGCTTACTGACACTCTCCGACCGCGACCGCGGCGCGCGCCAGGCCATCGGCAACAGTGCGGTCGAAGGTCAGCGAGTGACCAAAGACGCGCAGCGAGCCGTCTGTCTTGCGAATGACGGAAACATCCATTGCCCGGACTCCGGGCGCAATCTCAACGTCGATAGAGGCAAAGCGCCTCCCGCCCGAACATGGGCGCATATTTCAGTATCTTCACTGCTCGTCCTATGAATTGGAGCTAAGAGGCCCTAGCAAGCGCCCCATCAACGGCTGCCCTTACGTCTGACAGCCACTCGCACGGCATCTCGGAAAGACGCGCAGTTCGCCACTCGGCGTCGTCACGACCGGCCAAAACCTTGACGGTCACCGAGTCCCCGCCGGCATAGTAAAGATCGTCGACGTAACTCCCGTCCCGCATAACCATCGAAGCCCTCCGGTGAGTTGGTAGTTATTGACCAAATATGGTTCTGGCCCCGAATGCTCAGGGCGGCCCATGGAAACACATACGGATTTTCAAGAAAAATGGGGCGCACTCGGCTAAAAGGGGCCGATCGTGCTAGGCGGGGGGGCGGGCAAAAATCAGGGGGCTTAGAACGCCACAGGGATAGGAGGCGCGTAGAAGCCCGGTTTTAGCGGCTTAGCGACCGCCCCTGAACGCATGACTAATCCCGCTGGGAGAAGCAGACTTCCTTTGTTCCGCCCAACAACCTAAAAGCGATTTATCCGGTTGTGCGGTTGTGTTGTGGTCGATCTAGCCGCCCCGACGAGCCAAGAGGTTCGGCAATCGCCAAAAATCTCTAAGCGATTCAATCGCACTGAAATTGCCTAACCTGAGCCGCAACCGATTGATTTACAGATATTCTAACAATCCTGTCGGGAACGCCACTACCGAAATTTTCCGTTTCATTTTCAGTTAGTTGCCTCTGTGTTAGCCAGCGCCACCAGACGCGTTAACCACTTGGTGTTCCTGCGCTGTTCGCAAGCTTCGTCATAGCCGCTTCAGCAGCACGCTCCTGATCGACCTCATCGAGATATTCCTGAACCTGATCGAGCGAGCTGTGACCGGATGCGGCCATCTGCTCCACATTCGTCGCGCCAGCATGAGCGAGAGCCCGCAGCTCCGCCTTACGCAGCCCATGCGCGCGATAGTTACGCACCCTTCCGTCGTCGCACAGCACCGGCTTCAACTCAGCGGCGCGGCACCAGTCCGCAAACTTATTGCCGAACGCCGCGGCTGAGGCGAACGGACGCCCGTAATCATTGACCAGGAACCGTCAGCACGCCGTCCGCACGAGTGCCCGCCGGCATCGCAGCGAGCGCCTCCTGAAACGCCGGAGTGATTGCGATTGAGAGTAGCTTTCCAGTCGTTCGCAGCGTCTTGTGAGGCCGCCATGAGAGCTTAGGTTTCGCACCTGTTTCTCGCGGCATCTCGGCAGACTCTGCACTCCCTGATTTTCCATCCCTGCTTAGTGACACGCATTCGCGCATCAGCCAAAGGATGCCCTCTCTTGCAATGCGTGAGCTGCGCAGCCGGGGGGCCTTTTCCAAGGCGAGCGTTTTCACTTGAGACAGCTAACGCCTCAGCCGCCCAATCAGGGTGAAACGTGCAGTGCTTTTTGAAGCGCTCGTAACTTACAATGGCCGGCCCAAACTGCTTCATTCCCGAAGTCAGCTTTCGGATCGTGCTGCCGGCCTTCAGCCTCGCCATAAATTCGATGGCCAGATCGTCCGGGATACTGGAGGAACGTTGCGCCACTTCAGTTCAGCGATGCGGTGCAGTTCGGAGTGAGATAATTGGGCATCTGCCATGTTCGCCTCTAACGAAGCGCAAAATTGCGCTGCGGAAGGGCGCGCCTGAGTCGTATCCCTCCGGTGAAGGCCGCCTTGCCGAATGAGGCGTTTTGTTGAGAACTGTCCTTATGGACAGTGATAGGCGCAGTGCCCAAGTCGAACGGCTTGAGGTGGTGGACACGGGCCGGCGGCGGCGCTGGTCCGAGGATGAGAAGCTCAAGATCGTTCTGGAGAGCTTACAGGCGCCGCGCCAAGTCGCGGCAACAGCGCGGCGGTATGGCGTGTCGCGTTCATTGCTGCTGCGTGGCGACGGTCGTTTCGGCCGGAGCCGAAGGATGCCGCCGATCAACCGGGCTTCGTACCGGCGATGGTGGTCGCGGAATCAGGGCCGACGCCTTGTCCAGCCACGCCGGCCAGCAGCGGCGGGTCGATCGAGATCGAGTTTGCTGCCGGGGCTCGGATGCGGATCACGGGCGCGGTCGACGCGGCGACGCTGAAGGCCGCCGTGGCGGCGCTGGCAGATGGACGCCTGCGGTGATTCCCGTTGCGTCGGGCGTGCGGGTGTGGATTGCGACCGGCCACACCGATATGCGTCGCGGCATGAACTCGCTGGGCTTGCTGGTGCAGGAAGCCTTCAAGCGAGACCCGCACGGCGGCGATCTCTACGTGTTCCGTGGCAAAAGCGGGCAAGCTGATCAATATCCTTTGGCACGATGGACTGGGCATGTCGCTTTATGCCAAGCGGCTGGAGCGCGGCCGCTTCCTGTGGCCGTCGTCGGCTGATGGCGTGGTGACAATCACCCCCGCCCAGCTTGGCTACCTGCTGGAGGGCATCGACTGGCGGATGCCGCAACATACCTGGCGACCGCAGGCGGCTGGCTGATCGCTGGGATTTTAATCGGTGGCACGATCAGCGGTTCGGACAGAGACCGCGTCTTGTGATTCTCTGGTCGGCGATGGGCGCCGATGATTCTCTTCCCGACGATGTGACCACGCTGCAGGCGATGCTGCGCGCCGAGCGAGCGGCCCGGTTGGCCGCGGAAGCCGAAGCCCAGGCGGGGACCTTGCTGATCGAGAAGCTCAAGCTCACGATCAAGAAGCTCCGGCACGAGCAGTTCGGACAGTCCTCTGAGCGGGGCGCATTGCTGGACCAGCTCGAGCTACAGCTCGCCGACCTGGAGGATAACGCGGCGCAAGCTGCGACCACAGCGCAGATGGCAGCCGAGAAGATTGCGGTGCCATCGTTCGAGCGCCGCAAGCCAGCCCGCCGGCCACTGCCGGAGCATCTGCCACGGTAGCGCATCGTCTATCCGACACCTGCGATCTGCCCATTGCGGCGACAGCCGATTGCGCAAGATTGGCGAGGACGTGACCGAGACGCTGGAGCTCGTTCCGCGCCAGTGGAAGGTGATCCAGCACGTGCGCGAGAAGCTCGTCTGCCGGGCCTGCGAAGCGATCACCCAGCCGCCGGCCCCCTCGCATCCGATTGCGCGGGGACCTGCGGGGCCCAAGCTGCTGGCCCATATCCTGTTCGCTAAATATGGTCTGCACCTGCCGCTCAATCGTCAGAGCGACGTCTACCAGCGCGAAGGCGTCGACCTCGATGTCTCGACGCTGGCGGACTGGGTGGGCGCTTCCGCGGCAACCCTGTGCCGCTGGTCGATGCAATCCGAAGCCACGTCTTCGCGGCCGAGCGCATCCATGCCGACGACACCACGGTGCCGGTCCTGGCCAAGGGCAAGACCCGGACCGGCCGGCTCTGGACCTATGTGCGCGACGATCGCCCGTCGCCGGCCCAGATCCGCCGGCAGCTGTGTTCTTCTACTCGCCTGATCGTGGCGGTGCGCATCCGGAGCAGCATCTGGCGGGCTATGCCGGACTGATGCAGGCCGATGCCTATGCCGGCTTTGGCAGGCTCTACGAAGTCAATCGCAAAGGGGGCCCGATTATCGAGGCGGCATGCTGGGCACACGGCCGGCGTAAGTTCTTCGATTTAGCGCGGCTCAGTACGGCGCCGATCGCGGCCGAGGCGGTCAAGCGCATCGATGTCCTGTTCGCCATCCAGCGCGAGATCAACGGACTTGCTGCGCAGGAGCGTTTGCGTGTGCGCCAAGGAGAATAGCCGCCCCCTGATCGTCGAGCTGGAGGCGTGGTTGCACGAGCAGCGCGCCAACCTCTCCAGGAACAACGACACGACCAAGGCGATCAATTACTGCCTCAGCTGCTGGGAAGCATTTAGCCGCTTCCTTGAGGACGGACGGCTTTGCATGTCGAACAACGCCGCTGAACGCGAGCTACGGGCTGTCGCTGTGGGCCGAAGAAATTGGACCTTCGCCGGCTCCGATGGGGGCGGCCGGCGTGCGGCGGCAATCTACACCCTCATCGCCACCGCCAAACTCAACGGCATCGATCCACAGGCCTGGCTCGCCGACGTGCTCGCCTGCTTGCCGGATCATCCCGCCAAGCGCATCCACGAACTCCTGCCTTGGAACTGGCGCCCTCAGAACATCGCTTACGCCGCCTGAATGCTATCGGCTGTCTGCTCAAAGCGACCTGGCCAGAGGCCGTCGCCGGATGCGTACCTTTCAGCTTCTCTGCCCCAAGATGCTCGCTGATAGCGGGTGAGAGTGCGAGAGCGCCGGATTCGCTCTGAGTTGATTCGAGAAGCGTTGCGAGGTACTTCGGTCGGGAAGTCGGCTCGCGCACTACAGCTCCTGACTGTCCGCACAAGCGGCGTGCGGCACTCCAGTTGCGCAGGTCATGAAGCAGGATAAGATAGAAGTATAGTATGAATGCGAAGCCAAATGGTGTTCAGGAAAGTCTCGATTTTATCGTCGCGCACATGGCGACGAAGATCGGATCGAGGAGTTTCGTGCTCAAACAACTCGCAAGTTCCAAGAGCTTCGAAGAGAAATAGCCGATATCTCGAAGTCTTGATGACTTGAGAGCAAAAGTCGAGAACACCAAGGAGTATCGCATAGAGATCGACCACACGCTCGAACGCATCGCGGCGATTGAGAGGCGTCTCGCATTAGGCGCAATCGGACTGACTGCACCCTCTGTTCTATCCCGCGATTACGTCGCCACTTCAGCTTGCTCTAGCCCCATACCAATCGGCGAAGCTCGCGGTCCACGCTAGAGTGGAAACGTACGACCGTATCGTCGGCGAGGACGTCCGATCGATAGATGTAGTCGAGCATTATGTTGTCGCCCATTCTTTTGACGCGCAGCTGTAGATCGAAGCCAATCTCTCTTCCAAGATCTCTTGGGCTTTCACGCGGCAGCGCCCCTTCGCTCGGCAGCACGAATTTCTGATTGAGAATGAGGGTGGTTACCGGATAGCGGCCTGAAGGCCTACCAATGCCGAGTCGCGCCTCGAGGTCTAATATGCTGAAGGTAGAGCAGCGGCGCAGCTGAGCCAGACACTCGTTCGCTGACGCGACAAGTGCCTTCGCGCGGCCTTCTGTTGCCGGGTAGACGACTGCCAGCAAGGCACAGCACTCGCGCCCTTTTCATCAGCAAGCGACTTAAATTGAAAGGCGAACACGCTCGCCAACGGATTTGAGGCAAGTCCCTCGTCGATCCTCGCCGCGACGTGAGCGTCAGCAAAGGAGAACCCAATCGAGATCAGTAGAGTATCGTGGCTGCTGAGAATGATTTTCAGTCGGTCGAAAAGAGCAGCATAAGGTGCCTTCTGAGTCTGATCATATTTTAGATGCTTGGGAAAAATCAGGTGGGTAGCGCTGCTTTTCCCCGATCGAATGACCTCCTCAAACTCGCCCTTACACCAGCCAAGCGAGCCGTGCAGTTTCCAAAGGCGGGTCCAGCGGGCAGGCAAGTCGCCATTGGCGATTGAAACAGGATCGAAAAATGGCTCACGCCCCCCGACGAAGCCGTCGAAGTAAGGGGCCCGAACGGCCTCGAATGCCTCTTCAAGCAAAAGGTCATAATTTGTCGTGAATATCTCAACGGGGTGATCACGCGAGGTGCCAGTGACCCAACTCACAAGATTCGCATAGGCAGACCCGCTCGGCAGACGTGCATCCACGACCTTGCCAATCTCCGTGCAAATGCGTTCACCGAGTTTTTCAAAGCGATCATCATCAAGATCATGCACCCTGCTCTTGCCGATCACTTTGGCAAGCGTGCGCACGCGAGAGAGAATCGTTTCGATGTCATGTTGGGGAGTTCAGACTTTAGCGCGTCGATCTGTTTGCCGTATTCAGGCTTGATCGCATTGAGGACCTGATCGGTGAGACCCACAACAGCCGGAATTAGCGGATAGGTGCCGTCCGCCTTACGCATTCCGGCAGGTGCGCCAGCACCAATGAGAAGTCCTATTCTTTTTCGACCTTGCGCGATAATCGTGCGCAAGGCAGCCATGTACTGATCCGGATTGTGAACGCTTACGCTCATGGCTGCTCCCGATTCGCCCTTCGAGATATACCCGTGTGTTGTGCAACCGCCAGTGAAATTGCTTGGAACAAAGGATTGATGAACGTGAAAATCGCGACGGTTCGGACATTCGGACAAGCCGCGACGTGGTCATGGGTTTTTGGCACGAGGAAAACGATCCGAAGCTCCTGCGCTTCAAGGGCTTCGACGGCGTTGGGAAGTCCGGCCTAGCCAAACTAGTTGCATCGCGCATCGACGCCGAGCATGTCGAAGGCGACAAATTTGCCTTCACGCCGGAGACCCCTACGCCATACCCCGGCTGCTTGAAGCAAGCGGAGCTGGAGGCGGCAATAAGGGCCGCCTTGGCTTCTGGGAAGCCGGTCGCCTTGGACGCGGTCTGCCTTGACGAAGTAGCGCCAAGCTCAAGTTGGGGACGCGGCTTCGTCGTTTACAACTAGGATAACCCCTGTGGCACCACGGCTTCGCGATAGAGGATGGAGCCCGGAGGATGAGCCGCGCGTGGTATCGTTCTGTACCATCAAAGGTCAAAGCCGCACGAGCGCGCCGACCTCATAATCGAACTGCCTGAAGAGGGGCATACAATTTCGAGCTTTGCGTTCGACCGTGGAGGCTGTATCGATCCGCCGGGCGCGGAGATCATCTGAACCTTTCCCGCGAGACCAGCGCAGCGCCATCTGCTGAGTCCCAGCGGACCCGACAAAAAACCCGCCTCGATCTGGGGCGGGCTCTCTGTCGATACCCAGGGTTTTTGATACCCCGCGTTGATCATGCAGCCAGCGGCATCAGCGCGTCAGGCGCTTCCACCGGCTCAGCGACCATGCGCTTGATCTCATCGGCCAGCTTCTGCAGGGCCGCGCGCTTCTCCTCGATGCGGGGGTCCTGATCGTAGTGCTTGCCGGTTACCGATGGCACCGCGCCCTGATCGTCGCTCTTAATGGTGTGGTCGAGACAGAGCGAGATCGTGGCGCGGCTGATGCCGATGGAGCCCATCAGGCTGGCAGCTGATCTGCGCAGATCGTGCGGGGTGAAGGGCCTGATGCCGAGCTGCTCGCAGAGGCCTACCGAGCGCACGCGGCCATTGCTGGCCTTATTGCCGCGCAGCGCGCAGGCCATGGCTTTTTTGTTCAGTGGCTCGGTGCCCCAGCGGCCAGCGAACATCCAAGAATAGTTGCCCATCGCCTCCTTCGCGATCTCGACCGCGAGATCGGAAAGCGGCTGATGGATCATGCGGTTTGCCTTGACGCGTTCCTCGGGGATATCGACCTGCGGATATCGGCTGTTGAGATCGTGGCCCTCCAGCTCGTCGCGGTGGATGTGCAGCAGTTCGACCGAGCGCAGGCAGCTCACCAGCGCGAACTTGATCAAAGGCAGATGCGCCGATCAACGGTGATGTCGGGTCGGTCAAGGCCATGCCAGAGGATCGCGATCTCCTCACGGCTCAGCTTGCGCTTGCGCGACTCCTCCATGGGCAGCAGCGGCAGGTTCACGCCGGGCGAGGTGCTGACACAGTCCCGGCCTGCTTCAGCCGCCCAGTTGAAGAGGCCCGAAACCGCCTTGCGCATATGGCGGGCGCTGCTGACCTAAGCCCTCAGCGGCTTGCCGTAGGCGATCAGCTTGCCCGCGAGGATATCGGCCTGCAGCTGCGCGATGTCATGCTTGGTGACATCACCTGCGATCATCCTGCCGAGGCGCGGGCGGACGAAGCGGTTCAGGTGGCGGGTCTGTTCTTCCCAGCTCTTCATGCGCGGCGCTTTCTTGAGCACGACGCCGTGCTCGGAGTGGCGGCGCGTCTCGACTTCCTCGCTGATCCACGCGATGCGCTTGTCGATGATCTCGCCGGCCGTGATGCCTGCCTGCATGGCCGCCAGCCTGCGGACCTGCCGCGCGGTCCGTGCGATATTCTCGCGTCGGCGATCCTGACCTTCACCTTCCACGCTTCCTTGCGCCAGAACGCTACGTCATGCTCGGGCTTTCTGATAGACGCCCAGGCGATGCGTGCTGCGCTTTTTGGTGATCGGGCAAGTGTACTTCAGCGAGAAGGTCGGCGGCGCTGACGGGCTCAGGCTGACGTAGAGGCCAGCGCAGGCGGCGTCGTAAACTTTGGTGCGCTGCTTCACTTCGGCGCGGCAGTTCTTTTCGGTGATGTTGGGCATTCGGTGCTCTCAGGCTTTGCGATGCGGGTGCCGCGCTGGGGCCCTGCCCCAGTAGCGGCGGTTCAGCGGCGCGCCCAGCAGCCTTGCTCTGGAAGCATAATTCCGAAAGAGCCTGTAATTGAAGGGCTATTTCGCGCTCATAGAGCGCCATTGGTGCTCGCCGGTGATCAAAATAAGGCCCACACGACTTGGCCGTCCGCCAAGATGTCTTCGTCCGCGGGGCATGCGAGCTGAACATCCCGGCGTCCACCGCGTCCGCTCTCAACGTTCGTGCCGATCGCGAAGCGTCTCTCTGAATGAGGACGGGGATACGCAACGGGAGACACATATTTTGGCTAAAAGTCTGACGTCGTTTCCGATCAATCGAGTTGATTTGCCCGCCGGATCATTAGTTGGCGCCATTATTTCCGAACCCGACTTTTCTAGACCGCTATCAGAGGTTGGCATGATCGAAGGACGTGTGGACTGCCACCAAAGTGTTGTTTCGCTCACTGCAACAAAAGCGAATGAGAATGCAAGGAACTTGGGCGCGCGGATCACTTTCACGCGAGATCATTGTCGGCGCCATCGCAGTGTGAAAGGATGATGCTACTTTAGATTGCTTTTGGCGAGATGTTCCCTCAGTGCATCAATACAATTGGAGATTGTTATGACAAATGCAGCAGCGGCGCTTACCCACTCGGTATCAGTGACAGAGAATTCCGATGGACGATTGGAGGTGTTCGGTCTCGGAACCAACAGGGCGCTCTGGCACGTCTGGCAGGAAAAACCGCACTCGGGGCCATGGTCGAGTTGGGCCTCGCTTGGCGGCGTTCTCACCAGCTCGCCGTCCAGTGTCGCTAGTTCCGAAGGTCGGCTGGAGGTCTTTGCACGCGGAACCGATAACTCACTCTGGCACGTCTGGCAGGACAGGCCACATGCCGGACCGTGGTCGGGTTGGGCCTCGCTCGGCGGCGCCATCACCAGCGATCCCGCTGCGATCGCCAACAGCGACGGCCGGCTGGAAGTGTTTGCGCGCGGCACCGACAATGCGCTGTGGCATATCTGGCAGGTGAAGCCACATGCCGGTCCGTGGTCAAGCTGGGCATCCCTGGGCGGCGCCATCACCAGCGACCCCGAGGTGTTCGTCAATTCCGATGGCCGTCTCGAAGTGTTCGCCCGGGGCTCTGACAATGCGCTGTGGCACATCTGGCAAGAGGAGCCGCATGCCGGACCGTGGTCAAGCTGGGCATCCCTGGGCGGCGCCATCACCAGCGATCCCGCCGTGGTCGCCAACCGCGATGGCCGTCTCGAAGTTTTCGCCCGTCGGACCGACAATGCACTGTGGCATATCTGGCAGGAGAAGCCACATGCCGGTCCGTGGTCACGCTGGGCATCTCTGGGCGGCGCCATCACCAGTGATCCGGCCGTGGTCGACAATACCGACGGCCGGCTGGAAGTGTTCGCCCGTGGCATCGACAACGTGTTGTGGCATATCTGGCAGGAGAAGCCGCATGCCGCACCGTGGTCACGCTGGGCATCTCTGGGCGGCTCCATCACCAGTGATCCGGTGGCCTTCGATAATTCCGACGGCCGGCTAGAAGTGTTTGCGCGCGGCACCGACAACGCGCTCTGGCACATCTGGCAGGAGAAGCCGCACTCCGGACCGTGGTCCGGCTGGGCATCCCTGGGCGGCGTTCTCCTGAGCGATCCACTCGCCGCCTGATTCGGACTGCACGAGAGGCCGGCCGTCTCACAAGGCGGTCGGCGCCCTCACTAACCCATCATTAAGCTACTACGTCGTCACGCAACGTCGGCGAACGCGCTAATTCCGGCTTTTGAACCGGCACGGATAGCCGCTTCTTTCGAAGCGCGCTGAATATGGTGTTTTGAGACGGTCTTGCCATTGTGAACTACGGCTCAGCCGTCATATCCTTCGGCACGGAGTGAAGTACTTCCGCTTCGACATTCTTAAAGTCCTCAAAATAGGACGACGAGGAGGGATGCGGTCAAACCGACTTCTGATATCTGTGCAATAACTACCGGCGTCGTGATCATATCTCCCGGTCACCTGGTTGGATTCTGGTCCCGTCGGTGCTGGAGCTATGAACGGGACTCTTAACTGTTTGCGCTGCAAACTAAAGCGATTTGAGAACGCCAGGCACAAAGTTCAAGTTTGAGCCCGCAGATTTTTGCGTTGATACGATGCGAATCGACTTGCCTAGCTCAGTACACTTGCCATGCACGCCAGCCGACCTCGCGCTTGTTGGACTCTGATCGGGATAGCGGCGCGAGCGAGTTTCGGCAAAGCCGCGAGTCTCGTGCGTGAGGGGCCGAAGATACGATTCATTTCCAGTATGAATGGAGGACAAATTGCGTGCTTCGCACGCGTCGATCTTCGGAATGACCGCCAGGTGTTCGGTATCCAAATTCGGAATGGAGTTTCGGCGCGAAACTCGATTCGAAAGCAAAGGGAGAAGAACGCACGTTCAACCGCGCTCCAAAACAGGTGTAGCCCAACTCTTTTTTGTTTTCAGGCCGCGGAAAGGACCGGTGAAAGGCGGATTTGCGCTAAGCGCGCCAATCGCGGAGGTCTTCTTCGGCGGCAGCAGGACGGAGCCCATCTGAGCAAGGCATGATACCGTGAGTAACGAAATTCCATGACCGCACAACAAAGCCCCAGAAACGCAAAAAGAGCATGGGACAATGGACGGGTACCAACCTAGCCATTGAGAACCATGCTCTTTTCGTATGTGAATCATATCGTCGATTTGTACTGTTGGGTAGACGACCTCGTGCCCGCTAAGCAACCGCGGACAGGCAGACCTCCGGCTCTTTCCGAATCGGAGGTCGTCACCATTCTGCTGTGGCACACAGCAATGCTCAGGCAGGAAACACTGAAGGACATCTACCGTCACTGCGCGCTCTACCATCAGAGGCGCATCAGGCACTCCCGGCCATGTTCAGTGCCCTCTCTTCACTCCTCTCATTCGATGAAGCCGTCCGCATCATGGATGCGACCATGCTTCCCGTATGCAAACAGCATCGTGTCGATGACTATTCGGTGGCTCCAGATATGGTTGATTTCGGCAAGAACTGGCAAGGCTGGCACTATGGGTTCAAGCTCCATGCGAGTGTCTCTCTCGATGGCCGACTCTACGTTCTCGCACTCACCGGTGCGAACGGATACGACGCACAGATGGAACATCTCCTCTTGCGGTTGGTGACACTTTGTACGGTGCTTCCGTGATGCGCAAACGAATCTGGGATCGATACAGCACGATTGTTATCGCGCCGCCGCATCCCAAACAGACAAAGAAGATTGCCGCTCCGTGGCAGATCGAACTCCTGAACGTTCGTTCCAAGATCGAGTCTGTCTTCGACTACCTCAAGGAGTATCTGCATCTTGTATCCTCGTTCCCTCGTTCGATGAACGGAACCCTGTGCATTACGTGCGCATCCTGCTTTCGTAGCCGCCCGGATTGTCATTTTTTTTGAACACGGTGTTCTACTGGAGGAACACCGGTGGAGGGATTCATACTTAAACGGTTTTTCGTTAGATTCCGGTGGCGAAGCCGCGGGACTGCATCGTCTCGCGGCTTCATTCGTTGTCGCGGTTGCACGCCGGAAAAGTTCCTCCGGACCGAAGTCGGCTCAACAATTATCAGCGCTTCCACCGAGGCTTCACATTCAGGCACATCACATTCGGCGCGTTAGTTGGGTCAATTCTGGGCGTTGGGCTAGTCCTGTTGTCGCAATCCATCCGGACAACGAGGATAGGAGATCCGAAGCGACCGTGATCTCGACATTGGTCCGTCGTCAGCCAGGACCAGGAAGCGTCAGACAATGTTGGCGTTGATCGTCAGCTTTCAGACCAATGTCGACAACTTGATCGTACAGCCCCGCTACGAAGCGCCTGCAGAACCTCTGAGTCTCGATTCGGCACGGCCCTTGCTCGGATCGGGGCAGCATCACCTACTACTCCAGATGCGGTGATGTTAGGGGCGGACTCGGCGCCGCGTCGCCGCTAGCGTCTGGTCCGTCCCGCTGGTGCCGTGAGGCGATATGAAACAGGATCTTCGACCGGCGACTGGATTCGGTCACGCTCGCCGCCGCCATGTCCTACGCGGGCACGAACGGAAGGGGGTAAGGACCGAATCAGTGTCTCCCTAGGAAAGGGTACCCGCAGCTCGAAAACAGCCGCGCAGGCATAGCTCGCGACTCGATATCGTCGCGTAAACGTCAATGTGCGATCTTCCAATCTCGACAAGCTAGAGCAAAGATGCAGACTGGAACGGTACTTTCGTACAGTGTTGAGAAGGGCTGGGGCTTCATAAGGCCTGATGATCGCACCGGCGAGGATTTGTTCGTGCACATGTCGGAACTACGCAACTGCACAGGTACCGATCTGGTGCCGGGCACGCGCGTGACGTTCGATCTTCGCTTCAACAAACGGCGCTCAAAGTACAGAGCTGCCGAGGTCAGGTTGATCGATTGAAGTGCCGAAGCAGGAGTTCAAGATTGTTCAAACACAGCAAAGACCGCGATTCCGCCCTGGCAAGAGTTTATGCCGGGCGAGGCAAACGCAGCAGACGTTTTCCGAACGCAGCACTCGAGTAAAAGTCTGTCTATTCGGCTGAGCACAGATTTCACTCGGGCACTCACTGGAATGCATCGGAAACTCCTTCGCGTTGGCTTCTGTAGGGAGATATGAGGGCCGCCGCCAAGTGAACAACCGTCACACGTTGTGCCGGCCGCATGTCATTTCTCCCGGGCCACACTCTCTGCAATGATAGAAGTTTTCGAACCTGGATGATCGCCCTCCAATAATACTTCCTGACGGCGCTCCACGTGCCGCCAAGGATAGCCGTCCGCCATCAATCGAATTTCGCGCAAGGCGGTCGGGCGCCCACGCGACGACCCCATGAACGGTGCCTCTCTCAATCTCTCTGAGAGCATCTCGTTGAATTTTGCGCGATCAGGCGCTTTCGCGCCTGAATGCCTCTTCATAAACTCCGGCGATTTCGATATCTGATCGTCCGCCGAAAGTACGCTGTATCGTCGATAGCTGGGACTCGATCGACGCGACCTGTCGGTCTTCTGCTTCAGACGACTTTTCTACAATAGATGAAGTACCGCATAAGTGGCTTAGACTCGCGATTCTAGAATCCGAAACCGTTTTTGGCGAGTCAGATATCCACATGATGTCCCGATCGCACCTTTTTCCAAGGGGCGATATCCCGCCCACCGGCGCATTTCTCCCTCTCGAACTCCTCGCTTAACAAGGTTGCGTGCCGACCCTTGGCATCGTCTGAACGTAGACCGACATGCCCATTCACTCAAAATTCCATTTCAGCTACAAATCCAGCTGCCGCCTCCCCGAACCACTCGCAACATAGTAGATCGCGACGACGCAGGTCGAATTGTTAGATCCGTTCCGCCAATGGCTGACCGCTCGGATTTCCGTCTAGCCGCGGAGCTCAGCAGCAGCAACCCAAGTGCCGGTCAAGGCCAAGCTGCGCGATGATCGCGGCCAGCGACGCGATCGAATGAGACCTGGGCGATGGACTTTGTTCATGATCAGCTGGCGACCGGCGGCTAGCTCCGGGTACTCACGATCGATGACACTTTCTCCCGCTTCTCGTCGAGGGATACTGCAAATCGCAGGAGTGCGCGAAGAGGATACTATTCAACTACCAATTTTGGGAGTGGCGGCGGATCGTGATTAGGCATGAACTGTTAGCTGTAGGCCTCAAAAGACGTTGGAGGACAATATGCGCGCCATCAGCACCGCAACGTCAATCATCTTTCTCGGGATTTCAAACGCCCTCGCTGTCGAACTTCCTATAGAAGGCAAAACAGTTGACGTACCCGTTTGTGGTGGCTTCGCTAACATACCCTGTAAGGCGAACGAGTGGTGTAATTTTCCTAGCAGCAACCGGTGTGGCATCGGCGATCAATTCGGTGTCTGTCGCACTCGGCCGCAGCTGTGCCCGCAATACGTAATGCCTGTATGTGGCTGTGATGGCAAGAGCTACAACAATGCATGCGAGGCAGCTCGTGCTGGCACAGATACTGCCCATGCCGGCAGATGCGGAGCAGGCGGTTAAGTGTGCTCCAACGCCCCTCTGTTGAGGGAAGATCAATGCCAACTCTGAGCGGCGGGCATTAGCACCAAGTACACTCTACTCTCGGCTCGTGCATTGAGGTCGGCTGTGTAACCGCGCCCGCGTCTGGTCAGGCCCCCACAGGCGTTTCAGTTCATTGATCGCCGCATGCAAGAGCAGTACGACCGCGAGGAAGCCGAGGCGATTGCCGCGGCACTTGACCTGACGCCCGATGAGCTAAATGAAATCGAGTATGTGATACACGAGATCGCCAACGACGACGGACTGGTTTACGGATACGGCGTAGAGATCAAACAAGGAGCTCCTCAGCACATCCTGACAAGCTCGCGCGGCTGCCCAGGCACGGCAGCTTTTTGCTGATCCATTTGCGCGGATCCGTCGACGACGAAGGTCACGAGCAAATGGAAATAGAGATGGCGAGAACTACCGTTCACAAAGTCAAGCTCTACAACGTTGCTACGGATGAAGTGGTTATCTCTCGCCGCATGGCCACCAACGAGGGCGCAATCAAGATGGGAGGATGGACGGTTGAAGGCACGGGCGTTGTAGTTGATCTACCCGACCTAGAGCCCGGAGAGGAATGGACGGCTCGCGACTTCGATCCTGCCGGATATGAGGGTACTCAAGACTGAACGTCCGCGCCGGGAGTCCGATGCGGGGTGATCCTTCCCCATGTCGTACTAGACGGTTGCAAACGGACCGCGGGAGAGAGCCGGAATTCGTGGTTGAAGCTTTCGATGAAGGCATTCTGCATCGGCTTGCTGGGTGCGATGTAATGCCAGCGACGCGGCCCTGATCGACCTATTTCAGGTTGAGGTTGCCAGCCGTCCGGCGCGAGCGGCGCTGGTTTGGATGCCAATCAATCCTGGTAAGTACCTTGCGGTCCTCCCTCAGGATACAATCTGATGGCGTAACAATGGCCGCAGCGTGGGGTAAGAGAAATGATCGATAGACATAGACGCATGCTTTGGTTCTGTCTCGGTCTCTGTATCTGCCTTGGTGTATGGTTGATTTTGCTGGGTGGGCTGGCTGGCAAGAGCGATGGTGTTCGTACGGAAGGCAACGCCCTTGTCGACAAAGTCAAATCAACATGGCGAGCGCAGGATGGTGAGACGGGTTCACTAAGGTCTCAAAGGTGGCACACTTCATCCCTCGGGGATGGGAGGTTGGTCAAAAGACCGACTCGGGAGAGCCAGTTATCTTTTCGTGGGCCAGGCACCGGGCCGATAAGACAAACGAAGAATATACAGTCACCTGGGAGATGGCGCCCGATGGCACAATGAAAATTGTGACGCCCTATGCAAAACCGATGGAACTAGGCTGGCAGGCGTTCGCAGTCTCGCTGATCGCCGACGAAGTAACAAACGATGAAAACGGCGTGAACCGTCGCTTTCTGCATAATCCGGCAAACTTCAACTTCGTAACCACAGCGCAGGGTAAGCTGGGGACTCTTCTGCGGCGAGGCCGCTGCACGATCGGCGAACCGGTTCAAGTGCACTGCTCGCCAAAGGTAGACGAACAACAGACTTCGGAGGGCGACTTGTGGCGTGTTCAGCTTTCGGTCGATTGCAATGTTCCTGGGCCTAGTTATTTCAGCCGTGACGGAGTCATCATTTTCGAGAAGCACGAAGGGCACGATTGGGAGCCGCAATCATTCTTTGCCAAGCTTATCGCTACTTATGCCACCGGCCCTTGGTTCGACCTTGCAGGCCCGAAAGATCAGGAAGCGTTCGAGGCGGACCGGAAGGTCCTATCAAAATGACGGGCGCTTGCGCCGTCGATAGTTCGACGGTCGACGATGATAAAGTCGCAGCTTCGCTGGTTAATGGTAAGCGCTCAGCCGGGACCCCATTGAGGCTGGCTTGACGTTTTGCGGAATCGCCACGGCATGAGGTCTTCGATCCTGCTATGGGGATAGCCGTCGATGATCGCCTCGAGTGTTTCGGCGATGTAGGCAGCCGGGTTGACGCAGTTGAGCTTGCGGTAGCGATGATCGACGCCAGCAAGGCCCAGTTTTCTGCCCCGATTTCGTGGCCCGCGAAGAGCGCATTTTTCTGATTAGGCAGGCCGGCCGGTGGCGTTCTCGACCGGGTTGGTGTCGGTCGAGCTCGAGGCGCCCGTCTTCAAGGAAGCGGGTGAGCCCCTGCCAGTGATTCAGCGCATAGCGGATGTCCTCGGCGAGCGTTGAGCCGCTGGAGATCATCGATAGCTGCTTCTCGAACCACATTTTCAAAGCTGCGACGAGCCCCCCCCAACGAATGCTCCTTTTCGCGCGGCGAGCCCGATGCCCATGTCAAGCAAGCCATCGATTACGCCGCCAACAAGGGAATCGAGTGGGTAGTGCTCACAAGCGGTGCTCATTGGAGAATCTACAAAGTTCACTTCGGCCACGCGCTCGAACGCATCGCGGCGATCGAAAAGCATCTCGGGATCCGCAACAAGCTGGCTGCCTAATCCCGGCTTCGTTGTTAGGTTAAGATACAGTTCCTCCTCAGGCATAATCCCGGGTCTGCGACTCGTAAACAGCATCCGTATGATCGGGGCATGCTTCCAACAGGTCATGAAGTCTCAACCGAGCGCCTCGAAGAGTTCAGAGCGATTTGCAAAGAAGCGTACGGAGAAGAGATCACCCGGCCCGAGGCAGCTGAAATGACCCGCCGACTCCTCGCGCTCTATCAACTCCTCGCCCGACCTTTGCATACCGACGAAGGGGAGCCGGCCTCTCCATTGCTTCCGTGTCCCGAGTCAGCACAGTCCTGATGCAATCACAGAAGAACTTGTCATGGAGGGTCTCCGATACGAACGCTGCGTCGCCGCCACATGGCACGCGCACTCATCGCTTTGTTGCGATTAGGGTTGAGCTTGCGGGGTCGTTGCGACCAACCGACTCGGCGTGGCCATGCTTGTGCTCGCCCGCCCAGGCGCCATCGGCATCGTGACTCCCCCCTTGTGGATTGGAAGGAACGTGGGTCGCGGGAGGCCTACATCGCTGGGCCCCGAGACGCCGTGGCCCACACTGGTAATCGGCGTGCCACGCTTTGCGAGCCGCGCGTCGAGCAAAACTAGTCTCTTCGTGGCGCGATGTGAAATCGCCGTCCCTCTGTGTCGGCTTACCGCCAAAACGTCTTAAGTCGGACGCGTATGAACCCAACAACATAGCCCGTCTTGCACGAGACCGCCGCCCACTCATGACGTCGCAAGCATAAGACCGAATTGTCCGCTTCTGCCGATGACGAGTTGAGGATGCTCGCCCTACATTGCGCATCCGAGGGCTGCTCGGGTGCTCTAAGTCGATCTTCATCACAGGAGGACGAGCCACCTCATCGGCAGAAGCGGCGCGGGGCAGCCGGAAGGAAAAAGCGCTAGGCGCAACGGCTGCAGGCGAGCGTGAGAGGCGCGTGCGCGACTGATCCAGGCGAAATGGCAGAAGGTTACTACGTTGTTCAAGATGGCTTTCTCGCCCTCGCCAAAGAAAAGGGCGCGGCCGTCGAGCGCTTTGAGCCTGTCGCTATGACGGCGGACACCAACTGGCACCTTACTGCTTCCCTTATCCGGGGGCGCTAGAACGGCGGCGACTTCAATCGTCGGCGCGAATATCGAGAGCGACGTGTCGCCTAGCTGCTAGCCAGTCTCCTCTCTTTCGTTGGAGTCCAAGTCTGGTTGGGCATCGTATCGGACGACGATCCACTGACAAGAAAGGGGCGATCGATTTGGCGCGTCGGTAGGCTCCAGGATGACGATGAGATTGCCGTCGTTGTCGCTCGCGGCAACATCGGCGCGTGTAGGCGAATGTCCCGAAACTCGGCGTAGGCACGTTTATTGTCGCAGCGCGCGGACGTTCCAGTTCCATCTTCGCCATGTGCGGGGCTGCCGATAAAATTCAACAAGGGTTTGGTCATGAGATGATCGCTCCGGTCTCTCCGCGTGGCGGAGGTTACCCTAAATGAAGTAGCAGGGAAGAATTCGACGACGCGACGTATTCCTGAAGACGCGCGATCGACCGCTTGGCGCCCATAGGAGCGAGCTTCAAGCATACGCGCCGGGCTTTTGTGTCGATGTGCGCGGCTCACGATTCGGTCGACGGCCGCGGGCGATCGACGCCGGTTGGCGCGGCATCTCGTCCGTGAGAAGATTTTCTTCGCATGATGGGGCCAGAACTCCGTCATCGCAATATGCTTGCCAGCGTTGCGACCAGAGAAGACGCAAACAGTCTGGCCAGGTGGGCGTCGCCTTGAGCCCGTCGATGCCTCGGCGACGCCGCTTTGGGTACTTTGCCTCGGCAGAAGGCGCGTCACTTGTACCGAACTCCGATGTGCGCAGCGAGCGCAGCGGCACGCGACAGCCACCTCTTCGGTTGAGGCAACTTTACGTGCTTGCCGCTGATTCCAGGGCTACCTTAAGGTCAGAGAGGGCCACAAGTTGCCACTGCTGATTGTCTCCGCCGTGTTTCGGAAACAGCTGAATCGTGTTGCCCTCTTTCTTCACACCCCCATGGTTGTCGATACAGAACCGCTCGTTTAGCGCAGCGAGAATGAGGCCTGTGTTGCCGGAAAATTCCCAATGTTGGGTGGCGTCTGAAGCGTTGTAGAATTTGAGCAAGAGTGGAATTTCCTGTGCAATTTTGCCGTCCTTGGGCGCCACTGCAAGTTGTCCTCCCGAATTCAACCTGATGGCGCCATTGTCAAAGTTGATGTCCCAAAGGATATGTTTGAGGCTGGAGGTCACCTTGCGGAGTACAACTCTGGCATTTTCATGCTTCTCCTCCACTCCGAGCACGAAGTTTGGGTCGCTCGCGTACTTGATTAGAAAGCTCGACATCTTTCGCTCCTTTCGCGCTAAAGTGAGGCCAATCGCGCCTTAGTCGTGAAGCGAGTTCAGGCCATTTGAGCCTCACCGTATTCGCAGCAATAAGCGTGCCAACAGAAAACTAATCAAGCTGCTGGTTGAAAAAGCGCTACACTGTCCGTCGTCAGATAATTTGAGACTGATCAGGCTTTTCGAAAAGGGAGGCTCTCGCTCATCAGGGGTTAGAGTTTAAGCTGCTCGCAATTGTGCAAGCGCCGGTTTGCGATAGTGACAAGCTTGATGCGCTTGCGTTCTGCAAGGATCGCTTCGGCCCTACTCGAAGTAGACATCGGTAGGTGTGAGGTTGTCGATGCTCTCATGATAGCGGACATGATTGTAGTGCTCGACGAAGGCACGTACCTGCCGATCGAGATCGCCAGGCAGGTGGTGCCGGTGCGCGACGGTGATATGGTCAAGGCCGGAGGCCGCGAGTACTTGGTCGAGCGTGGCCGTGACGTCGGAGGCGCACATCGTGGGACCAAGCCTCCAGGCCACGATGTAGCGCGAGAAGTCATCGACGGTCGACAGGTAGTACCAGCCCAGCCGGTGATCTTGAGGTAGGTAGAGTCGGTCTGCCGGAGCTGGTTGATGGCGGTGGTCTGTCCTTGAACTCGTTCGCTGCCTTGATCACCATATAAGCCGGGCAGGTGATGAGGTCATGCGCCTTCAACACTAAAGCAATGATCTGGCCCCGCACATCGTCGGGGATGCGATTCCAGACCCGGTCGGGCCGGGACCGATGATCGGCCAGCGCTTCAATGCCGCTCACGGTAGCGATCACACCAGCGATAAAACGTGGCGCGTGTGGGATCCCGAGATTGTCCAGCGCGCTGACGCCGCGTATTGCCGTGGGTGTAGGAGAGCGATGCCATGGCTTGGCGACGAAACACGAATTGCCCAGAGCTGCGTTGTATTGACCCGGCCCGGCGTCCGCCCACAGCAGTTTCGTTCTCGCCTGGCCCGGCGAACAGCCTCTGATGCCCCTGGAATTACATCGTGCAGTTGAAGACATGGACATATGGAGCGCAAGCAGCGACAACTATTCGTTCGTGATCAGCTTCCAGAGCCCCACTGGTCCAGGCTTTTTTGGAAGGTTGGGCTACGTCGCGTCGTGGCGTCGACCCGAGCCGTGGCGCGATCAGGGTTCTAGGCTCGCCCCTCCAAAGCTTCGCTGAGGCCGAGGACGCCTGTAACACCATGCTGACTTACCTCAAGGACGAAACGGATTCCGTTCTTCCTGGAAAACGTGAGCCTCCCTAAATGCCGCAATCGCTCCTCGTGCGGCCAAGGATAGCGTCCGCCATCAATCGAATCTCGCAAGGCGGTCGGGCGCCCATGCGACGACCCACGAGCCGTGCCTCTCAATCTCGGAGCATCTCGTTGAATTTTGCGCGACCAGGTGCTTTCGCGCTGAATGCCTCTTCGTAAACTCCGGCGATTTCGATATCTGATCGTCCGCCGAAAGTACGCTGTTGATTGTGCGTGCGTGTCGCGTTCTGCGTCGCCTCGTCCGGCCGTATTTTGCAATCTAGCTACAGGCGCCGGAATATTCCCCAGCCCCTCTAAAGCGGGCGCCGACGACAAACCTCTCTGCCTTCAAAGCTGTCATTCGCTTGCCCTGACCAGATTGGGTCTGCCATTATGATGGCATGATGATCCCATCTAGGGTCAAAACCCAATCAGCGGGTTGAGCACGTTCGGTTTTCCTGATTCACAGAGGGTGTGGATCTCGGGAGGCGACGTATGGCGTTGTTCTGGTTGTCGGATGCGGCGTGGGCGGCGATCGAGCCGCATCTGCCGAAGAACCAGCCCGGCGCGCGGCGCGTCGATGGCCGACGCGTGATCTCCGGCATCCTGCACGTGCTCAAGGTCGGTTGCCGCTGGTGCGATTTCCCGGCCGACTACGGACCTTCGACAACGATTTACAATCGGCTCAACCGCTGGTCGCGCCGAGGCTTCTGGCTCAAGCTGCTCGACGCGCTGGTGGAGGCAGGGGCGGTCACGAAGAGCACCGCCATCGACAGCACCTACATCAAGGCGCAACGCGCGGCGTTCGGAGCAAAGGGGGGCGTGCGGCCCAGGCGATCGGTCGCTCGCGCGGCGGCTGGACGACCAAGGTCCACGCGCTCACTGACGTCATTGGCCGTCCCTATGCCCTGATGCTGACACCCGGCAATGTCAGCGACATGAAGGCCGCTGCCGCGCTTCTCGAACGGGCCGGGCCGATGCGATACCTGCTGGGTGACAAAGGCTATGACGCCGACCGGTTACGCCGCCTCGCCCGCCAAGCAGGCGCCACGCCCGTCATACCCGGCCGCCGCAACCGCCGGCGCACCATCCGATATGACAAGCAGCGCTACCGGGGCCGCCACTTGATCGAGAACGCCTTCTGCCGCCTCAAGGACTTCCGGCGCGTCCATACCCGCTACGACAAGCTCGCCGCCAATTTCCTGTCCGCCGTGGCGCTCGCAACCGCCGTCGCCTTCTGGCTCTGATCGAGTCTCAGCCCTAGGGTTCTTCGATTCGAAAATACGTTTGCGTGATGTGCGCCGACGTAAGTTGGTAACCTTGTGTTCTGGCCTCCGAAATATCTGCCAGGCGTCGATCAGAGGGGGTGTAAGGCGAGAACTGATATTAAAATGAGGATACTTTCCCTTGATACGAGGATGTATTTCCGCCGCAACTTCCACGTCTGATGATGAACGTATCTCCCGCCCCACCTTCGATGATATGTTTGATTGGGTGGGTGCGCGTCAAGAATCTCTTCGTCGTCGTCTGCGCATCGAGCTACTCGTATGCGATCCTGATGCAGTCGTCATGTTGGTGAAGCTTCTCTTGTCCCTGATAGCGAACTCGCTTCTTGGCTTCAGCTATTTGCTCGGCGCTGAGCATACGTGGTGGGCCTTGTTGATTGCCCTGCCGCAAACACAGTGAATATTCGACGGCCCTGAGGCGCCCGGCACTCTTTTAGGCTTGGAATCCTCCCGCCCCGGATATCCGTATCTGCAACGAATACCACTGATCCCTACTCGGAATTATTACCGAAACTGGTAGGCTTCCCTGGCGGGCGCCCGCGACGCCCCGAGCGGAAACGTTGCACGGCTTGGTCTAGTTAGTCGAGTTCGCTGCCGTGCGTGACCGAGCTTGTCTATGTCCCTACGAATGAGGCGATGCTCAGCCATTTGCGGGGATGTTCAGGCTCTGGGGACTTAGGGATGTGGGGAGATCACACAGACCCTCAGAGGTTCAATGAGCTCGTTGCTGATCCGACCTGATCTGATCGACACGCGATATCCCGCACATGACCATTTATGCGCCTAGCTTCAACCGGCGCGATCTACCCTTGGGCAGCGCGGACGCGACTCGACGCCGGGAAACATGCGAAAAGCCGACGCTGTCCCTACCGCGCCCGCGCTGCCATTGGAATCAGCAACAACGTGACTCGGCGCTTGAGGCGTCGCGAGCACGCAAGCGCTGTCCCTATCACGCGCCGCTAACTTCAGTGGCCAGCTTTACCGCCTCAAATAGCAAAGCTGATCACCGCGCTATCCGATGGGTGCATCCACCAGGAAGCCTCCAATTTATATAGCCGGGAGATCCCGCAGGCACCTACCTGCATTGGTCGGCTAACTAATTGAATGCCAAAGGTCTAAGATGCTCACCTTCCCAAATACATTTCACTAGAAGCGGCCCATGGGCTGTTCGCCAGCTCAAAGACAGTTCCAACGTGCTGTTCGCCGATCAAAAGGGAAGGCTTGTCCGACGCAAACCCGATCACCATCAGCAATAAATCGACCACCGAGTCCGCGCGAAGGCTGATGGGGATATGCGCTTCTTACTCCATTCAAGTTCGCGGGATGGAGCTGGTACTATATGTCGATGACCGTGCTTGACGACTTCTCACGCTACATCGTGGGCTGGCAGCGTTGTCCAGCGATGGCTTCCGCCGACGTCACGGCCACACTCGACCAGGCGCTCGTGGCCTCTGGCATCACGAATCCCTCCGTCCGAGCCAATGTGAACACGACACCGCCTACTAGAACACGTAGTGTAAAATGCTAGTCGATTGTGGCAAACGATAAGCCAGTTTAGAGAAGCTGGCCGGAGCATAGAAATGTCTGGCGCCGAAAATGGCAATCCGCTGATAGGATTTGCCACCGACATCAGACCACTGTTTACGCAGACGGACATCAATCACATGATGTGGTTCTGCGATCTTTCCAAGTACGGCGACGTCAAGACAATGCTGATCGGATTTTTCGCAGACTGAAGGCGCAGGGCGGGCCGGTGATGCCGCCACCTCCTGCGAGGGGTGGGGACGGCCCCTGGTCGGCGGAGAAGATTGCACTGTTCCAGAGTTGGATCGACGGCGGCTATCAGCCCTGAGCTGGGCCCGGTGCGCCGATTTTCTCGAGGAGCTTTCATGCAGAAGCTGCGATCGATTGTTTGTTTCGTCACCTGTTCAATGTTATGCGGATCATTGGCGGCGGTAGCTCAACAGCCGCCGGTCGGTTACTTCGATATACCGCCAGGTTTCGATTATCCCGCAAACAAGCAGACACTTGAGCAATATCGGACATCGGCAAACGTTCCTGCGCAGCGCCTCCACGTCTGGAACGTATTTGCGGGCATGACCCAGACGACGCCGGATGGGAAGTACCCGATCTTCGAAACATGGTTCTCGGAAGATGAGGTCTTTAAGGTCGGGCCGGAGCCGCAGGCGGTGGGACCACGGCGCATCGTGCGGCGCTTCAAGCAGCCCGCCCAGTTGTCGGCCATACCCGGTGAACTCGTGCCGCAAGCTGCGGGGACTGCTCTACTGTCGGAGGTGCTCTACAACTACGCGGGCTACAAGCACGTACGCACAAATCGGCTCTATCTCACCGTGGAGCTCGACGCGCTACGAGCAAACGGTGCGCCGGATTCGGTCGTTCCCGGCAATCGCATAATTCCAGTCTTTCCGTCTGAAGCGATCTCGCTGAAGACGGTGTGGTGGCCGATTGCCCGGGATCAGGTCACTGCATTGCCCGTCTGGGATCCTGAGAGCAATCCGCCCCGTCCCGCTGGTAACCCGTTCACGACTTGGGCGCGCGTCGTTGCGGTCGACCCGAACCAGACCAACGTTCCTCCCAACGCGACCCGGACGGTATTCTTTCTTGGCAAGCAGTTTCCCAATTCGCATTTAGTCGGCATTGACGCGTTCCATGCGGTCAAGCTCGACGCACAGACGGCCCAGAACGCGATGGCGAACGACCGGTTGGCCCGAGCGGCGGAGCTTGCGCTCGGCCGACCGTTGCAGGAAGGCGACTACGTGGTTCTGGTGGCTTCCCATCTGACTACCAAAGAGATCGACGACTGGGTTTGGGCGACTCTCTGGTGGCACGACCGGCCCGACGATGGCCCTTTCGCTGCCGACCGCCCTGCCAAGGTTGTCGGGGTCTGGCGCAATTTCCTCATGAGCGCGACCTACGACTTGGACCTGCCGCGCGAGCCGGACGGAAAGCCGCATATCGCCTTCAATCCGTGGCTTGAGGCGGGTTTTCCGGATCCGGATGGTGGATCGGGCAATGGCACGGTGAGCAACTGTATGAACTGCCACAACCGGTCCGCTTGGCGGCCTGACTGGCAGGGCCAAGGGGGACGAGTGTTCCTTCCAATCTTCCGCGGCAAGCCCGATCTTCAGAACGATCCCGCGTACGCCGCCGGACGATTGCGAACGGACTTTCTTTGGTCGGTGCCATTCAACTCGCAGTGATCGTCCGCCAATGGTGCGCTCGCCATCTTCCCGTGCTGCGACGGCATTGAGCAAGGCCAAGCGGATGGCTCGATCGCTGGATGGCGTCTGCGGGGTCGACTACGGGTTCGCCTTCAAGGATGGTATGCGTACCGACCGGCTGTCGGTTCGATTTCATATGAACCGGAAGCAGCGTCTGTCTCGTCTGCCCATCGACCAGAGACTGCCGAACAAGATCGATGGCATCGACCTCGATGTCCTGGAGATCGGCTACAGCCCTCACGCCGGAACTCCGCGCGCGCCCCAGCGTCTCGTCCAGCCGGGTCTCAGTGTGGGCAATCTCAAGCAGCGGAGCACAGGTACACTAGGAGCCATAGTTCGCGACCTCACGACTCAAGAACGCTATCTCTTGAGCAATTGGCACGTGCTTTGCGGCGGGCCCGAAGCATCGGCCGGGGATCCGATTAGCCAGCCAGGGCCGATGGATCTAGGCAGCAGCCCCCCTAATGAGGTGGCGAACTTGGAACGGTGGCTTCGCCTGTCGGAGCAGTTCGATGCTGCCCTCGGACGGCTCGCCGACCACATGGATCTGAGCGAGCAATTGTTCGGAACCGCGGTCGTGCCAACGGCCACGGTCGCGCCCGCTTTAGGAATGTCGGCGATCAAGAGCGGTGCAGTATCCGGCGTCTCGCAGGCGCTGATTGATGGCGTAGCCGGTACCTATAGGATCGACTACACCGGTTTCGGAGACGGGCCAGAATGGATGCAGGGATTCCGATTGGTACCCGATAAGGCGGCGCCGGCGGCTGCTCTGAGCTTGGAAGGCGACTCCGGCTCGTTGTGGGTGGAACGCTCTACAAGCAGAGCGGTAGGTTTGCACTTTGCGGGCGAAGACGATGTGAGCCCTTTGAACGACTATGCGCTTGCGCATGCGATTGATGACGTGTTCATGCGGTTGAACGTTGGGCTGATTGTGCTGTGACTTCGTACTCGAGTTTAAAGCGCGCGGAGGAAATCAACTTTCGAGCTGGTAATAAGTGGTTATTCCGAGCAGCCGAGAGAGCCTCTGTCGCTAGATCGCGCGCAGACGCCACTCGAGGTAGTTAGACACTAGCTACGCTCACTTTAATCAAAGGCTTTGGAGCATATGCTTAGGATCCGATGTAGACGAAGTCGATCTTTAGGAAAAGGGCATTGGCAGCATGAGCAGCAGGCAGCTTGAAGATGAATACGGCCGCGAGGAAGCCGAGGCGATTGCCGCGGCACTTGACCTCACACCCGATGAGCTAAATGAAATCGAGTATGTGATACACGAGATCGCCAACGACGACGGACTGGTTTACGGATACGGCGTAGAGATCAAACAGGGAGCTCCGCAGCACATCCTCGACAAGCTCGCTCGACTGCCAAGGCACGGCAACTTTGTGCTGATCCATTTGCGCGGATCCGTCTACGACGCAGATCACGAGCAAATGGAAATAGAGATGACGAGAACTACCGTTTACAAAGTCGAGCTCTACAACGTAGCTACGGATGAAGTGATTATCTCTCGCCGCATGGCCACGAAAGAGGGCGCAATCAAGATGGGAGGGTGGACTGTTGAAGGCACGGGCGTTGTAGTTGATCTAACCGACCTAGAGCCCGGAGAGGAATGGACGGCTCGCGACTTCGGTCCTGCCGGATATGAGGGTACTCAAGACTGAACGTCCGCGCCGCGAGTCCGATGCGGGGCCCTCTTCCTCATATCGTTCTAGATGGCTGCAAACGGACGCGCAGGAGAGAGCCAGATTTCGTGGTTGAAGCATTCGACAAAGGCATTCTGCGTCGGCGTGCCGGGTGCGATGTAATGCCAGGCGACGCGGCCCTGATCGACCTATTTCAGGATGGCGTTGCGGGTCATTTCGGTGCCGTTGTCGCTAACCACCATTTTGGGCTTGCCGCGCTCGATGATCAGCGGGTCAAGCTCCCGAGCCGCCCGGGCACGTGTACTCGTCAACCACGGTCAGGATGCGGAAGCGGCCGCCATCGGTGAGCTGATCCGAGACGAAGTCGAGCGACCAGCGGTCATTCGGCACTATCGGCACCACCATCGGCGCCCTGGTCCGAGCCCCCGCTTGCGGCCACCACGACGGACCAGGAGCCTCTCTTCCCGATAGAGCGGGAACAGCTTCTTGTCGTCTAATCGCTGTCAACTGCCCTGGAAGCTTGTCGTCTTCTAGGTCGGAAGAATGTGCCGCCTGACCATGGCCGTCGCCAGTCGGAGCAGGGCCCATTACGACATCTTGGAGAAGTTACATCAACCTAACTGTAACCTTCGCCTGGCCTCCATTGTTCGAGTAGAATGCATCGTATACCCACGGCAGTCCGATCGCGGCATCGTTCACGTACAGGAACAGCTCGCCGCTGCGCTCAGCCTTGAAGATCGCCTTGTACGCTTGAGGCGTCGTATTCGGCTGCGGCACCGGATCAAGGAAAATCGTCCACGCCGGTGTTGCCGCCGCGCGATCTTGCGGTTTACCAGGGCCTGAACAGGATGCGGCGGAGGACAATCTCGCCGCGAAACTTCCACCGGTTAGCAAGCTCTACGGTAGAGGTCCAGAAGTCCGCCGGCGGAGCATAGAGTTCGAATGCCCCCTCAGATAATACAACGTAACACTGTGTAGGATTGTAAACGCTTCAAACGCTTGCTTGTACAATCTGACATCGCGTACGATTCAAGCTTCCTCGATCCAATTTTGACGAATTCGTTCGACGCCGAGTCTCGTCCGCGAGCCTTATCCTTCTGACGTTTCCGATGACGAGTGGGCGCTTGTTGCCCCCTATCTGACACTTTTCCCGAGGACGCCTCGCAGCGGACGCACGCGCTTTGCCAGGTGTTCAACGGCCTGCGCTATATCGTGAAGACCGGCGCGCCGTGGCGCTGGATGCCGAACGATTTGCCGCCGTGGGAAATCGTTTATCAACAGGCGCAGCGGTGGTTGCGCGCGGGTTGCTTTGAAGCCCTGGCCGAGGATCGCGCGTTATCCTGCGCCTTGCGGCTGGAACGACCCGCGCGGCCGACCGCCGCCATCATTGACAGTCGAACTCTGCGCTCGACGCCCGAGAGTGGCGCCCGCGGCGCCTACGACGGAGCCAAGTGCAAGAAAGGTTCGAAGCTGCATTTGGCCGTCGATACGCTCGGCCATCTTCTCGCGCTGCATGTCACGCCCGCCAACACCGACGATCGCGCCGAGATTGGCCGGATCGCCAAGACGCTTTCAGGCAGAGACGGGTCAGAGCGTCGAAGTCGCCTTCGTTGACCAGCGCTACATAGGCGACAAGCCCACAACGGCGGCTGCAGAACACGGCATTGCCCTCGAGGTCATAAAGCTGTCGGAGGCCAAACGAGGCTTCGTGCTGCTCCCAAGGCGATGGGTCGTCGAACGCTCCTTCGCGTGGGCCACACGCTTCCGAAGACTTGTCAAAGACTACGAGCGATGCGCTCAGACTGAAGATGATCGTCGTACGCGCTGCGTAGCACCAAGTGGCACCTATCAATAACGGCGACTTGGATACCAACCTCTGGGCCGCGCAGGTTGTGGACGATAAACCGAGTACGGCCGCCATGCCGCGTTGGGTGGATATCTGACGGGCCGACGATTTAGGTATCCGTACATTCCGACGGCTGACCTAGACCACACCCTCTCGGGGCACATTGGTAGAGAAGCTGTCCAAAGCGGTTGACGACCTGAACACATGAATAACCGCACGCCTGCGCATGCACCACTTCGGGGGAGGCAACAGCAGCGCCTGCCAACGTGATGCAGAGCAGTAACGAACTTCGTAGCATCGAAAAGACTCCTACGAGTTAGGCCCGAATTCGGGCTCAAGACATGCCACCACATGACCATCTTGCATCGAGGAAGTTCTCAAGTTCCCACTCTCAATTTGCGAACAGAGCCAAATATAAAAACAATGAAGCCGAGCAACCAGAGCCCAAATAGACCGATTGCAGCGCCATAGTGGGCCACAGGAACGACTTTTTGCACGAGCGTTAGAGGCAGAGGATCTGCGACAAAGCTGAAAATGACTTGCGCAACGCCTTGTGCAACGAGTATACAAGACGATATGAAGAAAAATCGTTCAGCAGCAATTTTCATACTTCACGATGCATTATAGCACGTGTCAGTGAAGTTTAATAAGTGTCGAAGTATCGCCGCAACGCTTCCCGAACAAGCTCGGAGCAAGTGCGATGCCCTAGCCTTCGGACATGCTCAAGCTGCCCTGCCATTTCACGAGACAAGGATATTGAGAGCGTTGCTGTTGTCGTGCCATAGCCGAGCAACTCCTCTCTACGAGATGAAGCCCGCGCAGGGGTGCGAAGTTGCCGAAATTGCAAACATGTTAGCCACAACGGGCGCGTCCTACAGGCCGACGACGTTCACGAAGAATCGCGCCCGGCTGGAGAACGGTGAGGTGTTTTCCAAGTTCATGACAAAGCTTCTGAACCATCCGGATGTGAAGCCGCTGCTGTCGAGTGAGCACTTCTCGGTGGATGGCACGCTGATCGAGGCGTGGGCTTGGCACAAGAGCTTCCAGCCGAAGGATGGCTCGGGTGGCGACCATAATGGCGCCAACTTCCACGGCGAGAAGCGCAAGAACGAGACCCATGCCAGCGTGACTGATCCGGATAGCCGGCTGTATCGGAAGGGACAGGGCAAGGAAGCAAGGCTGTGCTACATGGGGCACGTTACCATGGAGAACCGGAACGGCTTGGGAGTGGCGGGCAGCGTCACGCATGCCACGGGGATGTCGGAACGCCGCGCCTCGGAGGACATGCTCAAAGCCAAGGCCAAGGAAGCCGGCTGCCGTATTACGGTCGGCGAGGACAAGGCCTACGACACCGCCGATCACGTCGCCAAGCTGCGCGCGATGAACGTTACGCCCATGTCGCCCAGTACAATCTCGGCAATCCGAGTGGACGCCAAAGCGCGATCGATGGCCGCACGACCCGGCATCCCGGCTACGGGATGTCGCAAACGTGCCGGGCGATAGCCGAATGTATCTTCGGATGGGGCAAGCAGCACGGCACCATGCGCAAGACCAAACATCGCGGCTGCGCTCGCGTGCTCGGCGACTTCCTGCTTAATCTGATTGCCTATAATCTCATCCGGATACCCAAGCTGATCACGGCTTGAGGCCGCCGATCGGCGCGACAATCACTGCTCGGCAAAACAACTCCTCGCAAAATCCAATATCGAGACCAAATCACAGGCGGTTTTGCCGGTTTTTCAGCAGACGGCTAGAGGCTATTAGGACTGATTAACCGTAGACGTTGAGGTTTGCGGGATGTCGATTCCCCGCGAGCCTATCCTTCTGACGTTTCCGATGACGAGTGGGCGCTTGTTGCGCCCTATTTGACGCGGCCGGCTCAACCGGTCGACGCAACACAGTCGTTAAATCTCTCTGCTGGGGTTTTAAATTGCAAGGTCTCACGTGGTTGTTCGTTTAGCTGACGAGCCACTTTGTTCAGATTGGTCCTCCAAGCCGCGCGCCATGTCCGGCGGCGCGTCGATCGTGTCGCGTGAAAGATCCGGGCACAGCACGAGCTTGCCCTCGAGACTGCCCGCCTCGAGCCGGCGGTGAGCTTCGGCGACCTCGTCGAAGGCGATCCGCTCGGCGACGCGCGGCCGGATAGCGCCAGTCGCCAAGAGCCTGAACAGCCGTTCCAGGTCGTCCTTGAACCAGGTAGGGTGTCGCGCTCGCATCGCATTGACCGAGTAAAAGCGAGCGCGCTTGCCGCTGGGCAACAGTCTCCACAGGTACAGGCGCGCGATCTCCATCAGGATGTGGAACATGCGACGCTGTGCCTGCACGCTCGCAGAGAAGCCGATGGCGCAGAGCAGGCCGCCCGGCTTGAGCGCCGCGTATGAGCGGCGATAGCCGTCTTCGCCAACTCCATCGACGATGACGTCGAATCCGCCCGGCACGACGCGCGTGAAGTCCTCATGTTCGTAGTCGATCGGCGTTGCCCCTAGCTCTCGGACGAGCGCTATGTGCTCGCCGCGCACGGTACCCCACAGCTCGAGACCGGCCAGCCGTCCAAGCATGATCAGCCCCTGGCCGACGGCGCCAGCGGCACCGTGCACCAGCAGGCGCTGGCCTCGCTGCACCCGGGCCGCGCGTTGCAGAAGCTGGTACGCCGTCGTCCAGCTCAAGATCAGAGTAGCCGCTTCCGCCGCGTCTACGCCGGTCGGCACGCGGACCACGTCGTTCGCCCGAAGCGTACGATAGTCGGCGTTTGATCCAACCACCGTCATGTCGGCCACGTGGTCGCCAATCTGAAGATCGTGCACGCCTTCATCGAGCTGATCGATTTCCCCGACAACGTCGTAGCCCATCACGAACGGCGGGCGGAGGCCCATCGTTTGCGGGTATAGATGGCGTCTGATCAATACCTCGGTGTAATTGAGGCTTGACGCAAGTACACGGATCCGCACCTCTCCCCGACCAGCAGCCGGCAGGGGAGCATCGATCACCTCCAGCCTCTCGGGATCACCGAAACGGCTAACTTGAACAACTCGATTGCGCGGCTTGATCATGGGTGATCTCCCTGCAATCGCGTAATCCAGCGCAAGCATAGCACCGGTCCGCAGCTATTCTGCGGTCTCATCATTACGTGACAAAGAATAATGCTGACCTGAAGTTCTGCCTTGATCTGGCTCAAATCAGGCGGTCCGACGGCTGTCGCACCGGTCAAGCCAGTCCGCTTCGGATGCTGTTGTCTAATCGCTGCCGGGGCGTCAAGCATATAATCGCTGAGGAGACACTGCCGGGTGCATGGTTGTCTTCGCGATCGGCATCAGCCGCCGCATGATGCCGCTTCGCGGGACGAGCCTTCAATGTGGACGACGCACTTTGCTGAGTCACCAAAGCAACATCATCAGCCGAATGGCTCGGCTCACGTCCCGGCAGGGACGCCTTAGGCGTTCGGGGGTCCGAACGCGATCGGGACTTATGCGGCGGCTTCGGCTTCCGGGTTAAACAGCTCGCCGGTCTTAAGCATCGTATGCATTATTACCGCCAGTTTGCGGGCCACAGCCATGGCAGCTCTTTTGAAGCCGATCCTCTCTCGAAGCTGCAGACCCCAGGTGCGCAGCGAGCTGTGAGTTAAGCTGCGCGTCAGAATGACCGCTGCCGCTACGTAGAGAAGCCCTCGTAAGGGAGGTCGCCACGTCGGGATGTATGGCCGTCATAATCGACCGTTCCGGATTGGCGCCGAGGACCCGAGATTGCAGACTGCCGAGCGGCTGGTGAAGCTGCTCGCCCTCATCACTGTCGTCAGCTGGCGCATCTTTTGGATCACCATGTCCGCGCGCGCTCAACCGGATGCGAGACCTGAGACTGTCCTTACCCCTGCCGAGATAGAAACACTCCACCGCATCGATGCGGCACGTTGCAGACCGCGCATCCTTCGCCGAACGCTCGAAACTTACCTTTTGCAAATCGCGATGCTCGGCGGCTATCTCGCCCGCACGCGCGACCATCCCCCAGGAAACCGAGGGCGATATCTTGCAATTTGGTCAGACCACGCCAGACGACGATGTGCGCCTAACTTCAATCGACCGCGGAGGTAGGCTCTCGCTATGAGCGCAACATAGACTAACAATTCCGCAGTTTATTCACCGTGCCATACCGGATGCATGGACATCGGTTGGGAAATAGTAGAGCGAAGTCTTCGCTGAGGACATACGACGCGATTCGTCAACTTCCAATCCTTGAGTTACACTCGGAATATTCGTCAATGGCATGAAATCGCACTTCGCATACGTACGCGTCTCAACAGTCAAACAAGGCGTACACCGCTCATATCTGCAGGAACAACGAGCTGCGATCACTGCATTCGCGCAGCGCAATAACCTTTCGATTGACGAAGAATTTGAAGAGCAAGAAACGGGTGCAACGATTGGCCGCGGCGAATTCACCCGGATGGTTGGGGCGCTGAAAAAACAGAAAGCCTCCGGAGCCATCTTTCACAAGATCGAAAGCTCCCGCAATCTCAAAGATTGGAGCACAATCCAAGATCTCGCTGACATTGGCGTCGATATTCGCTTTGTACAAGAGAGCATCAACTTTGCTACAAACGAAGGTAAGCCGACCGGCGACTTTCTTGCAGATATCGCACTCGGACAACGCAGCCGCTTTGATGCCCTCCTCGCCCTCGCCGCGGATCCTCGGGGCTGTGCCACCTCTAGCCGCCAGGCGCCGATCGGCCAGTCTGCGTTGCCATGAATTCCGAAATGAAAAGAACCTAGCCGAATGTCTCCTCCTGGTCCAAGCGGGCTACTGCGCTTTGAGCGGCGATGTCTCGTTTTGTAACCAGAGCGAACTGGCGTAGAATGAACCAGCGTATGACGAACCCGTAGGGCCTCGTGACCTCTCAGTGGCAGTATCAAGTTAGGTTTGATGTCTGCGATACAACGGTAGCGGAATCAATACGTCGAAATTTTCACGATCCGGCACGGAGGCCTCTATTCGATATACTCTCGGGGCATGGCGCGGCACCGAAATGTCAGTTCGACGCCTTTGCGGAGTATGTCGCCGCGGCGAAGGAAAACGGCGTCGAAAGTTATCCGCTCTATCGGTGGACGAAAGCAGCGATCGAAGATCCGACGAAGAAGGAAAGATACTTGTAATCCTTTAACTCTCTACGTGGATGATCAAGAGGTCTATGAAAGGGAGCTTGCTGACGCGCTAGAAGCGGACTTGCAGTCCGGTCGCCCGTAGCGGGATCATCGATCAAACATCTAAGTTCGACAGCATCCGGCCAACAATCCTCAACCGCCAGAACGCTCCCGCGAGTGAGGCCAGGTCATTCATGCGGGTGAGTTGAGACGACCGTTCCTGGCCCATCGCGACATTTTGCGCTGAGTTTATGATGGGTACACGGCCTTCCGTAATGAACCCGATGATGTCAAGCCTCCCGATTGAACGTCACGCCGCGAGCTCATGCTTCCGTCCGTGGACAACGCCTATCGCATAGAGATCGACCACGCGCTCGAAGGCATCGCGGTGATTGAAAAGCATCTGGGATCCGTAATAAGCTGGCTGCCTAATCCGGGCTTCGTTGCTCAGATTGAGAGAGAGCTCCTCCTCAGGCATAATCCGTTGCGTCGGTACTTTGTGTGCGCTTCATCAAGCGACAGCCTCTTGCCATTGCGCGATTGGAACAGGATTCTGCGCAAGCAAAGATATGTCAGCTAGCCACCGACGAAGAAGCTCTGAGCGTGTGAAACGACTTCGTGTTCGTCGTTTGTTACGACTTTCTGCCACGTCTGGGATCGGCGAGTTATCAGAGCCTGCGGCGTTGACTTTTTGTGCAGCGCACTAAATACTCTAAAGAGGTGATCTTGCACCGCAATCTGTGGTCCGGGATACGCTGGGGCTCACGCCTCGGGAAAACACTCCGGGTCATCCGGTCCTGGATACGTCCATCAGGGAGAAAGGCTTAGCCCGCCACAGAGCCACCTCATAGAGCCGCTTCGCGGCTCTTTTCTTTTTCAAAGCCTGTATTATCCTTGCCACCCAAGGATGCGTATCATGCGTACCCACGAACCATTACGCAGAAACACTCCAGCATTGGCAATGGATCGATTTCGGTCAGATGCTTTGCCGCGGTTCCTCGATGATTTTGCTCCTGTCGCCGAGACCGGGATTTCAGAAGCAGAATGTCAGCGTGTAAGGGCAACACTCAATCAGTTCACCGATCACGCGAGCTGGTTGCCGGACGGAGGGGTCTTTCGCAAGGCAATCTGGCAGCACCTTCAGGATTTTCATGACCTGTATTCGAAGTGGAACGATGTGCAGGGGACGGACGACGCATCGCGAGCACTACGTTCCGAAATCATTCGAGAAATACGTTGCTGTCGCAATGGGCTTGCGAGGGCAGCACGAGTGAATAGTCATATCCTCGACAAGGAATTAGATCTCAAACTGATCGATGCCTATTACAAATCACTCGGAGATTTGGTGAGAGCAGTGCCTCGGCTGTTTGTGAAACTATCCGAGGCTGTAGCGCGATACTTTGCGCGGCGTGCGCCCTGAGGCTTCCTCTAACGGTATCGCCCAGCCGCAACGATGGGGCGAGCAATTGTTCGACGTAGGCCAGGAAAGCGTCGCCATCCATTGGACCGTCCAGAACAAGCGGCGCGATTAGACCGTCGGAGCGCAATCCAGCGGTGAATGTCGTCGTCTTCCAATGTCCGTGTGGGACAGCCGCACGACATCGCTCACCGCGTGGTGAGCGCCCGTAAAGCCGCCCCATTTTGGTGTTGGCGCTGGCTTCATCGATGAAGACGAGGCGCTCAGGGTCAAGGTCGATCTGCCCTTCGAACCACTCCTCACGCGCGGCATTTATATCGCGGCGCCTTTGCTCGGCGGCGTGCGCTGTCTTTTTTTGAGTGTGATCTTTCTGCGCTGGAGGAAACGCCAGAGCGACGCGATGCCGGCCGATATTCCACGACGCTTCAACAATTCTCGCAAATCGGCGAGCGTGATATCCGGCTTCGCTGTCACCGCATCCAAAATCAATTGTGCATGTGCTTCGATGCGCTGCGATTTGCGGCCACCGCCCTGGCGTTTAGGAACGATGTCGCCAACCCCTTGAGGCGACTGCGCCAGCGGATCGCGCTGGCCGCTGACACCAAAACGCTCTGCGGCCTGTCGACAGGACAAGCCACCGTCAATCGCGGCTACCACCCGCTGGCGAAGATCAACTGAAACCGCCCTGGTCATCATGCTGACCTCCTTCGTCAGCATGTCGCTTGAATCTGACTCGTGCCGTTTTGGGAATCCCTACCGATCCATTCCGGTCGGAGAATGCTCTAGTACGGAAAACGAGAATAGCTCGCAGCTGAGTCGTATTTTGCCGATTTGGCACAAGCACCTATCGGGCATCAAAAAGGTGTGGACGCTAGATTTCGATTATGTCGCGCACCACGTCAATATTTTCGGTTTCTCTGCCACTCGAGATGCTCGCTAAACTCGAGCGGGTGAGAGTGCGAGAGCGCCGGACTCGCTCTAAGTTAATTCGCGAAGTGTTGCGGCGTTACTTCAGTCGGGAAGTTGGCTCGCGCACTGCAGCTCCTGACTGTCCGCACAATGCGGCGTGCGGCACTCCAGTTGCGCAGGTCATGAAGCAGGATAAGATAGAAGTATAGTATGAAATGCGAAGCCAAATGGTGTTCAGGAAAGTCTCGATTTTATCGTCGCGCACATGGCGACGAAGATCGGATCGAGGAGTTTCGTGCTCAAACAACTCGCAAGTTCCAAGAGCTTCGAAGAGAAATAGCCGATATCTCGAAGTCTTGATGACTTGAGAGCAAAAGTCGAGAACACCAAGGAGTATCGCATAGAGATCGACCACACGCTCGAACGCATCGCGGCGATTGAGAGGCGTCTCGCATTAGGCGCAATCGGACTGACTGCACCCTCTGTTCTATCCCGCGATTACGTCGCCACTTCAGCTTGCTCTAGCCCCATACCAATCGGCGAAGCTCGCGGTCCACGCTAGAGTGGAAACGTACGACCGTATCGTCGGCGAGGACGTCCGATCGATAGATGTAGTCGAGCATTATGTTGTCGCCCATTCTTTTGACGCGCAGCTGTAGATCGAAGCCAATCTCTCTTCCAAGATCTCTTGGGCTTTCACGCGGCAGCGCCCCTTCGCTCGGCAGCACGAATTTCTGATTGAGAATGAGGGTGGTTACCGGATAGCGGCCTGAAGGCCTACCAATGCCGAGTCGCGCCTCGAGGTCTAATATGCTGAAGGTAGAGCAGCTGCGCAGCTGAGCCAGACACTCGTTCGCTGACGCGACAAGTGCCTTCGCGCGGCCTTCTGTTGCCGGGTAGACGACTGCCAGCAAGGCACAGCATCCTATGATAGTGTGATGCTTTTCCAGGGGGCGCGCGAGTACCGGTACAGCGAGCACCGGCTCCACATCGAAATGCCGCCGCAGCGCGATACCATAGCCTGCGAGAATCACCGCCAGGACACTAGCCCCCGAAGCACGCGCGAGGCGCCGCACGCCCCCAGCGGTTGTTGGTTCCAGTGTCTTGAGGACGCCATGGCTTCTTCCGATAGCAGAGACTGCGCCTAGCGAGGTGTACCGCTGAATGGTGCCGAATCGATCGAGCCACACGTCCCGCGCCGCTCGCGCGGCGACGGCTTCTCGCTCTCTCCTCTGCCATCTTGCGTACTCCCAATACGTCGCTTCCACGATGCTGTCCCGCCCCACGCCCATCGATCCGTTCAGAATTCCCAGAAACTGCGACACGAAGATTTCCAGGGCGTGGGCGTCGGCAATCAAGTGATGCGCGCAAAGGACGAAGGCATGCCCTTCCGCAGGCTCGCCGAACGAAGCGATCCGAAACAGGGGCCAGACCAATGGATCTATAACAGTTTCCGCAAATTCCAGCCGTTTCGCCCGACTGAACTCTATGACGGTTAGGAAGTCCGGATAACTGGACAGCTGGGTGGCCGCCTCGAGGCGATCTGGCTCCATCCCTGACGCGTCCAACGTCACCTGTTGCGTTGGCGGATCTGCGTTAAAGTATGTCCGCAACGCGTCGTGGCGCTTACAGAGCACCGCTAGAGCCCAGAGCACCTTGTCCTGCGGGTACGATTTTGGGCCGACGAACTCAATTATCACGTTGCATGAAGAGTTGCTGCCGGCGGGCATCGCAACGTCTCGGTAGCACGACTGGGATATCGAAAGGGGAAGATCAAGCAAGGGGGTCGACATTTGCGGCAAACCGGAGTTATCCAATTTCGGAACAACCAAAACCGGGTGAGAGTCACGCGACGATCGAGCTGAGAATTCCTGTCCCTGACCATGCGAGCTTCGCGTTTGCGTACTTGGCCACTTCGACAAAATCTCTTGGTCGCGTTCCAGATTGGCTGGCCGTAGGTTGTGAATGCCATATGCTTCCATCAGAATCTCACCCTCTCACTTCGGAGGATCGAGACGCATTCGGGGCCTCGCGAATTCGGTTCCGTTGATCAGGCGCCGCTCAAAGTGGGTCTTCGCGTTTCGGAGGGACCGGAGCACATCTCGGATGCACATCCGATCCAAGTGCACGGAAACCGGGTAGAGCAAAAAGGCTGGAGCACCGCTCCTATAGCGATGATCGACAAAGCGCGGCACGTAGCCGACGACTGGGGTGTCGTTTTCAACATTGAACTCGTTCTGGTTCAGAAATGACCAGAACTGCTCGCAGCGATCCTTGTAAAGGAGCGCCTCGCTTGATTCTGGCGTAGCATCGATGTCTCTAAATTCCGGCGTTTTTCTGTAGAAATCCGGACGTACTATCACTTCGAAGCCCAAGGTATCCGTATTTACTAGTTCAAGATCCTCGAGGGGCGCGAGCTCTTCCACGAACACCTCGCGCGCTCGCAACGCGCGGCCAATATATTCTCGGAATCCCCCCTTTCCCAACCGACGCAGCACGTGATAGGCGGTGATGATCCCTTGGCACGTTCGCGAATTTTCCAAGGTCCGGTCGAAGTTTGACGCATCTCCGAAGTCACATTCCTTTGTCTGATCCCGGATCGCCGAGTCCATCGAGCGAAGCGAAGCGGCGTCATGAGCCATGAAAACGCTCGACGAATAGGGGCACAATCCAGTCTTGTGGAAATCGACGCCGAAGGAATCCGCAACCCTGACAGCAGCGACACGTCGATGTAACTCCATTATCCTCTGTACAGTCGCCGGCGACAAATAGCGCGGGATTGTACTCTCCGAATCGAACATCAACCAAGGCCATGAGATAACCAGGTCAGCGTGCAGTTGCGGGAGCGGTACATCCGCCCTAGCGCAAACGCGATCGATCACCCTTCTGGCGCCATCGAAGTCATCTGCGACTACATTCATAGTAGCGCCGCCGCTCACAATCACAGCGGAAACCACATCCCCGCTCGCCAGCAATTCCGTCATGGTTTGCTCCAAGGACGCTAGATCCATGCCCCCGCGAGCATCGGTCTGCACCCTAATGGTCGCTTCCTTACCGAGACCAAGGAAATTGCAAATGCTCTCAAGGGAAAAGTGCGCGGTGGCGCTCGCTAGCACGCGGTGGCGGGTGCGATACCCCTTGGCGACTCCCTCTGGTTCAGTCTTATTCAGGCCGGCCTTGATGCCGTACATAAGAGTTGCCTTGCCGCCAGACGTGAAGACACCGCCGGCCAACCTCGCGTCCCATCTGGCGAGTCCCGCTAGCGCCGAAACAACACGCCGTTCAGCTAACAGCAGCTTACCTGAGGTGTGATCCCAGAGGCCGTTGGGATTGTACAAGCTCGTGATCGCGGCGAGGGCGACAGTGTCGAGCAACGGCGACGGCGTAATGTTGAAAAGGGCGCGCGGGTCGTGCCACCGGATACAACCATCGAAGTACTGACACGTGTCCGACATCGCCTCCTCGAAGGACGAAGTACCACCAGGGATCTCGAAGCCAACGTTCTCCTCCTTGTACATTCCTGTGGGGGCGACAGGCCTGCGCCCACTCCTTCCACCTGCAGTGGCTCTGAGACGCGCAATCAGGAACCGGAGTTTATCTTCCAATTTGGGAAAGTTGGCCTCGTTCGGAAGTAGGAATTCCGACCTGCAAAAGGCGTCCCAATCAAGCTGACTCATGGCTTCGACAATCTGTCCACGGAATGGCTGAAAATCATCAAAGGCGCGCTTCGCCTAGCCGACCTCAGGGGCGCGCGTTCGCTCCTACGACTACCGCATGGCCTTCGAGGCAGAGTAGCACGAGGTGCGACAGTCATTTCGCACCAGTCATAGTGCCGATCAACTACAAGAATATGCAGGTAGACGAGATCAATCGGATCCGTAGAATTGATCAGAGCTTGGGGAGCCGGGGGCAGAAGACCTGTTTCAGGCTACCGATCCGCTGCGGAGGGAGAGTGGGAAGAGCGGCGGTGGCTTTTCGACCAGGGCAAGGCGCGCTTGTATAGTTCTTGGCTTTACGCTTGCTTCCGCTGGCAGTGCGGCAACCTGTAGCGCGGCAGGCTCGTCCCCTCCAGAATTATCTTCTCAGAGACTGACCGATGTGCAGCAGATCAAGCTTATCGTCAAAAAGTCCCGCACATCTAAGATCGGCACGGCCGATTCCACCGCTGTGGCCGGCTCACCTAACCCCGCTTGACGTGATGTCACTCGGCGGAGCTATCTATCGGATAGCCCTCAAGATAGACTATGCACATGCGCGACGCGCCTCTTCCAAGTGCTGATCCAAGCCTTGCGCAATATCTCTGCCACGGGGAACGCCAAAAGCAAAGGATTGTGAAAGCATTCTGTGCGACCCGATGTGGGGCAAAACTGCTTGGGGATTGACGACGCTTGTCGTCTAAAGCGAATGCAAGCAAAGCGGTCGGGCTACTACCGTTGTGCAGCTAACGGAGCCGTCGGATGTCGCTCAAGTTGGATGTCAAGTTAGTCGGCATACTCGGCTTTGGCGCATTTGGTCGTCTCGTTGCGATACATCTGCATCCGTATTTTTCGCTGATTGCCTACGATCCTGAGCTGTCTGCGGAAGTCCATGGCCTCGATTGTGTACAGCGCGGCAGTATCGCGGATGTGGGACGCTGCGACCTCGTAATCCTTGCAGTCCCTGTTGCCAATTTGGCAGCCGCAATCAAAGAACTTCGTCCACACCTTCGTCCGGGCGCCATTGTAGTCGATGTCGGCTCAGTAAAGATGCGCCCTGTCGAGGTGATGAGGGCTGAGCTACCGTCGTTCGTTGAGATCGTTGGAACGCACCCTCTGTTCGGGCCAGGAAGTGCCCGCGATGGAATTGCCGGACTTAAGATCGCGCTGTGCCCTGTGCGGGGCCGCTCGGTCCTCAGAATTGGGGCTTTCCTGCGATGCATGCTCGGGCTCACTGTGCACATTGTGTCGCCGGAGGAGCACGATCGGGAAGCCGCGATTGTCCAGGGGATCACGCATCTTGTCGCCAAGGTCCTCGTGCGCATGGAGCCTCTGCCGAGGCGATTGACGACGGCGAGCTTCGATCATCTGATCCAAGCCACAGAAATGGTCAGACACGACGCCCCAAGCGTATTTCTCGCAATCGAGCGCGAGAATCCCTACGCCGCCGGAATTCGAGAACGCTTTTTTTCACTCGCGGAAGCGACGCGCGCGATGTTGGATCAGCACGACTGAACTAACCCGCATTCTTCATACTATCGACGCCACGTTGTGATGATGTGCAGTTTTTCTGGCCGACTGAATGCAGACAGCACGGGACCGCGGCGCCAAAGGCGCTGCCGACCAGAGGGTTTGTTGGGGTCTCCGGTGAGTCTTATACCACCTTCATAACGGCACGATTTTGCGAAGCGGGTCATCTCGTCCACCACGGCACCATCATCGAGACGAACGTTGAGAGTTGTCGCCGCCGTACTGCGATCTGCGATCGAGCGAAAACGCGGCCCTACGGCGAATGGATCCTGATGGACCGACCCATGCCGGAGGCCAACCAATGCTGGTAGCTGCCGCGCAGGTCTGTTTAGGCGACACTAACCGACGCAATTTGGAGTGGGCTTGGCGGCCGAGCCGAGTTGCTCTCCATCGCACAGACCTCGTGCCTACGGCACCGATCAACTGAAGGGAAGGTCCGTCGAGTGAGCAAACACGGTTGCACCACGCGAGGACAAGCAATGTAGTCGCTTGGTCGCTATGGACGCAGGGACTTCCTCTATCGGCAGGCGGTTTCAAAAACGAGCATGGGTCGGGCATTCGCGCTATGGCAGAATGCTTGGCGCTCGATCCATCGTCGGCGCCGCGATGGTTGGTCTGTTGGTCTCAGCCATTGTCCGATGCGCCATAGCTTATTCCAATAATCAGGGCTCTCGCAGGCAAAAATCGACGCAGATGAGATTGCCGTCACCGTCCCGCACCGTCGACCATTCGCAATACTTACCAAGCCAGCCCCGCGGGCCAGGTCCGAACGTGTTCAGCTTCTCCGCTCCAATCGGCCTGCGGACAGAGCGTTGCCGGAGGTTTGCCCGGTACAATGAATATCACCGGTCCTTAATCGGAGTAAGTACCGAAACTGGTAGGCTCCCGTAGGCTGGCGTCCGCGACGCTCGGAACGGCAACCTTGTACGGTTTACGTCTAGTTAGTTGATCTCGGGATTCACAGTAAGCTGGCTGCCTAACGCCGGCTTTGTAGCCAAGGTTGAGAGGGAGCTCCTCCCCAGGCATAACCCCGGGTCTATGGCTCGCAAACGGCACCCGTATGATTCAGGGCATGCTCCCAGCAGGCCATGAAGTCTCACCCGAGCGCCTCGAAGAGTTCAGAGCGATCTACAAAGAAGCGTACGGTGAAGAAATCACCCGGCCCGAGGCAGCTGAAATGACCCGCCGTCTCCTCACGCTCTACCAACTCCTCGGCCGACCTTTGCATACCGACGAAGGGGAGCCAGCCTCTCCATCGCTTCCACGCCCTGATTCAAAACAGCCCTGATACAGTCAAATGTATGCTGACCTTCTTCGGTCTTCGAATATTGCGATATCTCTTTTGCCAGCTTGGCAAATGTGCCCCGTGAAGTTCGAACGTCGTCGACGACTCCCAGCTGGTATTACTTGGTCATAACAGCGTCTCTTTGCCAATTCCGCAATTCTTCACATCGTGCATGGGGCAGTCTTTGGAAGACAATCAATCCATGGCCCGAACAAGAGTTGCTTTCACAATCTCCCTTCCACAAGAAATTGCGGTCGAGCTTGAAAGGGTTCAGCAGGAGGAACATCGGTCTCGTTCTGAACTCGTCCGGGAAGCGCTGCGTCGCTATTTCCCGCACGGTCCATGTAGTTGAGCCAGTTTCGCGCAGCAATGCATAGCAAGGCTCGGCGGGAACGCTTCGCGTTAGAATCACCAATCACATTTGGTGGCGCCTGCTCCGGCGCGGGCGATGACCCAGGCCACCATATAGCCCTTGGACTGCTCGGCCTGCACGTGCCGAAGGGCCTCAGAGTAGGTTAGTAAGGGCTCCTGCGCCGGGTAGACTGCGCGGTTGGCCGGGGTGACGAAATGGTGGCAACACACGCGATAGCTTTAGCCTCGAACATCAGAACCTCCTCTCGTCTCAAGTTGCGCGGCCATACGCTCGCGCTGCCTACCACAGGGAATGCGGCGTTTAAAAGGCCGCGCGCTGCTTCAGCGCGCTCTATAAGGTTGGCTCGGCCTGCCAGACGCAGATCGGCGATCTCTACATCGCGCGCTTAATCTTCAAATGCAGCTGCACCGGCAAAGAAGTGCCGGGAGTCATTCCATAAACTCACCATGTCCGGACTTCGATTTCCTGTTCGTCCGCAACTGCTCTGTCAAGCCTCGACCTTCTGGAGCATCGCGACTGTAAGCCGTTGCCTCATGTCCGACATTTTCAAACATGATGCCGATAAAGTACCTCGCGAAAAACGGTCCTGTGGGCGTTCCTAAACCGTGTTGTACAATCGAAAGCGTCATCACTCCGCCATCGGCTGCATGAGCCCGATCGAGATGTCTTGTAGTTGCCTAGCTTAACTAGACTGATCTTGCAGGTGACGGAAGTCGGCTACGGCGCTTAGCTCCGAACATCGACTGGATGTGTGACATGTTACAGCGCCGCCTGAACGGCCATTGACGTGCGTGACCGACGGGTAATGGTTTCGTTGGGTCCGCTAACGCACGTCGATATTGTGCTTATCGGTGCCCATTTTGCTATGTCCAGGCCGGCTTCCTGAAATACGCTGCCTTGGAGATCCCCGAAATCCTTGAATGCATCAAGTCGGTTCGTGAACCGTACGATATTATCTTCGTAAGTGGCGACACCGACTCGTTTGGCCCTCCACGGACAGAGAGGGGACTCGCCTTGCTTCGCGCTCTTCTCCAATTCGGTGTCGATCTCCTCTTTACGACACGGGCCCTCCTCAACGACGATCATCTGCGCGAGCTAGAGGACATAAATGACTCCTGCAGATCGAGAGGCCGGCGAGTCTTCGCCTACGTGAGTGTTGCACAGCTTCATCATCCGCACCTTGAACCGCGTCCTATCGCATCTCCATATGAAAGCATTGCGCAATTGGGCCGCTTCAAAGCAAACGGACTTATTAGCGTGCTGGCACTGCGCCCATTTCTACCAAACGTACCAGTTGAGGAGTACCTCGAAATAATCAAGCTCGCTCAAACCAACGCGGACATTGGGGAAATCTGGTACGCTGACCAAGCTGGCAAAATGGATGAACGCGTGTTCGAGGGGGCGCCTGCAAACTATCCCTTCACACTGAAACAGATAGACTTTGACGAAAACGAAGAGGTTTGGAAGGTGTTTGAAGGTAAGAATATTGAAGCGAGCGCGGCACCTTTGTGCGCCGACCTGAACCTTCCTTCATGCGTAGTAGGCCGGCGATCGAATGGGCTCGCCGCAAGCTCGCGAACTAGGTTTCCTCTTCAGGCAACTTCCTAGGTTAGGAGCCATGAACGCCGGTAATCGCGGTACGTCTTCCCTTTGACAGCCTTCTCTATCCCCGCTTTCAAGCATGTCGTGGATGAGCAAAAGCGGCGTACGGCTCGGCATCAGAAGATGCGTGTGGCCTCAGCCTCGATCTTCTTGCGGATCAGGGGATGCAGACTACAGTATCCGTACAACCTTTCCGTCCGGGCGCCGCGGACGCCCGCCAGGGAAGCCTACCAGTTTCGGTAGTAATTCCGAGTTATGGATCAGTGATATTCATTGCAGCTCCGGATATCAACCCTAGGGAGTTAGCATGGCAAATCTTGATGCGTGGAAATCCTTCATTACCGGTAGAGTAAGTATTGAGAAAGGTGATGTAGCGGGAGGCCTTGCTGCTATCAACGAGGCACTCAAACTCGATCCATCGGAGCCCATTTTTGTGCGTTCTCGAGAAACAGCGGAGACTCTCCTCAGAGCCTCTGCAAAAGAGGCGATAGGGACGGAGCTGGCCTCTGAATACAACCGGATTGCGAAAGCGAACTCAGGCGCCAACGATAAGCCGGACGTGTGGCTGAGGGACCTTCACAATTTATTGGATAAAGCCGAAGGTCGCGTAAGCGCTGTCGCCGTCGTGTGGTGAGTCTGCCAGACAAGAAGCTTGTCATGAAGCTCGAACAAGACCGCGAGCATCCCTTCGACCGAGATGTGCCGATTCATAATTGGTATTATCCGCTCGCGGTCGAGACACTAGCACTGTCGCCGACGGGCGTCCGACAGTTTCTTGACATGACCCGGGCCGATCCAACTGTGCGTCGCGCCCTTTATCTTCACATCCCCTTTTGCGACACGATTTGCTCCTTTTGTCCCTTTGTCCGCAAATCGGCCGCTGAAAACGATTTGATAGACGCGTATTTTTCAGTTCTTCTCACTGAGATAAGGACTAAGTCGAAGCTGAGCGATAACAAAATTAACGCAATCTTTATCGGGGGCGGAACGCCGTCGCTATTATCCGCCCTCCAGATCAATCAGCTTGGAGAAATACTCCAATCATCCTTTGATTTGTCCGAAATTCAGGAATTTTCCTTCGAGGTGGAGGTGAAGAGTGTCACCGCCGAAAAACTTAAGGCTCTAAAGACGGTCGGCGTGACAAACGTGCGCCTGGGCGTCCAAACCCTTCAGGATCAAGCAAGAAACCTCCTCGACCTTACCGCCCCCGCCAGGGACGCCAAATCTGCGCTTGAGCTCATGCTCGCCCATTTCGATCTTGTGTCGGCAGACATGCTCTATGCCTACGACGGCCAGAGGCAGCGGGATTTGGAGGCCGACATCAAAGAGATCATAAATACGGGTGTGCCGCTGATCGAGCTTTACCCCCTTAATCCGGTCGCTTCCCAAACTCGATTCCATAAACGTGCCGGGCAGTTGGGTCTTCGTCCGGCCACGGCTCGCACTCGCCACGAGTATCGTCTCACCGCCACCGATATGCTAGCCAATGCCGGATACTTTCCGCACAACGGGCACGGGTTTATTCGCACTAGAACCAGCGGGTATCCGACCACGGACGCCTACCACTTCGACTATCACGAGAATGTCTACGGCTATAAGAACTATGAAATCCTGGGGTTTGGCGCGAACGCGATATCGAGCATCCAAGGTATTTCGCTGCAGAACACAGGCCTGCTTCATCAATACATGCATGACGTTCTCGAGCACGGCGTCCCATGCGGAGCTCTCGGTCGTTCGGATGCGTACTCAAGGGAAAGCCGTCCCTTAATTTTTCGCCTTCCTTATTTTGGCTCCGTTGAAAAGGCGGCAATTGACTTCCTGAACGTATATCCAGAGACGCTTCAAAGCCTTCTTGCGCTCATCCGTCATGGGATGGTCGAAGATATCGGTCAAACGTTCCGTATCACGCGCCTCGGATGGATTTGGTACACGAACTGCATGTATTTCCTGCTGCCGCAGCATGAAAAGGAGATGATCGACGTTCAAGTATCAAGCGCAAGGAAAGACAAGCGGGCAGCGTTGGAAAACGAGCATCTCAGGTTAGATGCATGAAGGTAGACCTGAACGACAAGATATTCCGGGGAAGAGAGAATTACGACGTCGGAGATTTCGATGAGACCGTCATATTTACCTTTTCCCAAAGGAAAGCGATCGTGACCGCAACGTTCGAGGGACAACTGATCGAATACGGTGTCCTTCTTGGAGCGATGACAGAAGACGGCACCTTATCGGGGCACTGGATTTATTTGAACAGGCAGCAGCAACCGTTTCTAGGGGTATTTGAAAGCACGGTCGAGCTGTCATCGGCAGGCCGCATCGTTCTCAAGGAACACTGGGCTAGCCTGTCTCCAGGGGCCCCAAGACTCGGATTTTCTACGATCGAAGAGGCCTAAGAGGTGCATATGGCCGCTTCCAATCCTCTCCTATTTAGCACGAGTTATGCAGTGTGCTGGTCGAATGCGCGATCTTGAGTTTATCCTGCGCATGCACGGAACTGAATGCAAGGCCTATTACGCAGCGCTGGCGGATCTTACCCGTGAGGCTCCTGTGTATGAGGATCGCGGCGAGTTCGTGTGCGGAACACCGGATCTTTGCACCTGGCTCTTGAAACACGACGCCGTGACGCGTCCGATGCTGTCGTTCGAAAAGAATTTGGCCACTTTGCCGCTCGATGACGCTGAGCGGAGGCAGCTCGCGATGACGACAGAAGTCGTCGACCAGCTCCTCGCGCGGTCAATCTTTGGAAACCGCAATGGCACTGCGTCCGAATGGTTCGCTTGGCTCTCCGAGCTCTGCAACGCGGACGCCTTGGATCAAATCGCTCGAAAGCATCTGCGCAAGATACCGCCGCGCACCCTCTATGACTTCATGCAAATCGCCAGATCCTACATCGCAGATATTGCATGTCTCGTGGCTGGCGTTCACAGCGACTTCACGCAAGCATACGAAAGGCCGATCGCCGCCATGGTTGACTACATGGACGGCAGAGTGAACACGCGTGCAGATGCACTGCGTGCCGCAGCTGGCGTCAAAGCGGTCGCCGACAAACTTTCTTCTGAGGATTGCAATGACTTACTGCCGGCAGCGCTACGTGCCGACATCCCAAACCGAACGATGTTTCTGATCGCAGCGCATGAAAGCTCAGCATATTTGATCGCAACAGCGTGCCTGATGCTGAAAAGGACGCCTGATCTCACCACGCAGAAAGCGGTTCGTGCCGCTGCAGATTTTGATTTCCCGATCCAGAGCGTTCTCCGCGAGACCACTGAAGATCTGAGGTGGGGAGACTTTCATCTACCAAGGGGCCGAAGAATCCGCATCCATATCGGAGCAGCTTTTGGAGGGGGGCGTCAGCCTAACAAAAGTTTCGGTATTGGTGCTAACGTGTGCCCTGGAGCGAAATTGGCTGTCGCAGCCGCGGAAGCCCTCATCAACAATTTCCGGCCGCTTCTGCCCCAAACAGCCTTTTTTGAACGGAACAGACATACCTCTCTTGCTGCTAGAACCTTTCGCAGGCTTAACGCATTCACCGACTACATCTCATGATCGTCGGCCACCACCTTATTGTCGATAGTCTCGTTGAAGACACAGCCATTCTTCGAAATGTTGAGACTCTTGAAGCAAGTTTTCGGCGGGTCTTTGCTTCCCATTGCGTCAAGGTGCTAAACTTCGTGCCGCATCTATTTTCCTGGGCATGAAATCAACACGTCGCAGTGGGGTATGGGCAAATAGTCGGTAGCTCTGTTTCTGGTCTTCAGCAGCAGCGTGATACGAAGCGTTTTCATGACGTATGCAAAGGAATTCTATCGGGGGAGTGCAGGTGAATTGTCTAAGGGTGAAAATAAACAACGTTTTCTTAAAGGTTGGCGCAATAGCCAGCGGCCGGCGGTGGTTTCCAACACCGCAGGAATCAACCGTATTGACGAGTCAGCCTTCGTTTGCGAACGCGGTTGAGTTCTTCAACAGCCTGCTCTAGACATCGTCGGCTATTCTTCTGATTGTCGGAGACATTGCGATCGCGGTGCGCCCTTGCCAAAATCTAGGCCGATTGATCGGGCGGGCTGCTCAGTTTAGTGTTTGATCGCAATGAATGACGCGACAACGCCGGCAGCCCCACCATCGTGCGGCTTTGCTCTGATCACAGTGCCAACCAGTGTTGGGATCTGGTTAACGCTATTCGGCCACTTCGGCGTTGTGTTGGCGCGACAATCGTACTCCCAGTTCGCAGTCGCGGTACCGGCGCGTCCGGTGCCAAACAGCTCCACGCTGATATCGCCGGAAGCATCCTTGAAAACTGGTCTGAAGCGGTCGCTGCAATGACCCGGGCCTTGCCCGGGAATGTCCCATCGCTGATAATGGCGCAATCAACAGAGTTGCCGAACGAAACGTTCCGCCCATAAAAAACGTGCCAAGGTGCTCGTTGCGGAAAATTCGTGTGTTGTTATCACCCTGTTCAAGAGTGCCATGACAGCCTCTTGCGAAACCAAGCCGAAGTCGGCCAAGGCGCAAGAAGCAAGCTGTGATGAAATTATGTCCGCACGAGCCGCAATCGCCTTTGGCAGTACAAGCGCGAAAGTCTCCTTTGCGTAACCGCGTGGAAATACGTCAGAGCCCAAGCGCTCACGCAAGTAAGAACGGAGGAGCTCCTTGCCCGAGCGAAGTGCAAACGGAAGCTTCGCTCCAAAATTGATCAAGCTCGGATCGCCGAATGGGCGGACGGGCCAAAGTCCTCGCGTCGCGAGTGGGCGAGCATGACAAAGACTTGCGAGCAGAGTTGTGGATAGAGTGGCGCTGATGGGGGCGCTAAAAAGGAAGGATGAACGAGCGGCGTCAAGCCCGCGTTTCGTCAATAGGTCTTCTGCAAGCCCAAGCGCGATATCCAGGTGGGGTGAAGACGGAGATCTGGGTTGCTCCTCGTCGCTGCTGAAGCGAGCGCAAAGCTCGTCTCCTCCTATGCCGGTCCAGATTATTTCGCAGCCATCACCGCGGAACCGATCCCAGAGTGACCCAAACGCCTCAAGGTAATACTCTGAAATGAGTGGCAGGCGTCCTTTCAGGTCAAGATCTAGATCAATCGCCGGCATGTGGGCGTGCATGTCAACTTTGTGATCGCGGCAATCCAGTGCGCTCAAAATGCTCGCTCGGCGGTCAATCTGCTTGGGGCTACTCCCGTCGCCCAATAGTATCCCGCCACATGCTAGCGATGCTACACTCTCGCTAACAGCAACTGCGACGGAAGCGGAGTCCATTCCTCCGCTCAGCTCCACAGCGTTTGCGCAGAACGCCGTCGGCCGCAAACGAACAACCGCCTGAAGAGTATCAGAAAACTCAAGGACATAATTGCTCCCCTCTCGTCCAGTGAGCTCGGGGGCTGATGAAGTTGTCGCGCCGTACTCAAATGACGTTAGCGATCTGTCGACGTACAAGGTGGCGCCAGCAGTCAGCAGATTAACGCCAACGCAGGCCTGTCGCGCAGAGTAGAACGTTCTCATAGACAGATGATGGGCTATGATTTCTGCATCGATCGTTCCCGATTTATCCAAAAGATCCATGAAATCCCAGGAGAGCGTAACCGTACGAGTGCGCTCCTCCACGTGGAAGTAAATTGGGAGGCTGGCTATATGGCCTGCTCGTACACGCAACCGAGGGCCCCGGCGAGCCGCCTCGATCACGATAAAATCGAGCGGCCAGTGCATGCATTTCTGGTAGTGCTGACGAAACTGATCTGTAGACGCATGGTCTATTACGACCGCATGAACGCCAGCCCCGTCCGCCGCTACTTGACGCTCACGTATGACGAAGAACCATTGCTCAGTGCTCTTCACTAACGAGCTCTCAAGACTCTTATGTTGGAATGGCCAGATGCAGCTTTCACCAAACTCTATCGAACAGCCTTGGACAACAGGATCGAAGTTTTCCAGGTCGGCTATTTTTAGAGTGGCCTTGAGCATTTGTTCCTCGACTTAAAACGTTACCGCCTCTCGTGTGAGAGGCGGTAACAGAGTGAAGAATGATCTTAAAGGTAACCTTCGTTAGCGCTGTCGCTAGGGAAGGGGCCCTTCGGATACGAAGTAGTAGGAGGTGGCAGCACCGGTAAGGGGAGGTCAGTTGTATCGGGCCGCGATGGCCGCTTAGGCGCGTCTGCAGTTGCGCTCTTCATGTCAATCTCCGGGTGATCGGGCTTCTCGTCGTCAATCTAGGCTTCAGTAAAAGCCAGAGAGAGTGGCGCGGCACCGTGCCGAGCCACAATAGAAGGTCTCTCATGGGAGAAGGCGGGCGACAACCTACCAATGTCGGCAGTTGGCTGACGGTGCTGGACAGAATTGGATTGGTGTCTAGTAACGGTAAACGGCAGCAAATTCCGCTGAGCCGCATCTTTACGTGAGATCGTATGGAATTCAGATGGCAAGGCCATGTCAGCTCTCTCAGAGCAAGCAAAGCCCTATTCCCTGGATCCGCTGCAGATCAGGTCGACGATAGCGTATTGTCGCCGGCTTCCGAAATTCTGCATGCGTACTGGCGATCCGACCGGCGCTTGCTTCTCATCATTGGGGCGGTGGCGCTGATCTCCAGCGCCAGCAGCGTCGCAGGCCCCTATGTATTTTCGTGTCTCATTGATCGTCTTCCGCGCAGCGAAGACATGTCGGCGGTTGCTTGGGGTTTCGCTGGATACGCGGTTTTGGTGGGCGTAGCCTCTGCATTGCAGCGCATGCTGCAGTATCTCTCCTTCATGGCAGCCGAGAACCTGGGCTTCATTGCTGCAACTCGCTTCTTCGATCGCATCCTGAGGAAAACCGCTGCCGTTTTTCTTGAGTGCAATCCGGCGGAGATACAGAGTGCGGCTGCTCGCGGGCGCAGCGCATTAACGACGTTGGTCCAGCTTGGGATTGTCGTCTTCGTCCCTGCTTCAATGCAGCTTCTGCTTACGCTCGTTACCCTCGGCGCGCTCCTCAATATCCAGATCGCTGCAATCGTCGCCATCTATGGAGCAATCGCGATTGCATTGACGTGGATTTCCACGCGTCAGGCCCGCGCGTTCCTGGATGCGGCGGTCGAAGCCGGACAGGAGAATGCTCGGTTCGTCGGCAACGTCCTGAACGCGATGGACACGTTGCGCCATTTCGGCAGTCACTCCTGGATGAACGAACGCTTCATGATAAGGGCGCGGGAGGTACGTGATAACTGGCGAGTCTACGTGTTGCAACGACTGCTCTACATCGCCGTGCTCGGCTTCGCCGTCGCGCTACAATTTGCGGTCACGCTTCTCTTTCTTATACCTGAATACCACGCCGGCGCGGTCACCATCGGCGATATGGTGCTATTCAGTACGCTTCTACTTCAGCTCAATATGCCCTTTGAGACGGTCGCGAGGGCGATCTCTGACGTGGCGCGGTCGCGAGCCGACCTCATCCCTCTAGGCAGACTGTGGGCCGCACCAGAAGAGCGGCAAGCATCTCATGCTCACGATTTCAAGCCCTCCGCTGGCCAGCTCTCTTTCGAGAGCATTGGTTATGCCTACGACAACGGTCGCGGCGTTACCAACGTCTCGTTTAAGGCCGGGCGCGGCGGGATTACTTTTCTTGTCGGTGAAACCGGATCGGGGAAGTCCACGATCTTTAAGCTTGCCCTGAAATCGATTGAGCCCGACTACGGGCGAATTCTCGTCGATGGAGCCGATATAGCGAGCGTCGATCGCGCGGATTGGTATGCCGCAGTTGCTGTCGTGCCGCAGGACGTGATGTTGCTCAATGAGTCGCTAGCTAACAACATTTTGCTAGGTCGGCCCCGCGATGAGGTACGCCTTCGCCGTGCGTCGAAAGAGGCCGCTATTCTCCCGTTGATCGAGGCGCTACCAGAAGGATTTGAAACAACCGTTGGAGAACGCGGCCTGAAGCTTTCCGGCGGGGAGCGACAGCGCGTTGCTATTGCCCGCGCGCTCTATGGCCAGCCGGCGATCCTTCTTCTCGACGAGGCTAGCTCCGCGCTCGACGAACGAACCGAGCGGGACATTATGGACCATATACGCACCCTAGCGGAGGATGTGACTGTGCTAGCGATCACTCATCGGAGAGGTGTCATCTCTTCGAGCGACGTCGTGGTCGATCTGACCGACTGCGGCTTGTCAGCTACTTAGACGACCGACCTGAAAAACTACCTAGTGGTTCATCACAGTGATTTCGACGTTTTGATACCGAGCCATTCGAGGATCGGCAAGCTTTCCGGCGGAACGAGGATTTCGATGCTTCTGGGGACGCCGAGTTGACGTCGGATGAAGCCATTTCGTTCGAGGGTGGCGATCATCTGGTGGACCGAAGGCGGGCTGACGCGGAAGTGGCGCTGGATGTCGGCTTCGGCGGGTGGACGTCCGAACATGTGGGCGTAGGTGTGGATGAAGGCCAGGTAATAAGCCTGCTTCTCGGTGAGGCGCGCGCCTGATTTTTAACTCATCGTTGGATTCGTCCCGGCCTCCGACAAGGAGGCAAAGCATGAATGTACGTTATCGGGTCGAATTGAGCCAAGCCGAGCGCGACGAACTGACGGGATGCTCGGCGGCGGCAAGCACGCCGCCCGCAAGCTTAAGCGGGCACAGATTTTGCTGGCGGCCGATGGAGGCTGCCGCGACGAGGAGATTGCCCGGACCGTGAGTGTCAGCCTCTCCACCGTCGGCCGGACCAGGCGCCGCTTCGTGGAAGGCAATCTGGAGCCGGCGTTGAGCGAGGAGCCGCGTCCGGGCGCTGAGCGCAAGCTGACCGGCAAGGAGGAAGCCCTGCTGGTGGCGACCGCATGCGCCAAGCCGCCCGATGGCTGCAAACGCTGGACGCTGACGCTGCTGGCCGACACTAATGGGAGGGCGCCTCCAGGTTCGAAAGCTCCTATCATTGCAGAGAGTGTGGCCCGGGTGGAATGACATGCGGCCGGCACAACGTAGCGACGGTTGTTCGCTTGGCGTCTGCTCTCATATCTCCCTACAGAAGCCAACGTAAAAGAGTTTCTGTTGCATTCCAGTAAGTACCCGAGTGAAATCTGTGCTCCACCGAGTAGACAGATTTATACTCGAGTGCTGCGTTCGGAAAACGTCTGCTGCGCTTGCATCACCCGGCATAAACGCCCGCCAGGGCCGAACTCGCCATCTTTGCGCTGCTTGAACAATCTTGAACACCTGCTCCAGGATACGCGGCACTTCAATCGATCAGCCTGACCTCGGCAGCTCTGCACCTTGAGCGCCGTTTGTTGAAGTGGAGATTGAACCTCACACGCGCGCCCGGCATCAGATCGGTACCTGTGCAGTTGCGTAGTTCGGAGATGTGCACGAACAGATCCTCGCCGTTGCGACCATCAGGCCTTATGAAGCCCCAGCCCTTTTCGACACTGTACGAAACTACCGTTCCAGTGTGCATATTTGCTCTAGCTTTTCGAGATCGGAAAATCGCACTTTGATGTTTACACGACGATATCGAGTCGCGAGCTATGCCTGCGCGGCTGCCTTCGAGCCGCGGGTACACTTTCCTAACCTGGGCGGAGCAAAGATCTCGCGGACATGACGGTCTCGTCTCCCGCGGTTTAGGGAGACACTGATTCGGCAGTTGTTCCCCCTACGTGTTCGTGCCTGCGTAGGACACAGCAGCGACGAGCGTGACGGAATCCAGTCGCCGGTCGAAGATTCTGCTTCATATCGCCTCACAGCACCAGCGGGACGGACCAGACGCTAGCGGCGACGCGGCGCCGAGTCCGTCCCTAACATCACCGCATCTGGAGTAATAAGTGATGCTGCCCCAAACCAAGCAAAGGCCGTGCCGAAATCGAGACCCGCAGGTTCTGCAGGCGCTTCGTAGCGGCGCCGTATGATCAAGTTGTCGACATTGGTCAGGAAGCTGACATGGATGCCAACATTGTCCTACGCTTCCTAGCCCTGGCTGACTACGGACCAATGGTGGGATTCCGGTCGCTTGTCGAATTCTCTACCCCGTTCCTTCGAACGGATTGCGACAACAGGGCCGGCCTAACGCGCAGAAATGACCAACCAATGCGCCGAGTAAACGCGCCTGAATGCGAAGCCTCGGTGGATGCGCTGATAATCGATGGGGAGAGAGGTCGACTTCGGCTCGTAGTGGCTTGCAACTGCGAAAACGAATGAGGCCGCGAGACAATGCAGTCCCGCGGCCTCGCCACCGGAATCTATCGAAAAAACCGTTTAAGTATGAAATCCCTCCACCGGTGTTCCTCCAGCAGAACACCGTGTTCAAGAATTGACAATCCGGGCGGCTACGGGGAAAGGAACTGATGGCGCGAGACTCGCGGAGTGAGCGTCACGTCGTAGTTCACAACGGCAAGACCGTCTCAAAGCACCCCACTCAGCTTGCTTCGGAAGAAGCGGCTATCCGTGCTGGTCACCGCGCGCATGATGCCGACGGACTTGACTAAGCCGTCCTGCAAAGCCGCCGGAAATCCGGGAAGAGCGCAGCTACGGCGCTGACCTGCGCGACGTGGAAGGTTAAAGGCATAGCCAAAGACCTTTACGATCGCAGTGGCCGCGCAAGCCATTACATTGATGACGACGGGACCATGTATACGTGCTTTGGCCAGACTGTTGGCTTTGTGAAAGGAGAGAGTGTCTACACGAATGACGGCTGCACAACGGTTGGATCCGCGACTCAGGTGGAAATGCAATTGCATTCACGGATGATGCATCGGGCGGCCCCTTCCGCCGATGCGATCAATACCGTCGATAAAGAGCATCCCGACCATTCCGCCAATTCGAGCGATACCCTCAATCCGCCCATTCCGGCTAGACCGACTCTTTCATGGATTGGGCTCCCGACATCGTGCTCACCTCATTTTCGCTCGGCGGGCCTCAACGGAGCTGACGCCAGTGTGATCTTCTCCGCGCGCACGGTGCCGGTCGCCGCGCGTCATCCGTAAAAATACTGCCCCCCCCCCCAACACGCATTGCGAGATCTGAGTCTTTTATGCACAACTTGCCCTCGTATTGCCCAAGAGGTTCGAGGCCCCATGCCATTGGCTTCTCGCTCGGCGCTGAGGACTAAGCCTTATCTCGACCACGGCTCTCAGTGTCCGTTCTGTCAGCAGGAGGTCGAGTTCGACTTTGCGGCGCGGCTGAACGCCTACTTCGATGAAACCTATCTGAACGACATGGCAGCCGTCGCCGCGACCCTCGAGCCTTTATGAAGTCGTCGCCGAGAAGACTTCGAAGAGGCTCAAAGAGATTGTCGCGCACGATAGCCATCATCTCGATGGGGAACTTCTGCGGGCACGTATCGATCGGCTCACCGCCCGCATCGAGCTGAATAAGCGCCTGCTCGAAGCCAAGAAGCGCGAGCCAAGCGCGCCCGTAACGCTAGAGCCTTTTGCGAAACCTGCGAGCCAGTTATCACCAGGATCGGGGCCGCAAATACCTCAATTGCCGCCCATCATGAGCTGGTAAACACCCTCGCAGTCGAACGCCGCCAGCTCATCGGCCAGATCTGGAAGTACCTGCTCGAAGAGAATAGCCCGACCTTTAGGAAGTACCAGGCGGAGAAGGAGGCCCTGGACAAGGCCGTGCAGGGACTGGCGGCTGGAAACAAAGCGAAGGAGCATCAACTGATCGCAGCTAAGACGCAGCTGCGCGAGTTTGAAAAACGGGTCACTAGCGTTCAACCGACGGTGAGCGCGATCAACACTTTGTTGATGTCGCTTGGCTTCTCCGGCTTCAAGTTGAGCACGACGGGCGCGCGTGACCATCTATATGAAATCGTTCGGGACAGCGGCGACAATGCGGCGGCGACGCCTAGTGAGGGCGAGAAAAGTTTCGTCTACTTTCTCTATTTTTATCATCTACTCCGCGGCAGCGCGTCGGAGTAGGATATCAGCTCCGGCCGTATCGTCGTGTTCGACGATCCGGTATCCAGTCTAGACAGCGATGTGCTGTTCATTGTTAGCACCCTGATCAAGCGCGTGCTCAAGGAGGCTTGCGAGGGCACTGGCCAGATCAAGCAGGTCTTCCTGCTGAATTACAATATCTACTTTCACAAGGAGGTTTCGTTGGATCCGAGCCGGGGAGCGGAATGCAGAGCTCACGAGACGTTCTGGATTGTCCGCAAGGTCGAAGGCATCTCAAAGATCGTCGGCTACAAATTCAACCCCCATTAAAACGTCGTATGAACTACTCTGGGCGGAAGTGCGGAACCCGAACCGCTCGAATATGGCCATCCAGAACACGCTTAGGCGCATCATCGAGTACTATTTCAGGATCCTCGGCAATGTCGACACAGATGATATCATTGCGAAATTTGAAGGCAAAGACCAGCTGGTCTGCGCCTCACTCTTCTCTTGGGTAAACGACGGATCGCACAGCGCCCACGACGATCTCTACGTCGCGGCCGATCATAGCGTTGTGGCCCGATATAACGACGTATTCCGCCGGATCTTCGAGAAGACGGGTCACTGTGGGCACTATAAGATGATGATGGCGGCCGAGGCGCTCGTCGACCCCGATCGGAGTGTGATTGCCGTCGACGCACTGAGGGAGACCGTGTAGTCCAAGCGAAGCTATCGCTCAGATCGTACTCAGCTCCCGGCCAATGACGCCGCTCCATCTCAACCTCCCGAATGACGTAGAGACCTGAGTGCCATGGTGCTTTCCATGGCTGGGAAGGCGGCCCGCGCCGATGCTCTGGAGAGCGAGGTCGCCGATCTCAAGGCCCGCAATGCCGATGCGCGCATCGAGCCGCTGACGCAGATCCTGAAGGCCTTCGACCGCGCCCGATTCGACCAACGATCGGAAAAGCTCGGCTCTGCGGACGACGACGACGATCAGCAGGCCTTCGTCTTCGGGGGAATTGATGCGGGCACCGCTGCGATCAAGTCCCAGGTCATCAAGGGCCATGAGCAAGCCGACGGCGAGCGTGCACCTCGTCGGCGCAAGGGCTTTGCGCCCCATCTGTATCGGATCGAAACTGTCATTGAGCCGGATGAGCTGGCTGAGCATGCCGGCAAGCAGAAGGTTGCAAGGCCTTTCAACTCAGCGTGGAGGTCGAGCTGAAGTTCGTCCGGAACGCCAACGCGCAAGCCATGCCGGTCATTATCTCTCCCAACGCCCCCAATGCCATTCGGGTGACGTTGAGCGAGGAGGACATGTCGAAGCGCTACCCTTGGGATTACCACACGCTCAAGGTGTTGTGGAAGACGCCCGACTTCAAAGAGAACGAGCGATTTCACTAGCTGCGTAAGCCCCTTGAGGACGATCCGCGGTTTTGTCGCCTCCGTCTCCTCGATCCACGAAACAAGAAGAGCTCAAAGCAACGCTTCCACAGCCGGGCGATCTTTGACGAGCTCGCAAAGCGCTACACGTGAGTGGCTACGGGCTTCCTGAGTTGTACAATGATCTCGGATCGCATTCGCCCGTCTAGGCCCATCTCACCGCCCGACGGCGGAGGGAGATATCTCCGATTGGCGGGCAGAGGTCTCTTGAACGAGTTTTCGGGGCGCAGCCCTACCTCGGCTGCCAGTAGCTCCACTAGTTTCGAGTTGCGAATGTAGAATCCGCGCCCGGTGTTCTCGCCAATGACATACACTGCTCTTCCGCCCGGATAGCGGGATAGAAGAAAGCCCGCCGAAGCGGGCTTTGAAGTTCATTGAACGGCTACCCCGATCGCGGCGACCAGCACGAGATCGTCGCCGAGATGCAGCCCATCGATTTGGACCACCAGAAAGTCAAGCGCGGACAGGTCGGCAGCCATGAAGTCGGCCAGCCGCGCCGCCGACAGCGCTACGAACCTCCGCGAGGCCGCCGACTTCGAAACTCCCGATCCGAGCGGTGCCGGCACGTCGGCAGCCGGACAGCGCGGCCGAACCGGCGCGTCGACACATTGATCAGCATCAGGTTCATCGCCCAGCGACCGAGCCAATCCTCCTCCGCCGTTTCCCAGCTCGGGATCGTGACCTCGCGGCCGTCCACCCCGCCCGCGGACGCTCGACCTCGATCTTGCCGCCATGGAAGCCGATCCGTCCCCGCGTTCGGCCCCAACGGTGCGCCCGCCGCGCCGCGTCGCGACCGTGGCGCGGCCCGCAGACCGCCGTGACGTCCGCCTCCATCATCATGCCGAGCGCCTCGATCCCTGCCGCAAGGCAGAACCGATCGAAGCTCGCCCGCACTTCTGCAAACGCTTCGTCCACAGCCCCGGTCGCCGGCCAACCAGCTGGTGTGATATCTCTCGTCATGGCCTTGCTCTCCTTTGTGGAATCAGCACCCCGAGCCTACCGGCTGAAGGTGGGCAACGCCGACCTCTTCAGAAATTCAACAGAACCCGGGACATCCCCCTTCTGACCGACTGAACGATTTCGCCGTCAGCGGCTTCGATCCGCTTACGGAGCGATATCCATTTTTCGTGGACACCAGGATTGAGCCGCGCCATCCTTTGCGATCTGGCAGCTCTCAGGATTACCAAGATTCTGTGGGGTAGGCTTCGCAATCCATGCTAGCTAAGTAGAAAAAGCCGGCTCATCTCATTAGCGGAACTCCCAAAGCTGCTCCTTGCCTCACCCCGATCATCGCATCGACCGGAAAAAGAATGCCAGGGGAGAGGTCCCTTGGCATAGCGCGAAGCGCCCGCACGTCTTCTGCCATCGAAAGTTTGAGGCCACTAGGCCCACCCGCCTTGGCGGACGGGCCGCGAGATGGTGCTGCGGCCGGCATTAGGCCAGTTGGACGGACGCTCCACTGGTTGAGAACTCCCGCGGAGAACGGCTTGGCCAGCGTTTGAGCGCCGCAACAATAGTGCTCGGAGCACGGTGTTCTAGGGTAAAAACTTGTTCGTCGTCTTCTCAGGCCTGTCCATTCTCTCAGGAACACGCCCCTACAAACCGAGAGCCGCTCGAAACTCCATAAGTTAGCGAATCGAGAAGCGAGCGTCCTGTATTGACGAGGAGCCCCGACGTGCCCTACCACTTCGCGCATTTCTCCCGGACAGCACGATCACCTTGCGCAAAATCGGATGGTCCGCCAACGGCGCAGGCGCGCAACCGCATGTGAGGTTTCATTGCATTATCACGCCACACCAACGACTTGGCAGCGGCCGCAGTCAGCCCAAGCAGACTGCCGAGACCTGAGGTGCGATTTTGCCAAAGGGATGCTCATCATCTTGGTGATTATCGGACATCTGATACAGTACGTGATCTACGGAGATAGCGACTATTGGTATTCGCCGTACTTCAAGGCGATCTACATGTTTCATATGCCTCTCTTCATGGCGATAAGCGGATACTTGTCTTCGGGAGCTCTCCTGCGAAAATCGCTCGCTCGCAGCGTCAGGGAGCGTGTAATGCAATTATTGTTGCCGACGCTTTTTTGGTGCACGTTTATGGAGACTGCCAAGTTTGCCGCCTTTGAGTTGGCCGGGGCCTCTCGTTTAACCAACGTGGCTGGTGGACTGTCGGACTCTGTGAACGATCTCATTGGCTCATATTGGTTCGTATGGGCAACGTTTTCTTCATTTGTTGCCATGAGGCTTCTTCTGGCGGTCTGCGGTCGCGTATCGATGTGGATCATATGCATTTCGGCAATTTTTGTTGCACTCGTTCCGGTGACATTTTCGATAGCCCCGTTGGTAAGATATACATATCCGTTCTTCTGCCTGGGCTTCTTGTTTGCTCAGTCAAGCGAATGGCGAACGTACATAATGTCGAGCAGCAAATCTCTCTTGATGTTCTCACTCCTTGCAATTACGTGTGCGTGCTATCTTAGCTGGGGCAAAGAGACTTATGTCTACAACAATCTTGTTCTAGTTCATGATACAGCGTCGGCTAAGCAAGTGTTGCTTATGTTCCTGGGCTCTGCAGCTGCCTCTGCAATCGTGATGCAGTTAGTGCTGCAGTCCTGGAGTTTTGGGGGGACAAATCGATTGGCTCGCCTCGTTGCGGTGGAGCTTGGCCAGAGCACTCTGCTACTTTATCTGATCCAGGGTACCGTTTTTCGTCTCATGGATTTGGTCCCTTTAGGAGAGCCTTGGGATTTCTTGACCAGAGTCGCCGTGGCCGCCACGCTTGGATTGGGGATTGTTGTCATCGGCACGACGATTCGGCGGGTTGTGCGCGATCTTGGATGGGTATCTCGGATTGTTCTCGGAGCGCCACCCCGCTCGCTCTGCTCAACGCTCAATAACTAGTTCTCTGAGTTTTTCAAACCTCACGTCCGCGCTGGAACAAACGCTATGATCGCCGATTGAGTATTCCACTCCTCCTGCGGCCTGGATCACAGGGCCAAACCGATGTTACAGTGGATCGCATCGACAAGGCGTGCGCGCCATCGGGCAGGTATCCATCGTCGTCCGTGCAGGTGGGCTAAGCGACTGAGCCAGAATCGCATTTATCTTTGTAGCCTGTTTTGGGATTGCAAGGTTTTGATGCTTCGGGCATTGGAAGCTTGCGATTTCATTTTCAGGATTCCGTCGAATCGCCAGTCATGATTTCGTGGTCGCATCGGAGGTGGCGATGCGACCGAAGAAGCACAGGACGAGGGGATCGGGCGATCTGTTCCGGGCCAGGCTGGACCAGATCATCAACATGAAGCACGAGCTGGTTCAGCTCGCCGGCAAGGTCGTTTGGGACTGGATCGACGGCGAGATCGCGCCGCTCTATAGCGAGAACGGCGGCCGGGCATCGCAACCCGCTTCGTGATCGGACTGCTCCTGCTCAAGCACATTTACGGCCTGTCCGATGAGGGGTGTGCGAGCGTTGGGTCCACTACCCGTATTTCCAGTGCTTCACCGGCGAAGAGTTCTTCCAACACGCGTTCCCGCAGGAGCGCTCGGCTCTGCGACAAGCTGGAGCTGTTGCTGGCCGAGAGCCTGAGGGTAGCGCACGAAGCCGGCGCGTTGTGCAGCCAGGACCTCAAGCGGGTCACGGTCGATACCACCGTGCACCACCGACGAAGGCTGCACTGCTTCGCTCCGTGCTGCTTGCAGCGCCTTGTAGCGCTCCTCAATTGCAGGCCAAAGCTCCTCCACGAACCCAACGATCCGCCCGAGCATGGGCATCATCTCCTCTGGCGGCCTCCAGCCCGTGTCTTTTGAACTCGGGTTCTTTATGTACTCGAGCCGCCACACCTTGAAGAACTGCTCAGGCGTCCGGATGATATTGCGCCGCCGTTGCTTGATTTCGTCAAAACCCCAATGCCGGGATTCGTCTGCTTGCGGGGCCCCACTCCTTCCAATCATCGAACTTGTCGAGAAAAATCCGCCGCTTGAGGTATTTGAGGGTGCCCATCCGCTCTTCGAGTTGGCTTTCGTATAGCATGGCAACCAGGGTGTCGTGGGCATAGATGTAGGTCTCCCATTCGCTGTTGGAAATGTAATTGGAGACGTCGTCGAGTCCGCGATATTCGCCGTTGAGATCCTTCTCGTAGATCATGAGGTGCCAGTTGCACCGCTGACAGACGAGCCCCCGGATATTGAACGCGGTCAACTTATCGCCGGTGCCGAATATCGGATCGTGATCATGCTCGATGATGAGATTTCGCTCGCGTGGACAGTGAACGCATTTCAATTTCTGCTCCTCGGCAAGCTTCACGACCAGACGCTTGACGTCGGGGCCAAGCCGGTCCCTCGCTTTGAACCGCTTTTTCAGCAGTCCGCGCGGAAGCTTCTTCCAAAGAACCAAGCTCACGACTTCTGTCCGAGGTGAACAAGATGCAGGAGGACATAAGCACTCCTCTCGGTAGAAGTGAGATAGAAGGTGGATGATTCTAACGTGGGCGCCGTCGGGCGCCGCATCGGGCATCGCCGAGTCATCCTTGCTCGCCGAATGGGCAGCGCCGCTGCCCCGGGGGGTAGCAAACGCAAGGGTCGCGAAGTTGCGATGCGATTTTTGTGGGGCACCTTTAAGGGGAGCCGAAACCCGGGATGCAGCGCCTTTCGTGCGCGAGCGGCAGAGCCAAAAACTACTTATTCAATATTTTCCATTACTTATTTCATTATTTCCGAGGACGAGTTTGCGGCTCAGGAAATGCTAATTTCGTCGGCAACCAGCCCGGTTACTTATCCGAAAAGGAATAAGCCAATGAAAAACGCAGAACTGAAATCGCTCGAGCAACGCGCTCCTCAGATGTCGCTCGATGAACTCGACAAGCTCGCAAGAAATTACGTTCGCCGCTTGTCACCGTCAGCAGCGAGCAACGCAAACGCCGAGGTCAACGCGGCGCAGGCGTGCTCGGTGCGACGGACGCATCTATTCGTAACCCGTATACTCGGCAGCGACCGTCACTTTAGTGTCGGGCGTTTCAGCAACTCATCCTCGCGCGAGGGAGCGTTACCTTTGAGGCCAAGACCCGAAGCTGCTACAGTATTGCAGCGTGTCTTCCTTTCATGCCGATGACCTGTCTGATCGCAGGGATGTTTGTTGCCGGCTTCCCCAAGAGGAAGGTTTGTTGCTCGACCGCATGCACGACCGCTCGCGCAGCCAATGCGCGAGAAGGGGCGCCAATGCCATATTCAACGTGGAGTGCGCAATGAACTGGATCATACTCAGGGCTGCTACAAAGACGTCATCCGGCTGAAAGTCCGGCGTCCGTGTTGCGACCTGATTGATCGCGCTTTTGACCGCTTCGTTCGTGGCATTGGGCTCCAGCTCACCAGCCATCACACCTGCGAGCTGAGTGAGATCGGGGGAATAGTGCTGTTTGGGCATCGCGTCATACAGCGCCCGCAAGGCTTCAGGCCTCCCCTGCAAGCTCGTGGCGATCCCGAAACCTGCCAATCTTTCCGGCGAGGCAGGTTCGATTTCACCGCAGTTCGATCGAGCGGTGAAACATCTCTAAAGCTCTGGCCGAGCCTCTGAATGTAGAAGAGACCTTCAACCCAGCTCTTTACGCAGGCCAGGAAGCTGTGAACGTCCGAGCGCTTGATCAATGCCTCGACCCGCGCCGCCCGAAGGTTGGTTTGCATCGAGGAAAAGCGTTGCCGCCAAGACGGCTTCGCATCGAGGCAGCAATGGACGACCCGGCATCCCCGGCAAGCTCGGCTTCCGCGAGCAAATACCAAGCAATAATGATATGCCCGAGCGGCATGTCACTCATATCCGACACCCTTCGCCAAGACGCAACTGCTTCAGTAAGGCCCTGCCTGGAACTCGGCTATCCCGTCTGCAACGAGACCAAGCGTCATCATCGCCATACCGCCGGCTGCAAGTTTCGATTCCGCGGCCTGGGCCGCATTTGAACTAGCGCTCCGCGTCCTCCCAATCGCCCGTCTCGGCTGCGCTTATCCCGGCCTCCCTGAACATAAACGCGTGTTCAACGAAATCATTTCGGGCTGCTTTGTCAGCGGTGTCCCGCAAGAGAGCCAGGGCGGGCAGCATGATCTTCCCAACGGTAATCGGCCTTGGCACGCGCCTCGACAGGGCAGGATCGGCGCCAAGTTGTTGCTCGGCCTCATCCAGTGCTTTCAGAGCTCCCTCCGGATTGACTGCATACTCGTCAAGCATGACGCATGGGGCAATGTAGCAGCGCAACGCAATTGACGAAGACCCCAGCGAAGCGCCTGCGCCGCCATTGCAAGATATAGCTGCGCGCGCCTTTCGAAGTCGATGCTCTGCCGGGATTTCCGCTAACCACGCGTGATTGACAAATGACCGAGAAATCGCTTGGCAACTCGGCCACGTTCACTAAAAGCGCAGAGCGCTGTTCGGCAGAAAGGCTGTCGAGGCGGTCAAACAAAGCTTTGAGTTCAAGGACGCTGTCAATTCCAAAAGCCGGCAATAGAAACAATATCCCGCAGACTGTGGGCGCTTTTATGCCCGATCGGTTGATCAACCGATCCAAAATTCAAACCTTTCCCGGAGAGCGCATCGAACCGCGGAATAAGCCCGACCCACTCGGGCGGGAGGGCCGACAGTGACGTATCACTGAGGGCTTTCCGATCGCAGACATCTCGAGTTCGGGATGCGTGGACGCCGCCTGCGCAACCTCCTTTGCAACGCCTGCCACGACTCTGCAACCTCTTCGCGGTTCCGGGCAGGGGCGCGAAGAACCAGTTGCGCGATGCGGAGCAACACGGACACGCGAGCGTCTTCTGCAAAGATCGGTCGATCTGTCCTGCGGAGTCGAATCGCGGTGATCCAGTCGGCAAGATCTTTCCTGATGGATTTCTTCGTGGTTGAAATGTCGATTGCGAGTTTTAAAAGCGCCGGTTGCGACCTCCCGCGCAAGGCGTGAAGGAACGCCGCGTTTGCCTTGAGAATGTCGAACACCGAACCTGCGGTACGCCTCCGCGATACCAGGCCGCCCGCGAACTTTCGGCGACCCGTCCGCGTGCGGTCCTTCTGGACGACCTGAATCTCATCGGCGGGCCGCAAGCACTACCGATTACATCTGCGAGCCTTCAGTCGCCCATCTTTCGAGTTCCACCGGTCGAGCAATAATGCGATCGCAGCATTGCAATCGGGATGATTGCATATGCGAAAAGCGACGGCTTACCGCCAAACATAGCAAAGCTGAAAACTTCAAGACGAAGCAAGCCACACCGGCGTGCCGGTTGTCAGCCTCAAGCGATCAAGACCTAGGCTGCAATCTGCACAGGGAGTGCGGAATAGCCGTGCACGAAGTTTGAAGCAATTCGCTCAGGTTCGCCGACAACCTTGACCTCCAGACGCGCATTCAAAATCTCTTCCCAGAGGACCTTCAACTGCAGTTGCGCAAGATGTCGGCCAACGCACCGATGAATGCCGAATCCAAACGAGAGATGCTGCCGTACGTTCTTACGGTCGATGAGGAAGCTGTCGGCGTTATCGATCACCTCTTCGTCCCGGTTGCCAGAGATGTACCACATGACGACCTTGTCGCCTTTCCTGATTTTTTTTCCACCCACCACGCAATCTGCCGCGGCGTTGCGGCGCATGTGTACGATTGGCGTCTGATATCGAATAATCTCGGACACGGCGCTCGACATCAGCCCCGGATTCTCGTGTAGTTTTCGCAGCTCACAGGGGTTCTGATTCATGAACAGAACACCGCCGGTAATCGAGTTGCGGGTCGTGTCATTGCCTCCCACGATCAGCAGAATCAGATTCCCGAGAAACTCGTCCGGCTTCATATGACGCGTGGCGGGCGAGTGCGCCATCAAGGAAATCAGGTCGAGGCGCGGCTCGCGATTAATGCGCTCGTTCCAAAGTCGGGTGAAATACTCCTGGCACTCCGACAAGATTGCGCTGCGCTTATCCCAGCTGTCGATCGCATGCCCTGCTCTCGGAGGTGTGACAGCTACGTCCGACCAATAGGTCAAGAGCCGCCGGTCGTCAAAAGGAAAGTCAAAGAGTGTGGCGAGCATCTGTGTCGTCAACTCGATGGAAACCATGTCCACCCAATTGAAGGCATCATTGCGCGGCAAGCCCTGCAAGATTGCCCTGGCCCGAGAGCGGATCAGGCTTTCGAGCCTCGTCAGGTTTTCCGGTGCAACGATCGGACTTACGGTATTGCGCTGATCAGCATGTTTGGGAGGCCCCATCTTGATGAAACTCGGAGTCCAGTGCTCGTCGGGCACGTCGACGATCGTGACACCTTGCTCCGACGTGAATGTCTTGTGGTTTGTATCTACTGCTACAATATCGTGGTATTTCGTGACGGCCCAATATGGTCCGTAGCGGCTATCTTGGCAGTAGTGAACCGGATCTTCCCTTCGCAAGCGCTCGAAGCACCCCCATATGCTATCATCTTGAAAGCGCTTGGTTTCGCTTACATCCAGATTGGCCAGCGGAATACTCGAGGCATCATCGACCCTAACGTTTGCCAATGGCCGTTTCAGATCGTCTCCGCAGATTTTGTTCACTCGAGAGCTTACGGGTGCACAGCTCGCGTCCATGGTTCCGGGTACCCTTACGGTTACAGGTCGTCGCTTCACAGAGTATCCTAATGGGCGGGCAGTCACCCCTACCGTTTCCGGCAGTAAGGACTGCCATTGACTTTCCAACGAGTCTGCGCATTCTGCTGATGCGGGCATCGATGCGCCTGAAAGCAATCACTATTGATCGTGCCCCTTAGCGTGGTGCAACTGGCGACGGGCGCCGCGCTCACCGGCAAGCGCCAGGCAGGTCAGCTGGTGATCGCCGGAAGGCTGACTATTAGCTCATCGCTCAACAGCGTGAGCTTGCCCACGGATTTAATCCAGGTTGAAGTTCGCTCTGGCCACGACAAAGACCAGAGGATGAAGCGCAGCCGCTTTTCGGAAGAGATGGGGTATTCGGTTCCGATTACCTGATCTACTTGCCGCGCGGCACGTTTTGACTAACGATGACGGGCCAATTCCATTCGAGGAGGAAAATCATGATCTACGTCGGCCTCGATGTTTCGGGTAGATTTCGTTGCGATATGTGCGGTGGACGAGACCGGAAAGCTTAAAAAACGACGTTGGCGGACGCGCTATCGATTGTGCAGCACCTCGAACCATGGGCTAATCAAGTTGAGCGGGTGGGCCTTGAGAGAGGACCGACCTCAGAATGGCTGACCGCGAATTTAATGAAATGGGGCTGCCGCCCGTCAGTCGAGAAGCCCGCCAGGTTAAGGCGGCACTTTCAGCCATGCAGCTAAAGACCGATCGGAACGACGCCCGTGGGAGATCGCGCAGGTAGTGAGAATGGGAGGGTTCAAGCCTGTTCACGTAAGCATTGGCAGAAGGGCGCGGACGTTGGCGGCTGCTCGCAAGCATATCGTTCGATCCATCGCTGCCGCGGAGGAGTCATCCGAGTACTTCTGCGTCCGCTGGGTCTCAAAGCTGGAATCGTCTCGCGGATTCGGTTCGCCACGCGAGTTCGTGAGTTAGTCGGAGATGACGCCATGCTGGAGTCGGATCATGAATCTGCTCCTCGCCGGACGCGAAGCGCTGATGCGGGAGTGTGCGCGACTACATCGTCTAATTCCGAAGGCCGTGCGCAGCGACTCGGCATGTCGGCTTTGATGACGATGCCGGGGATCGGCCCGGTCTCTGCGTTGACCTTCGCTCCACCGTGGACGATTTCAGGCAATTCCTGCATTCCGAATCCGTGGGCGCTTATCTCGGGTTGACGCCCCGGCGATACCAATCTGGCGAGATTGATCGCGTAGGATGGATCACACAAGTCGGAGATGGAGCGCACCGCCCTGTTTGAAGCTGCCAACGTCGTTCTCAGGCCATTAACCCGATGGACTTCGATGAAGGCTTAGGCGGTGCGTGTTGCACACTGGCACCGAAGGAAGCAAGGGTGCGAAGGTCGCGCTGGCCAGAAAGATGGCTGTCGTCCCTCATCGAATGTGGGTCGATGCAACCGAATTCCGATGGAGGGCGGCGGCGTAAGAACGCCATCGCCATCCTAAAAGACGCCCGTCGCGGGCCGTGTAGATGGTCGAGTTCGCGTCCGCCTCCAGGCGCGGCTGACTACGCCGAAGAGCTTGAACCGACCATTCGCAGTCGAGCTTCTGGTCCTCGAGGACTGGGGACTTGCCCGACGGCTGAGCAGCAACGCGACCTGTGGAGGATCGGCCATGGCCGCGGCTCGACCGTGGTGACAAGCCAGCTCCCCAACGAGCATCTATCCTCGATCGCCTCGTGCACAGGCACCCTCGCGACAAGGTATTGCCCTCAACCCGCGCAATGCTCTTAGTTACCCGAAACCTGCTTAAAGGAAGCTTTTCGCTGGGGCAAACGCCTTGCAGCTCGGAAGGCGCTTTGGCGGGGTGCCAAACTTTGGGCTCTGCTCGAGTAGGATGACGCCGATGAAATGCAAACCGTCGCTCGCAGCACAAGTGGAGGCCGCTAAAACTCTAACCCCTGAGGAGCCAGCCCCTCCCTTCGAGCCGCGTAATTGCTTCAAATCATTTGTGACAGAGAACGGTTGCGCCGCTCCTGCGGCGCCAGCAACCGGTCGGCTCTCTGCTGAGATGTTTCGTTGTCGTGCAACACCTCGAGGCTGCAGACGCTAGCGATCGCCACGGCGCGGCGCGAGATTCGCTGATGGTTCATGGATTTTGCTTTTAGCTCTGCCGGTAGCGGACTGGCTGCCGGGCTCAGAAACCGTAATCGTGAACGGCCAATGTGCTTTTGGGTGCCCCTTGGACATGGGCGCACCGTCCCCGCTGAACGGGGCTGTTAGAACGCTGATGGCCCTGATGCTATCTTGGGTTCCTGAGACCCAAGCCAAGGTTGCATACAACCTGAGCGTTTGCAACAGCCATTTTCTACTCATGGTGCGACGAAATCGCGCGCGCTCGTAAAACGGTTGCAAGGCTCGACGCTGACGGAAGACACGTTGGTCGATGAGGAATGGTTCGTGATCCCCTGGGTTTTCGTGCCCACGGCTGCGCTCGGTCTTACAAACCCGAATTGCTCAAAGTCCCGAAAGCGCGGACAACGAATCCGCAAACCAGTCCGAGCGCTGGTGGGCAATTGTGCCGAGAAACAGAGCAACCGGACGTGCCGGACCGAAAATGCTGTTCCCACAGTGATGGTGAGCATCGAGTCGACGCCAATGGACGCAAAGCTGACAACCGTGTGGCACCAGCGTTGCGATTTCAGATTTACAACCTGTCCGCGAGCTTTTTTGCGGCTTACCCGCGACAAATTGGCCGCTTGATGTTTGCTGTGCGAAGGTACGCCGGCCGCGGGATGCAGGCTGTCTTAGCCCAGTATGTCGCACTGCTATAGATGCTGAGGACCTTGCCCTTCTGGCGCTTGCTTAGCCAGCTGAGCGCGTTCGCGGTCCATCGGAACCGGTTCGTCCTATTTATACGCCAGAGCTACCCAGGAGCCGTCCAGCGCACCTGACTTCTATCTTGTTGGAGCAGTTTAATATTTTATTGTGCTGGGCCGATCATGGGTTCGGGGCGTAGGCGTGCGCGGCAAAGATGAGAAGACACAGATTGAGGCATTTGGAGCGCCAGATTGCAGGCAAACGCCGCATGCCGCGAAGCGCCTTCGCAAGAACCGCGGCGTGCCGCCGCCCGCGACATTCGATATCGATACGCTACCGGGTAGCTCTAATTTAACGGCATTAGAGGCAGCTGCGGTCATCCGGCGCACACCCGGAGCTCTTGAGCAGTGGCGGCGCAAACCGAACCACCCGCTGAAATGGCGCTACGTCGATGGACGCCCGCTCTATCGCGTCGATGCGGTACGCGACTATTTGATCAGATGCGATAAAGCCCCTAAGCGCTTCCAGCCGCATAATGCTCCCGGAGACGGCCGAGAAGCTCGGCTTTGATGGGGTCTAGTGGATTCGTCCTTTGCAGGCGCGCGACCTTACCGACCCGTTTCGCGCCGACCAATTCCGCGATATAGTCGTGGGCCGCTTCGAACGCCATCTTGCGTATGATCCACTGTTCGTCGTGATTGTAGACCTGATCGATTCCGCGGGGTTTCTGCCCGACACACAGCCGTTGGATTTCATTGTCGTATCCGCAGCGGGACATGATGGTTCGCAAGCTGCGCCTTAAGTCATGCATGGTGAAGTTAGCGACACCCGCTTCCTTGACCAGGCGGTTGACCATCTTGGTGAAGCCCGACATCTGGCCGCCAGTCTTCGGTGAGGGGAAGACATAATCCGACGTCGCGCGCTGGAAATGCTTTGAGGCCGCGAGCACCTCGTCGACAAGGTGAGTGCGCGGCACGTCGTGGTGTAGGCCCATCTTCGTCCATGCCTCCTCGAAGGTGATGCGGTCCTCCATGATGTGCTTTCGCCACTCGATCATGGTTGGCTCGCTGCGGCGCGGGCCACCAAGCAGGCACAAGCGTGCCAATAGCCCAAAAGCCCCGAGCTTGCCGGATGCGTGCCAGAACTTGATGATCTCCTCATCGATCAGCGCGCGCCCCTTCGTTCGGCGCCCGACCCTCTGCGCACGGGTTTCCTTGGGCGCGCGATAGCCAGCAAGCACATTGTGCTCGACGTAACCTTCACCGACGCACCATTCAAGGAAGGTGTGGGTGTGCTTGCGGAGGTCCTTAGCTGCACCGCGCTTGCCGGACTTAGCAATCTTGTCCACCGCCGACATGATTTGCCGTCGTGTCAGCTCGGCGACGGCCAGACCGAAATGATCCTTAAGACCGCGTCGCAGCGCGGACATTGCCGGTTTCCAGTTGACGACTTGCCGTTCCATCAGAGACGCCTCGTAAGGCCCCCCATCAATGATCAGGGCGACCAACGTGGTACATTGCTTCTCGGCCAACTGTTGCCGCTTCGCCTCTCGTTTGGCCTCGTTCGGATCGACCCCAATGACCACCTCAGCGGCGACGACGGTGGCGGCCTTACGCGCTGCCTTCTCGTTGAATTTAGGCCATGCGCCCAACGTCTTGCGCTGGGTGCCTCTCGCCCCAGGACTGGTAAACAGGAAGACCCAGGTCCGCCCACCAGTCGCGCGCATCCTGATGGCAAGTCCTGGCTGTTCTGTGTCGTGCAGATAGTGCTGCGACTTGCCCGGCGGCAGCACGGCCGCACGAACCACCGAGTCGCTGAGCCTCAGGTAGCTCGTCGTCTCTTCAGCTTTGAGATCTTTTTCGCCCTTTTGCATCGTTTATGCCCTTGCGGCTTGTAGGAATGGGTCGAGATGTGTCCCAAGAAAAGAAGCACAAACCGTTCCCTCCACGTCCCAGCTCCTTGTGCCCCACGGGAAAACTCACAAGGGGCACAGCGTGGGCATACAAAATATAGCAAGTCCAGCTATGGTCTACTGTGGATAAATATGGTCTCAAATCCCTGCGCTGCAACCATTTTTGCAACTGCACTATGGCTGGATTAGGTCGACCATGGTCTACTGATTGTGGTTCACACGGGAGAGGTCCAAGGTTCGATCCCTTGTGCGCCCACCATTCATCCTCCTGAACCATATTGATTGCGGACCATCGTCGACGCCTTGCGGCGTTCGGGGACCGTCCAAATCAAAAATGTCGAAAACAACCCCATGCACAGTAGCCGACGCGAGCCGGATCAATGGGTTACGTCTTTTCCGAAATAAAAATGACCCGTCGGGCAAAACAGGGCTACGATGTCATCATCCCGAAGACAGGCTCGCGCCACCAAACCACGGGCCGCACCACCCACATGATCGGTTGAAGGGCGCATCGCCCAACGGAAGACCGTTCGCTTCACACGCGAGAGGTTCGATCCCAAGTGTGCCCGCCATTCAATCTCGATCAGAGTCGCTGAGAATGCTTCCTTGCGGGGCGCGCGCAAACGACGGCTCAGACAGAATTCAGGCCGCGGGCCGAAATGGTCTGCGAAGGACCCAGAAGCGGAAGTCCCGGCTTGTTGCGATTGCGGAACGCGTTACCCCTCTCTTGAAGCGCGCGTTGCGATGACCGACAATAAAGGTGTCAAACCTGACGACGGGAGATCCAGATGGCTCCATCGCAGATTGATTTCTGGTTTACCATGGGCAGCACGCATTCATATTTGAGCGTGTCGAGACTCTCCGATGTGGAGCGATCCACCGGGATTTCCTTCCATTGGCGCCCCTTTCACCTGCTCACCATCTTGCAGGAAATGAAGCACGTGCCGTTCGCCGATAAGCCAGCCAAACTGACTTACATGTGGCGTGACATCGAGCGGCGCGCCGCGATGTACGGCTTTCCAGCAAACCTTCCTGCGCCCTACCCGGCCAAGCAATCAATCGTCGCAAATCTCATCGCAACCGTGGGCATGCGCGAAGGCTGGGGGCCGGAATTTGTTCGCGCAGCCTACCGCCGCTGGTTCACGCTGAGCCAGGAAACCGGCGCCGAGCCCAATGTATCGGGAAGTCTACGGGACATCGGGCAAGACCCGGAGCGTGTGCTTACATTGGCTGAGGCAGAGACCACGAAGGCTGCACTTGAAGCGGAGACGAGCGCGGCGCGAGATCTGGGCATCTTCGGATCACCGACGTTCGTCGTGGATCGTGAACTGTTCTGGGGCGACGACCGGCTGAACGATGCCATTAGCTGGTGTCGTTCTGGCCGCGTCCAATATGGCTGACAGGTTATTGTTGCGGCATTCCTGCCTTGCGCAACCCTTCACTGTAATTGTTGCGATCATCCTCACGTTTGAATGGGCGAATCACTTCCGCAATCGTCTTCTCGGAGTGCTCGCTTGCCAGGAGATCACCCAACGCCGCTTTTGCGGGCTCGATCATGTCGAGCTGCGCGTAGCTCGCCGCCAGTACGCGGCACGCAGTGTGAAACCAGCGTTGTCCAAGGCTCTGCCGCGCCGTCTCAGCGGCTTCGGCGTAACGCCTGAGCAGATACAAGGTCGAAGCCCGTTGGGCGAGCCAGGCGAAGATTTGCGGATCATTGGGACTGAGCCGTTGCGCCCGATCGATTGCCGCGAGGGCTTCCTGGGGGTGACCGAGAAAATTGCTTGCCACCGCCAGGGCAAAATAGCCGAGAGCAAAATTATCATTCAGCTCGATGGCTCGCCGAGCGAATTTGACCGCAGTGTCGCAATCGTCGTTATGCGCGAGATTGAGCGCTAATATGTAGCAGGCGGAAGCGCTGTTAGGGTCGAGTGCAAGAGCACTTTTTGCGGCCGAAGCAATTTGAGCATTGACATCGCCCCCTGAGCCGAGCCGGTAGGCACGCGTGCTGAATAACGTCCGCGCAATCCCCACGTAGGCGTCGGCCAGCGTGCTATCCAGCTCGATTGCGCGATTGAAACAGGCAATGGCCTTGTGTGCATCCTCCTTGCTGAACTGGTGGAAGTGCCACATCCCACGGAAATAGTGGTCTCTCGCGACCATTTGTTCCGGCGTCTTACGCCGGGCGCGTTCGATTTCGGCTTTTGAGACCGCTGGTTCTATCGCAGTGGCAACATCTTGCGCCACTTCATCCTGAATCACAAACCCATCGGTCAGATCACGGTCATACCTGTCGGCCCATATGCTGGTGCCCGTGGCGGCTTCTACAAGCTGCGCCGTCACGCGAACCCGGCTGCCAGCCCGTCGAACGCTTCCCTCAAGGAGGTAATGTACGCCCAATTGCCGACCAACGTCTCTCACGTCAACCTGGCGGCCCTTGTAGGAAAAGCTCGAATTGCGAGCAATCACGAAGAACCAGCGCCACTTCGACAACGCCGTGATGATGTCTTCGGTGATGCCGTCCGTGAAGTAGTCCTGCTCCAGCTCGCCGCTCATGTTTCGGAACGGAAGCGCGGCAATCGAGGGCTTGTCAGGGAGCGCGAGAAGTTGGCTCGGCGCGGCAGGAACAGCCTTTGAAACCGCCGAAGCCGAGACCTTACCCAGTTGCATTCGCCAGACGCGCATCGGCTCGGCGATATTCTTCAGTGCCTGCAAACCCAGATCGTCAAAGCAAATATCAAGCTTGCCGCGGAGTTGGCGTTGGGCGTCATCGGAAATGCATACGCCTCCCGGCTCTGCAATCCCCTCCAGACGCGCGGCTATGTTGACGGCATCGCCAAAGATGTCGTTCTCGTCGATGATAATATCGCCGACATGAATCCCGACCCGAAACTCTATCCTTTGATCCTGTGGTACGGCGGCATTCCGCTCTGCCATGCTGCGCTGGACTTCAACGGCGCAGCGACCTGCGTCCACGGCACTGGCGAACTCGACCAGCATGCCGTCACCGGTCGTCTTTACAATGCGGCCACGATGCTCGGCGATAGCGGGATCGATGAGTGCTTTCCGGAACGACTTGAGCTGCGCCAGCGTGCCTTCCTCTTCGCGGCCCATCAAACGGCTATAGCCGGCGACATCCGCCGCTAACACAGCCGCCAGGCGCCGCTCCACGCGCTCGCTGCTCACAGGTTCCTCCCGGCTCGGGAGATTGAACAGACAGTATAGCAATTTGGCAGCGCATTGTCCGGCCGCCAATGGCCGCGTAGAGACCGACGAGGGTTCCGATGGCGACCAACCCGGCAGCATCGTCAGCGAGGCGTGCGAACGTCAGGGGCTGAGCGGCGTGAGGGCGTTGCGCAGTGGCGCGCTGGAAATTTGCATCAAGCCCGCAAATGGCTGACCCAGTTCCAGAACCAGGTAGATTGCCCCGGCGGCCGACAGTGCAAAAACGAACAGCGAGCCGAAAACGGTTGCGCTGGGCTTGGCAAACAGGCCGAAGCTTCCAAAGATGATGGTAAGCCAGAAAATAAGCACCACCAGGAACGGCATAGGGATCGAGTTGTTTGTCTGCGCGAACAGCAGCAGGCGGATTTGCGCAATGTCGGTGGCTGTATGGTCCTGGCTTGCAGGGAGCGCTGGGAATCGTTCTGCGGCGAAAGCTTCTGAAGCTTCGCAAAGAATGCGTCGCTTGCGGCGGTCGCCTCGAAGGGGTTCGCCTTTGCAACCTCGGAATTTTTCTCGCGCCACATTCGATCGGCTAAAACAACGATGCCGCGCCGCAACAGATTTCGTACGTCGTTCGTCTCCGCTCCGTACTGCGCCAGCAGATTGTCGAGCAGGACAACTTGACTCGTCATCTGTGTGACTTGAGTGGTCTGCGTGTCGTAGGAGCCCTTCGCCGAGGCGATCAGCAGGCCGAGGACAAGCGCGGCTATCGTCCCGATGAGGCCCGTGCCCAGCCTGACCACATCCTTGTCATCCGTGCTCAGGTGATGCCCAGGAAGGAACATCCCGAGCAGGGCACCGCCCGAGATGCATAGAAACGTGGTGCACGATAGCGCGATTGCATTCATGATTCACCAATGTGTCGTAAGGCAGCGGCCGTCTCTCTGCTGGTCATCCAGTTCCAGGCCGCAGCTTCAAGCTCCTTCGCCTGAGCGCAACCCTGGTCTCGGCCGCGTAGCTTTGACGGGGCATCCTGATGCGTCGTGGCTGTGGTTCCGACAATCGCGGTACCGCGGCATGTCGCGACCTGGCGCTGTGTCGCCTACGCCGCGGAGGCAACTGCGTGTCCCTTGGCGATCAATGTGCGTCGGTCGTGAATCAAGTTCTCCAGCCGGTGGGCTGCCACGTTCAATGTGGCATCATCCACCGCGCTTTCGTCTCCAGCAGCGGATTTGGCGCGCTCCGCCTTCAGGATGCCGTCGATGTCGTCTTCGATATCCGAAAGTTCAGCCTCGGTATCGACCTTCCGAATCCGGCGCGCCAGGGCATAGAGAGAATCGAGCGGCCCTTCGGCCGGGCGGCTGCCGACGCCCAGGAATTTCCACGCCGCCGCAAGCATGGTGGCAGCGCCACCCAGGACCATCGGCGTCAAATAGATCCAGTTGCCGTATTCATCCATGAAGCTTTGCGTGGTGCTGTTGTAAACGGCTGCCGCGCCGGGGTGCAGCGGAAGGTAGGCATCCTGGTCGGTGCTGGGCGCGGTGATCTGTGCGAAAATCGGCTGCTCGCGCAGAAGATTCCTGCGCGCGCTCATGATCGCCTCCGTGAGGCCGGTTACCAGATCAGTGCCGAGCTTCTTTTGCGCAACCAGATAGAGCGAGGTCCTCAGCGTTGTCACATCATCTTCCGGGACCGGCGGCGATCCCCGCAGCGTGCCCTTCGGGACGTCGAAGCTTTCAAAGGCGCGCTGAACCTCTGTGATTGCCCCCGCGGAATCGATCGGGATCAGTACCGGGACCTTCTTATGGTCGAGCTGAAAGAATCCGCGAACGAGCGAGAGGTATTTCTCGGCGAGCGGGATCACGACAAGCAGGGCATTGACCTGCTTTGACTGAATGGCTTGTCGGACATCCGTCAAAGCAAGGTTCTTGAATACAACTTTTGCGCGCGCCAGATCGTATTCCTTGGTCAACGCATCGACAATTTTGGCGTTCGTTACGCCGCCGACCACGCCGACCGTGCGTCCCTTCAGGCTGTCCATGCTGTCGATGGTCGATCCCGGCGGCGCGATGATCAGGACGGCCATATGGCTGACGACGACGACGGCTTGCGCCTTCGACAGGTCGCCGACATCGCCGCGAACCACAGCGAGATCGACCTTGCCCGCGGAGAAAGCGGCAGCGGCCTCAAGCGCGGTGCCGCTGTCGATGACCTTGAGCCGGACCGGCGCGTTCGCTGATACGAACTCGCCTGCCATCGCTGACATTGCCTTCGCTGCCTCGCCGTCGAGCGAGCCGACCGCCACGGTCAGCGTTACCGGGCGGCTGTAGTACCGATAGGCAAGGAGACCTGCGCCTGCCGCAAAGATGACGACGCCGACAAGCAGGAAAAAGCGAAGCCACAGCGGCAATTTTATCGACATCATGCTCGCCACTCCAGACGCGTCGGCCGATGCAGACGTTGATCTATATCAAGCCTACCCGCCGCTGAAGGTCTAGCGGACACGGCTGGCAAATCAGGCTGTTCGCGCGCCGTATGCGGCGGCTCATTCCCTCTCCTCGATCAGGGGTGATCATGATGAAATCCTCTTGGCCTAACGAACCCAGTCGTCGCCTGGTTCTAGGCGCGCTTGCGGCGCTCCCGACATTCTCGATGCCGGTCGTTGCCAATGCGCAGGCCCAAACAACAACCGCGCAAGCACCCGCTTCCACCGGGGGCGGCTTTTCATTCGCGGCGGTCGGCGATACCCGACCGATGATGTACCTCCCATTGAAGGAGGGACAACCGGACCTCAGCAAGTTCTTCGTCGAGATGTTCGGGTTGGTCATGCCGGAAAAGGTCGCCGAGGCCGTCGTCGCGAAGGATGTGAAGATGATCTTCGATCCGGTCACAAAGGACCTGATCAAGGTCGTCATGCCGTTCGCATCCAAGACGGAAGTGATGACCCTGACGGTAGACAAGGGTTGGGTCACCGAGGCATCCGTTGAAGACGTGAAACTGCTTCCCGGAGTGCATCGAACCATGTTCCGGCTTCAGGGCGGCGAATGGGTGACGCGCGAGATCGTCAAGGACGTCCAGTCCGGTCGCGCCAAATTCGTGGTCAATAGCGGTGACGCCGTGTGGTGGGGCAATCAGGGCTTGACCGTGAGTGACAGCCCATACTGGAAGCGCGTGAACGAAACAATGTTGAAGAAGCTACCCGCGCCAGATGACGAGATGCGCGCAGCCGGTCTGGATGGGCGCTTTTTCATGAGTGTGGGTAATCATGAGGTGTGGGCCGACCCGAAGATTGAGGGCGTACTTTCGGCGGTGCCGTATCTGAAAAAATTCGGCGTCACGCCGGAAAACCTCATCTACAAATTCGACTTCAAGGGCGCCCGCTTCATCTATCTCTGGAGTGGCAAGTACGACTACCGGTCGCCCTCACAGTGGGACGCCGATCGGCCAAAATATGCCGAGCAGATGACCCAGCTTCAAAAATGGATGGACGAGGCGAAGGCCAATGGCATTCGGAAGGCGTTCATCGTCTTCCACTATCCCGTGTTTGCGCGGTCGGGCTTGGGCCCGATCCCGGCTCCCGATAATCCGCACAAGGTGATTGCGTCGTATGCGAAGGACATGGAGGTGGTCGTGTTGAACGGGCACGTCCACACCACGGAAATCTACGACGTAGATGGGGTTAAGTATCTGATGTTGGGCGGTGGCGGCGCCGAGCAAGACCCAATCCTGCCGGGGCGAACCAGCATCAAGGTGCCCGCCGACTATCCGCAGGACCTTTACTGGAAGGGCCAGCCTCCGCAAGAGGAGTACAACTACGTGCTGGTGGACGTTGACCCCGGCCAGAAGACGAAATTCACCCTCAATCGCTTCCGGCCATGGTCAGCAGAGCCATTCGGAACCGAAGAACTCTTCACGTGACAGCGAGCGGGCAATAGGCCGGGGGTAAGGTTCTGACGATAGTACTCCTGATTGTTCACGGCTTGGTCGCCGTTGCACTGCTTGGCGCGATCACGCACCAGACTTTGGCGACGTGGGCGACTGCGGGAACGCGCCCCCGTTCGTTTTTCGGCCGCTTTCGCTCCGTGCCATCGGCCCGGTTCGCCGACGCCGTCGTCGTCCTGTATGCCATCTCCATCCTGCTCGGTGGGATCATCTATCTGTATTTTCGCGTCGAGATCAGGCCGGAGTTGGAGCGCGCCGGTCATTGGCCAGCCCTGGGCTTCTTCGACCTCAAGGAGCATTTCGCCGCTATCGGCTTTGCGTTGCTACCAGCCTATTGGGTTTGCTGGCGACAGCCGCGTGCCGACGAGCCTACTCAGACGCGCACGATGCTCACCTCGATCCTCGCCTTTGTCATCTGGTGGGGCTTCCTGACCGGCCACGTCGTAAACAACATCAGGGGTTTCGGCGCATGACGCCATCGGCTGCGTTCCGCCGCTTTGCATTCGCGTTCGGGACAGCATTTGGCTTCCTCTACGTGGTCGCACTCGCAAAGGACCTTGCTCTTTTCACCGTTTTCCCGTCGCTCGGCATCGTGCTGGCGGGCACGCATCATTCGCGAGACGTTGCTGCCCCTGCGATGGGATTTCTGGCTCCAGCGATGTACTGGTACGGATGGGCCGCGACGGCCGCGCTCGGGGCACTGATCGTCGCCCTCGTTGCTGTGCCGTACGCCGAACGCTTGACGCGATACGTTTGGCCGGGATGGGTGTGGGTCATTCCCATCCTCTCGATGATCGCTTGCGTCTATCTCACCCTGCCCTGGTTCAGGCTCTGACCTGGGTGCGACTTCCTTCCGGATTCAAGCCTTAGGCCGTGCGAGCCGGCCGCCAGGCCGCGTAGAGACCGACGAGGGTGCCGATGGCGACCAGCCCGGCCGCGAGCAGCACCTGCAACTCCCCATCGTCGGTGGCGCCCACGGACGACACCAGTCTGGTTACGATGACGAACAGAATACCCACCGAGGCCGCTGCGCCCACGCTGAGATAGGCGAGTTCTCGCGTCAGGTTGCGGCCGAGAAGTCCGAGTGCCGTAAAATACATCGCGCATGCGTTGGGATGAACGAACAAGGCCACGCGCGCGTAGGGACCGTAGGAGTCGAACAGAGACTCACATCGGTTCATTGCCGCCTTTGAGGCAACCCGCTGCAAGAACGCCCTGAAAAAACGAGCCTGTCCGTAACTCAGAACGGCGCCCACGATGATGGCCAGCCACGCCACGATGAAAACGGAGGCATCCGCAGGCTTCGGATTGAGCGCCACGGACATCAGGATGAGGGCGGTTCCGGGAAAATAGCCAAAATACGGGAAGACCGACTCCAGGAGCACGCAGGCGAACATGAAGACCGGAAACCATGGTGAACCGGTCGCACCGTGGACGATGGCGTTCAAGTCGAAGAGGTCAGTCTTGTACAGGACGAGGTACATGCACATGGCCAATCCGGCCAGCGCGTAAAACGGCAACGCTCCCGACAGAAACCGTCTCATCCAACCATCGGGCTTTGTTTCGCGGACACGGCGGAGACCTTCGAGATCAGCACAAGACGACCGAAACGCATGGCTCAAGCTTTAGGCGAATGAGGTTGCCCCTGTCGATAGCAATTCTCACCTCGCCCTGCGCGCTCCTGCGCAATCGATTGCCTGTTTCGATTCGCCGAGAATCCCGCACAAGTGGCAGCATACAATTATACCCTTGCGGAAACCTGAACTTTTCTCCCGTCGCTTGGACTTATACTTGCGTCCCGGCTTCGCGCCTTGGGGTACAGAGAGCTTCAGCCGCCGCCGGGGCGTCGCCGAGGGCTCTCTTCGTGCCGCCGCGAACAGCTGCGGGCACGATGTTCAGCTCGCCGGCACTTCTTGACTTGAGTTCAACAAGCGCAGGAGGAGCCTATGCGGAAGTCCCTCACCTTTTTCCTTTCTGGCGTGGCATTGGCCGCCGCGGCGTCGACCGCTGTAGCCGGTGAGCGGGTGCTTGAGTTCAAGCTCGTCACGAAGCCGCTCGACCTCAAGGTCATCGAGGCCGCAAACGTCGAAGGACAGACGGTTGTGGCCGGCAAATTCTTCGGCGTCGCCGTCTTCAACGATGGCCGCATCGGAGTGAAGGAGTTCGTCAACAGTTCGGACCTGCTGAAAGGATCGGGTCCCTTCTTCGGCTATAGCACCTACACGTTCGAGGAAGGCTCGATTACGGCGCGCTACACCGGTACGGCCAAGGACGGCAAATCAACCGGCGAATACACGATCCTGTCGGGCACGGGTGCCTATGCGAACGCCACCGGTACGGGAACAATCGAAAGCGCGCCGAACCCGTTCAAGGGCGTCAACCTGCTGAACATAAAACTCGTCGTCAGAACGTCCGGCTCGTGACAGCACAGTGTCCACGGGCCCTGCACGAAGGAAGTTGATCCCTTGCGTGGCGTGTTGCCCGGCCGGCTTGCGCATTGCCGGCCGGGTGATTTGCTGAAGCGCCCGACCGGGGTCGCGAGCAATCATTCGCAGCATTGAAACGCTCGCTGACCAGAACAGCGCAGTCAGTCACAGGCCCAGTGTGACCTCCGCCCAGCGCATCGCGATGCTGCTGCATTCCTACGCGATCGAGAGAATCTCGATCTCCTGCGCGCCTGAACCAACGACATCGCCGACCGCCTTCCCGATCAGCGACTTCGCAACCGGCGCGACGAACGAGATCGACCCGGCCTTCGGATCCGCTTCGTCCTCACCGACGATGCGATAGGTTTGCACGCGGCCATCGGTGCGGCTGAAGGTCACGGTGCTGCCGAAGGCGACGACATCGGTCGACGCCGGGGTGGGAATGACCTGCGCCGTGCGCAGCCTTTCGGTGAGGTAGCGGGCGTCGCGCAAGGGCACCGCCGATTGCCGGCGCTTCTCGTTGACGTCCTCGATGGCTTGTGCGGCTTCATAGGCCTCGCGCGCTTCCTGAAGCTGCGACTGCAACGCCTGCAGGCCTGCTTCCGTCACGAAATTTGGATGCGGCGAGATCGGGCGATCCGGCAACAGCGTCTCGGACGCGGTTTCGGCGCTTTCTTCCTTGGTAAAGGCGACGCTCAATTCAAGATCCTGTCGAACCGTTTCGGGTAACCGCTCGCGCCTCGCGCCCCCTCAACAGGGAATCGCGTGCTGGGCCGCGGCCGGTGATTGTCCCGGACTATATCTCAAGTTCGACGAAACGACGGAGCTTGAAGACGAGGTCCGGCATGGCCTGGCGGAACCGCGTTGCGTTCTGGAACGTGGTCGAGAACGGCGCGAAGGTGATCATCGCGTTCCAGTGCTTATAGCCGTAGACCGTGACGGAGGCGCCGGTCGCCGGAAAATTCTCCAGCTTGCGCAACTCGCCGAGCACGAGATCGGCGATCGCCTCGGCAGGCAGCAACCGCTTGCCGTCCGGCGTCGTGGTGATTTTCGCCGGCGGCTCGACCGGCTTCGCGGCAATAGGCACGGCATCGGGCGCATCGTCGGGTTCGGCCGGTGCGGGATCGGGGGTGGACGGCTCGACCGGATCAAATCCGTTCGTCGGCGCTGTCGGCGGAACCTCGGCGAGCGGCGGCGGAGCAGCGCTGTCTGCGCGCTTGTTGCCTCCCAGGATGCTGCTGATCATGGCCACAAGGCCAGCATCCTTCACGTCGTCGCTCATTACTCCCCCCGGGCTATGGCCTACTCTAGCACCGCTCTCGCGGACCGCCACCGGGGATGTATAGCCGGATTCGCCTGGTCAGGACCGTCACGCGAAGGCACCGGCGGCCCGACGCGTGGGTCGCGTCGCGCCGCCGTGCGATCCGTCACTGCTTATCGAACGGAATATATTGCTGGTACTGCTTGGGCACCGAACTGCGGTAGCGCGCAGGCACAGTGCCGCTGTCGACCGAATGATCGATCTCCTGCTGCCGCGTCATCTTCTTCTTCGCGGGCTTCTTCGATGCGCTCTTCTTGGAGTCGGTCGGCTGGCTGGAGGTGTCGCTGGTCGCGCCCGGCGCGGTGGTTGTCGCCGCAGGCGCTGCGGTTCCGTCGGCGGCCGGCGCGCTCTGCGCCGGCGCGAGCGATGTTTGCATGAGAAGCGCCAGCGCTGCTGTCGCAGCCAGCAAATATGACCTTTGCATTAGAACCTCCAAAATACCTGATCCGAACGAGACAAGCGTAGTTCTCCGGAATCGACGCGTGCAAGTCTGCTCACGAAAGGCCGGAACCCCAACGCGAACTGTGGCCGAGATCACATTGCCGGCCGCCGGCTGCGACATGATGTGCCTCGACGCGAACGCAAGGCATTCCGCCGACACCAAGACAGGCATGACCATATATCAGACGAGCCAAGCTCGCTGACGTTCCCCATCCCACTCTCGAAGGAGATTGAAATGCGTCGCATCATCCTCACTCTCGCATCGTTCGCCGCGCTGATCGCCGTAGCATCCCCGGCCGCCCAGGCACATCCTGCAAACGATCGATATTGCCTGCAGGGGCGCATGTGGGGCTATCCCGGCAACTGCCAGTTCGCGAGCTATCAGCAGTGCCTCGCCAGCGCTTCCGGCACGTCGGCCTATTGCGGCATCAATCCGCGCTACGCGTTCTCGCAGCAGCGCGCCTACTGACGACATCGCGGCGCGCGCATGATGCGCGCGCCGCCACATTTTTTTGCGTGAAGACGATCCACCTCGCCGGCAGTCCGGCGAATTGACTTGCGCGGCGGCGGGGGTGATCCGCTGCACTGAGCGGGTGACGGTCGTTGTCGCCAAGGCCGCTTGCGTTACGGAAGTCTGAACTACCGGGCCTCGGCGATCTTCGATCCAGACGGCAGCATCTGCGCGTTGGCCGCCAAGGGCCGCTTCGACGGCGATGCCGGGTCCGGCAATCGGAAAGCGGCGTCGGCCGGCGTTCCCTGGGATGGACGACGGGCAGCGGTTGTCGGAAGCACGATCACCTTCGCTCCAATCTTCACCCGCTCATAAAGGTCCATCACGTCGTCATTGGTCAGCCGGATACAGCCGGACGAAACCCGCTTCCCGATCGTGTCGGGATTGTTGGTGCCGTGAATGCGATATTCGGTCTCGCCGAGATACATCGCCCGGGCGCCGAGCGGGTTGCCGGGACCGCCGGCCATGAACCGCGGCAGATAAGGCTGACGCCCGATCATCTCTACAGGCGGATGCCAATCCGGCCATTCTGCTTTGCGGGCCACGGTCTGCTCGCCCGACCAGGTGAAACCTTCGCGGCCGACACCGATGCCGTAGCGCATCGCCTGCCTGTCGTTCAGGACGAAATAGAGGAATGTGTTTCCGGTATCGATGATCACGGTGCCCGGCGCCTGGCGGCTGGCGTAGTCAACCACCTGCCGAACAAATGCTCCGGGACCGTCAGCGGCCTTTGGTGGCTCGATCAGAGGCGCCGGGGCCGGAACCGGAGCCGGAGCTGGAGCCGGCGCGGCTGCTTGAACTGGAGTTGCCACGTAAACCGGCGTTGACGACGCCTGGGCTTGCTGTGCGGACGGCTTCCGTACCGGTTGCACGCTCGCCGGGCGAGACAGGAAACCATACCCCAATGCGGCGACGGCCACGGCGCCCACTGCAACTCTCGCGGCCATTGGGAGTGCGAACGCCTCTGCCTTTCCGCGTTTGGCCCGCTTACCCATATCTCTTTCCCCAGGTCACCATGCCCAGGAGAGGTACCCAGCAACATTTAAGAAACTTCGAAGCGATTTCGCTCAGGCTGGAACCGTTCGCGATGGTTAACGCCGGACTCTTGTTCGGGACGCGCCCTAACGCGTGGCCCCTGGTCCGCTCTCCAGGAGCCGCGCCGCGAACCAGAGCGACAGCGGCTGATCGACGACGCCGCCGACATAGACTTCCGATGTCGTGACATGGTGCCTGTCCAGCACAAGCAGCACGCCGATCCAGTAGGCGAACCAGACATGCGCGTCGGTCAGCGCCATCAGCTTGTGCTGGTCGTGCTCGAGCGAGGTGTGGTTGCTCGCCTTGCGGATCTCCACGGTGAGCAGATTGTTCGGGATCTCGCGCTGATGCACGACGACATCGGGATAGATCGACTTTCCCAGATGGTCGTCGGTGGAGATGATCGTGCCGTGCGGCAGATGCAGCGTGCGCTCGCCGAGGCGGTCGTAGTTGCAATCGACCGACCAGCCGGAGAATTGCCGTTCCAGATAGACGGCGAAGCGGTGCGTGATCGCCCGCTCGCCGACGTCCTTCTCGAACAGAAATGCTTCGTGAGCGTAGAAGTCCCGGAGCGCCGCGATCACCTTGTTCAGCTCGGTCTGCATCTTGCCCCCCGGCCCATCACGCGCACTCAGTCGCGCCGCTATCAGACCCTCATGGTGAGGAGCGCGGAACGCGCGTCTCGAACCATAGAGGCCCCTATCCCACCTGTAAGCATCCTTCGAGACGCCCGCTTACGCGGGCTCCTCAGGATGAGGGCTGGAATTCGCGGCGCAGCCCGCCAGACTTACATCTGAACTTCGATCAGCCGCGGCCCGGGCTCGGCGACGGCCTCGGCCAGCGCCTTGTTGAACTCGTCCGCGTTGGTGACGGCGCGGCCGGGCACGCCCATGCCCTTCGCCAGCGCCACGAAGTCCAGCGTCGGACGGTCGAGCCGGAGCATGTCGTTGGCGCGCTGGCCGGGCTCGCCGGCGCCGACATTGTCGAACTCGCCGCGCAGGATCTGGTAGATGCGGTTGGCGAACACGATGGTGACGATGTTGAGGTTCTCCCTCGCCTGCGTCCACAGCGACTGGATCGTGTACATCGCGCTGCCGTCGCCGACCATGGTGATCACCTTGCGGTCCGGACAGGCGATCGCGGCGCCGATCGACAGCGGCGTCGAGAAGCCGATCGAGCCGCCCATGTTCTGGAGCCAGTCATGCGGCGCCGCGGCCGCCGTCGGCGGGAAGAAGCCGCGGCCGGTGGTCAGGGACTCGTCGACCATGATCGCGTTCTCGGGAATCGCACAGGCGATCGCCTGCGCGATCGTGGCGAAGGTGAGCGCGCCGGTCGGCTTGACCAGTTCCTGCAACGCCTGCGGCTTGACGTCCTTCGCACTGGCCTTCACGGCGCCGGCGAGCGCCTCGAGGGCCGCGACCGAATTCTCGCCCCAGGAGGTCATGCGATGGACGTCGCAGCCTTCGGGCCGCAGCACACTCGGCTTGTTCGGATAGGCGAAGAACGCCACCGGATCGTCGGACTCGACCAGCACGATGTGACGGAACTTCGCCAGCATCGGCAGCGCGTTCTCGATCACGTAGTGGATGCGGTCGATCGAGAAGCGGCCGCGGCCGCGCGCCATCTTCGGGCGGAAGGTCGGGCCCATCACGGTGCAGCCGGTCTTGCCGGCGATACGCTCGGCCAGGGCCAGGCCCTGCTCGCTCAGCGCGCTGCCGGTCATCAGCAGCAGCGTGCCCTCGCCGTCGCCGTGCAGGATCTTTGCGGCCTGCTCGACCGCCTGCGGCGAATAGCTCGCGCGCTGCTGCTCGGCCGGCACCTCGGCGATGCCGTCGGCCTCGTTCCAGGCGGTGTCGGCGGGCAGGATCAGGGTCGCGATCTGCGGCGGCGCGCTCTTGGCGGCGGCGATCGCCGCGGCACCGTCGGCGGCGACCGACTTGGAATCCGGCGAGGTGCGGACCCAGGACGACATCGGCCGGGCCAGGCCCTCGATGTCGGAGGTCAGCGGCGCGTTGTAGCCGATGTGGTAGACGGCATGCTGGCCGACGATGTTGACGATGCCGGAGTTCGCCTTCTTGGCGTTGTGCAGATTGGCAAGGCCGTTGGCGAGGCCGGGGCCGAGATGCAGCAGCGTCGAGGCTGGCGTTCCCTTCATGCGGAAATAGCCGTCGGCGGCACCGGTCACCACGCCTTCGAACAGGCCGAGCACACAGCGCATGCCCGGTACGCGGTCGAGCGCCGCGACAAAATGCATCTCGGAGGTGCCTGGGTTGGTGAAGCAGACGTCCACCCCACCCTTGACCATCGTCCGCACCAGGCTTTCCGCACCGTTCATTCTTCAGCTCCCACAACCGGCAATGTTCAGATATCAGCCCGATCAATCATTGTTCGCCGCCCCCGTCAAAGCAATAGCGCCCATCGCGGCCCTGCCCCGCGCGGCGATGCGCCGGCTTGGCTAATGCTCCGTTCCGATAGAATCGGAACGGGGCATTAGATTCATGTTTTGACGCTTTTTCTTCATGCGAACCGGTATCCACTTCGCTTGAAAACGCTCCAATGCCTTCCGGCAAATGGGCGGGGTTGCCGATTTGGTAACGCCAATCGTTAAGCATGGCGCCTTCACGGGGCCGTGGCTTGCGAAAAGCCCGCAAATATGGCCTGTAACTTCAGTTGAATCGATTTTTTGCTGGGGGAAACAATGATCCGGTTTTTTGCCGCGCCGATTGCCGCCATTGCATTGCTGTCGGCCATGGCAGGCGGCGCGCTCGCCGAAGAGTTCGACTCGCGCGACATCATGGGTGGCGGCCCGAACTTCTTCCGCGGCGGCTCCAGCCCGATCCCCCGCACCACCGTCTTGTACAACGGCAACTATGCCCCCGGCACGATCGTGGTGAACACCAGCGAGCGCCGCCTTTATCTGGTGCTCCAGAACGGCCAGGCGCTGCGCTACGGCATCGGCGTCGGCCGCGACGGCTTCCGCTGGGGCGGGGTACACAGGATCACCGCCAAGAAGGAATGGCCGGCCTGGACGCCGCCGTCGCAGATGCTGGCGCGCCGGCCCGACCTGCCGCGCCACATGAAGGGCGGCATCGAGAATCCGCTCGGCGCGCGCGCGATGTATCTGGGCTCGACGCTGTACCGCATCCACGGCTCCAACGAGCCGGAGACGATCGGCCAGGCGGTGTCCTCCGGCTGCTTCCGCATGACCAACGACGACGTCAGCGACCTCTACAGCCGCGTCTCGGTCGGCACCACCGTGGTCGTGCTGAACAACTAGCCGTCGGCGAACTGCGGGAACCCGCAGGGCGCGTGAATATGCGGTCTTGTGCGTCGCTTCCGAATACGGCAGCGTCAGCCAGCAATGAGCGCATTGGCCCCGCCTTCATCCGGCTTTCGCATCGCCCTGCTGGCACTCGCCACCTTCGCGTTCGCCCCTGACACCGCTACCATCGCCGTCGCGGGCGAACTGCCCGCGATCGCCTCGCGCCAGCGCACCGAGAAGAAGAGCTTCACTGACGGCGAGATCGTCGAGGGATTCTTGAAAACGGCGTTCGGCGCCGAATACCACCTCGCCGGCCGCGTCGACCGTATCCGCAAGTTCGACGGGCCGGTGCGCGTCTACGCGGAGAGTGACCGCGCCGATCGCAAGACGCAGCTCGCAAAAGTCGTGGCCGACATCGGCGCCCGCGTGCAGCATCTCGACATCGCCATGACCACGACCAGCGAGGCGGCGAACGTGCGGGTGAAGCTCGTGCGCGACCGCGACCTGTTCCGCACCATTGCCAGCTTCTACGGCGCAGAGAAGGCGCGCGAGATCCGCACCTCGCTCGATCCGCAATGCCTGTCCGGCTTCCGCAAGAACGACAATTTCGAGATCGAGCATTCCGACGTGATCCTCACCGTCGACAACGGCGATTTCACCTTCCTCGACTGCGCCTATGAGGAGCTCTTGCAATCGCTCGGGCCCATCAACGACACCGCGAGCGTGCCGTGGACCATGTTCAACGACAATGTGTCGATGGGCTATTTCGACGTCTACGACCAGTACATCCTCAATTTACTCTACGATCCCCGCATCAAGCCCGGCATGACCGTGCCGGAAGTCAAAGCGGTGCTGCCGCAAGTGCTCGCGGATGTGCGGGCGTGGGTGAAGCGCGTGAATGATCTGAAGGAGTGAGGCTTCTAGCGGCAGAGCTTCTTTCCCTCTCCCCCTGTGGGAGAGGGTGGCTCGCCGCGCAGCGGCGAGACGGGTGAGGGGTATCTCTCCGCGAGTCATTCTCTCTCGAGTACGTGGAGACAGACCCCTCATCCGGCGCTTCGCGCCACCTTCTCCCACAAGGGGAGAAGGAAGAAGGAACACCCCGCCGCTCTACTGCACCAGATCGGCAACTGTTGTCGCAGCCTTCAGGCCGGTGCCGGTGAGGACCGCTACCGTCGTCTCGTTCGCCTTGATCGACCCGGCAGCGGAGAGTTTTTCCAGCGCGGCGGCCGCACTGGCGCTGGTCGGCTCGGCGAACAGGCCCTGACGCGCGAGACGGCGCAGGGCGGCGACGATCTCATCCTCGGTCAGCGCAACGGTGCCGCCGCCGCTCTCGCGCAGGGCAGCGATGATCTCGCGCAGGCGCAGCGGGGACTTGATCGCGGTGCCCTCCGCGATGGTCTTGCTCACCTCGCGGGCTACGGGTGTATCGACACCGGCCCTGAAGCTCGCATCGATCGGCGAGCAATTTTGCGGCTGCGCCGCGAACAGGCGCGGCAGCTTTGCGATCTGGCCGGCTTTCAGCAACTCACGGAAGCCGAAGGCGCAGCCCAGGAGGCTGCTGCCGGCGCCGACGGGGACGATGACGTTGTCGGGCGCGCGAAAACCGAGGTCTTCCCAGATTTCATAGGCGAGCGATTTGGTGCCTTCGAGGAAGAACGGCTGCCAGTTGTGGCTGGCGTAAAAGGTCTGGCTCGACTGGCGGATGGCCTCGGCCTCCGACTCCTCGCGCGGCCCCTCGACGAGCTGCACCGTGGCGCCATAGGCGCGCACCTGCGCGATCTTGGCCGGCGACGTGGAGGCCGGCGCCAAGATCTTCACGCGCATGCCGCCGGCGGCACCCAGCCCCGCCATCGACGAGCCGCCATTGCCGGAGCTGTCTTCAAGAATGGCGTCGACGCCGATCTGCCGCAGGAACGAGAGCATCACGGAGGAGCCGCGATCCTTGAAGCTGCCGGTGGGGTTGAACCATTCGAGCTTGAAGAACGGCCGCAGATCGCCCCAATCCTGCTGAACTAGCGGCGTGCAGCCTTCGCCGAGCGTGATCGGCTGTGCGATCGCGACCGGCAGCGCCGCCCGGTAGCGCCAGAGCGAGCGCGTCCGGCCGTCAATCTCCTCGCGCGAGATCCCCGTCCCCGGCGTCACCAGCAGCGGCGTGCGCTCGTCCGAGCACCAGCGCGGCTGGTCCAGCGGATAGAGCTGTCCGTTGCGGGGATCGATGTAGCTGGCGGCGGGCATGGCGTTCTCCGGGGAAGGCGATCTGTACGACTGTTGTGATGACACGGTTTGTCCAGGATTCGAAGCGTGCCGCGCAAGCCACGCAGCAGCCCTTGAAAATAAGAAAACAGGATATATTTCAACACCTTAAAAAGACCGCACAGACCGGGCGGCCAGGCTGGCCTGTGCGAGGGCGCGGCGTTCAGGCAGGCCCTGCCGGCGCGTCGGTGACGGGAATTGGGCCGCAAACGGCCTTACCCCCGGCGGGACGATTAACTTGTCTGTCGCGACTGCCCGCTACACTATGTTGGATTGAGCTTGCGGCGCCGGTGTTCCCATCGGCAACGCGGCCGAGCCAGGCCCGTCCGAGCGGCGGGCCGTCGGCTTTTTGGGAGTTTGGTCATGAGCCGTGCGAACCGTACCGACCACATCCGCCTTACCTCCCATCCGGAGCCGGGCAAGAAGTCCGCTTTTCCGATCCACTGGGGCGCCGCGGATGCACGTGCACGGGGGCCGATCATCGGCACGGTATCGCGCGCCGGGGATCGCAACGTGATCGGCAGCCATGGCGGGTCCTACGCAATGTACCGGGCGCTCGCGGTGTCCGCAGGCGCGCTCGATCCGATCAGGCGTCCTGACCTCACCAACACGTTTCCAGCCGCGACCATCGGGCCGTTCCCGCAATGGAGCGATCCTGCAAAGATCGTCGCGCTCGATCCGTGGGGGCATCTGGTCGCGGAGAATTTCGGCAAGGACATCGCCGAGGGCGTCGACATCCGCCCAAGCATCGCGGTGACGCGGGCGCGGCTCGACCTGCCGGAGATCCGCGAGGCGCTGGCCGCAAAACGGCTGCGCGCGGACGGCGAGGTCGTGCATGCCAATGGCGGCGTGTCGGTGGTGAAGATCGCGATCGATCCGGTGTGGTATCTGCCAGGCCTTGCCGAGCGCTTCGGCACCAGCGAGACCGAGCTGCGGCGCACGCTGTTCGAACAAACCGCCGGCATGTTCCCCGAACTGGTGACGCGGCCGGACATGAAAGTGTTCCTGCCGCCGATCGGCGGCACCACGGTCTACATGTTCGGCGACGTGACCAAGCTGCCGGACCATCGCACCAAAATCACCTGCCGCGTGCATGACGAGTGCAACGGCTCCGACGTGTTCGGCTCCGACATCTGCACCTGCCGGCCGTACCTCATCCACGGCATCGAGGAATCCGCGCGCGGCGCGCAGGAGGGCGGGCTCGGACTGGTCGTCTACAATCGGAAAGAGGGCCGCGCGCTCGGCGAGGTCACCAAATTCCTGGTCTACAATGCGCGCAAGCGCCAGGAGGACGGCGATGCGGCCGCCGCCTATTTCGAGCGCACCGAATGCGTCGCCGGCGTCCAGGACGCGCGCTTCCAGCAATTGATGCCGGATACGATCCACTGGCTCGGCCTGAAGCGCATCGACCGCTTCCTATCGATGAGCGACATGAAGCATGACGCGCTGACCTCGCAGGGCATCGACATTGTCGAGCGCGTGCCGATCCCGCCGGAGCTGATCCCGGCCGACGCCTATGTCGAGATCGCAGCGAAGAAGGCCGCCGGCTATTACTCGACCGATATCGCGCCGGAGAAGGACGTCAACGGCGTGGTCGGACGTTCGCTGGAAAAATACTGATCGCGCGATGGCGAACGCTTTGGAACGAGAGGCCCGCTCGCTGCTCACCGCAAAGGCGGTGCGTGCGCGGGCCGGGCAGATGCTCGAGATCGGCCTTGCCGGTGGATTGAGCCACTTCACGATCGATCTCGATCGCATGGATGGTGTTGCGGAGGCCGTGCTCGCGGTCACGCGAATAGCCTATCCGACGCTGGACATCCCCTTCCATGCACGCTGGCGGCATTTTGTGCTTGGCGGCGTCGATCGCTGGGCGCGGTTCGCGGATGCTGGATCGTGGACCGATCGCGCCGCACGGGCGCGGGCGGAATTCGATCTTGCCATCGTCAGTGTGCTGCTCGATGCCGGCGCGGGCGCGGCATGGCGGTATCGCGACGCGGTGAGCGGCGAAAGCATCGGCCGATCCGAGGGGCTTGCGATCGCCAGCCTCGACATGTTCGCGGGCGGTCTGTTCTCTCGCGATGCCAGCGCGCCCTTCAGGGCCGATGCCGACGTGCTCGCGCAACTGCCGCTCGCCGCGCTGACGTCCGCCTTTCAGGTGAGCGAGACCAATCCGCTGCTAGGGCTTGAAGGACGCACTGATCTGCTGCGGCGCCTGGGCAAGCTGGTGGCGGAGCGCGCGGACGTCTTCGGCCAGCGCGATACGCCGCGGCCGGGCGGCCTGTTCGATCACATCGCAACGCAGGCGAGTGACGGCGCCATCCCCGCGCCCGCCATCCTGTCCGCCGTGCTGAACCAGCTCGGGCCGATCTGGCCGTCACGTCTGGAGCTTGGCGGCGTTCCGCTCGGCGATTGCTGGCGCCATCCGGCGATCAAGGCGGACGACGCAACTGCTGGCCTCGTCCCCCTGCACAAGCTGTCGCAATGGCTGAGCTATTCGCTGATCGAGCCGCTCCAGCGCGCCGGATTTGTCGTCACCGACATCGACGGCCTGACCGGGCTTGCCGAATACCGCAATGGCGGCCTGTTCGTCGATCACGACGTGCTGCGCCTGCGCGAGGCCGCCGATGCCGGGCGCGCGCATGCCGTGGATTCGCTGCTCGTCGTGGAGTGGCGCGCGCTGACCGTCGCGTTGCTGGACCGGCTGGCGGAGCGCATCCGCGTAAAGCTCGGCCGCACGCCCGACACATTGCCGCTCGCAAGCATTCTGGAAGGTGGCACCTGGGCCGCCGGCCGCGCCATCGCTTTTTCGCGGCGGCCCGACGGTTCGCCACCACTCAAGGTGATCAGCGACGGCACCGTGTTCTAACCCTCTCCCCTTGTGGGAGAGGGTGGCTTCGCGAGAGCGAAGCCGGGTGAGGGGTATGTCTCCGCGGACACATCTCTCAGTGAAGTTCGCGGGAGAGAACCCCTCATCCGGCGCTTCGCGCCACCTTCTCCCACAAGGGGAGAAGGAAGAATCGCCGGCTCGTTGCATTTCAACCAACGCGCATTTCGTTAGGAGCGTTACATGGAAGGCGTCACGATCGTCGATCATCCGCTGGTGCAGCACAAGCTGACGCTGGTGCGGGACAAATCCATCTCCACCAAATCGTTTCGCGAGCTGATCAAGGAGATCGGCATGCTCCTGTGCTACGAGGTGACGCGCGATTTGCCGCTCGCTGACACTGTGATCGAGACGCCGCTGGCGACGATGCACTCGGCCAAGATCGCCGGCAAGAAGCTGGTGTTCGTGCCGATGCTGCGCGCGGGCACCACCTTCGTCGACGGCATGATGGATCTGGTGCCGACCGCGCGCGTCGCCCATATCGGGCTCTACCGCGAGCCGTACAGTTTTGCGGCGGTCGAGTATTTCTTCAAATCGCCGTCCGATCTCGGTGAGCGCCTCGCCATCGTGGTGACGCCGGTGGTCGCCACCGCCAACACGGCAGTCGCCGCAATCGACCGGCTGAAAGAGCGCGGCGCCAAGGACATCCGCCTCGCCTGCCTGATCGCCGCCCCGGAAGGGTTAGAGCGGCTGCGCGGCTTGCATCCCGACGTACCGATCTGGACGGCGGCGGTGGACGAGGGCCTCGACGAGAACGGCTTTATCCTGCCGGGCCTCGGCGACGCCGGCGATCGCGCTTACGGGACAAGGTAAGCAACGAACAAGGTTCACCGCTCCCCCACGCGCGGACTGGGCCATCGAACATGATCGTGGCGGGGTCGGAGCAAGCGCCTCGTCCTTCGAGACGACCGCTTCGCGGTCTCCTCAGGATGAGGCTGAGCAACAGCTTTGCCGGCGGAAATAGCGGCCACACATTCAGTCCTCATCCTGAGGAGCCCGCAAAGCGGGCGTCTCGAAGGATGGCCGCATGCGCGCTTCCCGCCACGCTTGGCTCAAATCTTCCCGCTGCCGCAAATCAGCTTCAGCGACTGCCATTCCTTGTCCGTCAGCAGCGGCGGGCCGCTGACGGGGCGGTCTTCCCTGGTCATCCGCGCAAGGCGGTCCTCGGTCAGCGGGTGGCTGGCGAGGATGGTCGTCAGGCCAGAGCCGCCTTCCTTGCCGGTGATGCGGAACATCAATTCGGCCGCGGGCTTCGGCGAGCGGCCGAGTTTGTGCATGATCTCGATCGCGAACGTATCGGCAGCGGTCTCCGCCTCGCGCGAATAGGAGGCTTCGACCACGCTGCGCGAGGCGAAGATCACGGCGGACGAGCCGGTGACGTCGCCGAACAACAGGCCGATCAGGAACGAGGTGCCGCCGTTGTAGATCAGCCCGCGCATGTTGTCGTAATGCTTGAGATGACCGAGCTCGTGCGCGAGGATGCCGGCCAGTTCGTCCGGGTTTTCCGCCTTGTCGACCAGGCCCCTCAGCACGTAGACCTTGCCGCCGGGCAGCGCGAACGCATTCGGCACCGAGGTCGGCAGCACGCTCGCCGTCATGGAGTCATCGTCGAGGCCGGCGGCATCGCGCAGGCGGTTGACCAATTTCGTGAACGCGGCCTTGCCTGCGGGGTCTTCGCACACGTTGCGGCCGAAGATGGTTTTCACCTGGACTTCGGATGCGTCGCCGATGCGCCGTTCGATCGGCTTGGGCACCAGCGGCGCGAGCCGGTCGGCAGCGAGCGGCACGCCGAACAGCACGACGCAGACGATGGAGACGGCGGCAGCGACCGACCAGCCGACGATCTTCGCGACACCGCGGCGCGAGGTCTGGTGTTCGTCGAGACGCATGCAGCGGGCGATCACGTCGGCGGCCAGCGCAGCGTCGCGGATTTCAAGCCGCGCCAAGGGCGGCGCGGAATTCGAGGCCAGGCGCAACATGCCGGCCGGGCTGTCGGCGCGGCGGATGTCGGCATAGGCCCAGCGAACCGGCGCTCCGCCCTCCTCAAGGATCTCGAGCGCATCACCGAGCGTCAACTCCACCTGCCGCCTGCGGCTCGACACGCCGTCGAAGAAGATCGTCGGCTTGACGGACTGCGCCGGGGCCTCGGTGGACAACTCACTCACAGATCAGAATCCCGCAACATCAAGCCCATCGGCAAAGCCTTCGCCGAGCGCGCTGGCAAGCTCGCCGCTGCCGCGCACATCCGCCGCGGCGGCGATGTTGTGCACCTCGACGGTCTCCAGCACCTTGGTCCAGAGATCGCGCTGAAGATAGACCCGCATGATGATGTTGACCGCAAGCGCCACGGCGAAATAGCCGAGGACCATCACCACCAGCATCGGGATGCTCCTGGCGCCATTGCCGGGCTCGAAAACCTGCTCGGCCGGAACGCCGCTCAGCTGGACGACCAGCATGGTCGCGCCGCCGAGATAGGCGCCGAAGATGGTCGAAAGCAGCATCCACCAGCCGATCACCTTCCAGTACAGGCCGTAGAACGCATCATGCGGCAACTCCGAGGACAGGCTGACGCCGCCGATGCGGATGCCGTCGAGCCACCAGCGCCATTCGCGCGCCTTGAACTCGGCATAGAAGAACGGGGCGAGCGGGAAGATCACGATTGCGACCGGGCTGAGCAGCCACAGCCACCAGCCGCGCTTGAAGAACGTCCAGCCGTCGCCTTCGAAATCGCCGCGCAAATCGCCGTAACGGGTGTGCTGCATCTTGTAGCGCTCCAGCGCAGCCGCGCGCCAGGGCAGCGCAAGGCCAAGCGTCAGGAACACCAGCAGGCCCCACGCCATGGCGCGGAACGAATAGGCCCAGCCCGAGCCGTCCATCCAGAACCGGACGCCGCGCCAGACCGTGCGCGTCAGCCGGTAGCGCCGCGCACGAAAAATCGCGAACTGGCCGAAGGCGTAGAAGCTGATGAACAGCGGCGTCGAGGCAAAGCCCTGCCAGCGCTCGAATTCGATGCCGATGAGAAAATAAGCGAGGTAGATCGGCACCAGGATGGCGAGCGCAAACAGGAAGCCGACCAGCAGCTCCTTGGCCCGGCCGGTATATTCGGCGGCATCGCCGTCGATCGCCGTGTTCGTCCACAAATGACGGCGGATGTCGGTGACCAGCCAGAACCGGTAGAAGCCGAAGGTGACGAGCTCCAGCATGGCACCCTTGGTGACCATTTTGCGGAACTCGGTGCGGTTGCCGGTGAAATCGACCCGCGTCGGCGGCAGCGGCGGCGGTAGCGGTTCGGAGCCGATGGGGGCCCATTGCATGTCGTTCACGGCGGCAACCTCGGGGTGCGGACCTGGTACGGTCAAACTATAGATCAGAGATTAGTCGATCCCCAAGATGGGCGGGTTCGATTTACCTCGATACCAGCCGGTTTCTCGCAGGTTTCACGACAAACGGCGTGCGGAAGATCACCTTGGTGGACGGTCACGCAGCCCGGATGGAGCCAACGGGTCGGCGCAAAGCGCCGCCCGATGACAAGCTCCGCGTAATCCGGGACAGTGGTCGTTGCGGTCCGAATCCCGGATTGCGCTTCGCTCCATCCGGGCTACGCGCCCGGCCACGCCCAAAGGTTGGATGTGGCAAAACTCTCCCTTGCTCCGACGCAGACAACCGGCTGTAATTGCAAATCAAATACCGCAGCGCAGAATTCAACGAGAACGCGCGGTTCATGTCAGGGAGAGCGGTCATGCATGGGACCATCGAGAGCGAGGCGAAGCTCGACGAGCTACGCGCACGCGCCACGTCACTGCCGCTGGAACAGTTCGATCCGGGCGATCCCGAATTGTTCAGGACCGATACGTTCTGGCCCTATTTCGATCGCCTGCGCCGCGAAGATCCCGTGCACTACTGCAAGGACTCGATGTTCGGGCCGTACTGGTCGGTGACGCGCTACAACGACATCATGGAGATCGAGACCAACCATTCGGTGTTCTCCTCGGCCTCCGCGCTCGGCGGCATCACCATCCGCGACATCGATCCGGATTTGCGCCGCGAGAGTTTCATCTCGATGGATCCGCCGCGCCACGCCGCCCAGCGCAAGACCGTGGCGCCGATGTTCACGCCGACGCATCTGGACAATCTCGCCCTCAACATCCGCACGCGCTCGGCCGAGTGCCTGGACAATTTGCCCCGCGGCGAGGTGTTCGACTGGGTTGACCGCGTCTCGATCGAGCTCACTACGCAGATGCTGGCGGTGCTGTTCGACTTCCCCTGGGAAGACCGCCGCAAGCTGACGCGCTGGTCGGACATCGCCACCACCATTCCCGGCCCCGACGGCCTCGTCGCCACCGAGGACGAGCGGCAGGCCGAGCTGACGGAATGCGCCGGCTATTTCGCGCGCCTCTGGAAGGAGCGCATCGAGCAGCCGCCGAAGAGCGACCTGCTCTCGATGATGGCGCATGGCGCCGCGACACGCGACATGGACGCGAAGAACTTCCTCGGCAATCTCGTTCTTTTGATCGTCGGCGGCAACGACACCACCCGCAACACCATGTCGGGCTCGATCTACGCGCTGAGCCAGCATCCGGAGCAGTATCGCAAGCTGCGCGAGAACCCCGCGCTGCTCGACAGTTTCGTGCCGGAGGTGATCCGCTGGCAGACGCCGCTCGCGCACATGCGCCGCACCGCGCTTGCCGACTTCGAGTTCCGGGGCAAGCAGATCAAGAAGGGTGACAAGGTCGTGATGTGGTATGTCTCGGGCAACCGCGACGCCGAGGCGATCGAAAAACCCTACGATTTCATCATCGACCGCGCCCGCCCGCGCACGCATCTCTCCTTCGGCTTCGGCATCCATCGCTGCGTGGGCTTGCGGCTTGCCGAACTCCAGCTCAAGATTATCTGGGAAGAGATCCTCAAGCGCTTCGATCATATCGACGTGGTCGGCGAACCCAGGCGGGTCTATTCGAGTTTCGTAAAGGGTTTGGAAACGCTGCCCGTGAAGATTGCGGCGTGAGCCAAGACGCCCCCTCGCCCCGCATCCGCCTTCGCCAAAGCTTCGGCGTGACAGGGCGGGGAGAGGCGAGGGAAAGAACCAACTGGAGCCACGACCATGAACATCCAAGCGCCGGTTAAAGTGGACAGGGCCGAACGCATGCGCAGGGCCCGCGAGGAGGCCTATGCGACGCCGCTGGCGCAATTCCACCCCGGCGCGCCAAGGCTGTTCCAGGACGACACCTTGTGGCCGTGGTTCGAGCGGCTGCGCAAGGAAGAGCCGGTGCATTACTGCACCAACGCGCCGATCGAGCCGTACTGGTCGGTGGTGAAATACAACGACATCATGCATGTCGACACCAATCACGGCATCTTCTCCTCGGACTCGACGCTCGGCGGCATCTCGATCCGCGACGTGCCGCAAGGCTATGACTGGCCGAGCTTCATCGCGATGGATCAGCCGCGTCATTCGTCGCAGCGCAAGACGGTGTCGCCGATGTTCACCCCTCAGCACCTGGACGAGCTGGCCAAACTGATCCGCCAGCGCTCGCAGACCGTGCTCGACAATCTGCCGCGCAACGAGACCTTCAACTTCGTCGAGCGCGTCTCGATCGAGCTGACGACGCAGATGCTGGCCACCCTGTTCGACTTCCCCTGGGAGGAGCGGCGCAAGCTGACGCGCTGGTCGGACGTCTCGACCGCGCTGCCCAAGAGCGGCATCGTCGCCTCGGCCGAGGAGCGCCGCCGCGAGATGGACGAGTGCTACGCCTATATGTCGAAGCTGTGGAACGAGCGCGTCAACTCCGCGCCACGCAACGATCTCTTGTCGCTCATGGCGCATAACGATGCGACGCGTTTCATGGACCCCGACAACCTCATGGGCAACATCATCCTGCTCATCGTCGGCGGCAACGACACCACGCGCAACACCATGACCGGCTCGGTGCTGGCACTGAACGAGAACCCGGACCAGTACGAGATGCTGCGGAACAATCCGGCGCTGATCGATTCCATGGTGCCCGAGGTGATCCGCTGGCAGACCCCGCTCGCCCACATGCGGCGCACCGCGCTCCAGGACACCGAGGTCGGCGGCAAGCACATCAAGAAGGGCGACCGCGTCGTGATGTGGTACGTCTCGGGCAACCGCGACGAGGAGATGTTCGAGAAGCCGAACGAGTTCATCATCGACCGCCCGCGGCCGCGCACCCATCTCTCCTTCGGCTTCGGCATCCACCGCTGCGTCGGCATGCGCCTGGCCGAGCTGCAGCTCCGGATCGTCTGGGAGGAGATGCTGAAGCGGTTCGACCGCATCGAGGTGGTCGGCGAGCCCAAGCGGATCTATTCGAGCTTCATCAAGGGCTATGAGTCGCTGCCGGTAAGGATTCCGGGGTAGGCCGGGCTCTACGGACTCCCTTGGGGCAACCCGTCTCCCCAATCTCGCTGTCATGCCCCGCGAAAGCGGGGCATCCAGTACGCCGCGGCTTCTCGGCTCAAGCACTGCGGCCTCTGGAATACTGGATCGCCCGCCCCAGTGCGCAAGTGCGCACAAGGCGGGCGATGACAGCGGAGGGATGAGGCGCGACACGGCCCAGCTATAAAATTCCGGCATGACAGCTCGCTCAAGATGAGAAGGGCCGGCTGCGGGCTTGTGTCCTAAATCCTCCTGAGAATTCAGCCCCGGCGCTTCAAGCCAGGCGAATGTCCCACAGGCCTTCCTTGCGGCAGGCAGCGACTTCCTCGCGCAAGAGTGTCGTGATGGCGAGCGAGGCCGTCGAGGCCGGGCGGTCGATCGGAGAGGCGAAAATGAGCTCGCGCGTCATCGGCCTGGATACGGGCGCGGTTTCCAGCCGGCCATCGGCGACCTCGCCGTGGACCGACGAGGGCGGCAGCAGTGCGAAGCCGAGGCCCTCCTCGACGAGGCTCGTCAGCACGCGGAACGAATCCGCCTCGAGCTGGACGTCGAGCTTGATCTTGCGCTGGGCGGCCGCGTGCTCGATCAGCGCGCGGAGGCCGTGGGAATGACTGGGCAGCACCAGCCGCTGGCGCAGCAGCCAGCCGATGTCGACGCTCTTCTTGCGCGCGAGGCCGCATCCGCGCGGGCCGACCGCGACGATGTTGTCGCGGCCGAGGCTCTCGACGTTGAGATGCAGATCGGCGGAGCGACCATAGAGGATGGCAAGGTCCATCTCGCCGCGATGCAGCCATTCGACCAGATGGCCGCTGTAGCTCTCGACGATGCGCAGCGAGATGCCGGGAAACTTTTCGACGCAGCGCCGCGCGAAGCGCGCCGACAGCACGCAGCTCACGGTCGGAACCAGGCCGAGCACGACCTGGCCCGACGGCGGCCCCTTGGCCGACTGGATGTCGTCGCGGATCTGGTCGATCTGCCGCACGATGCCGGAGGTGCGCGCCAGGAGCAGACGCCCGGCCTCGGTCAGCACCATGCCGCGGCCGTTGCGCGTGAACAATTCGGTGCGCAGCTCGTGTTCAAGCAGCTTGATCTGCCTGGAGAGCGCCGGCTGCGCCACGCGCAGCGTGTCGGACGCCTTGCTCAGGCTGCCGAGCTCCGCCACGCAACTGAAGGTCCTGAGCTGCCGGAAATCCATGCTTGCCAATCCTGGAAGGCTACTCCATACGCTATAGCAAATGAGCATAGGGGGCTGGCGATGTTTTCACAACGCCAGAGGATCGGCCGGCGTTATCTTGACTGCCGCTAGATACGGGAAACGCCATGAGTGAAGAACACCACACCGAAGATCACGCCGACATCCGCGAAGCCGTCGCAAAACTCTGCGCGCAGTTTCCCGGCGAATACTGGCGCAAGCTCGATCGCGAGATGGCCTATCCCAAGGCCTTCGTCGATGCGCTGACCGAGGCCGGCTATCTCTCGGTGCTGATCCCCGAGGAATATGGCGGCGCCGGCCTGAAGCTCTCGGCTGCCGCGGCGATCCTCGAAGAGATCCAGCGCGCGGGCTGCAACGGCGGCGGCTGCCACGCCCAGATGTACACGATGGGCACCGTGCTGCGGCACGGAAACAAAGAGCAGAAGGCAAAGTACCTGCCGAAGATCGCCAGCGGCGAATTGCGCCTGCAGGCCTTCGGCGTCACCGAGCCGACCAGCGGTACCGACACCTCCTCGCTCAAGACCTTCGCGCGCAAGGAAGGCAACGACAGCTACATCGTCAACGGCCAGAAGATCTGGACCAGCCGCGCCGAGCATTCCGACCTGATGGTGCTGCTGGCGCGCACCACGCCGAAGGAGCAGGCCAAGAAGCGCACGGATGGTCTGTCGGTGTTCATCGTCGACATGCGCGAAGCCAAGAACAATGGCCTCGAGATCCGCCCGATCCGCACCATGATGAACCACGCCACCACCGAAGTGTTCTTCACCGACATGAAGGTGCCGGCGGAGAATCTGATCGGCGAGGAAGGCAAGGGGTTCCGCTACATCCTCTCCGGCATGAATGCCGAGCGCATCCTGATCGCGGCTGAATGCGTCGGCGACGCCAAATGGTTCATCGCGAAGGCGACGAACTACGCCAAGGAGCGCGCGGTGTTCGGCCGGCCGATTGGCCAGAACCAGGGCATTCAATTCCCGATCGCCAAGGCCTACGCCTCAATGCGCGCGGCGGAGCTGATGGTGAAGGAAGCCACCCGCAAATACGAGGCCGGGCTCGACTGCGGCGCGGAAGCCAACATGGCCAAGATGCTGGCGGCGGATGCGTCATGGGAAGCGGCGAATGCCTGCATCCAGACCCATGGCGGCTTCGGCTTCGCCGAGGAATACGACGTCGAGCGCAAATTCCGCGAGACGCGGCTCTACCAGGTGGCGCCGATCTCGACCAACCTCGTGCTCTCCTTCGTCGCCGAGCACGTGCTCGGCATGCCCCGCTCGTACTGAGGCAACAATCATGGGAGCACTTGACGGGATCAGGGTGATTGCGGTCGAGCAGGCAGTGGCGGCGCCGTTCTGCTCCTCGCGCCTGGCGGATGCCGGCGCGGAGGTGATCAAGATCGAGCGGCCCGAGGGCGATTTCGCCCGCGGCTATGACGCGGCGGCCAAGGGCCAGAGCAGCTACTTCGTCTGGCTCAACCGCGGCAAGCAATCGGCGGTGGTCGATCTTGCCACCAAGGAAGGCTGCGCCGAGCTGGAGAAGCTGATCGCCAGCGCCGACGTGCTGATCCAGAACCTGAAGCCGGGCTCGATGGACAAGCTCGGCTTCTCCCGCGAGCGCTTGCTCAAGGACTATCCAAAACTGATCTCGTGCACGATCACCGGCTATGGCGACGAAGGCCCCTACGCGCACCGCAAGGCCTATGATTTGCTGATCCAGGCCGAGAGCGGGCTCGCTTCCATTACCGGCAATCCCGACGGCGCCTCGCGCGTCGGCATGTCGATCGTCGACGTCGCGACCGGCGCCACCGCGCATGCGGCGATTTTAGAAGCGCTGATCGGGCGCGGACGTACCGGCAAGGGCGCCGACATCCGCATCTCCATGTTCGACGTGATGGCGGACTGGTGCACCGTGCCGTTGCTCAATTCGGAGGCCGGCAATCCGCCGAAGCGCATGGGCCTGCGCCATCCCTCGATCGCGCCCTACGGCGTGTTCACCTCGAAGGACGGCAAGGACATCCTGATTTCGATCCAGAGCGAGCGCGAGTGGAAGACGCTTTGCGTGAAGGTGCTGGATCAGCCCGACCTGCCGGCCGATCCGCGCGTTGCCAACATGGTCGAGCGCGTGCGCAACCGCGACTTCACCGACAGGACGGTCGCGGATGCCTTCGGCAAGATGACGCGCGACGAGCTGCTCAAGCGCCTGTCGGATGCCGACATCGCCTTTGCCGAGGTCAACACCATGGCCGACCTCACCAGCCATCCGCATCTGCGCCGCATCGAGGTGGACACCCCGAACGGTCGCGTCAGCTATCCCGCGCCGGCGCCGATCATCGTCGGCGAGACCCGCGCCTACGGCGCCGTGCCCGGCATCGGCGAAAAGCCCCAGTCCAAGAAGTAACAGAGCGAGGCGTCATGACCGAGAAGCTCGACATCGATCACTTGCGGCAATGGGTCGGCCGCAGCACGGAGGCCACCGACATCGTCACCGCGCAGCTCGTGAAGGGCCTGCGCGCGACGCTGTTCCAGGAGGTCGGCGAGCCGAAAAAGGGCGACGCCGCGCCGTTCACGGTGCACTGGTGTCTGGCGCAGCCGGTGTTTCCGATGTCGATGCTCGGCCCCGACGGCCATCCCACCCGCGGCGGCTTCCTGCCGCCGGTGCCGCTGCCGCGCCGGATGTGGGCCGGCGGCGAGATTGAGTTCCTGCAGCCATTGCAGGTTGGCGATGAATCGACCCGGACCTCACGTATCGCCGACGTACAGGTGAAATCAGGCTCGACGGGAACGCTGTGCTTCGTTTCGGTCGAGCACAGCATCTCCTCGCCGCGCGGCACAGCCATCCGCGAGCGGCAGGACATCGTCTACCGAGAGATGACCAGCAGCGCGCCCGCCGGCGCCAAGGCCCCGCCTCCGCCGCCGAAGGCGCAGCACCGCGAAACGCATGTCTCCGATCCCGTGCTGCTGTTCCGTTATTCCGCGCTGACCTTCAACGGCCACCGCATCCATTACGACCGCGACTACGTCACCAAAGTCGAGGGCTATCCGGGCCTGATCTTCCACGGCCCGCTGCAGGCGGCGCTCATCATCGAGATGGCGGCAAAGCTGCACGGCGGCAAGGCGCCGAAGAAGTTCACCTATCGCGGCCTGCAGCCGCTGTTCGAGGGCACGGAGTTCTCCATCAACGCCAACGAGACCGCTGATGGCATGGAGCTGTGGACCGCGAATGCGGAGGGGCAGCCGACGATGAAGGGCACGGCGGTGTGGTGACGGCGACGTCGTCATTGCGAGCGGCGACGTGACAATCTAGACCCTCACCCTGAGGAGCCGCGCAGCGGCGTCGCGAAGGGCGAGGCCACCAGCCGGGCCTTCATCCTTCGAGACGCGCGAAGACGCGCTCCTCAGGATGAGGAAATAACAAGGGGACGGAAACCATGGCCAAGAACGGCACGACCGGCAGCAAGTCCGTCACCGTCAAGCAGGCGACGCTCGACCTGCTGCGCTCGTTCGGCATCGACAGGGTGTTCGGCAATCCCGGCTCGACCGAGCTGCCGTTCCTGAGCGACTGGCCCGATGACATCGACTATGTGTTGGCGCTGCAGGAGGCCTCGGCAGTCGGCATGGCCGATGGTTACGCCCAGGCGACGCGCAATGCCGGCTTCGTCAATCTGCATTCGGCGGCCGGCGTCGGCAACGCGCTCGGCAACATCTACACCGCGCATCGCAACCAGACGCCGCTCGTGATCACCGCGGGCCAGCAGGCGCGCTCGATCCTTCCCTTGCAGGCGTTCCTCTATGCCGAGCGCGCATCGGAATTCCCGCGGCCTTACGTGAAATACAGCGTCGAGCCAGCGCGGCCCGAGGACGTGCCGGCCGCGATCGCGCGCGCCTATTACACCGCGATGCAGCCGCCCTGCGGGCCGACCTTCGTGTCGATCCCGATCGACGACTGGGCGCATGCCTGCACGCCGGTCGAGGCGCGCAAGGTCAGCCGCGAGGCCGGTCCCGAGGCGGAGGCGATGAAGGCGCTGGTCGCGGCGCTCGGCTCCGCAAAACACCCTGCCCTCGTCGTCGGCCCCGGGGTCGACCGCGCCGGCGCGGTCGATCTCATGGTGCGCGTCGCCGAGAAAGCGAAGGCGAGCGTGTGGGTCAGCCCGTTCTCGGCGCGCTGCTCGTTCCCGGAACAGCATCCGCAATTCGCGGGCTTCCTGCATGCCTCGCCCGCGCAACTCTCCGATGCGCTGCGCGAGCACGACCTCGTCGTCGTGGTCGGCGCGCCGGTGTTCACCTTCCATGTCGAGGGCCATGCCGCGATCTTCGATGGCGGCGCGACGATCTTCCAGATTACCGACGATCCGGACGCGGCGGCGGTGACGCCGGTCGGCACCAGCATCATCGCGACGATGAAACCCGCGCTCGCGATGCTGCTCGACCTCCTGCCGGACAGCAAGCGCGCTACACCAAAAGGCCGCACGCTGCCGCCGGCGCCGCCAGCCGCCGATCCGCTCCCGGTCGAATTCCTGCTGCACTCGCTGTCGCAGGCGATGCCGGATGGCGCATCGCTGGTCGAGGAAGTGCCCTCGCACCGGCCGGCGATGCAGAAGTTCATGCCGATGCGCGGCCAGGACAGTTTTTACACCATGGCGAGCGGCGGTCTCGGCTACTCGCTCCCTGCGGCGGTCGGCATGGCGCTGGGCAAGCCGAAGCAACGGACAGTGTGCCTGATCGGCGACGGCTCGGCGATGTATTCGATCCAGGCGCTATGGACCGCCGTGCAGCGAAAGCTGCCGCTCACGATCGTCGTCATCAACAATTCCGGCTACGGCGCGATGCGCTCGTTCAGCCAGGTGATGCAGGTGCGCAACGTGCCCGGGCTGGAGCTGCCGGGGATCGATTTCGTGCGACTGGCCGAAGGCTTGGGGTGCCATGCGGTACGGGTCAGCAAGGCCGCGGAACTGGGCGAGGCGCTGAAGCGCGGAATGGCGTTCGAGGGGACGAGCCTGGTGGAGGTCGTCGTGGATTCGGCGGTGCCGGTGCTCTACGGGCAGAAGCATTGACGAAGCGCGTCGTACCGTAGCCCGGATGAGCGCAGCGATATCCGGGGTGCAGCGGAGGTCCCGGATGTCGCTTCGCTCATCCGGGCTACGACATCACGACGCCAGAAATCCCCCATCGGCCGCCAGCACATGCCCGACGACATAGGATGACGCGTCGGACGACAGCCACACCACCGCCTCTGCCACCTCTTCCGGATTTCCCATCCGCCGCAGCGGCAGGCCGGCACTGACGGTGGCGATATCGCCGACACCGGCGCGCAGCATCATGTCGGTGACGACACGGCCGGGGGCGATGGCGTTGATGCGGATACCGCGCGGCGCATTCTCCATCGCGGCCGAACGTGTCAGCGAGATCGCAGCGGCCTTCGAGGCGGAATAGAGCGAGAAGCCGGGATTGGGATTGCGCACACCGCTAACGGAGGCGTTGACGACGATGCTGCCGCGCCCCTGCGCCAGCATCGCCGGCAATTGATGGCGCAGGCACAGGAACAGCGCGCGGACATTGGTGTCGAACACGCTGTCGTAGATATCAGTGCCCTGCTCTTCCAGCGGCGCGCGGCGTTCCTGGAAGCCCGCATTGTTGAAGGCCACGTCGAGCCGGCCGCAACGCTCAATCGCCGTACGGACGAGCCGCACGACGTCGTCCTCGCGCGTGATGTCGGTCTGACACGGGATGGCGTCCGCGCCGAGCTCGCGGCACGCGACCGCCGTGGCGTCGATTTCGGCCTCCCGCCGGCCCGCGACGATGATCGCTTCCGCGCCTTCCGCCGCCATCCGCAAGGCCGTGGCGCGACCGATCCCGCTGCCGCCGCCCGTGACGAGACAGACCTTGCCTTTCATCCGCTCACCAGCTGGCAAAGTTCCGTTCATCGCTCACTCCAAAACGCTTGCGCGCGCCGCTGCGCGCATATAGTTGTATGGTACAACTATATGCCTGGAGTCAAGCCGTGGCCGAGCTTTCGCTGATCGACGACATCCGCGCCGCCTCGCGCCTGATGGTGCGCGAGCTCGGCTTCATGGATGCGACGGTGGCGGCCTCGGACTATCCGCCCTCGGCCGTGCACACCATCCTGGAGATCGGCATCCGCGGTGCGATGACTTCAGGCGAGCTCGGCGATTTCCTGCGACTGGAGAAATCCAGCGTCAGCCGCATGGTGCGCAAGCTGATCGATTGCGGCGAGCTGCGGGAGACCCAGGATGAGGCGGACGCGCGCAGCAAGAGGCTGTCGCTGACGGCGAAGGGCCGGCGCACGCTGGAGGCACTACATGCGTTTGGCCGGCAGCAGGTGAGCGGCGCGCTGGCGGCACTGACGACAGCCGAGCAGCGCACGGTGCGCGAGGGAATGATGCTCTACGCGCGGGCGCTCAGGCAGAGCCGGGGGGAGGATGAGGGGCAGGCGGTGGCGTAGCTACCGGTGTCGTCCCCGCGAACGCGGGGACCCATACCGCGTGATCTATCGATGAAGCGCGGGTGTCAGTACCGAATAACTACTAGTCTTCGCCAAATACCTCCCCGCGGTTATGGGTCCCCGCGTTCGCGGGGACGACAGCGAGGGTTTGGTGCCCGCCTGCCCTACTTCCCGAAATCGTCCCGCATCTTCGCCTGGATCTTGGCCATGCCGCCGATCCAGCGGTCGTAATTCTCGGTCTTCTTGCGCATGTAGCCGAGCACCTGAGGATGCGGCAGGATCAGGAACGTCTCCTGCTCGAGGCCGGCGAGGACGTCCTTTGCCACTTGCTCCGGCGTCAGGTCGCCATCGCCGGATTGCGGGCCCTTCGGGATCGATCGCAGCATGTTGGTGTCGACGCCCTGCGGACAGAGGATCGAGACACGGATGTTGTGCGCCTTGTGCGAGATCGCGAGGTTTTCGGCAAACCCGACCGCGGCATGCTTGGTGGTGGAATAAGCCGGGCTGCCGACCTGCGACAGCAGGCCCGCGGCCGAGATCGTGTTGAGGAAATAGCCGCCGCCGCGCGCCTTCATGCGGGGGATGAGATGCCGCGCCGCATAGACATGCGCCATGACGTGGATCGCCCAGCTCCGCTGCCAGGGTTCATCGGAAGCGCCACCGGCATTGACCGACATTGGATCGAAACCGCCGCCGATGCCGGCATTGGAGCAGAACAATTCGATCGAGCCGAACTGCCGCTCGGTCTCCTCGATGACGTGCGAAATGTCCTTCTCCTGCGCGACATCGCATTTGAAGGCCGCACCGTCCACCGTGGCCGCGACCGCCCTGGCGTTGGCGGCATCCATGTCAGCGACGACGACCTTCGCCGCGCCCGCCTTGTGAAAAGCCTCGCACAGCGCCTTGCCGATGCCGTTTGCGCCGCCCGTGACGACCACGACCTTGCCGGTCACCTGCATGCGACGTCTCCTCTTGTCTTTTGCCGCTTGGCTTGTCTTATACCGCGTCGCTTATTCCGCGTCGCGGATCCTGCTCAGCTCAACACGAGGTCGAGCACCGCAGTATAATGGCACGCCGCGCCAGCCAAGACAAAGCCGTGCCAGATCGCATTCTGGAAGCGCAGCCGCCGCCAGGCATGGAAGATCACGCCAAAGCTGTAGAGCAGGCCGCCTGCAAGGAGGAAGCCCAGCGCCAGCGCGGGCAATGCCCTGACCACGGCGTCGTAGAGCATCACGCCGCTCCAGCCCATGGCGAGGTAGGTGCCGACTGCGACGCGATCGTACCGGCCGGGGTAGAGGAGTTTCAGCACGATGCCTGATATCGCGACGCACCAGACGCCGGCGAGCAGCACCAGCGCGAACACGCTGTCCTTCACCTCGAGGATGAACGGCGTGTAGGTCGCCGCGATCAGCAGATAGATCGCGGAATGGTCGAACCGCCGCAGCAGCCATTTGGCCGGCGAGACCGGCCAGAGATTATAGGTCGCCGACAGGACCAGCATCGAGAGCAGGCCGGCAACATAGATCGAGACCCCGATGATGTTGGTCGCGTCGGCATAGACCGCGGCCAGCACCACCAGCACGGTCGCGGCGATGATGCCGGAAAGGACGCCGATCGCATGTATCACGCCGTCGGCGATCAGCTCGGCACGGTCGTAGTTCCAGCCGATCGCATCGGCTGCGGCGTGGACGGAGGTGGACGCAAGTTGTTTCAATGTGAAGATGGTCATGGCAATCCGCAAAGCGAGGCAATGCACTCTTCTAGAGGTCTTTCGGGACCCGCGCGTCGTTCAAACGGCTGATTTGCCGACAAAGGCGGTGGAAGTATGAAGCTTGATTTTCTTCAAGCAGTTGCCACTTTTGTGATTAGTCCTTTTTGCGTATTCGCCCTCGCCCGAGATCCCCGTTCATATGGCATTCAGTTTCCAGGATATGGTCGAAGAGGCGCGCCTGTCGGCGAGGGCCCTGATCGACTATGGCGAGCACTTCTTCAACCCGACGGTGCGGCTCGGCGTCACCGGCCTGTCACGGGCCGGTAAGACCGTATTCATCACCGCGCTAATCCACGGCCTCACCCGCGGCGGCCGGTTTCCGGTGTTCGAGGCCTATGCCTCGGGCCGGATTGCGCGGGCGCATCTGGCGCCGCAGCCTGACGATGCCGTGCCGCGCTTTGCCTATGAGAACCATCTGCGCGCGCTGATCGAGGAGCGGCGCTGGCCGAACTCGACCGTCGACATCAGCGAGCTGCGCCTCGTCATCGACTACCAGCGCCAGAACGGCGCCGACCGTACGCTGACGCTCGATATCGTCGACTATCCCGGCGAGTGGCTGCTCGACCTGCCGCTGCTGCAGAAGAGTTACGAGCAATGGTCGGCCGAGAGCCTCGCACTGTCACGCGAGGCGCCGCGCGCGCATCTGGCTGCTGATTGGCACGCGCATCTTGCAACGCTCAAGCCCGAGGCCCACGAGGATGAACAGGCGACGCTGACCGCGGCAAAGCTCTTCACGGGCTATTTGCGCGCCTGCCGCGACGAGCGCTTCGCGATGAGCCTGCTGCCGCCCGGGCGCTTCCTGATGCCCGGCAATCTCGCCGACACACCAGCACTGACCTTTGCGCCGCTCGACGTGCCCATTGGCGGCCAGGCGCCGGAGGGCTCGCTGTGGGCGATGATGGTCCGCCGCTTCGAGGCCTACAAGGACGTCGTGGTCCGCCCGTTCTTCCGCGATCATTTCGCGCGGCTCGATCGGCAGATCGTGCTGGCCGATGCGCTCGCCGCGTTCAACTCCGGCCCCGAGGCGCTGCACGATCTCGAAGCCGCACTCGCCGGCATTCTCGACTGCTTTCGCATCGGCCGCAGCACCTTCCTCTCCAGCCTGTTCCGTCCGCGCATCGACCGCATCCTGTTCGCAGCGACCAAGGCCGACCATCTGCATCACTCCAGCCACGACCGGCTCGAAGCCGTGCTGCGCCGCGCCGTCTCGCGCGCCGCGGCGCGCGCGGAAGATACCGGAGCCGAGATCGATGTGGTCGCGCTCGCCGCCGTGCGCGCCACGCGCGAAGCCCAGGTCGCCCATGGCCGCGACAAATTGCCGTCGATCCTGGGAACGCCGGCGGCCGGCGAAAGCGCCGGCGGCGAGTTCTTCGACGGCAACACGGAGGTCGCGACCTTTCCGGGCGATTTGCCGCTGGATCCCGAGCCGCTGTTCAACGGCACCGACGCATTCCGCGGCCTCTCGACGGAAGCTGCCGAAAAGAGCGACTTTCGCTTCCTGCGCTTCCGTCCGCCAAAGCTCGAACGCGAGGGCAATGACGAGCCGGCGCTGCCACACATCCGCCTCGACCGTGCCTTGCAGTTCCTGATCGGAGACAAGCTGTCATGAACGACCGATCCCAGCAGCGGCGGCCGGCGACGTTCCGGCTCGACGATCCCGGCGTCGTCGTCACCGAATCCGACGAGACTAGCCGGCTCGGCCGCGCCACCATCCAGATCACGCCGGAGCATGACCCGGCGACGCTGCCCGTGCTGATCGAAGCCGCGCTTCCCGCGCGGCGAGGTTTTCCCTGGGGCACGCTGTTCTGGTCCGGCCTCGCCGGGTTGACGCTGCTCGGCACCGGGCTCGGCGTCGTGCATCTGATCGAGGATCTGTTTGCGCGCAGCGAAAGCCTCGGCTTCGTCGGCCTCGCCCTCGCATTCGTCACCGCGCTCGCGCTCGCGGTGGTGATCGGGCGCGAGGCGTTCGGTCTGGTGCGCCTCGCGACCATCGAGAAACTGCATCAGCGCGCCGCCGCCGTGCTTGCCAATGACGACCGCAAGGAGAGCCGCGTCATCGTGCAGGATCTTCTGAAGATCGCGCACCAGAACCCGCAGCTCGCGCGTGCCCGCGCGACGCTGGAAAGTCACGCCGGCGAGATCATCGACGGCGCCGACATGATCCGGCTCGCCGAGCGCGAGCTGATGTCGCCGCTGGATGCGGAGGCGCGGCGGCTGGTGTCGTCGGCTGCGCAAAAGGTCTCGATCGTGACTGCGGTCTCCCCACGCGCGGCGATCGACGTGATGTTCGTGTTCGTGGCTGCGCTGAGATTGATACGCCAGCTTGCGCGCCTCTATGGCGGCCGCCCAGGCGCGCTCGGCATGATCCGCCTGCTCCGCCACGTCATCGCCCATCTCGCCATCACCGGCGGCATGGCCGCAAGCGACAGCCTGGTGCAGCAGATGCTCGGGCATGGCATTGCGGCAAAGCTGTCGCAGCGGCTGGGTGAAGGCGTGCTGAACGGGCTATTGACGGCGCGGCTCGGGTTGGCCGCAATCGACGTCACAAGGCCGCTGCCATTCGCGGCGCTGCCGCCGCCGAAACTGTCGGACCTCGCGACGGATCTGCTGCGGAAGAAGGACGAGGAGGCGTAGCCCTTCGTGCCGCGCATTCGCTGCACCCTCTCCCCTTGTGGGAGAGGGTGGCTCGCCGCGGAGCGGCGAGACGGGTGAGGGGTAACTCACCACGAATACAGATCTACCCATGTGGATAGAGACCCCTCATCCGGCGCTTCGCGCCACCTTCTCCCACAAGGGGAGAAGGAAGAGGTCACTGCCTTCTTGGCTACGCAAACGCCGAGAGCGATTGAATCTCCCCCGCCAGCACTTTCCATTGAAACAGCGGCGAGTCCTTCGGCGGCGCAAGCTCTGGCGTCCAGCCGCTGAGCTTTTCAATCACATAAGTATCCGTCAGGACGCGGCGCCAGCGGCGCTCGACTTGACCGAGCTGCTCGCGCTTGGCGGGGATGTTCTGCCACAGCGACGACCGGTTGTCCGGCTCGCGGCCAACATAGATGCCCGCGTGCCCGCTGATCCGGTCCATGCCGGGATCGCGGAAATCCTGGAAGCGGCCGCGTTCGTTGATCTCGATCACGGGCACACGGCCCCTGAACAGCCAGCGCATCATCGCGTAGGTGCGATAGTCCGTGGTCGCGATCCAGGTCGCACCTGTTTCGTCGAGCGCGGCCTGCGCGCGCGCCGCGACCTGCTCGTAGCCGGCCTCGGCACCGATCGGATCGATCTTGCCGAGGAGATTCCAGGGCGCCGCGACGTAGTAAAAGAAGACGATCACGACGAAGGCGATGCCCGTCGTGACGGCCGTCCTGGCCCAGAACAGCGACGATCTGAGCATGCGCGCCGACCATCCCTCTTTCGTCATCGCTGCGAGGTTGACGGCGGCGGCGGCAAAACCGACCGGCCACATGAACATCGGCCAGGTGTCGCCGACCCTGAGCGTCAGCGACTTGAAGAAGAAATAGAGGAACGGCACCAGCACCGCGGTCGACAGCAGGATCGCGACCGGCTCGCGCGTGCGATAGCCGCGCCACGCCGTCATCACGAGGCCCGTCAGCACCACCGGAAGCATGACGAAGCCGACCAGGCCGAATTGCAGGCCGATGTAATCGCCGATGGTGCGCAGCGAGATGCCGTAATTGGCGGTGGCGCGCACGCCCTGGAAACGGAACGAGGCCCAGTCGTGCTGCGCGTTCCAGATCAGCACCGGCGAGAATGCGGCAATCGCGATCAGCACCGCGAGATAGGGGTAAGGGCTGCGCAGCCAGCGCCAGCGCCAATCCGGCACCAGCAGAAACGCGGCGACCGCCGGCGCGAACATGATCGCGGTGAACTTCGACAGCATCGACAGTCCGGCGAACAGGCCCGCCGCCAGCCACCAGCGGCCGTCGCCGCTTTGCGCGAGCCGCACCAGCGACCACATCATCGCCACCGCAAACGGGATCATGGCGACATCGGGCGCGACCTTGGCCATCAGCAGGCCGTAATAGAGCGCGGCCTCCGGCATCAGCGCCGCGAGCACCACCGCGCGCACATCATGGGTGAGGCGGCGGACGATGTCGGCGAGCAGCAACTGCGTCACGAACATCGCGACGATGCCACTGATGCGCACGCCGAACGTGGTGTCGCCGAAGATCGCGGTACCGAGCCGGATGAACCAGGCGATCATGGGGGGATGATCGAGGAAGCTGAGCGCCGTCTCCTTCGACCAAGTCCAGTAATAGGCCTCGTCCGTGCGCAGCTCGATCGCGGAAGCGTAGACGATGCGCAGCACGGTCATCGCCGCGATGACCAGCACAGCCACGAGGAGCGGGCGGCGGGCGAGGCTGCGGGGGAACACGGTGATGTCGGGGGCTGTCGTCACGCCCGCGCTTTTCGCCAACCTCGGACGGGGAGTCAATGCGGGGGAGTCCCCTGTCGCCCCGCGGAAGCGATCGTAGGGTGGGCAAAGCGGAGCGTGCCCACCATGGGGATTGACGGATAGAAATGGTGGGCACGGCGCGCAAGGGCGCGCGTTTGCCCACCCTACGATTTCGCAACCTTGTCGGGCATGTGACTTCACAATCTGTCCACGGCGGGAATTAACCGCTACGCTGGCTGTTCTCCTTCATGAACTGATACAATCGAATCATGGCCACCGCTCCTGCCCACATGACCGAACTCGTCCGCGCCACCAGCGTGCGGCAGGTGCGGCTGGTCTGCGGCATCATCCTGTTCGCCTATGTGGTCAGCCATCTGCTCAACCACGCGCTCGGCAACATCTCTGTCGATGCCATGGAGGCCGGGGTCTACTACCACACCGTGTTCTGGCAGTTCCTGCCTGTTGCGATCGTGTTCTACACCGCGGCGCTCACCCATATGGGGCTTGGCATCTACGCGCTGTACCAGCGCCGGCAGTTCCGCTGGCGGACCGTCGAGCCGCTCCAGCTCCTGCTGGGCCTGAGCATCCCTGCGCTCATCATGGCGCATGTGATCGGGATACGGCTCGGCCTGACGCTCTACGGGCACGAGAAACTTTACCCGCAGGAGCTCTATCTGTTCTTCGTCCTGGCGCCCGCCCGGCTCTGGCAGATGACGATTTTGCTCGTGGTCGCCTGGGTGCACGGTTGCGTCGGCATCTATTTCTGGCTTCGCATGAAGACCTTCTTCACGCGCGCCGCGCCCTATCTGCTCGCAGCCGCCGTGCTGATCCCGACGCTAGCGATGCTCGGCATCTACCAGGGCGGACGCAGCGTTGCCGCCGACAGCGACGACGCGGACTGGCGCAAGACGAATTATACGAGGCAACAGGTCGGCACGGTCGCGGAAAACAAGGTGCTCGACCGCATCAGCGGCGGCCTCGTCATGGGCTATTTTGGCCTGCTCGCCCTCGCGCTGGCAGCGCGCGGGGTACGCGCCTTGCGCGAACGGCGCGGCGGCATGATCGCGCTGTCCTACGGCAACGGCAAGACAGTGCGCGTGCCCAAGGGCCTCTCCGTACTGGAGGCGAGCCTGCGCCACAACGTGCCGCATGCCAGCGTCTGCGGCGGCCGCGCCCGCTGCTCGACCTGCCGCATCCGCGTCATCGGCGATCATGGCGCCCTGCCCGAGCCGTCACAGCGCGAGGCCTTCGTGCTCGCCCGCGTCGGCACTGCTGACCCCTCGATCCGGCTCGCCTGCCAGCTGCGGCCGGACTCGGATCTCTCCTTCTTCCAGCTCTTCACACCCCACACGCATGCGGCGGACGGGCAGGCCTCGATGCCGGCCAGGATCGGCCAGGAACGCTATCTCGTCAGCCTGTTCGTGGACATGCGCGGCTCGACGCAGCTGGCCGAGAAGCGGCTGCCGTTCGACACCGTCTTCATCGTCAACCGCTTCCTCGGCGCGGTGTCGCAGGCCGTGATCGAGAACGGCGGCCAGCCGAACCAGTTCGTGGGCGACGGTATGCTGGCGCTGTTCGGGCTGTCAGCCGATCCGCACGAAGCCTGCCGGCAGGCGCTGAAGGCCGCCGCCGGCATCGCCACGCATATCGACGAACTAAATGAGCTCTTGAGCCATGATTTGCGTGAGCCGATCCGTTTCGGCATCGGGATTCACGGCGGCGAGGTCATCATCGGCGACATCGGCTATCGCGATCACATCGTCTTCACCGCGCTGGGCGACGCCGTCAACGTTGCCGCCCGGCTCCAGGACATGACCAAGACGCTGGCCTGCGAAGCCATCGTCTCGGAGGAGGTCCGCCGCACCGCCGACCTTGCCGAGGATGCGCTGCCGCAACAGGAGGTCGCGATCCGCGGCCGCGACGAGCCGATGGCCGTGCGCGTCGTTGCGGATGCAAGGGAGCTGTCGACCCTCGTCGATCGCAGCGCGCGCATCGCGGCTTGAGTCTTCACCTCCCCGCAGGCGGGGCGAGGAAGAGCACCGCTACTGCGGCAATAACTCGGCTCGCCACGTAACACCGGCTTGCTGCAACGCAACGGCATGGGCCTGCTGCGAAAGCACGAATTGACTTCATCCAAATCGTTGCGACAGATGAGCGCGGGATCGCGGTGATGACCGCTGGTCCAACGAAAAGCTCCGGGAGGAGACCAGAATGTTCGATCGACGCGACCTGCTCAAAGGAGCGGGCCTCGCCGCTATTGCGGCCACACTGAATTCCACCAAGGCGCTGGCACTCGACACCGTCACCCTGCCTTTCACCAATGGCGAGCGGCCGCTGGTGAAGTATCCGCAGAAGCGGCCGATGATCGGACTGACCAGCCGGCCGCCGCAGCTCGAGACGCCGTTCGCGGTGTTCAATGACGGCCCGATCACGCCGAATAACGCGTTCTTCGTGCGCTATCACCTCTCGGACCTCCCCTACAACCTCGATCCCGACAAGTTCACGCTCGAGGTCAAGGGCAAGGTCGACAAGCCGCTCAAGCTGTCGCTCAAGGACATCCGGAAAATGAAGGCGACGGAGATCGTCGCCGTCAATCAGTGCTCCGGCAATAGCCGCGGCTTTTCAGAGCCGCGCGTCGCCGGCGGCCAGCTCGCCAACGGCGCCATGGGCAATGCGCGCTGGCGCGGCGTACCGCTGAAGGCGGTGCTGGAGATGGCGGGCGTGCAGAGCGGCGCCAAGCAGGTCACCTTCAACGGCATGGACGGTCCGGTCAGCGACAAGACGCCGGATTTCGTCAAGGCGCTCGATCTCGATCACGCCACCGACGGCGAGGTGATGCTGGCCTACGGCATGAACGGCGAGGACCTGCCGTTCCTCAACGGCTTCCCGCTGCGCCTGATCGTGCCCGGCTATTACGGCACCTACTGGGTCAAGCACCTCAACGAGATCACCGTCATCGACACTGTCTATGACGGTTTCTGGATGAAGTCGGCCTATCGCATTCCGGACACCCCGAACAATGCGATCGAGCCGGGCACCGCGCCGAAGGCGACGATCCCGATCAACCGCTTCACCATCCGCTCTTTCATCACCAGCGTTCCCGACGGCGCCAAGCTGAAGGCGGGAGCGACGACGCTGCGCGGCATCGCCTTCGACGGCGGCAAGGGCATCAAGGAGGTCCAGGTTTCCACCGACGGCGGCAAGACCTGGGTCAGCGCCAAGCTCGGCAAGGATCTCGGCAAATACTCATTCCGTGAATGGAAGCTGCCGGTGAAGCTCGCGGCGGGCGCCCATGAGCTGAAGGTGCGCGCCACGGGCAATGGCGGCGAGACCCAGCCGGATACGCCGCGCTGGAACCCGGCGGGTTATCTACGCAACGTCGTCGAAACCGTCCGCGTGACCGTGGCCTGAGGGAGAATGATCATGCAGCGCACCGTTCTCCTCGCCATCTCGCTCGCTGTCGCCGCCGGCATCGGCGCCGTGACCGCAGCGCCCGTCAACTATAAGCTCCCGGACGAGGTCGCCGCCTTCAAGCCCGGCCCCAATCTCGAGGTCGTGCAGGGCAATTGCAGCGCCTGCCACTCGGCCGACTACGTCAGCACGCAGCCACCGATGAAGGACAAGAAGGCCTTCTGGCAGGCCGAGGTGACCAAGATGATAAAGGTCTATGGTGCCCCGATCGACGATGCCGATGTCGGCAAGATCGTCGATTATCTGGCTGCGACTTATTGACGGATGGATCGCGGCGTTCGGATCAATTGACCGCGAAACGGGCAAAACCGGTAAAAACGCCGCGAAGTTGAGCGGAATTCGGCAAAATGCCGATGTGGTTTGAGCTACCAAGCCGGCCACAATCCGCGTATCCTGTTAGGACCGAACCGGCCGGTTGGCGGGGACTGGCGGTTCGAGATCTCGGAGGAAGACCCGCGGAGAAGACGTGATGGCTAAAGGTACGGTCAAGTGGTTCAACCCGACGAAGGGTTATGGATTTATCCAGCCTGCGTCGGGCGGCAAGGATGTGTTCGTGCATATCTCGGCAGTGCAGAAAGCCGGTCTGTCGTCCCTGAACGAAGGACAGACGGTGGAATACGAAGAGATCGCAAACCGGGGCAAGACCTCCGCAGAGAACCTCAAAGTATAAGGCCGCCAGCTTTTGCTGCCTCCCGGATCTGTCCGGGAGCCGGGCCAAAAAAATTTTAGAAGACGGCCAGTGCATTCGACGACAGGCGTTGCGACTGCACACGGAGAGCTATTTTCCCGCGAAGACCGCTTGTTCAACGCCACAGCAATGACAATCGCGACGGCATTTCGTTACTCCACCGGCAACGGTGCGTCGCGCTTGATCTCTTCCATCACCGCATAGGTTCGCGTCTCGCGCACGCCCGGCATCGACAGCAAGGTCTCGCCGAGGAAGCGTCGATAGGCGGTCATGTCGGCAAGCCGCGCCTTCACAAGATAGTCGAAGCCGCCTGCAACCATGTGACACTCCAGCACCTCGGGCGCGAGTTTCACCGCGCGCGCGAAGCGCTCGAAATTGTCCGGCGTGGTCTTGTCGAGCAGCACCTCGACGAACACCAGAAGACCGAGGCCAAGCCGGTGCGGATTGAGCCGCGCCCCATAGCCCTCGACGAAGCCCTCGCGCTGCAACCGCTTCAGCCGCTCGCCGATCGAGGTCGGCGACAGCCCGATGCGTTCGGCGAGCTCGACATTGGCTATGCGCCCATCCTGCTGCAAAACCGCGAGGATCTTCCGGTCAATTCGATCGAGTTCCATATTTTATGCGGCCAAAATCGGAGTTGCCTTCACTTTCTAAGGCAAAACGACTAACTTGTCTATCGAACTACGGTCACGCGGGCCTTATCCTGGATTTCAGCCACAGGACACGCCATGCCGAACATCCCGCCTCCCTTCTCCGCTCCCTACGCGCCCGATGATGCCGAGATCGCCGCGCGGCTCTTGCCGGCGTCGCATCTTGGTCCGCCGCAGGAAGCACGGATCGACCGCACCGCGACGCGGCTGATCGAGGCGATCCGCAAGCGCGACGACCGGCTCGGCGGGGTCGAGGACATGCTGCGGGAGTTCGCACTCTCGACCAAGGAAGGGCTGGCACTGATGGTGCTGGCCGAGGCGCTGCTGCGCGTTCCAGACGCGCGCACCGCCGACCAGTTCATCGAGGACAAGCTCGGCGAGGGCGACTTCATCCATCACGAGACCAAGTCCACGGCGTTCCTGGTCAACGCCTCGGCCTGGGCGCTCGGCCTCTCGGCGCGAGTGATCCAGCCCGGCGAAACACCCGACGGCACCATCGGCCGGCTGGTGAAGCGGCTGGGCGCGCCCGCGGTGCGCACCGCCACGCGCCAGGCGATGCGACTGATGGGCAATCATTTCGTGCTGGGCGAGACCATCGAGCAGGCGCTGGAGCGGGGTAAGCCGCGCTCGGGCCAGAAGCCGCGCTATTCCTTCGACATGCTCGGCGAAGGCGCGCGCACGGCTGCGGATGCGAAACGCTATTTCGACGCCTATGCCAGTGCGATCGAAACCATCGGCAAGGCGGCCGGTAGCAATCCCCTGCCCGACCGGCCCGGCATCTCCGTCAAGCTGTCGGCGCTGCATCCGCGCTTCGAGGCGATCAGCCGCGACCGCGTGATGACTGAACTGGTGCCGCAACTGCTGGACCTCGCGCAGCGCGCCAAGGCCCATGATTTGAACTTCACTGTCGATGCCGAGGAAGCCGACCGGCTGGAGCTGTCGCTCGACGTGATCGCGGCAACGCTCGCCGATCCGTCGCTGAAGGGCTGGCACGGATTTGGCCTGGCGATCCAGGCCTATCAGAAGCGCGCGAGCGCCGTGATCGACTATGTCGACGCACTCGCCCGCGCGCATGACCGCAAGCTGATGGTGCGGCTGGTCAAGGGCGCCTATTGGGACACCGAGATCAAGCGCGCGCAGGAGCGCGGGCTCGACGGCTATCCCGTGTTCACGCGCAAGGCGATGACGGATCTGAACTACGTCGCCTGCGCCTCAAAACTGCTCGGCTTGCGGCCGCGCATTTTTCCGCAATTCGCCACCCACAACGCCCTGACGGTCGCGACCGTGCTGGAGCTTGCGCAGAGCAGCGGCGGCTTCGAATTCCAGCGCCTGCACGGCATGGGCGAAGCGCTCTACGAGCAGCTCGCCAAGGATCACCCCGACATCGCCTACCGCACCTATGCCCCGGTCGGCAGCCATCGCGACCTGCTCGCCTATCTGGTGCGGCGGCTACTGGAGAACGGCGCCAACTCGTCATTCGTGGCGCAGGCGGCCGATTATCGCGTGCCGGTGCCGGCGCTGTTGCAGCGACCGGCAGACGCCATCGTCCGGCCGCAGCAGGCGATCCACCCCAGGATTCCGCTGCCGGGCGATCTGTTCGCGCCGGAGCGGCGCAATTCGCGCGGCGTCGAATTCGGCGCGCGCACCGCGCTCGACCGGTTGCTGGCAGACGTGAAGGCCGAGGCCGCCGACCACAAGCAGATCGCGGATGCAACGGCGGATCAGGCCAACGCTGCGGTGACTGCTGCACGCGCAGGCTTTGCGGCCTGGAGCCGGACGCCGGCGGGCACGCGCGCGGCGGCGCTGGAGCAGGCCGCGCATCTGCTGGAGAACCGGAGCGCTCATTTCATCGCGCTGCTGCAAGTCGAGGGCGGCAAGACGCTCGACGATGCGCTCTCCGAGCTTCGCGAGGCCGCCGACTTCTGCCGTTACTATGCCGCGCAGGGGCGAAAGCTGTTCGGCTCCGATGCCGCCATGCCCGGCCCGACCGGCGAGAGCAATGCGCTCGCCATGCGCGGCCGCGGCGTGTTCGTGGCGATCTCGCCGTGGAACTTTCCGCTGGCCATTTTCCTTGGCCAGGTCACGGCGGCGCTGATGGCCGGCAACAGCGTGGTCGCAAAACCCGCCGAGCAAACCCCGCGCATCGCGCGCGAGGCCGTCGCCCTGCTGCACGAGGCCGGCATCCCCAGGCGCGCGCTGCATCTCGTCACCGGCGATGGCCGCATCGGCGCGGCGCTGACCGCGCATCCTGATATCGCCGGCGTCGTCTTCACCGGCTCGACCGAGGTCGCTCGGGCGATCAACCGGACGCTCGCCGCCAAGGACGGCCCGATCGTACCGCTGATCGCGGAGACCGGCGGCATCAACGCGATGATCGCGGATGCGACCGCGCTGCCCGAGCAGGTCGCCGACGACGTCGTGACCTCTGCCTTCCGTTCCGCCGGCCAGCGCTGCTCGGCACTGCGGCTCTTGTTCGTGCAGGAGGACGTCGCCGACCGCATGATCGAGATGATCGCCGGCGCGGCGCGCGAGCTGAAGCTTGGTGATCCCGCCGACGTCGCAACCCATGTCGGCCCCGTGATCGACGCCGAGGCCAAGCAGCGCCTCGATGCGCATATCGCGCGGATGAAGCGCGAGGCGCGGCTGCACTTTGCCGGCACCGCGCCCGATGGCTGCTTCGTCGCGCCGCACATCTTCGAGCTCAAAAGCGCCGGCCAGCTCACCGAGGAGGTGTTCGGCCCGATCCTCCACGTCGTGCGCTACCGTGCCGAAAACCTCGAACGCGTCCTGCAAGCGATCGAGCGCAGCGGCTACGGGCTCACGCTCGGCGTCCACTCCCGCATCGACGACACGATCGAGGCCATCATCGACCGCGTCCAGGTCGGCAACATCTACGTCAACCGCAACATGATCGGCGCCGTGGTCGGCGTGCAGCCGTTCGGCGGCAACGGCCTGTCCGGAACCGGCCCGAAAGCGGGCGGCCCACACTATCTCGCGCGCTTTGCGACCGAGCAGACCGTCACGATCAACACAGCGGCAGCCGGCGGCAACGCTGCTCTGCTCGCAGGGGAGGAGTAAGCGTAGCGAGGAGCGTTGCATCCCGGCAAAACATCGGTCTAATGGCTCCCCTGACTTCGCCTGCGCCAATTCCAGCGCGCGGGAAACAACAAGAGCGAGGGAGCAACGCCGCGATGGAAAAGGGCATTTTTGCGGGGCTGAAGGTTCTGGACTGCGCGAGCTTCATCGCAGCGCCTGCTGCCGCGACCGTGCTGTCGGATTTCGGCGCCGACGTCGTCAAGATCGAGCCACCCGGCGCCGGCGATCCCTACCGCAATCTGCCCAACCTGCCGGGCTATCCGACCGGCGAGCACAATTTCGCCTGGCTCCTGGAGGCCCGCAACAAGAAGAGCATCGCGCTCGACCTCTCCAGGCCGGAGGCGCAGGCCGTGCTCTACAAGCTCGTGGAAGAGGCCGACGTCTTCATCACCAACATGCCGCCGCCGGTGCGGGCCAAGCTCGGCATCACCTATGATCACCTCGCCCATCTCAACGACCGGCTGATCTACGCCTCCTTCACCGGCTACGGCGAGAAGGGCGAAGAGGCCAACAAGCCCGGCTTCGACAGTAACGCCTATTGGGCGCGCTCCGGCCTGATGGATCTCGTCCGCGCCGATACCGACACGACGCCAGCCCGCTCGGTCGCCGGCATGGGCGACCACCCCTGCGCCATGGCGTTCTACGGCGCCATCGTCACCGCGCTCTATCAGCGCGAGAAGACCGGCAAGGGCTCGCATGTCGCCTCCAACCTGATGGCGAACGGGGTGTGGGCGGCGAGCGTGCTCGCGCAGGCAAAACTGTGCGGCGCCAAGTTCGGCGAGCGGCGCCCGCGCGAGCGCGCGCTCAATGCGGTCGCCAACCATTATCAGTGCAAAGACGGCCGCTGGCTGATCCTGTCGCTGCTGAGCGAGGAGAAGCAGTGGCCGACGCTGGCGCGCTGCCTTGGCCGCGAGGATTTGATCGACGATCCCCGCTTCGCCACCAAGGCCGACCGCCACGCCCGCTCGGTTGAGCTGATCAAGATTCTGGATGACACCTTTGCCACCAGGGACCTTGCCGAATGGCGCAAGATCCTCGACGGCAATGGCCTCGTGTTCGGCGTCGTCGGCATCCTGGACGACATCCCGAACGACAAGCAGATGCTCGACAACGAGGTGCTGGTGCCGTTCGAGAACGACACCATGCTCACCATCTCGAGCCCGATCTGGATCGACGGCGCGAAGAAAGTGCAGCCGCGCAAGCCGCCCGGCGTCGGCGAGCACAGTGACGAGATCTTGCGCGGGGCGGGATACGACGAGAACGCGATCAAGCAGCTCAGGTCGTCGGGGGCTGTGGGGTAAGGGCGGGCGCTGGCGCTTCATACTCCGCCGTCGTCCCTGCGAAAGCAGGGACCCATAACCCCAGGGAGTGCTTGTTACGAGCGGTCGTGACCACGAGTCTTCGCCAAACCACGGCCTGTGGTTATGGGTCCCGGATCTGCGCTGCGCTTGTCCGGGACGACGATGGGGAGATAGCTCGCCACCGCGGATGCATTGCTGGATTGCTTCGCTGCGCTCGCAATGACGAGGTGGAACGATCTCGCTATAACCTTACGGCAACGTCCGCCTCGCGAGGTCTCCATGCCCAGTTATCGCCTGCACTACTTCCCCGAATCCGGCAACAGCTACAAGCTGGCGCTGATGCTGACGCTCTGCGGCGAGACGTTCGAGCCGGTCTGGACCGATTTCGGCGGCGGCGTCACGCGCACGGCGGAATGGCGCAAGGCCGTGAACGAGATGGGCGAGATCCCCGTGCTCGAGGTCGACGGCGTGAAGATGACGCAGACCGCTCCCCTGCTGCTCAAGCTTGCCGAGCAATACGGCCGTTTCGGCGCCGAGACGGCGGACGAAAAATTCGAGCTGCTGCGCTGGCTGTTCTGGGACAACCACAAGCTCACCGGCTACATGGCGACCTACCGCTTCATGCGCGCCTTCACGCAAAACAACGATCCGCAGGTGCTGAAGCATTTTCGCCGGCGGCTCGACGACTTCCTCGGCATTCTCGAGGGCCATCTCCAGCACAATGCCTTCGCGATCGGCACCAGGCCGACGGTCGCCGATATCTCGATGATGGCCTATCTGCATTATCCGAGCGACGAACACGGCTTCGATTTCGCGGAAAGCCATCCCGCCGTCCACGCCTGGCTCGGCCGCATGGCGGCGCTGCCCGGCTGGAAGCCTGCGTATGAGCTGCTGCCGGGAAAGCGGATGACGAACTACGCGAAGTGAGACGCTAGCGTCGAAGCCTCAGCATCGTCATGGCCGGGCTTGTCCCGGCCATCCACGACCTTGAGCACGGAGACGAGAATGTGGATGCCCGGGACAAGCCCGGGCATGACGAAGGAAAGCGCGCCTACTTCAGCGCCAGCCAGCCGAGCGTGAACAGGATCCCGCCGATGATGACGACCACGGCGACCGCCCAGGTGCTGACGCGAATGCTGCCGGTGACCTGCTTGGCTTCCTCATTGCGCGCAATCTCGCGATTGCGCTCCTTGTCGGCGTCGCTCGTGTCCGTCATGGGTCATCCAAATCGGCTGGAGGTGGCCTAACGCGTCTTGATGAAGCACATGCCGATGCGGCTCGAAGCCGCGGCAGCCTGACAGGTGAGACCTTTAGCACAGGTCCATGACGTAAAACTCCTGTCCGGCGCTCCTGATCCCGCATTTTGCAGGGAACAATGCGCGCCCCAGCCATCTTCGTATTCGGTGTCGGCCAGCTCCCGGCTGCCGCGGGTCTGCGGCCGGCTGGCAAATCCGCGTGAGAAATCAGGGTGCTTGCCGGCGGCGAACGCGGTCAGGATGTCGCGGCGGCGCACCTGATCGCCGAAGAAATGCGGCGAAGCCGGCACGATGGTGGAATTGGACGGCTTGTCCGCCAGCCAGTCGACGCCCGGGAAATGGAAGCCGCCGATGCCGCGGGTCTGGTGGCACCCTGAGCAGGTGACGTCATTGAGACGGCGCTGAAAGCCCGCGACCGAGCGGATGTTCTGCATGTCCCCGCGCGCCGCGGCCTGCTTCAGCGCGCCGACTACGTCGTTATCGGTGAAGACAGGATCGCCCTTTCCCTCACCTTGCATCATGCCGAACTCCGGCTGCAACGGCGAAGCATCGAGGCCGGCGGGCGTCGGCACCACCGCGGCCCTGGCCAGGAACTTCTCGGGGATCAGCACCGTGCCGCGATCGAACTCGCGCAGATTTTGCGGCGCCAGCAGCCAGTCCTTGAACTCGCGCCGGAGATCATTGTCCGCAACGATCCGGTCGCGATCGATCTGGTTCTCCAGTGCGCCCTCCTCGAACGTCTTCGTCGCGGCGTTGTACTTGAACACCTTGAGCAGATAGTCGGAGCGGAAATCGTGCAGCGCCGATTTCGGCGCGATGGAGATCTGGATGTTGGTCTCGATGCGATCGAGCATGGCGTCGTCGGGATGGAAGGAACTGCCGATCAGTCCCTGCCAGTCGCCATTGTCGAGCCAGCGCCGCGCGACCTCGGCGCAACTGACCGGCTTTCCGCTCGCATCCGTCTGGCGCGCATCCCTCGCCTTCATCACCAGATTGAGCGTCATCGGCAGCCGGGTTGCGGTCTTGCCGCCATCCGGCCTGGTCTCGAAATGCGCCAGACGGTAGATCAGCCGGATCTCGCCGCAGGAGTCTTCCGCGACATAGGCGCGGTCCATGCGGTTGACGATGCCGGCGAGCACGAAGCGCGTGTCGCGTGATTTCAGATTGGCCCGGTCGAACAGCTGCACGTCAAAGCCTTCGCCGACGCCGATGGTCTCGGTCGGATAGGCCGCCTTTTGCCTGACGATGTAGCGGTCGAACTCCGCGTCGATTGCGGGCGGAATGTCCTTGAGCTGCAACAGCGAGGAAAACATCAGGTCGGTCGTCAGCGGAACATCCGCGTTCCGTTCCGGCCACAGCAGGCGCGAGATCGTAAGTGCGTCGTGCTGGTCGAGCTTGCGCAGCAGGTCAGGATCGGTGATCGCGGTGCCGCGGGTCAGCGGCGCGGTCTCCGCTGCGAAAAGCGCAACGGTGCCGCCGAACAGGACGACGACAGCAACGAGAATTCGCAACACGCGGCTCATGCCTCAGGTAACACCGCGCGGGGACGCCTATTCAAGCAAAAAGGCGCTTCACATGGTGGTGAAGCGCCTCTTCGAAAGTCGAATGTGCAACGCGCAAGGCGCGATGAGATCAGCGCGAGACGATCAGCCCCTTGCTGGTGACGACGACCCAGCGGCCATCCTGGCGACGGATCGCATCGACGCGGCCCACACCGGGGATGGGGTCGCCGGCATAGACCTCGTAGAGGCCTCCGCGGCCCTCGATCAACGCACCGCCATTGGCGACGTCGCGCAGCACCCAGCCGTCGATGGTCGGCAACCGGCTGACCTCGGTCTTGGGCGCGGCGGGCGCCGGAGCCGGGGCGGCGGCGGCGGTCGCAAACTGGGTCGGCGCAATCGAGCCGGTGGTTTCGCGAGCAGGTGCTGCGGCTGCCTGCACAGGGGCAGCAGGCGGCGTGGCGCGGAGCTTGTCGACGGTCTCGGACAGCCTTGCGATTTTGGCCATCGGCTCGGCCTGCGCCTTCTCGAGCTTGTCGAGGCGGTCGTTGGCCCGGTTGAACTGGCTGAGGCCGGTCTTGGAGCTGTGCTCGACATTGGCCTTCAGCGCGACCAGATCGGCGTCGATCCGGGCGACAGAAGCGTCCAGCGCGCTGGTGTCGACGACCTGGGCCGGTGCGGGGGCCGGAGCTGCAAAGTGCATCATGCCGGCGGTCGCGAGCGCGCCGCTGATCGCGCCGACGCTGGCCGCGATCGCCACCACCGCAGCCATCGCCGACAGGCGGCGCTTGCCGCCGGTCTCGCGCGGCTCTTCCGCCTTCACGTGCGGGGCAAATTCCTCGCGGTCCCAGGAGCGCTCCGAGGGCGCCATGACGATGAGCTTGCCGAGCTTCGGCTCGGGCTTGGTCTCGGCCTTCGGTTCAGCCTTGGCTTCGAACTTCGGCACCTCGATCCGGGGTAGCTCGACCTTGACCGGATCAGCCTTGGGCGGCGCCTCGTGGTCCGGAGCGATCGAGGGGGCCTCGATCCCGGCAGCCTCGACGGCCTGCGGCGCGGTCGCGGCGGCCTCGACGAGGCTCGTCGGTTCACCGGTCTCTGGGGCAGCCTGCTCAGCCATTGGTTCGCTCACAGTTCAAATACTCCACTCTGGATTGACCTTTTGGTAACTTTCATTGCTTGCGAAATCCTTACCTCAGGACCCGCTTACCGAAATTTTAGGAAGTCATCCGGGGCCGAATTTGGCCGGGAAAGTGGAACCGGTGTGGCGGGCGTCAAACAAATCGTAACCGGGGGAAGATGAACGGCCGCGCAACGCGCGGGCCGTCGCCCGTCACAGGTCCCCGGCTAACATGGCCCATCCCGTCAGGCCTTTGGGGGTACTAGAAAAGTGCATCAACGCGTTTGGTGTCGATGACGTCATCTTCGAGGAAAGCTCGACCGGCCGCGAGCTATTCGTCGTCCTCGATGGCGAGGCCGAGATCGCCAAGATCAGCGGCGCGAGCAAGACCTGCATCATCAAGCTCGGCAATTTCCGCCTCAACGTGATGTAGAGGTCCGGCCACACCTCGGCCTGCATCACGCTGTTCGAGCCGCCGCGGCGGCGTTTCAGGGCTCACCATTGACCATGGCGTGCTCGATCGCACTGTCAGTCAGCCCCCATTTGCGCAGCAGTTCCTGATAGCTGCCGTCCGCCATCAACCCGGCAAGCGCCTGCTTGAGCTTCTGGCCGAATTGCACGTCGTCCCTGGCGAAGCCGAGGCCCATGTCCTGGACGAGGAACGGCTTGCCGAGAATGACGTAGCGGTTGCCCTCGATCGTGTTCTGATAGGGGATCGTTTCGGCACCCTGGACCGCTGCGTCCGCGCGGCCCTGGTTCAACTGCAGCCGCGTATCTGGCGATCCGTCCGTCCCCACCACGATCACGGCGGGCTTGCCGGCTGCGACGCAATGCTCGTCGCTCCATTTCTCGATCGCCGCCGGCCAGATGGTCCGACGCGCGGTGGCAACCCGTTTACCGCACAGCGCGTCCAGATCCGGGAAGCGCGCGGCGTTGACCCGCAGCGCGAAGAACACCGAATTGGCATGCAGATAGTTCAGGAAGCTCACAGTGGCGCGGCGCTCCGGCGTGTCGGCCATGCCGGCAACGATGATGTCGGCGCGTCTGGTCTCGATCGAGCTGATCAGCTGGTCGAAGCTCGAATCGATCCAGTTCACCTTGATGCCCATCCTGGCCGCTATGGCGTCGACGATTTCGACATCGAATCCAGTCAGCTTGCCGGACGCAGGGTCCTTGAATTCGAAAGGAGGATATTTCGGCACCGTCGCCGCGTTGATGATCGTCTTCGTCCCCTGTGCGCAGGCGATGCCCGCGGCGTGGCCGAACGCAACCACGAGGGCGCCGAATGCGAGATAAAGTCGGGTTCGCGACAACATGATACTCCCCTGTGCGCCTCAATGGTGTCGATCGGCTAGTTCAGCACTGCCGAGATGAAGTCGCGTGTGCGGATTTGAGTGGGCCTGCCGAGAACCTGCTCGGGCGGCCCGCCCTCAACCACCTGCCCCTGGTCCATGAACAATACCCGGCTCGCAACTTCGCGTGCGAAGCCGAGCTCGTGCGTCACGACGATCATGGTCATTCCGGTCCGCGCGAGGTCGCGCATGACGGAGAGCACCTCGCCGACCAGTTCGGGATCGAGCGCGGAGGTCGGCTCGTCGAACAACATCAGCGCCGGCTTCATCGCCAGAGCGCGCGCGATCGCGACGCGCTGCTGCTGGCCGCCCGACAGCTCGATCGGATAAGCACCGCATTTGTCGGCAAGTCCGACCCGGGCAAGCAACTCGCGAGCCTCGAACTCGGCCTGCCCGCGCTCCAGCTTGAGGACCTGGACCGGTCCTTCGACGACGTTTTCCAGCGCCGTCTTGTGCGGAAACAGGTTGAAGCGCTGAAACACCATGCCGGTGGCGAGCCGTTGTCGCGCGATCTCGCGTTCGGAGAGCTCGAATAGCTTACGGCCCGCGCGTCGGTAGCCGACCAGTTCACCGTCGACCCACAAGGCTCCGCCATCAATCGCCTCGAGCTGGTTGATGCAGCGCAGGAACGTACTCTTTCCCGAGCCGGACGGACCGATGATGCACAGCACCTCGCCGCGACCGATCTCGAGATCAATGCCCTTGAGTGCTTCGAACGCACCGAAAGACTTGCGCAGGCCGACGGATTTCACGATCGGATTCACGGCTATTTCCCAGTTCGTGTGTTTGCGCCGGATGTACCTGCGCCGCGCGCGAAATGCCGCTCGACCCGCCCCTGAAGGACGGAGAGCACCGTGACGACGACCACGTACCAGATGCCCGCGACGATCAGCAGCTCGATGACCCGGTTGTTCGCGTAGTAGATGTTTTCCGCGCTATAGACGATTTCCGGAAACTGGATCACGCTCGCGAGCGACGTCAGCTTGACCATGCCGATGAGCTCGTTTCCGATCGGGGGCACGATCACGCGCATTGCCTGAGGCAGGATGATCCGGCGCAGCGCTTGCAGACGCGGCATGCCGATCGCCTTGGCGGCCTCGTATTGCCCCTGGTCGACGGACAACAGGCCGGCGCGCACGACCTCCGACGTATAGGCGCCCTGATTGATGCCCAACCCCAGCAGTCCAGCGAGGAAAGGCGTCATCACCTCCACGGTCGGCACTTCGACAAGTCCGGGAATGCCGAGATTCGGGAACACCAGCGCAAGGTTGAACCATAGCAGCAGCTGCAACAGCACGGGCGTGCCGCGAAAGAACCAGACGTAGCTCGCCGCTGCCCAATTGATCACGGGATTGGCCGAAAGCCGCATGATGGCCACGGTGACCCCGATCGAGATCCCGAGCAGCATGGCCAATGCGGTCATCAGCACGGTATTGCCGAGGCCGACGACGATGCTGCGCACGGTGAGGTATTGCCCGACGAACGCCCATTCGATCCGGCCATGGGCGAACGCCATCACCACCCAGAACGCGAGCGCCACGATCAACGCACCGCTGACATAGCGGCCCACGTGCTTCCGCTTCACATGCTCGAATTGGGAGATGTCTTCCGAGAGGTCATCTGCCCCACTCATGACGGAACGTTCGGTCAATACGCTTTCCATGCAGCTGTCTTCGTTGTCCTGCGACGCACGCTTTCCCCGGCTATGGTTGAGCGCCGCAAGAGTTTGTGGCTTGCCATTGGTAAATCGATTTACTAGCCTAAGACTACAAAGACCGGGAAGAATGTCAATGCACCCTATGACGAAAGATGACCTGCTCGCCGCGATCGAACGCGATCGCTGCTCCCACATCGCCTTCCTCCAGGCGTTTATCCGCGAGCCGTCGCCCAATCCGCCGGGCGATACGCGACGGGCCGCGGAAATCGTGACGCGCTATCTCGCGAGCCGTGGCATCGAGGCGTCGATCGTGGGTCCGCGCGAGGACCTGCCCAATGTGGTCGCCGAATTCGAGGGAGGGCGCAGCGGGCGGCGGCTGGTGATGAACGGCCATATCGACGTGTTTCCGGTGGGTGACGGCAAGGGCTGGTCGCGCGATCCATGGTCGGGCGCGCTGGAGGACGGCTGCGTGCATGGCCGCGGCGCCTGCGACATGAAGGCAGGTACCGCCGCGTCGGTGATCGCTTTCAGCTACCTTCACGCCCGTCGCGCCGCATTGACGGGCAGCCTCGGTCTGACCGCGGTGTCCGACGAGGAGACTGGCGGACGCTGGGGCAGCCGCTGGCTGCTCGAAAACGATACGCGCTGGCATGGCGACTGCATGATCAACGCTGAGCCCAGCGGTCTGCAGACCATCCGTTTCGCCGAAAAAGGCACGTTGCGGCTGACCTTCACGGTGCGAACCGCGGGTGCGCATGGCGCACATCTGCACAAATCCGAGAGCGCGACGCGCATCGCCGCGAGCCTGATCAACCGGCTTGAACAGGTTGAGGAGATCGTCCCCGACCTGCCACCCTCGTTACGGACCTATCTCGCGTTACCCGACGTGCGCGCGGCGGCCGATCGCGCAATGGGTCCCGGCGCCGCCGACATCCTGGCCCAACCGACGCTGAATATCGGCACGATCAAGGGCGGCCTGAAGGTCAACATGATTCCCGCCTCATGCGTGTTCGAGGCCGATATTCGATTGCCGATCGGCCTGGACGCTACCCGGGTCATGCAGACCGTCCATACCATTCTCGCTGACTATCCGCAGGCGGACGTGGCCGTTCAGGAAGCTGCCAGCAACCCTTCCAACTCGTGCGCACACGACCATCCGATGGTTAGCATTCTCGCACGCAATGCCGAGGCCATATCAGGCGTGCGCCCGGTAGCGGTTCCCTCGCTCGGCGCCACCGACTGCAAGTTCTGGCGCTATCACAAGGTGCCTGCCTATATTTACGGGCCAGCGCCAACGCGCATGGCCGCGGCCGACGAATGCGTGTCGGTCGAGGAGTTCATGACAATTATCAAGACCCATGCGCTGTCGGCGTGGGACTACCTGACCGAAAGCGAATAGCTCGTCCATCCCCGCCCGAGAGAAACTGCACCGCTCCGGCTGCTGCGCTCCGATCGATGCTATAGGATGCGGCAACCGGACGGACGCCTGTCGTCCGACTCGAGATAATCCAGGGGCGAGCTTGGTGGCTGGCAAGAGAGTGACGATAGCCGACGTCGCGAAGGCGACGGGCGTTTCGCCCGGCGCGATCTCGCGCATCCTGAACAACGACCCGACGCTTAACGTTAGGGAAGAGACCAAGGAGACGGTCCGCCGCGCGATTGCGGAACTGGGCTACACCCCCAATCCACAGGCGCGGGGCCTACGCCTTGCACGCTCGGGCAGCCTTGCGATGATCGTCCCTGAGATCAACAGCCCGGCATTCGTCGCGATCATTCAGGGCGCACAGCGTGCAGCCTACGAACTCGGATATTCGATGCTGATCGGCGGGATCGGCGAGGAAGGTGAAGATCCGAACCTGGCTGCGCGCATTCTCTCCAGCAACAGGGTCGACGGATTTCTCGTCTCCACAGGCAAGCAGGAGGCGCGGCAATTGGCCGCCGTGCAGCAGCTCCAGGCGCCTGCCGTGCTGGTGAATCGTCACCTGAACGATCGGTTTCCACATGTCGTGCTGGATGACGAAGCGGGCGTGGCGCTCGCGATACGCCACCTGGCAGGCCTCGGCCACGAGCGGATCGGATTTCTCGGGAGCACACGTCGCTTTCTGGGCACGCGACGCCTCGCCGGGTTCAAGGACACGCTCGTCCAATGCGGCCTGCGCTTCGACAAGCGGTTCGTGGTCAATTGCGGCTATGACCGCGAGGGTGGCGAAGCGGGCGCGCGGACCGTGCTTGCTCTGCCGGACCGTCCGACTGCGATCTTTGCCACCAATCATCTGGTCGCCGCGGGCGCGTTGCGCGCGGCGCAAGAGCTCGGATTGGAGGTTCCGGACGATTTGTCCGTCGTGAGCTTCTACGACGGGCCGGTTGCGGATCTGCTGACGCCGGCCGTGACGGCGGTCGCCTATCCGCTCGACCGGCTTGGCTATGAGGCGGTGCGGATGCTGGTTCGCCTGATCACAGGTGAAGCACTGGCCGCGGCTGGCATCGTCATTCAACCGACCGGGCTCGTCATCAGGCAGTCAACCGGCGCCAAATCAGGATGACGCGCAAGGTGCCGGCCTCGATCCGAACGAGGCCGGGCTACATCACCACCGGCGTATCCGGCAGCTCGTTGCTGTGCGGCCCCTGCGGCGGAAAATGCTGCGCCAGCTCGCGCGACACCGCCTCGATGCCGGCGATCACGCCACGCTCGAACTGTCCCGAGCCGAATTGGGCCTCCATCCGGCGGCAGATCCGCTCCCAACGCGCGGCACCAACCTTCGCATCGATGCCGCGATCGGCGACGATCTCCACGTCGCGATCGGCGAGCAGGAGGTAGATCAGGACGCCGTTGTTGTGCGCGGTGTCCCAGATACGCAGGTGCGAGAACACGTCGAGCGCGCGCTCGCGGGCCGGCTGGTTGCGGAACAGCGGCCTGCCGTCGAGCGCGCCTTCGACCACGAAGCGGACCTGGCCGGAATGGCTGATCTCACCCTGCCTGATCGCCTGCTCGATACGGGCGAGCACGGCTTGCGGAAAGATCTGCTTCGCCCGCCAATGATGCTGCATCAGATGTCTGGCAATGCGCTTGATGCTCATGACCGCTACCAGCTCCCCGAGGCGCCGCCGCCGCCAAAACTGCCACCGCCGCCACTGAAGCTGCCGCTGTCGCTGCTGCTCGATCCGCTACTCCAGCCACCTCCCGACGAGCCGCTCGACCACGACCCGCCGCGCGACGACCCCGTGCTCGGCGCCATTGCCGAAAACAGATCGGCAATGAAGCCGATGATGAAGCCGACGACGCCGAGGGCCATGGCGAGCGCGAAAGAGCCGAGAATGAGCCAGCTCAGCGCCGCGATGATGCCGCCGGTCGCCAGTGATCCGACCAGCCGCCCCAGCATCGCCCGGAAGAACCCGCCGACCCCGATCGATGCGAACAGCGTCACGATGAAGAGCGGCGCGAGATCGTCCAGATTGCCGAAGTTGACGGTGGGCGAGGGAATCGGCAGCGGCTCGCCGTCGATGACGCGGATCATGCGATCGACACCGTCCGAGATGCCGCCGCTGAAATCACCGCTTCTGAATTTCGGTGTGATGATCTCGTCGATGATCCGACGCGAGGTGACGTCGGTGAGCGCACCCTCGAGGCCGTAGCCGACCTCGATGCGGAGATGCCGGTCGTTCTTGGCGACGATGAGGATCGCGCCATCGTCCACCTTCTTGCGGCCGATCTTCCAGGCGTCCGCGACGCGGATCGAGAACTGCTCGATCGTCTCCGGCTGTGTCGTCGGCACGATCAGGACGGCGACCTGGCTGCCCTTGCGCGTCTCGAAATCACGCAGCTTTTGCGACAGCGCGGCGATGTCGCTGCTGGAGAGCGTGCCGGTCTGATCGACCACGCGGCCGGTGAGTTGGGGGACGGCGACGTCGGCCGAGGCGGGGACGACGACGGCGAGGAAGAGCGCGAATACGGCTATCATTCGCCACATGCTCGCTGTCATCGCCCGGCTTGACCGGGCGATCCAGTATTCCAGAGACGCCGGCAGGATACGGAAAAGCCGCGGCGTACTGGATTCCCCGCTTTCGCGGGGAATGACAGCGGTGGGTGGGGCGAAGCGCATTCGCAAAACAGCGCGCGATTACTTCGACGGCGCGGGCGCCGGGTTGAAATCGACCTTGGGCGCGGTCGAGATTTCCTTCTCGTTCTCGACCGCGAAATTCGGCTTCTCCTTGTAGCCGAACATCATCGCCGTGAGGTTGCTCGGGAAAGAGCGGATGGTGACGTTGTAGTCCTGCACCGCCTTGATGTAGCGGTTGCGCGCCACCGTGATGCGGTTCTCGGTGCCTTCGAGCTGCGACATCAGATCCTTGAACAGCGCGTCGGACTTGAGCTGCGGATAGTTTTCCGTGACCACAAGGAGCCGCGACAGCGCGCTGGAGAGCTCGCCCTGCGCGGCCTGGAATTTCTGGAAGGCGGCGGGATCGTTCAGCACCTCGGGCGTCGCCTGGACGCTGCCGACCTTGGCGCGGGCGTTGGTGACGCCGAGCAGCACGTCCTTCTCCTGCTGGGCAAAGCCCTTCACCGAGTTGACGAGGTTGGGCACGAGATCGGCGCGGCGCTGATACTGGTTCACGACCTCGGACCAGTTGCCCTTGATCTGCTCGTCCTCGCTCTGGATCGCGTTGTAGCCGCAATTGGTCAGGCTGAGCGAAGCCAGCGCCGCCAGCACGGTGAGGATCTTGCGCATCAAATTTCTCCCGGTGAAATCTGACGCAACCTACCAGATTGAGCGCGAAAAGCAGCCGATTTACGCAAGCCTCTTGCCTATCCTCTTGCCTATCCCTGGCCGACATAGTCAACTTGACGAAACAATAAGGCAGACTGGAAACGCCAGGGGGGGAACGCGATGTCCTCGTTCGAGACCATCCTCGTGGAGAGGCCGGAGCCGGCGATCACCCGGATCGTGATGAACCGGCCCGAGGCGCGCAACGCACAGAACCTGCAAATGACCTACGACCTCAACGCCGCCTTCGACGCGGCGGTGCAGGACGATGCGGTCAAGGTGATCATCCTCGCCGGCAACGGGCCGCACTTCTCCTCCGGCCACGACCTGCGCCCCGGGGGCAAGAATGCCGCAGGCGTCGATTTTCCGCCGGTTGGAAATTGGGGCGGCTTTGCCGAACCCAATGCCCATGGCCGCTTTGCCCGCGAGCAGGAAATCTATCTCCAGATCACCCGGCGCTGGCGCAACCTCGCCAAGCCGACCATCGCCGAGGTTCACGGCAAGTGCATCGCCGGCGGCCTGATGCTGGCCTGGGCCTGCGACCTCATCGTCGCCAGCGACGATGCGCAATTCTGCGATCCCGTCGTCACCATGGGCGTCTGCGGCGTCGAATGGTTCGTGCACCCCTGGGAGCTCGGCCCGCGCAAGGCCAAGGAACTCCTGTTCACTGCTGACAGCTGGAGCGCGCAGGAGGCGCATCAGCTCGGCATGGTCAACCAGGTCGTTCCGCGTGCTGAGCTGTCATCGCGCGTGCTGGAGCTGGCGCGCAAAATCGCATCAAAGCCGTCCTTCGCGCTCAAGATGACCAAGGAGGCGGTGAACCGCTCGGTCGACGTGATGGGCCAGCCCGCCGCGATCGACCAGGCCTTTGCGCTGCATCAGCTCTGTCACGCCCATAATCTTCAGGAGTTCGGCATGGTGGTCGATCCATCCGGACTGCACCCCTCCGTGCGCAAGCCGCCGGCGGCCGCGGAGTAGAACCATGGACCTCAATCTCAGTGACGAGCAGCGGCTGCTGCGCGAGAGCGCGGAACGCTTCGTGGCGGAAAGCTACGATGCCGATCATCGCCGCAAGATGGCGAACGATCCGCTCGGATACAGCCCGGCGGTGTGGAAGCAGTTCGCCGAACTCGGCTGGCTGGCGCTGCCGATCCCGGAAGAGTTTGACGGGCTCGGCGGCGGCGCGGTGGAGATCGGCATCTTGATGGAAGCGTTTGGCCGCGGGCTGGTGTCCGAGCCCTACATCGCGACGGTCGTGCTGGGATCTGCGCTGATCGAGAAATGCGGCAGCACAGCGCAGAAGCAGGCAAGACTGCCGAAAGTCGCGGATGGATCACTGAAGCTCGCCTTTGCGCATTCCGAGCGCGCGGCGCGGTTCGATCTCGCCAAGGTCGCGACCACCGCGCACAAGACGGCGCAAGGCTGGCGCCTGACAGGCAACAAGATCGCGGTGCTCGACGGCCACGCCGCCGACGAGATCATCGTCTCCGCGCATGTCCATGATCATCAGGGGCCGTCGGGACGGATCGGCTTGTTCCAGGTCGCAGCGAAGACGCCGAGCGTTGCCGTCAGCGACTATGAGCGCCTCGGCGGCGGACGGGCCTGCAACATCGAGCTGTCAGGCGTCGAGCTGCCGGGGGACGCGCTGCTCGGCAACGGACACGACGCAATGCCCGCGATCGAATGGGCCGTCGATCGCGCCATGGCGGCGCTGGGCGCGGAAGCTGTCGGCATCATGCAGACGCTGCTCGACACCACGCTCGAATACACCAAAATTCGAAAACAGTTCGGCCGGCCGCTCTCGGCCAATCAGGTGATCCGCCACCGCCTCGCGGACATGGCGATGCAGGTCGACGAGTCACGCTCGATGGCGCTGCGCGCCGCGCTGAAGGCAGACAGCACGCCGGTCGAGCGGGCGCGGGCGGCGTCTGGCGCCAAAGCAAGAATCGGCAAATCCGCGCGCTTCGTCGGCGAGCAGTCGATTCAGCTCCACGGCGGCATGGGCGTCACCGAGGAGCTCGAGGTCGGTGCCTACTTCAAGCGCCTCGTCGCGTTCGACACGCTGTTCGGCGGCAGCGCGCACCACTATGCCCGCCACGCCCGGCTTGGCCGCACCTCCGTGCCGGCCTGACACAAGGAGCGCATCATGGATTTGTCGTTCAGTGCCGAGGAGCGCGCCTTCCAGGACGAGGTGCGCGGCTTCATTGCGAAGAACCTCACCGAGGAGATGAAGCGCGCCACGGCGCTGACGCCGTCGGTGTTCTCCGATCCTGATATCGGCATGGCCTGGCAGCGCGCGCTGCACAGCCGCGGCTGGGGCGCGCCGGGTTGGCCGGTCGATCATGGCGGCCCGGACTGGACGCCGGCGCAGCGCTGGATCTTCGAGACCGAAAGCGCGCGGGCCGGCGTGCCCAATGTCAACGTGATGGGCGTGAAGATGGTCGGGCCCGTCATCATCGGCTTCGGCAGCCCGGAGCAAAAGAACTTCTACTTGCCGCGCATTCTCTCGGGCGAGGATTACTGGTGCCAGGGCTATTCCGAGCCCGGCTCCGGCTCCGACCTTTCCTCGCTGAAGACGCGCGCGGTGCGCGACGGCGACGACTACATCATCAACGGCACCAAAATCTGGACCACGCATGCGCACCACGCCAACCGCATGTTCGCGCTGGTGCGCACCAGCGACGGGCCGCGGCAGCAGGACGGCATCAGCTTCATCCTGATCGACATGACAACGCCGGGCATCACGACACGGCCCATTCTCACCATCGGCGGCGACCACGAGGTCAACCAGGTGTTCTTCGACGACGTGCGCGTGCCCGTCGCCAACCGCGTCGGCGAGGAAGGCAAGGGCTGGACCTACGGCAAATATCTGCTCGAGTTCGAGCGCGGCTCCGGTATTGCGTCAGCGAAGCTGCGCGAGGGCTTGAAGGCGATCGCGGAGCTGGCCGAGTCCGACCTGACGGGCCGCGCGATCGACAGCCCCGATATCGCGACGCGCATCTCCGAGGTCGAAATCGACATCGATGCGCTGGAGATGACGGAGCTGCGCGTGCTCTCGGCGCTGCAGACCGGACAAAATCCCGGCGCGGTGTCGTCGATCCTGAAGCTGCGCAACAGCGAGATCCGGCAAGCCGTGACGCGGCTGGGGGTCGACGTCATCGGCCACGACGCGCTCGCGGTCGAGCCAATGCGCCCGCTCTACAAGCTCAACCACGCGCCGGCACTGCCCGAGGACATGCTGACGGTGGTGCCGGAATATCTCAACGGCCGCGCCTATACGATCTTCGGCGGCACCTCGGAGATCCAGCGCGACATCATCGCGAAGATGATGCTGGGGATTTGAAAGGCGAGATGGCGCTACACACTCGCTGTCGTCCCGGACAAGCGAAGCGCAGATCCGGGACCCATAACCACTGGGAGAGGTTATGGCACGAGCTGGTCACCACGAATCTTCGCCAAACCACTCCCTGTGGTTATGGGTCCCGGGTTCGCGCTTTGCGCGCCCCGGGACGACGAGCTGAGTTTGAGGCGGCAGCTGGCGCAATAACTCGGCACTAACCCGCCACCTTCGCATCCCTGATCGCCTTCCAGATCTTCTGCGGCGTCAGGGGCGTGTTGAGCTGGGTGATGCCGAGCTCGGCGAGCGCATCCATCACGCCGTTGGTGACGCAGGGCGGGCCGCCGATGGCGCCGGACTCGCCGCAGCCCTTGGCGCCGAGCGGGTTGGTGCGGCAGGGCGCGGAATCGTCGAGCGTCACCACGATCGGCGGCACGTCGTCGGCGCGCGGGATGCAGTAATCCTGGTAGCTCGCGGTGAGGAGCTGACCGTCGGCATCGTAGGACACGCCTTCATACAGCGCCTGGCCGATGCCCTGCGCGACGCCGCCATGGATCTGCCCCGTCACCAGCATCGGGTTCACGGCGACACCGACGTCGTCGACGGTGGTGTAGCGCACGACCTTGGAGACGCCGGTCTCCGGATCGATCTCGACCTCGCAGATATGCGTGCCGTTCGGCCAGCTCGGACCGTCGACCTCACCTTCCGAATCGACGCTGAGCTTGGCGCCGCCTTCCTTCTCGGCGAGATCGAACAGGCTGATGCGGCGGTCGGTGCCGACCACGGTGAGCATGCCGCCCTGATATTCGATGTCCTCGACCGAGGTCTCCAGCACGTTCGCCGCCTTCTCGCGCGCCTTCTGGATCAGGTCGCTGGAGGAGACCGCGACCGCCGTGCCGCCGACGAACAGCGAGCGCGAACCGACGCTGCCAAAGCCCATGGCGAGATCGGTGTCGCCCTGGACGACGTCGATCTTGTCCATGGCAATGCCGAGCGTGTCGGAGATCATCTGGGTGTAGGTGGTCTGCAAGCCCTGCCCCATCGCCATGGTGCCGGAATGCAGCACGACGCGGCCCTGCGAGATCGCGTGCAGGCTGACCTTCTCGGTGTGGGCGCGGCCGCCGGTCCATTCGATGTAGGAGGTGAGCCCGCGGCCGTAGAGCAGGCCCTTCTTCTTCGCCGCCTTCTTGCGCGCGGCAAAGCCGTCCCAATCAGCCAGCTTCACGGCGCGGTCGAGCATGTGCGCGAAGGCACCGGAGTCGTAAACCTGCCCCGCAGCGTTGGTGTAGGGCAGCTGTGCCGGCTTGATGTAGTTGGCCTTCCGGATCGCGCGCGGATCCATGCCGATCTTTCGCGCGGCGGCGTCGAACAGGCGCTCCACGATGAAGACAGCTTCGGGCCGGCCCGCCCCGCGATAGGCGCCGACGGGCGCGGTATTGGTCATCACCGACTGCACCTCGAAATGCACCAGCGGCAGATCGTAGACGCCGGTCTGCACGAACGGTCCGAGCACCAGCGGAATGATGTTCGCCGCACCCGAGGAATAGGCGCCGGTGCAACCGATCGACTTGACGCGATAGGCCAGCACCTTGCCCTTCTCGTCGAGCGCGAAGGACGCGGTCGAGGTGAGATCGCGGCCGTGGGTGCCGCCGACGAATTCGTCGGTGCGATCGCCGCGCCAGCGGATCTTCTTGCTCAGCTTGGTCGCGGCATAGGCGACGATGCCGTCTTCGGGATAGAGGTTGGTCTTCTGGCCGAAGCCGCCGCCGATATCGCCGACCAGCACGCGCACGCTGTCCTTGGGGCGCTTCAGCACGGCTTCCGCCAGCACGTCGCGGGTCGAGGCGGGCGTCTGCGACTGCACGTGCAACAGCAGACGGCCGGTCTTCTTGTCGATCTCGGCAATGGTCGAGCGCGGCTCCATCGCCGAGGGCACGAGACGCTGGCTGACGATGTCGAGCTCGACCGTATGCGCGGCCCTGGCAAACGCCTCGTCGGCCTTGGCGGCATCGCCATAGCTCATCGCGCCGACGATGTTGTCGGGGGCCTCGGGCCAGACCACGGGCGCGCCGGGCTTCACGGCCTCGACTGGGTCGACCACCGCGGGCAGCACATCGTATTCGACCACGATGGCCTCGGCCGCGCTCTGCGCATCGGCACGCGAGGCGGCCACCACAGCGGCGACGGCCTCACCGGCATAGCGGACGATCTCATGGGCGAGCAGGCGGCGCGGCGGCACCGTCATCGGCTTGCCGTCGGGGCGCTTGAAGATGCTCAAGGTCGGGATGGTGCCGATATCGTCCTTGACGAGATCCGCACCGGTGTAGATCGCGGTGACGCCGGGCATCTCAGCCGCGGCGCTGGTGTCGATCGAGACGATCTTCGCGTGGGCATGCGGCGAACGCAGCACATGCAACCACAGCGCGCCTTCCTCCGGCTTGTCGTCGATGAACTGGCCCTTCCCGGTGAGCAGCCGCTGGTCTTCCAAACGCTTGACGGGCTGGCCCGCTCCGAAACGCAAATTGCCGGGAAGAATATTCATTCCGTGGGGTCCCTTAAGTCTTAAACTTCGGGCTGCCTTTTAGCGGAACGATCAGAGGCATACCAGCCGCGGTTTTGGGCGGGATATCCGCCATTTCGTCATGCCGTCACGCAAATCCGTGATTCCGTAGGGTGGGCAAAGGCGCCCTTGCGCCGTGCCCACGATTGCCCAACGGACGCGATCAGGAAGGTGGGCACGCTACGCTTTGCCCCCCTACGGCACTGATTATGCCGAGGATGATGGCTCGCTAATCAAGCTCCCTCAGCGCCGCTTCCACGACCTTGCGCGCATCGGCCGTCAGCGGGGCCTGCGGCGGGACCGGGTCGCCGACGTCGTAGCCCTGGATCGCGAGCCCCGCCTTGATGCAGGCGGCGAGGTTGAAGCGGGCGAAGGCCTCGTTGATGCGCCACAGCCTGCGCTGGAGCGCCATGGCCTCGTCCCAGCGGCCGGCCCTGCAGAGGTCGTAGAGCGCGACGCTTTGGCGCGGGATGATGCAGGCCGGCCCCGCCATCCAGCCGAGGCCGCCGATCAGCATCACCGCGGCCGGGATATGGGCGGAGGCCGAGAACACGCGCAGGGACTCGCCGCAGCGGTTCATAATCGAGAGCAGCCGACCGGTGTTGGTCGAGGCGTCCTTGATGTAGCCGATGCGCGGATGCTCGGCGAGGCGCGCAATGACATCGAGGGTGAGGTCGGAGCGCTGGAATTGCGGATTGGTGTAGATGACGACGGGAATGTCCACGGCATCCGCGATGCTGCGGAAGTAGGATTCGACCTGGGCATCAGCGAGCGGGAAATAGGCCTCCAGGATCGCCAGAATGCCGTTGGCGCCAAGCTTCTGATACGCCTTTGCCTGCGCCACCGCGTCCGCCGTCGAGGTCGAGGCAACGCCGGCCACGACGGGCACGCGGCCTTTCGCGGCCTCGATCGTGGTCTGCACGACCGCCATGCGTTGCGCGGCATTGAGATAGGCAAACTCGCCGGTCGAGCCCAGCGGCGTCAGCCCGTGCACGCCTGCACCGATCAAATCGTCGCAGAGCTTGCCGAGGACTTCGGTGCGCACCGTGCCATCGGCATCGACGGGCGAAACGAGGTAGGGAAAAACGCCGTGAAAATCGGACATGTCAGGTGTGAACCCCAGAAAACTGGCTAGCGCCTGACGGGTCTTAGCAATGCCGGCGGCGGCGATCAAACCCTGATCAAGCGCACCCGCGTGCCCCAGGGATCGACGGCCTCCACACCGTTGGCGAGCGCCGTGACCTGCGCACCGCCCTTGCGCAGGCGCTCTTCTTGCGCGGCAAGAATGTCCTGCTTCGCCATCACCAGCGAGAACCAGGCGAGGCCTGTCGCCTGATCGTCACGCTGGCCGGCGCCCTGGCTCTGCCAGACATTCATGCCGAGGTGATGGTGATACCGGCCCGACGACAGGAATGCAGCGCCATTGCGGCTGCGGGTCGGGTCGAGGCCAATCGTGCCGTGGTAAAAACTCTGCGCCTGCGCGAGATCGCCGACGCGCAAATGCATGTGACCGATGCGCAGGCCGTCCGGCGCCTTGGCGTAGTCTGCCACGCGCGTGTTGGTCAGCGACAGCAGGTCGGGGATGTTGAGCTCGTCGGACGCCATCTTCACGCTGCCCTCGCTCCACTGCCATTGCGAGGGATCGCGGTCGGCATAGACCTCGATGCCGTTACCTTCGGGGTCGTCGAGATAGACGGACTCGCTGACGAGATGATCGGCGAAGCCGGACAGCGGCACGCGATGCGAGGCCGCGTGCACCAGCCAGCGCGCCAGATCCTTGCGCGTCGGCATCAGGAAGGCGGTGTGGTAGAGGCCAGCGGCGTTGCGCGGCTCGATCGCGGCTTCGGGACGGGCCTCGAGCACCAGCAGCGCGATGCCGGCCGTGCCGAGCCTTGCGACGCTCGCCGAGCGCTCCATCACCGCGAGCCCGATCACGTCGCGGTAATAGTCGGCAACCTTGTCGAGGTTCTTCACCCGGAGCGTCACCATGCCCACCCGCATCGGCGTGCGGCTGGCATAAGTCGGCCCGCCGCCTTGCGGGGTGCCCTCGGCACGCGCAGCAGCGGCGGCGGCCATCGCGAGCGAACTCGCACCGGCGAGTTGGAGCAGGGTACGGCGGGTGAGGTCGATGGTCATCGGTCGAGGCTCGCTGGAAACATAAGGCCGTGGCGCAATTTTCGGATTGCTACACGTTCCCGTGAGCGGCTCCCAATCACATGTTCGTCGGCCGTGGTCTTACGGAGGCTCGGTCCGTCCCATCCGTCCTGGCCACCCGGCCAGTTTCGCAATCGGCCGCGACATCCCAGATTGAGGACAATTTACAGGAGCCTTCCATGACCGACCCCACTGCCCTGTCCTCATTGTCGTCCGCGCTCGCGGATGTCGTGGCGCGCACCGCGCCATCCGTCGTCGCGGTGCATTCGCATCGCTCCCGCGCCACCGGATTCGTCTGGAAATCCGGCCTGATCGTCACCGCCGACGAAGCGCTGGCCGACGAGGGCGAGGTCCAGATCAGCCTCCCCGACGGTAAAACTGTCGCCGCCACGATCGCCGGCCGCGACCATACGACCGATATCGCGCTGCTGCGCACCGATGCCGGTATCGCGCCGGTCAAGCTGGCCGCGACCGTCCCGCCGCTCGGCACGTTGTCGGTCGTCGTCGCCGCCGATCGCGATGCGCCGAGCGCGGCGCTCGGCATGGTGTCACAGTCCGGCAAGAGCTGGCGCTCCTTGCGCGGCGGCGACATCGATGCACGGATCGAGCTCGACGTGCGCCTGCGCTTCGCCCAGCAGGGCGGGCTTGCGCTCGATGCATCGGGTGAAGCCTTCGGCATGGCCGTGCTCGGGCCGCGGCGCGTGCTGGTGATCCCGACGGCGACGATCGAGCGGGTCGCGGCGCAGCTCGAGACGCGCGGCCGCATCGCGCGCGGCTATCTCGGCGTCGGGCTTCAGCCGGTGCGGCTCGACGACGGCGTCGGTGCGATGGTGATGAATGTCGACAAGGCCGGGCCCTCCGCCGCGACCGGCATCCGCCAGGGCGACGTGATCGTCGCGGTCAACGACCAGAAACTCTCCGGCGTGCGCGCGCTGTCGCGGACGCTGGGACCTGCGAGCGTCGGCACGGTGGTCGATGTCGCGGTGCGCCGCGGCGGCGAGCCGATCAGCTTCAAGGTCACGATCGGCGAGAGGCCGGAGGCGTGAGCGAGGACAACGCAGCCGAGATCGTGCTCGCCCTGGAGATCGACGACCCCGCCCTCGCCGATCGCCTCGCGACGCTGCTCGGCGGCATCGCCGGGCTTCGCCTCGCCGCACCCGGCGAGGCTGCCACGGCGACGGTCGTGGCCCGAGATCCGCGCAGCATGCCTGAGGACATCGCACTGACGCAGCGCGAGCTCGACGTGCTGGCGCTGATGGCGGAAGGCGGGTCCAACAAGATGATCGCGCGCCAGCTCGGCATTTCAGTGCACACGGTCAAATTCCACGTCGGCTCGCTGCTCGACAAGCTGGACGCCACCGGCCGCACCGACGCGGTCGCGCATGCGGCACGCCGCGGCGTGATCGAGCTATGACGCAGCTCCTAGTGCGCTGACGTCACCGGAAAGCTGAGCCGGACCGTGAGGCCGGGCGCGTTGTCGTGCAGCGCAATCTCGGCGCCATGGAGGCCCGCAACGGCCGCGACCAGGCTCAAGCCCAGACCGTTGCCCGGCGTGTAGCGGCTCTGTTCGAGCCGGTAGAAGCGCTTGAACACGTGATCGCGCCGGTCTGCGGGAATGCCCGGACCATCGTCGGCGATCGCAATCACGGCCCCGCCGCCGGCGCTGCGGCAGGTCACGGTGACCTGCCCGCCTGCGCGGCCGTGCTTGATCGCGTTGTCGACGAGATTGGCGATGGCGTCAAACAGCAGGTCGCGGTCCCCCGTGATCGCCACCTCGCGGTCGCCGCCAAGGCTGAGGCGGGTCGCCACCTGCTCCGCCGCGGCGTCGTAGAGCTCGACAACCTCGCCGGCAATTTCAGTGAGGTTCAGCGCGCGAAACGCGCTCCGGCGGGCGCGGGTCTCGATTTCCGAGATCCGCGTGATGGAAGCGAACATGCCGAGCACGGAATCGAGATCGGCGATGGTGTCGCCGATCAGCACGGCATCGGCCTCACCGCTGCGCTCATGGTGATAGGCCTTTTCCAGCCGGCCGCGCATGCGCGTCAGCGGCGTGCGCAGATCGTGAGCGACATTGTCGCTGACCTGCTTGACCTCGCCCATCAATGTCTCGATGCGGTCGAGCATCTGGTTGAGGTTTTCGGCGACGCGGTCCCATTCGTCGTTGCTGCCGCGCAACGGGATGCGCCGGTCGAGGCCGGACAGCATGATGGCGCGGCTGGTGGCGTTGATCTCCTCGATCCGCCCGACCGTGCGACGCGTGACCAGCACCGCGGCGAGACCGGCCAGCACGGCCAGCAGCACCGCGACCGCGACCATCGCGAGCTCGATCATCGCGGTGAAGCCGCTGTGGTCGCCGGCGTCGCCGACCCGGCCCTGCACATAGGCGATCGTGCCGAAATAGACATAGGCCATGATCGCCGCGACGATCAGCCCGAACGCCGCGATCGCGATCAGCGCCAGACGGAAGGTCGAGGAGCGGAGAGTCTTAGCCAGGAGCACGGAGGCAATATCCGATGCCGCGGATGGTGTGGATCAGCGGGTAGGCCTGGGCATCGTCGACCTTGCGGCGGACCCGCCCGACATAGACGTCGATGATGTTGGTGGAGGGATCGAAATGCAGGTCCCAGACATGCTGGAGCAGCATCGCCCGGGAGACCACGCGGCCCTCGTTGCGGACGAGGTATTCCAGCAACTGGAATTCGCGCGGCAGCAGTGGAATCTTCCGGCCCCGGCGGCTCGCGCTGCGCGCGATCAGGTCGATGGCGAGATCGCCGACGCGCAGAAGCGTTTCCTTGGCGATGGTCTCGCTACGGCGGCCGAGAGCCTCGAGCCTTGCCAGCAATTCAGTGAAAGAGAACGGCTTGACGAGATAGTCGTCGCCGCCGGCGCGCAGGCCGCGCACGCGGTCGTCGACCTCGCCGAGCGCCGAGATGATCAGGAAGGGCGCGGCGATGCCGTCGTCGCGCAATTGCCGCATCATCGTTATGCCGTCGATGTCGGGCAGCATACGGTCGATGGTGATCACGGCATAGTCGCGCGCAGCACCATGGCTCAGGGCTTCGCGCCCGTTGGCTGCGAGATCGACCTCGTAACCAGAGGTCGTCAGCTCCTCGACGAGCTGGCCTGCGGTTTCCGGATCGTCCTCGACGACCAGAATGCGGCGGTGACCTCCGGTCATGCAAAACTCCGCGCGACGATCGCCACCAGACTATCCCGTTCCGGGGCTGAGCGGAACCGCCCGGTGGCGATCGCGACAATGGTGCGGTACCGCGATGCGACTACCAATAGTCTCCGCACACATTGACCCATTGCCACCCATAGGCTGTCCAGCTCCTTTGCCAGCAGCCATCGTCGTAATAATTGGCATAGTTGGCATAGAAGAACGGCGCGCCGACGAAAGCGAACCGGTTGAAGCGGTGACGGTGGAAGAAGGCATGGCGACCAATGAACGGCCTGCCGTGCCAGCCCGGGCCAGCAAACCGCGGGCCGAAAGCGGCGCGGGTCGCCAATGGTGCACCGACAAAGCGCGGTCCCATGGCAGCACGGGCGACCATTGGCGAACCGGCGAAGCGTGCTCCACCGAAGCCCGGGGCGCCAGCAAAGCGCGCGCCACCCATCCCGCCGACATGCATGCCGCCGAAACCACCCGCGCGCATACCGCCGAAGCCGCCCGCATGCATTCCGCCACCGCCGAAATGCCCGCCACCGCCAAAGCCACCGTGGCCGCCACCGCCGAAGCCGCCACCGCCATGCCCTCCGCCACCGCCGCCGCCACGGGCAAGCACAGGTGAAGCGAGCGCCATCATCGCGGCGAGCGTCACCGCAGTGACGCCTTTGAGAAGCTTGTTGTCCATCGAAGCATCCTCCGTGCTGCGCGGCGATCTTTCTGCCGCGCGAGGAGGATCAGATGAGAGGAAGGGACGGGCACCTTCAACTTACAAACGCGCCAGATTCTGACGCGGATGTCAGGGAGGCCCCGCTCTCTCACTCCCTCGCCCCGCTCTTGCGGGGAGAGGTTTAAAAAGTCACGCCCGCTTGCCGTTGTTCTTTTCGGCCGCGCGACGCATGGCTTCGGCGAGGGCACCGCCACCGCCGGAGGACTCCTGCTTGCGCGGCGCCGAGGAGGTCATGCGGGCGGGGTTGCGCGAGCTGTTGTCGCGCTGCATGCCGGGCGCGTCCTTCTTGGCACCGACCTCGTCGTCGAGACGCAGGGTCAGCGAGATGCGCTTGCGGGCGACCTCGAAGTCCAGCACCTTCACCTTGACGATGTCGCCGGGCTTCACCACCTCGCGCGGATCCTTGATGTAGGTCTTGGACATCGCCGAGATGTGAACCAGGCCGTCCTGGTGCACGCCGATATCGACGAAGGCGCCGAAGGCGGCAACGTTGGTCACGGTGCCCTCGAGGATCATGCCCTTCTGGAGATGCTTGATCTCCTCGACGCCCTCCTTGAACACAGCGGCCTTGAACGCCGGGCGCGGATCGCGGCCGGGTTTTTCGAGCTCGCGCAAGATGTCGGTGACGGTCGGCAGGCCGAAGGTCTCGTCGACGAAATCCTTCGGCTTCAATGTGCGGACGATCTCGCTGCTGCCGATCAGCGCCTTGATATCGCTCTTGGTGGCGCTGAGAATGCGGCGCACCACCGGATAGGCTTCCGGATGCACGCCGGACGCATCGAGCGGGTCCTCGCCGCCGAGGATGCGCAGGAACCCGGCGCACTGCTCGAACGCCTTCGGCCCGAGCCGCGGCACCTCCTTCAGCGCCTTGCGCGACTTGAACGGGCCGTTGGCGTCGCGGTGTGCCACGATGCTCTGGGCAAGGCCCGAGCCGACTCCCGACACGCGCGCAAGCAGCGGCGCCGAGGCGGTGTTGACGTCGACGCCGACCGCGTTCACGCAGTCTTCGACCACGGCATCGAGCGATTTGGCGAGCTTGGCCTGGCCGAGGTCGTGCTGGTACTGGCCGACGCCGATCGCCTTGGGCTCGATCTTGACGAGCTCGGCAAGCGGATCCTGGAGGCGACGCGCGATCGAGACCGCACCACGCAGGGTGACGTCGAGGCCCGGCAACTCCTCCGAGGCAAAAGCCGAGGCCGAATAGACCGACGCGCCGGCTTCCGATACCACGATCTTGGTCATCTTCAGCTCGGCCAGACCCTTGACGAGATCGCCTGCGAGCTTGTCGGTTTCGCGCGAGGCGGTGCCGTTGCCGATCGCGATCAGCTCGACGCGATGCTTCAGCGCGAGCTTGCCGAGGATCGCAAGCGACTCGTTCCACTGCCGCTGCGGCTCGTGCGGATAGATCACGGCGGTATCGACCACCTTGCCGGTCGCGTCGGTGACGGCGACCTTGACGCCGGTGCGGTAGCCGGGGTCGAGGCCCATGGTGACGCGGGTGCCGGCGGGCGCCGCGAGCAGCAGGTCGCGCAGATTGGAGGCGAACACGCGCACGGCCTCGGTCTCGGCCGCGTTCCACAGCCGCATGCGCAGGTCGATGTTGAGATGCACCTGGATCTTGGTACGCCAGGCCCAGCGCACGGTATCGATCAGCCAGCGGTCGCCGGCGCGCTTGAGGTCGGCGATACCGAACCGCTTCATGATCTTCAGTTCATAGGCGCTCGGCACGCCCGGCGGCGGCGCTTCGGCTTCGGCCTGGATCTGGAGATCGAGGACCTCTTCCTTCTCGCCGCGGAACATCGCGAGGATGCGGTGCGACGGGAGCTTGGTCAGCGGCTCGGAGAACTCGAAATAGTCGGCGAATTTTTCGCCCTCGGTCTTCTTGCCGTCGCGCACCTTGGAGGCCATGCGCGCATTGGTCCACATCTCCTCGCGAAGCGCGCCGATCAGATCGGCGTCCTCGTCGAAGCGTTCGACCAGGATGGCGCGGGCGCCGTCGAGCGCGGCAGCGGCATCCGCGACGCCCTTCTCGGCATTGATGTAACCTTCGGCCACGACCTTCGGATCGTTGCCGGACTCCGCCATGAGTTGATTGGCGAGCGGCTCGAGGCCGGCCTCCTTGGCGATCTCGGCCTTGGTGCGGCGCTTCGGCTTGAACGGCAGGTAGATGTCTTCGAGGCGCGCCTTGCTGTCGGCGGCGAGAATGGAGGCTTCCAGTGCGGCATCGAGCTTGCCCTGCTCGCGGACCGATTCGAGGATGGCCTTGCGGCGGTCTTCGAGCTCGCGCAGGTAACCCAGGCGCTCCTCCAGGGTGCGCAATTGCGCGTCGTCGAGCGCACCGGTCGCTTCCTTGCGGTAGCGCGCGATGAAGGGAACCGTGGCGCCGCCGTCGAGCAGCGTCACCGTCGCCTCGACCTGCTCCGCTCGTACCCCAAGCTCCTGCGCAATTTTCTGGTTGATATTTGCCACGCGAGAATCCCTCTTCCAAGCACGCGACGCGGGGCGAACCACCGACCGCGGGACGCCGCTTATGGACCAACCGAGGTTGATTCATCAAGGTGCGGCGCGCAACCGTCGACAGAGGATTTTTTTGTTGAACCGATGCGATCTCGCCACAATCTTGGGGATGTCGGCGCATCGCCAGTGGCTTGACAGAAGCGGCTGTTCCACGGCTGGTTGACCCGCCGGACCACCGAACTCCATATGAGGACTACCATGCGCACAGCATCGGTCGGCGTCGTCAAGGTCGCCACCACCGGCCCCGGCGACGTCTCCGGCCTCATGGCTATGATCGGCTCCGGCGCGATCGACCCGACAACGATTTTGGCCATCCTCGGCAAGACCGAAGGCAATGGCGGCGTCAACGATTTTACCCGGGAGTATGCCGTCGCGGCGCTGTGTGCGGCGCTGGCACCGCAGCTCAGCCTGTCACCAGAGGCGGTCGAGCAGCGCATCGCCTTCGTCATGTCGGGCGGCACCGAAGGCGTGCTCAGCCCGCACATCACGATTTTCACGCGCGAGGAGGTCGAGGCGCGGCCGGCAGGCATGTCGGGCAAGCGCCTGAGCATCGGCATGGCGCACACGCGGGATTTTCTCCCCGAGCAGCTCGGGCGCACGGCACAGATCGCGGAGACCGCCGAGGCGGTGAAAGCCGCGATGGAGGATGCCGGCATCACCGATCCCACTGATGTCCATTTCGTGCAGATCAAATGCCCGCTGCTCACCAGCGACCGCGTCGCCGCGGCCAACGCACGCGGCAACAAGACTGTCACGACCAGCGCCTACAGCTCGATGGCCTATTCGCGCGGAGCTTCCGCGCTCGGCGTTGCGGTCGCGCTCGGCGAGATCACTACCGATCTTCGCGACCAGGACGTGCTGCACCGCTACGATCTGTTCTCGAAGGTCGCCTCGACCTCGTCCGGCATCGAGCTGATGCACAACGTCGTCATCGTACTTGGCAACTCGGCGTCGTCAGCGAGCGGGTTCGAGATCGGGCACGCCGTGATGAACGACGCCATCGATGCACCGGCGGTGTTATCTGCGTTGGACAGTGTCGGACTTGGCGTCGCGCCGCACGCGACCGCAGGCCGCGAGCTCGTCAACATCTTCGCCAAGGCCGAGGCTTCGCCTGATGGCAGCGTGCGCGGCTTCCGCCACACCATGCTGGAAGACACCGACATCAGCTCGACGCGTCATGCCCGCGCCGCCGTCGGCGGCCTGATCGCGGGCCTTGCCGGCACCGGCGCGGTCTATGTCTCCGGCGGCGCCGAGCATCAGGGCCCGGCCGGCGGCGGGCCGGTTGCGGTCATCGCGCGGCTGTCTTAATGACGCGGCGACCTCTCCGCCCGGCGCAACCCTGCCCTTCGCGCCGGCTCAGTTGATTCACGCGGGCCCTTGCGAAAAAGGTGACGCCGCACCTTTTGGGGATTTGGATTTCATGACGTTGCCGATGAGCTGGAATGAATGGGCGCAGCACGACGGCGTTGGCCTCGCGGCGCGCGTGCGCAAGGGTGAGCTGACAGCGAAGGAACTGGCGCGCCAGGCCGCCGCCGGCGTTGCCAAGGTCAATCCGGCACTGTCGGGTGTGGTCGAGCTGTTCGAGGACGTGATCGCCGACCCGGCCGGGGACGGCGCCAATCTCGCCGGCCCGTTCGCCGGCCTGCCCTTCCTGATGAAGGACCTCGGGCCGACCATGAAGGGCCGTCTCCAGGAAATGGGCTCGTTGCTGATGCGCGGCAATCGCGCGAGCGCCGACACCTTCCTGACCGGTAAATTCCGTCAGGCTGGCCTCAACCTGATCGGCCGCACCACGACGCCGGAATTCGGCGTGTGCAGCTCGGCCGACAACCCCGCCGTCTACGTCACGCGCAATCCCTGGAATACCGACTACACCACCTGCGGCTCGTCGGCGGGCAGCGCCGCGATGGTCGCGGCCGGCGTGGTGCCGATCGCACATGCGACCGACGGCGGCGGCTCGATCCGCATTCCCGCCGGCGTCAACGGCAATATCGGCCTGAAGGTCTCGCGCGGCGTGTTCTCGCTCGCCCCGCACATGTCCGATCTCACCGGCCTCGTCTCGATCCAGGGCTGCCAGTCGCGCTCGGTGCGCGACACCGCGGCCTTCGTCGATCATGCCCGCGGGCCGGCACCCGGCGAGTTCATGCCGTTCTGGACCACGGCGCAGCCCTATTCCGAGATGATCAAGCGCGATCCGTCAAAGCTGCGCATCGCGCTCTCGCACACCTGGGGCGACTACACCGCGACGCCCGAGATCGCGGCCGAGCTGGAGAAGGCGGGCCGTTTCCTCGAAGGCCTCGGCCATCACGTCGACTACGCGCTGCCCGAGCTCGACTTCCGCGCCGCGTTCGAGGCGCAGACGACCTGCTACATCAGCAATTTTGCGGTGGTGATCTCCAACATGCTCGCGGCGCGCGGGCTGGACAAGCCGCCGGAAGATCTCATCGAGCCCATGAACATCCGCATCTGGGAAGCCGGCCGGCACACGAGCTTCGCCGAGCGCGCGAAGATGCAGGGCGTGTTCAACACGACCTCGCGTGGCTTCGGTGCCTTCTTCGAGCAGTGGGACATGATCCTGACGCCGATCACGGCGCTGCCGACGCCGAAGGTCGGCACCAAAGAATATCTCACCATCTCCGACAATCCGGATGTGCTCGACTGGTTCGGCAATCTCTGGCGCTTCTTCGCCTTCACGCCGCTCGCCAATCTCTGCGGCATGCCGGCGATCTCGATGCCGATGGCGACCCAGGAGCACGGCCTGCCGCTCGGCATCCAGGCGATCGCCAAGCAGGCCAATGACGGCCTCTTGCTGCAGCTCGCCGCCCAGATCGAGCGCGCCATCGACGGCAAGTGGAACGGCGGCAAGAAGCCGAAGGTGCATGTCGGCTAGGCTGCGCTATTCGCCTTGGATGAGCGTCGACTGCCTTGCGGCCATCCTTCGAGACGCCCGCTTTGGCGGGCTCCTCAGGATGAGGTCTGGTGTCGCGGCGCGATGTTAGACCCTCATGGTGAGGAGACCGCGAAGCGGTCGTCTCGAACCATCAGGCCGAGCGCGCGAGCCAACCTCCAAACCGTCGGCGTCAATTCTTCATCGCCGGAATCTCCTCCGTCGGCTGCTGCTGGCCCTGCCGGTACATCGCAAGTGCCTTGTCGAGTGCCTCTCGCAGCGCCAGCGCGGCGGCCACGCTGCAACGTAAGTGCGCGGTCTGGACCACGTCGACCCTGACGGCGGCGCCGACCGGCATCAGCAGGTTCGCAGCGAGCTCGATCTGGATCGCACCGTTGTGATGGCCGAAGCAGGATGCGCCGTCGAAATAGATGATCGGCGCCCGCTCCGAGCTCGAGCTCGAAATCGTGACGGGCCCCTGATTGGTCGCGGGCGTTTCGGGGTCGGCCATGGGCACTCCTTACGGCTAGTCGACGGACGAAGCGCCCACCATCGTTGCTTCGGCCCGCCCTGTCGAGGCCAAACCGGCCCCGTTCGGGGTTTTGCGCGACGCCCGACACTGGTCTACAACGTTGCCATGTCCAACACTCCGACCACCCTCCCGTTCGAGGAACTCGCCGAGGCGATCAAGGGCCGCCGCTCCGATTACGGCCATATCAGCGGGCTCCAGCTCGACCGCTTCGCACCCGCCGAGGCCTGGTCCAGCCTGCCCTACCGCCCCGTCTTCGTCGGCGACACCGACACCGGCGTGCTGCATGGCGGCGTCGTCACCGCGATGCTGGACGAGAGCTGCGGCATGGCGGTGCAACTTGCGCTCGACGGCACGCGCGCCATCGCAACGCTGGACTTGCGCATCGACTATCAGAAGCCGGCAACGCCCGGCCTCGACATCAAGGCGCATTCGGTCTGCTATCGCACCACGCGCTCGATCGCCTTCGTACGCTCCACCGCCTACCAGGAATCCGAGGACGATCCGGTCGCGACCGCGACCGCGTGCTTCATGATCGGCGCCAACCGCACCAACATGCTGGCGGACCGCAGGATGGATTCACGCAGCATCCCGATGCTTGAGGCGCCCGATGATCCGGACGGCCCGTTCGCGAGCAGCCCGTTCGCGCGCTGCCTCGGCATTCGCGTCAACGACGACGGCACGCTGACGATGCCGTTCTCGCCGAAGATCATCGGCAATCCGATCCTGCCCGCGATCCATGGCGGCATGACCGGCGCCTTCCTCGAGACCACCGCGATCCTCGGCGTGAGGCGTGAGCTCGGCATCGCCGCGCTGCCCAAGCCGATCGGGCTCACCGTTAACTATTTACGTTCCGGCCGCGCGCTCGACACAGTTGCCAACGTGTCGATCGTGAAACAGGGCCGGCGCATCGTCGCCTTCGAGGCGCGGGCCTGGCAGGACGATGCGAACAAGCCGATCGCCACCGCTTTCGGCCATTTCATGCTGCGGCCAACGCCCGGAAGCGACGAGGAATAGACGTATTTTCCCTTGACGGCCGGGGGCCGGGCCACAACGATAGCGCGTCCCTCACGAGAGGTATTGGGTTGCGGCATCCGCTCGACATCATCGCCATGTTCGCCGCGCTCTGGCTGCTGGCATCGATGGTGCTCGACGCACTGACGCCGAAGGAGCTGACTGCGGTGATGATCGGCATCGCGATCGGGCCCGCCATCGTCATCACCGCCGTGTTCTACTATCTGCGCTGCCCGCGCACCGATTTCGCCGTGATGTTCGCGGCGCTCTGGCTGATCTCCGACATCGCCATTGCGTTCATCTCGCCGACGCAGCTGCCGCATTTCCTGATCGCGCTCGGCTTCGTGCCCGCCCTGCTGATCGGCATCGTGCTGCACTGGCAACGCTTCCAGCACCGCCACGAGCGGCTGCCCGCGCCATCGGTGAAGCGCGGCTAGCTAGCGCAAGGCGCGATCATTCAACGTTTCGACCGCGCAGCTCACAATTTGCTCCTCGTCCCACTGGAGGCGCTCGAAAGCAACCGCGATCCGTCCCGCGGCATCAAGGATGTAGAGCTCTATGCGGTGACGGTTTACCAGCGACTCACCGAAATTGACGCCGAGCTCAAAATACTCCCGCAACGCATCATTGCCTTTGATGGCCCGTAGCATCCGGTGATCTTCATCCATACGTACAGCACGGTCCTTGCCGTAGACGCGTAACCGCTCGGCCCGATCGAACTCCGGATCGTACGTGATTGCGGCCGTGTGGATGCGCCTGGCGAGACCTTGCGCATCGAGCAATGCCTGGACGCGTGCAAGTTTTGTGACGTTGAGCGAGCACTTCAATGGATTATCACACCGTGTATAGAAGAAGACCACGATGGATGGGCAGCCGCTGAAGAATTCGACGAACTTCAGCAATTTCCCATCTTGATCCTGCATAATGATGGCGTCGATCGATTTGGACTCAAAGCGAGCAATCGACGTTCGGATCGAGGTATTTCTGCCTTCCGGCAAGCCACCGCAGCATGATCGAACGCCGTCGGCGGGCCCATGGATGACCTGCAGAGCCCGATCGAGATCGATTCGCCGCTTTCGTGACAGCCCGGGCTCAGCGCGCCAGCGCTCGAGCTGCGGCAGAACTGCCCGCGCGTTCGGACCGAGCCAGGCCAGAGTTGCCAGCAATTCGGATACCGCGCTCGTCCCGGTGGATGAGGTGGCGTACTCGCCGTAGCTCTCGAACGACATCGGCTCGTCATGGTATCGAATCTGGTTGAGGGCACGCACGACGAACGGCGCAAAACTTTCATTCGGTTGCGCATAGGAACGCAATGCCCGGGCGGCCGCGGCAACCAAGTAAGCATCGATACCCGTGTCGAGCTCTTCAAGCACGAAGATCAGCGCATGATCGGAGAGTCCGGAGCGCGCCAGCGCGAGCAAGATCCAACCTCGCATGCGTACGACGGTCGCCGTCCCTCGCCCGCCGTAGACGGGATGTTCTTCGCGCAGCAAATCAATGAGTTTCGCGCTGCGGAGCGGATCGGCGGCAAGCGCGTTGACTAGACCGGCGAACTCGTCTTCCGACATCGCGCGCGTTGCGTTGCCGGAGAACGCCATTTTACTGACCGTACTTGCTGAGGAAGCGACGCGCAGTCTGCTTGTATTTCGCTGGCGTCTTGGATGAATTGAAGCGATTGACGCTCTGCATCAGGGCCTTGTCCTTGCCGAGCGCAGCGTCGTCGCCGAATTGTTCCAGCGCGGCCAAGCTGGTGGCCTTGATATCCGCATAATCTGATTTGTCCTTCAGGATCTTGAGCGCCTGCTGTTGCAGCTTTTCCGGGTTCAGCGAATGCAATGCAGAGGCTGCGAGCTGCCGGTTCTCGCGCAACTCTTTCTTGTCGCGGAGCACCTTCTCGAACAGCGGCGCCGACTTCGCGTCGGCTGCGAGCAGACGTAACGCCTCACGCCTCGCCTCTTGGTTCGGTGGCTTCTTCACGATTGCCCGTGCGACCGAGTAGGCTTCCGTGTGCACATCATTGCCGAGAAGCTGAAGCGCCTTCTCGGGCGGGAGCAGCGCCTTGGCGGGATCCTTCAGACCGTTCAGAAGCTTCTTCTGCGCAAAGCCATCCTTGTTGCGCGTGAGAATGCCAAGCGCGCGCCGCCGCAGCTGCTCATGAGAATCCGTCGAGACTTCCCGCAGGGCAGCAATGTAGTCTGCATTAACCGATTCGAAGTTGGCAACACTGAACGCCGCCGCGCCGAGCGATTGCAGCGCGGCCATCCGCACCTCGATGGGCTTGCTGGTGTCGCACAGAACTTTCAGTCGGCGCTGAACATCGTCGGTGTTTTCCGCCACTTGAACTAGGGCCGGGGCACCAGCTATCTTCTTTCGGGTTGAGACCTTCCTTGCAACTTTCCGTTTCGTTGCCATCATCTCGTCTCCTCGCGCAAGAGCGCGCTAGACCTGTACATCATCATAGTTGAATCCCATGTTGGACGCCGCATTAACGACGCCGTGGTAATCGATACAGTCTCGAACACGCGGTTGCAGGCCCGGCGCCGCGATGTAGGGCGATGTTGCCAAGGGTCCGCCCGGTGCCGTCGATGGACGGGTGGGGTCGGTGGCATTGGTGATGCCGTTCCAGGGCCACATGGTGTCGTTCAGTCTGTGGCCCGGCCGACTGGTCGGTCTATCATCGAATGATGATGCGACTCCTGGGTCGAAGCGGCCGTTCTGACGTTGCCATTTTGCCCACAACCGATCGACGTTGCAGTGAAGCAGGAAAAACAGCGGGTCTTTTGCCGCGGTCGGTGGGTCGTGGATGGAACCGCCAAAGCTGATATGCGCGAGCCCGTGCGGGTCACCTTCCATGCTCCGGAACACGCGAAACTGATTGCCGAGTGCCAGCGTCTGCGCCTCATTCATAAGATTGGGCGGAGCCTGCGAGGTGGGAAAGTCCGGTCTGCGTTTGACCCCTGGCGTGTTGTCCGTTTGCCAGAATTCCAGCGGGTTGCCGTTGCGGAATTTCACGGTGCCATTCGCGTCGGACTCCCCGAGGAAGTCGCGTGTGAAAATGTTCGGAGCGGGTTGGTCGAAGCGCCAGTAGGGCAGTGGCACGCTCGGATCAATTGCTTGAAGCTCGCGCTCAAGGTCGAGCAGATAGGCGCGATGCCAGGGCAAGAAGCCAGGCGCGGCGTGCGCCTGGAAATAGCCGGGCTCCTTGTGCATGTTGTTGAAATCTGCGAATCGCCCGAGCCCCTGATTATTGAGCTTGGCGAACGCCGCGATGAACCGGTCGCGCTCACCATTGGTGAGATTGTTGGCGTTCTTGCGGATGCGCACCATCAGCGCGACAGTTCCGACCAGCGTGTTTCCCACGCGAGCCTCGATCTTGACGTCGCCGTTATGGATACTCGGCCGGCCGAACTTCCCGGCCGTGAAGAACGAAACCGTCGCGCCGCTTGTCGGGACGGTCAGCGTGAGAGTGCTCGCGAACGCTCCGGTTGTGCCGCTGCGGAACCTGACCGCGCCGCCATTTGCCGCCGATACACCGGCGATCCTTACGCTGACGGTTGGCGCATTGGTGCCGATGGGATTGGTCACACGAATCCGGCACGGAGACGGTGACCATGTAACGAACCGTGCCTCTGGAGCGATGCTGTTATTAATCTGCAGTTCGACGTCCATGATTATGCCCTCCCGAAGTCTGGACGGCCTAAACGGCATTCTCCGCGAGTAACGAATAAAACTACAACCCTGTTGTGCGAATAGCAAGGCGATCAGTCGTCGCAGGTCAGCTCTTGGCCCAAGGCCGAGAGGCTGCGTCCGCTTCACCGTCAACTTCCGAAAGCAAAAGGGACGCGACGAAGTATGAGTGCACGCCCTAGCGCGGCAGCAGGTTCGTCTTCGCGAGGTCGAGCACCTCGTCGCCGCGGCCGTTCATCACTGCACGCAAGACCCAGAGGCTGAAACCCTTGATCTGCTCGGGCGTGATGGTCGGCGGCATCGACAGCTCCTGCTTGGCGGTGACGACGTCGAGCAGCGCCGGCCCGTTGTGCGCGAGCATCTCCTTCATGGCGCCCGGGAGCTCGCCGGGATCTTCGACGCGCCTGGCAAAGATGCCCATCGCGCGCGCCATCGCCGCGAAGTCCGGGTTCTCCAGATCGACATTGGTATCGACGAAGCCCGCAGCTTTCATCTCCAGCGCGACGAAGCCGAGCACGCCATTGTTGAAGACCACCACCTTTACCGGCAGCTTCATCTGCGTCAGCGTGATCAGGTCGCCCATCAGCATGGTGAAGCCGCCGTCACCCGACAGCGAGATCACCTGACGACCGGGCTGCGAGGCCTGCGCGCCGATCGCCTGCGGCATGGCGTTGGCCATCGAGCCGTGCACGAAGGAGCCGATCAGCCGGCGACGGCCGTTCATGTCGAGATAGCGCGCGGCCCACACCGTCGGCGTGCCGACATCGGCGGTGAACACGGCATCGTCAGAGGCATGATCGCTGATGACCTTTGCCAGATATTGCGGATGGATCGGCTTAGCTCCCGGCGTGCCCTTCGCCAGCGAGTCCAGCCCTTCGCGCGCCTTCTTGTAGTGCGCGATGGCATCGTCGAGATGCTTGCGCTGCGTCTTGGACTTGAGCAGCGGCAGCAGCGCCTCGATGGTGAGCCCGACGTCGCCGACGAGGCCGAGATCGATCCTGCACCGCCGTCCCAGATTCTCCGGGCGGATGTCGATCTGCGCGATCTGGCAATCGCTGGGGAAGAATTGCTTGTAGGGAAAATCAGTGCCGAGCATCACGAGCGCGTCGCAGGCGTGCATGGCGGCGTAGCCCGAGGAGAAGCCGATGAAGCCGGTCATGCCGACGTCGTAGGGATTATCGTATTCGACATGCTCCTTGCCGCCGAGCGCATGCACGATCGGGCTCTTCAAGGTCTCCGCAAGCTGCATCAGCGGCGCGTGCGCGCCGGCACAACCGCGACCGCAGAACAGGGTGATGCGCTCGGCGCCGTTGAGGAGATCCGATAGCGCCTTCAGTTCATCGGCCTGCGGCACGACTTTTGGCGCCGCCAGCGCGAGCCCGCGCGTCGTCGACAGCGCGCGCTTGGGCGCGGCGCGGAAGGCGACGTCTCCGGGCATCGCGACGACCGCAACACCGCGCATTCCGACGGCTGCACGGATCGCGTTCTCCAGCACGAAAGGAAGCTGGCTCGCATCCGAGATCAGTTCGCAATAATGGCTGCATTCGCGGAAAAGGTCTTGCGGATGGGTTTCCTGGAAATAGCCGCCGCCGATCTCCGCCGAGGGGATCTGCGCCGCGATCGCCAGCACGGGGACGCGGCTGCGATGCGCGTCGAACAGGCCGTTGATCAGGTGCAGATTGCCCGGACCGCAGGAGCCCGCGCAGACCGCGAGGCTTCCCGTCATCTCGGCGTCGCCGGCAGCGGCGAACGCCGCGACCTCCTCGTGCCGGACATGAATCCATTCGATCGTGCCACGGCGGCGCAGCGCCTCGGTGATCGCGTTCAGGCTGTCGCCGACGATGCCATAGATGCGCTTGACGCCGGCCTGCTCGAGCGTTGCCACGAACAGATCGGCCACGTTGTTGATCGCCATGTCGGTCTCCTGATCTCACCGGTAGCAGCAAGATAGGATAACGCACGACCGCGACGCCATCACGGCTTGTTTATTGCGGGCTCAGTCTTTCGCAATCGCCCGATCATAGGCCGTGATCGTCAATTTCGCGCGAGAAGCCACATCGGCCGCCGACATGCCGGGCTTGTAGAGGCTGGAGCCGAGCCCGAAAGCGGTCACGCCGCCCTTGATGTACTCAGCAAAATTCTGATCGGAGACGCCGCCGACGGCGGCGATCATCACGCCGGCCGGCAGCACGGCGCGGATCGCGGCAATGCCGGAGGCGCCGAGCACGCTCGCCGGAAAGAATTTCAGGCCCGACGCGCCGGAGCGCGCGGCAAGCAGAGCCTCGGTCGGCGAGAACACGCCCGGCAACGTCACCATGCCGTGCTGGTGCGCGCGCGCCAGCACCTCGGTGTCGACATTCGGCGAGACCATCAGCTTGCCGCCAGCATCATTGAGACGGTCGACATCTGCAGCGGTCAGCACCGTGCCGGCGCCGATCAGCACGCCCGCCGACGCCTGCTTCACGGCGGTGGCGATCGAACGGAACGGATCGGGCGAGTTCAGGGGAATCTCGATCGCGGTCATGCCGGCCTCGATCAGCACGCCGACGATGGCTTCGGTCTCCTCCGGCTTGACGCCGCGCAGGATCGCGACCAGCGGCCGCTTCATCGGCGGAAAGGGAACGCTCATCTCAAAAATCCTTCTACTTCGTCCAGATCGCTGCAGCCGCCATCGACAGGCCGCCGCGGACGGCTTCATCGGCATCGATCGGCTGCACAGTGACCGACAGCGCATCGAAAGCGAGCCGGTACAGCATCGCGAGCCGCCCCGAGGCAATCAGCGTGATGCCTGTTTTCGGCACAGTGCCGGAGAGCCCCGCCGCCAGCTCGACGCCGATCAACGTGCCCGACAGTGTCTCGCGCGCGGCAGCCGGCGTGCCGCCGAACAAGAGCTGCCGCGACCGCGCGCCGAACAGGAGATTAGCCGCAAAGGCAGGCGCTTCGTACGCGGCTTTCACGGCCGCCTTGAAGCTCGCGACATCCTCGGCGTCGTCGGCGCCGGCGACCGCGAGCGACAGGATCGTCTCGCGCGAGACCACGCTGAAGAGCTCGCCCGTCATGAAGGTGGAAAAATGCGCGACCGTGCCATCCTTCACGCGCACCCATTTCGAATGCGTGCCGGGCATGCAGACCAGCGCCTCGCCGGCGGCATCAAAGCCGAGCGCGCCGAGCAGCTGTGTCTCCTCGCCGCGCATCACGTCCGGCGCCCTGGCGTCGCGCTGCGCGATACCCGGCAGGATGCGGACGTCGCGCACTTCGCCCGGCACGCGGGCGGCCTGCTTCAGGACCGCAGAGAGTGGCGCCGGCGTATCGACGTAGCCGGCCTCGACCCAGCCGGTCTTGGCACCGGCCATGCCGCAGACGAGGACCGGCAGATGCTCGGGTGCCTCGACAGCCGTGAGATGCGAGTGCAGCACGGCGGGGAAGCCGGCCTTGGCCGCGGCCAGCATGCCCTCGTTGCTGCGGCGCTCGGCCAGCACCTTCCCGGCGCGATCGATCAGCCAGAGCCGGAAGCTGCTGGTGCCCCAGTCCACCGCGACATAGGCGGGTTCGGTCATCTCGACTTGTATCCTCGTCTCACCGGCAAGACGCCGTCTCGCGACAATGAGACGGCTCCTTTCAAATCCGCCCCGGGATATCGGCTATTGCCGCCGCAAACCAGCCTTTTCTCGCGGGTCTGAGGCGCGAGATGCGCTGGCACACCGCTTGCGAAGCGGTGGCACACCGCTTGCTAAAGCCGTCTTGTTCAAGTCCAGGAACGCGCAACAAGACGCGTCAACATCAGATGAGGAAACCCAATGGAGATCGGCTATTTCACGATGCCTTCGCATCCGCCGGAATGCGGCCTGAAGGAAGGACACGACTGGGACCTGCAGGTCCTGCGCTGGCTCGACGAGCTCGGCTATCAGGAAGCCTGGATCGGCGAGCACCACACCGCGCCCTGGGAACCCAATCCCACGCCGGACCTGCTGATCGCACAGGCACTGATGCAGACCAAGCGCTTGCGCATCGGACCGGGCGGCTTCCTGCTGCCCTACCATCACCCGGCCGAACTCGCCAACCGCGTCGCGATGCTCGATCATCTCTCCGAAGGCCGGCTCAATTTCGGCGTTGCGGCATCGGGGCTACCGAGCGACTGGGCGATGTTCAACGTCGACGGCATGAGCGGGCAGAACCGCGACATGACCCGCGAGGCGCTGGAGATCATCCTGAAGCTTTGGTCTGATCCCGCACCCTTCACCTACAAGGGCAAGTTCTGGACGGTGACCAAGCCGGACACGATGTTCGACTTCCTCAAGCCTCACATCAAGCCGTTGCAGGCGCCGCATCCGCCAATCGGCGTTGCCGGGCTGTCGAAGAACTCGGACACCCTGAAGCTCGCCGGCGAGCGCGGCTTCATTCCGATGAGCCTCAACCTCAATCCGGCCTATGTCGGCAGCCATTGGGACTCCGTGGAAATCGGCGCCGCCAAGACCGGCCGCAAGCCGAACCGCGCGGACTGGCGGCTGGTGCGCGAGGTGTTCGTCGCCGACACCGACGAGGAGGCCTGGAAGCTCTCGACCGGCGACATGATGGGCCGGATGATGGGTGAGTACTTCTTGCCGCTGCTCGGCCATTTCGGCTTCAAGGACTATCTGAAGCACGCGCCCGATGTGCCCGACAGCGACGTCACCGTCGAATATTGCGCCAAGCGGAACTGGGTCGTCGGCTCGCCCGCGACCGTCGCCGAGAAGATCGAGAAGATCTACGACGAGGTCGGCGGCTTCGGCGTGCTCTGCGTGTTCGGCTTCGACTACAAGCACAAGCCGGAAGCCTGGCACCACTCGCTCTCGCTCCTGAAGAACGAGGTGATGCCGCGCCTGAAGCATCTCGGCTCCGCGCAGAAGGCAGCTTGACCCGAGGCGGGTGCGGCGCGAATCTGCCGCACCCGCATTCATTTCGGAGATTTCCGCGTGAGCGTCGACGCAAAGGATTTCAAGCAGGCCATGCGCCAATGCGCCGGCGCGGTCGCGCTGGTGACGGTCGGCGCCGAGCACGGCACGCGCACCGGGCTGACGGTGACGTCGGCCTGCTCGCTGTCGGACAATCCGCCGTCGCTGATCGTCTGCGTCAACCGCAACGCCAGCGCACATGCGCGAATCCGCGAGGAGGGCGCCTTCGCGATCAATTTCCTGCACGAGGATCACGCGGGGCTGGCGCTGACCTTCAGCGGCCAGAAGGGCGTCAACGGCGACGACCGGTTTGCGTTCGGGCAATGGACGCGCGGGGTGACCGGCGCCCCGGTGCTGACGGATGCGGTCGCGGCCTTCGACTGCGTGCTGGCCCAGGAGTTCGAGACGACAACGCATTCGATCTTCGTCGGCGAGGTCCGCAGCGCGTCGCATTCGGCCACGGCGAAACCGCTGGTCTATCTGCGCGGCCATTTTCATACCCCGCAGGAAATCCGTGAGACCGCGTCGCTCGGCGACCTCGATGCCCGTCATCTGAGCTGGACGGACTTCTCCTGATCTAGAACAGATCATATCCGGGCGTGAGAATGCCGCCCGGGTCGTGACGGTGCTTTGCCTCGCGCAGCAGCGGCCATCGCGGGCCGAAATGATCCATCCAATCCGGTGGCGACATCGCAAGCGCGCTGACCGGATACAGCATGCCGCCGGCGCTGCGAATGCGATCGTAAACTGCACGATTGCGCGCGACCTGCCGGTCCGCATTCGCCTTGTCTGGCGATGCCGGAATGCGGATGAGATTGAACGGGAAGACGACGGGTTCGTCGGGCAGCCTAAGCAGAGGCGTACGGCAGCTGCCCGTGAACATCGGATAGTAGGTGATCCGCCCGAACGGGCCGAGATCATCACTGTTCAACCCGGCAATGACCTTGTTGGCGACCGCCAGCGCGTTGCTGCCGCGTAGATAGGTCAGCAGCCAGGGATGCGGATTGAACCATTGGCCGTTTGACCGCAGCAGCTTCTCGAGCTTGGCAAATGCATTGGCGTCATCGCCGAAGGTCAGGTCGGAGACGATCTCGTGCTTGTCGGCCAGGCCCGCCAGCAAGGCCTTGTCGTCGGGAGGCGTGCTGCTGTCATAGAACACGCCCGCTTCCATCTGATAGCGCCAGCTGCCCGCGCCATCGGGCACGACAGCGCCCTGCAACTGATCGAAGCGCGCGTCGCCCAGGGCGCGCCGCTGATCGACGGTCAGTGAATCCAGATCGGTATAGTGCAGTAGATAACGCCTGACGCGTTCTGGTGCGCGCATCAATCGAAGTGTTGCTCTGGTGATGATGGCGCATTGCGCGAGCCCGGCCCGAACGGCATCGAAGAGCTCGGCATGCGCGGTCGGAGAGCAGGTCAGCTCCACACCCTCGCCGGTGACAATGTCGAGTTCCAGAACCTGGTCGGTCTGCAGACCGTGGCGAGACGAAGACCCGCCGATCCCGCCGACGGCGAGCGTGCCGCCGACGGACAGGCCAAGGTAGTTGGTCAGCACCGGCGGCGCGCGCCCTTTGGCCAGGGTCGCCTCCAGCACCGCGTGCCAGGTCGCACCGGCATCGACCACGACACGATCCGGTTCGACCCGGTGGATCGCCGTGAGCGCGCTGAGGTCCATTACGATGCCGTCTTCGGCCATGGCCCGGCCGTAAGTGGCATGCCCCTGCCCGCGCGCCGCAACCTTCAGCTCCTGTCGCCTTGCCCAGCGCAGGATGTCGGCGATCTCGGCGCTCGACCTGGGTTTGCAGACAACCCGTGGCTGCCTCTGAATGATGTGGCCAAAATCCTGCGCGGCGGCTGCGCGGGATTCCGCGTCGTCTAAAGGCAAGGTTTTGAGCGGCTGCGGCTCGGGCGAGCCCGGCGATTGTCCGGCAAAGGTGGCGGAAGCCAGCGTCGCGGTGACGCTGACGCCGGCGTGCAAAAGTGTCCGTCGATCGGGAGTCATGGTGCAGTCCTCCGCGCCCTCGCCGGGCGGATGGGCCCCTGCACCTCAATCTGCGATCGACCGCCCGCCGCGACAACTGGCGCATCGCGGGATAGACATTCCCGCTAATCGAGAGAATGGCGCGTCCCCGTCGCGCGCGTCGTTGCCGTCAAAGCCGCTCGTGCTTCAGCCTCTCCGCCAGGAGATCGACGAAGAGATGTGTCTTGGCAGGCGGTATCGCGCTTGGCGGAAACACGGCACGCACCGGCGTTCGCGGCGCCTCGAACGCCTCCAGCACGATTTCGAATGTGCCCTGATCGACGAGATCGCGGATCTGCCAGAACGGGCCATATCCGACACCGAGGCCATGACGGGCGGCGGTATGTGCAGCCGTCATGTTGTCGGTGTGAAAGCGGCCGTTCACCTGCACGGTCGCCGCGCTGCCGTCGATCTGAAATCGCCATATGTCGGCTTCGCCCCGACCGGTCCTGCGCAGGATGCATTGATGATTAGTGAGATCATGAGGGTGATGCGGACGGCCGTGAGACTCGAAATAGGCAGGTGCTCCGTAGACGACCGTGCGCAGCTCTCCCAACCGCCGGGTCTTCAGCGAGGAGTCCGGCAACTCCCTGATCCGGACGGCAAGATCAAAGCCATCGCCGACGACATCGACAGGCTGGTCCGACATGTTGACGTCGGCCTCGATTTGCGGAAAGCGCGCCATGAATTCGGCGACAACGGGCACCACATGGGTCGATCCGAACAGGACCGGTGCGGCAATCCGCAGAAGTCCAGAGGGCTCGACGCGCCGGTTTGCCGCTTCGAGACGCGCTTCGGTGATCTCCGTAAAGGCCGGCCTCACACGGCGATAGAACGCCAGCCCCGCTTCGGTCGCCACCGATTGCCGCGTGGTTCGCCGCACCAGTTCGACGCCGACGCTCTGTTCCAGAGCGGACAGTGCGCGGTTCACCGATTGCAATGACCGGCCCAGTTGCCGCGCGGCGGCCGTTTGGCTGCCGGCCTCGATGACGGCCAGGAAGACTTCGATCTCCTCCATCGAGCGCTCTCCTCTCTCGAACTCTCGGGACATATGTTCGGGGCGACGCGTTTGCCGCCTGATCCACGAGAATCGATCAAGAGCCGAGCGGCGGCCGGGTTCCGACAGCAGCCCGCGAGCTCACTAGAACGAGATCTTCAGTTGCTTGATCTTGCGATAGAGCGTGGCGCGGCTGAGCTTGATTGCGCGCGCCGCTTCAGTGACGCGACCGCCGTGCTTGCGCAGGGCCTCGACGATCGTCGCGCGTTCGGCAGCTTCGAGATCAGGCTCTGCCGGCCTTCCGCCGAATGGCGGCAGATCGAGATCAGTGTCCGCGATGACACCATCTTCCGCCGTGCAGCCGGCGAGCCGCAGCACGTGGCGGAGCTGGCGCATGTTGCCGGGATAGGGATAGGCCGCGAGCTGCGCCCAGGCCTCGGCCGAGAGCCGGCAGTTCGGCGCTTCCTCGCTCGCGATTTGACGGATGATGACGTCGCGGTCCGCGCGTTCGCGCAAGCTTGGCAGCCGTACCTCCATGCCGCGCAGGCGGAAATAGAGGTCGGCGCGGAAGGCGCCCTGCTCCGCCATGCGGCCGAGCTCGCGATGGGTCGCGCTGATCAAGCGGATATCGACGGGCACCGGCTTGAGCGCGCCGAGCGGCCAGACCTCGCGGTTTTCCAGCACGCGCAAGAGGCGGGTCTGCAGCGCGATCGGCATGTCGCCGATCTCGTCGAGGAACAGCGTGCCGCCGTCCGCCTGCACGATCAGACCCTTTGAGCCGTCGCGACGCGCGCCGGTGAAGGCGCCGGCCTCATAGCCGAACAGCTCGGCGTCGATCAGGCTCTCCGGCATCGCCGCACAGTTCAGCGCGACATAGTTGTTGCGCGCGCGGTTGCTCGCCGCATGGATCGCGCGCGCGAACACGTCCTTGCCGACGCCGGTCTCGCCATGCAGCAGCACGGGCAGATTGTGATCGCCGATGCTTCTGAGGCGTTTTACACTTTTGATCAAGCCAGGATCGCGACCGGCGAGACGATGCAGCGCGTCATAGCGATCGACAGGCGCGTCACGACGCGGCGCGGGTGACCTCGCACGCAGCGGCGGCGCGACATGGCCATGGCCCAACGCGCGGCCGTCGGCGCGGCGCAGCTCGACGATATCATCCGCACCGCGCGCCGCGTGATGGTCGAACTTGATATAGCGCGACAGGTCGATGCCGGATGCGATCAGGCCGTCGGTGAGACCCAGCAGCGCGCGCGCCGAACGGCAGGCGCCGACGATGCGGCGGTCGTCGTCATAGGCGAGCAGGCCGCTGCCGCCATCGCCGGGCACGGTGGCGATCCAGGCGTTGCGGAAATGGCTGCGGAAGATCGCGCCCTCCATCCGTCGCGTCGCCTCCATCGTCACCGCAAGCGCCAGCTGATGCGCGGCGCGTTCGAGATCCTCGCGGCACGAGGTGATGTTCACGGCACCGGCGAGACGGCCGGCCTGGTCGAACAGCGGCGCCACCGCGCAGGAGAACATGTGCCACTGCGCGCGAAAATGCTCGTCGCGATGCACCAGGATCGGTTTCTGCTCGGCGAGCGCCGTGCCGAGCCCGTTGGTGCCTTCGAAGGCTTCCGCAAAATTCGAGCCGGTGTAGATCTTCCAGTCCATGAATGTCCGCGCGTCGGCTTCGCCCGGCAGGCGGCTGAACAGCATGGTCGCGTTCGCATCGGCCAGATTGACGCAATAGCCGGCGTCACGCAGCACGCGGGCGAGATCGTCGAGCTCGGGCGTGAGCAGCCTGATGGTCTCCTCCATCGGCTCGGCGACATTGCGGACCTCCGCCTCGGTCAGCGTCTGCGGCGGGCCCTGGCGGGCGGGGTCGAGCTTGTGGCTGATCAGGCAGCGCCGCCAGGAATCGGCGATGCGCGACGAAGCATCGACGTCGGCCACGTGATTGGCGACGGACAAGACACGGGCGACATGGTTCGAGGCCGAAAGGCTGGCCATCGCGGACGTCTCCACCCTGTATTATTGTGCAAAGTCTGGCAGCACGGGCGGGGATGTCAATCGGGAACCGGGACGCAGCTATTGCTGCACCGCCCTCACCACGTGTCGATGCACGGCCGCTTCTTCTCCGTCCGCACCGGCGGCTTCGGCACCGACCGCAGACCCGCCATGATCCAGCGCCGCGTCTCGGCGGGGTCGATGACGTTGTCGATCTCGAACACGGACGCGATCGAGACCGCCTTGCCGTTGGCGTAGAGCTCGGCGACCTTGTTGCGATAATAGGTCTCGCGCTCTTCGGGATCGGCGATCGCCTCCATCTCCTTGCGGAAACCGAGGCGGACATAACCCTCCAGGCCCATGCCACCGAATTCGCCGGTCGGCCAGGCTGCGGTGAAGAAGGAGGCGTGGAAGCCGCCGCCGATCATCGACTGCGCGCCGAGACCATAGCCCTTGCGCAGCACAATGCCGAACAGCGGCACGGTGAGGCTCGCACCGGTGACGAACATGCGCGAGACGTGGCGCACGATCGCGGTCTTCTCGGCCTCGGGGCCGACCATGAAGCCGGGCGTGTCGCACAGCGAGACGATCGGCAGATCGAAGGCGTCACAAAGCTGGAGGAAGCGCGCGGCCTTGTCGCCGGCGTCGGCATCGATCGCGCCGCCGAGATGGCGCGGATTGTTGGCGATCAGACCGAACGGCTTACCCTCGATGCGGATCAGCGCGGTGATCATGCCGACGCCGTAATCGCGGCGCAGCTCCAGCACGGAATCCTTGTCCGCGACGAGATCGATCACGCTGCGGATGTCGTAGACGCGCAGCCGGTTCTCGGGGATGGCGCGGCGCAGCAGGCGCTGGTCGGCGGCCTCCCATTTCGTGACCGTGCCCTGGAAATAGGACAGGTATTTTTGCGCGACCTTTGTTGCCTCCTCCTCGTCCTCGACGAGGATGTCGATCACGCCGTTCGGGGACTGGAACGAGACCGGGCCGACCTCGGCCGGGTGATAGACGCCGAGACCGCCGCCCTCGATCATCGCCGGGCCTCCCATGCCGATCGAGGCGTTTTTGGTGGCGATGATGACGTCGCAGCAGCCGAGCATCGCGGCGTTGCCGGCAAAGCAGTAGCCGGAGACCACGCCGATCACAGGCACGAGGCCGGAGAGCTTTGCGAACTGGACGAAGGACGGGCCGTCGAGGCCGGTCATGCCGAGCCGGTCGGTGTCCCCGGGCCGGCCGCCGCCGCCTTCGGCATAAAACACCAGGGGGACGCGCCAGTCTTCCGCAAGCGTCAGCATGCGGTCGATCTTCTTGTGGTTCATGTGACCTTGCGTGCCCGCGAGCACGGTGTAGTCATAGGCCACGACGATGCAGCGGGCGGCGTCTCCGCCGAACTTCTCGGCGTTGACCGTGGCAACGCCCATCACGAGGCCATCGGCCGGCGTGTTCTTGATGAGATCGTCGAGCTTGCGGCGGCGGCGCTGCGCCGCAATCGCAAGGCTGCCATATTCCATGAACGAGCCGTCGTCGACGAGCTGTGCGACGTTCTCGCGCGCGGTACGCTGGTTAGTGTTGCGGCGGCGCTCGACCGAGGCCGGCCGGTTCGCATCGAGCGTATTGGCCTGGCGTGCGATCAGCTCGGCCAAATCGGGACGGATGTGGTCGAGGTCGACATCGGCTTCCGTTGCCGTGCTATCTGCCGCGACGTCGAGCGGCTCCAGATACATGATCGGCTCGCCATGCATCAGCGTGACGCCGTCGCCGGCAACGAGTTTTGTCACGCGCCCGCCCTGCTCGGCCATGACGAGATGCTCCATCTTCATGGATTCGATCACGGCGAGCTGCTGGCCCGGGCGCACGATCTCGCCTTCCTTCACCTGGATGGTGACGATGGTTCCTTGCAGGGGCGCTGCGACCATCACCGCGCCTTCGGGCACGGCTTGTGCGACGAGAGCTTCCGCGCCCTGGCCGCCGCTTCGCTCGGTCGCGGCAAAGTACAGTGGCTTGGCCGCGCCATCGGCCGCCTCGACGAGCTTGGCGATGTTGCGATCGATGAAATCGGTCGCGATGCGGTTGGTCCTGAAATCGGGATGCGCGAGCACGGCCTGGAGGAAGGCGATGTTGGTGACGACGCCGTCGATCCGGAATTCGCGCAAGGCGCGCGAGGCTTTTGCGACCACGTCGTGCCAGGCTTCGCCCGGCGTATGCACGATGACCTTGGCCAGCAGCGAGTCGAAGGCGGAACTGGTCTTGTAGCCGGCATAACCAAAGCTATCGACCCGGACGCCGGGCCCTGACGGCGGCTCGAATACCGCAAGCACGCCGCCGGTCGGATGGGTCGCGCCCGTTGCGTCCAGCGTCTCCATGTTGATGCGGAGCTGCATCGCATGGCCGCGCGGCTTCGGGATGGATGCCTGCGCGAGTCCGAGCGAGGCGAGCGTCGCGCCGGAGGCGACCGCGAGCTGGGCGCGGACGAGGTCGAGGCCGAGCACCTCCTCGGTGACGGTGTGCTCGACCTGGAGCCGCGGATTGGCCTCGATGAAGGCAAAGCTGTCCTCGGCGCTGCCGTCGACCAGGAACTCGAACGTGCCGAGATTGTCGTAGGAGGCTGCCGTCGCGAGTTGCCTCGCCGCCTCGATGATGCGGCCGCGCAGGGCCTCGCTCAACGACGGGCTTGGCGCCACCTCGATCAGCTTCTGGTGCCGGCGCTGAATGGTGCATTCGCGCTCCCAAAGGTGACTGATCGCACCGTGCTTGTCGCCGATGATCTGCACCTCGATATGGCGAGCCTGGCGGATCAGGCGCTCGGCGTAGACGCCGTCGAAGCCGAACGCGGCCTTGGCCTCGGACTGGCAGCGGGCATGGGCTTCCGCGAGATCCGCGGCGCTTTCGACGACGCGCATGCCGCGGCCGCCACCACCGGCCATCGCCTTGATCACGATCGCCGCATTGCTGCCGAGCGACGTGAAGAACGCCGTGATCTCTTCCAGCGACGATGGCCCGCTGGTGCCGACGATAACAGGCACGCCGCAGCGCTTTGCCAATTGCCTTGCCGCAACCTTGTCGCCGAACAGTTCGAGCGCGGCGGGCTTCGGCCCGGCGAAGGCGATGCCCGCATCGGCGCAGGCCTTGGCGAACGCGGCGTTCTCGCTGAGGAAGCCGTAGCCGGGATGCACGGCATCGCAGCCGGCGCTCTTCGCCGCCTTCACCACCGCGTCGATGTCGAGATAGGCCCGCGCGCCACGGCCGGGAATTTCGACGGCGTCATCGGCAACGCGCACATGCAGCGACAACGCATCGTCCGCAGGGTGAATCGCAACCGTCGCGATGCCGGCATCGGCCGCTGCGCGCGCGATGCGGATGGCGATCTCGCCCCGGTTGGCGATCAGGAGTTTCTTGAACGACATGCGGCGTCTCCATGCCGCGCAACGAAGCGCGGGTCGGCAGGTTCGATGGGTCCTGCTTCTTCAGTTTAGCCGCAGCCGTCAAGGGCGGGAAAGCCGGTCGTGACGACCGGTCCCGCGGGCCGGAATATCAATTGCCCGAATGCGCCGCGGCAAGGCGAATAATCCATGCCACGGCAGATGGTCTCAGTGCGGTATCAAGCCGCCCGCACGCCCGCAACGAAGGCGCTGACCTCGTTCTCGAGCGATTGCAGCTTCTGCGACAGCCGGCCGCTCGATTGCAGCACGAGGCCAGCGGCCTGGCCGGTTTCCGCCGTCGCATTGGTGACGCCGGAGATGTTTTGCGAGACCTGGTCCGTGCCGGAAGCCGCCTCCCGCACGCTGTGGGCGATCGCCTGCGTCGCGGCGCCCTGCTCCTCGACCGCGGCGGCGATCGACGAGGAGATCTCGTTGACCTCCATGATGGTCTTGCGGATGCTCTCGATGTTGCCGACCACCTGGCTGGTCTCGGCCTGGATCGCGGTGATCTGCGCACCGATCTCGTCGGTCGCCTTCGCGGTCTGGCTCGCCAGCGATTTCACTTCGCTCGCGACCACGGCAAATCCCTTGCCGGCCTCACCGGCGCGCGCCGCTTCGATCGTGGCGTTGAGCGCGAGCAGATTGGTCTGCGAGGCGATCTGGTTGATGAGGTCGATGACCTCGCCGATCTTGTGGGCGGCGGCGGCGAGCCCCTGCACGGTGTCGTTGGTGCGCTGACCGTCCGTGGCGGCCTTGTCGGCCACGCTTGCTGCCTGCGCGACGCGCTGGCTGATCTCGGTGATCGAGGACGACAGCTGGCCGGCGGCGGAGGCCACCGTCTGCACGTTGCTCGACGCCTGCTGACAGGCGGTGGCGACGAAGCTCGCGCGGTCGGTCGCCTTGTTCGCGGTCTCCGACATGCCTTGCGCGGCCTGCTGCATGGCGCGCGCCTCGTTGAAGACGTCGCGGACGACGGCCTGAACGCTCGCCTCGAACTTGCCGGCGAGATCGGCCATCGTCTTGCGTTTCTCGTCGTCGGCCCGCTGCTTCGTCTCCTGCTGCTCGGCATGCATACGGCCGACCGCCGACGCATTGTCCTTGAACACGGCAAGCGCCTTGGCGAGCCCGCCGACCTCGTCGCTGCGGCCAGTGTAGGGCACCTCGAACGCGCTGTCGCCGGCGGCAAGGCGCTCGGTCAGCGCGGTGATTTTCGCGAGCGGCCGGGTCACGCTGCGGCCGATCACGAAGGAGCAGGCGAGCACCAGCACCAGGACGACCAGACATATGGTGCCGAATGTCATCGCGTTCTGGCGAAAAACGGCGTCGACGTCGTCGAGATAAATGCCGGTTCCGATGATCCATCCCCAGGGCGCAAAGCCCTTCACATAGGAGATCTTCCCGACTGGCTGGTCGAAGCCGGGCTTGGGCCAGAGGTAGCTGTAAAAGCCCGCACCCTGTTTCTTGACGACGTCAACGAAGCCGACGAACAGCGCGTTGCCGGCAGGATCCTTCATCCCGGCGAGATCCTTGCCGTCGAGCTCGGGCTTGATCGGATGCATGACCATCTTCGGGGCCATGTCGTTGATCCAGAAATACTCGACCTTGTCGTAGCGCAGGCTCTTGATCTCTGCGATCGCGGCGGCCTGCGCTTGTTCGCGCGTCAGTTTCCCTTCGCTTTCGAGCTTCTGCTGATGCGCCAGGATGCCGTAGCCGACATCGACCATGTGCTGCGTCTTGGCCTGGCGGTCGGCGATCATCTGCGCGCGCAGGGTCGAAAGCGCGATCGGCGCCAGAGCGATCATGCCGAGGAGGCTGACGCCGACAATCAGGACCAGCTTGAAACTGATGCGGGAGAAAAACATCGGTGCTCGCAAGAATTGGAAGGGCTGATATGCCAGTTTATCCCGCGCCCCTTAGCAAAGCTTTAAGCATTCGGGTTCCCGAAACCCCGCAAAATTGCGCGGGGATGCCGCCGGCATGCTGCGCACGGCGTCGTGGGGCCGGCGAGGCTGGCCGCATCCAAGATGCGAGCTCTTCAAAACTAGAAGACCTCGATATCGCCCCTCCGCGCGTTGACTTGCAGAGGGCTCTGGCAGAACGATCGGCGCAGATCATCAGCGCCAGCTTTGGCGTGAGCGCAGCCAGAGGCCAGAGGCTCAATGCATCAATCGACATCGACAGGGTCCCTCGACCTTCCCGCGCTGAGCGCGGCGGAGCGGCTCTTCATCTGGGGATTTCGGGCCAAGGCACGCAGCGGAAGCGCCGTTCCGACCGCAGCCGATATCCAGCAGGTGTACGACCACTTTCGCGTCGGCGATGCCGTGCTCTCGCTGGAAGCCATCATCGAGATCTTTGCGTGCACGGCGCATACGGCCATCGAGGTGCACTGCCCGACTTGTCCGCGGATGTCCGACAGCGAGCACGCAATCCTGCGCGCGATCGCCGCGGCACAGCAGGAACGCATCGACGTCGCGCGCGAACAGTTCGAGAGCTGGTTGCCGCCGGTCGGCGCCGATTGGGCTCTCGCGCCCGTGCGGGGACTTGCGACGATCTTCCGCTTGGCCGGCCTCATCCTGCCCGACCGGCACGTTCGGTCTTTCGACCAGGACCGGACGATGGCGATGAAGAGCTGGCTGGTCGGAAGCCCCACATTGCACTGACGAGATCATTCATGCGCCACGATACGTGCGGTTCTGCGTCAGCCCAACAGACCGGCGAGTCGCGGCTCTGTCCGCTCCAGGCCGCGCTCGCGACGCGACCTGACGTCGAGAGCTACGATGATTTCTGCCGCGTCGCGCTGTCGCTGTTCCGATTCATCGGAGCTGCCTATGCCACCGGCGCCTCCGATTGCTGGGAAGCGGCCTATCGCTTCGCCGACGAGGCGCCTGATATTGCCGACAGTCCGCTGCTGGTGGCGCGCGCTGCCGCGCTCGTCCGAATTCTGCGCAGCGGCCGGCCGTGCGGGCTGTGCTTCATGCCGCCGTCGTGCCGGCGCCTGTCGAAGGACGAGGCGGAATTGATGCGGCTGCTGGCGGTCGCGCGCCGCAACCAGCCGGGCGAGCTGGAATCCATCGTCTGCCAGTTCGTCGGCTCCGGGAATGGCGATGCGGCGACGCGAGCGGTCAACGCGCTTGCCTTATGCTGATGCTTTGATGGGTTCTACTCGCATCTGAAGCCGCCCTGCGCTATCAAGATCGCCATGGAGACGCAGTGCTCGATGCGCTCCATGAAACCTCCAGACGATCCCGGCGCGACCACCGCTGGGATCGTCGTTCTCGTGCCTCGGCCTAGCCGCCCTTCTTCTCGAGCACGAGATCGATCGTGTGGGCGGCGATTTTACGAAGCTGGGATTCATCACCGAAAGCACGTTCGATCACGGCGAGGCCGCGCGTCACCGTGATGATGTGCAGCGCTGCGGCCGCAGGATTGCCGTTGAATTCGCCGCGCGCTGCGCCCGCCGACAACGTATCCTGAACCAGGACAGTGATGCGCGAAACGAGACTAGCAAACGCCTGGCGCGCATCTTCGTCCAGCCCCTCGCCTTCAGCCGCACCAAGCTCCATCAAGCCGCGCGTGGTCGGACATCCGCGCGGCGGTGTGCCGGAGCGGAAGTTTGTGATGGTCAGGTCGAAGAACGCGGTGAGGCGCTTGCGCAATGAGCCCGTGCCGAGCACCTTCTGCAGGGCAACGAGATAGTCGCCCGCATAGCGTTCATAGGCCTGGAGAAACAGTGCCTCCTTGCTGCCGAAGGCATTGTAGAGGCTGCCGCGCTGGACGCCGGCGTCGCGCGCGATGTCCGACAACGAGGTGCCGCGCACGCCCTTGCGCCAGAACTGGTCGAACGCGATGCGCAGGACGTCGTCATGGTCGAACTCGCGCGGCCTCAATTTTTACTCCTCTGCCCGGCAATCCGGGACCACCAAGATATTTGACACAGCGTCAAGAACATGATTTCTAGACACTGTGTCAAAAACCAGTTGGGATTGATAGCCCGTTTCGTCAATGGGCCGAACGGCCGGCGCTCGCATGCGCTCTGGCCGATCGCGCCCGCATGCAAAGGGACCAGCGAATGCCTCTCCTTCACATCTCGATGCGCGCTGGAAAGCCGGAAGCCTATCGACGGGCGATCCTCGACAGCCTCTATCGCGCCATGCGCGAGGCGCTGAACGTGCCCGAAGGCGACGAGTTCATGACCATCAGCGAGCATGACGCCTCGAACTTCCGCTGCGGCAATGCCTACGGCGTCAAGCGCAGCGACGACGCCGTGCTGATCCAGATCACCGTGTTCGCCTCGCGCACCCCTGAGCAGAAGAAGGCGCTGTATCGCCGGATCGCGCATCTGCTCGGCGAAAATCCAGGCATCCGGCCCGAGGACGTATTCGTCAACGTGCTCGATGCTCCCGCAGAGAACTGGTCTGTCGGACACGGCATCGCGCAATTCGCGTGAGGCAGCTACAGCTTCAGCCCGCAACGCACGCGTCCATGATCGCATCGAGCTCGGCCTTCGAGAGCACGCCGAGCTCGGCGATGAAGACGATCCGCGACTGCGCAGCACCTTCCGCCGGCGCATCGCCCGGCGCCAGCGTCGCGCGGCCGGCGGCGAACTGAAACACCATCTGGCGGCCGGGTTGCTCGACCGTCTCGAACAGGCCTTTTGCGCGCGCAAGCTTCGGCGCCAGCTTGCCGATGGCCTGCTGCAAGCGCGGCAGCGAGAGCGGCCGGTCCGAGGTCCAGCTCAGCGTTTCAAAACGCTCTTCTGCCGGGCGTTTCGGCCCAGGCTCCCGCGGCGCCGGCGCGCGATCGCTAGCGGGGAACAGCAGCGCAGACGGAATCTCGCCGTGTTTGGCATCGACCACCACGGCAGGAACGCGCTGCGCGCGGATCGCTTCGCGCATCCGTCCACCCGCGCCCTCGTCCGCCAGATCCAGCTTGCTCAGCGCCACGATGTCGGCGACGCGGAGCTGCGAACGGTGTAGCGCGTCCTCCAGGGCGGCCGGCGGTGTCGCCACATCCATCACACAGAGCACCGTCTCCAGCGGCGCCTCGCGCAGGATCACGGGGTCCATCAAATTGCGCACGATGTCGGAGGGATCGGCGACGCCGCTGGTTTCGATGACGATATATTCGGGCCTGGGATCAGGCCGCAGCAACGTCGAGAGCGTGCGGAGCAGGTCGCCTTCGAGCGAACAGCAGATGCAGCCATTGGCGAGGCTGACCACGCCGTCGCTCGCGCCTGCGATCAGCTCCGCATCGATGTTGATGGCGCCGAAATCGTTGACGATTGCGGCGATCCGCCGTCCCTCCGCGTGCGCCAGCAGATGGTTCACGACGGTGGTCTTGCCGGCCCCCAGAAAGCCCGTCACCAGGAGAATGGGGACCGGCATGGGTCAGCCCTCGACGACGTGACGACGCACGGGGCGGCCGGGCCGCGCCGCGACATCCAGCACACCGTCGGCGATCAGCGGCTGGCCGCTGACGATGAGGTGCCGCACGCCGTCCGAGGGACGGTTCATTGCCGTGAAGGTCGCGCGGTCGCTGAGCTTCTCATAGTCGAAGACGACGATGTCGGCATCGGCGTCCTTCGCAAGCCTGCCCTTGGCGCGCATCGCGGGCGTGCTCTGCGACAGGATTTCCGCCGGGATCAGCGCGCATTTCCGCACGCCTTCCAGCAGCGACACGGTCTTGCGCTCGCGCACCCATTCGCGGATGAACTTCGTGAAGCAGCCGGCCGAGCGCGGATGCGAGGTGGCATCGTCCGGCAGCGGCCAGGCATCGCCGGTATAGGTCTTGCCGTCCGACGTCGTCCACGGCATCGCGTCGGAGGCAATCGCGCCGCCGGGATACAGCACCGACATGTCGAGCAGATCGCGGTGATGCGCATTGTTCTCGGTGTCGAGGATGTGCCAGAGCACCAGCGAGGACGGCTCGTCGGCCTGCGCCTTGAGCAGCTCCTCGCGGTCGCGAAAGCGGTGGCCGTCGGTGACGCGCTGCACCGAATCGTAGCCGGTGCCGTTGCGCTCGACGAACTGGGGATCGCTGAAGAAGGCGGCGGCCAGCACGGTCGAGCCGGTGCCGTAAGGGTAGGCCTCGACCGTGATGGGCAGGCCCTGCGCCTGCGCCTTCTCGACCAGCACGCGGCATCGCTCGATGTCGGTCTTGCTCGACGAGTTGAAATGGCAGATGTGCATGTGCGCGCCGGTGGCGCCGGCATAGCCGATCAGGCGGATATAGGCCTCCGCCGCGCTCTCGGGGTCGACGCGCGACATGTAGGCGACATGGGTGAAGGTCGGCACGTCCTGCCTCGCGGCAAGCTGGCAGACCGCGGTGAGCTCCTGCACGCCGGCGCCCGGCGCGTACGCGTTCAAGATACCGATGCCGATGCCGCCCTCGTTCAGGCCGCGCGTGAGGCGCTCGAGGATGCCGGCGACTTCCGAGTCGCTCGCGACATTGTCCATCCAGCGGCGATCGCGCATGGCGTTGCCGAACGCTTCCAGCGAGCTCTCGGCATTGGAGCCCGTCATCGCGCCGATGCGCGCAAAGGCCCAGTTGGTGGCGGCGCCGTAGTTCAGCACGCGGCCTTTCCTCGCCTGGCGCTCGTACCAGGACCCGACCGGCAGCACGCCGGCTTCGAGATCGAGCGTCGTCGTCACGCCGTCGAAGGCCTGCATGCGGTCCGCCGGGATCGACTGGCCATGCGCATGCAGATCGATGAAGCCGGGCGCAACCACGAGCCCGGTCGCGTCGATCACCCGCTCGGCGCCGCCGAGCGAGGAACCGACCGCGGCGATCTTGCCGTCCACCACCGCCACATCGCCAACGGCATCCATGCCGCTCGCGGGATCGACCACCCGGCCGCCAGAGATCACCAAGCCGCTCATATCGTCACTCCAAAAAGCAGAATCCAAAACCTCCAAAGGCCCGGCAGCTTCGGAGGACGAGACCGGCCGCATCGCGCGCCGTCCCGGCGCGCATAGTGCAGATTTTTGGGGGCCCGACTACCGCCGCTGATGCCGATGCAGCATGCTTGTCCGGGAGGTCAGTTCAGATTGTCGCAGACACGCGCTCACGTCCTCGCGGCATGATTTGCCCGAGCTATGCTTCTCGCTTCACCCCTTCGCAGGGAAAGCGCGCAGGGAAGACCGGGCGCCGGCTGGCACCCACAAAACCCCCATGCTGAATGGATGCACACGCAATGCACGGGGGAGACACAGGGCAGCCGAGACCAGGCCTTCCCTGCGCGATGGTTTGACGACCTATGCCGCGCTCTCCCCGGAGACGAGTTCCTTCTTGCCTCCGTCACCTCCGCGAAATGCACGCGACCCGCGCCGGTTGACGCACGTGACGCCTTCGCCAAGGCTTGACCGTAGCAACGACGGCCAGGACCACACGGTTTCGCCGTACGCGGGCTTCCTGCTTCGCCCCAGGGCTTCTTAGCCCAAGGGCGTCGCAGGATTGAGCGCCGTCCGTCGATCGCGGTTCGCGTCATGCTCACGAGGTTCATCTCGCCCTGCATGCAACAAGCCCGCCTTTAACGCCGCCCGCGTCCACCGCAATCCAGCCCGCGTTCGTGACGACGTACGACCGCCCCTTTGGTGGGCTGGGATAGCCGACACATACGACAAATCCGAATTTCGGTAAAGTGGAATATTTTGGAGATGGAGTATTGACAGCCGATTTCAGGTATTTTGCCCGGCCGATCACTGGAGCGGCCGAGCTGGATCAGCCAAAGGCCCCGCGAAGGCATCGCGGCCGGACGGCCCCTGCATTTTCCGCCACTGCGCCGGCGTGATGCCCATGTGGCTCTTGAAGGCGCGCTGGAACGCCGCTTCGGATTGATATCCGACGGCTTCAGCTACGGCGCCGGTCGAAAGCGACGATGTCCTCAACTCGTTCGCCGCGAGCGCCATCCGGATGTCGGTCAGGAGATCGGCGGCCGAGCGCCCGAGCCTCTCCTGGAATTGCCGCGCGAGCGTGGCTCGCGACATGCCGCACAGGCGCGCCAGCTCCGGCAGCGACCATGCACGCGCCGGCTCGTTGAACAGAGCCGCCACCGCCGGCGCGAGGCGCGGATGACCGGCCAGAGCAAGCAGGCCGCGTGGCGCGTTGTCCGTGAGGCTGGCGAGCCGCAACACCAGCGCGAACATCGCGCTCGACAGCGCGTTCAACATCGCGCGGCCGCCGAGGCGATCGTCTGAGGACTCCCGGCGCATCAAGGCGACGAGGCCGGCAAGTTGCCCCGCCGCGCCTCCGTCGTCGGCGTCGACATGCACGACGAGGCGCGGCGGCAGATAGCTGCGCAGCAAGCGGTCGTGCGGCGATGCGATGGCAAAGTGTCCGCACAGCAGATCGAGCCGTTCGCCCGAGCCCGGATTTTCACTGATCGTGAAATTGAGAGCCGCGCGATTGCGCGCCGGCAGCGGCGTGGCCCCGCCGCCGTCATGCATGACGTGTCGGGGATTGCTGGGAAGCAGCAGGATGTCACCGGTCCTGAGCTGCAACGGCGGGCCTCCTGCCGGATCGTCCAGTGTCGCTGAGCCCGCGAGAACGGCGTGATAGGGAATTTCATTCGGCTGGCCCGGCCCCTGATCGATGCGCCAGGGCGCACCGTAGGCGCAGCGCAGGTCGAGCCGCCCGCGCACGGGCATCATCTCGAAAAGCTGGCTCAACCAATCCATCGCAGCCCCTCTCCCAGCCCCTTCAATTGAGACGATTGAGCATATAATCGAGATTTGTTGACATTCATAGTATCAATTCAGGCTCCTATTGTCACTCCGCAATCGTTCACCAGCGAACCAAGGAGTGCCAACATGTCCCGTCTTCCCGTCCCCCCTCTCGAATCCGCAACCGGCGCGACCGCTGCTGTCTATGGCCAGATCAAGAAGGCGATCGGCAGCGTGCCCAACACCTTTGCCGCGATCGGCGCCCATGGGCCGGATGCGCTCAAGGCCATTCTGCTCGCCGACAGCGTTCTCGCTTCGGGTTCGCTGTCGAAGCGTGACCAGGAAACCATCAAGCTCGTCATCTCCGAAGTCGCCGGCTGCGACTACTGCGTCGCCGCGCACAGCCTGCTTGGCAAGCTCGCGGGCCTGAGGCCCGAACAGTTGAAGCAGATCCGGGAGCATCAGCCGACCGGCGATGACAAGCGCGATGCGCTGATCCGCTTCGTCCGCCAGCTCGCGCAGTCCAGCGGCACCGTCAGCGCCGAGGATTTCGCCGCGATCAAGGCTGCCGGCTACACCGACGCGCAGCTCGTCGAGATCAGCCTGGCCTTCGCGACCACCGTCTTCACCAACGTGTTCAACCGCATCAACGACACCGAGATCGACTTCCCCGCGATCGCGTGAAGCGAACGCCCAGTCAGATCTTGATTGAAAGGATCACGACAATGACCGCAATGACCAGCACCACGCAAAATCCGTTTGTCCGCGCGCTGCAGAAATCCGGCCTGCTCACGGAGGATCTCGACTACCACGCCCTCCGCGCCTCGATGGTGATCATGTTTCTGTTCTTCAGTTACCAGAAGTGGTTCCCGTACGAATTCGAGCGACTGGAGCCGTTCATCAGCAACGGCCCGCTGATCTGGTGGCTCTATCCCGTCTTCGGCCACGCCGGCGCCAGCTACTTCCTCGGCACTTCGGAGTTCACGTTCGGGACGCTGCTGCTCGCCGGCTTCTGGGACAAGCGGCTCGGCATTCTCGGCGCCCTCGGCTCGACCGGCACCTTCATCGCAACGGTCACGATCATTCCGTTCATGCCGGAGGGCTGGGACGTCGCGGCGGGAGGATTCCCCGCGATGACCGGCAACGTGCCCTTCCTGATGAAGGACGTCGTTCTGCTGGCGGTGTCGTTCTATCTGCTGAGGCAGGACGTGGTTCGGCTGATCCGGCAATAGGTTTGGACTGTTGCGGCCCTCACCGCCCCACGGACCAGGCACGCGCACCTCCGGACCCAAAGGTCCGGAGGTTGCATGTTGGACAGCCGTCACCTCTCTTCCGAGAGGTCGGCGAAATCGATAAAAAGCTGAAGTCGATCAACGCTCGATGGAGCCAAATGGCGCTCCCTAGGGGAATCGAACCCCTGTTTCAGCCTTGAGAGGGCCGCGTCCTAACCGCTAGACGAAGGGAGCGTGAGGGCTAGCCAATAGCCGCGAAATCTGTCCGCCGCAAGGACCGATCGGCCGTTTTACGGCTCGTTGGCAAATTTCAGCTTTCCGGCCGGCTTCAGGGTGTGGGCGTCGAAGGTGCGGATCTCGATCACGCCCCCCACATCCAGCGTCACCGCGAGGCGGTCGCCGGCGACGCCCGTGGAGACGATTTTGGCGCCCTTGGGCAGGGTGGCGGTGACGTCGCCCACGGCTTCGACCGCCCTTCCCTCGGACTTGAAAAGGCGGTAGCCCACCGCGATCAGCACGGCGCAGATCGCCAGCGCCGTGGTCAACCCCGCGATCAGCATCATCCGCCGCACCCGCGCGAACAGCGCGGCCTGCTCGGGGCTCGGTTCGGGAACAGCGGTATCAGACGTCGTCATGGAAAATGTTGGCTCAGCGCGAAGGTTGGAGGTCGTGGTCGGCGGCGACGAGGGCTCGGTCCGGCTCGACCGCGTGCTGGCGGCGCACCTCACCGACCTGTCGCGATCGCGGCTGAAAGCCCTGATCCTGGCGGGCGCGGTCAGCCTCAAGGCCGCCGCGGTCCGCGACCCCGCTTATCACGTCGCATCCGGCGATACGATCACAATCGACGTGCCGGAAGCGGCCCCGCCGGAGCCCAAGGGCGAGGATATCGCCCTCGATATCGTGTTCGAGGACGACGACATCGTGGTCCTCAACAAGCCCAAGGGCCTCGTCGTGCACCCCGCGGCCGGCCACGAGACCGGCACGCTGGTGAATGCGCTGATCGCCCATTGCGGCGGCTCGCTGTCCGGCATCGGAGGGGTGCGCCGGCCCGGGATCGTGCACCGGCTCGACAAGGACACGACAGGGCTGATGGTGGTCGCCAAGAACGACCTCGCCCATGCCTCGCTCACCGCGCAATTCGCCGACCACGGCCGCACGGGCGCGATGCGCCGCGGCTACATGGCGTTCGCCTGGGGGCTGCCCGGACGCCATCGCGGCACCGTCGACGCGCCGATCGACCGCCATCCGCATGCGCGCGAGAAGATGGCGGTGCGCCAGGGCGGCCGCGAGGCGGTGACGCATTGGGAGCTTCTGGAGAGTTTTGCGGGACGTGACGGCAAGCCGATCGCCTCCCTGCTCGCCTGCGAGCTCGAGACCGGACGTACTCACCAGATCCGCGTCCACCTCGCCCATATCGGCCATCCCCTGATGGGCGACGCGGTCTATGGACCGCACTTCAAGACCAAGGCGAACCAGCTTGGCCCAGAATCCCAGGGCGTCCTGACCGCGCTCGGACGGCAGGCCCTGCATGCTTATTTGCTGGTATTGGAGCACCCGAGGACCGGGGAATTACTCCACTGGGAAGCACCTTTGCCGGAGGATTTGCTTCTCCTCCAGGGCGCGCTGCAAGCGGCGCAATGACGCAGGCCGCCTTGGAAAAGCGTTACATTACAAAAAGTTATAGCTGCCACACGGGGACGTGACGTCAGCAATCCTTCCCTTTTCGACCCCCCATGGGGTATATTGCGCCTGCGTTGGAAATGACCAACGGAACATCGCAGCCCGGCCGGCTTTGACAAAGCGGTCGTCTGCCTGGCCCGCCGCTATCGGGGGCCTGAACCTTGGAGGGCTTCATAATGGCCCGTACCGCTGCTCTGCCGGTCCTCAATGGAGAATCCGGCTTATCCCGTTACCTCGCCGAGATCCGCAAGTTCCCGATGCTGGAACCCCAGCAGGAATACATGCTCGCCAAGCGTTGGCGTGAGCATGACGATCGCGACGCGGCACATCAACTCGTCACCAGCCATCTCCGCCTCGTGGCCAAGATCGCCATGGGCTATCGCGGCTACGGCCTGCCGATCTCCGAGGTCGTCTCGGAAGGCAATGTCGGCCTCATGCAGGCGGTGAAGCGTTTCGAACCCGAAAAGGGGTTCCGTCTCGCCACCTACGCGATGTGGTGGATCAAGGCGTCGATTCAAGAGTACATCCTGCGTTCCTGGTCGCTCGTGAAGATGGGCACCACCGCGAACCAGAAGAAGCTGTTCTTCAACCTGCGCAAGGCGAAGAGCAAGATCAACGCGCTGGACGAGGGCGATCTCCGCCCCGACCAGGTGAAGATCATTGCCAAGCGCCTCGGCGTCACGGATCAGGACGTGATCGACATGAACCGCCGCCTCGGTGGCGACGCGTCGCTCAACGCGCCGATCCGCGACGACGGCGAAGCCGGCGAATGGCAGGACTGGCTGGTCGACAACACGCCCAACCAGGAAGCCATGCTGGCCGAGCACGAGGAATATGATCACCGCCGTGACGCGCTGAACGGCGCCATGGGCGTGCTCAACCCGCGCGAACGCCGTATCTTCGAGGCCCGCCGCCTCGCCGATGAGCCGATGACGCTGGAAGACCTTGCCGCCGAGTTCGGCGTGTCGCGCGAGCGCGTCCGCCAGATCGAGGTCCGCGCCTTCGAGAAGGTGCAGGCGGCGGTCAAGGGCACCATCGCACAGGCGGAACAGGCTGCGCTGGAAGCCGCGCATTAAGCGGGTTTCCGCGCCACGAATTGGCGGATCGAAAGAGACGAAAAGCCGGCGGCAACGCCGGCTTTTTTGTTGTGTGAGGCTCAGCATGTTTGCGGAAGCGGGCGAGGCATCTTGAACCAGGCTCGCCGGTCAACCGACCCAAAATGAGCGCGATCAGCATCAAGCGAACGGACACAGACCGTGTCGATCATCCTGCAATCCACCGTCGGCGGCTTCGAAGCCAGGTTCATGCGCAAGCTGCCGCTGGTCGAGCAGGCGATGCGCGAGCACGGGCTCGAGCCATCGGAGTTCGTCATCTCCAAGGACTATGCCTCGACCGCGACGATCCCGCTCATGGGCCCGTTCTTCTATAATTACAGCGTGTTCTTCGGCGACGAGCAATTCACCGTCACCGAGCCGAACGACATGGTGTTTCTGGATTACTTCCTCAAACGCGTGCTGGCCGCAGACGGGCCGCCGGAGGTGTCGCGGCGACCGGGATTGATGCGGCGGTTGTTCGGATGGATGTTGCAGCCGGTCTAGCTGCTCTTCTCCTCTCCTCTTGTGCGAGAAGGAAGAGCACCCGCACTCGCCAACCTTACTCTCCCCAAACCCTCGCCAGCGTCGCGAGCCAGCAGCCTTCGCAATAGCGCGAATCCTTGTAGTCAATCCAGTTGTGCGCATAGACGTGGTCGAGCGGGATATCGTAGCGCGCACGCAGGACCTTTACGAGGATCTTCCACGCGGCGACCTGCGCCTCGGTGGGACCTGCCGTGACGTCGGGATAGTTGCCGGCGAACTCGACACCGATCGAATTGTCGCGCACGACCTGCCGATAGGTCGGTCTGTTGTCGATGTACTTGTTGTCGTTGCGGTTGGCGCCGTCGCCATGGGTCGGCACCAGATTTTCCGCCACCGCCCAATAGACCGTGCCGTCGGTCTCGACCCACACCGTGACGCCGCGACGGGTCGGGTTCTTCGCCTGCTCCTGCGCCCCGCCGCGCGCCGAGCCCGCCGGCCCTTCGGTCTGGTGCACGATGATGTTGCGCCAGCGATGGGCGTTCTGGACATCCCCCCAGGGCGCGAGCCAGATGATTTTGAGGCCGGGAATGTCGGGCGTGCCGGAGGCGCGCGCGAGCTTTGCGAGCTCGGCGTCCATTGCGGTGGCTGGGGCGATCAGGCAGAGCGCGGCGAGAAGAGCCGTGAACAGGCGAGACATCATCAAAAGCGACCAATGAGCGGACCCGAGCCTAGCAGGCTTCAGGCAAATTTGCGCGCGGCTTCACCAAAGCCGGCCGGCTCGGGCGAGAGCGGCGGGGCCGGATCGTAGACGGCAAAGTCGTTCTTGCCGTTTTTCTTGGCGGCATAGAGGGCGTGGTCGGCATGGGCGATGAGGCGGTCCGGAAACTGGCCGATGCCGCGGTCCCATTCGGCGACGCCGATCGAGATCGCGATCGGGATGTCCTTGGCGGTACAGGCCGCGGCATCCTGGCGGCAGACCTCGACTACGCGGCGGGCGATCGTGGCAGCCTCGCGCAGGGACGAGGACGGCAGCACGACGCAGAACTCGTCGCCGCCGGTGCGGGCCAGCATGTCGCCGGGCCGGAGGCGCGTCTGCGCCATCAGGGTGAAGTGCCGCAGGCACGCATCGCCCGCGGCATGACCATGGGTATCGTTGATGGCCTTGAAGCCGTCGAGATCGATCACCAGCAGCGAGAACGGCTCGCCGCTGCGCTCCGAACGGGCGCATTCCTCGGACAGGCGCTGCAACAGATGCCGCCGGTTGGCGACGCCGGTGAGATCGTCGAGCAGCGCGAGGTCGGCGACCTCGTTGCGCAGCCGATCCATCGCCATCAGCAGGAAGCCGAAATTGAGCGTCATCGACAGGAACAGCAGACCCAGCACCATGACGGCATGAGCCTGACCTCCGGCGCGCGCCGAGAAATCATGGCCGAGCAGATTGCCCAGCGTTCGGACCGCGAGGATCGCGATGATGGTGAGGATGACGATGGCGGACAGCCGCGCACCCGGGCTGACGCGGCCTTCCGGCGGCACCAGGAGCAGGCGCAGCGCCAGCACCAGCGGCAGGGCCTGACCGAACGTGTAGCTGAGCATGCGCAGCTGCATGTGCTCGAAGCCGACCATGAAGAACACGACGCCCGCGAGGCTTAAGCCGCCCGTTGCGGCCATGGCGCGCCATGAGACCGGTCGGTCATAGAAGCGCTGAATGCCCATGGCGGCGAGGCAGCTCGCGGCAATGACGCCGGCAGCGCCAAGCAGAAGCGGCAGGGGAGAAGCGACGAACAGGCGGACCAGCGCCGTCATCGCGCCGGCGGCACCGACGAACGCCGAGGCCATCCAGAACCGCGCGGCGGCAAATTTCGGGTAGGAGCGCGTCACATAGGCCCAGATCAGGCCAAGCGCCAGGAAGTTGACGACGAAGACCGTCCAGAGTGTCGGTACGTTCAGCATGGCGCGTGCGGCACGCACAGCGTCGCGCCCCCCGTCCCTGGCAGCCGTTCGTCCATGACCCTTCCCCGCGTTCTTGCGGAGAACAATGCGCGGTTTGCACTTAACGGAACCTCACCGCGATCTGCGAAAGCTCGCCCTTGGTTTTGGATTCATGAACGGCGCGCGGCGGTTATCGGGTCGTTAGGCATGTCGTCGCCGCTCCGCGCGGTCACGTCGATGCGCACCGCGATGCGGATTCGCGGGCAAAAAGCACCCGAAAATGCATCTGAGCTGTGGATAACGTGATGACACAGATGTGACAGCACGGGGCAGAGACCAGCGAATCTGCTGAGTTTGTCGTCGAGGATGTTGCGAGGCTGGCCCTCCGCCGAGCATCCCTCGTGTCGCGTTCCACCATTTAACCCTAAGAGGATACTATGGCTAAGAAAGCGAAGAAGGCGGCGAAGAAGAAGGCGAAGAAGGCCAAGAAGGCGAAGAAGAAGTAACGAGGCTTCTTTTTCTTTGCCCGGGTGGAGCCTCGCTCCGCCCGGGCGTCGGATAAGGCTGAGAGTTGAAGATGGCGGGCGCGAAGCCCGCTTTTTTATTGGCTTGCTGCGCTCTCTCACTCCCTCGCCCCGCTCTTCGCGGGGAGAGGTCAAACGAAAGCTACCTTTCCGCGAACGCCAGCTTGGCGCCGAGTGCCGCGAACCCCGCGGCAAAGCTCCGGCGCAGCCAGGCCATGACACGCGGGCGGGAGATGACGCGCTCACGCACCGAGGCGGCGCAGAGGCCGTAGACGACGAACACGGCAAAGGTCATCGCCATGAACGCGCCGCTCAATTCCAGCATCCGCGCCAGCACATGGGCCTCGTCCACCGCGATGAACTGCGGCAGGAAGGCGAGGAAGAAGATCGACAGTTTTGGATTGAGGATGTTGATCAGGAAGCCGGTGACGATGACGTGGCGGCTCGACCGCTCCTTGATCTCGCCGTCGACCGCCAGCGCACCTCGCTCGCGCAGGGCCTGCCAGGACATGTAGAGCAGATAGGCGACGCCGCCCCATTTCAGCGCGGCAAAGGCGAGCGCGCTGGTGTGCAGCACCGCGGCAAGCCCGAGCATCGCCGCGATCATGTGCGGCACGATCCCGAGCGTGCAGCCGAAGGCGGCAGCGATGCTCGCGCGCGAGCCGCGGGTCAGCGCCGCAGCCAGCGTGTAGAGCACGCCGGTGCCGGGCGAGGCGACGACGATGAGCGAGGTGAGCAGGAAGGACAAGGTCATGGCCAGACCTTATCACCGTGCCTCGGGCCACGAAAGCGAGCTCCCGGATCGGCCGTCAGGACAGCTGCGCGAGCTCGGCCTCGCGGAGCACGTCGAGCGGCGCCCATGGCTTGGCCCAGAATTTTGCGCCGTCGGGCAAGGGCTGCGCCAGGGGGCGGCCGGAGGTGACGACGACGTCGAGCTTTGGATTGCGGTCCTTGGCGACGTGCGCGAGCTCGACCCCGTTCATGCGGCCGGCAAGCTGGACGTCCGTCAGCATCAGACAGAGCGCGCTGGCGTTGTTGTCGAGCACCCGCTCGGCAGCCTCGGCGCTTTCGCACTGGATGACGTGGTAGCCGCTTTCTTCGAGCAGAAGGCTGAGCATCTCCCGCTGCATGACGTCGTCCTCAACGATGAGCGCTGTCGCGCGAAACGGTTGTGCTTGACCCATCGGCGGCTCCCTATGCTCGTTTTGCGTAATGCAAGTTAAGGAGCCAAATCGGCTGTGGTTCAGTTCCATTCTGAAAAAAAGTAAATCATAGTTCCACACCAGAGGCTTGACGGAGGAACAGCATGACTGCGATTCGCGGCGCCGCCGCCATCACCGGAGCGGCGAGCGGCATCGGCCGCGCGCTGGCAATCGAGCTCGGCAACCGCGGCTGCGATCTTGCGCTCGCCGATCGCGACGAGGCCGGATTGAAGACGCTCGCCGCCGAGATCGGAGCCGGACGCAAGGTCAGCGTGCACCGCGTCGACGTCGGCGAGCCCGGCGACATCGCGGAGTTCGCCCGTGATGCGATCGCGGCGCATCCCGGCCTCGGCATCGTCATCAACAATGCCGGCGTGGCGCTGATGGGGACGTTCGAGGAGATCGACCAGGCGCAGATGGCGTGGCTGTTCGACATCAATTTCTGGGGCGTGGTGCACGGAACGCGCGCCTTCCTGCCGCATCTGAAGACGAGGAGCGAGGCGCACATCGTCAACCTCTCCTCGATCTTCGGCATCATCGCGCCGCCCGGACAGTCGGCCTATGCGGCGGCCAAATTCGCGGTGCGCGGCTTTTCCGAGAGCGTGCGCCACGAGCTTGCGGTCGCGGGCAGCCCCGTGAAACTGTCGGTGGTGCATCCCGGCGGCGTCGCCACCGCCATCGCGCGCAATTCGCGCACCGGGGCCGGCGTCACCGACAATGCGCGACGGGCGCAATCGATCGAGCGGTTCGAGAATGCGGCAAAGACCACGCCGAAGGACGCCGCGCTGCGCATCGTCAGGGGCATCGAGAAGAACGAGCCCCGCATCCTGATCGGCAACGACGCCCGCTTCATGGACCTCTTGCAGCGCTTCCGCCCCGGAACGTACTGGGCGCCGTTGCAGCGCAAGCTGGAGAAGATGGCGAAGGGGAAGTGAGGTGGGTGCGCGCTAGCCTCACCACGCATCGCGCTGTCATTCCCCGCGAAAGCGGGGAATCCAGTACGCCGCAGCCTCTCGGCTCAATCACTGCCGTCTCTGGAATACTGGATCACCCGCTTTCGCGGGTGATGACACCGAGTATTTAGTCACTGCCCCGCCAGCCGATCCGCGAAATACCCGATCGTCTTCCGGTAAACCACCGCCCTGTTCCACTCCCGCATCGCCTCGAAATTGGCGGTGCCTTCGCCGTAGGGCTGGCCCATCTTGAAGCCGCTGGTGTGGAGCAGGTTCGCGGTCGAGGCGAGCACGTCGGGCACGCTGTGACGCAGGTCGACATGGCCGTCGCCGTCGAAGTCGACGCCGTATTTGATGTAGGACGACGGCAGGAACTGGGTCTGGCCGATCTCGCCGGCATAGGCGCCGATGAGGTCGCGCAGCGGCAGGTCGCCGCGCTGCACGATCTTGAGCGCGGCGAGCAACTCGCCCTGGAACAGATCGGTGCGGCGGCAATCATGCGCGAGCGTGGCGAGCGTGCGGATCACCGGCAGCTTGCCGATGTCGCCCTTGCCGAAATCGCTCTCCAGCCCCCAGATCGCGACCAGGATATAGCGGGGCACGCCGAACTGCTGCTCGATGCGCGACAACAGCGCGGCGTGACGCTGGAGCAGCGCGCGGCCGCCATTGATGCGGCCCGGGCCCACGCGGGTCGAGACATACTGCTCAAAGCTCTTGTTGAAGGTGTAGCGCTGGCGGCGGTCGAAGGCGAGCACCGCGCCGTCCTGGGTGATGCCGCTGAAGGCCGCGCTGGTCACGCCCGCCGAGACGCCGGCGCCTTGCGCCTCCGCGGTCATGCTGGCGACAAAGCTGTTGAAGTCGCCGCCGCAGCGCGCGGCCTCGGCCGAACCACCGGCGAGACAAATGATGACGGCGGCGGCCAAGGCGTGTCTCAGCATGCGGGGAAATCCTTTGAAAATGCGAGCGAAGCAGCGCGCGATCATGCCCGGGAACCGGATTCGCGTCAAAGCGGCAAAACCTCGCCAGAACCGATCCCGCCATGGCCGCGACTAAGGAGCAGCGCTCCCCGTCACCAACAGATCGAGATGGCCATGCCCCTTCCGTACCGGATGCTTGCTGTCCTCGCCTTGCTCTCGCTTCAGACCGTCACCGCCGCCGCGCAGACGCGCGATGTCGCCGGCTCCCGCGACTATCCCGGCATCGGCCGCTTCGCGGGCAGCGTCATCACCGGCTACGTGACCAAGGACTTTGACGCGGCGCGGATGCAGGCGGCGCCCTTCAAGGACGGTCAGCCGACCGATGCGCGGCGGCTCGAGGGCCGCGTGTTCCGTATCGCCTATCGCACCAATCCCGGCCCGTCGATCGTGGAGGTGTCGCGCAATTTCGAGACGCAACTTGCGAAAGCCGGCTTCGAGACATTGCTGGCCTGCGACACCGACGCCTGCGGCGCCATTCCCTTCACGGAAAGCATCGACACGCTGCCGGTGCCGCAGATGTGGGTCGACGGCTTCAACTACCGCTATTTTGCCGGCCGCAAGATCGAGGGCGGGCGCGAGACTTATGCCAGCGTCATCATCAGCCAGAACAACCAGGACATCTACGCGCAGGTCACGATCGCCGAGCTCGGCGCCATCGCAAACAAGATGGTCGACGCGGCTGCGATGGCCAAGGGCCTGGGCGAGACCGGCCACATCGCGCTCTACGGCATCTATTTCGACACCGACAAGGCCGTGCTCAAAGCGGAAAGCCGCCCGACGCTGGAGCAGATCGCAAAGCTGCTGACGAGCCAGCCGCAGCTCAACGTCATCATCGTCGGCCACACCGACAGCCAGGGCGCCTACGAATACAATCTCGATCTCTCGAAGCGCCGCGCCGAAGCGGTCGCAGCCGAGCTCGTGAAGAGCTTTCGCATCGCGCAGACGCGGCTGCGCACCGCCGGCGTCGGATTGCTTGCCCCGGTCGGCTCGAATGCTACCGACGGAGGCCGCGCGCTGAACCGGCGCGTGGAACTGGTGGCGCCGTAGCCCGCGCGCACCCTGGAACTCGCGCAGCCCACGCGCACGCATTGAGATGTACGACGCAAAGCGGAACTCGTTTACGTGCAGTGAATGAGACCCTCTGCGCGTCCTTTGGAAAAGATGCAGGTCTACGCGCTTCGATACATCGCGCACGACCTCTCGCTGCGTTGCGAGAACCGCGAAGGTAAACGAAGTGTTTTGGCAAACAAATCATCTGCGGTGAAAACGCGTTGAAGCAACGCGCGCGATCGACGCATATCTGACGCGTATGCTGCGACATCACCGCGCCAACGATTTGCCTTGCCATCGCACAGCGCGAGTTATAGTCTTCTATTCTAGGTTGTCGCCCTGCCAGCCCCGGGCGACACTGAAGACCCCAAAATAAACGGCGGGCTTCGCGGCCCGCCGTTTATTGAAGCAAGGGGCGCAGCGGTCGCCTAGCGACGCTCCCCGCAGACAATCGCGATCAAAGCGGCCCCATTGCTGGTGAGACCGGCCCTCCGGCTCGACGCCGATGTCGACAAGCCGCCGAAGTCATTTGACTGCGGCCCCCTGATCGACGACAAGCCGCCATGGCCAAAAAACCCGGAACCAATCCCAAAGGCGAATTCGCCTTCTTCAACGTCTTCTATGAAGACGATTCCCAACGCTCCAACCGCCGCGTTCCCTCCGAACTGCTCGGCGGCCTCGACGGCGACGAACCCGCGCGCGGCTTCATCATGGAGCAGGACCGCGAGATCGCCGAAAAGTCCGGCCGCCCGGCGCTCGAGATCAAGCGGATCGAGCGGGTCGGGGTGAAGAAGAAGTAGGCGCCTGCGAGAGGCGCAAAATATCAGCACAAAGAAAACGGCGGGCTTTCGGCCCGCCGTTTTCGTTTTGATGGATGCCCGGGTCAGGCCCGGGCATGACGATCCGAATTAGTTATCCAAGAAGCTCCGCAGCTTCCTCGACCGCGACGGATGCTTCAGCTTGCGCAGCGCCTTCGCTTCGATCTGGCGAATACGTTCGCGCGTCACGCTGAACTGCTGGCCGACTTCCTCCAGCGTGTGGTCGGTGTTCATGCCGATGCCGAAGCGCATGCGCAGCACGCGTTCTTCGCGCGGGGTGAGCGAGGCGAGCACGCGCGTGGTGGTTTCGCGCAGGTTCGACTGGATCGCGGCGTCGATCGGGAGGATCGCGTTCTTGTCCTCGATGAAATCGCCGAGGTGTGAATCCTCTTCGTCACCGACGGGTGTTTCGAGCGACAAGGGCTCCTTGGCGATCTTGAGGACCTTGCGGACCTTCTCCAAGGGCATGCCGAGCTTCTCGGCGAGCTCTTCCGGGGTCGGCTCGCGGCCGATCTCGTTGAGCATCTGGCGCGAGGTGCGCACGATCTTGTTGATCGTCTCGATCATGTGCACGGGAATGCGGATGGTGCGCGCCTGGTCGGCGATCGAGCGGGTGATCGCCTGCCGGATCCACCACGTGGCGTAGGTCGAGAACTTGTAGCCGCGGCGGTACTCGAACTTGTCGACCGCCTTCATCAGGCCGATGTTGCCTTCCTGGATCAGGTCGAGGAACTGCAGGCCGCGGTTGGTGTACTTCTTCGCAATCGAGATCACGAGACGGAGGTTGGCTTCCACCATCTCCTTCTTGGCCTGGCGTGCCTCGCGCTCGCCCTTCTGCACGGAGTGCACGATCTTGCGGAACTCGACGATCTCGAGGCCGGTCAGCGCGGCGAGCTGGTGCACCTCGTGACGGAGGTCCTTGATGCGGTCCTTCTCGATATGGACGAAATTCTTCCAGCCCTTGGCCGAGAGCTTCGAGACGCGGTTGAGCCAACGCGGATCGAGCTCCGAGCCGGTGTAGTTGCGCAGGAAATCCTCGCGCGCGACGCCGTGGCTGTCGGCAAGGCGCATCAGGCGGCCCTCGTGCGAGACGAGGCGCTTGTTGATGTCGTAGAGCTGCTCGACGAGTGAATCGATACGCGCCTGGTTCAGGCGCAGCGACTTCACCTCGACGATGATCTCGTCCTTGAGCTTGCGGTACTTGCGCTCCTGGTGCGGCGACAGCGAGGGCCCGTGCGAGGTGCTCTCGAGCTGGTTCTGGATGTCCTGCTCTTGAAGCTTGCGCAGCTTCTTGTAGCTGTCGGCGATCTTGTCGAAGATCTCGACGACCTTCGGCTTGAGCTCGGCCTCGATGGCCGCGAGCGACATCTGGTTCTCGAACTCGTCGTCCTCGTCCATGTCGGCTTCGGCGGCGGCTTCGCCCGGATCCTTCTCCTCACCGGCCTGGCCGCCCGGGGCGGGCTGCGCGGCGCGGAACGGGGTCGGCGACGGCGGAGCAGCGGGCGGCGCGACATGCGCGGGCGCAGCCCCGTTCACCGCAGCGGCTTCACCGCCTTCGGCTGATGCTTCGCCGTTCTCGCCGGTGGGACCGCCGATCATGGCGGTGTTCATGCCGCCTTTGGCGTCGGGGCCGGCATAGGTCGCTTCGAGATCGATGATGTCGCGAAGGAAGATCTTGCCTTCGTTGAGCTCGTCGCGCCAGATGATGATGGCCTGGAAGGTCAGCGGGCTTTCGCAGAGCCCTGCGATCATCGCCTCGCGGCCGGCCTCGATGCGCTTGGCGATCGCGATTTCGCCTTCGCGGGACAGCAGCTCGACCGTGCCCATCTCGCGCAGATACATGCGCACGGGGTCGTCGGTGCGCTCGCCCGGCTCGCTCTTCTTGACCTCGGTGACGGCCTTCTGCGTGACCTCGACGAGCTCGTTGTCGGTCTCGTCCTCGCCGCCCTCGTCCTTGTCCTCCTCGCCTTCGCTATCGTCGGCTTCGGTGACGTTGATGCCCATGTCCGAGAGCATGGACATGATGTCCTCGATCTGCTCGGGCGAGGTCTGGTCGGACGGCAAAACTTCGTTGAGCTGATCGAAGGTCACGAAGCCGCGCTTCTTGGCCTGCTTGATCATCTTCTTGACTGCCGCGTCGGACAGATCGAGCAAGGGCGACGGCGCGTCCTGGGAGTCCTTCTCCGGCGCGTCCGCTGCCTTGTCGTCTTTTTCCTTGTCCTTCGCCTGCAGCGTCTTTGCCTTGGTGGCCATCCATTGCTCCTAAACGCGCTTCATGCAGACAGCTCGCCCCGCCTGCGTGAAATCACTTGAACCTGTTGTTCGACGCTCTCGCTTCGTCAGATCTCGACACGGAAAGGGCGGCGCGCCTATCTCTCGCCACCCCGACCCTTCTCTCGCCGGATTTGCCTAACGCTTCGTGAGCCTCTTTGTCGCAGCGGATGCAGGTGTAGTGCCAACAGCGATTGCGCGGATTCATTCCTGACGCGTCTGTTCTGCCTGCGGCCGCCTGGTGGCCAAAGTGCTACAAGACCGTTAAGCCTCGATTAACCCTGTTTTTGCCGCCAAACCTTGGATTTGGCGAGTCTTTTAGCGGTTCCGGCCCCGACCGTCCGCATGATTCTTTCATCACACGCTCTTCTGGAACCGGCCCGACAGCTCGCCAAAACCCTCGATCAGGGCCTCGGTACCGTCGACTTCTCCTATCCGAGCCTTGACGTCACGCAGCCACGCCAAATTGGCCTCGCTGGGGTCCTCCCCCAAGGCCAGCTCGGCGTCTTTCAGCTCTCTAAGTAGTGAATGCCATTGCCGATGCAAGGCGACGAGCTGATGCCAGGTGGCAAGAACGTCATCCCGCGCCGCGCCCTCGCGGGCGCCCCACACCGCCGCGGTCGTGATACCGCTCTCAACCCTTTGAAGAATCTGCGAAAATCCGCTCTTCTCGATGTCGCTTCGCATCTTTTCGGCCTGCTCGCCGGGGTCCGGCGAGTGGTGATGGTCGTTGGCGAAGGCGGCGATGATGCCGGCCCGGAGCTTATGGGCCTCGGGGTGGGCCAGCTCCAGGGCGGCGACCTCCTCAAGGTGCTCATGCAGCAGCCAGGGGTGGTTGATCAGGCATTGCAGGATCAGGGCCTCCCGGCGGGAGATGGCGCTGCGCTGGCCCCGCATGATCGGACTTGTCGCAAGCTGGGGGCTCGCCGCCTGATAGGGGCCGGAGGGTAGCGGGGTGGGACCGGGCGGGCCGCGGCGCCCTCCACCAAATCCCTGGCCAAATCCCTGGCCACCGAATCGATTCGGCTGTCCGCCGCCGCGGGGCTGGAACGGGCGACCGCCGCCCCCTTGGCGGAAATTGCCCCGGCCGGCAAAGCCGCCGCGCCCGCCATCAGGGGCAAAGGCGCGCTGAAGCCGCTCGGCAAAGTCGTCGCGATAATAGCGCCGCACCACCTCGTCGCGGATGCCGTTGGAGAGTTCTTTGACGCGCGCTTCCAGCGCGGCTCGGCGCTCGGGCGTGGCAAAATTGCCGCCTTCGAGCTCGCGCGACCAGATCATCTCGGCGAGCGGCTTCGCCGCCGCGATCACCTCCTCGATGGCGCCGCGGCCGCCGGCGCGCACGAGATCGTCGGGGTCCTGCCCTTCCGGCAGCAGCGCAAAGCGCAGGCTCTTGCCGGGTGCGAGGAACGGCAGTGCAAGGTCGGCGGCACGATACGCGGCCTTCTGCCCCGCGCGGTCGCCGTCGAAGCAGAGGATCGGCTCGTCCGCCATCTTCCAGAGCAACGCGAGTTGGCTCTCGGTGAGCGCGGTGCCGAGCGGCGCGACCGCGCCTGCAAAGCCCGCGGTCACCATCGCGATGACGTCGACATAGCCTTCGACCACGATCAGCGCGCCGCCATCATGGGTGGCTTTGCGCGCGGTCTGGTGATTGTAGAGATTGTCGCCCTTGTGAAAGAGCGGCGTCTCCGGCGAATTCAGGTACTTTGCCGGAACGTCCTTCTCCAGCGCGCGCCCGCCGAACGCGATGACGCGGCCACGCAAATCCGTGATCGGAAACATCACGCGATCGCGGAAACGATCGTAGGGCACGGGGATGTCGTTGCCGGCAACCAGCAGCCCGGTCTCGACCATGTCGTCGACGGAGACGCCGAGCTTGCCGAGATGCTCCTTCAGCGCGAAGCGATCGGGCGAGGCATAGCCGAGGCGGAACTGCAATTGCGTCGCCGGCGAGATCGCACGGTCGGCGAGATAGCCGCGCGCCTTGGCGCCGACCCGCGAGGCCAGCGTTTCCGCGAAATACTTGGCGGCGAGATCCATGACGTCGTGGAGCGAGCGCCGCCGCTGCTCCTCGCGCGCCGCGTTGGGCGTCACCGCCGGCAACGCCAGCCCCGCCATGTTGGCGAGCCGCTCGACGGCTTCCGCGAACGGCAGGCCGTCCGTCTCCATCACGAAGGTGATGATGTCGCCATGCTTGCCGGAGGAGAAGTCGTGGTAAAATCCCTTCTGGTCGTTGACGTAGAAGGACGGCGTCTTCTCCTGCTGGAACGGCGATAGCCCCTTCCACTCCCGCCCCGCCTTCTTCAGCTTGACGCGCTTGCCCACGACTTCGGAGACCGAAAGCCGGGCACGAAGCTCGTCGAGGAACTGGGGCGTGAAGCGCATGGCGTATGTGTAACGCGAAACCGGGTGAGTCGGGCTGGGGATCAGGGATATAGGTGCGATCAGGCTAAAGGCCAGGTTTCTCGGGATTATCCGGGTTATTCGACCTATTCACAGGCCTTTCCGTCATTCCGCCGAGCCCGCAATCCATTTCTCCGAGCATAGCGGCGGCGCGATGGATTTCGGGCCCGCCCTTCGGGCGCCCCGGAATGACACGGGCCTTGAACCCGGCCCTGTTCCACGCTTCCATAGCGCCATGTTCAGGACGTTTCGAGGCGGCCATAGCGGGGGTTGGCGCGTCACCTCGATTTCGCCCGTGACGGGCGAACCCCTGCCCTTCATGCCGGCGCTGTCGGTGGTCGACAGCGAGGCCGTCGCATTGCCGCTCGTGCCCTCGCGCAATGCGTGGCGGCTGGTGGGCGTTGCAAGCACGCTGCGCTACACCGAGCGCGCCGAGAAGCAGCAGCTCACCGCGGTGCAGGCCGGGCTCGGCCGGCCCGAGGCGACGTCCGCGGCGCTGATCCCGATCCGCAAGTCGCAAGCCTGGTGGGAGCTGACGCAGGAAGAGCGCCGCCGGATTTTCGAGGACAAGTCGCATCACATCGCGAGCAGCCTGCGTTTCCTGCCGGCGATCGCCCGGCAGCTCTATCATTCCCGCGACCTCGGCGGCCCCTTCGACTTCCTGACCTGGTTCGAGTTCGCACCGCCGGATGAATCGCTGTTCGAAGAGCTGGTGGCGATGCTCAGGGCGACCGAGGAGTGGACCTATGTCGAGCGCGAAGTGGATGTGCGCGTGGTGAAGGAAGTGCTGTCGGCTTAATGGTCGAACTGCCGGCAACGATGAAGGTCTGCTCCCTCGCCCCGCCTGCGGGGAGAGGGTTGGGGTGAGGGGGAGTCTCCGCAAGGACGGTGAGAGTTAGACTCGCGGAGAGTCCCCCTCACCCGGATCGCATCTTTGATGCAATCCGACCTCTCCCCGCAAGCGGGGCGAGGTGAAATCGAGAGCCCTCGTCAATGATCGAGAAAGCGGCCGGACTCGATGCGTGGAAGGTCGGTGACGGGCCAGTTGTAGATGTAGGTCCAGGCCTTCTCCGTGGTGGTGCCGTCAGGCAGCGTCACGTCGATCAGCTCGCGCAGATATTCGGTCGGCTCCGGAAAGCCTTCGCCGCAGGCCTCGTACATGTCGAGCTCGCGCAGGAGCTCGTCGGGCACGCGCAATTGAAAGAGCTCACCATGGACGACGTCGGAGGCCGCGTCCGACAGCAGCAATCCCGGATAGTGCTTCACGAGAACGAGCCGGCCGCGACAGGTCGCCTCTCCCAGGAAATCCGCATGGCCTGCAAGCAGCCGCGCCATTGGATGGTCGAAGCCGTGCATCAGGGTGCCGTAGACGAAAAGACGATCGGAGGTCATGGGGTGTCTATAGCCGTCAATTGCGCGAAACGACAGCCGCACATCTTCTTCATCCCGCAAAGCTCCGGGGGAGCAAGCGAGATTCGGTCTTGTGATGAATCGAAAGCAGCGGCATCGTCCGGCGATCACGATGATTTTGGGTGGACCGACCCGCAAGCGATTGCTGCCCAATCTGGACGATATCTGCTTTTTCCATAGGCAATCAGGATGGATTTGGACACGGCCGACGCGACCGATCAATTGCTCGGCGCGGGCGATATTCCGCCAGTGCATGAGGTGAATGCAGGGGGCGCATCGCCCTTCCTGCTCACTTCGGATCATTACGGACGGGAGCTGCCGCGCGCGCTCGGCGACCTCGGCGTCGCGGAAAGCGAGCTGACGCGGCACATTGCCTGGGACATCGGCATTGCCGGCGTCGCCGATCGGCTTGCACAAATGCTCGATGCGCATCTGATCGCGCAGCGCTATTCGCGGCTCGTGATCGACTGCAACCGCTCACCCGGCGTTGCAAGCTCGATCCCCGTGATTTCAGAGGCGACCGCGATCCCGCGCAACGAGGGCATCTCCCAGGGCGAGCGCGCGGCGCGGCGGCGCGAGATCTTCGAGCCCTATCACCGCCGCATCGATGCCGCGATCGATCGCCGCCTGCACGACAAGCGGCCGACGGTGCTGGTGTCGCTGCACAGCTTCACGCCTGTTTATGCCGGCGTCGCGCGGCCCTGGCACATCGGCGCATTGTACAACCGCGACACCGTGCTGCCGCAGCTGCTGCTGAAACATTTGCGCAGCGAGGGCGACCTCGTCGTCGGCGACAACGAGCCCTATGCGGTGAGCGACCTCAGCGACTACACCATTCCCGTCCACGGCGAAGCCCGCGGCCTCGTCAACACCGGCATCGAGATCCGCCAGGATCTGATCGCGGACCAATCCGGCCAGCAGCAATGGGCCGAGCGGCTGGGAAGGATATTTGCGGAGATCGAAATCGAGCTGATGGCGGAGAGGCTGGTCGACTAGCCGCCCCGCGTCGCGACGAACAGTGCGAGCGCGGCAAAGATCGCGGCGATGCCCCACAGCACAAAGGCGATGCGGCCGGCGCCGCGTGCATCGAGCGTTGCCTCGGCCGGATTGTCCGGATTGACGCGAACCTCGACGGTCGCGCCGTCCTTGTAGCGCGACATCAGCTTCTTCAGCATCTCATCGGACCCCGACCGCGTGCCGGTCGCGACGCGCGCGCATTCATTGGTGTAGCTGACGTTCTGATAGCGATAGGTGTAGGTCACGCGTTTGCCGACCATCTCGGTGCCGCGGCGCTCGCCCGGCTCGCTGGCCTCGTGATAGTGCTCGATTCCCGACAGCTTGATCGTGCCCCGCACCACCGGCCAGCGCGACGCCATCGAGGCCTGCCGCCGCACGGCCCATCCCATCAGCGCGATGACGAGGCCGAACGCGCCGAAGCCGACGACGAGGCCCGCGAGATCGGGCCGGGCGATGTGGTGCGCAAGCCAGGCATAAGTCTGGTTGAGGCCGAACGCCGAGCCGAACACGATGCCAAGCACGATCGCCGTGCCTATGCCGAGGCAGCCCCACAGCCCCTTGGGCAGGTCGCGCTCGAGCACGGCCTGATCGGGATGGCGCGGATTGTAATAGACGGTGACGATGCTGCCGGAGGGATACTTTGCGAGCTTCTCGGCGACCTCGAAATTGCCGAGATCCTCGCCGATCGAGATGCGGTTACAGCGCAGCTTGCGGCCGCCGATCGCATAGTCGTAAGTCACGTTCGCAAAATTGCGCTTCTCGAGGCGATAGCCTTCCTCGCGGTCGCTGTCGGAGACCCTGACCTCGCGCACCTCTGCAACCGAGGTGACGACCTTGCCCGGTGCCTGCGGCCAGTTGCGCGCCTCGCGCACCTGCCAGGTCTTCACAACGGCGGCGACCAATAACAGCCCGAGCGGTGCGAGCAGCATCGCGTAGACGAACCAGGGCAGATCAGGCACGACCAAATTCCTTCGTCAGCGGCAATGCCCGATTGGACGCATCGCCGCCGCGAAGGGTTCAAGCGCGAACCGGCTTGCGGAAGGTTATTTCGCCCTGGTCAGCGCCAGCCAGATGCCGCCGCCGATCATGAAGCCACCGGAGATGCGCGACATCAGCCGCGTCCGTCGGGCCGAGAAGAATTTCCGCGCGCGCCCGGCGGCGAGAGCGTAGAGCGCATCGGTCATCGCCGCAGTGACCATGAAGGTGGCGCCCAGCAGCGCGACCTGCGGAAAGTGGTCGCGGTTCATGTCCATGAACTGCGGAATGAAGGCGCCGAAGAAGATCAGCACCTTCGGGTTCGACAGCAGCACAAGAAAACCTTGCAGGAAGAACCCGCCGCGCGGCGGCGCCGGCGGCTCGTCGACATCGAGGCCTTCGACCGGCGCCCAGATCAGCTTGATGCCGAGCCAGATCAGATAGGCGGCGCCGGCAAAGCGCACCCAATCGAACCAGTAACCCATGGTCGCCATCAGCGAGGTCAGGCCGACCGCGACGATGCCGATGACGATGGCAAGGCCGGCCTGCGCACCCGCGACATTGGTCAGCGCTGCGCGCGTGCCGTGGCGCAGCCCGTTGGCGATGACGAGGGTGACGATCGGCCCCGGCAGCAGCGCCAGCGCGATGCAGGCGGCAACGAAGGCGAAATAGGCTTGCATGGACATCATGGGGAGGACTCGGCTCGGGGCGGTTTGGGGCATTAATGCATGACACTCACTTTCCGTCCAGCGCGGCGAGCACCCAGTCCTTCATCCCCTGCGTCTCCAGGAACACCAGTGCCGCACGCTGCATCTCGCTTGCTTTCCCACGCCCTTGAGCCGCCGCAACGAAAAGATCGCACCGCCGCGCGAGTGCAACGCCGATCGCGATGCGATGGACGCCGTCCGGCATGTCGAGATCATAACGCCTCGCGCGTCCGCGCATCTCGCCAACGCCCACTTCCTGACCCGGCGCGACGGCCGCGAAGCGCGGGCTGATCAGATCGATGTCAGCGACGCGATCCACCTCGTCGTCATCGGCAACGCCGCGGTCGCAATTGCAGAAGCCGCGCTTGGCGCGCGCGTAGAGCTCGGCGCCCGCGCAGGCCCCATCGCAACGGAACGCGCGGCCGGCGGGCCAGCCGTCACGCGGGAACGGCCATGCGATCTCGCGCCAGTGCGCCGTCTCCTCCACCGGCGACGGCGCGAGTTGATAGGCCCCGACGCCGGACCCACCGAGCGCAATCGCCACAATCGCGATCGCCGCGCCGCGCCGCATCGTCAGTTCCTCGGCAGGCCGGCGACGGCGCGCGCGGGCCCTGTCAGTTCGAGGATATGCAGGCCGGTATTGGCGCGGTCGACGATGTAGATGTAGCCGCGCTCGTCGGTCTCGACATTGTTGGTCTGGATCGCGACCTTGCAGCGTTCGCCGCCCTCGACGGGAATGCAGCGCTTGTCCGTCGCGCTCGTGATCGCCGGGATGAAATATCCGACCTCCCTGGGATGATAGGGATCGCGGATGTCGAGCGCGCGCACCCCGGCATTGAAGAAGGCGATGAAGGCCATCTTCTTGTAGTAGACCGGCGCCATGCTCTCGTTCGACGAATGCGAGCCGAAGCGGCCGCCGCGCTGGCAGAACTGGCCGCTCGCCTCCGGCACGGTGTAGCTCGAGATCATCATCGGCCGCGTCTCGGTGGTGACGTCGGCGAACCACACCATCTGCCGCGCCTCGCCGCATTCGTTCAAGATCGCCTCGTCGACGATCATGACGATGTCACGGGTCTTGCCGTCCTTGTCCTCGGCGAATTCGGCGACGGGCATGTCGAGCATCGGAAACGTCGTGTGCGCCCCGTTGAAGGCGGACATCGGCATGCGCGAAATCTCGGGATAGCGCAGATTGTCCGGCGTCGGCTCCTTCGGCCCGTTCAAGAGCTTGTCGCGATCGACGATCTGGAGGATGCCGCCCTTGTTGGTGCCGTAGCCGAAGAAGACGCGGTTGCCGTGGGGCCCGGTCGAGATCGGCCCGTGCAATTCGGTCGGCACCGCGCCGGTCGAGCCTGGCTCCTGCCCGGGCAAGCCAAAATCCCTGATCTTCTGCGGATGCGCGGGATCAGAGAGGTCATAGACCTGCGTCATGCGCCGCGTGCGCCAGTCCGGTGCGCCCGAGACGAGAAAAGCAATGCCAGTGTCGCACTCCCACCAGCTCTTGTGCGTGTCCTTCAGGCCGCCAATGCGCGTGATCAGCACGGGATTTGCGGGATCGGCGACGTTCCAGATCTCATGCGCCTCGCTGCCGAAGGTGCGGAGCATGTAGACCGCATTGGGATCGCCCTTCGGCAACGACTTGCCGTCGCAGACCCGCACCATTTGTGCGCCGCCGGACTCGTACTTTCCCTCCTGGCCCGGCAGGTGCCGCAGATATTTTGGACGCGCGGGATCGGTGACGTCGACGATGGACGTTCCGTTCGGCTCGGCCTGCCCCGTCATCGGGTTGACCGGAGCCGGCACGTCGTCGGTGCCGCCGTGATGGCCGATATAGGCGATCCAGCGGTCGCCCTGGTGATGGATGGTCGGCTGGTAGGCACTGCGCGCCTGGAGGTCGTTGCTGCCGACCAGCTTCATGTTGGACGCTTCCGGCGGCGCGCCGATGGTCTGCTTCTGCGCGTAGGCGGATGTGCTGCATGCAAAAAGGACAAGGCACGCAGCAGTCAAGACGCAACGGAACATAATCCCTCCCGGAACCAATCTGCGTTGGCTGAGCTTCAACGCTAGCACAGCCGCTTGCACGCGCCAAAGACACCATCTTGACATGCAACCATTTGGTTGCCTATTATCGTTGCCATGGATGAGGTCTTCAAAGCGCTCGCCGACGCGTCACGACGCTCGCTGCTGGACAGGCTTCACACCAAAAACGGCCAGACCCTGAACGAACTCTGCGAAGGCCTGTCGATGACCCGCCAGGCCGTGACCAAGCACCTTATCATTCTCGAAGAGGCCAATCTGGTCACGACCATCAGGCATGGCCGCGAGAAGCTGCACTATCTCAACCCGGTGCCGATCCATCAGATCGGCGAACGCTGGATCAAGAAATTCGAGCGCGGCAAGCTCGCCGCACTCAGCGAGTTGAAACGTCAGTTGGAGAAGCGCGATGAGTAAGCCCCAATTCGTCTATGTGAGCTATATCGAGACCACGCCGGAGCAGCTGTGGGAGGCGCTGACGTCGAGCGAGTTCACGAAGCAATACTGGTTCGGCGCCGAGGTCCGGTCGGACTGGAAGATCGGCTCGCCCTTCGCGCTCACGCTGGACGGCGAGGTCACCGATTCCGGCGAGATCCTGGAGGCCGATCCGCCGCGCCGCCTGTCCTACAGCTTCAAGCACCAGAAATTCGAGGAGCTGCGCGGTGAGCCGATCTCGCGTGTCGTCTTCACCATCGAACCCTTTGGCTCGCTCGTGCGTTTGACCGTGTTGCACGACGGCTTCGTCGAAGGCGGCAAATATCTCGGCGCCGTCTCCAATGGCTGGCCGGCGATCCTGTCCGGGCTCAAGAGCCTGCTGGAGAGAGGCAAGGTGCTGGTTATTCCCCGCGCCGCGCTCAACAAGGGATTCGACGCAAAATGAACATCGAACAGTTCAAACCGCTGACGGTCTACACCATCTACATCGCTGCGACGCCGGAGAAGGTGTGGGAGGCGCTGACCTCGGCCGAGTTCAGCCGGCAATATTTCTTCGGCAATACCGTCGAGGTCGAGCCGCGCCTCGGCGGCGCGTTCATCGTGCGCACACCAGATGGCGCCCTGCATATCAGCGGCGAGGTGCTCGCATACGATCCGCCGCGAAAGCTCGCGGTCACCTTCAACGTCAACTGGCCCGAGCTGATCGAGAAGCTAGGGCCGACTCTCGTCACCTACGAGATCGAACCGGTTGGCGAAGCGGTCCGGCTCACCATGAGCGAAGGCCACGACCGCCCGCTCAGCGATGACATCCTTGCAGGCGGACGCTCGGGCTGGCCTGCGATCCTGTCGGGTCTCAAGAGCGTGCTCGAGACGGGCAAGCCGCTCGTCGTCAAGCTGGGGCCGCCGCAGCGGATGCTGGATGCGCTCAAGGCGATGGGGATCAAGACGCCGTAGGTTACCGCGAGCTCGAAATCGTAGGGTGGGCAAAGGCGCCCTTGCGCCGTGCCCACGCCTGGCCGGTGGGCACGCTTCGCTGTGCCCACCCTACGGCACTGAGTGGCCCCGGCGAAGGCCGATATGACTACGACACCGGAACCACCAGCCGCCGATAAAGATGCCAGGTCGCGTGCCCCAGCACCGGCAGCGTCACGATCAGCCCGAGAAAATACGGCAGCGCCGAGACGATCAGCAGCATCACGATCACGGCGGCCCATCCGATCATCGGCAGCGGGCTGGTCACCACCGCGCGCACGCTCGTCACCATGGCGGTGACGAAATCGACCTCGCGGTCGAGCAACAGCGGGAACGACACCACGGTCAGCGAGAACAGGATCAATGACAGCGCGGCGCCGACCGCATTGCCGATGGCGAGGAACAACAGGCCTTCATTCGTGGTCAGCACCACCGTCATGAATTCCTGAAGACTCGAGAACGAGGCGTGCAGGCCGAGCAGCAGCGCGATCAGGAGCCGCACCTGGTACATCCAGATCACGAACACGAACAGCGTGACAAAGGCCATCCAGCCGATCTCGCTGCGCGCGCGTATCGCCAGCCAGATGGCGCGGAAGGAGACCGGCTCGCCGCGCTCGCGGCGACGGCTGATTTCGTAAAGGCCGATCGCCACGAACGGCCCGATCAACGCAAAGCCGGCCGCAAGGGGATAGACGAGATAGACCATGCCGAAGGCGGTGAGGCAGAGCATGATGCCGATGCCGCCGGCGGCGTAGAGCGCGCCGAAGCAGAGCCCGTAAAGCGGCAGCGCCTGGAAATCGCGCAATCCCTCGACCAGCGCCTCGGCGATGTCGGTCGCCACCACGGGCCGCACCACCGGATCGACTTTGCCCGAGATCGACATCGACTCCCTCCCCGTCACCGGCACGATCTCCGTCGCGCGCGACCTCGATACTAGCGCGCTCGGGCGTCGCGCGCACGCGCGCGTTGATTGCGGGAGACGGTATCCGGGGAGCGCCCCGGCACCGGCCCAACAGGGCCTCGTGGCGACCTTCCGGGGACCATCGCGATGTGCGCAGTCGAAATCTTTCCCCGCGAGGGCCTTTTCGTCGCGATGCCTATGGACTGAGCGGAGGGTGGTGCCGCAGATTGCATCTTCGAAGCAGCACGCGCGACGACCAAATTGGACCGCCCGATCGATGAACTTGCGTACCCGGCTACTGATACTCGTCATCGCGGCCATGCTGGTGCCGGCGATCCTCGTCGGGCTGCGTTTCGTGCAGAACCGGAGCAGTGAAATCAATGCGGCCCTGGCCGATCTGGCGGCGTCGGCCAACAACATTGCCAACGATCTGGACGAGAAGATCCAAGGCACTGCCCAGCTTCACTATGGTCTGGCCCGCGCCCGCGATCTCGACACGCGCGACAAGGCGGCCTGCTCGGCGTTCCTGTCCGATGTGCGCGAGGAGTACCCGCAGTTCACCGGAATCCTGACCATCGATCCGGACGGCAGCCTGTTCTGCGACTCGCTGCGGACCAACCGTACCCTCGATCTGAGAGATCGCGCCTATTTCAAGCAGGCCCTGGTCTCGCGCGGCGTCGTGCTTGAGCCGGTATTCGGCCGGCTCACCGGAATATCGGTGCTCCAGATCGCATATCCGGTGCGATCGGAGGCAGGCGCGCTGAAATCGATCCTGCTCGCTTCGTTCAACCTGCGTAAATTCGCAGAAGATCATCACAAGCGGCTGCTCGCCGAAAAGGAGGTCGTGCTCATCGACCGCAAAGGCACCGTTCTGGTCGCCCCTTCCGGAGCAGGCTGGACCGAGCCGGTCGGCGCGTCGATCGCGGGATCCGAGCTGTTCCGCTTCGCTGCCGCTCCCGATCAGCAGACGTTCCAGGAATTGACAGATCGCGAGGGCCGCACGCAGGTCTGGGCCGTGGCCCGCTCGCCTTCGACCCGCGATGCCGGCCTCTACATCATGGTCGGACGGTCCAAGGACGGATTGGTCGCGACGGCGAATCGCCGGCTCTACGAGGATCTGGCGATCCTCGCGGTGGCCTCGCTGCTGCTGCTGGCGGCCGTCTGGATCCTTGCGACCGTGAGCGTCGGACGCCAGATCGGACGGCTCGCCACGATGGCGAAGAAGCTCGGGCTCGGCGACCTCAGCGCACGAATTCCCTCGCCCCATCCGCGCGGAGAGCTGGGCGGACTGATGACCCTGCTCAACGACACGGCCGAGTCGCTCCAGCAGCAACGCACTGCCATCGCAGACCTCAACCAGAAGCTCAGCCAATCGCAGAAGATGGAAGCGATGGGCCAGCTCACCGGCGGCGTGGCGCACGATTTCAACAATCTCCTGACCGTCATTCTCGGCAATTCGGAGCATCTCGCCGACAGGCTGGCGGGCAACAAGGACTTGCACCGGATCGCCAGCGACATCGCGACCGCCGCCGAGCGCGGCTCCGACCTGACGCGGAGCCTGCTCGCCTTCGCCCGCAAGCAGCCGCTCCAGCCGCGAGACATCGACATCGCCGGGAAGATTCACGAGATGGAGCAGTTGCTGCGCCGCCCGCTGGGCGAGCACATCGAGTGCACCTTCGTCCTCGAACCGGATGTGTGGCTGAGCAGCGTCGATCCCGGCCAGCTGGCGACTGCGCTGCTCAATCTCGTGCTCAACGCGCGCGACGTCATGCCGCTCGGCGGCAAGCTGACGATCGAGGTGCGCAACGCCTCGCTCGGTGAATCCGACCTGGACGTCAACGGCGAGCCGCGGCCGGGCGACTACGTCATGGTGGCCGTGACCGACACCGGCAGCGGCATGACCGCCGAGGTGGCGACCCGGGCGTTCGAGCCGTTCTTCACCACCAAGGAGGTCGGCAAGGGCACCGGGCTCGGCCTGAGCATGGTCTACGGGTTTGTGCGACAATCCGGCGGCGTCGTGCAGATGCAGTCCGAACCGGGACAGGGCAGCGTCGTCAGGCTGTTCTTTCCGCGCCTTGCGACGGCGCCAAACGAGCATCCCTCGCCCGCGGAACGGATCGTCGCCCGCGACGGAAGCGAGACCATTCTCGTCGTCGAGGACGACGACATGGTTCGGGCCTATGTCGAGAGCGAGCTGAAGACGCTCGGCTATCGCGTCATCACGGCGTCGAACGGTCGCGAGGCGCTCGAATTGTTGCGGCGACCCGGCGACATCGACCTGCTGTTCACCGACGTCGTGATGCCCGGCGGCATGTTCGGGCCGGAGCTTGCGAGGCAAGCGACCGGCTTGCGGCCCGGGCTCAAGGTGCTCTTCACCTCGGGCTACAGCCAACATCCCGTCAAGACGCCCGACGGGGTCGACGACGCGCGCATTCTGACGAAGCCGTTCCGGCGGCAGGATCTCGCCGCGATGCTGCGGGCCACCCTGTCAGGGACGGGGCGGTAGGCTCGCGCCGCGGGACGTTGCCGGTCAGGAGCGCGACGCGAGGAGAAGCGCCACGCCAAGATTGGCGATGAACAGAGCCGCGTCGATGACGAAGATCCTCAGCATCGGGCCCTTCAGCACGGGCCAGTAGGCCACCCCGACGCGCCCTCCGCGCATCAGGACCGGAACGTTGTAGGCGAACTGGCTGAAGTGGCAGGCCGCAAAGAACAGGAACAGCACGAGCTGCGCCTCGACCGGCTGGAAGAACGGCGGACGAGCGGCCAGAAGATAGAACGACAAAAGCCCGATCGGCAGATTCATCCCGCCCAGGAACGCCACGCTGGCCGCCAGCGTCGGCGCGATCGGATTGCTGCGCTCTTCGCGCGGCAAAAGTATCTTCAGCGTGTTGGCTTGCGCAATGCTGAACTGGATGAACGCGCCGCCGAACCAGAGCGCATTGAGGAGCAGGACGAAATCCGAAAGGTGCATGACTATTTTCCGTAGAAGGCTTCGCTGCGCACCACACGGCCCGCATCGTCGAAGTCCATGAATTCGCTGGCGCGGGTGTCGCCGAGTTGCCACCACACCGTCAGCCGCGCGATCGCCTCGTCCCAGCTCCAGTTCAGGATCTTGAGGTCGGCGCTCTCGATGTGACCATAGGCTTTTCGCCAATAGGCGCGGATGTTCTCGGCGCCCGTGACGACCGGAGAACCGGTCAACGTCAACGCCAGAGGACTGCGCATCTGCGCATTGTCGGCAAAATGCGCGACGACCGCGTCGATATCGACCCGGCACCAGCTTGCGCACCAGGCCGCGACAAAGCGTTCGGCGGCCGCGCGATCCATCTTCCATCCGCTCATGGCGGAGCCCTCCCCCGGCTCGTTGGCCGGGAAAGTGGCAAAGCCCGCCCCTCATGTCAACCATGTTGACTTGAAGAAAACGTCAGCTGTTGTCGGCGATCGCCCCCATGACGGCCATCCATGCCGCCGCACCCGGTGCCCCGACGCGGTCGAACGCCTCGCGCATCACTTTGCGCTCGTGTCCCGAAGCCGTTTGCTCGACCTTCTGCCCCGCAGCCGTGAGGCGCAGCAGCTTGGAGCGATGCTGCTCGGGTGCGCGCTTCGACGTCAGGAGCTTGCGCTCCAGCAACAAATTGAGCGGACGGTTCAGGGCCTGCTTGGAGATGCCGAGCACTTCGATCAGCGCGCCGATCGCGATGTCGGGCCGGCGCGCCACCACATAGAGGATGCGATGGTGCGGGCGCGACAGGCCCTGTTTCGCAAGATAGTCGTCGGCCTCGAGCGTCATCCCGCGCCAGCCGTAATACATGAGCTCGAGGGCCGCATCGAGATCGTGCAGCTTGTCGAGAGAGGCGCGGTGAAGCCCCGCGGCTTGAGACGTCTTTGCCATTGTTCCGATTGCGCCGAATTGAAAGACCTAACCCCTCGCCCGCAACTCGCGCCGCAGCACCTTGCCCGTGGCGGTCATCGGCAGCGTCTCCGCGAACTCGACGAAGCGCGGATATTCGTGGGCGGCGAGCTGCACCTTGACGAATTCCTGGATCTCGCGGGCGAGTGTGTCGCTTGCGTCAAAGCCCGGGCGCAGCACGATCCAGGCCTTGATCGATTCGGTGCGGATCGGATCGGGAATGCCGACCACGGCGGCCATCGCCACCGACGGATGCTTCATCAGCGTGTGCTCGATCTCGGAGGGGCCGACGCGATAGCCGGCGGTGGTGATGACGTCGTCCTCGCGGCTGACGTACCAGAAATAGCCGTCCTCATCCTGGATACCGAGATCGCCGGTCAGCAGGAATTCGCCGGCATATTTCTTCGCCGTCGCCTCCGGATTGCGCCAATATTCGATCATCGTGCACGGGCATGGCTGGCGCACGCCGATGATGCCGCGCTGCCCCGAGGGCAGCTCCTCGCCCTTGTCGTTGACGATGCGGACATCGAAGCCCGGCGTCGCCTTGCCCATCGACCCCGGGCGGATCGGAAACAGGTTGGAATTGCTGCCGATCACGAGGTTGCACTCGGTCTGGCCGAACACTTCATGCGCGTCGATGCCGAAGGTTTCGCGCACCCAGCCCAGCAGCTCGCCGCCGAGCGATTCCCCGCCGGTGAAGATGCTGCGCAGCTTGACGCCAGGATGCTTCACGCCGGCCTGCCGCATCAGCTTCAGCGCGGTCGGCGGCAGGAAGACGTTGCGGACGCCGAGATCGGCCATCATCTGCATCGCCGCCTGCGGCTCGAATTTTCGCGCGCGGTGACCGACCAGGGGGATGCCGTGGTACCAGAACGCGAACAGGCCGTTGACGAGGCCGCCGATCCACGCCCAGTCCGCCGGTGTCCACATCAGATCGCCGGGCCGCGGCAGGAAGTTGTGGCACATCTCGACATTGGGGAGATGCCCGAGCACGACGCGGTGCGCATGCAGCGCGCCCTTCGGATTGCCCGTCGTGCCTGAGGTGTAGATGATCAGTGCGGGATCGTCGGGGGAGGTGTCGACGGTCGCAAAGTCCTCGGATGCGGTTTCGATCGCCGACCAGAACGGTTTTGCGCCGGCGTGGACGGCGCCGCTCGTGATATAGATGTCCTGCAAATAGGGCAGCCGGTCGCGGATCTTCGTGAGCTTCTCCCAGCCCGCCTCGTCGGTGATGATCGCCTTCGCTTGCGAATTCGACAGGCGGAATTCCAGCGCATCCTCGCCGAACAGCGCGAACAGCGGGATCGAGATCAGGCCCGAGCGGAACGCCGCCATATGCGCGATCGGCAATTCCAGCGACTGCGACAGGAACACCGCGACGCGGTCGCCGCGCGCAAGGCCATCCGCCTTCAGCACATTGGCGAAGCGGCGCGACATCTCGGCGACCTCGTCGAAGGACGTGCGTGTGGTGGAGCCGTTCTCGTCGACATAAACCAACGCGAGGCGGCCGGTGCCGTCGGCATGACGGTCGCAGCACGCCTCCGCCATGTTGAAGCGCGCTGGGACATCCCAGCGGAAGTTGCGATAGAGCTCGTCGTAGGTTGCGGCTTCGGTCAGCATGGCCCGGCGTTTCCACGGTCTCGGCGTCATGGCCGGGCTTGTTCCGGCCATCCACGCACTCGTTTTCTTGTGCCTAGTCTAAGCTCGTGGATGCCCGGGACAAGCCCGGCCATGACGGCCCAGTTGCGCGGCTACCGCACCGACGCGAAGAACTTGCGGACATCGCGCACGAACAGCTCCGGCTGCTCGAACGCGGCGAAATGCCCGCCCTTCTCTATCTCGCTCCAATGCGTGATATTTGGAAAGTTCGGCTCCATCCAGCGCCGCACCGGGGTGATGATCTCCTTGGGGAACACGGCGACGCCGGTCGGCACGGTGACCTTGGGCGTCGTCCGGCGCCTGCCAAAACTTTCCCAATAGAGCCGCGCGGAGGATGTCGCCGTCTCCGTCACCCAATAGAGCATGACGTTGTCGAGCAGCTCGTCCTTGGTGAAGATGTTTTCGGGATGGCCATTGCAATCGGTCCAGGCCCAGAACTTTTCGAGGATCCAGGCCGCCTGCCCGCTCGGTGAATCCGTCAGGCCATAGCCGAGCGTCTGCGGGCGCGTCGATTGCTGCTTGGAATAGCCGGAATCGAGATCGACATAATGCTTGAGGCCGGCGAGTGCGCGCTTCTCTTCCGCCGTCGGCTCGCCCTCGACCTTCGGCGCCGAATTGAAGGCGAGTGTGATGTGGATGCCGGCGCAGTGTTCGGCGTCCTGCGCGCCGAGCGAGGTCGTCACGGCAGAGCCCCAGTCGCCGCCCTGCGCGCCGTATCGCGCGTAGCCGAGCCGATGCATCAGCTTCGCCCAGGTCGCGGCGATGCGATCGACGCCCCAGCCGGTGCTCTCCGGCTTTGCCGAGAAGCCAAAACCCGGCAGCGAGGGACACACCACATGAAACGCATCCGCAGGATTGCCGCCATGCGCGGCAGGATCGACCAGCGGCGCGATCACCTTCTGGAATTCGACGATGGAGCCGGGCCAGCCATGGGTGATGATCAGCGGCAGCGCGTTTGCTTCTTTCGAGCACACATGCAGGAAATGGATGTCGAGCCCGTCGATCTCGGTGGTGAACTGCGCGAAGCGGTTGAGCTTTGCCTCGCGGGCGCGCCAGTCATAACCGTTCGCCCAATAGCCACAGATCTCCTGGATCCATTTCAGCGGTGCGCCCTGGCTCCAGTCGTCAACGAGCTCCGCCTCCGGCCAGCGCGTGCGGGCAAGGCGCGACTTGAGGTCGGTGAGGATGTCGTCGCTGATGGCGATGCGAAACGGTGTGACGGCGCCGGTCATCGGTTGCCCCCCGATTGTTTCTGTCGGGAGAGAGTAGACCGGATTGATGCGGCATTACAGCTGCCCCTTCTCCCCTTGTGGGAGAAGGTGGCGCGAAGCGCCGGATGAGGGGTTGTTTCCGCGAACTCATGTCGTGAGAAGGGCAGCACGCGGATAGAAACCCCTCACCCGTCTCGCCGCTGCGCGGCGAGCCACCCTCTCCCACAAGGGGAGAGGGTAAGAAAGAGCTAGCCCGACAGCGCGGCCTTCACCAGGCCGCTGGCCTTGCCGAAATCCATCTGGCCGGCGTACTTCGCCCGCAACACGGCGATCACCTTGCCCATGTCCTTCATGCCGGCAGCGCCCGTCTCGGCGATCGCGTCCGCGATCGCCTTTTTCACTTCGTCCTCAGACATCTGCTTCGGCAGATACGCCGAGATCACCGCGATCTCCTCGCGCTCCTGGGCTGCGAGCTCGGCGCGGCCGCCCTTGTCGTAGAGCTCGACCGATTCCTGGCGCTGCTTGATCATCTTCTGAAAGACGCCGAGCAGGTCCGCGTCCGACAGCGGCGGTTTGCCCTGCCCGCGCGCATCGATGTCCGCATTCTTGATGGTCGAGTTGACCATGCGCAGCGTGGACAGCTTGCGCTCGTCCTTGGCCTTCATGGCCTCCTTGACCGCATTGTTGATGTCGTCGCGCAGCATGATCGTGATCCCTTCGAATATCCGACGCCTGATCTAGGCCGTTCGCGGCCCCGAGACAACCGGGGTTCCCAGCCATTCGACCAGCGCTCGCGTCGTTGCCTCGGGCTGCTCCGGCTGCGGCAGATGTCCGCAATCGCGGAGGACGACCAGCTTCGCGCCGGCAATGCCCTCCGCCATCTCCGTCGAGAACGCGTTGGGAATGGTGTTGTCCTGATCACCGGTCAGCACCAGAGTCGGACATTTGATCGTCGCCAGCGTCGGCCGCGAATCCACCCGCGCGATGATCGCGGTCTGCTGCCGCAGATAGCCTTCGACGCCGACGTCCTCGCCCTGCTCATGCACGAGCTGGCGGATCGATACGTCGTCCCGGCGCGAAGGATGCACCAGCTCGGGAAACATCTCCTCGCGCGCCGCCTGCAACTCGCCGCGCCTGGCACGCTCCATCAGGCCGCGGCGACGCGCGGTCGCCTCCGGCGTATCGGGCCGGGCCTGGGTGTTGATCAGCGCGAGCCTCGAAACCCGCTCGGGCGCCTGGCGCATGATCTCGAGCGCGATGTAGCCGCCCATGGAATGGCCGGCGAGCGCAAAGCGCGGCGGCGCCTCGCTCAGCACGCGGGCGGCGATCGCCGCCATGCTGTCGTCGCGGATATGGTTGGCAACCATCACCGGGCCGAACCGCCACAGCGCCGGGATGACCGGGGCGTAAATCCGGGCCGAGGAGGCCAGCCCCGGAACCAGCAGAAGCGGGGTGGTCTGGTCCATTATTGCCTCGCAAGCCCAGGAAATTGCCGGAAATTATTCTGCCAAGCTTAAGTGCCTGAGGGGACCTGTCAAATATGCAAAAACGCATGTGAATCCCTGCTTTGCCGCTTTGACGGACGCGCCCGCGGCGACTATGAAACGCGCTCATGACACAACATGAAAACGATACCGCCTGGCCGGACCATAAACCGACCGCGCTCCTCGTGCTCGCCGATGGCACGGTGCTCGAGGGCTTTGGTCTCGGCGCCGAAGGCCACGCCGTCGGTGAAGTCTGCTTCAACACCGCGATGACCGGCTATGAGGAGATCCTCACCGATCCCTCCTATGCCGGCCAGCTCATCACTTTCACCTTCCCGCATATCGGCAATGTCGGCACCAACGAGGACGACATCGAGACGGTGAACATGGCCGCGACACCCGGCGCGCGCGGCGTGATCCTGCGCACCGCGATCACCGATCCCTCGAATTACCGCGCCACCAAGCACCTCGACCAGTGGCTGAAGACGCGCGGCATCATCGGCCTCTCCGGCATCGACACCCGCGCACTGACCGCGCTGATCCGCAGCAAGGGCATGCCCAATGCGGTGATCGCGCACGCCAGGAACGGCGAGTTCGACCTGCATGGCCTGAAGGAAGAAGCGCGCGAATGGCCGGGCCTCGAGGGCATGGACCTCGTGCCGATGGTCACCTCGGGCCAGCGCTTCACCTGGGACGAGACCCCCTGGCTGTGGGACAAGGGCTTTGGCCGCCAGGACAAGCCTGAGTTCAACGTCGTCGCCATCGACTACGGCATCAAGCGCAACATCCTGCGCCTGCTCGCCGGCGTCGGCTGCAAGGTGACGGTGGTGCCGGCGACGACTTCGTCCGACGACATTCTGGCGATGAAGCCGGACGGCGTGTTTTTGTCGAACGGACCGGGCGATCCGGCCGCGACCGGCAAATACGCGGTGCCTGTCATTCGGGACGTCATCAAGTCGGGCACGCCGACCTTCGGCATTTGTCTGGGCCACCAGATGCTCGGCCTCGCCGTCGGCGCCAAGACCAAGAAGATGCATCAGGGCCATCACGGCGCCAATCACCCCGTGAAGGACGAGACCACCGGCAAGGTCGAGATCACCTCGATGAACCACGGCTTTGCCGTGGACGAGGCGACACTGCCACAGGGCGCGACGCAGACCCACATCTCGCTGTTCGACGGCTCCAATTGCGGCATCCAGCTCGACGGCAAGCCGGTATTCTCGGTGCAGTACCACCCCGAGGCCTCGCCAGGCCCGCGCGACTCGCACTACCTGTTTCAGCGCTTTGCCGATCTGATGCGGCAGAAGAAGAGCGCGTAAGGCGCTCTCTTGCGCCTCCCTTGACGACATCGAGCCCGGGCCTGGTCCCGGGCTCTTGTCATTGAGGAACGTCGGCTGACGGCCCTCGTTGATCCCTGCTACGCTCACGCAGGAGCCCCATCATGTCCGTCGTCCGCGACAAGGCCGAGCCGCTCGCCATCGTCTTCGAGGATGATGGGCTCGTGCCGAACAACATCCTCCCGTTCCTGGTCTACCAGGGTGCGGTAAAGCTCGATTCCAGGCAGCCGGAAGAGACGATCGAAAACCTGTTCGAAGCGAACGGCTGGGGCGGCACGTGGCGCAATGGCGTCTATGATTATCTGCATTATCACGCGACGGTGCATGAGGTGCTTGGCGTTGCGCGTGGCAGCGCCCGCGTTCGCTTCGGTGGCGACCACGGGCAGGAGCTGGAGATCAAGGCGGGTGACGTTGCGATCCTGCCCGCAGGCACAGGGCATCAGTGCATCGAGGCGAGCAGTGATTTCTGCATCATCGGCGCCTACCCGCCCGGCGCGAACATGGTGGTGACGCGGGCCACGCCGGAGAACCACGCCAGGGCGTTGAAGACGATTCCGGAGGTCGCGCTGCCGCCGGCCGATCCGGTGACGGGCAAGGATGGGGCGCTGATGAGGTTGTGGCGATAGACAAGAGCGCGGTGCCGTAGGGTGGATTAGCGAAGCGTAATCCACCTCTTCCGTTTCCGCGGAGACGTGGTGGGTTACGCCTTCGGCTAACCCACCCTACGCATCCTTCCTACGCCTCGTTGCCGCCTTCCTGGCGGGTGGCTTCGAACAGGAACCAGGTGCGGCGCTCGGTCTCGTCGATGAAGTTCTCGAGGATGCTGGCGCTGGCGACATCGCCGGCCTCGTCGCACACCTCGTGCGCCTTGCGCATCGCGCTCGCGACGTGCTTGTTGTCCTGCATCAGCTCGCGCAGCATCTCGCGCGGCGGGACGTAGTCTTCATTGTTGTCCTTGATGGTCTGGAGTTTGGCGACCTGACCGATCGACTTCAGCGTGGTGCCGCCGATCTTGCGGACACGTTCGGCCAGCTGGTCGGTGGTGGCGAAGATCTGGTCGGACTGCTCGTCGAGCAGCAGATGATAGTCGCGGAAATGCCGGCCGCTGATGTGCCAGTGGAAATTCTTGGTCTTCAGATACAGCGCGAACGCGTCGGCCAGAAGCACGTTGAGCGCCTCCGAGACCTTCTTGACACCATCTGGCGACAGATCGGTGGGGGTATCGAGATCGGGCGAGACCTTGCTGGGGGCTTTGCTCACGGGAAACCTTCCTGTTAGGACGCGGACATTGACGGCGCGCCGCCGCACCCCTAACGCAGGCGGGCAGCGCCGGTTCCTTCAACGGAACCGTTTGGCCGGGACCCTCGGATATCATGGACGATTGGATCGACTATTACGACTCCACGCATACGATCTATGTCAGCAAGCTGCATCGCGATTTGCACTTCCAGATCATCGCGCGGGACATCATCGGCTACATCTCGTCGCCCGAGGCGACCGTGCTCGACTATGCCTGCGGCGAGGCGCTGTCGGCGACCCAGGTGGCAGCTAGCTGCGGCAAGCTGATCCTCGCCGAGCCCGCCCCCGGCGTGCGCGGCCGGCTGATCGCGCGATTTGCCCCGAATACAAAAATCCGTGTCCGCTCGCTCGACGACGTCCGCAAGATGCAGGACCAGTCCATCGACCTCGTGGTGATGAACTCGGTCGCGCAATACATGGCGCCGGAGGAGCTCGATGCTGCGCTCATCAGCATCCGGCGGCTGCTGACACCGTCCGGCAAGCTGGTGCTCGGAGATATCCTGCAGCCCAACGTCGGCATGTTCAGGGATGTGATGGCGCTGCTCAGCTTCGGCCTGCGTCACGGCTTCCTGAAAGACGCGCTGATCGGGCTGATCAGCACCGCGTTGTCAGATTATCGTCATCTGCGCACGCGCATCGGGCTGCAGCGCTATAGCGAGGACGAGATCGTCGCCAAGCTGACCGCGGCCGGTTTCGCTGTCCAGCGCGCCCACACCAATATCGGCCATAATCGCTGGCGCATGACTTTCATCGCGCGGCCGCCTCTGGTTCGTTAAGCATAACGATTGCCCGAGGTGGCTTGTTACCTGCCGATCGGTAAAGATCGGCGCGGCCCGGTGGCGGAAGCGTCTACGCGAGGGCGGTGCATCGCTCTTTATCCTGGTTCAAATCCAGGCCGGGTCTCCACGCTTCGCTCCTGCGGGGCTACGCGTGGCGCAGCCACGCAAGATCCGCAGGGAGGAAGCGTGTCCGGCGTAGCTTGAGCGACGCGAGAGCGAAGACGGACTGTCCACTCCAGAAGCTCAATCCATTTCCATCGTTTCGCACGCGGGGAGCAGCTGAAGCCGCTCGGCATCCTTTGCCGCAGAGCTGATCACGGCATCGAGCAATCCCGGAAAGCGTGCATCCAGATCCTCGCGGCGCAGCCGCATGAAGCGGTTGGTTCCCGCCACGCGCGTGAGCATCAGGCCGCATTCGCGCAGCTTGGCGAAGTGATAGGCGAGATTCGACTTGCCGCTGAGCGCGTTGAAGTCGCCGCAGCAGAGTTCGCTGCTGACACGTTCCTGCTGGGCGAGCTGATAGACGATCGCCAACCGGATCGGATCGCTCAGGCAATCCAGAACCATCGGCAGCTCGATCTGCTCGCGGGTGGGGTGGAGAGGCGTGCGGCTCATGACCCGGGAATGATAGCGAAGCGGCCGCAATGTTCAATAGTTCTTGAACCAATTGACTCTACATCCACCGCATTCAATAGTTCAATAAACGTTGAACATAGGGATATCATCCAATGAGCGTGTTCTGGCTGGCCTTGGCGGCCTTTGCGATCGGTACGGAAGGCTTTGTCATTGCAGGGCTTTTGCCGGCGATCGCCACGGACCTCACGATTTCGGTCTCGGCCGCCGGGCAACTCGTGACCGCCTACGCCCTCACCTATGCGGTCGGCTCGCCGATCCTGGCGGTGGCGCTCAACAACATCGATCGCCGGACCGTGCTGGCCCTGGCGCTCTCGACCTTCATCGCCGGAAATCTCGCCGCGATGGTGGCCTCCGACTACGCCCTGCTGCTGGCCTCGCGCATGTTGATGGCGCTGGGCTCCGGGCTGTGCATGCCCACCGCGCTCGCCGTATCGGTCGCCGTCGCCGCGCCCGAGCGGCGCGGCCGTGCGGTGGCGCTGGTCACGTCGGGCCTCACGGTTGCGACCGTCATCGGTGTTCCCCTCGGCAATCTGGTCGGCAGCCTGCTCGGCTGGCGCGCAACCTTCGCCATGGTGGCCCTGATCGGCGCCGTCGCGCTCGCCGGGCTTCTGCTCGGCCTGCCCAAGGGTCTGCCGCGCAACACCGCCTCGCTCAGCGAACGGCTGGCGGTGGCGCGTCACGGCCATGTCCTGACCGCGCTTCTGATCACGATTTTATGGGGGCTCGGCGGCTTCACCGTGTTCACCTATTTCGCGGTCCCGCTGCGCGGCCTCGGCTTCGATGCGACGCAAATCAGTCTTGCGCTGCTGGTGTTCGGCGGCGCGGCGGCGATCGGCAACCTGCTCGGCGGCATCCTGGCCGACCGGCTCGGGACGCTCGCCACCGCCGCCCTCGGCCTCGCCGGCATGGCCAGCGCCCTGATCCTGCATTCGCTGGTCCTGAAGCTGATGCCCGGACAGGCCCATTACGCGGTGCTGGGCGCGATCTTCCTCTGGGGCATCTCGGGATGGGCGTTCTATCCGGCCCAGATCGCCAGCATCATCCGGATCGAGCCGCAGGCCTCGATGATCGCGCTCTCGCTCAACGCCTCCGCCATGTATCTCGGCTTCGCCATCGGCGGGGCCCTGGGCGGCGCGGTGCTGGCCACCCTCTCGCCGACCGACCTTGGCTGGATCGGCGGATCGAGCGTTGCGGCCTCGCTGCTGGTGCACCTCGCCCGTGGCTGGCAGGCACGGCCAAAACCCGTCAAAATTGCCGGTTGATGGGCGTTTTTCGGGGTTTCGCCGCCCCGGAATCTGGTCTAAGACCCACCCGCGCGCGAGGGAGACCCCGCGCTCTCGCACAAGGGGACGCGCGGCAAGCGCGCCCTTTTTTTGTGCCCAGATTCCAGCCCGCGAGCGGTGATGCCTAAACGTACCGACATCTCGACCATCCTGATCATTGGCGCCGGTCCCATCGTGATCGGCCAGGCCTGCGAGTTCGACTATTCGGGCACCCAGGCGGTGAAGACGCTGAAGGAAGAGGGCTATCGCATCGTCCTCGTCAATTCCAACCCGGCCACCATCATGACCGATCCGGAATTGGCCGATGCGACCTATATCGAGCCGATCACGCCCGAGATCGTCGCCAAGATCATCGAGAAGGAACGTCACGTCATTCCCGGCGGCTTCGCGCTGCTGCCGACCATGGGCGGACAGACCGCGCTGAACTGCGCACTGTCGCTGCGCCGGCAGGGCACGCTGGAGAAGTTTGACGTCGAGATGATCGGCGCCACCGCGGACGCGATCGACAAGGCCGAGGATCGCCAGCTGTTCCGCGAGGCCATGACCAAGATCGGGCTCGAGACGCCGAAGTCGCGGCTCGCCAACGCCTCCGACCTGAAGAAGTCCTTCCGCGACAAGTACCAGGCGGAGCGCGCGAAGGCGTCCGGTGCGGAGCTCGCAGAGCTCGAGCGGCAGTGGACGCTCGGCGAAAGCGACCGCCGCAAGCGCTATCAGGATCATGCGCTGGGACAGGCGCTGATGGCACTGTCCGAGATCGGCCTGCCCGCGATCATCCGCCCCTCTTTCACGATGGGCGGCACCGGCGGCGGCATTGCCTACAACAAGGAAGAGTTCCTCGACATCATCGAGCGCGGCCTGGACGCGTCTCCGACCAACGAAGTGCTGATCGAGGAATCCGTACTCGGCTGGAAAGAGTACGAGATGGAGGTCGTGCGCGACAAGAAGGACAATTGCATCATCGTCTGCTCGATCGAGAACCTCGATCCGATGGGCGTGCACACGGGTGATTCCATCACGGTCGCGCCGGCGCTGACGCTGACCGACAAGGAATACCAGATCATGCGCGACGCCTCGCTGGCGGTGCTGCGCGAGATCGGCGTCGAGACCGGCGGCTCCAACGTGCAGTTCGGCGTCAATCCCGAAGACGGCCGCATGGTCGTGATCGAGATGAACCCGCGCGTGTCGCGCTCCTCCGCGTTGGCCTCGAAGGCCACCGGCTTTCCGATCGCAAAGGTCGCCGCCAAGCTCGCGGTCGGCTACACGCTGGACGAAATCGCCAACGACATCACCGGCGGCGCCACGCCGGCCTCCTTTGAGCCGACCATCGACTACGTCGTCACCAAGGTGCCGCGTTTCGCCTTCGAGAAATTCCCCGGCGCTTCCACCACGCTGACCACGTCCATGAAGTCGGTCGGCGAAGTCATGGCGATCGGCCGCACCTTCCAGGAAAGCCTTCAGAAGGCCTTGCGCGGGCTCGAAACCGGCCTCACCGGCCTCGACGAGATCGAGATCGAGGGTCTCGGCCAGCACGACGACAAGAACGCGATCCGCGCCGCGCTCGGCACGCCGACGCCGAACCGCATCCTTCAGGTCGCCCAGGCCATGCGGCTCGGCTGGACCAACGAGGAGATCTTCAACTCCTGCAAGATCGATCCGTGGTTCCTCAGCGAGATGCGCGGCATCGTCGACATGGAGCAGAAGGTCCGGAAGAACGGCCTGCCGGGCAACGCCTTCGGCATGCGCACGCTCAAGGCCATGGGCTTTTCCGATGCGCGGCTCGCCGTGCTCGCCGAGACGACGGAAGCCGAGGTGACCGCCAAGCGCCACGCGCTCGGCGTTCGTCCGGTCTACAAGCGCATCGACACCTGCGCGGCCGAATTCGCTTCGCCCACCGCCTACATGTATTCGACCTATGAGGCGCTGTTTGCAGGCGCACCTGCGGACGAGAGCTCGCCGTCGGACAAGAAGAAGGTCATCATCCTCGGCGGCGGGCCCAATCGTATCGGCCAGGGCATCGAGTTCGACTATTGCTGCTGCCATGCCTGCTTCGCGCTGCATGACGCCGGCTACGAATCCATCATGGTCAACTGCAACCCGGAGACGGTGTCGACCGACTACGACACCGCCGACCGGCTCTATTTCGAGCCGCTCACCGCCGAGGACGTGCTGGAGATCATCGCGAAGGAGCGCTCGAACGGCACGCTGCACGGCGTGATCGTGCAGTTCGGCGGCCAGACTCCGCTGAAGCTGGCGCGTGCGCTGGAAGCCGCCGAAGTGCCGATCCTCGGCACCTCGCCCGACGCCATCGACCTTGCCGAAGACCGCGACCGCTTCAAGCGCGTGCTCGACAAGCTCCGGCTGAAGCAGCCGAAGAACGGCATCGCCTATTCGGTCGAGCAGGCAAGACTCGTCTCCGCCGATCTCGGCCTGCCGCTGGTGGTGCGACCGTCCTACGTGCTCGGCGGCCGCGCGATGCAGATCATCCGCGAGGAGAACCAGCTCAACGACTATCTGCTCGGCACGCTGCCCGAGCTGGTGCCGGCCGACGTCAAGGCGCGCTATCCGAACGACAAGACCGGGCAGATCAACACCGTGCTCGGCAAGAACCCGCTGCTGTTCGACCGCTATCTGTCCGACGCGACCGAGATCGACGTCGATTGCCTCTGCGACGGCAAGGACACCTTCATCGTCGGCATCATGGAGCACATCGAGGAAGCCGGCATCCATTCCGGCGACAGCGCCTGCTCGCTGCCGCCGCACTCGCTCGAGCCTGAGATGATCGAGGAGCTGGAGCGGCAGACGCGTGAGCTGGCGCTCGGGCTCGACGTCGTCGGCCTGATGAACGTGCAGTACGCGATCAAGGACGGCGAGATCTACGTGCTCGAAGTCAACCCGCGCGCCTCGCGCACGGTGCCCTTCGTCGCCAAGGTGGTCGGCACGCCGGTCGCCAAGATCGCGGCGCGCATCATGGCCGGCGAGAAGCTCGCCGACTTCAAGCTGAAGAAGGCGGACTTCAAGCATGTCGGCGTGAAGGAATCGGTGTTTCCGTTCGCACGCTTCCCCGGCGTCGACACGGTGCTCGGCCCCGAGATGCGCTCGACCGGCGAGGTCATGGGCATCGACAGCTCCTTCGCGGTCGCATTCGCCAAGAGCCAGCTCGGCGGCGGCACGCGGGTGCCGCGCAAGGGCACTGTGTTCGTCTCGGTTCGCGAGAGCGACAAGACGCGCATCGCCGAGGCCGTTCGCGAATTGCATTCGCTCGGCTTCAAGGTGCTGGCGACATCGGGTACGGCACGCTTCCTGACCGACCAGGGCATCCCGACCGAGAAGGTGAACAAGGTGCTGGAGGGGCGGCCGCACATCGTCGATGCCATCACCAATGGCGACGTCCAGCTCGTCCTCAACACCACCGAAGGCCCGCAGGCGCTCGCCGACAGCCGTTCGCTGCGGCGCGCGGCCCTCTTGCATAAAGTGCCGTATTACACCACTCTTTCCGGGGCCGTGGCGGCCGCGCAGGGCATCCGCGCCTATCTGGGCGGGGACCTTGAGGTTCGTACCCTGCAGAGCTACTTTTCGGAAACCTGATCGCTAGCGGCGGTGAAGCCTCCGCTAAGTGATTGGCAATGAAGCCACAATGGCCGCAGGAACTGTCCGGCCATTGTGGCGGTTCTGTTCCGTTGCCAAGCCCATATCTGTCAGCTTCGGCGGCCCCATGCGTTGGGCTCCGGAAGACCGACGAATCAAGGTTGCGGCGCCCATCTGCTTTCTGGGGCGCACGATCGAAGGACGAGAGAGAAGATGGAAAAGGTTCCGATGACTTCGGCCGGATTTGCCGCGCTCGGGGAAGAATTGAAGAAGCGCCAGTCCGAGGACCGTCCGCGCATCATCGAGCATATCGCGGAAGCGCGTTCGCACGGCGACCTGTCGGAGAACGCGGAATATCATGCCGCGAAGGAAGAGCAGTCCCACAATGAAGGCCGCATCGCCGAGCTCGAGGACAAGCTCGCGCGCGCCGACATCATCGATATTTCCAAGCTGTCCGGCGACACCATCAAGTTCGGCGCCACCGTGACGCTGGTCGACGAGGACACCGAGAAGAAGACGGTGTGGCAGATCGTCGGCGAGGTCGAGGCCGACGCCAAGAAGGGCCGCATCTCCATCACCTCGCCGCTCGCGCGCGCGCTGATCGGCAAGAAGAAGGGTTCGACCGTCGAGGTCAACGCCCCCGGCGGCGCCAAGGCGTATGAGATCACCAAGGTGGAGTGGCGGTAAGGATTTGCCGCTGCGCGTGACGTCTAGAAAAAGGCCGCGCGGTGCGCGGCCTCTTTTGTGTCTGGGTGCTTTTGACCTCGCCCCTCTCGTCGCTGCGAGCGCAGCGCTGCGTCCGGAGCCGAGAGCGGAGCGAGTTAACGCCGCCCCTTCACGTCCAGCGGCACCGCGGCCTCGTATTTCGAGTTATGCAGCACCAGCGAGGTCCGCACGTTGCGCACATGCGGCGCGGCGGTCAGGTGGGTGACGAAATCCTGGAAGGTCGCCATGTCGGGGGCGACGCATTTCAGGATGAAATCGACCTCGCCCGACAGCATCCAGCATTCCCGCACCAGCGGCTCGGCGCGGACGAACTCCTCGAAGGCGCGCAAATCCGCCTCGGCCTGGCTGGACAAGTGCACGGCGGCGAACACAGTGACGTCGAAGCCGAGCTTGCGGGCGTCCAGGAGGCCGCGATAGCCGTGGATATACCCCTCCTCCTCCAGCGCCCGGACGCGGCGCAGGCAAGGTGGCGGCGAGATGCCGACGCGCTTGGCCAGCTCGACATTGGTGATTCGACCGTCGGCCTGGATCTCGGTGAGAATCTTCAGGTCGATCTCGTCTAGGTTCCGCGACACGTGATTGGAACTCCTGGCCTTTGCGGCGGTATTGGTGGGTTTGCCGCAATCCTCATAGCCAGTCCGCAGCGATTGCGCAATTTTATTGCGCGTGCAGCGCAATCGACTTTTGTTCCCTGTTGGAAAAATCCGCCGACAGGGAATGCAATTCTTGCATAGCTCACCAGAAGGCTTAGATTAGCTCTGATATTTCAGCGCCTCCGCGAGGCCTCCCGGCACGTTCCGCGCCCGCGCTGCAAATCCCCCGTGAAAGGCGTCCATCGAAATGTCCGCTCCTGTTCATGCAAAGGTCGTGATTATTGGCTCCGGCCCCGCCGGCTACACGGCGGCGATCTACGCCGCGCGCGCGATGCTCGAGCCGATCCTGATCCAGGGCATCCAGCCGGGCGGTCAGCTCACCATCACCACAGACGTCGAGAACTATCCGGGCTTCGCCGACGTGATCCAGGGCCCGTGGCTGATGGAGCAGATGGAGAAGCAGGCGCTTCACGTCGGCACCCAGATCAAGACCGATCTGGTGGTCAAGCTCGATACCACGCAGCGGCCGTTCCGCCTCACCTGCGATAGCGGCGACGTCTATCTCGCCGACGCCGTCATCCTCGCCACCGGCGCCCAGGCGCGCTGGCTCGGGCTGCCGTCCGAAGGGAAATTCCAGGGCGGCGGCGTGTCGGCCTGCGCCACCTGCGACGGCTTCTTCTACCGCGGCAAGGAAGTCGTGGTGGTCGGCGGCGGCAATACGGCGGTCGAGGAAGCCCTGTACCTCACCAACCATGCCTCGCAGGTCACCATCGTGCACCGTCGCGATCACTTCCGCGCCGAGCGCATCCTGCAGGAGCGTCTGTTCAAGCACCCGAAGATCAAGGTGGTCTGGGACTCGGCGGTCGACGAGATCTGCGGCACCGAGAACCCGAACAAGGTCACCCATGTGCGACTGAAGAACGTCAAGACCGGTGCCTTGACCGATGTGCGGACCGACGGCGTCTTCATCGCCATCGGACACGCACCGGCGACCGAGCTCGTGAAGGGCCAAGTCAAGCTCAAGCCCTCGGGCTATGTCGAGGTCGCACCGAACTCGACCGCGACCTCGGTGCCCGGCCTGTTCGCCGCCGGCGACGTCGCCGACGAGACCTATCGCCAGGCCGTCACGGCCGCCGGCCTCGGCTGCATGGCAGCACTCGAAGCCGAACGTTTCCTGGCCCTGCGCGCCAGCGAGCGCGCCGCAGCGGAATAAGATCATGCCTCGAACACGCGACGGATTTACGGATATGGATTGGGACAAGCTGAAGGTGTTTCACGCGGCGGCGGAAGCGGGCAGCTTCACGCATGCGGGCGAGCAGCTCGGCCTGTCGCAATCGGCGGTGTCGCGCCAGGTCTCGGCGCTGGAGCAGGAGCTCTCGGTCTCGCTGTTCCACCGCCACGCCCGCGGCCTGATCCTCACCGAGCAGGGCGACCTCCTGTTCCGCACCGCGCATGACGTGTTCATGCAGCTGCAGGCGGCGCGCGCCAAGCTGACCGACAGCCGCGAGCGGCCGAGCGGCGACCTCAAGATCACGACCACGCCCGGCGTCGGCATCAACTGGCTGATCCCGCGGCTCGGCGAATTCACCGCGCTCTATCCGGAGATCCGGATCTCGCTGATCGTCACCGACGAGGAGCTCGACCTGTCGATGCGCGAGGCGGACGTCGCGATCCGCACCCGCAAGCCGACGCAGCCGGATCTGATTCAGCGCAAGCTATTCGCGATGGGCTTCCACGCCTATTGCTCGCCTGATTACATCAAGCGCTTCGGCACGCCGCGCACGCTCGAGGAGCTCGACTCCCACCGCATCATCACGCTCTCCGACGGCAGCTTCGCGCCGCACTTGCAGAACCGCAACTGGCTGATCGAAGCGGGACGCAACGGCTCGGGCCCGCGCGAAGCCTACTTCAAGGTCAACAACATCCTCGGCCTCGTCCGCGCCTGCCAGCAGGGCCTCGGCATCGCCGCGCTGCCGGATTATCTGATCGAAGAACAGAGCCGCCTCGTGCAGCTGTTCGGAGAATCGGATTCGATCCAGCTCGACACCTATTTCGTCTATCCCGAGGAGTTGAAGACGGTCGCACGCGTGCAGGTGTTCCGCGACTTCGTGGTGAGCAAGGCGCAGCGCTGGCCGTCCTGATTTCCGCATGTCTGACATGCGGCCTCGGCTGTTGCTGCATGCCGCTCGTCAAGCTCATACTGCTTGCACGCTGAGCCTTCGCGTTGCGCATTTGTCCCCCTCCTCCAGTGGCGCGGGAGTTCAGTAATCCCTCTTGGAAGGTGATTGTGTCGGCCTCACGTGGCCAATACCTTAAGCCGGGCCCTCTGGGTCCGGCTTTTTTTCTGCCCTGTTCGGCCTTCGCGTTCCGCGTGTATTGACAGTTCCACGCATACCCCGCATCATTTACGAATGATCACGAAGTCGTGCGCAATCGTCTCGAAAAAAGGCCCCCATCCCGGGGCCTCGGATTTTTGCGCGCGCTAGTACAACTTCGTCATCGCAAGCAAATCCCGAAAACCCCGCCGCCTGGACGGGGTTTTTTCATGTGCCCTCCGTCTCAGGTTTTTTTCCCGAGAAGGAGATGGAATATGACCGGACTACAGGAACATTTGCACGGGCTGTGGCTGCCGCTGGTGACGCCGTTTCAGGGCGGCGCGCTCGACGAGAAGTCGCTGCGGCGGCTGACACGGCACTACAGCGCACAGGCCGTCGACGGCTTCATCCTGGGGGCGACCTCCGGCGAAGGCATGACGCTGCGCGAGGCCGAGCTCGAGCGGCTCGTCGCCATCGTGCGCGACGAGATGGCGGCGGGCCGCCGAAGCTTGCCGATCTGCCTCGGGCTGTCAGGCGCGGATACGTCGCGGCTGAAGGATCGCCTCGACGAGACCGCGGACTGGCCGATCGACGGTTATCTGATCGCAAGCCCCTATTATGTGCGGCCCTCGCAGCGCGGCCTGTCAGCGCATTTCGAGGCGCTCGCCGATCACGCCGCCTGGCCGATCGCGCTCTACAACATCCCCTATCGCACCTCGGTGAACATCACCAACCAGACCATGCTGCGGCTCGCCGAGCATCCAAACATCATCGGGCTGAAGGACTGCGGCGCGAGCCGTGAGCAATCCATCGCGTTGCTGCGTGACCGGCCGAAGGGCTTTCGCGTGCTCACCGGCGAGGATGCGAACTATTTCGAGGCACTCACCGACGGCGCCGACGGCGGCATCGTGCTGTCGGCGCATGTCGAGACCGCGACGTTTGCGGCGGTGTATGCCGAGGTGAAGCGCGGCAATTACGATGCGGCGCAGGCGCGCTGGCACGAGGTCGCCGAACTGACGCGGCTGTTGTTCACCGAGCCGAGCCCGGCGCCGGCGAAGTACTGGCTGTGGCGGTGCGGCCTCATCGACAGCCCCGAAGTGCGCCTGCCGATGGTCGAGATCGGCAGCGAGCTCGCGGCGACGATCGACCGCGAGATCGAGCGGCGGATGAAAGTCGCGGCGTAGCCGCTTCCTCTTCGGGCACGCGCTGCCCCTTCTCCCCTTGCGGGAGAAGGTGGCGCGAAGCGCCGGATGAGGGGTCTGCCTCCACGCGCTCCGTATTCGCCGAAAGATACCCCTCACCCGTCTCGCCGCTAACGCGGCAAGCCACCCTCTCCCACAAGGGGAGAGGGAAGGCAGCGTCGTGTCTGCTCGACAACGTTTCAATTTTTGGGAGGGTAAGACGCCGCCGTAGTTAACCGCAGGCGAACGGCCTTCGCATCCGCCGCATGGCGCATCCACGGCTCGTTTACGCAATCGGGCCTATCGTTGTCGTTCAAGGTCTTCCGGAGGGGGAATCACCATGGGGCAACGCACCCGGCCTACGGCCGCGAGCCAATTCGCGCCCGCCGATCTCTTGCAGGCAATTCTGGTGGTGTCGTCATTCGGGTTCTGGGCGGTGATGCTCGGCCTGATGCCGGTGCTGCTGTTTCGCGTCTGGCTGGTCGGCTGACGCGCGCACCCGCGCGGATGGTTAATCCGTGGTAGCACCTGTGTTCGAATGCGCGCGAGATCGCGACGCGGAATCTTAAAACATCCCGCCTATCACTGACGTGATTAAGCGAAGAAATCGCGGGGGCGTTTCGTGAATACTCAGAATGAAGTGGTGTCGCATTACGACGCCGGACAGCAGAGCTTTACCACCGAGGACATTCTCTGGGCCGCCGGCATCTGGTCGGTGATCCTCACCCTGTCGCCGGTCATCGTGTTCTACATGCTGATGGTGGCGTAGCTTTCATAGTGATCCCCACAAACGCAAAACGCGCGACATTCGCGCGTTTTCCGTCCGGGGAATGAATTATGAAAATTATGCCGCCTGCTTGTGCATTGCGCCGGAAGCCGACGCCGTGCCGCGAATAGCCTTCACTGAACGCTCGATCGCCGCCCACAGCCTTGCGATTTCCTGGGCCGCACGGCTCTCGGCCTGATATTCGCGCGCGCCTTCGCCGTGGCTGAGCGCCATCAACAAATCAGAACGGTTGGTGATCTGGCCGCCCCACACCGGAGCGCGGAATTTCGCCAGCGCCTCGCGGGCGATGGTGACGATCGGGCTCTCGGCCTCGTCGCGCTTGGCCGGCGCACCGTTGAGCACGACCGCGTAGGGCTTGCGCGCCGCACGGCACATCTGGATGGTTTCCTGCACCGCGTTGACGTCGAACACGCCGGGCCGCGCCGGAATGACCACCATCGTCGCGTTCTTGATCGCGTCGTCGACGACGGCCGAGAGGTTCGGCGGCGTGTCGATCAACACCCATTCATAACCGTCGCGCTTGGCAGCGGAGACGATGCCGCTGACCGAGTTCACGGCAGCCTTGATCGGCGGTTCGTTGGTGCCGCGCAGCTTGTGCCACAGCGTGAGCGAGCCCTGCGGATCCGCGTCCACCAGCATGACCTGCTTGCTCGCCTTGATCTGCGCAGCAAGATGTGCGGCGAGGGTACTCTTGCCCGAGCCGCCTTTACGCGATGCGAAAACAATAACGTTCATACCCTTGGCCTCCAGATTGACCCCAGGCCGCGAAAATGAATCACCACACTGATTCGGGAAAGAAAAATTTATCGGCAGTTGCCTTGCCGCCACGAAATAACAAGACGTGTTGGCTTTTGAGTCACACTGCCGTGAGCGACTGCGACACAAACTGCAATGAAACGCCGTTCACGCCGGTAATCGTGCGTTTTCCAGGCGGCAATGCGGGACAAAACGGCATGCAACCTCACCGCGCAAATCCTCTCGCAGCTCTCCGCCATCGAACGCGACCGTAATTGTCGCAAATGTCCGCATGGGAAGGCGAACAAAAGGAGTCCGGTGGCTGTCGCGTGGCTGATGCCCGAACATGCAAATGCCCGGGCCATCCTGCCCGGGCATGAGTTTCGGCCGAGGAACGCAGCGCCCCGCGTTCAGCCTTCGCTAGAGTTCTTCTTCCTGGCCGTCTTCGGCGCCGGCTTGGTGCTCTTCTTCGCAGACTTTGCCGGGGAGCTTTTGATGCTGGTCGGCTTGCCGGCGCGGACCTCGCCCCGCTCCGGTCCCGACCGGAAGAACGCCCGGCACTGCGGCGAGAGCTGCGACTTCTTCTGGATCATGCAGGCGGTGATGGCATCGACGTTCGGAACGAACTCGCCGCACAGCCGCATCGCATCCGGCGTGCAGGCCTGCTGCTCTTCCTGCGTGTAGGCGAAGCCGGCGCCGGGTTGGACCAGGACGGCCAAGCCGAGAGCAAGGGCAAGCGAGAGGCTTGCAGCGGCCAAGGATTGCTTGAAGCGAAACGCCGGCATCGATCCCCCCAAATGTCGAGTCAGAGCGAATAGTGGGTGAACGGGCGTTCGTTGGCAACGAGGCTCGCGGCGAAAGCTCGGACGTGTGCGGTCTCGGCAACAGGCGGTCGGACTGGCACCAGGCCGCTCAGCCCGGCGCCAGTGGCACTCTGCGCCGTCATCACCCGCCTCGTGCGCAATTGCGCACTGGGGCGGGTGATCCAGTATCCCAGAGACGTTCGTGGGCCCCCGAGAAGCCGCGGCGTACTGGATCTCCCGCTTTCGCGGGGGATGACAGCTGTGGGTGGGGTAAGACCAGCCCTTCCAACAAAAATGGGAAAACAACCCCATGCACAGTAGCCATGTCCCGGCAAACGCTACGGATTTCCAGGCGCTCTTACGGATTTTTCGAATCCGTTTTGACTCGTCGGGCAAAACAGGGGCATAATGCCATCGTTCGAAATTGCGTGGGGTGGTCAGCTTCCCCTTGAGGTGAGGGTCGCATGGCCACCGTGTTGATCGTCGCGCCGGTGTTCGCCCTGATCGCGGCCGGCTATGCGGCGGTGCTGTTTCGCTTCGTCACCGAGACCGCGCACAAGGGCATCTCCGAATTCGCCTTCAGCATCGCGATCCCCGCGCTGCTGTTTCGCACCATCGTCGTGTCGGAATTCCCCGACGTCAGCCCGTGGCGGATGTGGGGCAGCTATTACGGCGCGCTTGCCCTCACCTGGATCGCGGCGCTGGCGCTCTCAGTGCTGCTGCGCGCGCGGCGCGAGGACCGCGAGGACGGCGTCGTGTTCGCGATCGGCTCGGTCTACGGCAACATCGTGATGCTCGGCATTCCGCTCGTGCTCTCGGCGCTCGGCAACGAGGCCGCGGGGCCGATGGCGCTGATCCTGTCGGTGAACACGCCGCTGCTCTGGCTCTGCGGCATTTTGCAGATGGAGCTGGTCAGCCAAAAACGGACCGGCTCGCCCCTGTCCGTGATCCGCCCCGTGCTCGCCGACCTCGCGCGCAATCCGTTGATGCTGGCGATCGGCTTTGGCGTGGTCTGGCGCTTCACCGGCCTCGGCCTCAATCCGGTGGTCGACCGGACCATCGAGCTGCTCGCACAGGCGGGATCGCCGGCCGCGCTGATCGCGCTCGGCATCAACCTGTTCCGCTTCGAGGTGAAGGGCGAGAAGCTCAGCATCCTCGTGATGTGCGCGCTCAAGCTCGCGGCGATGCCCGCCGCCGCGTTCGTGCTGGCAAAGCTGCTGGGCCTGCCGCCGGTCGCAGCCGGCGTGATCGTGCTGTTCGCGGCCATGCCGACCGGCGCAAACGCCTACATCTTCGCGGCGCAGTACCAGCGGCTGGTGAACCCGGTGTCGGGCGCTGTGGCACTGGGCACGCTGCTGGCGGCGGTGACGTTGCCGGTGGTGGTGATGGTGGTGAGGTAGGACGCCTGACGATGCCGAATCCGCTATCCGACGCGCTGGCCCACGCGCCAGCCCATCTCCCAGAAGTCCGCCTCGAGCCGGGTGGCTTCCTTGAAGATCGCAATCAGTTCGGCCTCGCGGGCCGGCGTGGCGTAGAGATCGGCGAGATGCTCCAGATGCGCCTGCGCCTTGGCAGCGACCTCCTGGTACGGCGCGCCGGCGTACTCGGCGATCCAGACGCGGTAGGCGTTCGTCGCGGCGTCCGCGCCGGGTCGCGCCGCAAGCCGCGTTGCAATCTCCGCGTACCCGATCACGCAAGGCGCCAGCGCCACCTTGAGTGCCAGCAGATCACCGCGCATTCCCGCGTCGAGCACGTAGCGTGTATAGGCCAGCATCTCGGCCGCCGGAGGAGCCTGTTCGAGGTCGGCCGGCGATAGACCCCAATCGGCACAGAGCTTCACATGCAGGTTCATCTCGACATCAAGGATGGCCGAAAGGCCGGCCGCTGCTTCCCGCATGTCGGCAAGTTTGGGCGACTTGTAGACCGCGAGCGCGTACGCGCGCGCAAACTCGATCAAGAACAGGTAGTCTTGAACGAGGTAGTGACGAAACGCAGCTTCAGGGAGCGAGCCGTCCGCCAATCCATTCGTGAAGGGATGCTCGGTGTAAGCCCGCCACTCAACGGATGCTGCTGTCTTGAGACGCTCGAAGAAACTCACGATCTTTTTCGCCTGGCTTGCTTTTCCATGAACGTCGTTGGCTCGCTACCGATAACGCATTGCGAACCGGGGAGCTACGGGGACCGCGCACAAAATCGGCTTTGAGCCGCGTTGCGGATAGGGCCCTCCCCGCTTCGAGAGTTTGGTGCACTGTCAAGCCGAAGGTTATTCTCAGTTCGCAAACCGCGTATAACGCGGCTAAGGACGGCGCACTTCGAAATACGTTTTGCCGCCACGTTGAAATCCCACGCCCTCATAGAAGCGCAGGGTGGTCTCCCGCTTCGAACCTGTCGCCAACAGGACTTTGTAGCAGTCGGCTTGCCATGCAACATCAAGCGCATAGGTAAGAATGCGTCGACCGAGGCCCTGACGACGGTAGTTGGCGTGGGTGACGACATTCTCAATCACGCCATATGATCGGCCGCCTCGCGACAGGTTGGGCACGATCGCGAGCGTGCACGAAGATACAAGCAGCTCCGCTGCTTGCGCCACGATCACGGTCATGAAGCTGGATGAGAGCAATGTCGACCAGACGCGCTCAGCGGTCGCCGCGTCCAGCTGAGGATCGTCTGGATGAAGGTGTCGGTAAAGGTTCACCACCTCGGGAAGATCGTGTTCTACCGCGGGGCGAACGATGATTTCAGCCATTTAAGAGATACCAGGGATCAGATTTTGCAGAATACCATCGGAAGCGGCCAGATGCTCACGCGAGGATGCCGTGATCGATCCGGCGCGAAGCTGCGCATCGTCGCCCTGTGCACGAACGCAGCAGGCTATCAAGCGGTGCTTCAGTTGCAGATTTCCAGCATAGCCCTGGGTCTGCCGTCGCCGGAAGCCGCGCCAGAGCCGCCGGGGACCAGCTTGCATCCGGACCGCACTGGCCTGCACCCTGCTCCATTGCAAAACATCTGGCCGTTAGCCTGTGGCTTGACCGGTGCGGATTCGACCTGCTTGCGCTGCTCGTCACGTCCCTTGGAGTCCTCGCGCGCAGCCGCAGGCTTCTTCTCCGGAAACTTCTCGCATTCATTGTCGTCACTGACGCGGAAGCCGGCGCGGCAGGTAATCTTGACGCATCGATCGCCGTCCGCCTTAAATCCGCGCTCGCAAATCAGCGGACAGACGCGGCCTTGCCTGGCCTTGATGGCGTCCAGCGTATCGAGGCTCGCGACCTTTGCGTCGAGCTTCGTTCCGGCGAATTTGTTGAACGTCGAAAGCGCCCGCTGCGAGGTCGCACTCCAGTCGCCCTCCGCAGTGGCAGTGAGACAGCCGACACGACGCAATTCCAGTTGTACCAGCTTTGCGATGTCCTGCGGCGATAGCGCGGACTGGGTCGGTGCCGGCGCGAGAGCGGCAACGTTCTGCTGGCTTTCCACACCCGCTTGCTTGTCGAGGGCTTGCTTCTCGGCCGCCCGTCTTTCGGCAGCTTCCTTGTCCGCGAGCGCCTTGGCCTCGGCAGCCGCCTTGTCGTTTGCGATCTTGTCGGCGAGCGCCTTCTCCGCGGCCTGCTTCTCCGCCATCGCTTTGGCGACGGCGGCCTCAGCATCCTTCCGCCGCTGTTCGGCCGCAGCCGCCTTGGCCTCTTCGATCTGCTTGGCCTTCTCGGCGGCGAGCCGCGCATCCTCCGCAGCTTTCGCGGCCGCGGCAGCCTTCGCCTGCTCGGCCGCCTTTGCGCGCTCGGTCGCAAGGCGTGCTTTCTCGTCCTCGGCCTGCCGAGCCTTGTCGACCGCCGCGGCGCGGGCCTCTTCGGCTCCGATCCGCTTCAACTGTCCCTGCGCGAGCGAAGCGTAGAAGCCGTCGGGGTATTGCGCGAGGAACGCCGTCCACACCTCGCGCGTACCGATCTGGAGCGCCAGCTCGTAGTCGCGGCGCACAGAATCCTGCGGGCTCGCCTGTGGCCCCGTTGCGACCGGCTTGACGGGTACCAGCGGCACGTCGTCGCCGCCGAGCGAACCGTACACATAGGGCTCCTGCTTGTAGCCCGTGCTCTTGAGCACATCGTCGCGCACGAAGCCAAAGGCCTTGCGGAGATCCAGGCCGGGCGTCGGCAACCGCCCGACCAGTGCAGTCGAGAACGGACTGTTCTTGGCGTCGCCGTCGGACGCCGTAGAACCAGCCTTGGCCGCGAACGCGATCATCGTGTTCGGGCTGGACGGCTCGACCTTGGCAAGCCCGCGCCCGATCGCGCGGGACGCAACCGTGCGGCGCATCGTCCGGGTAAAGGGATTGTCGCGGCAGGCATCAAGGATGACGAGCCGCAACTGCTTTGCGGGCTCGATCGCGAACAGCACGCGATCGAGCGGGAACGTCTCGTCGAAAACGTCGGTATCGGTCTCGAGCGCCGCATCCGTCGGGATCAGATAGTTGTTTCCGTCGAGCTCGATGCCATGGCCGGCGTAGTAGATCACCGCGACATCGGCATCGCGCGCCTTGGTGCCGAATTCACGCAAAGCCTTGCGCATGTCGACGACGTTGAGATCGAGCTTGATGTCGACCACGTCGAAGCCGGCCGTCTTGAACATGCCACCGACCAGGGCGGCATCATTGGTCGGGTTCGCGAGTTTCGCGACATTCTTGTAGGCCGAATTGCCGATGACCAGCGCGACCCGCCTCTCCGCAGAGGCGGTCCCGCATCCGAGCCAAATCGATAGAATCACAAGAACGAAAAGCCGAAGCCCGCCCATCGCAGCCCCAGAAAATCATCAAAAATCAATATGAAGGCACACTATGCCAAACATTCCCGAAGGCAAGCCGACGGGCTGTGATGGAAGTCACAGCAGGACCGGTAGCGATGCGGGCGTTTGGATCATTGGTACAGTTGGGTGGGAACCGCGAACCGAGCCAATCAGCGTTGATAAAGCTGGAGAATTTCTGCTGCCTGCAGAGTCCTTTGTATCTGCTTTTTGTATTCCGTAAAGGCCTTCCGCCAGCCTTAGAGCACCTTATTGAGATCAACCTCATATCCAGCCGCTCGCAGCTCCCTGCACAACGGAAGCCGCCACTCACCGTCCAACGGTATGTAAACAACGCCCTCGAAGTCAGATGGCTTTTCGACCTCTTGACTAACCAAAGCCGCGACACGGTCTGGCCCTAGCGCGCCGATGAAAAAACCAAGCTCAAATATGACGTTCTGGCGCGCGCGGAGATGCTGCTCACCATCACGGATGCCTCCGACATCGTCCGGCGTCATGAGCACGATTGCAAAACCGATATCGGCGGCAACCTCTCGGAATTTCGTTATGAGCGCTCGACCCTTGTTCGGTTGCTCATGGAGAATGACGGCCTCCAGCCCCAGTAAACCCAGAAAGCGAGCCACCGTCTCGCGATGTTCACCATCGCGACCGTGGACAACGAATATTCTATTGGAAAGCTCCGTGGCTTCTTCTTCATAGCCATCAGATACGTTCGTAGAACTGGGTGTAAGGTCGTCGCGACGCTCAATCAGGCTTTGCACCGCCTGCTCCAGAAGAGCAATCGAGGACAGCCGGCTCCGTTCAAAATACGGACGGTGGTCTACCGACGATCCCCGCCCCATCACAATCGGCCCACCCGACAAAATTGCTGCGGGATGATACCTTTTGTACTCGGATGAGGTGCCACCGAAGACATCCTCCAAGGTTTGCTCAATAGAGACCTTGATCGCCTGGATTGCAGGCCCTCCCCGCTCGTGCATTCCAGAGGTGTTCAAGTTCTTTAGGTCCTCTATTCGCTTTTGTAGGCGCGGAATAGCACGCTCGATTTGCTCATAGGTTAGCTCGGCGGACTGACGATACGGTTCGGATGTGGGCCGTTTTGGCATTTCATTGAAAACCTTCTTCGAAGTAGCGCTGACACCTAACCAGCGAAGCGCTCTCTCTCCATGTACTCGACCAGCGCATTAACACGCTTTGGTATCAAAGGATGATCGGGATATAGCTCGATGCCCTCCGCCTCTGCCTTGAGGCGCGCATAACCACGCATCATTTTCTCTGTGTACTCGTACCATCCACGGCCGTTGCCGGAAAGAATGTGGCCATATTTGTCTTTGCAGAGATTATAAACCCGGGCCCTAAATTGAGCTTCGGTCAGAGTGCGGCAACGCCAATCACTCGCGGACAGATTACCTGTGCCCGGCTCACGGCCATTAGCTTGCATGATGCGGCGATAGGAATCGTACATGTCCCCCGATTTCCGTCGCAGCTCGTGCCCATCAGCAGCGGCCCACAAGATCACTTCAGCGTTCTTCGAGTATTTGCGGACCGCGTCATCGTAGCCCTTCCGCAGCTCCTCGCTCGCGGATTGCACCGCCAAGGCCGTTCCTGCGCGATAGTGCTCTAGCTTGGCGAAACCATCCTCTAGCCATTCTTTGTCGGGGTCATTGTACATGGCCCAAAGTATCTTTTCGCAGAGCAGATGCACGAAGTGAGGAAACCCGTCGCTGATCCGTGTAATACGCCACCCTGTGGTGGGATCAATTTTAACGTCGAGCGCGTCGAGCGCCTTCAGAACAATCAGCCCGCAAGAGCTGAGGTCGAGCCTGTCCAGCTTGATCGTATGGAAATAGCGGTAGGTAGACATGTGCGCGGCAAATAGGCTCTCAAGGGTTTCCCCTATGCCACACATGATGATCTTCAAAGGCAGACTGTCCACCTCTGCGAGCTTCTTGATCAACAGGTCTACGTGAATGTGCTCGCTCTTAGGCATATGATCGAATTCATCAATGATGATCACCGGTCGTTTGCTGTGACGCTCCATAGCAAAGCACAGCAGCTCGACAGCATCATTGATGGATTCAGGTTTGGGAAGCTTCCCCTGCTCGACCGTGCTTCGCATCCCAGCCGAAAGATTAAACTTCCAGAGACCTACCCCGCCGCTCTTGCTTGTTTCAGTCACCGTCTTGCCCTGCAACGGGTCGGACGGCAGTGCTTGTTTTAGGATGTCATAGACAAGGCTCGCAAGCGTCCCATCAGGGCTGCACTGGACGTAGATTGGGGGCTTGTCCGGCGATTGGATGAGGTTGGCAGCCGTGTAGGCCAAGGACGTTTTACCAACACCTCGGAAGCCGTGAATGAACACATGCCTGCCCTTCATGGCCAGCGATTGTCTGACTTCCGTAAGCTGCGTGCTGCGCCCCTGAAGAAACTCTGGCGACTTAATGGCGTGAGCAGGCGAAAGGACAGCGTTGAGCCGTTCCCCGAATTCTTCCAGCGGGAGAGCAAAGGTCTCTTTCAGAGCCGACATCGGGCAGCCTCTCGAATCACCCATCAAGAGTACGGCCTTAGCCATGCAATTTCGAATCGTAGAGATTCCAAACCGTGGGTTGTCTAAATCCTAAACGGACGTATAGTTTCTTTACAAGCAGCGCTTGGAGGACCTCTACGTGCCTATCGTCCCCCTCATCACATACATTCGCGTATCGACTTCAGCTCAGGGCCGCTCAGGCCTGGGCATTGAGGCCCAGCGGCAGACCCTGGCCCACTTCGCGTCCTCCGAGGGGTACGAGGTGGCCCGCGAGTTCGTCGAGGTGGAGACGGGCAAGGGCTCAGACGCTCTCGACCGCAGGCCGCAGCTGAAGGCCGCCCTGGCCGCCGCACGTAAGCTCAAGTGTCACGTGGGCGTGGCCAAGCTCGACCGGCTCAGCCGCGACGTGCACTTCATTTCGGGTCTGATGGCCCACAAGGTGCCCTTTCTGGTCGCGGAGCTTGGCCCCGACGTAGATCCCTTCGTGCTGCACCTCTTCGCCGCCCTGGCCGAGAAGGAACGCGCGCTGATCTCCACCCGCACCCGGCAAGCCCTATCGGCCGCCAAGGCCCGCGGTGTCACCCTGGGCAACCCTAAGCTCCACGTGGCTCGCAAGGGCGCCGCGGAAGCCGTGAAGGCCGAGGCTGACCGCTATGCTGCGAACGTGCTGCCGATCATCCGCGAGGCCCAGAAGGCCGGCGCGAGCACCCTCAGGCAGCTGGCCGATGCGTTGAATGCTCGGGGTATCCCTACGGCTCGCGGGGGCCAATGGTACGCCCAGTCCGTCGCTAACGTCCTTGAGCGCGCGTAAGGAGAGCCGCGATGTCACAGCTTGGAACACTGTTGGTGATGCTCTCGTCGCTTCTCACTATGCTCCAGGCAGCCAAGACAGGCGGCTTGCTCCTTATCGTCGGCCTTGCGATGATCTACCACGGTTGAGACCTCTGCCCGGCGCGCACGAGACACCACGCGAAACTTTGGGTCCCCTTTCCGGTAAGGGATCCTAATCTGGCATCAAGGCCCCACCCGATTTCAAAGCTTCTCGGTTAAAGCGGCGGCGGCGGCGGAGCTTACGGCTGCGGTGCGTGCTCTACACCGTTCTGCTGTGTTGAGCCTCTGCACGCCTCTAGGTAACGTGCGCGCATCATGGGTAGGGGCTGTGCGTGGGCTTTGGGATAGCGTTTTTGCTCGGGGCCGGGTGGCTCGTGATGGCGGCGCAGGGTGCGGCACCGTTGGTGACATTTCAAACTCTGGTTTACTGGGCGTGCTTCCTGCTCATCTGCGCTGTCCACGAGCTTTCGAAGCGGACGGACAAGGCGGCCAAGGAGACGAACGTACTCCGTAGGCAAATCGAGTACGCACAGGACGAGATCCGCCGCCTTCAGTCCGATGTGCGGGAGCTTCAGAGCGTGCAGCGGCCCGCGCCACGCCCTTCCATGCCGTCACCCGTGAAGAGCGTCCCTAAGGTCGCCTCCGGTGCTACTGCACAATCGCCTGCGTCGGCCTCGGGTCCGCGTGCGGCTGCGGCCGAAGCTCCCGCTTCCTTCCAGATTCCAGAGGTGATTTGGGGCCCTGCCCTCCTGGCGCTGATTTTTCTGCTGACCAAGCTCTGGCCTGAAATCGGCCCCTGGATTGAAAACGTGCTCCAAGGTCCCGCGCGGTGAGGCCTCTTTGGGCCACCATGGGTCCCACGTTCAGCATTGGGATTCCTCGCGGGTCGCATCGGCCCTCGTATTGCACAGGGCCCCATTGATTTCGTTGGGCATCTCCGAAGGCATCAAGCACTTAGCAATCGATCCCCCGGCGTTCTGCCCAAAGGCGCCGATCTGCGGCGGCTATGTTCGCGATGCTCTGACGCGACGCAACTCGATGCCTTTGGTCTCTTCTTGCTTCGGCAGCCATCGAGTGTGAGAGGGATTAGCCTTACCCCTACGCTCGGGGGTCTCGGCTAGCTTAACGGGATCGGTTGAGACAAGTAGGCGCAACAGGCGCTCGGTGCGATTGAGTCCGCCCCGCGCGTAACCGGCGGACGCAGTCAACACGCCCAGCGCTTCAACTGTATCGCCAAGCGGATTGCGGCGGCGCCAAGCGAAATAGCGCCCAGGATTCTTCTTGTACTCGGGAGGCTTCCGGTAGCTCTTGGGCCGTTGGTCCCACACGTATCCGGTGGGCCGGCCTCCGAACACCGTATTTGGCCCTTTGTAGGTGATCAGCGCGGCATATATTCGTGCCCGCATCTTCTGGACCGTCTTGTGAGACAGCTCTGCGGCCTGAGCGATTGCTTGAGTGTCCTTTGCGAGGCCGGCATTGTTCTCAAGGTGCACTACCAGCAGCCACTTGCTCAGCGGCACCTTCGAGCGATGAAAGACCGTCCCGACCGTAACCGTGAACTGGCGCCTACAATCTTTGCATCTCAGTAGGCCGTCGCGGTGAGTGAGCTTGATGCCGCCAACCTTCTCGACATTGACGGACGCGCAAGACAGGCACCGGCACCCATCGGGCCAACGCAAATCTTCCAGCGCCTTTCTGGCGGCGGCATCATCGTGGAAAACCGAATGCTGGAGCGGGTGCTTTCTCGACACGGTGGGTGCTTATCAGCGCTGTTTTGTCATGTCCAGTCGAAGGGGGTTCGCCCTATTGATATGCTTGAGGAATTTTACACGACTTTCAACGACAGTATCGAGATTTCAATAGGTTAGTGAGCGGGCGCCCCTCCCTTTAGGAGAAACGCGCTCTACTCGGGTCCGCAGCTATTGCACATCCATTCCAGCACCTTCGGCCACGATGCCAATGCCTTAGAGGCCAATCCCGCCCCCTTAGAGAGAGAGAAGCGCTGCCCCCGTTCCTAAGATGGACACCACAGGCGGCCCCTCAGCCTTCCCATTCACATCAACCTCAAACGTGAACGCAGAACCATCAGACACCACTCCTACCGGGCCAACGGCGGCGCCCGACTTCAAGAAAGTCCGCTCCCATCTCCGCACCATCCAGCAACGTGAAGCCCTCGGTGGTTTCATCAGGGCCGGGTGGTCGCCCGCTGAACTCGCTGAGTTCGCACGACGGGCCCATCCCGCTCCAGGCAAGTCCCAGCCCACGGCCGCGTCCTATCGATACGCCATCGAGAAAGGCGCCGATCATCCGGCCGCGGTGGAGACCTTGGCGTCCCTCCGCAACCATCATCCGACAACGAAGCTATCCTGAGAAACATCTCCATCAACATATGCCGTTAGAATCTGCCACTTTCATTTCTGATCTAGTTATCTCCAACCCGGCCGCCTCAGACCCACTTGCAGGCGCCGACGACCACCTGCGCCTCATTAAGGCGACTCTCAAGAACACCTTCCAGAACGTCTCCGGGCAGGTCACCGCGACCCACACGGACCTCAACAACGCCGCAGCCTTCCTGGCCGGCACCAAGATCGCCAACGTGCCCTTGGGCTCCGCGGCCCTCCCGAGCTACACGTTCCTCGGCGACTTCAACACCGGTCTGTACTCCCCTGGTGCCGGCCAGCTCGGCCTGTCCGTGGGTGGTGTGCAAGCGTTGGGGATAGCGGCCGACAAGTCAGCGACCTTTGCGGGCCCCTTGTCCGCTCCAGTGCTCACAGGGGCCGGTGTCGTGCCCATCGGCGGCATGGTCATGTGGCTGAGTGACACGCTCCCGACTGTGGGGCAGTGGTGCTGGGCTAACGGCGGCACGCTCTCGCGCAATGGCAACGGCGCTGCGCTCTTCGCTCTTTGGGGCACGACCTACGGCGTTGGTGACGGCTCGACCACCTTCAACGTACCGAACATGCAAGAGGCTGTGCCGGTCGGTAAGTCGACCATGGGCGGCGCTGCGTCTCCTGGGTTGCTTGCGAGTATCGCCTCGGGCCTCAAGGGAGCCCTCGGTGGCCTCTTCGGCACCGATACGACCACGCTGACCGCCTCGCAGATCCCGGCGATCACCTCGAATGGCTCCATGACAGGCCCCGCCTCGGGCTCAATCTCGGGAAGTGCTTCCAACGTCATCCTTGGCGGCACGTCCGGAGGCGGCGGAGTAGGCGGTGGCGGCAACTTCGGCCTCTCCGGTAATGCGGGCGTCTCCGGTAGCTTCTCAGGCAGCGCCTCGGTCTCAGGCTCGGTGACCTCCAACAACACTGGCGGCGGTGCGCACAGCAACCTGCAGCCATCCCGCACGGTGAACTTCATCATCCGCATTGGGTGACGTGTAGCCGGCGCAACCTGTAGCCTCCTCAGTGCAGAGCTGGGGAAAGTAGCTACCAGCTGGCAAGCCATTAGCTTCCCCTCGGTGATCCTATGGTTCAACTCGTGAACCTTAGGAAGCCGCGGGGGAGTACATGCTCGAAGACGAGAGCCAACTGCTATCACCAAACACACAGCGGTACGGCATATCGGTGCTGCTCGATGTCGCAGACCTGTTCTTCCAGCTGAGAGACCGGATGCCGATATCGTACGTGGCCACGTTTCTTCGCGTGGCGGCGACACAGGGCCTCACCGTGTCAGAGCTGGCCGCACGGCGCTCCGTAAGCGGCGCTGTAATGTCCAGGCACCTCAGTGAACTTGGGAGCCACAATAGGAAAGGCGGCGTTGGCTTAGGCCTCGTTGCCGTGGTCCAGAGGATCTACGGGGATCGCAGGGAGCACCGAGTGGTCCTCACAGAGAAAGGGATTGAGCTTGCTCACCGAGTACATGCTTCGGCGAGGGGCGGAGGCCCTTGGGCCCAACGGCTACGGAAATGAGCCTTAAGAAGTTGCTTACGGTCCCCCGCAGAAACCGGTGGGACACTGTGGTGCTCATGGGTGACACCGCGCCCCTCAAGTACACCAATGACTCCTCAGGCTGTCTGCGGGAGTCGCTGAGACGCCTTTGGGCCGTGGGGGCAGTAGAGCACCACGGCGCCCTAGGCGCCCTAAGTGAATCCTGAGGCTTCCCTGAGGCGCCTATGGGCTACCCAGTGAGAACGCTCAAGGGAGATAACACCCACCACCTTTGTAACAATATCTGTGCTCGAACTTGAGCAGGATCAGCTGCATCTACACCACAGATGCACAAAGTCGTCGGCACGGTCACCCCTCGGTGGCCTCATGTGCCGTCCTTTCCCCTAATGGGGGCCCAACGTCTAATAGACTATTCTTTAGATGGTTCACCCCCATTAAACTTACCGAAGAATCCTACATGACAGACCATATCGGCCTGCACGAGCAATATGCGCTCGTGTCGCCGCAAAGCTTCGTTGATTGCTTCACCCTTCATTGGACCAAAGTATTCGATATGCCCGCCAGTGAGCCCTTGAGGAAACTCTGGCGCACTATGGCTAACACCTATCAGCAATCCATTATCGCTACCGCTCAAGATCAGCCATCTAGGTGGCGTGTTCTCCAACCACCTACAGGCTCAGGGAAGACCATGGGCGCTGTGGTGTACTCAGGCCTCCAGGCCGAGCTTAATGCCTCTTTGGCGGACGGTGTCATGCCAGTGGGGCTTATGATCGTCACTCGCCTCAAGGCTCAGGTTGATGACGTTGTCTCTGACATAAACGCTTATGTTGGGCGTCAGGTGGCCATTGCGGACCACGCGGACCATAGGGCGAGCCCAGAGCAACTCCATAGCAGCGATATCGTGGTCATCACCCATGAAGCCTATACCCGGGCAAAGAAGACCCTGTCTGGTGTTAAAGCTGAGCGATGGGCGAGGCTTACTCATTGGAGAGGTGGAAGGCGACTTCTCACCATCGTGGATGAGGCATTGGCCAACGTCGTGGAGCACAGCCAAGTAAAGCTGGATGATCTTGGGTTCTTGATCGGTCACATACCCCACGAGATGCGGAGGGCCCATGCCGCCGAGGTGGAAGCCTTAGAGGTGCTCAGAGAGAGCATGCTTGTGCACGCGGGCATCAATGACGGGTTCGAGGTTGGCACCTCCCTGGCGTGGTTAGCGGGTGAGGCTCCAGTGTCGGCGAACCTAAGTGCCCTCAGAACGGCCATGCTCAAGCTGCCTTACGACAGACAGATCGGAAAGGAAGATGAGAAGGAGCGACAGCGCCTTGCACAGCGTTATGACAAGGTGCTCGGAGCAGCCGAGGCGCTACTGGACCAGTACGCGTTCATGGCGCTCGCCGGCAACCAACACTCGATGAATTCAGCGGCTCTCACGGTGCCCCTGGAGCTGCCGGGCCCTGTGGTGCTCGATGCCACCGCAGGCGTGGACCTCATGTACCAGCTTATGGAGGACCGGGCCGATATCATCCCAACGCCGCCCGGTGTCCGTGACTACAGCAACGTCACTCTTCACGTGGCCCGCACGGCAAGCATCGGTAAGACCAAGATGGAGGAGTTGGCGGCAACGCGATTTCCCCAGCTGCAGGCAAATCTGGCTGAGCGACTATCGCCCGACCGAAGCGTGCTGTTCTGCGTCCATAAGCGAGTTGAGCACCTCGTGCCGGCGCAAGGAGACCTCGGGGTGAGCAAGGTCGCATCAGCTCATTGGGGCGCAATCGACGGCAGCAACGACTACAAGGACTTTGACACAGCTGTCATCTTCGGCCTTCCGTTCCGGGACCGCATCTGGGGCACCGGTGTGTTCTTTGCGTTCCAGGGGGTCCGCGATGACGATTGGCACGACAACCCATCGTGGAAGGAGCACGCGAACGTGAGAGAGCTATTACAGCGCCGACACCTCGCCACCTCCATCATCCAAGCAATGGGCCGTGTGCGCCTCCGGAAGGTCATTGACGAACAGGGGCGGTGTGCACCAACCGACGTGTTCATCGTGCTGCCCACAGGCGAGCGCGGCACGGAGATCCTTCAGTACATTCGTCAAGAGCTGCCGAACATCGCGGTGCAGGATTGGGCCCTGGATCTCGACGGCCCCAAGGTTCGCGTCAGGCGCAGCGGGGTGCCCCATGATCGGTTAGTGACCTTCATGGCGAATCGAAGCCCAGGGCGTACCTACATGAATCTAATCGGCCGCGAGTTTGGCCTGAAGCCTCACCAGCGGAAGGACCTACAGAAGGCACTCCGCGATGAGAACCATGCCACCGCGCTGGCGCTGAAGGCCCTGGGGGTCACGTATGGATCGGAGGGTAAGGGCAAGGGGGCAAAGAGCTTCCTGATGAAGGCCGCTTAGGCCCTCGCGCAGCAGGGCAAGACGAGGACCGAAAGATTTCTCTCGATTCATCGCGTAATCCGTGAACGGCTAACTATAGGGGAGCAGTGAGCAACTCTTGCTCAATTAGGAGAGCCCCGTTGATTAGAATTCCGACCGCTTCAGATGGAACTTCATTTGATCCAGTCACCTGCCGCCGCGCCGGTGGATACTGGGTTGGCCCAAAAGGCCAAGAGTGCAAATTCACCAGCTACCGAGATGCATTGGTAGCTCTCAACTTCATGGCCAAGCCACAATGGCGACGTCCCAATCCAAAAGGGAACTGGGGCATAGTCGTCGCGACATCTTGGGCGTAGAAAAAATAGTTCGGCCGCACCCAAAGGTTTCCATCAGGATCCCTCGGGTGCGGCCATTTGGTTTAGGAACGTAGAGGCGCCACTGGTATCCTCTTCAGTGCCGCAAGCCGCCAACCTGCAACGTCCGCAACATACCGGCAATTTTCGCAGGTCAAATCTCCTCTGAGAATATTGCGACCGCGCGCAACATTAGCGGGCGACGCCCTCGTCAAACAGTTCGGGCAGGACAACGCCAGCCTTCGTACGCGCCAACGCTGTAAAAGGGTGGAAAGCATTACAGCCCCCCGCTCTCCCGAGAGACGCTATCAAAGGTAGCAATCTCCCTCAAAATAGCGTCGGGCGCCACCCGTAAATCCACGGTCAAACTTTCGGAAACCCGAAATTCTACTTGTCCCGTCGGGCAAAACAGTGGTTCATAAGGTGCTGGATCTAACCGCATTGAGAGGAACCAGCATCATGGCGGATGAAACCGAGGTGTCTTCCGAGCTGTCTAAAATCGCCAAGCTCAATGGGGATTTCCGGAGGAACTACGGGCCCCTGCTCGGCGCATTTCTCTACTTACGTTCCATTAGTGCCGCACGTGGCCGCTCTTGGTTTTGGGCCGGCCTGCTGTCGGTCGCTTGCTCTGCGGCGCTGGCATGGCTCGGGAAGCACGGCCTTTCCTGGTTAACCTCCGGGTGATCGCTTGGACAAGAGCATCAGGGGTCTTGAAGCAGGTGATCGAACGATGCTCGCGTGCTGCCTCTGAGAACCTGATGGTTCGCTTCACTTTGCCATCGGTAGGCAACAATACGTAGTCCAGCACAGTCTTGTTATGTTCAGACAATCGGATCGCGGCAATCCACCCTGCCGGCACATGCGCATCACATTGAATGGTCCAGTGCGGCGAATGCGTTTCCACTTTCCCCGGCGTCCACCGTGCTGCTCTAACCGAAACGCAGACTGCGTCGTTCACGCGCAACGAGTCTGTCCAACCTCCCGTGCTCGTGCGGCACCCCGCCTTCCTAACGGCGGCCACAATGCGAGACGTAAGCCTTGTCTTTTGGTCCGACCAAAGCGGACGCGATTCCAAAAACTCGTAGTTCCGTTTCGGAGTGTAACCGAGCAAGCGATAGAGGTTTCGCATGCTTCCGAAGTGGGTTTGACATGTAGCCACACAAGGCAGACCGGGCGTGCGGTCAATTATCCCAATGCTCAAACGCCCCTCTTTGAGCAATGTCTTGCGCAAGCGGACAAGCATTTCCTCCTCAGTGAGATCAACACGGCGCTCTTCGATGAACTTGGCGGCCCTGGCGAAGACGTCTCTGGCAACTATCGGTTCAAGACAGCCTTCGGCTCTAATCCACTGTTCAGGGGGGTTGTACGTGCGAGTTTGGCGCAGTTTCCATGATCGTCGATTAAAGATCAGATTCCCGATGTAGCTTTCGTCCCTGAGAATGGCACCGACCATCACACGCGTCCACGGCGCCCCTGAACGGGTCGGCACCTTCTTCTTGTTCAGCTCCCAAGCCACGACCGTTTCGCATTTCACCTCAAGGAAGCGGTGAAATATCCACCTGACTGTAGCTACTTCTTGCGGGTCCCCGGGGCGCACCCGGACGTGATCAGTGGCCAGATACTTTCGCTGCCCGCTCTTCAGAGTACCTTTCGATTCCTCTTTCTCGTCAACAAGCTCCCGCACCAAACCATAGCCGGGGATACCACAAGGCTTGTAACCCAGACGAGCAAATCGGCATTGACCGGCGTAGACCTTCACTGAAAGCTCGCGACTGTATTCCGCCGCCATTACTCTTTTGATGTTCTTAACGATGCTGGCGAGCATGGTGCCGTCATTGTCGAACTGCTCAGCGCAATACGCGACCTTGATGCCCGCCCGCTTGCACATGAATTCATAATGCGCGCTCTCGTCTGCATCTTGGAAGCGCCCCCATCGACTTACGTCATAAACTAGGAGGTGGCCGAAGTCGGCTTGCCCGTTCTCGACATCCTCCATTAGCTGAAGGAGACCGGGCCTGTTCTTGATGAGCAATCCACTTTCACCCTCGTCTTTGTAGGTACGGACAAGAGTGAGATTATGAGCGTGCGCATAGGCGGCGATCACGGCAGCCTGATTCTGGATAGAATAGTGCTGCATCTCGGTGGACATTCGGACGTACTGAGCGGCCCGAACGCCGAGAAGCGCCTTCGGCAAGTGAGCTTTGTGAACGACGAGCGCATTACTCATTCGCCGCCTCCTCACGCAAGACCACAGCGCAGATACTAGTCGACTGCAAAGACCTGGTATGATTGTCCTAGGGTAGTCTGCGTGAACAGGATTTCCAAAGCGACAATTTCTGGATAGCCCTTGTCTTCATCTCCAACATTGATCAGCTCCACAACGGTCAGACCCTTACCTGTGTCAAAATTTGATGCTGGTGCGCCCGGAATACGAATGAGGCCCTGCATGCTAGGGCCCTTGGTACGGATGCCAACCTTGATTTGCGGCCTTTTCCGCGGGGGAAGTCCCGAAGATCGAAAATCGATCCTCTGCCACTGATATAGGTCGCCCGCGGAGCGGCCCACATGGATGCCCATAGGCTCAATTGCCGCAGTGGCTGGCGTGACGAACGCAAACAGAGCAACGAGAACGAGCCGCGATGTTCGACGCATAACAATCGATAAGCAGCTTGGCATCGGGCCAATCAGAAGCGCCACCCCTCTACTGTTTCATTCCAAGTTGCTCTGCGCAAATGCTGCCAAGCTGGACCCCAGTAGGAATGGGCCCGTAATAGAGGCTATTGTCCTTATCTTCAGTATCGAGACTTTTGATCGTTCCGCTCGGCGCTGCAACGACATTGACCTTGCAAGCATAGCCGCGCGAACTTCCGGATGCGCTCGATTGGCCGTCACGAGAGACCGAAAATGAACTCGCACTCGCCAGTTGCCAGCTATAAGCGGTTTCGCCGCTGTTCATTTTGAAACTACTTGCGGGTGGTCCCCACCGAACGACAAGAGCATCCACATTTTTTCCGACGTAGTCTTGTCCCAGCTTGGCGCGAACATCTGCGCCCGTTGCGTAACATCCCCCCAGTGCCACACAGAGCACTGCAATTCCCGGCCAACGCATTTCTTCCTCCCCCCAGAGAGATATATCCAAACGCAACTGCCGCGCGAGATCAAGGGGTGGCACTAGTTTCGGAAGCGCGGGCCCAGCGGAGGGTTAACCGGCTGAGGCACTAGGGATTTGCCGGTGGCTTCTTTGCTTCATGGGAGCGATCCATTAGAGAGCGGATAGTTGCCCCCTTCGCCGCAGCATCTCCAGAGCCCTCAGCGACGCGTTCAGGCGTGCATTTCGTTGAGGGCGGGTTTCCACACTGACGCGCAAGGGCCTCCCAGCCCACACACTTTCCGGATTGGTTTCGGTATCCTGGGCCACCGTTGTCTCCGCAGGCTGCGAGCGACGACTGCGCAAACATGCTGCCCACGGCAAGGCACACCCCAATAATCGCAATCCAACGCATTAGAATCCTCCCCCTAGGAGGCAGCCAATCTCAACTAGGGGGAGAGATCAATGCGACATTCGCCGAACTCCGTGGGAGGAACTTACGCGGGACACCGAAGGGTATCTAGGCTTTCCCTCCGGTGCAGCCTTCTGAGTTCGGCCACATGCGGTCATCTGAGCGGATTGAATGCGTAAGCAAATCCTATGCGCGCGGACTGCATAGACTGATCATATTGCGTCGCCCGTGCATAAGTCTGCGTGGCAGTACCAGAAACCCAATTGAACCGATCTTGAGTCCTGGCGGCGTCGAAACTTGTGTACCGATATTCAGCCCTAACGCGCCAATTCGCGTCCAACCTACGCTCAATCCCAACGCCCCCAGTCGGTCCACTCGCCCAAAACGTCTCGTTGGGTTGGTAGAAAGGATTATCAGTGAGGTTTCGCGCTTCGAACTGCGCAAAGGTCCATCCGCCGAGTCCGTAGAGCAGCGTGTTCTCATCGAGAAGAACACCGGCTCTCAGCAAGGCAGACGCCATCCAATGTGCGGTTACCTGCGGTCGGTAATCGCCTGTTGCCGTAGCGCCGGTCGGCCCTGCGGAATTGAAGTAAGTTAAGCTCCGCGTCCCAGATGAACTAAAGTTCAAGTCGGCGACAGTCGCTTCAAGCTGTCCGCCAATGACGAGCCGTGACACTTGCACGTCACCTCCAGCAAACAAGTCGATAAAGCCACCACCATTTTTCGCTGTCCCGGACAGATCCAACGAGTTGAATCCAAACAAATCGAAGGGCGGTACGCTGGCTGTGTTCCCCTGCGTAGTTCGTTCGTCCGATCTAGTGCTGGCCTTGGTTGCAGCTCCGCCAACGGAGCCTCCCCAGAATGCCCCTGTCCAGCTGGTCTGCGCGGCTGGCGTAGCCGCTGACACGACTCCCTTCACCGGGAACGCAGCATTCGCCTGACGAACATCTGTCACTGGCTCGGCGCGGAGTTGACTGTGGGCTTGATCCAATTGGCGCTTATATTCTTGGTTCTTACGCTCCAACGAAGCTACCCGCGATTCGAGAGCTGCCAGCTTTTCAAGTACAGCACTCGATTCGAGTGATTCCGCGTGCGCGTTGCAGGCTAGGACCGAAAATGCCCCAACAATCGCAACGGTAACTCTCCGAGTATTTTTCATTGCAGCCCCCAGTTGTGTCTGCTCCATTTCTAACTAAGACAGCAATGGAAGCACAAGCCGCGTCGGCACCAGCCTAAGGTCTCATGAACAGCGGAGTTCTCGGAACTCGCGGCCCAAAGGCCGTCCCAAAGGTCTCTGTTAGAAGACCCTCAGAGACGGCTTTTTCCTAAGTCCAGCTCTTAGGCGCAGATCGCACGCGCAATGCGGGGGTCCAACACGTCGGCGACCATATCGACCCCGAGCCGAGGAGCAACGCGCCCAGCGAAGGTCTCCAGAGCCTCCCCTGCGGCCCTTATGCGGGCACAGAGCCTCCACGCGACGGCGGGCACCCATGGCAGAGTCTCAAGTCGCGCGTACCATCGCGACCCTGCTTGTTCCAGGGCCCATCCGGCAGTGAGAGCCTTCGTGACTAAGGCAGTGGCGGTCTTCGCGGTGATGCTAGGCATAGTGCGGGATCTTTCATGTGATGCCGGCATTGCCCAATGCCCTGCCGGTCGTGCTCGCCACGTGTACGCCGTACACTCCCGCGAGAGACACGTGACGGTCCCTCTGGGCAAACACCATCAATCGAGCTTGTATCGAGGAAACTTCTTCAGTGCCTCGGCCATAGCAGCCGGCTTCGGCGCGCCGTACTTGCGGCCCTCAGTGGCCTGCGTGTGTCCCGTTATGGCGTCGTTCATCTTCTCGGGCATCCCAATCTCATCAGCACGACGCTTAAAGGTATGCCGCCACGCATGATTAGGGCTGAGTTCGGGGTCATTGACGCCTAAGCCTCGCACCCACTCTCCGAGGTGCGCTCGGGCAGTGTCCGCGCGGGACCGCGACGGCTTGAGGGGATCTGCACTCACTCGCTGTGGCGTCTTGTCATTGTAGAACAGCGCGCCCTTCCCTACCTGCTTCACCATTTCGATGAAGCCTTGGGCCAGCAGGTGCTCGTGAATGGGCAGGGTGCGAGGCTTTGCCGTCTTGATTGTGCCGGCGTCAGGCGTGAGTTTCATCACGAACAAACCCTTGCGGTCCTCTACGTCGATGCCCCGCAGCTGCGTGATCTCTCCAGGCCGCGCTCCTGAGTAGGCACACAGCCACGGCACCCAACGGCGCGTCCGTTCTGTAGGTGTTGTGGACTTCTGAACAGCTAGGCTCGCTTTGAGGATGGTGCTTGCTTCCGCATCGGTGAAGCTGCGGCCCTCCTCGCGGGTTTGCACCTTTCGTGGCACATCCACCCGGACTTCCTTGAAGGGGTTCATCGAAACGCGCTTGTGCTCGCGAGCCCATCCGAACACTCGCCGAGAGGATGACAACCAAACCTCGCGCACGGTGATCGGCTGACGCTCCTGGGTGATCAGGCCATGCACCCACTTACGCGCGGCGTCCTCCGTGATCCCATTTGCCCCGACCTCTGCAAACGCCCGCTGCATCTCAAGGAACACGGCACGCCATCGGGTCACCGTCTTAGGCGCAGGCTTCGTTGCGATAACAAAGGCCTCGAAAAGCTCCCAGCAGCTCACGCTCGGCGCGCGTGGGGCCCCGTCTGTGAAAGGCGGGAAGCTGTCGGGCCGTTCGTCTGGGGAGTAGTCGCCCTGGGCTCGCTTCTCTAGTAGCTGGATCGCGGGCAAGAGATTGTCGCTGACAGCATCCGCGAACAGGGCATACGCGGTCGAGTTCAGTGCCTTCCCCTCGCTGGCGAGAAAGGTGGCGACGCGTGCTAACTCGGCGATCTGCGGCCTTACGGCGTCCCGCACCTCTGGGTCGTTCTGCCAGTCTGCGTGCGGGTCCGACCTCGAATCCTCCTCATAGCTTTCTGGCGCCTCTGGGCGAATGACGTTCCAGACGAGGTGGTCACCGAAGTCCCGCCAATACTTAGGCTGCCCCGGGTCCGCCTCATGCTGCTTTACGAACCAGTTGTACCAGCGGCCCGCGAGAGCGATTGCGTTGAGCTTGGTGAGCGGCTGGCCCTTGCCGTGCCTTTGGGCTCGCAGGGTGGCAATCCGCGTCTCGACCTCAGCCTCCCACTCACCGAGGCGAGCCTTAGCTTCGTGCTTGGGGGTGCCGGCCGGAAGCTTGAGATGCGCCTCGCGCTTGGTGCCATAGAGCCGCTGGTACTCTTCGCGAACGTCTGCAGGCACGCCCTTCCGAGCAAACCACCGACCATCTGCGGACCGATTTAACGCAACCATTCGCAACGCCATTTGTGCAGCCTTTTGTATTTTGGCAGCGCAAATTCGTTCGGTCTATCAAGAAGATGCTGAGATGATTGCGTTTTCCGCAACCATGGTACAGTTGGGTGGGCTCGAACCACCGACCTCCTGTTCCACAGACAGGCGCTCTAACCAACTGAGCTACAACTGCATCCTTGCGAGCCGCCCTCAAGGGCTGCCTGAAAAGGCCGTCGACCTAAGGGGGCTGGACGGGGCGGAAACTAGGTGCAACGGCCCGGTTTGGCAAGGCCGTAACCGACCTAAAATCCGGCGGAAATCACCTTATTCCAGAACAAAACCCGGGCCTCGCGGCCCGGGTTTCTTATTTTAACCAAGCGCCTGGATCAGGCGGCGGGCGGGTAGAGCTTCGAGGCGCTGGCCTTGATCGGCTCGGCGGTCTCGGCAGCGACGCGCTGGCCGATCTCGAACAGCTCCCTGGCCTGGGACTGGAAGGTCTCGATCTGCTTGCGGGAATGGTTGGACCACAGCGAAAACGCCTCCGACGGCGACTTCACGCCGAACAACTCCTGGGCGAAGTCGAGGTGGGCACTGCTGTTGGCCTTCATGAACTCCACCAGCTTGGCGGTGTACTCGCTCGCGCCCTTGTTGGCCGAGGTGAACACGGCTTCAACGGTGCCGTTGTGGCTCTCGGCAGCGTCCTTGAACTTGGCGTAGCTCTCGCGGGCCTGCGACACGCCCTTCTCGGCGAACGCACGCATCTGCTCGGGAACCTCGAACGGGATGATCGAGGCAGAAAACGGATCAGTCGCAGCTGTCATGGTTGGTCCCTCACGCTAATGAAAAATGGAGTGAGCCTTCTGGCGCTGCCCGCCGGCCCCGACCTAGGCCTCAAATTCAGCGGGAACGAAGACTGGAAACGCGAAACAAACGAATGGCTCGTCCAGCGCCCAAGAGTATCGCTGCCTAACATGTCAACATTGTGCACCGCAATGTGATCCCGGCAGCGGCGAGAAAATTTAATCCCGGTGAGGATGAGGTTCCTCAGCGAGGGGACCGGTGGTTGAGGTATGCCGGTGCGGAAAACGTGGTGAAGGCGGCGCTCGCTGGCGTCTTACCCTCCCCTGGAGGGGGAGGGTCGATCGCGCGAAGCGCGAGCGGGGTGGGGTGATCCCTCCACCCGGGCGGCGCATCCGGGGAGAGACTGTCACCCCACCCCGTCTCGCATCTCGCTGCGCTCGATGCGAGCCGACCCTCCCCCTCCAGGGGAGGGTGCAGATCGCGTCGCCTCGGCAAGCCGGTTTGACAAGCCCCGCCAGCGAATCCTGCGGATGCAATCGATGTGCGGCTTGCGGGTTCGGCCGGATTAAGGTTATCGCGGCTTAGGGCCGGCTGCCGGGACCGGGGCCGTGGACCTGCCCGCGCCCGCGCGCGATACTAACCCTTTCTTAAGGCTGTCATTCCGGCGGCCTTGCACAATGATGCTGACAAGCGAGACTTGAAGCCGGTCGGATGACGAGTTCGGATTTCCAGTTGCGAGGCGTGGGCGATCCCCGGCTGGCCGTGCACGCGACCTCGCCGCTGCCCGCCTGGCTCTGGTCGATCGACGGCACGCGCGTGCTCTGGGCCAATCCGGTCGGCGCAAAACTGTTCGGCGCGGCCAATGCCACAGCCCTCGCGGACAGGATCTTCGGCCCGGCGGACAGCCATCGCCGCCAGGTCGCCCGGCTCGCCCGCCAGCTGCCGGCGAACGGCGCCGTCAGGCTCGAACGTCTGCGCGGCTTCGGTGCCCGCCTCGGCACGCTGATGACCTGCGCCTGCGCCCGCCTCGACTTTGCCGATGGCCAGCATGGTCTGCTCGTCACCGCGATGGACCCGACGCTGCGCGCCATGCCGCTGGTCGAGCGGCTGCACCGTCTCGTCGACGGCGCCAAGGTGCCGATGGCGGCGTTCGCGCCCGACGGCCTGTTCGTCGGCGCCAGCGAAGCCGCCCATTCCCTGCTCGGCTTTCGCGATCTCGGCGATGCCGGCCTCGACCAGACCCGCAGCGATGCGCTGACGACAGGCCGCGCCGAGACGCCGATCGGCATCGGCAAGATGGTGCTGCAACGGGTCGGCGTGGGTGCCGATGTCGGCCTGGTCGCGCTGATCGAGCCTGCGGCCGCGCCCGAGAGCACGCCGGATGCTGCAGCAGAAGCGCCGGTTGAATCCGCGCCGCACGCCGCGGCGATGCCGGGCGCGCCGCCGCCATCCGAAGCGGTGCCGGCCGGGATCGCATTGTTCGACGCCTTCGCCGATCCCATCGAAGAGACCGCACAGGCACCGGAGCAAGAGCCGGAGCAGGAAGCGCTCGCCCAGGCCGCCGACATCGCGCCGAAAACTCCGGTTGAAAACTTGGCCGAAGCCATCGTGTCGCCGCAGGCCGCGCCAATCACCTCACACATGGTCGAACCGCCGCCGGGCCACGCAGAGCCGCCCGCACCGCGTCAGCATCCGCTGCGCTTCCTGTGGCAGATGGATGCGGACGGCCGCTTCGTGCTCGCAACCGGCGAGTTCATCCACCTGATGGGCGCTCGCACGGCCGCCGGCTTCGGCCGCCCCTGGCGCGAGATCGCCGACGAATTTGCGCTCGACCCTGAGGGCCGCGTCGCGCAGGCGCTGGCCAGCCGCGACACCTGGGCCGGGATCACCGTGAACTGGCCGGCCGATGGCGGCGAGCATCTGCCGGTCGAGCTTGCAGGCCTGCCCGTCTACGATCACGCGCGTAGCTTTGCCGGCTTCAAGGGCTTTGGGGTCTGCCGCGATCTCGATGGCCTCAACCGGCTCGAGGCGCTCCGGCGGTTCGAGCAGTTCGCCGCGCCGTCCGCACAGCACGGCCTCTCCGCCGACATCGTCGCGCCCGATCCCGAGCCCGTGGCGGAGGCCCCGCCGCCACCGGGCGAGCCGCCCGCAGCCGAGCCTGAGCCGACGCCTGAAGCTGACCTGCCCGCCCCCGCCCCCGCCCCCGACGCGAATTCACACCCAACCGATCCGGAAACGCCAGTGGAAACGCCTCCCAATGTCGTGCCGTTCCGTCCACCCGGCGATGTCAGATCACTCAGTGATCAGAGATCGCCGACGCTGACCCCGGTCGAGAACAGCGCGTTCAACGAGCTCGCGCGGCAATTGTCCGAGCGGTTAGAGCGCGAGCGCGAGACGATCGCAGCCGGCACGTCCGAGCCGCCGGCCGCGGAGAGTGCGCCCGAGCCGCCGCTGCCGGAGCCCGAGGCGCCGCAGCCGCCGGAATGGCTGGCCGAGCCCGCACCGCCCGCGCACGGCCACAGCGTGCGCGACCGCGCGCTGCTCGATTTGTTGCCGACGGGCATCCTGATCTACCGGCTCGACCGGCTGCTCTACGCCAACCCCGCCTTCCTCGCGCGCATGGGCTATGCCGATCTGGGCGCGCTGGAATATGCCGGCGGGCTCGATGCGCTCTATGTCGAGCCGGGCGTATCGTCGGCGAGCAGCACGTCGCAGGCCGGCACGCCTGTCACGATCAGCGCGACGGTGGCGAACGGCGAAGCGCCGCTTCCGACCACCGAAGCGCACCTGCACACGATCGACTGGGACGGCGAGAGCGCGCATGCGCTGATCTGCGCGCTGCCGCAGGCGGTCCTCGCTGTCGCTGCGCCGCCCGTCGTCGCCGAGCCTGTCGTTGCCGGATCTACCGTCGTCGCGGAGTCCTTTCCCTACGCGCCCACGGTCGAGCCCGAGGCCGGCGATGCCGACGCCGAGGATCTCGCCGCGATCCTCGACACCACGGCCGAGGGCATCGTCATGTTCGATGCCGAAGGCAACATCCACGCCTGCAACCGCAGCGCCGAGGCGCTGTTCGGCTATGACGGCGCAGCGCTGATGCAGCAGACCCTGATGACGCTGTTCGCGCCGGAGAGCCAGCAGATCGTCGCCGACTATCTCGAACACCTCAAGAGCCAGGACATATCGAGCCTGCTCGACCACGGCCGCGAGGTGCTGGGCCGCGAGAAGAAGGGCGGCGTCATTCCACTCGCCATGATCATGGGCCGCACGCGGCCCGACGGCCCGAACTTCTTCGCCGTGTTCCGCGATCTCTCGCAGACCAAGCAGGGCGAGAGCGAATTGAAGCAGGCGCGCCATCTCGCGAACGGCGCGGCGAATGCCAAGGCCGACATGCTGGCGCGGATCAGCCACGAGATCCGCACGCCGCTCAACGCCATCATCGGCTTCGCCGAGGTGATGATCTCCGAACGCTTCGGCGCGCTCGGCAACGAGCGCTACGGCGAATACATGAAGGACATCCGCGCCTCCGGCGAGCGTGTGATCACCATCATCGACGATCTGCTGGAGCTGTCGCGGATCGAGACCGGCAAGCTCGACCTCTCCTTCGCCAACCTCAACCTCAACGATCTCGTCGAAGCCTGTGTCACGGTGATGCAGCCGCAGGCCAATCGCGAGCGCATCATCATCCGCACCTCGCTCGCGCATGCGCTGCCGCAGGTGAGCGTGGACGCGCGCGCGATGCGGCAGATCACGGTGAACCTGATCTCGAACTCGATCCGGCTCGCCAGCGCCGGCGGCCAGGTCATCGTCTCGACCGCGCTGTCCGATCGCGGCGAGATTGCCTTGCGGATCCGCGACACCGGCCACGGCCTCAGCGAGCGCGAGGTCGCCGCCGCGATGGAGCCGTTCCGCACGCCGCCACCGGGCGATGCCGCGGACAGTTCGGCGCTCAGCCTGTCATTGACCAAGGCGCTGGTCGAAGCCAACCGCGCCCGGTTCAACATCAAGAGCGCGGCCAATTCCGGCACGCTGATCGAAGTGGTGTTCGCACCGGCGCTGGCGGGGGCGTGAGGGGTCGATCGCGGCAACGCGCGGCGGCGCTCAGGGATATCCGCGCGCCGCCGTGGATTCGCCGAACCATCGCGCCACGGCCTGAGCGACCTCCTCATGGTCGGGTGCGCCGTCACTGGCCCAGGCCACGAAGCCGTCGGGGCGCACCAGCACGGCGCTCAAACCCAGCCGGTCGCTGACGTCATCGGCGACATAATTAACCCGGTCGCTCCAGCGGCTTGCAAGCGCCTGAAGCGATGCACGCGCGTCGAAGTCCAGCAATATGCCTTTCGCCGTCCTGAGGCGTTCACCGACCGTCGTGCCGTCAGACAACTCGAAATCGGGAACACTGCGGCCTACAAGCGGATGGCGACCGCCGAGATCGTAGCGGAGCGAAACGCCGCGCACCCGCTCGGCGAAATAGGTCGCACCGTCCCGGGTCCCGATGAGATCGCGAATGATGGCCTGCAGCGCGCGCGTGCTCGGCGTCGGCCGCATGATCGCGACCTGCGCGCGCGACCAGTCGAGGATCTGCGCACCGGCAGGATGCCGCTCGCGCGAATAGCTATCGAGGAGATTCGCCGGCGCCTCGCCGCGGCTCGCAGCAGCCAACTTCCAGCCCAGGTTCATCGCATCGCCAAGACCGAGATTGAGGCCCTGGCCGCCCAGCGGCGAATGGACGTGAGCGGCATCGCCCGCCAGCAGCACGCGCCCCTTGCGATACGTTGTTGCCTGATGCGCCCGATCCGTCCAGGTCGCGGCAAGCCGAAGGGCGGTGACGGTGACGTCCGTGCGGGAGACGCGGCGCAAGACGCTCTGCACATGCTCGCGCGTGATCGGCTCGGTTCGATGGAAGGCACCACCGTCGAAATCGACCATCGCGATCGTCCCTGATGGCGCGTAGGTGTACATGCCCGTGGGCGTATGGTTGCGACCCGGGACAAGCTTGTCCGGGTCGGCCAGTTCGACGTCGATGGAATAGCCCGTGAATTCGGGATCGGTGCCGACGAAATCGAATCCGCTCAGCTTGCGCACCGCGCTGCGGCCGCCGTCGCAACCGACCAGCCAGCGTCCGCGGAAGGTCTCGCCAGCCGCCTGCGCCGTCACATCTTCGTCTGAAGCGGTGATGGCATTGACGCCGAAGCCGCGCCGGATCTCGACGCCCAAGCTGCATGCGCGCGCGGCCAGAACGAATTCGAGGGTTTCCATATCGACCGCGATGCTGGCATCCGCCGGCGTCGGCAAACGCCAGGGCCACTTCGCGGCATCGATGTCGTCCTGATAGAACTGAATGCCGGCGAAATGACCTGCGGGCCGGCGCGCCTGCTGCATCCAGTGGGCCGCACTCGTGATCGCGCCTGAGCTTGCGCGCTGCGCGATCACGATCTCGTCCAGCAAGCCACGCCGGTAGAAGGCCTCGACTGAGGGAACCGAAAGGCCACGCAGGCCGAACGGAAGTTGCTTCAGGGCCGAATGCGGATTCCGTGATTGCTCCAGCACCAGGACCGAGAGACCCGCGCGCCGCAGTTCGCACGCGAGAAACAGGCCGACGGGGCCGGCACCGGCAATGATGACGTCGTGTGGAATCGAGGATTGCAGATTCGGGGATTGGGTTTGCATGAGACGCTCCTGTGGTCGATGTTCGACCGGAGCGTTCCCTGAAGCCTGAGAATCACACGGACGAACGATTGGGCGCCTGCGTGGCGTCCGACGTTCGTCGCGGGGATCTCGTGCACAAGGCCAATGACCAGAGCTTTCGTTACCGAAAGGACTTGGGCTTACCAGACCAAGTCTGCCTTTTCCGACACGAGACGTATAGTTGCGTGACGATTGCTGCGCAACGAAAAAGGCACGGCGTTCGTGGCGCCGTGCCTTTCACATTCACGTGGCGTGGATCAGCTGTAGATCTCGAACAGGCCGGCGCCGCCCTGGCCGCCGCCGATGCACATGGTCACGACGCCCCACTTGGCCTTGCGGCGCGCACCTTCCTGGAGGAGGTGACCGGTGAGACGCGCACCGGTCATGCCGAAGGGATGGCCGATCGCGATCGAGCCGCCGTTGACGTTGTACTTGGCGGGATCGATGCCGAGCTTGTCGCGCGAGTAGAGGCACTGGCTGGCGAAGGCCTCGTTGAGCTCCCACAGATCGATGTCGTCGATCTTCAGGCCGGTGCGCTTCAGCAGCTTCGGGATCGCGAACACCGGGCCGATGCCCATCTCGTCGGGCTCGCAGCCGGCGGTCGCCCAGGCGACGAAGCGGCCGAGCGGCTTGAGGCCGCGCTTCTCGGCATCCTTGGCTTCCATCAGCACGACGGCGGCGGCGCCGTCCGAGAGCTGGCTGGCATTGCCGGCGGTGACGAACTTGCCGGGGCCCTTCACCGGCTCGAGCTTGGCGAGGCCCTCCAGCGTGGTCTCGGGCCGGTTGCACTCGTCGCGGTCGACGACGTAATCGACGATCGATTCCGCCTTGGTCTGCTTGTCGACGACCTTCATCTTCGTCTTCATCGGGACGATCTCGTCCTTGTACTTGCCCGCCTGCTGGGAGGCAGCCATGCGGCGCTGCGATTCCAGCGAGAACTCGTCCTGGTATTCGCGGCTGAGCTTGTAGCGCTCGGCGACGATGTCGGCGGTGTCGATCATCGCCATGAAGATATCAGGGGCGACCTTGAGCAGCTCCGGATCGATCGATTCCTTCGGCGTCCCGCCGCCCGGCATCGAGATGCTCTCGACGCCGCCCGCGACGATGCAGTCGGCGCCGTCGGAGCGGATCGAGTTGGCGGCCATCGCGATGGTCTGGAGCCCCGAGGAGCAGAAGCGGTTCACCGAGACGCCGGCCGTGGTCTTCGGCAGCCCGGCGAGCAGCGCGGCCTGGCGGCCGATGTTCGGCGCGCCGTGGGCGCAATTGCCGAGATAGCAGTCCTCGACATAGTCCTTCTCGACACCGGCGCGATCGACCGCGTGCTTGATGGCATGGGCCGCGAGCGACATCGGCGGCGTGATGTTGAACCCGCCGCGGCCGGATTTCGCGAGGCCCGTGCGCGCATAGGAAACGATGACGGCTTCACGCATTGTTTTCTCCCTTTCGACGATGGTACGGAGGCGTTGGTACGAGGCGTTCTGGGCGCCATTGGTACACAAAGTCCGGCGGTCGCGGGAAAAATAAAAACGCCGCCCCCGGTGAGGGAGGCGGCGTTGTTCCGCGGGTCGGAATATGCCGATATCTCAGAACGTCAGCGCTTTCACCTGCTTGACCTGCGGCAGGGCCTGCACCTTGGCGAGCAGCTCCGCCGGCACTGTGCCGTCGACCTCGATCAGCGCGATGGCATCGCTGCCCGGCGCGACGCGGCCGAGATGGAAGGTCGCGATGTTGATCTTGGCATCGCCCAGCAGGCTCGCGAACTTGCCGATGAAGCCCGGCTTGTCTTCGTTGGTGACGTAGATCATCGACTTGCCGAACTCGGCGTCGACGCGGATTCCCTTGACGTCGACCAGTCGCGGCTTGCCGTCATGGTACACGGTGCCGGAGACCGAGCGCTCCTGGCGCTCCGTCGCCACCGTGACGGTGATCAGGCTCTCGTAGTCGCTCTGCGCGGCGCGCACGATCTCGTCCACCACCATGCCGCGTTCCTTGGCCACGACGGGCGCGGAGACGACGTTGACCTCGCCCAGCATCGGCCGCAGCAGGCCCGACAGCACCGCGGAGGTGATCGCCTTGATCTTCATCTCGGCGACGTGGCCCTCATAGGTGATGGTGACCTTCGAGATACCGGTCTCGGTGAGCTGGCCGGCAAACGAGCCCAGCTTCTCGGCGAGCGTGATGAACGGCTTCAGCTTCGGCGCTTCTTCCGCCGTGATCGAGGGGAAGTTGACCGCATTCGAGATCGCGCCCGAGAGCAAGTAGTCCGACATCTGCTCGGCGACCTGGAGCGCGACGTTCTCCTGCGCTTCCCTGGTGGAGGCGCCGAGATGCGGCGTGCAGATCACGTTGGGATGGCCGAACAGCACGTTCGCGTTGGCGGGCTCCTCGACGAAGACGTCGAAGGCGGCGCCGGCAATGTGCTTGGAGTTGAGCGCGTCGACCACGGCCTGCTCGTCGACGAGGCCGCCGCGCGCGCAGTTGATCAGGCGCACGCCCTTCTTCATCCTGGCGATCGCACCGGCGTCGATGATGTTTTTGGTCTTCTCGGTCAGCGGGGTGTGCAGCGTGATGAAGTCGGCGCGCTTGAGCAGATCGTCGAGCTCAACCTTCTCGACGCCGATGTCCTTGGCGCGCTCCGGCGACAGGAACGGATCGAAGGCGACGACCTTCATGCGCAGGCCGAGCGCGCGATCGGCGACGATCGAGCCGATGTTGCCGCAGCCGACGACGCCGAGCACCTTGCCGGTGATCTCGACGCCCATGAAGCGGTTCTTCTCCCACTTGCCGGCCTGGGTCGAGGCGTCGGCCTGCGGGATCTCGCGGGCGAGCGCCAGCATCAGCGTGATGGCGTGCTCGGCGGTCGTGATCGAATTGCCGAACGGCGTGTTCATCACGATGATGCCCTTCGCCGTGGCGGCGGGAATCTCGACGTTGTCGACGCCGATGCCGGCGCGGCCGATCACCTTGAGCCTGGTCGCCTTCTCAAGGATCTTGGCGGTCGCCTTGGTCGCGGAGCGGATCGCAAGGCCGTCGTAATTGCCGATGATCTCGGCAAGCTTGTCCTTGTCCTTGCCGAGGTTGGGCTGAAAATCGACCTCGACGCCGCGGTCCTTGAAGATCTGCACGGCAGCGGGAGAGAGCGCGTCGGAAATGAGAACTTTGGGCTTGGTCATGGGATGTGTCCTTCGCCGTCCCTAAGGGAGGATCGGCCCGCGGGCCGGAATGAAGAAGTGCTCTGAAGCTCTTTGCTCTCCCTCTCCCCATTCTTACGGGGAGAGGGTTGGGGTGAGGGGCAGCCACAGGCGAGGTGCTCGTGGAGAGAGCCCCTCACCCGGATCGCTGCGCGACCCGGCCTCTCCCCGTAAGAACGGGGAGAGGCGAAGACAACAACTAAGCCGCCTTGGCGAGCGTGGCCTTGGTCTCGGCGAAGGCCCAGTCGATCCACTGCGTCAGGATCTCGACGTCCTTGGCCTCGACGGTGGCGCCGCACCAGATGCGCAGGCCTGCCGGCGCATCGCGGTAATACGCGAAGTCGTAGCCCGCGCCTTCCTTCTCGATCAGCGCGACCAGCTTCTTGGAGAAGTCGGCCTGCGCGTCCTCGGAGAGCGAGGTGATCGCGGGATCGGAGAACTTCAGGCACACCGAGGTGTTGGAGCGGATCGCGGCGTCCTTGGCCAGGAAGTCGATCCAGGGCGTCTTCGCCTTCCAGTCGGCGAGCACCTTGGTGTTGGCGTCCGCGCGCGCGATCAGCGCCTTGAGGCCGCCGATCGACTTGGCCCAGTTCAGCGCGTCGAGATAATCCTCGACGCAGAGCATCGAGGGCGTGTTGATGGTCTCGCCGACGAAGATGCCTTCGTTGATCTTGCCGCCCTTGGTCATGCGGAAGATCTTCGGCAGCGGCCAGGCCGGCTTGTAGGTCTCGAGCCGCTCCACCGCGCGCGGGGAGAGGATCAGCATGCCGTGCGCGGCCTCGCCGCCGAGCGCCTTCTGCCAGGAGAAGGTGACGACGTCGAGCTTGGCCCAGTCGAGCGGCTGCGCGAACGCGGCCGAAGTGGCGTCGCAAATGGTCAAGCCTTCCCGGGTCGCGCTGATCCAGTCGGCGTTCGGCACGCGCACGCCGGAGGTGGTGCCGTTCCAGGTGAAGACGACGTCGCTCTTGGGATCGACCTTGGAGAGGTCGGGGATTTCACCATAGGCCGCGTTGAGCTTGGTGACGTCCTTGAGCTTCAATTCCTTGACGATGTCGCTGACCCAGCCCTCGCCGAAGGATTCCCAGGCGAGCGTGGTGACCGGACGTGCACCGAGCAGCGACCACAGCGCCATCTCGACCGCGCCGGTATCGGACGCCGGCACGATGCCGATGCGGTAATCGGCGGGCACCTCGAGCACTTCACGCGTCAGATCGATCGCGAGCTTGAGCTTGGTCTTGCCGACCTTCGCGCGATGCGAACGGCCGAGCGCTGCGTCCTTGAGATTTTGGGCGTTCCAGCCGGGGCGCTTGGCGCAGGGGCCGGAGGAGAAATGCGGCACGTTCGGCCGCGAAGCGGGCTTCGCTACGGTCATGATCTACCCTTCCAGATAGTAAGCCTCCCGTTGGGGGGAGGTGTCCCGCCGCGGCTGATACGGGAATCGGGTAGACCAGTCAAGAAACTTCCGGCGGCTCACGGCGGAGTGAAGGCAATTCCGGCACGATATCGGGGGATTCCACGGCAGCGAGCGCGTTCAGCAAGTCCGTGGCATCGCTGATCAATTGCGCCGCACGGCGACGGCTGCCGACCTTCAAAATGCACTTGTCGTTGGCCTGCACAACGTAATCGTTGCCGACCTTGATCATCGAATAACTTGTCATCGAAATCCCCGAACCGACCGAGCCCGGTGTCCTGACGCTGCGTAGCACCCTTCGTTCCCCAATCAACGTGAACGACGAACGGGTAGTTTATCAGCTCTTAAGATGAACGAACGCGCGATCCGATTTCGCTGATCGCACAACGCTCGCAATGAACTGCCTCAAAACGCGCCGCCTCAAAAGCGGACAGTCATGCCGACATGGCTCGATGTGAATCCGAGTCGCTTGTAGAAGCGCTGCGCATCGACGCGCGTCTGATGCGTCAGCAGTTCGACCAGATTGCAGCCGCGCGCTTTCGCTTCCGCGACGGCCCATTGCACCAACTGCTCACCGATGCCGCGGCTGCGGCAATCGGAAGCAACGCGAACGTCTTCGAGCAGACCGCGGATACCGCCTTGCGAGCTGATGCCCGGCAGGATCGCAAGTTGCAGGCAGCCGACCACCCTGCCCTCGCTCTCGGCGACGACGAGCGTGAGATTCTGATCGCGCTCGACCCGCTCGAACGCCTGGTAATAGGACGCAGGCAGCGGATCCTCGATGCGCTCGCGGGCGCGACCGAGATGATCGTCGGCCAGCATGGCGACGATCGCCGCAACGTCATCGCGGCGCGCGGGACGGATGGAGACGGACTTGTCGTTCATGTCGGGAAAACTCCAGGCTCAGCGCGCCGGCGGAAGGCCGAGCCAGGCTTCGACCTCGCCGATCCAGCGGCGGACGGCTGCATGACGGCCAAGATCGAAGCCGCCTTCATGCGCGAGACGCGTATAGGCGAGCAGCGAGACGTCGGCGAGCGAGACCTCTTCGCCGGCGAAGAAGCGGCTCGCCGCAAGATGCTGCTCCATGCGGTCGAGCGCCGCATAGCCGCGCTTGACCTTTTCCGCGTCGAGCTCGGATGTGTCCTTGCCGAGATAGACGAGCTGGAAGCGGCACACCGCGATATAGGGCTCGTGGCTGTACTGTTCCCAGAACAGCCATTCATCCATCTTGGCCGCGGTGAAGGCGTCGTGCGGAACGAGCGCACTGTCGCGCGCGAGATAGCGGATGATGGCGTTGGACTGCGCCAGCGTGCGGCCGTCGTCGAATGCGACGGTGGGCACCTGGCCGGCGCCGTTCATCTTGAGGAATTGCGGCGTGCGCGTCTCGCCCTTGCGGGTATCGACGTCGATCCACTGGTAAGGCAGCGCGAGCTTGTCGCAGACCCACTTTACCTTCAGGCAATTGCCGGAATTCGTGTCGCCGTAGATCTTCATCGCCGCCGCCCCACTTTGGAGCGACAGAGCATCAGGACTGACAAGGCCTGTCAATCACCCCCGGCGTACAAGATCAGAACTTGTAGCCGAGGCCGGCGCGGACGGTGTTGATGCTGGTGTCGACCGCCGAGGTAAAGCGGATGTATTCGTACTCGGCCCGCATGAACACGCCACCGACCAGGTTGATGTCGACGCCAAGGCCCGCAGTGTAGCCGTAGATCAGGTGATTGTGCTGGGCATCCGTCGAGCTCAACGGTACCAGCGCCGTGTAAGTCCCCAACTGGGTCGTGCTGACACGATCCTGCACATTGGCCGTGCGCACAATGTCGGCGTTGCCGAGCGCGAGCCCGCCGAACATGTAGGGCAGGAAGCATCCCCAGGCGTAGGCGGCGCGACCGCGGAACGTTCCCATGTCGCTGATGCTGATCGAGGACGTGGAGGTCGCCGTGACATCATGGAAGTTACCGTCGGACAGAGCAGTGGCGCTGACCCGTCTCTCGCTGGCCGACGACATTCCGCCGAACTTGCCATGCAACCAACTCACTTCGAGACCCAACACGACGTCGTCCCACTGCGCGTTGTACCCGACGAAGGCACCGAAGCCGCTACTGCGCTGCGAAGCCTTGCCGAGTCCGAGATTCCACTGAGACACGCCCATCGAACTCTCGATCAACGTATCGGCCAGCAGCGCCGCCATCATGTTGCTGGTCGAGCCGTTGAAGTTCTCGTCCGACGAGCCATAGCCGGCCTGGGCGCCGATATAGCTTCCCTGCCAATTGACGTAGGATTTGCTCAAGCCGTCGGTCACGCTGCCGCGCAGGATGGGAAGATCGGAGAGATCGGCCGCATGCGCGGCAGACACCGTCCCCAGCATCGCCACCGCCAACAAAAGCCTACGCATCCCGACGCTCCATCGAACTCGAACTTTTCGCTCTTGATCATGGCCCGTTAACCTTAACCAATGGTTGCGCCGACCGCTTTCGTCGCCACTCGCCATGAAAAATACGCAAAGCAAAACGGCGCGGGATGATCCCGCGCCGTTAAGAAGTCCTAAGCGATGAGGCTTGTCAGTCGATAAGGCTTGCGATCAGCCCTTGGTGACGAGCGGCGGCGGCATGTAGGCCGGCGGGCTGTTGAGATCCCAGCGCACGCCGAGCTTGACGTCGTGCGAGGTGATTTCCCTGACCCTGATCGAGGTCGGGCCCGAAGCGCTGTTGTCGAACAGGCGGTAGTTGCCGGGCGCCCCGTCGCCGAGATTCATGTAGCTGTAGGCCAGTTCGACGGTGAACCCGGGATTGACCTTGTAGGCGAGACCGGCGTGAGCGGCCCAGGCGAAGTTCCACTTTCCGTTGTCGCCGAAGTAGGCGACGCTGTTGTTGAGACCGGGGCTGTACGACACGCCATCGTCGCGGAAGCCGCTGATCTTGTTGTAGGAGCCGCCGACGCCGGCGCCGATGAACGGCGTGATGCACCACCAGGTGCCGAGGTCAACATAGGCGTTGGCCATCACGACCCACTCGGACTTGCTGCCGCTGTAATTGTTGACGCCGACGAAGCCGGGTCCAACGACGTTGTCGCTGCCGTGCAGAGTGGCTTTGCCCCTGTACTGGCCGATCACGTCCGTACGGAACCAGTTGTTGAAGCGGTAGCCAACGCCGAGATCGAACAGGGGCGAAGAGTCGAAGCCGATCCCCTCCGTCGTCTTCGAATACCCAACCGGCAGGGCGCTGTCGATGCGCTTGGCGCTCTGGTTGGTCATGCCGATGTCGCCGCGGAGATACCAGCCGCCAAAGTCGGCGGGCGGAGCCGGCGGCGCGTACATGGGAGGCGGAGCCGCGATCGGCATGTCGGCGGCAAACGCCATCGACGAGATCAGGGTAGCCGCACCCGCGGCAAGGAGAGACTTAACGCTACGCATTTGGCTTCGTCCTTATGGCCGGTGAGGCAAAATACGAGCGCCTCACGTTCTGGAAACTCACGCGAGGACGATGGCACCAAATGCTTAAGCGCCACTTAACCCTAATTTTTAAGGTTGATTTTTTCTGACTACACACGCGGATGCGGTGCAAGCGTTGCAAAATTGCAGCGCCCGGAGCTCTGCCGTCCCCGCAATTGCTAACGATGTATGAAGCCGCGTTGCGGCGAAGCAGGATCTGTTAACGCGCGTGCCGCGGCAGCCTGGGCAGGAACACCGCAAGCAGGCCGATCGCCGGCAGCCAGGCGCAGACCCGGTAGACAAACTCGATCGAGGTGTGATCGGCGAGCTTGCCGAGCACGGCGGCGCCGAGGCCCCCGATGCCGAAGGCGACACCGAAGAACACGCCGGAGATCATGCCGAAGCGGTGCGGCACCAGCTCCTGCGCGAACACGATGATCGACGACGTCGTCGAGGAGATGATCAGGCCGATGATGACCGACAGCACCGCGCTCGCATGGAGCCCGGCATAGGGCAGCGCCAGCGTGAAGGGCAGCGCGCCCAGGATCGAGATCCAGATCACGATCTTGCGGCCGAAGCGATCGCCGAGGGGACCACCGAGAAATGCGCCGACCGCATTCGCGGCGAGGAAGATGAAGAGATAGATCTGCGCCGCCTGCGTCGACACGCCGAAACGATCGATCAGATAGAAGATGTAGTAGCTCGACAGGCTCGCGACGTAGAGCTGCTTCGAGAACAGCAGCGCCACCAGCACGGCAAGCGCGACCGCGACGCGGCGCGAGGTCGGCGCGTCGGGATGGGCCTGAACCGTCGCCGTCTTCTTCGCCTTGATCTGCGGCTCATACCAGCGGCCGATGCGCCAGAGGATCAGAATCGCGAGGAACGCGATCGAGGAGAACCAGGCGATGCTGCCCTGCCCGAACGGCACCACGATCAGCGCGGCCAGCACCGGCCCCATCGAGGTGCCGAAGCTGCCACCGAGCTGGAACACCGATTGCGCAAAGCCGTAGCGGCCGCCGGAGGCGAGCCGCGCGATCCGCGCCGATTCCGGGTGAAACACCGCCGAGCCGAGCCCGACCAGCGCGGCGGCGACGAGGATGACGAGATATTGGTGCGCGGCGCTGAGCAGCAGCAGGCCGAAGAAGGTCGAGGCCATGCCGATCGACAGCGAGTAAGGCTGCGCCTTCTTGTCGGTATAGTGCCCGACCACCGGCTGGAGCAGCGAGGCCGTGAACTGGAAGGCCAGCGTGATCATGCCGATCTGGGTGAAGTCGAGCGCGTAGGTGTCCTTCAGGATCGGATACACCGAGGCGATCAGGGACTGCATGGTGTCGTTGAGGAAGTGCGAGAAGCTGATGCCCACAAGCACGACATAGGCCGGCCCTGCCGCTGCCGTGGCGGCGGGCGCAACGTCGCTGACGACGACGGGCTCGGTCAGCGTTTCCTCGGAGACGACGACAGGCTTGTTCAATGGGGCGATCCGGCGCGGCGAACCGCCGCATCCGTTTGTTACGATGCAAGCGGCGGTGGAACCACCGCCAATCGCCCATGGCTGGGATGCGCGGGTCCGATTTTACCGCGAAGCAACGCGGCCTGCATGGTTCGAGACGCCCGCTTCGCGGGCTCCTCACCATGAGGGTTTAGGATTTCGCCGAGAAGCACGACCTCATCCCGAGGAGCCCGCGAAAGCGGGCGTCTCGAAGGATGGCCGCAAGCTCAGGCCGCCGCATGTCCGAGCGCGGAGACGATGGTGTCGACGACGTCCTCGACCAGGAGGCGGTCCTCGCCCTCGCCCATGACGCGGATCACCGGCTCGGTGCCGGAGGAGCGGATGAGGAGGCGGCCGTGGCCGTTGAGCCGCTTCTCGCCGTCGGAGATCGCCGATTTGACGTCGGAATCGTCGAGCGGCTTGCCGCCCTTGTGGCGGACGTTCTTCAGGATCTGCGGCAGCGGATCGAAGCGGTGGCAGACTTCCGACACCGGCCGGCGCAGCTTCTGCACCACGGCGAGCACCTGGAGTGCGGCAACGAAGCCATCGCCGGTGGTGGCGTAGTCGGACAGGATGATGTGGCCGGACTGCTCGCCGCCGAGATTGTAGCCGCCGTTCAGCATCTGCTCGAGCACGTAGCGGTCGCCGACCGGCGTGCGCACGAGATCGAGCCCGTGCCCCTTGAGGAAGCGCTCGAGCCCGAGATTGGACATCACGGTGGCGACGATGCCGGGGCGCGACAGCCGCCCGTCTTCCTTCCAGCTCTGCGCGATCACCGCGAGCAGCTGGTCGCCGTCGACGAGATGGCCGCGCTCGTCGACCAGGATGACGCGATCGGCGTCGCCGTCGAGCGCGATGCCGATGTCGGCGCGCATCTCGCGCACCTTCTTGGACAGCGCTTCCGGCGAGGTCGAGCCGCATTCCTTGTTGATGTTGAAGCCGTCCGGCTCGACGCCGATCGGCACGACGTCGGCGCCCAGTTCCCACAGCGCCTCCGGCACCACCCTGTAGGCGGCGCCGTTGGCGCAATCGACCACGACGCGCAGGCCATCGAGCGAGAGATCGCGCGGCAGCGTGCGCTTGGCGAATTCGATGTAGCGGTCATGCACGCCGTCGATACGGCGGGCGCGGCCGAGGCTGGCACTTTGTGCCAGCCGCTTGTCGAGGGATTCGTCGAGCAGCTGCTCGATCTGCTTCTCGACGTCGTCGGAGAGCTTGAAGCCTTGCGGGCCGAACAGCTTGATGCCGTTGTCCTCGAACAGATTGTGCGAGGCCGAGATCATCACGCCGAGATCGGCGCGCATCGACTTGGTCAGCATCGCGACCGCCGGCGTCGGCATCGGGCCGACCAGCAGCACGTCCATGCCGACGGAGGTGAAGCCCGCGACCATCGCGTATTCGATCATGTAGCCGGACAGGCGCGTGTCCTTGCCGATCACGACCCGGTGGCGGTGGTCACCGCGCTGAAACGCAAGGCCTGCGGCCTGGCCGACCTTGAGCGCCAGCTCCGGCGTGATCAGTCCGTTGGCGCGGCCCCGAATCCCGTCAGTCCCGAAATATTTGCGACTCATATCGTCCCCCACGCAACAACCAGAGATCCCCTTACAACTACGGGATGCCCGAAAAGGCCCCGCATCCCTGATTTGCTGAGTTCTTATAAAGCCTTCGCGGCCAACTTGGCTTCAAGAAATATGATGAATCATTACGGAACCGGGGACAACTGCCCCGGTAACTTATTGTTAACACTATATTTCCTGCTGATATAGCGGAACCTGGCGGAACCCGCCCTAGCCGGAGCGCTTCACATGGCCGTCCTGGCGGCTCGGCGGCGGCTGGGTGACGTTGACCGGATCGGAGCCCGGGAAGGTCTCTTCCAGGCCCTCCTCCAGCGCTTCGTCGAGATCCTGCTTCTCCTTGATCTCTTCCGGCGTCGGCTCGCTGCGTGGCCTGGTCATGACGCCCTCCTCTCAAACGATTTGGCTGTGCATCCAACCATGCTAGATGACCCCTCGATCTTCCGATGCAAGACTCTTGGGTACAAGACGGGCCGGGGAAACCTTCATGAAGCATATCACCTGTATCGACGATCTTCGCACGCTGCATCAGCGCCGCGTGCCGAAGGCGTTCTTCGACTATTGCGACCGCGGCTCCTATGCCGAGGAAACGCTGCGCGCCAACCGCGAGGACATGCAGGCGATCAAGTTCCGCCAGCGCATCCTGGTCGACGTCTCCAAGCGCGATACCTCGACCACGATCCTCGGCGAGCCCTCGACCATGCCGCTGATGCTCGCGCCTGTCGGCCTGCTGGGCATGCAGCATGGCGACGGCGAGATCCACGCCTGCCGCGCCGCGCAGGCCGCCGGTATCCCGTTCACGCAGTCGACGATGTCGATCTGCTCGATCGAGGACATCGCCGCCAATGTCGAGAAGCCGTTCTGGTTCCAGCTCTACGTGATGAAGGACCGCGGCTTCATCAAGGCGCTGATCGAGCGCGCGATCGCGGCGAAATGCTCGGCGCTGGTGCTGACCGTCGATCTCCAGGTGATCGGACAGCGCCACCAGGACATCAAGAACGGCATGACGGTTCCGCCGGAATGGTCACTGTCGAAGCTGATCGATTTTGCCACCAAGCCGGCCTGGGTGTCGGGCGTGCTGCAAGGCAAGCGCCGCACCTTCGGCAATCTCGCCGGTCATCTGAAGGTCAGCGACGACATCACCTCGCTGTCGACCTGGATCAACTCGCAGTTCGACACCGCGCTGAACTGGAACGACATCGACTGGATCCGCTCGATCTGGCCCGGCAAGCTGATCCTTAAGGGTATTCTCGACGTCGAGGACGCTGAGCTCGCCGCGAAGACCGGCGCGCAGGCGATCGTGGTCTCCAACCATGGCGGCCGCCAGCTCGACGGCGCGCCGTCCTCGATCGAGGTGCTGCCCGAGATCGTCGATGCCGTCGGTGACAAGATGGAGATCATGTTCGACGGCGGCATCCGCTCCGGCCAGGACGTGATGCGCGCGCTCGCGCTCGGCGCAAAGTCCTGCATGATCGGCCGCGCCTACGCCTATGGCCTGGGTGCCGGCGGCCAGGCCGGCGTCGCCAAGGCGATCGACATCATCCACAAGGAGCTGCTCACGACCATGGGCCTGTGCGGCGTCAACAGGATCGACGAGATCGACGATCACATCATTGCGGTCTAGCCACAACGGCGGTGCCGAAGGGTGGGCAAAGCGTCAGCGTGCCCACCATTTCCGTCTCGCTCGCTGAGGGATGGTGGGCACGGCGCAAGCGCGCCTTTGCCCACCCTACGAGTTCAGCGCTCAATCCCTCACATCGGCGGCGTGATGCCGTCACGGCCGACGTTGACGCGATTGGCTTCCAGTGAACCATCGTCCTTCTTGGCCGCGCCGAAGATGATCAGCTTGGCGCCGGGCTTGATCTCGGATTTGTCGCTGGCGACGAAGGTGACGATCGGCGTGTCCGGCGGCACCACCACCTTCTTCTCGCCGTCCTTGTACTTGACCGTGATGTTCTGGCCGTCGGTGCCCTCCACCGTCTGCGCCACGGTCGCGTTGGTCATGGTTGAGTTGGCGCGCGCATCCCAGGGACGAAAGCCTTCGGCCGCGCCGCGCTGGTTCTCGGGGAAGATGTGCACGGCGATCGCCTTCTGCGTCCCGTCGGGCTGGGGCATGCCGGTCACGCCGATATAGGATCCTTCCTTGATCTCGGCGAGCGAGGTCTTCACCACGGCGAAGACCGCGACGTTGTCGGTCATGTGCACCTTCACATCGCTGCCTTCGCGCGTCTTGATGCCCAGCGTGTTGCCGTCGACGCTCTCGATGGCGCCGCGGATACGAACCGTCGGCGCCTGCTGCGCCGAGACCGATGAGACGGCAATGCAGGCGGCGAATGCGGCCACGACGACACGTGGCATCAGATGGCTCAGCTTCGGCATGACGGTCCTCTCCAGGGTGGTTGCGGCGATCAATACGGCAACCCCGCATGACCACCGCTATTCCCGGCTGCAACGTTCACATCGGCGGCGTCAGGCCGTCACGGCCGACGCTGACGCGGTTGGTCTCGAACGAGCCGTCCGGCAGCTGCTTCAGGAACGCAATCACCTTGGCGCCGGCCTTCAGGTCGGACTTGTCACCAGGCACGAAAGTCACGACCGGCGTGTTGTCGGCGACGAACACTTTCTTCTCGCCGTCCTTGTACTTCACCAGCAGCGTATGGCCGTCATTGCCGACCACGCTCTCCGACACCGTGGCGTTGGTCATGCTGGAGTTGGGCTTGAGGTCATAGGGCCGCGAGCCCTCGCCGGTGCCGCGCATGCTTTCCGGAAACACGTGCACTTCGACCGCGTTCTGGCCGCCGTCCGGCCCCGGCACGGTGGTCGCTCCGACGAAGGAGCCGACCTTGATGTCGGCGAGTGAAATCTTGGTAATGCCCGACACGTTCACGTCAGGGGCGATGTGGAGCTTGACGTCCTCGCCGCTGCGCGACTTGACCTGCATGGTGTCGCCATTGACGCTCTCGATCGTGCCGCGCACGCGCGTCGGCACCGGCGCCTTCTGCGCGACGGCATAGAGGGTGGAAGCAGCCACCATCGCGACGGCGATGAGCGGACGCATGAAAGTTACGCGTTGAATAGCCATGACGGTCTCCGATTGTCCCCACGGGGATAGAACTCCGGAGATGGTGTGCTATTCGCGACTATTCGCTCAAGTCTTTGTGAGATCGGCCTCGACCAGCGCGCGCAGCTCGGCCGTGACTTGCGGCCGCCGGCCGAACCACAGCTCGAAGCCGCGCACCGCCTGGTGCAGCAGCATGCCTAGGCCGTCGGCGGTGTTCAGGCCGCGCGCCGTTGCTGCCGCCAGCAGCGGCGTCACCAGCGGAACGTAGACGAGATCGGCGACGACCGCCCCGTCCGGCAGGCGCGCCACGTCGACATCGAGTGACGGCTGGCCGTGCATGCCGAGCGAGGTCGTGTTCACGAGAAGCTTTGCGCGCGGCAGCACGTCGTTGATGCCGTCCCAGGGGATCGGACGCACGTTCGGTCCGAACTGTCTGGCCAGCGTCTCGGCGCGCGCAATGGTGCGGTTGGCGAGGTGGATGCGCTTGATGCCGCGTTCGAGCAGGCCGAACACGACCGCGCGCGAGGAACCACCCGCCCCGAGCACCAAGGCTTCTTCCGCCCTGTCCCAACCGGCCGCGGCGGCGTCGAGATTGCCGATGAAGCCTTCGACGTCGGTGTTGGTCGAGCGCAGCTCGCCGTCAGCAAACCACAGCGTGTTAGCAGCGCCCACGGCCCTGGCGCGCGCATCGGGGGCGGACAGCGCCAGCACGCCTTCCTTGTGCGGGATTGTGACGTTGGCGCCGACGAAGCCGCGCAGCGACAGCCGCAGCACGAAGTCCCTGAGGTCATCCGGCGGAACCGCCTCGATGACATAGCCGCCCTCGATCCCGAGCGTGCGCAGCCAGTAATGATGGATCAGCGGCGAGCGCGAATGCGCGGCGGGCCATCCGATCAAACAGGCTGCGGGAGCTTTGGATGCGGTCATCTATCCCTCGGGTCGTGGTCGAGGGCGATCCATTTCGCGTCCCGTCGGTCCTGTCAAGCAGGCGGGAGCAGCACCGCGGATCCGCTCGCGGCGGGGGCCGCCTTGATATCGGCGACCGCACGCTCGATGGTCTGCCGATAACGCGCGTGCCGCGGGCTCACACCGTGTGTGAGCAGCGCGCGGCGGACCGTGGGCGAGGCCCCGGTGATGAACAGCCGGATTCCCTGGCGGTGAGCCTTGGCGGCGACGCGGCCGAGCACGTTGGCCGCCGTCGAATCCAGGAACGGGACCGCGGCGAAATCGACCACGAAGGCCTTGCGCCCGTCGGCGACGCCGTCCAGGACGCCGCCGATCGCCGAGGCCGCACCGAAGAAGAACGCGCCCGTGATGCGGTAGACCAGCACGTCGCGATCGACCGCGAGCGCGGAATCGTAAGGAACGCGCTCGCCATTGCCGTCATCGGGACGATCGGCGGCCACGAGCGGCGTGCGCTCCTCGATGCCGGTCATCTCCGACATGCGGTGGATGAACAGCACCGCGCCGAGCGCGAAGCCGACCAGGATGCCCTCGGTCAGGTCGCGGAAGATCGTGAGCAGGAAAGTGGCGAGCAGCACGACGGCGTCGCCCCAGGACGAGCGCAGCAGCGTCGCGAATTCGTGCTTCTCCGCCATGGTCCAGGCGACGACGACGAGCACGGAGGCGAGCGCGGCGAGCGGGACGTAGCTCGCGAGCGGCGCCGCGGTCAGCATGAACAGCAGCAGGAACACCGAATGCAGCATGCCCGCCAGCGGCCCCCGCGCGCCGGCGCGGATGTTGGTGGCAGTGCGCGCGATCAGGCCGGTGACACAGATGCCGCCGAACAGCGCCGAACCGATGTTGGCCGCGCCTTGCGCCACCAGCTCGCAATTGGAGCGGTGACGGCGTCCGGTCATGCCGTCGGCCACCACCGCCGACAGCAGCGATTCGATCGCGGCCAGCAGCGCGAACGAGATCGCATCCGGCAGCACCGCTTTCGCCTTCGCAAGCGAGAAGGCGGGCAACGCCGGCGAGGGCAATTCGCGCGGGATGCCGCCGAATCGGCTGCCGATGGTTTCCACCGGCAACGAGAACACCGCACACACGACGGCCGCGAACACGACCGCGATCAGGATGCCGGGCCAGGATGGCCGCCAGATCCGCAAGGCAGCGATGATGATGATGCTGACGAGCGCAACGGCAACCGCCGACGGATTGATGGTGTGCAGGCCCCCGGCGAGCGCAATGAGTTTCGGAACGAACTCGCTGGGCTCCTTCCCCGCCAGCGTGATCCCGCCGAGATCGCGGAGCTGGCTGGCGAAGATGATCACGGCGATGCCCGCGGTGAAGCCGACCGTGACGGGGTAGGGAATGAACTTGATGTAGGTGCCGATGCGCAGCAGGCCTGCCGCGATCAGGACCAGGCCGGCCATCATCGTGGCGAGGATGACGCCGTCGACGCCGTGCCGCTCCGCGGTCACCGCGACCAGCACGATGAAGGCGCCGGCGGGTCCGCCGATCTGAAACCGGCTGCCGCCGAGCAGCGACACGATGAAGCCGCCGACGACGGCGGTGTAGAGCCCGCGATCGGGCGTCACGCCCGATGCGATCGCGATCGCCATCGACAGCGGCAGCGCGACGATCGCGACCGTGAGGCCCGCGAAGATATCAGCGCGGAAGTCGGCGGCGCCGTAGCCTTCGCGCCAGACGGTGATGAGCTTTGGCAGATACAGTTCGGTAAAGGTCGGCCGACGCAACTGATGCAGGCCGCCTGCCCGCTCGCTGGTAGTGCTCATGCTCCGCTGCCCCACAATGCTCCACTGCATCGTGCGGCCGCGATCGGACGCGACGGTGCGTTAGCTCATCTGCCTTGCGGGCACGATCATCGCAGCGATCATGCCCCGACGCGGCGCGGCGGCCCCGGTTCCTTCAAGCGAACGCCCCGCCCGCCGCTGTCGCTGCGCGCCTGCTCGCCGATCAGCTCCACCCCGGCCCGGTCGAACGCCTCGACCACCTTGATCAAGGTCTCGACCACCCCGCGAACGTTGCCGGTCGAGGCCTCCATCCGCTGGATGGTCGGCAGCGACACGCCGGCAAGCTCGGCCAGGGTTTTCTGGTCAATGCCAAGCAGCGCGCGGGCTGCCCTCATCTGGAACGACGTGATCACCGCGCCCTCACGTATCAGAGTTTATAAGTGATATTCTAAGCATATACAATGATGTAAAATACATCATTCGCGAGCAGGCGCAAGAGGGGCGCGCATTGGTCTCCTCCGTCATTGCGAGGAGCGCAGCGACGAAGCAATCCAGAATCCCTCCGCGGAAAGACTCTGGATTGCTTCGCTGCGCTCGCAATGACGGGTGGTGAGAGCACGGCCTAAACGAAGAGCCGCGCGCGTGCAAAGGCGCCCCCTCACCCCTCCCTCTCCCCATGAAGAACGGGGAGAGGGAGTGAGAGAGTGGCGCCTTCCTGACTACGCGATGCGCTAACCGATCACGCCGCGTGCTGATGCGCGGCGATGATCTGGTCGGCGGCGCGGCCAGTGACTTCGGCCATGTGGTCGAACTGGCGGGTGAAGCTGCCGGCCCCAGCCGTGGCCGAGCGCAATTCGACGATCAATTCGCCGATCTCCGCTTCCGGCATCATGGCGCGAACGCAGTCCCAGCCACTCCAGCCGTCACGCGTGTCGAAGCCGAGGATCTGGCCGCGCCGCGCCGACAGGATCGCGTTGATCTTGGCGGTGGCGTCGGTCGGGCAGACGATCTCGACCACGTGGATCGGCTCCAGCAGCACCGACTGGCATTGCGGCAGGCCCTCGTTGAGCCCGACCCGCGCCGCCGTGCGGAAGGCGAGGTCGGAGGAATCGACGCTGTGATAGGAGCCGTCGGTCAGCGTCACCTGCACATCGGTGACGGGGAAGCCGAGCGGGCCGCGGGTCAGTCCGTCGACGACGCCCTCTTCCACCGCGCCGATATAGTTGCGCGGCACCGCGCCGCCGACGACCTTTTCGGCGAACTTGAACCCCTCGCCGCGCGGCAGCGGCTTGATGTCGAGCACGACGTCGCCGAACTGCCCGTGGCCACCGGACTGCTTCTTGTGCCGGCCGCGCTGGACGATCGGCTTGCGGATGGTCTCCTGGTAGCCGATCGCGGGCGGATGCGAGGTGATCTTGACGCCGAAGCGATCGCGCAGCCGCTCGCTCGCGACGCGCAAGTGCATCTCGCCCTGGCCCCACAGCACGGTGTCGTGGGTCTGGGCATTCATCACGATGCCGAGCGAAGGATCCTCCTCGTGCAGCCGGGCAAGCGCCTGGCCGAGCTTGACGTCGTCCTTGCGGTCGGTGGCGGCAACCGAGATCGCGAGCACCGGCGGCGTCGGCTCCGGGGCCGTCAGCGCAGCCGGCGGGGACTTGCCGCTCGTGACCGTGTCGCCGGTCTTGATCGGGTCGACCTTGGCGAGCGCGACCGTGTCGCCGGCTTCGGCCGCGGCACGCTTGGTATCGTAGGCGCCGTTGACGGCGAGGATGCCGGAGATGCGGCCGCTACCGCCGGAGGCGGATTGCAGCGTGGCTCCGTCGTCGAGATGGCCGGCGAGCAATCGCGTCAGCGACAGCTTTCCGCCGTGCTGCGAATGCAGCGTCTTGAAGACGTAGCCGAGCGCCTCCTTGCCGGCTGGCACACCGAGACGCTTTGCGGTCTCCTCGATGCCCGGCGCCTCGTGGCGCAGCGCCTTCATCAGACGCAGCACGCCGTTTTCGCGCGCGGCGGCACCCAGCAGCACGGGGCAGATCTGCCCCTCGCGCAATTCGCGCGCGAGATCGTCGAACACCGCATCGCGCGGCGGCTGGATGTCCTCGAGCAGTTGCTCCATCAGCGCATCGTCGTGATCGGCGAGCTTCTCCAGCATCGAGAAGCGGGCCTCCTTCTCGCGATCGAGATTTCCGCCTTCGAGCGCGACCACTTCGGAGGCCTTGTGCTCGCGGTAGATGAACGCACGTTCCAGCGCGAGATCGACGAAGCCCTCGATCAGCTCGTCCTTCCAGATCGGGATCTGGCGCAGCACCAGCGGCACGCGCGAGGCGGGCTGCAGAATTGCGAGCGTCTCGCGGATGCGCTTGTTGGCGCGGTCGATCTTGTTGAGGAACAGGAAACGCGGGATCTTCAGCTCCTCCAGCTCGCGCAGGATGATCTGAAGCTGCGGCAGCTTCTTCTCGTCGGCCTCGCAGACCACGATTGCGGCATCGACCGCAGGCAGCGCGGCGCGCATGTCGTGGGCGAACTCGACGGAACCGGGACAATCGATGAAGGTGTAGCTGTCGCCCATGAAACTCGTGGTGGCGGCAGTCAGCCCGACGGTCATCTTGTGATGACGGGCCTCGGGCGTGGCGTCGCCGACGGAAGTTCCGGCGTCGACGCTGCCGACGCGGGGGATCGCGCCCGTTCGCGCCAGTATTGCTTCGAGAAGTGTGGTTTTACCGCTTTGGAAAGGGCCCACCAGTGCGATGCACCGTGGACCTCGGGGACTTCTGACGTCTTGTCCCATTCGCCGCCTCCTTGGTGTGGAGCTCGGCCCATGATTGGGTCGGCAAACGCCGATGCTCTGCCCGTCCCCGAGATTTGGCAAGCATCAAAACGTCGCTGCGGTGCGTCGTTGCCGCGATCGCGTCGGACCGACGCGATGGCACACGCGAAATTGTCAACGGCCCGGACGGAGTTCCAGGCTCTCGAGGCCGGCAGCGACGTTGAGGCCGACCTGGCCCTGCACGCTGAGCGGCTGAAGCGCGATCGAGTTGTTGGAGCCGCCGACGAGCACGTTACCGCCGAGGCCGACGCCGACCGATGCGCTGCCCTGCGCGCCCGCGTAATTGCCCGAGAGGTCGCCGGGGCCGAGCCGGTCGACCGGCGCGAACACGCCCCACGCCAGCGCCGTCTCCTGGGTGATGCCGATGTCGAGACCGACTTTGCGGATGGTCGCGACGTAGCGATCGTCCGGCAAGCCGTCGGCGCGCAGCACGCAGCCGAGATGGGTCACCGAGCCCACGATGAAGCCGACGCTGGCGCCGCCACGGCATTCGAGCACGCCGACCCGCGCCATCCGCTGCTGCGCGCTGCTGTTGGCGACGGAGGCCACGAGGCCCGCGACAGTGAGCCCGGCGAGGAGGAGTGAGCGGCGCATGAATATCTCCGGCGATGAATGTGATGCGAGCAGAGAGAGCGCCCTACCCGTGACGCGCGATGGTCTATGCCACAAGAGCTTTGGGGGTGCCAGATCGAACGCGGCAAATTGGTGCGCTCTCCTCCCTTCTCCCCTTGTGGGAGAAGGTGGCGCGAAGCGCCGGATGAGGGGTATCTATCCACAAATTGACTGGCAGAGGGAATCGCGGAGAGAACCCCTCACCCGTCTCGCCGCTTCGCGGCGATCCACCCTCTCCCACAAGGGGAGAGGGGGACATCGCATGCTGTGATAGGACTGCTTACCGCAGATTGCCGCAGAAGCGCTGGATGCGCTTGCAGGCGTCTTCGAGGTCCGAGGTCTTGGTCGCGTAGGAGATGCGGAACGCCGGGCCGAGGCCGAAGGCCGAACCCTGCACCACGGCGACGCCTTCGGTCTCGAGCAGCTCGGTGACGAAAGTCTCGTCATTGTCGATCACCTTGCCCGACGGCGCGGTCTTGCCGATGGTGCCGGCGCAGGACGGATAGACGTAGAAGGCGCCCTCGGGCCGCGGGCACTCGATACCCTTGGCCTGGTTGAGCATGGAGACCACGAGGTCGCGGCGCTCCTTGAACACCTTGTTGTTGGCGGGGATGAAGTCCTGCGGACCGTTCAGCGCTTCCACCGCGGCCCATTGTGCAATCGACGACGGGTTCGAGGTCGACTGCGACTGGATCGTCGACATCGCCTTGATGAGCTGCGCCGGGCCACCGGCGTAACCAATGCGCCAGCCGGTCATGCAATAGGCCTTCGACACGCCGTTCACGGTGAGCGTGCGGTCATAAAGTTTCGGCTCGACCTGCGCGACCGTGGTGAACTGGAAGTCGTCATAGACGAGGTGCTCGTACATGTCGTCGGTCATCACCCACACATGCGGATGCTTGACCAGAACGTCGGTGAGCGCCTTCAGCTCGGTCTTGGTGTAGGCCGCACCGGTCGGGTTCGACGGCGAGCACAGGATCACCCATTTGGTCTTCGGCGTGATCGCACGATCGAGCGCCTCGGCCTGGAGCTTGAAGCCGGTCGCGGCGGTGCAGACCACCGGCACCGGCTCGCCGCCGGCGAGCGCCACCATCTCTGGATAGCTGACCCAGTACGGCGCGGGGATGATCACCTCGTCGCCCGGATTGATGGTCGCCATCAGCGCGTTGTAGAGCACCTGCTTGCCGCCGGTGCCGACGATGATCTGGTTCGGCTTGTAGACCACGCCGTTCTCGCGCTGAAACTTGCCGATGATGGCTTCCTTCAACTCGGGAATACCGTCGACCGCGGTGTACTTGGTCTTGCCGGCTTCGATGGCGTGGATCGCAGCCAGCTTGATGTTGGCGGGCGTGTCGAAGTCGGGCTCGCCGGCACCTAGGCCGATGACGTTGCGGCCCGCCGCTTTCAGCGCACGTGCTTTATCCGTGACCGCGATGGTCGCGGACGGCTTCACACGGTCGAGCGCAGCGGCAAGGAAGGACATCGTCATCTCCTGACAAGCGTCGTGAACCCTTTGGCCTCACGACTCCGATTGTGGGAATAAGCCACCCTAAAACGTGTGCCGCTGCACCGCAAGAAACTTCGGCCCGATCTCGAAAAAGTTTACGGATCTGGAGCGTTTCAAGGCTGGATTCCCCGCAATTTTCCGCAACTTTGCCGCGCAAACCCCTCATATCCGGCAAGGCTTGTCCTCGGAGCAATTTTGCGCGTTTAGAACGCCGTGAACGCAGAACGCCGTGATGCCCGGGCTTGTCCCCGCCCGCGCGGCCGAAGCCGCTTCGGCGAGGCGAAGGCCGGGCATGACGATGCGGAGGCTTTTAGTGTCCAAACTCCGATCGCTCCGTCCGTTCACGCCAACGCACGGCGCAAGGCGTCCGCGCGTTGACGCAAGCGTGATCTGAGTTGCAGCGCTGCACGAAAATGATCTTCCGCGGCATTGCAGTGCGGTAGGGTTTTCGAGTTTTTCTATAGCGCGGCCCTTGCGGCGGATTCGCATCGGCATCATTGTTTAGCCGCGACGCATGGCAGGATGCGCCGCGCCTTCCCATCCGGCGGAATCATCCTCAGAATGTACAAGCTCTATTCGATGCAACGCTCCGGCAACAGCTACAAGGTCCGCCTTGCGCTGGCGCTGTTGAACGTGCCTTACGAAGCGGTCGAGGTGGACATTCTGCGCGGCGAGAGCCGCACGCCGGACTTTCTGACCAAGAACCCGTCGGGCCAGGTGCCGCTGCTCGAAGTCGGCGACGACCGCTATCTCGCAGAGTCCAACGCCATCCTCTGGTACGTCGCGGTCGGCACGCCGCTGGCGCCGGAGAACCGCATCGACCGCGCCGAAGCGCTGCAATGGATGTTCTTCGAGCAGCACGCGCTCGAGCCGAACATCGGCGCCGCCTATTTCTGGCTGTCGCTGGTCAAGGGCGGCCGCGATCTCCAGACCCACTCCCTGGAAGACTGGATGGAGCGCGGCTATGGCGCGCTCCAGGTGATGGAAAACCACCTCAAGACCAACGCCTATTTCGCCGCCCGCCAGCTCACGGTCGCCGACATCGCGCTCTACGGCTACACCCACCTCGCCGACCGCTGCGACTTCGACCTCTCGACCTTCCCGGCGATCCGGGACTGGCTGAAGCGCGTGGAAGCTGCGCCCGGCTTCGTGGCGATGGATTGGCGGCCGGCCGACATCGACGATCCCGCCAGCATCGCGGCGGGCGCCTGACGGCGCGACCCGCTCCGGCGAATAGCGGGTATAAGGGGCGCCCTTGCCGCAATCTCGCCATCTTCGGCGCGACGGCCGCCGCAATGTTGCCTGTTGAAACAGGGAAATTGTTCGAGTCGCGGGTGATTCGCTCGCACGTTGAAGGATTTAGACCCATGACTCGGGCGTCCGGTACGGCAGGCTTTCAGGGCCCAACCGCCTCCGTTTCGTCTTCCCGGCTGACCAACGCGGTCGCGGCCTCGCTCGCCGTCGCCGCGCTCTCGCTGTGCCTGATCGTCACCCTGACGGTGCTGTCGACCAAGGCGACCATGGCGATGGGCCTGCCGGTCTGATCCCCGTTTCATCCTGGACCATCCTTCAAGGTGCCGCGCGGCCCGCGCCGACCGGCATCGCGACAGGACCTCGATGAAATCACCTGTGGTAGTCGTTGCAATCACACTGACTGCGGCCATCCTGGTCGCAGCATCGCTGCTGATTTTCACCGGCATGCGCAAGAGCCCGGGGACGTCGACGCTGAACGCGCCGGCGCTGCAACAGCGTCTGAGGCATGCGCATTTGGCCTAAAATCATCCGAAAGCTTGGCGCGCCGGCACAACCTCCCCTTAAGCGTTCCGCACGAATTCGCACCGCACCAGCGCAACGATCAGCCAGTGTTGCGGCCTTAACTCGTTCAGGGAGGAACGAGACAGGCCCATGCGGTTCGGATGGCGTGCGATCTCCGGTCCGGTGCTGACTGCAGCGATTGCGCTGCTGGCGATGCTTCTCGATCGCTTTGTCCCCACTCCCTCGCCTGCACCCCTGTTCGTCTGCATCGTGGCGCTCGCCGGCTCGCTGTCGGGTCTCGCATCCGCCATGACGAGCGCAGCCGTCGCGGTGATCGGCGCGGCGTTGTTCTTTCTGAACCATCGCGCCCTGCCGGGTTATGCGGCCGCGGATCTGGTCCGGCTCGGCCTCCTGGCCGCGACGACTGCCGGCACCGCCGCCATCACCGGCCTGATGCGCGAGCGGCTGCTTGGCACATTCGCCGCCGAGCGCCAGAGCCACGCCACCGCCGCGCGGCTGTCGGCCGCGCTCGACCAGGTCGATATCGGCATCGTGCTGCTCGACACCGAGACCCGTGCCGAATTCATCAACCGCGCATTCCGCGACTATTTTGCGCTGCCGGACGAAGTGGCCGACGGCAAGCCGCCTTTCATCGCGCTGATGTATCACGGCCGCGACACCGGCGCGTTCGAGCTGCCCGAGGATGAACTCGGCACCTTCATCGCGCAGCGCATGGAAATGGTGCGGATCGGCGATGCCACGCCGATCAACATCGCCTTGCGCAACGGCGAGGTGCTGCGCTTCGTCTGCACCGCGCTGCCCGATGGCGGACGGATGCTGAGCTACACGCCCGTGACCGACCTCGTGCGCCACACCGATGCGCCCGCGAGCGCCGACTACTACCGGTCGCTACGCGATCCCGCGGGCCGCAGGCTGATCCGCTATTTGCGCATCGCCGAGTAGGCGCGATTGATCAACACGCCCGTCATCCCGTATGAAGGACGCCTCATCGATCGCGGAAATTGACGTGTCGCTCACCATTCGCTCCGTCGCCAAGCAGGACTACGAACAATGGCTGCCGTTGTGGGACGGCTACAACGCCTTCTACGGCCGCTCCGGCCCGACCGCGCTGGCGCCCGAGATCACGGAGATGACGTGGCAGCGCTTCTTCGACGCCTACGAACCAGTGCACGGGCTGGTCGCCGAGAGCGACGGCCAGCTGCTCGGCATGACGAACTATCTCTTCCACCGCAGCACCACCGCGATCGCGCCGTCCTGCTATCTGCAGGACCTGTTCACGACGGAGGCCGCCCGCGGCAAGGGCGTCGGCTCGGCGCTGATCCACGGCGTCTACGAGCGCGCAAAGCTCGCGGGATCGCCGCGCGTCTACTGGCAGACCCACGAGACCAACGTCACCGCGCAGCGCCTGTACGACAAGGTCGCGGAGCGCTCAGGCTTCATCGTCTACCGCAAGCTGTTCTGATCCCCGCACGCAGCCTGTGGATAACTCCGCCTGTCACCCGCGCGTAACATAGCGGGACTACGCTGCGCCTGCGTCTGATCAGGCCCCCCGTCACCGATCAAGCGCCCCAAAGCGGTCCCCGTCAGTCGCCGCGTCTGACAGGGGCCGCATTTTTTTGTCCGCTCTGTCGGCATGGCAGCAGCGCGGCGGGCGGCTTGCTGGCGCAGCGCACCGCGGCCACAATGCGACGCTGCTCATCTGACAGGATCTCCCATGGAAATTCGCAATCTCGGCGCCTCCGGCCTTCGCGTGTCTGCGGTCGGGCTCGGCTGCAACAATTTCGGCCAGCGCACGGACCTGGAGACCTCGCGCAAGGTGATCCATCGCGCGCTCGATCTCGGCATCACGCTGTTCGACACCGCCGACATCTATTCGAACATGGGCGGCTCGGAAAACGTGCTCGGCGCTGTCCTGGGCGATCGCCGCAAGGACATCGTGCTGGCGACGAAATACTCCAAGCCCATGGCGGAGGACGGCACCAGGCAGGGCGCCTCGCGCCGCTATATCATGGACGCCGTGGAAGCGAGCCTGAAGCGGCTGAAGACCGATTACATCGATCTCTACCAGCAGCACGATTATGACCCGCTGACGCCGATCGAGGAGAGCCTGCGTGCGCTCGACGATCTCGTGCGGCAGGGCAAGGTCCGCTACATCGGCAATTCGAACTTTCCGGCCTGGCGCATCGCCGAGGCGGAATACGTCGCACGCGCGATAAACGTCACCCGCTTCGTCTCCTGTCAGGACGAATATTCCCTCGTCGTGCGCGACATCGAGAAGGATCTGCTGCCGGCCGCGCAGGAGTACAAGCTCGGATTACTGCCGTTCTTCCCGCTCGCGAGCGGACTGCTGACCGGCAAATACAAAAAAGGCGAAGCCGCGCCGGGCGACACCCGCTTCGGCCAGACGCCGCGGCTGCGCGACCGCTATGTCACCCCGCGCAACGAGGTGATCGTCGAGAAGCTGCAGGCCTTTGCGACATCGCACGGTCACTCGATGCTCGAGCTCGCGTTCTCCTGGCTCGCCGGCCGCCCGCAGGTGTCGAGCGTGATCGCCGGCGCCACGCGCGTCGAGCAGATCGAGCAGAACGTCAAGGCGATCGCGTGGAAGCTCAGCGCCGAGGAGATCGCGGATATCGACAAGATCACGCAGGGCTGATCTTTACGACGCGGCGTTATTTCGCGCCGCGTCCCACCGTCTGCATCACCTCAAAGCCTTCGAACTGGGGATGGCCGAGATAAAGCGGCTTGTTGTCGCCGGCGCGCTGATGCGCCGCGCGGAACGCTTCCGACTTGGTCCAGGCCTCGAACGCCGCGTGGTTCGCCCACACCGTGTGCGAGGCGTACAGCGTGTGGTCCTCGAGCTCGGGGCCGCGCAGCAGATGGAATTCGACGAAGCCCGGCACCTTGTCCAGATGGGTGTCGCGCGAGAGCCAGACCTGCTCGAAGGCGGACTCAGAGCCCTTGGCGACGCGGAAGCGGTTCATGGCGATGTACATGCGGGTGGTCTCCTGATGCTCGGCTCATCATGTCGTCATTCCGGGACGCGCCGCAAGGCGCGGGTCCGGAATGACGGCGGCGGCCGTTAAGCCACCAGCCCCTTCATCGGGCGCGCGGCGGCGCTGTCGGGGAACACCGTTTCCGCGAGCACGCGATCGGACAAACCGAACTGCCCCTGCAGCACGCCCTTGATCACGGAGCGCAAGTCCGTGGTGGGCTTGAGGTCGCGGCCTTCATGGAGGTTGGCGAGCTTGAGGCCCGGCCAGTCGGAGATGACACGGCCGCCTTTCACCGCGCCGCCGGCGAGCAGCGCGATCGTGCCGGTGCCGTGATCGGTGCCGTCGGTGCCGTTGATGCGCGCGGTGCGGCCGAACTCGGTGGCAACCACGATTGCGGTGTCGCGCCAGCGCTCACCCAGGCCGCTTTCGAATTCGGCGAGCGCGCCGTCGAGCCCGCCGAGCAGGAAGGCGAGACGTCCCACCGGACCGCCTTCGTTCGCATGCGTGTCCCAGCCGTCGAAGGCGAGCGCGGCGATGCGCGGGCCGTCGTCGGCCGCCATCAGCTTTGCCGCGCCGCGCGCCACCTGACGCATCTGCGCCACGGCATTGCCGGGCTTGCGCTTCATGTCATCGCCGCTCGCGGCCTTCTCCAATTGAAGGCCCTGCGACAAGGCCGAGGCCAGCGCGGGATCGCGGTGACGGTAGAGATCGACGAGCCGCATCGCGGTATCGTCGTCGGCCTGCGGCAGCGCGACCGGCGCCCAGCCGACGGTCGGCGCATTGCCGCGCAGCACCAGCGGCGTGGTGGGTCCGACCGCAAGACCGCTCGACACGCGCTCGCCGCGCGGCAGCGCTTCCAGCGCGCGGTTGAGCCAGCCGGACTGCACCCGGCCGGGACCCGCATAGCCGCTTTCGAGCACGTCCTGGCCATCGAAATGCGAGCGGTCGCGATAGGGCGTCGCAACCGCATGGATCACTGCGGCGTGCGTCTCGCGGTACATGCGGGAAAATTCCGGCATCGCCGGATGTAGCGCGAAGAAGGTATCGAGCATGATCGCGGGATGCGCGCCGTCGGCGGCGAGCGCGATCGATCCGTGCAGGCCGGCATAGTCGGGATCGCCGACCGGCGCGACGGTCGAGAGCCCGTCGAGCGCGCCGCGCAGGATCACGACGATCAATCGGGGATCGCGCCCGTCGGCGGCGCGCGCGAATTTCGGCAAATAGGCCCAGGCCGCGAAGGATGCGCCGCCGAGCAAAAGACCGCGGCGCGAGGTGAGGAGCCGGTTCTCGACGCAGTCGATCATCTTCATCTCCTCTGCATTTCGGGCGACATCAACAGCAGCGCCAGCGCCTGCTGACGCGATTCCGCGCGCTCGATGGTTTTGCGCGTTTCGACGGACGCCGCATCCGCCGCCGCGAATTCCAGCAGGTCGAGCGGGTCGATGTTGGGCCCAAGCCGCGCCCCCATCTGCGCCGCGATGTCGAGCCTCAGCTTCATGCCCTCAGGCGCAGCCCAGGCGGCACTGGTATCGGGGAAACCATTCGGTCCCGCCGGCGACCACAGCGGCTGGCCCAGCAGATTGAGGTTGTTGAGATAACCGCCGGGATCCTCCGGCACGCGCGCGAGCAGCCGGCCACTCGCGACCAGGAAATCGTAAGGCGAGCGCATCTTGGTCAGCGGCGCGCGCCAGGCCTCGTCGGAATCGACCAGCGCCGTCGCCATCGCTTTCAGGTCACCATCGGTCTTGACGAAGGTTTCGCGCAGCCGCGCAACGAGCGCGGGCGGTGGATCATCGGCGACAAAGTGGCGGACGAATTTGGTGGCGATGAAATTCGCGGTGGATGGATGGCGCGCGATGTCGGCGAGCGCCGCCTCGCCCTGCGCAAGCCCTGTCGGCTCGTAGGTCTTGCCGAGCAGCACTTGCGGACCCGGCTGGTGCGCATTGGTGTTGAACACGAAGCAGCCGGGTGTGCCGAGCTGCCCTTGCCTTCCGGCAAAGGTCCAGCCCGTGATGATGCGCGCGAGCGAGGTGACGTCGTTCTGCGTGTAGCCGCCGCCGACGCCGAGCGTATGCAGCTCCATGATCTCGCGCGCAAGATTCTCGTTGAGCCCGCGCTTGCGGTTCTGACCCGCGCGCGAATCCGGACCGAGCGATTGCTGGTTGTCGAGAAAGAACAGCATCGCCGGATGCTGCTCGACGGATTTGAGCATGTCGGCGAAGCGCCCGAGCACATGTGGCCTGATCGCCTCGCGCTCGAACGCGCCGGCCCAGATCCGCGCCAGCTCGCCCTTGCTCGCGGAGATGCAGAAATGGTTGGACCAGAACACCACCAGCCGCTCGGTGAAGCCGCACTCGACCAGCGTCGCGCGCTGCAAACGCGCCAGCGCCTCGGCGCGAAAGGTTTTCTGGATGACATTAAGCGGCTGCGGCGCGGGTTTTGCGGCGGGCGGCGCGGCAGCATTCGGCTGCATCGTTGCGTTGTCGGCCGGCTTCGCCTCGGCCATCGGGCCGGCGATCTCGGTTGCGGCCGCATTCAGCGACAGATTTCTGCGCAAGCCGGGCTTCTGGTCGGCTGGTGCCTGCGCCGGCGCTTCAGCGGGCGCGGCGGCCTTCGCGGCCTCGCGCGCCTGCTTGACCTGGTCCTGATAGGCGAACACGGCCTGCCCGAGTTGCGGCGTCGATTGCAGACCGGGCGCCTCCAGCAACACGCCGTTGGGACGAGCAAGCTCCGCCTTCACGAAGCCGCGCGGATCGGAGGCCGCGTTGATCAGATCGCCGGACGCCCCGCCGCGGGCTCCGAAGCCGAAACGGTTGAGCGCGACGAGGGCGGCTTGCGAATCGCGGGCCATCGATATGTCCTTCGCGCGTTGCCAACCGCTTTCCGAGTCCCTGCGCGAGGCCTAATATACCGCAGCGACAGATGAACCCGGCATGAAAATGACGGCAAGGCTCTTACGTAAATCATGACAAATCCGAAAGAATTCCCGACGCCGGAACCGCGCCGCCTCGCCTGCTCCCGCTGCGGCACCGAATTCGGCTGCGACCTCTTGGGCACCTGCTGGTGCGCGGAGGAAACGGCAAAACTGCCGATGCCGATCGAGGGCGAGGACTGTCTGTGCCGGGAGTGTCTGAGGAAGGCTGCGGACGTGGGAGCTGGCAGGTAACCGGAGGCATCTCGTTTCGCTGAACCGTCATTGCGGGCGGTTACCTCATCCCGAGGGCCGACATTTGATTCGGGGCCACAGCGGGCAGCGACGGTCTCGACGGAGTCACCCGGACTCTTTCCGCTGACAGATTGTGCCGGAACCGCAAAATCAGATGATCTCCTTAGACCCCCATTTACCCTTTCAGCCTCGAACTCACGAACTAATACAACTCTTAACCAGACACGGTTAGGTTGTGCGACGTCAATTCGAGTGTCCACATGAGCCGGTTCATTCTCTTCACCTGCATGGCCTTCGTCACCACCTTCGTCGGCTTCTCCTGGGCGTTGCGTGGATTTCCCACCTATTCCTTTTCGGCGATTGGCGAGTTGAAGCCGACGCTCAATGCGACATTCGGCGACAACAGCGCCAAGGCTTATGAACGCAAGATGTGGGAGGCGGAGCACACCGCACAGAGCGACAAGGATCCAAAGCTCGACGCACTGCGAATGGATGCCTTGCAGGCCGGCACGGCCTACGCCATGTCGCCTTGCGATGACACGATGAAAGCCAATCTCATTGCGGCCACGTCGGCCTATGCGCGTGGCTATATGAAGATCTACGACTGCCCGACCCCGGCCATGGGAATGTTCTGCAGCGAAAGGAAGCGCGACCAGGCCAACGCGGCGTATTCGACGCCGCTCGACATACGCGTCAAGGCAGCGCTCGCGGAAGCCTTTGAACAGAAGGGTGTCGTCCAGGAGGATTTCCCTGCGGACATCCGTCTTGCCGTGCTGACCTTCGCCGGTCCGGGCCTATGGTCCGATCCATCGCCCGTATGCCTGCCAAGGCAACGTGCAACGGCGAGCCGCAGATGAGCCGCATCTGGTTTGTCGTCTGGGCGGTCGTCATCTGGCAGGTCGCAGCGTGGGCGTTCGCGCCCGAGCCGAAGGCTCGGCAGGCCGCCCCGATCGACGGCCCGGGATATGGCACCAATGAAAAATATTCAGTGGACGGTAGAGTGAGGCAGCGTGAGAGCGCCATTGCAGCGCTGGAACGGCCTTATGGCGCCCGTTGCACAGGCGAGGGCCGAAAGCAGTTCATCAGCGGCCTCGACGAATATTACTATCAGCGCCAGAACCAGATGGAGCGCTATCCCGAAACATTCGGCAAGCCCGGCGCCGATTACATCGCGAAGCAATGGTCGACGGGACAGGACCAGCGCATTGATCGCCTGACTCAGGAAGCATATGCGCAAGGCTATCTGACGCTCACTGATTTGAACAACGTCGCCCGCAAGATGGTCGAAACCATTGTCAGGAATGAGCGCGTAACGACAAAAGCCTGCGCGAGATAGAAGGCCCGCGCCTGTTCACGCAAGATGGCCGGGCGATCTTCGGGCCATTCCATCAAACGCATCAAGCAGCTTCTCGCGCCACGCGTAGACGGGATCATCTGCCTCCAGCAGCCTGAACGGGCTCGTCACGCGCGCCCACTGGAAACCGCCGAACACGATGTAGTCGGCATAGTTCGGCGCGCTGCCGCCGATATAGGGCTGCCTCTTCAGGGTCTGCCGCATCACCTCGAGCGATTTGCGGAAGGCGACGACGCCGGTGTCGCGGCTCGCCATCACGTCCTCCAGCGTCTTGCCGCCGAAACGCGCCTCGCGCGACTGGCGGAAATAGGCGGCATCGACCTCGGCGAGGTTTTGGGGGATGTCGGCGACGATCAGCGGAAAGATGCCGCCGACGATGGCGATGTCGCCCCAGGCATTGAGCATGCGCGCCATGGCGCGGCCGCCCTCACCGCCGAACAGCGACGGCTGGTCTGGGAAATTATCTTCGAGATAATTTGCGATCGCCCATGAATCGACCACCGGCCTGTCGTGATGCAGGAGCACCGGAACCTTCTCCGAGCCATGCGCCGCGATCGCGCTCTTCTCGGTGAAGCGCCAGGGCAGCGATTCCGCGGATAGTCCCTTATGCGCAAGCGCCATCCGCGTGCGCCAGCAATACGGACTGAAGGGGCGCGCGGCGTCGGTGCCGACGAGTTCGAAGAGTTTGAGCGACATGCAAGGCAACTCCTGCGAGACCCTTATCCTGAGGAGCGCGGAACGCGCGTCTCGAAGGATGAAGGCCCGATCTCGGCCTCGCCCTTCGAGACGCGCGCAAGATGCGCGCTCCTCAGGGTGAGGATCTCCCATTCTGGATTGCTTCGCTTGCGCTCGCAATGACCATGTGGAGGCGGAGGTGTGTGTCAGCGCCCGTTCGTCCGCAACAATTTTTCGCCACCTTCCGTCACCGCGATGATCAGCCCGACACCCGGCAGTGTCTCGCGCGTGACATAGCCGCGCTCGGCGGCGTCTTCCCAGATGGTGAGGCGCGGGCACGAGGTCTTCCAGGTCGCGATCACCTCGGCATAGGCGCGTGGCTCCCGCGCGACCCATTCGACGAAGTCCAGCACCAGCGGATCGGCCGTCTCGCTCATTGCAAACCTCCCTTGTCGAAGGCCGCCAGCACTGGCGTACGAACCAGGAGCCAGCCGCCATAGGCCATGTAGTAGCAGGCGATGGTGGTGATCAGCTTGTTCGACCACGCCACGAATTGCTGGTCGGTCATGGCTTCGAGGATACGCCGCGCGAGCGTGGTGCCGAGCATCGAGGCAAGGATCGCGACGCCGGCGAGCACGGGATCGAGGCTCGCGGCCTGGTCGATCACCCCGCCGAAATAGATCAGCTTGGTGAAATGGCTGACGAGTTGGCACATCGCCTTGGTCGCCACCTTCTCGCGCCGGCCGAAATCGCCGCCGAGAAAGAAGGTATCGAGCAGCGGGCCGGAGACGCCGGTCATCAGCATCAGGCCCATGCAGATCGTGCCGTAGACCGTGCCCTGCCAAAGACGATCCGGGTCCGGCTTGATGTTCGCGGGCAACAGGCGCGCCATGAACGGGGTGACGCCGAGCAGCAGCAGCGCCATCGGCTTGTCGGGCACATAACGGGTGATCGACCAGGCCGCGAGCGCGACGGCAGCGCCGACCATATAATTCGCGACCGGCCGCCAGCGGATATGCGCCCGCCACAGCAGCGCGCGCCAGCCGTTCGACGCCATCTGGGTGATCGCATGCAGCACCATCGCGGTCGGCAACGGCATCAGCGCCAGCAGCACGCCGATCAGGATCAGCCCGCCCGCCATGCCGAACAGCCCCGACAGGAACGCGGTGGCGACCATCAGCAATCCAAGGGCAGCGATCATGATGGGCGTCACGTGGGGGGTCTCCTATGGGCTCGGCAAAGTAAGGGACGCAAGCTGCCTGCACTCCCTCGCCCCGCTCCTGCGGGGAGATGCGAAGGGCGGCGGCGGCCCCGAAACACAACTTGGAATGACTCTCAATTCTTGTGCCTCCCTTGCCCCGCCTTCGCAAACTGAGTTATCTTGGCCTTGCATCAGCTTTCCTGAGGGTCAGGCATTTGCGGCGGCTGCTGTTTCTCAACGGCATCAAGGCATTCGAGGCGGCGGCGCGGACCGGCAGCTTTGCCGCGGCCGGGCTCGAGCTCAGCGTGTCGGCGGCTGCCGTCAGCCGCATGGTGCATCTGCTGGAAGAACGTCTCGGCGTCGCCTTGTTCGAGCGCAAGGCCAACAAGCTCGTGCTGACGCAGGCAGGGCGCGCCTATCAAGGCGGGCTGACGCCGATCTTCGATGCGCTGGCAAGCCTCACCGCGCAGGTGACGGCGCCCTCGAGCGTGCGCGTGCTCACCATCGGCGTCGGCCACACCTTTGCGATGCGCTGGCTGATCCCGCGCCTGTCGGAGTTTCGCAGCGAGGAGCCCGACATCGAGGTGCGCTTCACCACCGGCGGCGCGTCGGTGCCGTTCGGCGAGGACTGGAGCTGCGGCATCAAGCTCGGCACCGGCGACTGGCCGGGCCTGGTCGCCGAGCCCTTGTTCGCCGGCGACCTCACGCCGGTCTGCGTGCCCCGCCTCGCCGCCTCGTTGAAACGTCCGGCCGACCTCAAGGGCCCCAGCCTGATCCGCGTCGCGCATTCGCCGGAGGACTGGCCGATCTGGCTGAAGGCCGCGAACCTCACCCGCATCAACGCGCGCGGACCGGAGTTCCAGTTCTACGGCCAGGCGCTCCAGGCCGCCGCCGACGGGCTCGGCATCGCCATGGGCATCCGGCCGTATATCGACGACGACCTCGCCGCCGGCCGGCTGGTCGCGCCGTTCGATCTCTCGGTGCCCAAGGGCATGCGCTGGTACCTGCTCTATCGCAGCTTTCAGACCGAGCAGCGCGACTTCGCCGCGTTCCGCCGCTGGATCATGCGCGCGGCATCCGAGCCCGCCGCCCGGCCGGTGAAGCGGATCGGCCGTACCGCCACGCGGAACTGACACCCGTTCAGCAAGGCCTCGGGCAAAAAAGCCGACCGCTTGTGAACGGCTTCACATTCTGAAATCTGCAAACGTGGTCCCCTGACCCTCCAACAAGACACTTACGGAACACTTCACTTACGGAACACTTGGGGACTGCAATGACGACCCTCTACGACGGCTTTGACATTGAATCCTTCGAGGCCGGCAAAGGCCTCTGGCATGCCCGCATCCGCCGTGCCGATCTCAGCCCCGTCGCCATCGACGGCGTGCTGTTTCCGGCCATGGAAGTCGGTTTCGCCTGGCCTGATCAGAACGCGGCGATCGCCGATGCCAAGCACCACATCGATCGCTTCCGCCGGCGGGCCGACGACAGCGACGACGAATAAGCGAGCGGGACTGCAAGCGAAGCAAGGGACAGCGCGGCGCAAGAGGGGGAACCGGTCATGTCAGTCATCGAATTCGAGGACACGCCGCGGCCGAGGATTTACGCCCGCAATGTGTTGTCGAAATGCCCCGAATGCGACGGCGATCTCGCGGTGCTCCGCGTGATCGGCGGCCGTGCCGGATGCGAGTACTGGACCATGCGCTGCACCGATTGCGGCGGGATCCATCTCGACATCCTCGAGCCGCATCGGGCGGCTGGGGACGACGAGGGCCCGCTGCCGGCGGCGTGAGCCTCTCGCCGTTTGACATGGCTGATGCCCTGTCAAACCCGGCTGATGACGATGTAGACGAAGCAGATATACAGCACCAAAAGCCATGTGCGTTCCGCCGTAGGGTGGGCGATCAGGAACCCGAGTCCCAGGATCACGGTCGCAAGGAAGACCAGCAGTCCCGTCGAGCAACGGCCCAGTATCTTGATGAGGGTGCTCTGCTCCTCGGCGTCTTTCTTCGGCAGATCTCCCGATACGATAAACCTGGCGATGTCCGCCCAGTGGCGCTCCTCGTGGCCTGCGCCATGTGAGCCCGCAATGTAGCTGACCTGTTCGACAGCGCCGGTGGCGGCATCGCAAAAGCCGTCGTGCCCGGCGCTGCCCAGATCGAACCGGCGGAAGGGCTGCATGCCCTTCGGGAAGATCGCAACGACCCAATCGCCCGTCGCGACATAGTTGAGCACCTTCTCGACCCGCTTGCCGACCAGATCGTGCCAGCGGTAATCGCGGCGCACCACGCTGCCGGCGAGCACGATGCGCTTGAATCTTGCGGCCGGGTAGTCGCGCAGGGCCCGGGCGACGAGGTACGTTCCGTTGGAATGTCCAACATAGGAGAAGTCTGCGCGCGGATAATGCGCTCTCGCCTCCGCATATTGGTCCATCAACCATTCCGCCTTCTGCTTTCTGACCCACCACAGGACGAAAGGCGCCATGGCGAAATAGCCGTAGCTCGTGGTCACCGAGCGGAAATCCTTCTTGCGGCCCGCCGCTTCCTGCTTGATCGCGCGTGCGATCTTCTGCGTCCAGAACCCCTTGTCGCGGATGCCGTGAATGACGAACACGAGGTCGGTCACGTCCCAATTGGGCGGCCTCGGCAGGCTATCCATCATTTGTTCGCGGTTCACCGTGCAAGGATCCGCAGCGAGGCTGGCCGGCGAATTGCACAGGGCGCGGCGGAACACGACGTATCGCTGTTCGTCGCAAATCTGCTTGAATGCCTTGGCCGATTGCCCGGGCTGCCTTGCCGTGACGAAATCATCTCGATCCATCTCGGCTTCGACATTTCGAGGCCGCTTCAGCCGGACGATGTCGGCGTGGCCCGAATTCGGAACCTCCAGATAGAAATAGGACTTCTCGCGACCGTCGCCCTCCTCCTCGTTGGAGGTGTCCACGGCATAGTCGACGCTGTCGTCGGGCGAGACGATATCGTCCACGGTCCCGAGCAATTGCGTGACGACGATGTCCGGACGGCTGCCGCGACGCTCGCGCTCGTAGTGCATCAGTGCCAGCCACTGCAATCGGGTCTGAATCGAGAAAACCGCGCCCTGCCGGATATCGAAGATGATCGGGAATCCGCCGAACAGGGTTTCGCCGACCCAGATGCCGACGTTCCATTTGGTCGAGGTCCACCAATCCATGGCCGACGACGGCGTCCAGCCGCGATTCATCCCGGCGATCAGCACGATCCGGCGGATCTTCTTCGCCCAGGGACGCGGCTGCAGATACGCACGGAAGGCGGGCTCGAAGGGAGCGGCGAGCGTCGGACAGTCGCTGCGGTCCGGCTGGCCATGCGCGACGATCGCAACCTTGCGCGCCATGACGGCGCCCATGCTGTGCCCGATCAGGATGATCGATTCATATTCGCCGGGATCGTCCTGCCCGGCGCCGCCGGCCCGGTCCTGGCTCCGCAGCTCGATGATTTTCTCGATGTGCTTGATGATGTCGACGACCACCTCGGTCGCATCGTGCGTGCACAGCCACCCCCAGGGCCCGGCAAACGGCAAAATTGGCGCGTAGATATCGGCGTCCGGATAAGCGTCCCGGACCGCGTCCTTCACCGGCTTGAGGGCCTTCGGGCTTTGACAGAATGCGTGCAGCAGGACGATCAGCTCACGATGCTTCCCTGCCCGCTCCAATCTCGCTTGTTGCATATGGACTCGCCAAAAATTGAAGTTTCGAAATATCGGGGAAGCTAGCAAGACCACCCTGGATTGCAATTGACAGTTCCGGCAATGTGACGACGCGACGCTGCGCCCTGCTGCCAACCTGCTGTCAGCAGGCTGCATCCGGACCGGCATTCGCCCTTTTCTGAGCCGCGGACTCGTCCCATATTCGGGGCATGGCGAAGAAACCTGCTCCCCCGAAATCCCCTAAATCCAAAGCCCCGAACTCGAAGGCACATCGGCCTGACGTGCAGCCGATCGGGCCGGCGCTGGCCGAGCTGCTCAATCCCGCGATCAATCGCGGCGATGCCGGGCTTGGATCGGGCACCGGGCTGCAGCCGCCGCCGGACAATTCACGCGATCGCCGCTCCGGGGGCGAAGCCGCGGCGCATCGCGCGCGCGCCTCGACGCCGAAGGAGTTTCCGCAGGACACCGCGCGGCCGATGCCGCTGCGCCCCAACCCGCAGCCGCCGGGTGGCCGTGCATCGACCGAGGGCTTCGACGAGGCGCCGCAGGCCAATTACGGCACCGCGGCTACGATCCCGACGCTCGATCCGGAACTGGCGCGGCAGCTCGGGCTGCCGACGGAAGAGGACGACGCCGAGGCGCTGGCACGCCCTCCGCGCAGCAAGATGGAGGCGCTCGGCGTCAAGGCCACCGCGGACGCGCTGGAGTCGCTGATCCGCGAGGGCCGTCCGGAGTTCCGCAAGGACGATGGCTCCATGAAGGTGTGGACGCCGCACCGACCGCCCCGCCCGGAAAAGTCCGAAGGCGGCGTGCGCTTCGAGATCAAATCGTCCTACGAGCCGCGCGGCGATCAACCGACCGCGATCGCCGAGCTGGTCGAGGGCATCGACCGCAACGACCGCTCGCAGGTGCTGCTCGGCGTCACCGGCTCCGGCAAGACCTACACCATGGCCAAGGTGATCGAGGCGACGCAGCGCCCGGCCCTGATCCTGGCGCCGAACAAGACACTCGCCGCCCAGCTCTATGGCGAGTTCAAGAACTTCTTTCCGGACAACGCGGTCGAGTATTTCGTCAGCTATTACGACTACTACCAGCCGGAAGCGTATGTCCCTCGCACCGACACCTACATAGAAAAGGACTCCTCGATCAACGAGCAGATCGACCGCATGCGCCATTCGGCGACGCGCGCGCTGCTCGAACGCGACGACGTCATCATCGTCGCGTCGGTGTCCTGCATCTACGGTATCGGCTCGGTCGAGACCTACACCGCGATGACATTTGCGCTGAAGAAAGGCGAGCGCATCGACCAGCGCCAGCTCATCGCCGACCTCGTCGCGCTCCAGTACAAGCGCACCCAGGCCGACTTCACCCGCGGCACCTTCCGTGTCAGGGGCGACGTCATCGACATCTTCCCGGCGCACTATGAAGACCGGGCCTGGCGCGTGAACCTGTTCGGCGACACCATCGAGACCATCGAGGAGTTCGATCCGCTCACCGGCCACAAGCAGGACGAGCTCGAATTCATCAAGATGTACGCCAATTCGCACTACGTGACGCCGCGTCCGACGTTGGTGCAGGCGATCAAGTCGATCAAGTTCGAGTTGAAGCAGCGGCTCGACCAGCTGCACGACCAGGGGCGCCTGCTGGAAGCGCAGCGGCTGGAGCAGCGCACCACCTTCGACCTCGAGATGATGGAGGCGACGGGAAGCTGCGCCGGCATCGAGAACTATTCGCGCTACCTCACCGGACGCCGTCCCGGCGAGCCGCCGCCGACGCTGTTCGAATACGTGCCCGACAACGCGCTGATCTTCGCCGACGAAAGCCACGTCACCATCCCGCAGATCGGCGCGATGTTCCGCGGCGACTTCCGTCGCAAGGCGACGCTGGCCGAATACGGTTTCCGCCTGCCGTCCTGCATGGACAACCGCCCGCTCCGTTTCGAGGAGTGGGACATGATGCGGCCGCAGACCGTCGCGGTGTCGGCGACGCCGAGCGGCTGGGAGCTCAACGAGAGCGGCGGCGTGTTCGTCGAGCAGGTCATTCGCCCCACCGGCCTGATCGATCCGCCGGTCGACATCCGCCCCGCCCGCACCCAGGTCGACGATCTCGTCGGCGAAGTGCGCGCCACCGCGCAGGCCGGCTATCGCTCGCTGATCACCGTGCTGACCAAGCGCATGGCGGAGGATCTCACCGAATATCTGCATGAGCAGGGCATTCGGGTCCGCTACATGCACAGCGATATCGACACCATCGAGCGCATCGAGATCATCCGGGATCTCCGCCTCGGCGCCTTCGACGCGCTGGTCGGCATCAACCTGTTGCGCGAAGGCCTCGACATTCCCGAATGCGCGCTGGTCGCGATCCTCGATGCCGACAAGGAAGGCTTTCTGCGCAGCGAGACCTCGCTGATCCAGACCATCGGCCGCGCCGCGCGCAACGTCGACGGCAAGGTGATCCTCTATGCCGACCAGATGACGGGATCGATGGAGCGCGCCATCGCCGAGACCAACCGCCGTCGCGAGAAGCAGGTCGAGTACAACACCGCCAACGGCATCACGCCGGAGAGCGTGAAGAAGCAGATCGGCGACATCCTCAACTCCGTCTACGAGCGCGACCACGTGCTCGTCGAGGTCGGCGGCCACGACATGACCGACGACGTCATCTCGATCGGCCATAATTTTGAGGCCGTGCTCGCCGATCTCGAAACCCGGATGCGCGAGGCCGCCGCCGATTTGAACTTCGAGGAAGCCGCCCGCCTGCGCGACGAGGTCAAGCGCCTGCGCGCCACCGAGCTTGCGGTCGTCGACGACCCCACAGCAAAGCAGCGCACCGTGCAGGGCAAGGCCGGCGCCTATGCGGGCGCGAAGAAGTACGGCGACGCGGCGAATTTGCCGGTCAGCGCCATGAAGAAAAAGACCGTGAGCTCCGCGCTGAAAGCCAGCGGCGGCGGCAGCGGCTCGAAGGTGCACAAGCCGCATCTCGACGAGATGCACGGCCCGGAATCGTTGCCCTACCGCGAGAACCAGACGCTGCCGTCAAAACCGTTCGGCAGCACCAGCCGGATCATCCAGCCGACGGACTCACGGCAGTCGGGCCCGGAGTTCGGGCCGGCGCCGAAGTCGACGGGTGGCGCGCCGGGACGAAGAGGTGGGTGGAAGAAGAGGTAGGAATTACCTATAAGGATCAAAGTGTAGACAAACTAAATCTGTCAGTGGTCGGATCTGTCTTCCCTATCCGCTCAATTATCTGGTCCACGCGGCTTTTATCCATTTCCCAACCAGCCAGACGGCCCTGCCTAAAATGGAACTCGCTTCTCTGCCGAGACCATGGAAACTCTTTCTGAACTGCACAAAATCGCACGCCATCTGTCACGCGGAAAAAGAGGTCAATGCTCCATTCAGCCGCGATAGTCTTTTCTGGAGGAATAATGAATGGTCTATCGAGCCACGATTGGACAATTGTTGTTCGCTCATGCTCGCCAAACGTCGTCAAATGCAACGCGTCACCCTGATAGTGAACGAGGAAGCTCGTTCCAATATTGCCTAGCCCACCGTCAGGATTCAGGCTCCAACAGCGGACTAGAATATTTTCTACCTTTTTGAAACCATCGTCTGCAGCATACGCAACTTCAAACCCGCCGCCCCAAGAGTCAGATAGCCCGTACTTACTCGAATACTGGGCCATAATCGCATTTCCTACGAAGTTTACCATCACGGCCCGCGCAGCAAACCCCTCGTCGTTGTCAGGCATGGGCATCGCGTCTGCGGCCGACAGAATGTAATTGAAAAATGCTTCTCCGCCTGTTCCAAGAAGATAGATACGCCGCTTGTCGACCTCAAATCCTTTGGCGTGGACACAGAGCGGTTGAATAGTATCTTTGTAGATTAGAAGCGCGACCACCTCTACGCTGCTAGGGAGCGAATTGAGAGCTGACAAAAGCACATTTTCATTTCCTGGAAATTGCTCCCTGTCCTTCGGCAATTTCTCGTCGAGATATATGACGAGATTGCGAGCTACTTCCACAGACCCAGCCCAAGCGATCATTAGATACGGCCTAACGATTACGAGCTTTTGGGCTAATCCCGATGCAAAGAATCCATTCGCATTGGTGTGAACTGCATATTCCGGACGGGTAGGCAAAGTTACGCTCGTCGGCATTCGCCACGATGTCAGGAGATCGCCCACAAACGCGGGCCTCCCTCCCATGCTCAAACCTGCGACTAAGGTCACCGTGGGTGCTCCTTGCTGAGTCGGGTCTGTATTCTACCTCAAGCAAAGTCCGCAGAGTGCATTCATGTAGCCCCTAATAATGATCGTGGCCCCGCTTTGCCGCGCCTCCGGAATGACGAAGTGTCTCTCACGCCGCGATCGTCGCCAGCAGCGATAGCTGCAGCACCGACGCCATGAGTTGCAGCGACGTCGCGGGCCTGGCACGCCAGCGGGCGATCTTTTCCGAGAAGGACAGACTCGCGTCGAAAAACTGCGCTTCGTAGCCGTTCCTGAAGTGCCTCGGGAAGGCCGACCCGACCGAGACGGCGAAGATGCTGTAGAAGACCGACGCCAGCGCGATGGTGAGCACGTGGCTGCCGCCGTGAGAGTCTTCCAAGAACTTCACCATCAGTGACGCCGCGGCGAAGATCAGGAAGCCCTGAAGGATTGTGGTGAGCGCAAAGCCTTCGAGCCAGTTGAGAGGGCCGGTTTCGACGCGGTGATGAAGGGCATGCCCCCTCACCCCACGCTCGCCGTCACCACGGCCATCACCGACAGCAGCAGCACGATGGTCATGAGCTGGAGCGAGGCGACCGGCTGGGTGCGCCATGCGGTGATCTTGTCGGACAGCGACAAATGGGCCTCGAAGAACTTTGGTTCGTAGACGGTCTTGAAGACGGTGGGGAAGCTCGGGCCGAGGGTCACAGCTAGCATCGCGTGGGCGAGCGAGGCGATGGCGACGAAGATGGCGACGCCGGGGTCGCCGACGAGGTCGTGGTTGCCGACCAGCTTGAGCAGGAAGGCGGCGGCGGCGAAGGTCGGGAAGCTCTGCAGGATCGCGGTCAGCGCGAGGCCTTCGAGCGCGTTGTACAGGCGGGACTTTCTCGTGGCGGCGATGGTGGCCATGGCACGTCTCCCTGATGACATGGGGATGACGTTAATCGGGGCGGGAGGGGCGTGATGTGAGATGGGTCACGCGCCTTCGGGGCCCGAGCGAAGGGAGATGGATTCCAACTTCATCGTTCGCGCGAACGTAACCGCACACTCCGGCGCATCCCCTTGCGGGGGAGGGTAAGGGGGTGGCTCTGGGAGAGGTCTGAGTTCGTGGCTACCCCTCTCCCCGCCCCTCCCCCGCAAGGGGGGAGGGAGTGAGAGAGCGGTGGCCGCCTTTACTCGCGCGAGCATGACGAAGACTACAGCTTGCCCTGCCCGTTCATCTGGCTCTGCTGCTGCCGCTGCTTGTCCTGCTGCATTTGCTGTTCTTTGGCGTGATGGCGGCCGTAAAGGCAGCCGGCGGCGGCGCCGAGGACGCCGTGATGACCGGCATAATGGCCGGCGACGCCGCCGACGACGGCGCCCTTGATGCAGCCCTTGGCGTTGGCGGCGGAGGTCGCGCCAAGCATCAGAAGCGCGGCGGCCACAGTGAGAAGCGGGGAATTCATGGATCGATGTCTCCGGATGCGATGTCTCGTCGTCAACGAGCGCGGATGGGTCCGGGTTCCCGCTCGCGCGGCATGGCAGGGCGCGCTCGCCGATAGGCGCGCGGCGTCATCGCAAGACTCCGGTCCCGTGCGAATTCATGCGAGTGGACAAACGCGCAACCCCGAAAATTGCAGCCCCATGAACCCGGCATTGCGCCGGCGCGTCATATTCGAGAGACATCCTGTGTTTTTGCGGATTGATGGATCCATGAACCGCACGATAGCGTTTGCAATCCACGGCCGACGAGGGCGGGAGGCATGACGATTGACTCGCTGAACAGGCAACGCGTGCTGCATCTGCTGGAGAGTTTCGCGCGTGGCGATCTCGAGGCCGCGCTGTCGTGCTGCACCGACGACGTCGACTTCCTCACCCACGCGCCGATCGACATCCTGCCGCACATGGTGCCGCGCCACGGCAAGGAAGAGCTGCGCGCGCTCTGGCAGACGGTGTGGTCGCGCTATTCGGAGATCCGCTACAAGGCGCCGCACGTCCTCGCCGACGGCGACGAGGTCGCGACCTACCTGCACACCTACTTCAGGAAGCGCAGCAACGATCGCATCGTGCAGTTCGACATGGCCGTGTTCTACACCTTCCGGGGCGGGCTGGTGGCGCAGATCCGCGAGATCATCGATTCCTACGATCTGGTGCAGCAGGTGCTGGAGCGGGAGATCGGGCCGCTGATCGCGGGGGCGCAGACGGACGGGGTGTAGCCTCGCTGTCGTCCCCGCCACAGCAGAGACCGGGAGATTACGGGGTTCTATTGCAAATCTCACAAAGCGCGCTCAATTGTGCATTGCAAAAACGTGATTTGAGTTTTGCCTGAAATCCCGTATTTGTTCGTACACAAATGAGTTGAGCAGCCCGCGGCACCGTTTTCGTGCACGGGGTTGTTTCCGTTTTTGCAAGCCAGTTTCAGGACGCCCCCAAAATGACAGAGCACAGCCTCTGGCGTTTCTCGCGCGCGTTGCACCGCGCGGTGAACGACCGGCATTTCGAGGATATCGAGGCCCTGATCGACGAGGACGTCGAATGGGCGATCTACGGCCCGATCGACATGTTTCCGTTCCTCGGCGCGCGCCAGGGCAAGGACGCCGTGCTCGACGTCATCCACCAGCTTGCTGACAATTTCCGTGTCCGCCGCTTCGACCGCGAGAGCATCATGCTCGGCGTCGATTCCGCCGCATCGATGCTGCGCTATTCGCTGACGGCGCTGGATTCCGACAAGCCGATCAGCTTGCGGGTCGCGCAGTTTGCCCAGTTCAAGGCGGGCAGGCTGATCAGCATGCGGGTGCTCGTCGACACTTTCGATCTGGTTGAACAGGCACTCGGCCGCGCCATTCATCTGCCGAAGATGACGAGCGCCGGCTGAGGGGGACGCCAACGGGCCCCGCTTTCGGGACCGATGACGATGCCTGGCGCGACGTCCTGGCCTCCAGCCCCGCCGGATGCCGTCGTGGAAAAGCTCGTCATCGGGCGCGCGCCTTTCGCGCGGCCCGTTGGTTCGTCATTCCAGGCGAGCCGCCACAATTTCGCAACGATAGATCACCATCGTTTGAGCGGACCGATTGGCGCATGGTCATCACGGACCGCCGCATTATAGTGGCGGGAAGCATGCGCCAGGGGCTCGCGGGCAGGACGATGGAATTCTCGACAGGTTTTGGCTGGACCAGGCTGCCGGTGCTGGCGGCCGTATTCATTTTGGGCTCGGTGCTGACGGTGTCGGCGCAGATCATTCCACCCTTCTCCCCACCCGCTGCAGTGCCCGACGACGAGGCAGAGACCGAGGCCACGGAGACCGCGGCGGCCCCCGACGCCAACGACCCCGACGTGCTCAAGGGCATCGACGTCGACAAGCTCGACTGGAGCCAGCTCGCGATCGACGCCGGCACCGGCAACGACATCGCGGCCGCCAAGAAGCGCGCCCAGGCCGCCGCCAAGGACGGCATGAACTGGTCGACCAACACCAATGCCAACGGCTCCTCGTCGGTGGCGGTGAAGCAGTCCGTGTTCTCGTTCTGGGACACGCGGATCGGCGCCGACATGACGGTGGCGAGCGAGCCGCGGACGATGTCCGAGCTGCTGGCGCAGAAAGCCGGCAATGGCGGCAGCCTGCCGCAATCCTCCGGCAGCGCCTGGGCGGCCGCGACCGCGCCGGGCGCCGGCTCGATCTGGGACAAGACCGCGGTGGAAGCCCGCGTCGACCCCGGCGCCGAGCAGAGCAAGATCGGGGCGTCGCTGACCAAGTCGGTGCCGCTCTCGAACGATACGTCGCTGACGCTCCAGAACGGCTACAGCGTCAACCAGCAGGGCACGACCGCAGTGCCCGGCATCGGCGGCCACATCACCCGCAATTACGAGACCGACCAGACCGCCAAGGTCACCATCACCGACACCGGCACCAGCATCACCGCCGGCCAGTCGCTGTCGACCACCGACGACAAATGGCTACGCAAGGTCGGTGCCGAGCAAAAGCTGTTCGACAACGTCACCGTCTCCGGCTCGGTCGGCGAGACCTCGCAAGGCGCGATCAACAAGAGCCTGACGGCGGGCTTCAAGAAGAGCTGGTAGTCGAACGTCGGCTCTCTCCCCTCATCCTGAGGAGCGCTCCAAAGGAGCGCGTCTCGAAGGATAAAGGCTCGCTGAGGCAGTCGGGCCTGCGTGGTTCTCGCGGCGATGCGCAGCATCGTCCGCTGCGCGCGCTTCGCGCTCCCCACCATGAGGATAGGTTCATGGTCCCAGCCGGCGTTCAGACTCTCGTAACCATACGCCACGGCAAAGCCCCCAATTGGTCCGCCCTTGCCGCACCTTGGCCAAGTTGCGGTCAAAATCCGACGCCCTAGTCCCCACAGATGTCGTCGTGCGGGGGACACTCGCGCCGCGCTCAACGCGAACAGGGGAATAACGATGAACGCCATGCGTCCGGAAAAGACCGAATCCACCGAGACCGAGACGGTCGACAACAACCTCGCCGCAGTGACGGAAGTCGAGGCCGGCATCCGTGACTTCGTCCGGAACGACATCGCCTATCTGCGCCGTCCGGCATCGGCGACCGCCGACGCGCCGCCGCTCGATCCGAGCGCGGAAGCCACCGTCACCAACGTCAATTCGCTGATCCAGCGCGTCGCCGGCACCTCACTCGCCGAGATCGAGAATCTGATCTCCGAGCTCGAGAGCCTGCGCGACCTGCTCCACGCCGAAGGCCAGCGCGTCCAGCGCGAGATCTCCGGCTACGCCCAGCTCAGCCAGGCCGCGATGAAGTCGACCCGCATGATCGCCGACAACGTCGCGCAGTGGAAGCGCGCCGCCGACGGCCTGCGCAACAGCTGATCGCCGACGTCATGCATCATCGGCCGCCGCGTTCCGAAAGGGGCGCGGCGGTTTTGATTCAGGGTGCATCCTCAATGGAGAATGTGGCCGGCCGGGCCAACACCGCCTTTGAACCCTCCCCCGTGTCCCGGCGACCAATGCCAAGCGCCCGTGCCGCTACGGCCGGTCCTGGGGACATTTCAGATGGAAAGCATTCGGCCCGACAATACGGACCCGATCCCGCTGCGGCCCGCGCCGAACCAGTTCGGCACGATCATGCTGCGCTTCGTGGGATTGCTGGCGGTTGCGATCGCGGTGCTGGCGTTCGTTTATAGCCGCTGAAGGTGGAGGCGGGCCGTCCGCCTCCGGGGAGTTAACGAGCCGTTAACGGCTGGCGTCGACCGTCGAGGCTTCGAGGGTGTAGCCACCATCGGCATAGCCCTTCACCACCATGCCGGCGACCAGCATCACGGCCAGCGTCGCGGTAGCAAAGATGAATCCGACCAGCTTGAGTGCGCCGCGGTCTGCCATGGTCCTCGTGTCCCCTGTTCTCTGCCCAATTCGTTTCAATTAGACAGCGACAGGTTCATAATTGGTTAGCAACTCGATGGTTCCGCTAACTGCTTTGCGGGTAACCACGTTGAGCAGGCTTATGGCAGCCGCCCTGAATCGCGTCCATAGCGCGCGGGCAACACTCGCGCGCTCTTTTGGCCGTTCATCTTGGAACTGATCTAATCACCCTTCGCGCGCATCGGCACGAAGGCGCTGGCGGTGATGGAATAGACCTCCTCGCCGCGTTGGTTGGTGCCGGTGGTGCGGGCGGTCAAGATGCCCCAGCCGGGACGCGAGGCTGATGTGCGCTTGTCGATGACGACGTTGACGTAACTCACCGTGTCGCCCGCGAGCACCGGCTTGATCCAGCGCAGGTCGCGAAAGCCCGGCGACGGGCCCCACACCGCGACCTCCTCGCCGCGTGAAGCGGCCTCACGCGCCAGACGCTGGCCGTCCGCGACAAGCAGGCTCATGCAGGCCGAGCCGACATGCCAGCCCGAAGCGGCAAGCCCGCCGAACAGCGAGTTCTTGCCTTCCTCCTCGTCGAGATGAAAGCGCTGCGGGTCGAACTTTGCGGCGAAGGTCTTGATGGACTCCGCCGTGAACGTGTACGCGCCGATCTCGCGGCGGTGGCCGATCTCGGTCTCCTCGAAAAAAGGCATCAGACCGCTCCCTCGCGCCGCTTGATCAGGATCGGCGAGGTCATCTCGCCCAGCGCCTGCCCCGCCGCGTTACGCACGGTGCATTTGAACTTGACGATGCCGAGATCAGGGCGGCTCTTCGAGGTGCGGGCCTCCAACACGTCGACATCGAGCGTGAGGTCGTCGCCGGGCCTCAAGGGAGACAACCACCGCACCTCGTCGACGCCGGGCGAGCCGAGTGACGCGGCGCGGGTGATGAAACCGTCGGCCATCATCCGCATCATCAGCGAGCAGAGGTGCCAGCCCGAGCCGGACAGGCCGCGCAGCATGCTGTTGGCCGCGGCCTCCTCGTCGAGGTGCATCGGTTGCGGATCGAACTCGGCGGCAAAGGCCAAAATCTCGTCGCGGGTGACATGGCGCGGGCCGAATGTTCCGTAGCGGCCGGGCGGGAAGTCTTCAAAGGTCAGGGTCATCTTGGGCTTGCTGGCTGAAATGACAGATTGTGGCCGCACTTTGCGGCAATCTCAACCCGCCGGCCCGCATGGCTCGTGCTACATTCGACGCGGCGGCGTGGTCTGAGTCGGATCAGCCGAGGGCCGAGATCCACACGAAGGCCCAATTTGGCAAGGCCCTGTTTGGCGAGGCCTGGTTTGTCTTGGGGAGAGCAATGTTTTCATTCAGCGACCTGTTTCAATGGGACCGCTTTATCACTCCGACGATCATCAAGACATTTTACTGGCTGGTGATCGCGCTGATCTGCCTGTTCGGCCTTTCCGGCGTCTTCTCAGGACTCGCGACCATGGCGATCAGCCCGTTCGGCGGCTTCCTGCTGCTGCTGTCGTCGATCGCAAGCGTCGTCGTCGGCATCGTGTTCTCGCGCATCGCCGCGGAGCTGATCCTGATCGTCTTCCGCATCAACGAGCATCTCGGCGCGATAAGGGACCAGGGCGGCGGGATGAAGTGAGGCAGGCGCAGTGCCGTAGGGTGGGCAAAGCGAAGCGTGCCCACCTCTTTTGTCGTATTGGATAGATGGTGGGCACGGCGCGATGCGCCTTTGCCCACCCTACGGGAGCGAGCTCCGCTTCTTACGTATTAAACCGGAAATGCATCACGTCGCCGTCGGCGACGACGTATTCCTTGCCTTCGAGGCGCAGCTTGCCGGCATCGCGGGCGCCGGCTTCGCCGTTCAGCGCGACGTAGTCCTCATACGCGATGGTCTCGGCGCGGATGAAGCCTTTCTCGAAGTCGGTATGGATCACGCCGGCCGCGCCGGGCGCCTTGGTGCCGCGATAGATGGTCCAGGCGCGCGCTTCCTTCGGACCCACCGTGAAATAGGTGATGAGGTCGAGCAGCGTGTAGCCGGCGCGGATCAGGCGATCGAGGCCGGCTTCTTCGAGACCCAGCGTCTCCAGGAAGTCGGCGCGCTCTTCGCGCGAGATGGTGGCGATCTCGGATTCGATCTTGGCGGAGATGACGACGGCGACGGCGCCTTCCTTGGCGGCCTGCTCCTGCACCGCCTTGGAGAACGAGTTGCCCGTGGCGGCCGAGCCTTCCTCGACGTTGCAGACATAGAGCACGGGCTTGGACGACAGCAGGCCGAGCATCCCGAAGGCACGCTCCTCCTCCGCCTTGCGCTCGACGAGACGCGCAGGCTTGCCTTCGCGCAGCAGCACGAGCGTGCGATTGACGAGATCGAGCTGCTCCTTGGCATCCTTGTCGTTGCCCTTGGCCTTCTTGGACAAATTGTCGACGCGCTTCTCGAGGCTGTCGAGGTCGGCGAGCATCAGCTCGGTCTCGATGGTTTCGATGTCGGCGAGCGGCGCGATCTTGCCCTCGACATGGGTGATGTCGGAGTCCTCAAAGCAGCGCACGACATGCGCGATGGCGTCGACCTCGCGGATGTTGGCCAAAAACTGGTTGCCGAGGCCTTCACCCTTGGAGGCGCCGCGCACGAGGCCCGCGATGTCGACGAAGGTCAGCCGGGTCGGAATGATCTGCGCCGATTTGGCGATCGCCGAGAGCTTGTCGAGCCGCGGATCCGGCACCGCAACCTCGCCGACGTTCGGCTCGATGGTGCAGAACGGATAGTTCGCAGCCTGCGCCGCGGCCGTCTCGGTCAGCGCATTGAACAAGGTCGACTTGCCGACATTGGGCAATCCGACGATCCCGCATTTAAATCCCACGAGCGTTATTCCTTGCCGTTCTCGTCCTTGGTCAAAAATCCCTTCGCCTGCATGGCGAGATGCACCCTGTTGGCGAAGGTCGCGTCAGTGCCTTTGGCAACCAATGCCGCATGCTCGGCCACCGCCTCGCACAGCGTCGCCACCCAGTCATTGTCGGCCTTGGCGAAGTCCGACAGCACGTGGCCATGCACCAGCTCCTTGACGCCGGGATGACCGATGCCGAGTCGCACCCGGCGGTACTCGTTGCCGATATGCGCCGAGATCGAGCGCAGGCCGTTGTGGCCGGCGATGCCGCCGCCGATCTTCACCCGCACCTTGCCCGGCGGCAGCTCGAGCTCGTCATGGAATACGGTGACGTCGCCCGGCGCGATCTTGAAGAAGCTTGCGGCTTCCTGCACGGCGCGGCCGGAATCGTTCATGTAGGTCGTGGGCTTGAGCAGGATCACGCGCTCAGGTCCGAGCGTGCCTTCCGAGGTCTCGCCCTGAAAACGACGGCGCCATGGTGCGAAACCATGACGCCGCGCGATCTCGTCGACGGCCATGAAGCCGATATTGTGCCGGTTACGTGCGTATTTCGCGCCGGGATTGCCGAGCCCAACAAAGAGTCGCATGACGCGGCGCGCCCCTCAGCTAGCGCGCGATCAGGGACCGCGCGCCAGCTCTTTTAAGAGATTACTTCTTCTTGTCGCCGCCGGCGGGAGCCTTGGCAGCCGCTGCCGGAGCAGCAGCACCCGCAGCCGGAGCCGCAGCGCCAGCCGCCGGAGCAGCCGCAGCAGCGCCCGGAGCTGCAGCCGCAGCCGCGGCCTTCTGCTCTTCGGCGTAGCCGGACGGCGGCACGATGGTGACGAGGGTCGCGTCCTCGCGGGTCAGCGCCTTCACGCCGGTCGGGAGCTTGACGTCCGACAGATGCAGCGAGTGACCGATTTCGAGCGAGCCGACGTCAGCCTCGATGTACTGCGGAATGCTCTCGACGCCGCATTCGAGCTCGATCGCGTGGGCGACGATGTTGACGGTACCGCCGCGCTTCACACCCGGGGAGGTTTCCGACTTCACGACGTGCAAGGGAACGCTGATGCGGATGGTGGCACCTTCGCCGAGGCGCATGAAATCCACATGGATCGGGAAGTCCTTGACCGGATCGAGGTGGTAGTCGCGCGGAATCACGCGGTGCTTCTTGCCCTCGAGATCGATGTCGACCAGCGTGGTCAGGAACCGGCCGGCGAGGATGCGCTGGCGCAGTTCGCGATCTTCAATCGAGATCGTGACGGGGGGCTGGTTGTTGCCATAGATCACTCCGGGCACTCGCCCGGCGCGACGCTCAGCCCGGGCGGCCCCCTTGCCGCTCTTCGGACGTGCGGTCGCCTTCAATTCCTTGACGGTCGTCGCCATGTCGTTAAGTCCTTGTTTTTGCAAAAGTTAATGGGCCGCAGCGCGGCCCATGGTGCAGTTCGCAGCAAGCCTCCAGGGGTGCGGGGGCCGCGAACTGGCGGGCTTTTACCCGGAAGATGCGGAAATGACAAGGAGAATGGGCTGCCGGAAGCGGTTCCCACCCTCCCCTTTAGGGGAGGGTAAGCGCCCTACCCGCCGAGCTTCGCCTCCAGCGCCGTGATCCGCGCCTTCAGCGCCTCGTTCTCCTCACGGGCGAGGCGGGCCATGTCCTTGACCGCCTCGAACTCCTCGCGCTTGACCAGGTCCATGTCGCGCAGGAATTTCTCGGCCTGGGTGCGCATCACGGTGTCGAACTCGCGCTTGACGCCCTGGGCGGCACCGGCGGCGTCGTTCATCAGGCGGCCGATCTCGTCGAAAAACCGGTTGTTGGTCTGGGTCATTTCGGTCTCCTGGCCGCGGCCGATAAACTTTGCGCGAACGCTCGGAAAGACAATGGCAATCCGGGCGGAGCGGTTCAAGAGCCGATCGGCGGTATCCTTGTCATGCCCCGGTTTCCTTGCAATCGTATTCAACGTCCCTGCATAACAAGAATCAGAAGGCGCAAGAGATGATCGATCAGCAGATCGCGATTCCCACCAAGGACGGCCACACCGCCACTTTCATCACCCATCCCGAGCGCGGCGGGCCGTTTCCGGTCATCCTGTTCTACATGGATGCACCGGCGATCCGCGAGGAACTGCGCGACATGGCCCGCCGGCTCGCGACCTCGGGCTATTACGTAATGCTGCCGAACCTCTATTACCGCTCCGGCGTGATGGAGCTCGGCGCGCTGCCGGCCGATCCGAACGCGCCGGAGCGCAAGCGCATGTTCGCCCTGATGGGCTCGCTCACGATCCCCATGATCATGGACGACACGCGGGCGCTGCTCACCTATGCCGAAGGCCAGGCGGCTGCGAACACCAAAATCGTCGGTACCGTCGGCTACTGCATGAGCGGCCGCTACGCCGTCAACGCCGCCACGCATTTCCCCGATCGCGTCAAGGCCGCCGCCTCGGTCTACGGCACGCAGCTTGCGACGGATCAGGACGACAGCCCGCATCTCGCGGCAGCCAAGACCAGGGCCGAGCTTTACTTCGCCTGCGCCGAGACCGACATCTACGCGCCTAACGAGATCATCGAGAAGGTCAAGCAGGGCATGAGCGGCGCGAAAGCCGAGGTCGAGATCTATCCCGGCACGCATCACGGCTTCGCCTTCCCCAAGCGTCCGGTCTATGACCGCGACGCCGCCGAACGGCATTGGGAGCGGCTGCTGGCGCTCTACCGCCGCAACCTCGTCTAGACATAGAAGGCCTGATGCCCTTTCTGCTCATCGATTTTCCATCGTTCAGTCCGATCGCGATCGAGATCGGACCGTTCGCGATCCGCTGGTACGCGCTCGGCTACATCTGCGGGATCACGTTCGGCTGGCTCTATGCGCGCGCCCTGATCAAGAACGACAGGCTGTGGGCCGGAAGCTCGCCGATCAGCCTGGTGCAGATCGACGACTTCATCTTGTGGGTGACGCTCGGCATCATCCTCGGTGGCCGCACCGGCTACGTGCTGTTCTACAATTTGCCCTTCTTCATCGAGCATCCGGCGGCCATCTTCAAACTGTGGGAAGGTGGCATGTCGTTCCACGGCGGCTTCCTCGGCTGCGTCGTGGCAGTGATGTGGTTCGCGCACAAGAACGGCATCTCGATCCTGTCGCTCGGCGACATCACCTGCGGCGTTGCGCCGATCGGGATTTTCCTGGTGCGGCTGACCAACTTCATCAATGGCGAATTATGGGGCCGCGCCGCCGACCCCAGCCTGCCCTGGGCCATGGTGTTTCCGACCGGCGGTGACGTGCCGCGCCATCCGAGCCAGCTCTATGAAGCGGGCATGGAGGGCCTCCTGCTGTTCGCCGTGCTCGCCGTGATGATCCGCCTCGGCGCCTTGAAGCGGCCGGGCCTCATCCTCGGCAGCTTCATCCTGATCTACGGCCTGACCCGGATCATCGGCGAGCATTTCCGCGAGCCGGACGTCCAGCTCGGCTACCTCTGGGGCGGGTTAACCATGGGCATGCTGTTGTCGATCCCGATGCTTCTTGTCGGCCTCATACTTATTGTATTGGCTGTGCGGCGCGGTGCGCCGAAGCCCGCCGGGGCTATCAGTTAATCCTTTCGAGAAGACAGGCCGTGACCGACGCGACGCTACTCAACGAGATCAAGGCGCTGATCAAATCCTCAGGCCCGATGCCGGTCTGGCGGTACATGGAACTGTGCCTGATGCATCCGCGCTATGGCTATTACGTCTCGCGCGATCCGCTCGGGCGTGAAGGCGACTTCACCACCGCGCCCGAAGTCAGCCAGATGTTCGGCGAGCTGCTGGGCCTGTGGACCGCCTCGGTGTGGAAGCAGATGGGCTCGCCGCAATTCCTGCGGTTGATCGAGCTCGGCCCGGGCCGCGGCACCATGATGGCGGATGCACTGCGCGCACTGCGCGTGCTGCCGCCGCTGTATCAGGCGCTTCAGATCCACATGGTCGAGGTCAACCCGGTGCTGCGCGACCGGCAGAGTGCGACGCTGTCGGCCGTGCGCAACATCGCCTGGCACGACAGCATCGACGACGTGCCGGAAGGTCCGAGCATCATCCTCGCCAACGAATATTTCGACGTGCTGCCGATCCACCAGATGGTGAAGCGCGAGCACGGCTGGCACGAGCGCGTGATCGAGATCGATCCCAACGGCAAGCTTCAGTTCGGCGCGGCCGCCGAGCCGACGCCGCGCTTCGACGTGCTGCTGCCGCCTTTGGTGCGCGCCGCGCCCGTCGGCGCTGTGTTCGAATGGCGGCCCGACGGCGAGATCATGAAGCTCGCGACGCGCGTGCGCGACCAGGACGGCGCGGCGCTGATCATCGATTACGGCCATCTGCGCAGCGATGCCGGCGACACCTTCCAGGCGATCGCGCGCCACAGCTTCACCGATCCCCTGAAGGCGCCGGGCCAGGCCGACGTCACCGCCCATGTCGACTTCCAGGCACTCGCGCGTGCTGCGGAAGATGTCGGCGCGCGCGTGCACGGCCCGGTGACACAGGGTGATTTCCTCAAGCGCGTCGGCATCGACACCCGCGCGGCCGCCCTGATGCAGAAGGCGACGCCGGAGATTGCCACCGACATTTCGGTCGCACTCAAACGCCTGACGGATACGGGACGCAGCGGCATGGGATCGATGTTCAAGGTGCTCGGCATCTCCGAGCCGCGGCTGTCAGGCCTTGCCGGCCTCAGCGATCTCGAACGGGCCGGAGACGCCTCATGACGCTTGCTTCGTCACTGCTGTCGGCCGTGCCCGGCCTGCGCCATGCCTTCTTCACCCGCGAGGGCGGCGTCTCCAACGGAATCTATTCCGCGCTGAACGGCGGGCTCGGCTCCAACGACGATCAGACCCTCGTCGCGGAGAACCGCCGCCGCATGGCCGAGCATGTCGGCGTCGCCCCGGAACGTTTCCTCAGCCTGCACCAGATCCATTCGCCCGACGTGCGCGTCGCCGAGGCGCCGTGGCCGAGCGGGCCACGGCCGAAGGGCGATGCGCTGGTGACGAAGACGCCCGGCATCGCGCTCGGCGTCTCCACCGCCGATTGCGGACCGGTGCTGTTCGTCGACCCCCATGCGCGCGTGATCGGTGGCGCACATGCCGGCTGGAAGGGCGCGCTCTCGGGCGTGCTGGAGTCCACGATTCTAGCGATGGAGCAGCTCGGCGCCACGCGCAGCGGCATCATCGCGGCGATCGGCCCCTTGATCCGCCAGGACAGCTACGAGGTCGGCAACGAGTTCGTGGCGCGTTTCATCGAGACGGACGCGGACAACGCCGTGTTCTTCGTTCCGTCGGTGCGCGAAGGACACGCGATGTTCGACCTCGCCGGCTTCATCCGGAAGCGTCTGGAAGCCGCGGGCATCCTGATGATCGACGATCTCGGTCTGGACACCTACGCCGACGAGCGCTTCTTCAGCTATCGCCGCTCGGTGCATCGCAAGGAGCCGGATTACGGCCGCCACATTCACGCAATCGCGCTCGAAGCGTGAACACACGGGCAACGTCGTCTCATTCCGGGGCGACGCCCGGACGCGATGACAGTGGCCTGTGGCGCCCCCGCCCTAGACGTTAATGCATTTTAACGATATCGCTGCCCTCCATAATGAGGGAAGCGTCATCCATCTTGCGCCGCGCGGGCTCGTGTCTGCTGGCGGTCATGCTGCTGGCGGCGGCGACCGCGCTTGGCGGCTGCGGTGCCGCCAACTCCTATGCGATGGCGCCAAGTGCCGGCTCCGGGGCGACGGTTGCCTTTGAATCGATCGACGGGCCGCCGCCGCAGGTATTCGACCGCATGGTCGGCGTGCTCGACAGCGAATCCAAGCTGCGCAGCCTGTCCGTGGTCTCCCGCGAGGGCTCGGCCGCCTACCGCGTGCGCAGCTACCTCTCCGCCCAGGTCGTGCGCGGCAAGACCGTGATCGCCTGGGTCTGGGACGTCTACGACGCCAACCAGCAGCGGGCATTGCGCCTCTCTGGCGAGGAACTGACCGCCGCCAAGGGCGGCCGCGATCCCTGGTCGGCCGCCGACGACCTCGTGCTGCGGAAGATCGCCCAGGCCGGATTCAGCGGACTTTCCAACATGATCAACGGAACGCCGGACACGCCGGGCACTGTTCCCGGCTTGCGGGGACCGGCGGTTGCCAGTGTGATCCCGGAGGCTCCGGCGGCCGAGATGCCAGCCACGGCGCTCGGCTATGCCGAGCGATAACCCCCGCTAAACCACGGCCCCAGAATTCCAGAACTCGCGGCCAAGCCGTTGGCCCGACTCAGGATTTTCGAAGGGAAAACGTAGCATCCCGGGTTGCCATTGCGGCCTCCGGCCTGATATTTCCTCGCCCGTCGTAACCGTGCTTCCAGTGGGTATTTTCTGATGTTGAACGTCGTATCCAGCAAAGCGCGGGAGGAAGCGTCTATGTCGGCCAAGAACGGCTCCATCAAGCTAGTCGCCGGCAACTCAAATCCGGCTCTCGCGCAGGCCATCGCGCAAGGCCTCGACCTGCCGCTGACCAAGGCGGTGGTACGGCGCTTCGCCGACATGGAGATCTTCGTCGAGATCCAGGAGAACGTCCGCGGCTCGGATGCCTTCGTCATCCAGTCGACCTCGTTCCCCGCCAACGACCATCTGATGGAATTGCTGATCATCACCGACGCGCTGCGCCGCTCCTCGGCGCGCCGCATCACCGCGGTGCTGCCCTATTTCGGCTACGCCCGGCAGGACCGCAAATCGGGTTCGCGCACGCCGATCTCGGCCAAGCTCGTCGCCAACCTGATCACGCAAGCCGGCGTCGACCGCGTCATGACGCTCGACCTGCATGCCGGCCAGATCCAGGGCTTCTTCGACATCCCGACCGACAATCTCTACGCGGCGCCGCTGATGGTGCGCGACATCAAGGACAAGTTCGACCTCTCCAAGACGATGGTGATCTCGCCTGACGTCGGCGGCGTGGCGCGCGCACGTGGCCTTGCCAAGCGCATCAACACGCCGCTCGCGATCGTCGACAAGCGCCGCGAACGGGCCGGCGAATCCGAGGTCATGAACGTGATCGGCGACGTCGCCGGCTACACCTGCATCCTGATCGACGATATCGTGGACTCCGGCGGCACGCTGGTGAACGCGGCCGACGCGCTGATCGCCAAGGGCGCCAAGGACGTCTACGCCTACATCACCCACGGCGTGCTCTCCGGCGGCGCGGCCGCCCGCATCGCGGGTTCGAAGCTGAAAGAGCTCGTCATCACCGACTCGATCCTGCCGACGGATGCAGTGACCAAGGCGCCGAACATCCGCACGCTCCCGATCGCCAGCCTGATCTCCGACGCCATCGCGCGCACCGCGGCGGAAGAGTCGGTGTCGAGCCTGTTCGACTAGTTTTTTCGACCCCGGAAGGTCTCGTAGGGTGGGCAAAGGCGCAAAGCGCCGTGCCCACCTTTCTTTTTTATAAGAAGACGGTGGGCACGCTGGCGCTTTACCCACCCGCCATCGCGCGCTCTGACGCGCTGCAGCACGCCTCGCAGCCCCACCGGGTTGTTGCGGGCTCCCGCCCATGACATCCTTCGGATTCCGAGTCATCTCTGCCCTCTGGATACCCGATGCCACGCCGGAAATTTGCTTGGGAAAAGCTGTCAGATGATGCGTTGCTCAAGCAACGTCTCTCCAGCCTGAAGGTTACGGTCGAAGGCACCTGGCTTGAGGACTGCGTCGCGACGCTTCACGAGGAGATGGAAGAGCGAGGCATCCGGCTGCGGCCGCATACATGGATTTCGAGCGAGTGGTTCAGTCCGGGAGACGTGCCCGGCATCGCCATCCCCTTCTATCTCGCCCATCCCCGCCTGATGAAGCTCGAGAAGAAGATGATGTTCGACGTCGAGGGCGGAACTTGGCGCGAGTGCATGGCCATCCTTCGTCACGAGGCGGGCCATGCCATTCAGCACGGCTTTCAGTTGCAGCGGCGCCGGCGCTGGCAACAATTGTTCGGGCCGTCGTCGAAACATTACCCGCGCTACTACCGGCCCAATCCGGCGAGCAGGCGCTACGTCCAGCACCTCCGGCTCTGGTACGCACAGAGCCATCCTGACGAAGACTTTGCCGAGACATTTGCGGTGTGGCTGCGGCCGCGTTCAAACTGGCGCACGCGATACGCCGGATGGCCCGCGCTGAAGAAACTCGAATATGTCGACGAGCTCATGGGTGAGATCGCGGGAGAGCGACCGCTAATCACGACGCGAGAGCGTGTCGATCCACTGAGCAGGCTCAGCCAGACGCTTGAAGACCATTACAAGAAGAAGCAGGAATTCTACGCGTTCACGCCACCGAAAACTTACGACCGCGACCTCTCCCGGCTGTTTTCGGCCGATCCACGGCATCACCGGTCAAGGCCGGCCGCGGCCCTGATCCGGCGCCACCGCGCCCAGATCAGGCAGCTGGTCGCGCGATGGACCGGCGAAAACCAGCTCACGCTCGATGCGGTGCTCGACGACATGATCTCCCGCTGCCGCGAGCTCGATCTGCGTGCCGTCGGCCCCGAACAGAAGCTCGTTCTCGATTTCACCGTCCTCGTGACCGCCAAGACGATGCACGCGCTGTTTGGCCCGTCTCGGCGCAAATGGATCGCGCTATGAGACGACTCCGCATTCTCGTGCTGATGCATCCGGACTTCCTGCCTCCGGACTCCTCCGACGGCTACACACCGCAGGAGATCAACAACTGGAAAACGGAGTACGACGTCGTCAGCACCTTGCGCGCGGCCGGCCATGAGGTCCGCCCGCTCGGCGCGCAGGAGGAGATCAGGCCGGTCCGCGAAGCGATCGAGGAGTTCAAGCCGCACGTGGTCTTCACGCTGCTGGAGGAATTCCACAACAACGTCGCCTACGACCAGCACATCGCCAGCTACCTCGAGCTGATGAAGGTGCCTTACACCGGATGCAATCCGCGCGGCCTGATCCTCGCGCGCGGCAAGGATCTGTCGAAGACGCTGGTGCATCACCGCCGCATCGCAGTTCCGGCCTTCGCCGTTTTCCCGATGCGACGCAAGGTCAAGCGGCCGAAGCATCTTGCGCTGCCGCTGATCGTCAAGAGCCTCAACATGGATGGATCTGCCGGCATTTCCAAAGCCTCCATCGTCGATGCCGACGAAAAGCTCGCGGAGCGCGTCGCCTTCATCCACGAACGCAGCGAGACCGCCGCCATCGCCGAGCAATTCATCGAGGGACGGGAGCTCTATGTCGGCGTGCTCGGCAACAACAGGCTGCGCGTGCTGCCGGTGTGGGAATTGAAGTTCGGCAGCATGGGCGGTCGCAGGTCACGCCACATCGCGACCGAAAAGGCCAAGCACGACACCGACTATCAGGAGAAGGTCGGCATCGTCGACGGGCCGGCGAAGGATCTCGCGCCCGAAGTCACTGCGCGCATCCAGCGGGCCGCGAAACGCATCTACCAGGCACTTGGCCTCGACGGCTATGCGCGCATCGATTTTCGCCTCGCTGCCGACGGCACGCCGTATTTCATCGAAGCCAATCCCAATCCCGAGATCGCCAAGAGCCAGGAATTCGCCACGGCGGCCCAGCATGCCGGGCTCAAGTACCCGGATCTCCTGCAGCGTATCCTGATGCTCGGGATCAGCCGGGCCAAGGCGGGCGTGTCGCTGGGTTGAGACCGAATTCAGCCAAAGCTCGGCAACACGACGTCCTGCAAGAGCGCGATCAATACGGCGGCCTGCTCCTGCCCCGATCGCCCATAATTTCCGCAGTGGATCACGAAGGTGAGATCACGCGCCGGAATCACGTACAGATATTGGCCGCCCCAACCGATGCCGCAGAACCAATGCAGCGGTTGCGCAGTGGCGAAATCGCCCATGTACCATTGATAGCCGTAATTGCGACCAACCCGGGTCTGGACAACAGGCGTGGTCACGCGCTTCACCCAGTCGGCCGGAACGATGGACTTTCCATTCCAAGCGCCATTCGCCAGCATGAGCTGTCCGATCTTCACGAGATCGCGTGGCAGGAGACGCGCGCCTGACGCCGCGCGAGGTTCACCGTCACGGCCAACGCTCCAGCCGGACGGGCCGAAACCCAGGGAATCGAACAGCACACGGCGGCAATAAGCCGGCAGGGCTTCGCCGGTACCCTTGGCGATGAGGCGGCCGAGCAGCGCAGTGGCGCCGCCGCAATAGGTCCATTTCACGCCGGGCTCGCCGGCGATCGGGCGCTCGAGGATGAAGCGGTAACGATCCGGCGCGGCTTCCATCGCCATCTCGCTGTTACGCGGATCGCCATAGGGAATGGTGAGCTCGTCCCATTCGAAGCCGAGCGTCATCGACAGCACATGATGGATCGTGAGCTTGTCGCGGCCGGGCTGCGCGGCGAGATCGTCATATTCAGGGAATTGCGCATAGAGCTTCGCGTCCGGCGGCGGCACCTTGCCTTCAGCAAGCGCAACCCCATAGGCGAGACCGACGACGCTCTTCGAGACCGAGCGCAGATCGTGCAGCACATCAGGACCGAACACGACGTGGCCGAGCAGCCGGTCCCAGCCCTGGTCTTCGCCCTCCCCGTAATGCTCGAACACCAGCTTGCCTCCCTGGCTCACCAGGAACGCATGCAGACCGGGCAACTTTCCGGCCTGCTGGAGCCCGGTGAAACGTGCGGCGACATCGGCCGACGCAGCAACGGCAGGCATGGTCCATGGGAGAGCCGCGCTCGCGCAAAAGCCGGCCAGCAGATGACGACGGTTGAGATAGGCCATGGCTCATTTCCTCCGGAATTAGGTATTCACAGGTACCTTGCAATACATAGTACCTTGCTATATAAGCCTCCTCGAAAGCGGTGTAGTCAAGGAGGAAATGGCCGACTCGACGAATCAGGTTCAGCTCAAGAAGGGCGCGCTGGAGCTCTGCGTGCTCGCTCTGCTCGCGCGCGGCGAGAGCTATGCCTATGAGATCGCGAGCACGCTGTCGGCCGGCGTCGGCATGGGTGAAGGAACGATTTATCCGCTGATGCGGCGCATGCAGGATGACGGGCTGGTCGACACTCGCCTGGAGGAATCCAGCAGCGGCCCGCCGCGCAAATATTACCGCCTGACGGCCGCCGGCCGCGCCGCCTTCACCGCGCAGAAGCGCGAATGGCGCAGCTTTACCGATGCAGTCGACCGCCTCCTCGGAGACGCCAGATGACCCGCGACGGTTTCCTGCACATCCTCGCCGAAGGGCTCACGGGGCTGCCCGCGGCCGAGATCGACGACATTCTGTCCGACTATGCCGCTCATTTCGAGGAGGCTCGCACTTCAGGGCGAACGGAGCAGGAGGTTGCCTCCGCGCTCGGCGATCCCAGACGACTTGCGCGCGAGCTGCGCGCCGAGACGGGATTGCGCCGGTGGGAGAATCATCACTCCTTCCGCAACTCCACAGCCGCGCTGTTCGCGCTCAGTGGCCTCGCCGTGGTCGACATCGTCCTGCTGCTGCCGCTGCTGCTTGCCGTTCTGCTCATCCTGCTCGTGGTTGCCTTCGTGATGTGCGTGCTGGGGATCGTCGGCATCGGGTTGCTGATCAGCGTCTACAAGCATTTTGGCGACGGACACGTCGTCAATCTGATCTTGCGCGGGCTCGCAGGCGTCGCGCTGGTGACCACGGGGGCGGGCTTCGGTGCGCTATTGGCGCTCGGACTCAACGCCGCCGTCAAATGGCTCGGCAATTATGCGCGGCTGCATTACCGGCTGCTCAAGCCGGAGCGAAATGAAGTCTGACTGCCACACGGATACATTCGTCGGTGGGAAGGGCGCAACGCCGTGCCCACCCTATGGCAGCTAGCCCGCCTCCGCCTTCGCGCCCACCACGTCTGCAAACGATTTGAAGAACTCGCCGGCCAGTTTGGTCGCGGTCGAGTTGATCAGCCGCGCACCTAACTGGGCGAGCTTGCCGCCGATCTGCGCGTCGACCTCGTAATGCAGTACGGTCACGTCAGCACCTTCCGATTCAAGCCGCACCAGTGCGGCGCCCTTGGCAAAGCCCGCGACGCCGCCGGAGCCCTCGCCCGAGATGCGATAGCTGTTCGGCGGATCGAGATCGGACAGCGTCACCTCGCCGCTGAATGTCGCCTTCACCGGGCCGACCTTGAAAACGACCGTGGCGGTCATCTCGTTGGGCGCGGTCACATCGAGCGACTGACAGCCGGGGATGCACTGCTTCAGCACATCGGGATCATTCAGCGCCGCCCACACCTGCCCAATTGACGCGGGGATACGCTGGCTGTCATTCATCTGCATGATTGGATCTCACTCTCTGCTTGCTGTCTGATTGGCGGCGCGCTGCCCGCGCCGTCGCTCCTGCGTGATCTCGGCGAGGATCGACATTGCGATCTCCTCCGGTGTGATGGCGCCGAGATCGAACCCCGCGGGCGCCTTGACGTCGTCGATGACGGCGGCGGTGGCGCCTTCCGCAATGAGCTTGGCGCGCAGCGAGGCCATCTTGCGGCGGCTGCCGACGAAGGCGTGATAACAGGCCCTGGTCGCGACCGCCGCGCGCAAGGCGGCTTCGTCGCCCTTGCCCTGCGTCGAGACCACGACGAAGCGCTTCGCTTCGCTGAGCTCGCCGAGCTGAAAGCCATCGACAATAGTGTCAGCATCCGGCGGCGACGTGAGATCGGCGGCGGGTGCGGCCAGCGTGACGTGATAGCCGAGCGTGCGCGCCTGCGCGGCCAGCGACAGCGCCACCGGGCTGGCGCCGAGAATGACCAGCGAGGGATGCGGCAGCACCGGCTCGACGAAAATATCCATCGTACCCTTGCTCGGGCACATGTTGCTGGCAAAGCGGATGCCGTCGCGGTTATCGCCCGCACTCACCCCGAGTTCGGCAAGCAGGTTTTCCGGCTGCACCGAAACCATGCGTGGCTCGCCATCGGCGAGCGCCTCGCGCGCCGCCTTCAGCACCGCACCTTTGGCGCAGCCTCCACCGATCCAGCCGGCGAGGATGGTGCCGTCGGCCGCGATGATCGCCTTCGCGCCAGCCTTGGCCGCGGTGACCGAGACAGTGCGCACGACCGTCGCGAGCACGAAGGCGCGCTCGGCGGCTTTCATCTGCGCGACGACATCCAGCACTTCGACATGAGCGGTCATCGGAAGCCTCCTCAAAGCTTCGCCAGATAAGGTTCGAGCGCGCGCAGGCTTCGCAGCGAATTGGCGGGCGCGTAGAGATCGACATGCGGCAGTGCCGCCTTGATGCCTCTGGCTTCGGGCGAATAGCCCTCCCACGCCATCATCGGATTGAGCCAGACGATGCGGCGGCAGCGCCGCGCCAGCGCCGCCATTTCCCGGCCCAGCAAGGCGGCATCACCGGTCTCGTAGCCGTCGGACACGATCATCACACAGCTGCGCGAATGGATCACGCGTGCGGCGTGCCAGCGGTTGAAGGTTTGCAGGCTCTCGCCGATCCTGGTGCCGCCGCCCGCGCCCTGCGCCATGATCGAGAGACGGTCGAGCGCGCGGCCGGCGTCCTTCTCTTTCATCGCATCGGAAACGTAGGCCAGCCGGGTGTGGAACAAAAACGCCTCGGCCTCGCGGAACTGGTCGAGCACGCCGTGGATGAAGCGCAGGAACACCGAGGTGTACATGCTCATCGAGCCTGACGCGTCGAGGAGAACGACGAGCCGCAATGGCTTGTCCTTGCGCTGCCGTTTCACCAGGCTGATCGGCACGCCGCCATGGCTGATGTTGCGGTGAATGGTGCGCCTGAGGTCCAGCCTGTAACCACGCCGGCGCGCGAGATCGCGTCGCGTGAGCCTCGTGCGCATCACCCTTGCGAGCTCTGCGGCGGCTTCATGGGCTTGCGCGATCTGATCGGGATCGCTGAATTTTCTGAAATCGACCTCGGCGAGGTTTTCCGCGCGCGAGGCGCCCTCCATGCGGCCCTCTCCCGAGCGGCCTTCCGGCACGTCATCCGATGACGGAAGCTGGTCGGCGACGGATTGGCCGCCGCCCTGCTCTGCGGCCTGGTCCTGCAAGCTCTTCAGCGAGGGATTGCTGGCGCCGGGCACCGAGCCGGTGGTGCGGGAGCGCGACCGCGCGCGCTTGCCCAGCCAGAACGCATCGAACAACCCGTCGAACTTGTCCCAATCGGACTTGCGCGCCGAAAACAGTTGCTTGAACGCCGCGCGCAACAGGCCGGGTCGCGCAGCATAACCGGCGGACATCAACGTTGCGGCATCCTGCCCCTCGGCGAGTCCAACGCGGAAGCCGGCATCGCGCAGGGTACGGAGAAAGGCGGCGAGCCTCGCGGAGACGAGGCGGGAGACCTCATTGAGATCATCGTATCCGGGGCTGGAGCCACAGCAGCTCATGCGACCCTCCCCAGCAGACGCTGTGTCACCTCGCCGGTGACGCGCGCGCGGTCCTCATGGGTCTTCAACAGGCAGACCAGCGTCTCATGCACGGTCTCGGGCGCGTCGTGGAGATCGCGGATGTCGAGGCCGACCAGCGCGGCGGCCCAGTCCAGCGTTTCCGCGACGCCCGGGACTTTTCTCAGCTCCTCCTTGCGCACGCCTTCGACCATGCGCGCGATCTGAAGCGACAGCGACGGGCTCGCACCGGCGATCCGCGCCAGGATGATGCGGGCCTCGCGATCGACATCGGGATAGTCGACGTAGTGATAGAGGCAGCGGCGGCGTAGCGCATCGGACAGCTCGCGCGTGCCGTTCGAGGTCAGCACCACATGCGGAATGGTGACCGCGGAAATGGTGCCGAGTTCGGGAATCGAGATCTGGAAGTCGGACAACAGCTCGAGCAGGAACGCCTCGAACTCGTCGTCGGCGCGGTCGATCTCGTCGATCAGCAGCACCGGCGCCTGCGCGCGGCGGATCGCGGCGAGCAGAGGACGCTCCAACAGGTACTTTTCCGAGAACACCTGGTCCTCAATGCTGTCGGCCCCGCGATGCGCCTGGATCGCCAGCAACTGCCGCTGGTAGTTCCACTCGTAGAGCGCGGACGACTGGTCGAGACCTTCGTAGCATTGCAGGCGGATCAGCTCGGTCGAGTGCACTTTTGCAAGTGCCTTTGCCACTTCCGTCTTGCCGACGCCCGCCTCGCCCTCCAAGAGCAGCGGACGCCGCAACAATTGCATCAGCGAGATCGCGGTCGCCAGGTCCGCATCGGCGATATAGCCCGATGCGGCCAGTGCTTGCGCGATTTCGTCACGGTTTTTCATACAACCTCCGTCGTTCCGGGGCGATGCGGAGCATCGAACCCGGAACCTCGAGATTCCGGGTTCGGTCCTGCGGACCGCCCCGGAATGACGAACAACTCGCTACGCCACCGCCCCCAATTCCTTCGCCGCCTTCCAGTTGCGCCAGAAGTCGTGCGGCATCTGGATGTGCGTGGACCCTAAGAACGAGAACGCATCGTTGACGGCGTTGGAGAAGGCCGGCACGCCGCCGACATTCGGGCTCTCGCCGACACCTTTGGCGCCGATCGGATGATGCGGCGACGGGGTGACGGTGAAGTCGGTTTCCCAATGCGGCGTCTCGACCGCGGTCGGCATGAAGAAATCCATGAACGAGCCGGTGACGACGTTACCGACCTCGTCGTAACGGATCTCCTGGCCCATCGCGATCGCAAACGCCTCGGTCAGGCCGCCATGCACCTGCCCCTCGATGATCATCGGATTGATCCGGGTGCCGCAATCGTCCAGCGCATAGAAACGCCGGACCTTGTACACGCCGGTGTCGACGTCGATGTCCATCACGCAGAGATAGGCGCCGAACGGATAGGTCATGTTGGGCGGATCGTAATAGCTCACCGCCTCCAGCCCCGGCTCCATGCCCGGCGGCACGGAATTGTACGCGGCCCAGCAGATATCCTTCATTGACATGAATTTTTCCGGCAGGCCCTTCACCCGGAAGCCGTCGATGTCGAATTCGAGATCGTCCTCGTGGACCTCGAGCTTGTAGGCCGCGATCATCTGCGCCTTGGACTTGATCTTGCGCGCGGCCATGGCGATCGCGGCACCCGCGACCGGCGTCGAGCGCGAACCATAGGTGCCGAGTCCGTAAGGCGCGGTGTCGGTGTTGCCCTCTTCCACCATGATGTTGTCGGCGGGAATGCCGATCTCGGTTGCGATGATCTGGGCCCAGGTGGTCTCGTGACCCTGGCCCTGGCTCTTGGTGCCCATGCGCGCGATGCCGGCCCCGGTCGGGTGCATGCGGATCTCGCAGGAGTCGAACATGGCGATGCCGAGGATGTCGCAGTTCTTCGACGGACCTGCGCCGACGATCTCGGTGAAGAAGGAGACACCGAGCCCCATGATTTCGCGGGTCTCGCCGCGCGCGAACGCGGCGCGCTTCTCCTGCTGTTCTTTCCGGAGCGCGGCGTAGCCCGTCGTCTCCATCATCTTGCGCATGGCGGTATGGTAGTCGCCGGAATCGTATTCCCAGCCGAGCGCCGAGTGATACGGGAACTGCTCCGGCTTGATGAAATTCTTCAGCCGCAGCTCTGCCGGATCCATGTTGAGCTTCTGCGCCAGGATGTCCATCGCGCGCTCGATGCAGTAGGCCGCCTCGGTGACGCGGAATGAGCAACGGTAGGCTACGCCACCGGGCGCCTTGTTGGTGTAGACGCCATCGACGGCCAGATGCGCGGTCGGGAAGTCATAGGAGCCGGTGACGATATTGAAGAAGCCCGCCGGCCATTTCGACGGGTCGGCGCAGGCGTCGAACGCGCCGTGATCGGCGAGCACGTGGACGCGAAGCCCAGTGACCTTGCCGTCCTTGGTCGCGGCGATCTCGGTCGTCATGTGATAGTCGCGCGCGAACGAGGTCGCGGTGAGGTTCTCGATGCGGTCCTCGACCCATTTCACCGGCTTGCCTGTGACGATGGAAGCCACCGCCGCGCAGATATAGCCGGGATAGGCGCCGACCTTGTTGCCGAAACCGCCGCCGATATCGGGCGCGATGACGTGGATCTTCTGCTCTGGCAATTTCGCGATCAGCGACACTACGGTGCGGATCACATGCGGGGCCTGGAACGTGCCGTAGATCGTCAGCTCGCCCTTGACCTTATCGAACGAGCAGACGCACTGGCAGGTCTCCAGCGGCGACGGATGGGTGCGGTGATAGGAGATCATCTCCTTGATCGACACCTCCGCCTTCTTGAAGGCGGCGTCAGTCATTTCTCTGTCGCCGACGGTCCACTCAAAAATGTGGTTGTTGTGCTTGCGCGGCCCGTGCGCACCGGTTGTCTTGCCAACGAGGTCCTCGCGCAGCACCGGAGCGTCGGCATCCATCGCCTTGAAGGGATCGACCAGCGGCGGCAACGGCTCGTATTCGACCACGACCTTGTTGATGCCGTCGTCGGCGGCATAACGGTCGGTCGCGACCACGAAGGCCACTTCCTGGTTCTGGAACAGTACCTTGCCGTCGGCCAAGACCATCTGCACGTCGCCGGCAAGCGTCGGCATCCAGGCGAGGTTGACGGTCTTCAGCGTCTCGGCGGTGATGACCGCGAGCACGCCGGGCACTTTCAAGGCCTCGCTGTCGTCGATCTTCTTGACCCGTGCATGCGGATGCGGCGAGCGGACGAAGTCGCCATGCAGCATGCCCGGCAACTTGACGTCGTCGACATAGTTGCCCCTGCCTTGCGTGAAGCGGATGTCTTCGACGCGCTTGCGCTTGCAGCCCATGCCTTCGAGCGCGGCGCTGCGTTGTTCCCGCGTGGGAGTGAGGTCATTCATTCCGCAGCCTCCTGGAATTCCACGCCGTTGATCTTGGCGGCGGCGTATTGGATTGCCTTGACGATGTTCTGGTAGCCGGTGCAGCGGCAGATGTTGCCGGAGATGCCCATGCGGATTTCTGACTCGGTCGGCGAAGGATTTTCCTTCAGAAGGCGATGCGCGCGGACAATCATGCCGGGCGTACAGAAGCCGCATTGCAGGCCGTGCATCATGCGGAAGCCTTCCTGCAGCGCCGACAACGTGCCGTCGGCGTTGGCCATGCCCTCGATGGTGATGATGTCGGAGCCGTCGGCCTGCACCGCGAACATCGTGCAGGATTTCACCGACATGCCGTCGATGTCGACGGTGCAGGCGCCGCAATGGGTGGTCTCGCAGCCGATATGGGTACCGGTCATCTGCAGGTTTTCGCGGATGAAGTGCACCAGCAGTGTGCGCGGCTCGACGAGGCCTTCGACCTCGGCACCGTTCACCTTCATGGTCACATGAGTTTTTGCCATCGATCTCCTCCCCTTATTTCGCGACGGCAGCGGCGCGCTGCAGCGCGCGCGTCACCATGATGCCGCCGACATGCTTGCGGTATTCGACCGGCCCGCGGGCATCCGCGGCCGGTGCCATGATCGCTTCGGCCGCAGCGGCCGCCTTCTTCAACGTGGCGGGATCGAGGCTGGTGCCGATCACCGCCTTGGCGGCATCGGTGGCGAGCAAGGGCGTCTCGTGGACGTTGGTGAGCCCGATGACACAGGTCGCGACCCTGCCGCCCGCCATAGTCAGCACAACGGCAGCAGCTGCGGTTGCGTAGTCGCCGACCTTGCGCTTGAGTTTTTCGTAGGCGTAGCCGTGACCCGCGGCAGGCACGGGGAATGTGATGGAGGTGAGGATTTCGCCAGGTTCGAGCGCGGTGAAATAGGCACCCTGGTAGAAATCGGAGGCCGGCACATCGCGAGCACCGCCGGGTCCTTCGAGGCGATAGGTCGCGCCCAGCGTCATCATCAGCGCCGGCATGTCATTGCCGGGATCGCCATTGGCGACGTTGCCGCCGATCGTGCCGCGGTAGCGCACCTGCGGGTCAGCGATCAGCAGCGCCGTCTCGTGCAGGATCGGCGCGGATTTGGCAATCTCGTCGGAGGCCAGCAGGTCATGCTGGGTGGTCATCGCGCCGATGACGAGATTGTCGCCGTCGCGGCGGATGCCTTTCAGGGCGGCAATGCCGTGCAGGTCGATCAGGTGGGCAGGGGTCGCGAGCCGAAGCTTCATCATCGGCACCAGGCTGTGCCCGCCGGCCAATGGCCGCGCATCCTCCCCGAGATCGGTCAAGAGTTTGACGGCATCGGCAATGCTCGCCGGCCGGTGATAGTTGAATGAGCCCGGGATCATCGTCTCCTCCCACAATCGTCCTTGGCGCTGACGGCGCGGACGTCGACGGGACGGTCTCTCCGAGTGGGGCTGGCCGCAATCGTTCGGGCACAAAACAGCGGATTTCGCACGAGTTGCGGCCCAGAACGCACGAATTGCGTCAGGGTCCGCGACGTATGGCGCTCTTCTTCCTCCCCGCAAGGGCGGGGCGAGGGAGTGACAGAGCTCGTTTCTCTGACTTTACGCGTGCCGCCTGTTCGCCAACCCGAGCCTCGCCTTCACCTCGGCGATCTTGGCCCGACTCACCGGCACCCGGTGCGGCAACGGCCCGTCGAGCTCGAGCACCGCGGCGTCGCCTTCCTTGCGAACGAGCGCGACATGGGAGATCGCGACGATGTGGCTGCGGTGCACCCGGAGGAACAACGAGGGATCGAGCTGCGCCTCCGCTTCCGAGATCGACCACGGGCACATCCGTTCGCGGGTGCCGTCATGGACCCGGGTGTAATGCGCATCCGCCCGAACGCTGCGCACATTAGCCGTGTCGATGAAATGCGTGCCGTCAGCGCTTTCGACCGGCAGGCGTGGCGCCGGCGCGCGGGGCGGCTGGCCAAGGCCGCCAAGCGGTGCAGGCATCGGCCGCGGCGAAGCGGCCGCCTGACCAATCGGCTCCGGCGCGACGGGCGGCGAGATCGGATCGACCACCATCGCAGCAGTCACCTGCCGACGCGGATCCGGCACCAGCGACAACAGAAAGCCGGCGGCGATCACAAAGCACAGCACGGCAACGACGATCGATAAAATTTGCTGCGACGCGGCAAGACTGCCGCCGAGATGGTGATGCCCCTCCCCCGTCAGCGGCTCGAAATGCATGCCGAGCATCGCCGTATAATGCATGCCGGAGACTGCGACGCCGAAGGCGATCGAGCTCACGATCAGGCGAAAACCTTCCTGCTGCGCCAGGAAGGCGCGCAAGCCGCCGTAGGCGGTAACGACTGCGACCAGGACCGACAGCAGCACCATCGTCCGGTCGTGTGCGATGCCGAAGGGGCCGGCGAGGCCATGGATCCCGACATAATGCATGCTGGCGATGCCGACGCCGAGCAAAACGGCCGACGATGCCACCCGCTTCAATGACGGTTCACCGATCGACACGAAGAACAGGGAGATGCCAACCACCAGCGCGCAGATCAGGAAGGAGATGATGGTGGGAAGGACCAGATAAACCGTGTCTGGTGGCAGCGGCGCGGCCAGCATGCCGACGAAATGCATGGTCCAGATGCCGACGGCCAGAAATGCTGCCGCACCCGCGAGCAATACGCGGTTATTGACGCCCGGCGTGTTGCGGATGCGAGCCGCAAGTGCAAAGCCGGTATAGCCACCCAGGCTCGCGATCGCCACAGAGAGCGCGACGAGATAGGGATCGTGTCCTTCGAACATGATCTTGCCGGCCGCCCGTCTCCACGGCACGGCCTCCTCCCGCCGCCGACTTTATAGGGACGGCGGCGGGATTGACAATCAGCGGCGTGTGACGGTGCCGCTACACGATCCCCGCCGCGACCTGGCCGCGCAGGCGCTCCAGGCCTAGCAATGTCTCCGCGCAGGCTGCCGCGACCTCGACGCCCTTGATCGCAAAATGCCTGCGGAAGAAGTCGTAATGCACCTCGGTCTCGTGGAATTGCTGCGGCGTCAGCACGGCGGAGAACACCGGCACTTCGGTACGCAGCTGCACGTCCATCAGCGCCTTGATCACGGTGTCGGCGACGAACTCATGGCGGTAGATGCCGCCATCGACGACGAGGCCGGCCGCGACGATCGCGGTGTAGCGCCGCGTCTTGGCGAGGATCTGCGCATGCAGCGGGATCTCGAACGAGCCCGGCACCTCGAACACGTCGACATGATTGAGGTGACGCGCTGCCGCCTCCTTCACGAAGGCGATGCGGGCCTCCTCGACCACGTCGTGGTGCCAGCAAGCCTGCACGAAGGCCACCCGCTGCGGCTTCGCGAAGCGCGGATGCTCGGGCACCGGATCCTGCGGAACCGGCGGCGGTGTCTGGGAAGTTTCGGCTTTTGAAGTTTGGACTTGGGGATCTTGCAACATCTGATTCATGGCTTTCCTTCAAAGGACCAGAATCAGGGCACACGGAACGACAAACAGCCGCATCTTGCGATGCGTCTGCCACCGACCGTTCTCTTTCATCCGGACTTTAACCGTCGGCTTCGGAGTTGCACCGAATCTGCTGACCCTTCCCTTCGGCGAAAATCCTTTTCAGGAAATTCCTAGGGGAAGGCGCTCGCGGGCTTAGGCCTTTCGGCCCTTACCGCCGGTGGGGACTTTCACCCCGCCCTGAGAACATCGGCCGCTCGGGATTGAGCGACCTGACAGGAAATATGACGCCGGTTCGGGGCCGCAGCAAGCGCGTTCCGCATGAAAAACCGCATGGTCCCATGCCGACCTGGAGGTCCTCAGGCGGTCCGCCCTCGCGCGGCGGAATAAGGGCAGGCGCGCGTCCGCCGAATCCGATTCCGGTTTGTTCTATTCGTTAAGAATTGTGGCGGAGATCAGCTGTGGACGAACGAGTCCTGGCTTGTGGACGGACTCGGGACCCGGTTGCGCAGATTCCGCAAATCACATCACTTGATCCGCGACAGGCCCGCGCTGATCCGAAGGGCTCGCAAGAGCGACTCTGAGGATCGCGGTTGCGACATTTTAGGGAGCGCGCGCCGGACCCAACCACGTGCGTATCAAAGACAACAAGAAGGCAAGAGGTCGAGACGGCATGTCCCTGCTCGAAGGCGCTATCGATTCCAAAAGCCATCCGCTCGCGGTGGTCGAGGATATCGCTGCCAGCAACAACTGGCCGTTCGAACGCTCCGGCGAAGACGAACTCACCATTGTCTCCAAGGGACAATGGACCGACTACCAGATTTCCTTCACCTGGATGGGTGAGATCGAGGCGCTGCATCTGGCCTGCGCGTTCGACATGAAGATTCCGCCGGCCCGGCGGGGTGAGGTGCAGCGGCTCGTCGCCGCGGTCAACGAGCAATTGTGGGTCGGCCATTTCGACCTCTGGACCAACACCGGCATGGTCATGCACCGTCAGGCCCTGGTGCTGCCGGGTGGCCTCACCGCCTCGACCGCGCAATGCGAAGCCATGCTCGCCGGCGCGATCCACGCCTGCGAACGCTACTTTCCGGCGTTCCAGTTCGTGGTGTGGGCGGGCAAGACCACCGCGCAGGCGATGGACGCGGCGATGTTCGACACGGTGGGAGAGGCGTAAGGCTCGCCGAGGATAGCGGGGGAGCCGCGACTCCCTTCTCTGTCGTCCCGGGCAAGCGAAGCGCAAATCCGGGACCCATACCGCGTGTATTCGCCTGTGGCACGCGGCTTGTTGCCCCCTCCTCGATCCACTAGAACCCCCTGTGGTTATGGGTCCCTGCGTTCGCAGGGACGACACCTTTTGCTTGGGTGATCACAGTGGCAGACAACAGCACTCTCAAAAACATCTCCGGCACCATCCTGCTCGCCGGCGCCGGCAAGATGGGCGGCGCGATGCTGACCGGATGGCTGGCCGGCGGGCTCGACCCGCGCCGCGTCGCGGTGGTCGATCCGTTCATCTCGCCCGAGATCACCGCGCTTGCGGCCAAGGGCGTTGCGCTCAATCCCGACGTGAAGGCGGCAGGCTTTGTCGAGACCATGGTCGTCGCGGTGAAGCCGCAGATGTTCCGCGAGGCCGGCGCGAAGCTGAAAGCGTTCGTCTCGGAGAAGACCTCGGTGGTCTCGATCATGGCGGGAACCACGATCGCATCGCTGCAGGACGTCTGCGGCGGCGCCGTCGTGCGCGCGATGCCGAACACGCCGGCCGCGATCGGCCGCGGCATCACGGTGGCCGTCGCGGCGAACAATGTCAGCACCACGCAGCGCGCGGTGGCCGATGCGCTGCTGCGCGCCACCGGTTCGGTCGAATGGGTCGACGACGAAAGCCTGATGGACGCGGTCACCGCGGTGTCCGGCTCGGGCCCGGCCTATGTGTTCCTGCTGGCCGAAGAGCTCGCGCGCGCCGGCGTCGAGGCCGGATTGCCCGAGGCGCTGGCGACGAAGCTCGCGCGCGAAACCGTCGCGGGCTCGGGCGAGCTGCTGCACCAGTCGGATCTTCCTTCCAGCACGCTGCGCCAGAACGTCACCTCGCCCGGCGGCACCACGGCCGCTGCACTCGGCGTGCTGATGGGCGAGCCCGGCCTGCGCGATCTCATGATCCGCGCGATCGCGGCGGCGACGACGCGGTCGAAGGAATTGGCGAAGTAAGGAAGTAAGACGGTGTCGTAGGGTGGGCAAAGCGAAGCGTGCCCACCATTTCAATCGCGGCCTCAGAAGCGATGGTGGGCACGGCGCGTTGCGCCTTTGCCCACCCTACGGTTTCGAGCCAGCCCCCAGCCGCTTGTTGAACATCTCGACATTGACGAGCCCGCGCGCGTGGCGGCCCTCGCCGAGCCTGCGCGTGCCCTCGAACGCCTCGACCTCGAAGCGGATGACCCGGCGCTCGACTGCGACCACCTTCGCAGTGGTCCGCACCGTCGCACCGACAAGGGCGGCTGCGAGATGGCGGATGTCGACCTCGGTACCGACCGTGACCCAGCCCGGCTGAAGCGCGGCGCGGATCGCATCGCCCGACGTCATCTCCATTTCCAGGATCATCATCGGCGTCGCATAGACCATCGGCATGCCAGGCACGAAATGCCCGACCGTGCGCTCCACCGGGACCACCAGCGTGCGCTCGGCGCTCATGCCGACCTTGATGAAGTCGCGTGCGTCCATGGGGCACTCAAACTCCGCTGTCGTCCCGGACAAGCGAAGCGCAGATCCGGGACCCATAACCACAGGACGTCGTGATTACGGGGACTCGGAGTAATCACTTCGCCAGATAACCACTTCCTGTAGTTATGGGTCCCCGCTTTCGCGGGGACGACAGTTGTATTCGCCGCTACAGAGTTGCCTACTTCTTCGCAGCCGCCGCGCGCTCCACGAAGGTCTTGCCGCCCTTCATCTTGTGGCGGAGCGGGGCTTCGTTGATCTGGATGACGACGGCATCGGCGTCGACGCCGAGATTCTTCACCAGCGCCTGCGTGATGTCGCGCATCATGCCGGCTTTCTGCTCGTCGGTGCGGCCCTCGGCCATGCTGATGGTGATCTCAGGCATCGTCTTCTCCCTTGCGGCCGAACACCGGCCATTGACGGTCGCCATCAAACAGGACGTGGATGCCCGGGACAAGCCCGGGCATGAGGCGATGCGCGAATAGCTAGCCCCAGCTCACGTCATGGCGGCCCAGGACCTCGCGCACCCTTGCGACGAGGTCGGCTTCGCTGCACGAGAACTGCGCTGGCCGCGTCTCGCGCCATTCCTGGTTGGAGGCGATCGCGGCGGCGGCCTTGGCGCCTTCGATCAGATCCTTGATCTGCAGCTCGCCGCGCGCCTTTTCGTCCGAGCCCTGGATGATCACGCAAGGTGAGTTGCGGCGGTCGGCGTATTTGAGCTGGTTGCCCATGTTCTTGGGATTGCCGAGATAGAGCTCGGCACGGATGCCGGCGGTGCGCAGCGACGCGACCATCTTCTGATAGTCGGCGACGCGATCGCGGTCGAACACGGTGACGACGACGGGGCCAAATTCGGGCCGCGTGTCGAGCTTGCCGAGCAGGGTCAGCGCGGCCTGCAGCCGCGACACGCCGATCGAGAATCCGGTTGCCGGCACCGGCTCGCCGCGGAAGCGCGAGACGAGGCCGTCGTAGCGCCCGCCGCCGCCGACCGAGCCGAACCGCACGGGGCGGCCCTTCTCGTCCTTGGTCTCGAGCAGGAGCTCAACCTCGTAGACGGGGCCGGTGTAATATTCGAGGCCGCGCACGACGGACGGATCGATCTTGATGCGGTCCGCACCGTAACCCGACGCCGTCACCAGCTTGGCGATCTCTTCCAGCTCGCTCACGCCGGCCTGACCGACCTCGCTTTTGGCAAGGTAGGTCTCCGCCGCGGCGATGGCCTCTTTCCAATCCTCGCGCGGCTTGGTGATGGCGAGAACGACGTCAGCCTCGGCCGCGCTCAGATTGGCGCCCTTCGTGAAGTCGCCCTTGCCCTCTTCGCCGCCGTCCCATCGTCCGGGGCCGAGCAGTTTGCGCACTTCGTCGGCGGAAAACTTGTCGAGCTTGTCGATGGCGCGCAGCACGGTCAGTCTGCGTCCCGCGTTCTCGTCACCGCCGAGCCCGATGGCTTCCAGAACGCCGTCGAGCACTTTTCGGTTGTTGACCTTCACGACATAGGAGCCGCGCGCAATGCCGAGCGCCTCCATCGTGTCCGCGGCCATCATGCAGATCTCGGCATCCGCCGCCGGCGTCGCCGAGCCGACCGTGTCGGCGTCGAACTGCATGAACTGGCGGAAGCGGCCAGGGCCGGGCTTCTCGTTGCGGAACACGTAGCCGACGCGGTAGCTGCGGTAGGGCAGGACCAGGCCATCGGTGCCGTATCGCTCGCCGACATAGCGGGCGAGCGGCGCGGTCAGATCGTAGCGCAAGCTGATCCACTGCTCGTCATCGTCCTGGAACGAGAACACGCCCTCGTTCGGGCGATCCTGGTCGGGCAGGAACTTGCCGAGCGCGTCGGTGTATTCCATCGCCGGCGTTTCCACGGGCTCGAAGCCGTAGAGCTCGTAGACGGCGCGGATCTTCTCGACCATCTCGCGCGTCGCCCGGATCGCGGCAGGGTCGCGATCCTCGAGCCCGCGCGGCAGGCGCGCCTTCAGTTTCTGGGATTTTTTGGGTTTCTCGGCCATCCGCGGCGTTTACCAGCCGGGGCGCGGTGCGGCAACCGCTGGCTTTTTCCCTCTCCCCCTGTGGGAGAGGGTGGCTCGCGAAGCGAGACGGGTGAGGGGTTCTATCCGCGAGCACAATCGCGAGAGAATCCCCCGTGGAAACAACCCCTCATCCGGCGCTTCGCGCCACCTTCTCCCGCAAGGGGAGAAGGGAAGAGAGCCGTTTACGGCTGCTCCATCCGGGCCCGGAGGGCATCGGCGTCCGCCTTCGGCAGCGACTTCAGCGTCGGCTTGATGGTTTCGCCGCCGACGATCTTGCCGTTGCGCATGAACATCCAGTCGGAAATGTCGACTTCGCTGAACTTGACCTCGTCGCCGGCATGTTTGCCGGGCAGATCGCGCGGCTGGTTGGCGAAGAGCCCGGAATAGGTGCCGTTGGGGAGTCTCTTCACCTCGGCGATCCAGATGTGCTCGCCGCCCCGGTGGGTATGAAAGCGCACTTTGAGGGAATGCCCGGCTTCCGACGGCTTGGGCGATTCATAGGAGGCCCAGAAAGTAGGGAGCGTACCGCGGGCGCGCGCGATCGCGGTGTTCATTTCGGGATCGGTGGTGCGCACGTCCACGATCGGCGAGCGGTCTTGCGCTACGACCTCGTGCACGGGGCCGATGGTCAGGATGCCGAAAACGGAGACGCCGGTGATGGCGGCGAGAATGACCCACTTCATGGGTTGGGAAAGTTTGGTTGCCATGTTCGCGATGTCCAGGATGCTTCGATGTCTCCCGGTTTTGTCGCATGTCGGCAGCAGCACGTTCAGTGCGCAATAGGCCACAAACGTTGCGTGTTTCCCCTCTCCCCCGTGAGAGAGGGGAAACGCTCTCACCAAGTATCAAAACACTTTGCGGATCCAGTTGTGCGGATCGTTGGTGCGGCCGTACTGGATGTCGACGAGCTGCTTGCGCAGGCCCATGGCGACGGGGCCGGCGGCGCCGCCGCTGATCTCGAAATCGCCACTGACCGAGCGCACCTTGCCGATCGGCGAGATCACGGCAGCGGTGCCGCAGGCAAAAGCTTCCTTGAGCTTGCCGCTGGCCGCGTCCTTGCGCCACTGGTCGAGCGAGTACGGCTCCTCGCGCACGGTCTTTCCGGCATCGCGGGCGAGCGCGATGATGGAGTCGCGGGTGATGCCGGGCAGGATCGTGCCGAGCGGCGGCGTCGAGAGCGAACCGTCGTCGAACACGAAGAAGACGTTCATGCCGCCGAGCTCCTCGATGTAGCGGCGCTCGATTGCGTCGAGGAAGACGACCTGATCGCAACCGTGCTGAATGGCTTCCGCCTGGGCGCGCAGGCTCGCGGCATAATTGCCGCCGCACTTGACGGCGCCGGTGCCGCCGACCGCGGCGCGCGTGTAGTTCTCCGAGACCCAGATCGAGACCGGCGCAGGCCCGCCCTTGAAGTACGAACCCACCGGCGAAGCGATGACCGCAAAAATGTATTCGGACGACGGCTTGACGCCGAGGAAGGTCTCGCTCGCGATCATGAAGGGGCGCAGGTAAAGGCTGCCCTCGCCGCCCGGCATCCAGGCGCGGTCGATGCGCACGACCTGTTCGACCGCTTCGATGAAGACGTCTTCGGGGATCTGCGCCATCGCCATGCGATCGGCGGAGTCCTTGAAGCGGCGCGCGTTGGCGTCGGGACGAAACAGGTTCACGCCGCCGTCGCCGCGCTTGTAGGCCTTGAGGCCTTCGAAGATTTCCTGGGCGTAGTGCAGGACGGCGCCGGCCGGATCGAGCTGGAAGTTGGCGCGCGCTTCGATTCGCGCCTCGTACCAGCCACCCTTGGCCTGGTTGTAGCGGACGATCGCCATGTGATCGGTGAAGACCCGTCCGAAGCCGGGGTCCACCAGCTTGGCGACGCGATCCTTCTCGGGTGTCGGATTGGATGCGGGCTGGATGTCGAATTTCATGCTCATGTCCTTGCCTCCCGCTGCCGGTAGCGGCGCTGTTCTGGCGCCTGCCTGCCCTCTTTGGGCCCAGCTGGCTTGATGTGGTTTCTGGCCGGACCGCCGCCAGCCTTTTTACGGCCGGTTTCCGTGGCCAGCATGTCGCCGAGGACATGCTTTTGCGGAAGGCGGAAGTCCAGTATGTTTTGCCGAAATGCCGCTCGACAATGGCACGGTAGATCTGCTCCGGCCGTCGCCGCCTGTCCGGCTCTCTTTGGGCCGCCCTGCTTTGATGCCACCCGACGCGATACGATCTAAAATTTCGTGCGGGTCGATCGTTTTGTAACATTGAACCCAAGATACGTCAATATGCCTGACATAAATTTCGCGACTCCCTCTCAAGACGCAGCCGAGCCACGGCCGGCCGCAGGCGATGGAGGCAATTTGCGCTGGGATATCATCGAGCTACTGTTCTTCGCTTATCGCGATTTCGTCGGCGATCCCGACCAGGAGCTGGAGGCGTTTGGCTTCGGCCGGGCCCACCACCGGGTCATGCATTTCGTCTACCGCTACCCCGGCCTCAAGGTCGCGGACCTGCTCGACGTCCTGCGCATCACCAAGCAGTCGCTCGGCCGCGTGCTCAAGCAGCTTCTGGACGAGGGCTATATCGTGCAGAAGACCGGCGACAATGACCGCCGCCAGCGCCTGCTCTACGCGACGCCGAAGGGCGAGGCGCTGGTGCAGAAGCTCGCCGGGCTCCAGACCACGCGCATCACCAAGGCGCTCGCCGAGATGGCGCCGCAGGATGCCGAGACCGTCAAGCGCTTCCTGCGCGCCATGATCGACCGCGACGATCCGGACAAGGTGCTCGAGACGATCTTCGCCAACGTCAATCAAGACAGCAAGGAGTGACCGTGCCACTCGCTGCCACGCTCGCCCGTCCGCCGGTAGAACCGGCCGACGATGCGCCACATCTACTGCTGGTCGACGACGACCGCCGCATCCGCGATCTGCTCTCGCGCTTTCTCGCCGGCGAAGGCTATCGCGTCACCACCGCGGCCAGCGCCGGCGACGCACGCTCGAAGCTGCTCGGCCTGCATTTCGATCTTCTGATCCTCGACGTCATGATGCCCGGCGAGACCGGCTTCGACCTTGCCCGCTTCATCCGGACCTCCTCCTCGGTGCCGATCGTGATGCTGACGGCGCGGCATGAAGCGGAATCCCGCATCGAGGGACTTCAGATCGGGGCCGACGACTACGTGGCAAAGCCGTTCGAGCCGCGCGAGCTTGCGCTGCGCATCAACAACATCCTCAAGCGCGCGGCGCCGCCGCCGCAGGCCGCGACGGTGGAGAAGATCGCGTTCGGACCTTACGTCTACCATCTCGATCGCGGCGAACTGCGCCAGGGCGAGGAGGTCATTCACCTCACCGACCGCGAGCGCGAGATGCTGCGCATTCTCTCGGAAACACCCGGCGAGACCGTGCCGCGCAGCGCGCTGACCGGCAATGGCACCGTCAACGAGCGCGCCGTCGACGTGCAGATCAACCGCCTCAGGCGCAAGATCGAGACCGATCCCGCCAATCCGCTGTTCCTCCAGGCGGTGCGCGGCATCGGCTACCGCCTTGTGGCCTCGCCATAAAGCAGTGAAGCGCGACCGATGAGCACGATCGATACCGGCCTGACGCTGCTCAAGAGCGCCGCCGGCCGCGTCTCGGCCGCCAATGGCTGGATGGGCAACGCGTTCAAGGGCTGGATGCCGACCGGCCTCTATGCGCGCGCGCTCCTCATCATGATCGTGCCGATGGTGGTGCTGCAATCCGTCGTCGCCTTCGTGTTCATGGAGCGGCACTGGAACACCGTGACGCGCCGCCTGTCGGCTGCGGTGGTGCAGGACATCGCCGCGCTGATCGACGTCTACAAGGGCTATCCGCAAGACAAGGACCGCGACCAGATCCGCCGCATCGCCCAGCAGCGCCTCGGGCTCGTGGTCGATTTCCTGCCCGCCGGCGACATGCCGCCGCCGGGGCCAAAGCCGTTCTTCTCGCTGCTCGACCAGACGCTGTCGGTGCAACTCGGCCGCCAGATCGGGCGCTCGTTCTGGATCGACACCGTCGGCCGCTCCAACCTCGTCGAGATCCGCATCCAGCTCGACGACGCCGTCATGCGCGTGTTCGCGCAGCGCAGCGCCGCCTATGCCTCGAACTCGGAGATCTTCCTGTTCTGGATGGTCGGCACGTCCTCGATCCTGCTGATCGTCGCGGTGCTGTTCCTGCGCAACCAGATCAGGCCGATCCTGCGCCTCGCGGATGCCGCCGAAAGCTTCGGCAAGGGCCGCGAAGCGCCGAACTTCCGCCCGCGCGGCGCGCGCGAGGTGCGGCGCGCGGCGGTCGCCTTCCTTGAAATGAAATCGCGCATCGAGCGCACGATGGAGCAGCGCACCGCGATGCTCGCCGGCGTCAGCCACGATCTGCGCACCATCCTGACGCGCTTCAAGCTCGAGCTGGCGCTGATCGGCGACAGCCCTGAGATGGAAGGCATGCGCAAGGACGTCGACGAGATGTCGATGATGCTGGAGGATTATCTTGCGTTTGCCCGCGGCGATTCCGGCGAGCAGTCGCAGCCGACCGACATGGCGCAGGCGCTCGAGGAGTTGCGCAGCGACGCCGAGCGCCACGGCCACATCGCGACCGTGGCGTTCCACGGCCTGCCCGTGGTGACGGTGAAGCCGGCCTCATTCAAGCGCTGCCTTGCCAACCTCGTCACCAACGCGGCGCGCTACGGCAAGGCCATCGCGATCAGCGGGCAGCGCGATCACCGTTATTTGACCGTCACGGTCGACGACGATGGCCCCGGCATTCCCGCTCATCTGCGCGAAGAGGTGTTCAAGCCATTCCTGCGGCTGGACAATGCCCGCAACCAGGACGAAGGCGGCACGGGCCTCGGTCTTGCCATCGCCCGCGACATCGCCCGCTCGCATGGCGGCGACATCACCCTGGGCGACAGCCCGATGGGGGGATTAAGGGCGAGCGTCCGGATTCCGGTGTAGGTGCAATCTTCCCTTCTCCCCTTGTGGGAGAAGGTGGCGCGAAGCGCCGGATGAGGGGTTGCCCCAGCGAATTCAAAAATAAGCGAGTCACGCGCGGAGACAGACCCCTCACCCGACTCGCCGCTACGCGGCGAGCCACCCTCTCCCACAAGGGGGAGAGGGGAAAGTTCATCCCGGGCTACGATCTCGCCTACTTCGGCAGCAGCGCCTTCAGCTTGTCGATGTCGCGCACGTTCATCTTGAAGCCGCCGGGCATCACGATGTCGCCGGGCTTCTGGTCCGGCTTGCAGGCTCCCAACCACTTGGCTTCGAGCTGCATCGTCGTGTCGCGCCCCGCGTTACCTGCGGCGCCGCCTTGCGCGTGCGAGGTGGTCTTCACCGTATAGGCCGAGTTGAAATCGCCCGTGATCTCCGCATGCGAGGTCGTGCTGATGCCGGCGACGTTGCACTCGGAATCGCTGACATAGCCGGTCGCGGTCTTCTTGATGTCCTGCTTGGCGCAGATCTGCTTGGCCATCGGGGAGACGTTGTTGCTCATCTCCTTGTCGACGGTCTCGTCGGTGCAGTGCTGCATGGTCATCTCGGGCACGGGCGTGCCGGTCCTGACCATCTTCATTTCCCAAAGACCCGCCTTGCGCACCGGCAGATCGTCGGCGCAGGCCGCCCCTGCCGACAAGACAAGGCAAAGGGCCGAGCCGAGCAAAGCGAGTTTGCGCGTCATGTCAGAGGCTCCCGGCTGAGAGGTGGCGTTACGAAAGCGCCTCAGTAGAGCGTGCGGATCGGCTGGTTGGCGGCGCCATAGGGCACCCAGCGGCAGGAGAACGAGATGTAGCCGCCCTCATAGGCCTGCACCGCCAGGAATTTCACGACCTTGCCGTAGCGCGCGCAATGATCGACCGCGACCTGACGGGCATCGGCCTGCGTCGCCATCGAATAGGCGATGATGCCGCCGGTGTCGTTGCCCTTGAACGGCGGCACCGGAAGGATGTCAGCGCGCGCCGGCTGGCTCGCCATCATACCCGAGACAACCAGGCTGGCGAGAAGGCTCGCGGCCGCAATGATTCGCATTCCCGTTACTCCAATTGGTTGGCACCAGTTTACGGTGCCGGGATGCCCGTGAAAAGAACTGAAGTCCCGTCAGCTGCGACGTTATGGTCAACTCTTGGCCAAGTGTTGCCGCGCTGCACTTGACCTCCCGGTCCCTTCGCGGCACCGTCCGACCCTCGCAGATCATGCTGTCCGGATTGCCCATGCGCGCCCTCCCCCTGAAATCGCTCCGCTTTGCCGCCGTGCTCGGTCTCATGTTCGGAGCGTTGTCGCTCGGTGAGGCCAGGGCCGCCAATCCGCTGGAACTGAACTTCTGGCTGAACGGGCCGCGCTATGACGGCGCCGTCGTCGATTGCGACAAGGCGCTGCCGACGATCGCCACCCAGTTCTGGGAGAAGGAAAGCTCGTTCTGGAATTCCTCGTTGAAGATCACCGGCTTCGCCGCCGTTCGCGAGATCGCGTTCCGGCCCTGGCAGTCCGACAATATCCCGCGTCGCTATTGCACCGGCGAGGCCATGCTCAGTGACGGCAAGGTGCGCAAGGTGCATTTCTCGATCATCGAGGATGGCGGCTTCGCGAGCTACGGCAATGGCGTCGAGTGGTGCGTGGTCGGGCTCGACCGCAACTGGGCCTACAATCCGGCCTGCCGCGCCGCCAGGCCTTGATCGACACGTTTTGATCGAGAAGCCCTGATTCGGACCGATCAGGGCGACCGGTTGCCGTCCGAATTTTGTTCTTGAAATGTTCTTTCTGCCTGCTAGGCTGGTCACACAGTCTAGTTGAGGGGCGTCGCCATGTTTCATTTTAGATTGCATTCGTTCTCCCGTCTCGTGATCTCACTGATCCTCCCCCTGGTTCTTGCCGCCGCGCTGGCTGGCGGCGCGAAGGCCCAGGACAAACGGCAGAACGCGCCCGGCGAGTTCGATTTCTATGTGCTGTCGCTGTCATGGTCGCCCTCGTTCTGCGAGGAGGCGTCCGAGCGCGGCGGTCGCTCGCAGATGCAGTGCAGCGGGCGGCCCTACGCGTTCGTGGTGCACGGGCTGTGGCCGCAATATGAAAATGGCTTCCCGGAATATTGCCAGCGGCCGTCGCCGCGCCTGAACCGCAACATCGTCTCCTCGATGCTCGACCTGATGCCGGCGCCGGGCCTGATCTTCAACGAGTGGGACAAGCACGGCACCTGCTCCGGGCTCGATAGCCGCAATTATTTCGAGACGATCCGCAAGGCGCGCGCCGCGATCAAGATCCCGGCGGAATTTCTCGAACTGTCGCAGGCCAGGACCGTGGCACCGGGCGAGGTGGAGGAAGCCTTCATCAAAGCCAATGCAGGCCTGAGCAGCGCGGCCATCTCGGTCACCTGCAACCGGACCCGGCTCTCCGAGGTCCGCATCTGCCTCAGCAAGGACCTGCAATTCCGGGCCTGCGAGGAGATCGAGCGCCGCGCCTGCCGCCGCGACCAGGTGACGATGCCGCCGATCAGGGGCGGATAGGTTTCCGTCAGTGCGAGCCATCGGGTCCGCGCGAAGCGCAGCCCGATGACAGGCTCCGCGAAGCAATCCGGACTGCTGGCGCGGATGGATTCTGGATTGCTTCGCCGCGCTCGCGATGACAAGTGGGTAGGATCGCGCAAAACAACGTAGTCCTGTCCCATGAACTACCGCCACGCCTTCCACGCCGGCAGCTTCACCGATGTCATCAAGCACATCGTGCTCGCGCGCATCATTACCTACCTCCAGGACAAGCCGGGGGCATTCCGTGTCATCGACACCCATGCCGGCGCCGGTCTCTACGATCTCGAAAGTGACGAGGCGCGCCGTAGCGGCGAATGGCTGACCGGTATTGCGCGGCTGATGCAGGCGCGCCTGTCGAACGAGAGCGTGGCGCTGGCCAAGCCTTATCTCGACATCGTCCGCGCCTTCAATCCAAAGGGCGAGCTCAAGGCCTATCCGGGCTCGCCGCTGATCGCGCGCGGCCTGCTGCGGCCGCAGGATCGCCTCGTTGCCTGCGAGCTCGAGCCGAAGGCGCGCAAGGCGCTGATCGACGTGTTGCGCCGCGACGAACAGGCGCGCGTGGTCGATCTCGACGGCTGGGTGGCGCTGCCGGCCTTCGTGCCGCCGAAGGAACGGCGCGGCCTCGTGCTGATCGATCCGCCATTCGAAGCGAAGGATGAGTTCGAAAAGCTCGGCGAAGCGTTCTCGACGGCTTTCGCGAAATGGCCGACCGGTATCTATGTAATCTGGTATCCGGCCAAGAACCGGCGCGCCACCGACACGCTGGTGCAAACGGTCGCACGGCTCGCAGCTGCAGCAAAACCACCGGGAAAATGCCTGCGACTCGAATTCAGCGTGGCGCCGCAACTCGATGGTGCAGCCCTCACCTCAACCGGACTGCTGATCGTCAATCCGCCGTACACGCTGCAGGGCGAGCTCAAGACGATCCTGCCCGAGCTGGAAATACCGCTCGGACAGGGCGGCGCTGCCAGATTCCGATTAGAGGTGCCGAGGCTGTAACACCCCGGCATTCTTGGGAAAAATATGCAGGGGCGGTAGTCAATCCGCCGAGAACCGTATTATGCTGTTTGCGTGACTGGCTTTACGTTCCGCTTCCGCGAATGGTTGCGGCGGAGTGAAGGCCCTAAGAAAGATCCAACGGACCGAAAGGTCCGCCCAAGGATGGCCAGCTCCCGGGCTTCGTAAGGCCCGGTCATGTCGTGACGTGTGTCTGCGTCGCGACGGAGGAGCAATGAGGGGGAGTTTCCCGATGGCCATGACGGGAACGGTTAAATTTTTCAACGGCGAACGCGGCTATGGATTCATCAAGCCGGACGACGGTGGTCGTGACGTCTTCGTGCATATTACTGCTGTGGAGCGTGCGGGACTGAAGGATCTTGCCGAAGGACAGCGTATTACTTTCGAAGTCGAGCCCGACAAGAAGGGCAAGGGACCGAAGGCGGTCAATTTAGTCATCCTTGCCTAGCCGGCCCGACGCAAAACACCTGGCGAAAAAAAATCCCGGCCGCGAGCGGCCGGGAGGTTGTTGTCCGGTATTTTCTTCTTCAGCTATCAGAAGTGATAGTTCACGCCTGCGCGCACAACGCTGGCGCTGTAGCCGTTTGACACGCCTGTAATTGCAAACTGGCTCGTCGACAGATCGATGTAGAGATATTCGAGCTTGGCGCTCCAGTTCGGCGCGAAGCCGACTTCCGCGCCGGCACCGATGGTCCAGCCAGCGGTGGTGTGCGACTCCGTCCAGCCGAATGTCTGAGCGCGCAGCTCGCCGAAGGCGAGGCCGGCGGTGCCGTAGAACAGCACGTTGCTGAAGGCATAGCCGGCGCGTCCGCGCAGCGTGCCGAACCAGGGATTGGAGAACTTCCACGGCGCAAAGGTGTCGTCGGCACCGGCGGCCTGGATGTCGCCCTCGACGCCGAACACCCACGGCCCGTTCTGGAAATTGTAGCCGGCCTGCACACCGCCGACGAAGCCGGAGGGTTTTACGGGACTATTGCTGACGGAGCCCCATTCGTAGCCGATGTTGCCGCCGAGATAGGGACCGGCCCAGCTATACGCGTTGAGCGGCTGATTGACCGTATAGGGCGCCCGCTGACCATAGAGATCGGCGGCCTCTGCCGAAGCTGTCCAGCCGGCTGCAACCAACGCGGCTGCGCCCACGACGAACCTCTTCATCCCACTCTCCAACGCAAACTGCCGTCACCGCGTGCGATGCCCGCGCAGCCGCGCGAGGCAAAGCCGCATGGTTACGGAACCACCACTTTTTCGCGTAAGATTTATCGAGAGTTTTAAGTTAAAGGCCTGTTAAGCCGGGTTACCGCGCTGTTAACAGGCTTAAGCAAGCGTTACCGGGAACTGCGCCGCCATCCTGTGTGTGCGGCACGGCCGGAACTTCAAATCGGCGCTCCCAGCGCCTAAATTCGCACCATGGTTCACGATTCCACCGACAACCCGGACGACGCACGCGCGCGCAAACCGCCGCGCGCCACGGCGACCGACGCCCCGCCGGAGAGCCTGGCGCCGCCGGACCTCGATCCCGCCACCACCGCTGGCGAGGACGAGGATGATGCACTGTTGCCTGACATCCTGGAGGAGAGCGGCGCGGTCGGCGAAGAGCCGCTGGCGACCGGCCATGAGGCGATCGAGCGCGCGGTCCGCCTTGCCCCCACCTCGCCCGGCGTCTATCGCATGCTCAATGCGAATGCCGACGTGCTCTATGTCGGCAAGGCCAAGAACATCAAAAAGCGCCTGTCGAACTATGCGCGCCAGAGCGCGCCGCAGCCGGCGCGCATCCTGCGCATGATCGCCGCCACGGTGACCGTGGAGATCGTCTCGACCAACACCGAGACCGAAGCGCTGCTGCTGGAAGCCAACCTCATCAAGCAGCTGCGGCCGCGCTTCAACGTGCAGCTCCGCGACGACAAGTCGTTTCCCTACATCCTGATCACCGGCGATCATTGGGCGCCGCAGATCCTGAAGCACCGCGGCGCGCAGACCCGGCCCGGGCGCTATTTCGGCCCGTTCGCCTCCGCCGGCGCCGTCAACCGCACCATCACCGCCTTGCAGCGCGCGTTCCTGATCCGCTCCTGCACGGACTCCTTCTTCGAGAGCCGCTCGCGGCCCTGCCTGCTCTACCAGATCCGCCGCTGCGCCGGCCCATGCACCCGTGAGATCGACTTCCCCGGCTATACGACGCTGGTGCGCGAGGCGACCGACTTCCTCTCCGGCAAGAGCCATGCTGTGAAGCAGGAGCTTGCCGGCGAGATGGAGAAGGCGTCCGGCGAGCTCGAATTCGAGCGCGCGGCGCTCTACCGCGACCGCCTTGCCGCGTTGTCGGCGATCCAGTCGCAGCAGGGCATCAATCCACGCACGGTGGAAGAAGCCGACGTGTTCGCCATCCATCAGGAGGGCGGCTTCTCCTGCGTCGAAGTGTTCTTCTTCCGCACCGGACAGAACTGGGGCAACCGCGCCTATTTCCCGCGCGCGGAGAAGACGTTTACGCCGGAGGAAGTGCTGGGGTCCTTCCTCGCCCAGTTCTACGACGACAAGCCTCCGCCGAAGAACATCCTGCTCTCGCACGAGATCGAGGAGAGCGAGCTGCTCGCCAATGCGCTGTCGATCAAGGCCGGCCACAAGATCGAGGTCACGGCGCCCAAGCGCGGCGAGAAGAAGGAGCTGGTCGCCCACGCGCTGACCAATGCGCGCGAAGCGCTCGGCCGCAAGCTCGCGGACACCGCGACCCAGAGCCGCCTGCTCGACGCCATGGCGACGACGCTGGCCCTGCCCCACGCGCCCAAGCGCATCGAGGTCTACGACAATAGCCATATCCAGGGCACCAACGCGGTCGGCGCCATGATCGTCGCCGGCCCCGATGGCTTCGTGAAGAACCAGTACCGCAAGTTCAACATCAAGTCGGAAGGGCTGACCCCGGGCGACGATTACGGCATGATGCGCGAGGTGCTGGAGCGCCGCTTCAAGCGCCTGATCAATCCGCCGGAGGAGAGTGCGGCCAAGGCCAGGGAGGACGACTTCCCGCAATGGCCGGACCTCGTGATCATCGACGGCGGCCGCGGCCAGCTCAACGCCGTCAGGGAGATCTTTACCAATCTCGGCCTGACCCAGGTGTCGCTGATGTCGGTCGCCAAGGGACCGGACCGGGATGCCGGCCGCGAAACCCTGTTCATGCCGGAGCGCGAGGCGATCAAGCTGGAGCCGCGCGATCCGGTGCTCTATTTCATCCAGCGCCTGCGCGACGAGGCCCACCGCTTCGTCATCGGCTCGCACCGCAAGCTGCGCAAGAAGGACATCCGCGAGGCCGGTTTGCAGGAGATTCCGGGCATCGGCCCGTCACGCAAACGTGCCTTGCTGCATCATTTCGGAACCCTGAAGGAGATCGAGCGGGCCTCGATCGCCGATCTCGGCAAGGTTCCGGGGGTAAGTGCGGAGAGCGCCCGCAGGATTTTCGAGTATTTCCATCCCCAACCGGGATGAACTAAAGGGGGCGGGGTCATATGGTCGTCGTCTCCCGCACCCCATGTGTGGGGATGGGACGGTTGACCTTAGGGCACCAGCGGTATTGGTAGGACGGATGAACATCGCCACGACACGAGGGACGACCAGCCGCGCGATGTCCCTCCCGAACATCCTGACCTATGGCCGGATCGCCGCGATCCCGGTCGTGGTCGGGTGCATCTATGCCCAGTCGATCATGGACGGCCCGCTGTGGCTGCGCTGGGTCGCGGTCGCCATTTTCATCGCGGCCGCGGTCACCGACTACCTCGACGGCTATTACGCGCGGATCTGGAATCAGCAATCGGCATTCGGCCGGATGCTCGATCCGATCGCCGACAAGCTGCTGGTCGCCTCGTGCCTGCTGATGCTGGCCGCCGACGGCATCATCCACGGCTGGTCGCTGTGGGCCGCCATCGTGATCCTGTGCCGCGAGATCCTGGTCTCGGGCCTGCGCGAATATCTCGCGGCGTTGCGGGTAAGCGTGCCCGTGACCAAGCTTGCCAAGTGGAAGACGACCGTTCAGCTCATCGCCATCGGCTTCCTGCTGGCTGGCCCGGCCGGCGATGAGGTGCTGCCCTTGGTCTCGATGATCGGACTGGCGCTGCTGTGGGCCTCGGCCATCCTGACCATGTACACCGGCTACGACTATTTCCGCGCCGGCATCCATCACCTCATCAAGGAGGATGAGGGATGAAGGTGAAGTACTTCGCCTGGGTGCGCGAGCGCGTCGGCAAGGCCGAGGAGACCATCGAGCCGCCCGCGACCGTACGCACCGTCGAGGAGCTGATCGCCTGGCTGTCCGGCCAGAGCGAGGCCTATGCCTACGCCTTCGAGAAACCGAAGGTGATCCGCACCGCGATCGACCATGCCCACGTCAAACCGGACGCGGTGATCGCGGGCGCCCGCGAGATCGCGTTCTTCCCGCCGATGACCGGCGGCTAGGCCATGACCTCCCCTGTCACCACCTGCCCCGTCACCATCCGCATCCAGGAAGACGATTTCGACATCGCGCGCGAGATCGCGGTCCTGACCGCGAGCCGCACCGACATCGGCGCCGTCGTGAGCTTTTCCGGCATCTGCCGCGGCGACGAGGATAGCGCCAAGATCGCCGCGCTCACGCTTGAGCATTATCCCGGCATGGCGGAAGAGGAGATCAAGCGCCATGCCGACGAAGCTGTATCGCGCTGGCCGCTGAACGGCGTCACCATCATCCACCGTGTGGGGCGGTTCATGCCGGGGCAGAACATCGTGCTGGTGCTGACGGCCTCGCAGCACCGCCAGGCGGCGTTCCAGGCCGCCGAGTTCCTGATGGATTATCTCAAGACCAACGCGCCGTTCTGGAAAAAGGAAGAGAGCGCCGCCGGCACCGGCTGGGTCGAGGCCCACGCCCGTGACGACGAGGCCACCGCACGCTGGACCCGATCCTGATGGCAAGAGCATCCAAGAAGACCGTGCGTGGCCGCGCCGCGCCAAAGCTCGCGAAGGTCGGCCGCGGCGAACTGCTCACGCTGATCGATTTCGTCCGCTATGCGGTGAGCCGCTTCAGTGAGGCGAAGCTCGCCTTCGCCCATGGCACGACCGATCCCGTCGCCGAAGCCGTGTTCCTGGTCTGCGAAACCCTGCATCTGCATCCCGACCAGTTCGAGATCTTTGCCCATGCCTGCGTCACCACGGCGGAAGGCAAGACCATCCTCGACCTCATCCATCAGCGCGTCACCACGCGCAAACCGGCCGCCTATCTCGTCAACAAGATCTACATGCGCGGCCTGCCCTTCTATGTCGACGAGCGCGTCATCGTTCCGCGCTCCTTCATCGGCGAGCTGCTGGACTCGCATTTCGGCGGCGACGGCGAGGTCGGCTCGCTGATCGACGACCCCACGGCCGTCGAGCGCGTGCTCGATCTCTGCACGGGCTCGGGGTGCCTGGCGATCCTCGCCGCGCATCATTTCCCGAACGCTGTGATCGACGCCGTCGATATCTCCAAGGGCGCGTTGGAAGTCGCCACGCGCAATGTCACCGAGCACGGGCTCGATGAACGGATCGCGCTGCACCGGGGCGATCTGTTCGCTCCGCTTGGCGACAACAAATACGATTTGATCATCACCAACCCGCCTTACGTCGATGCGGACGGTATGGCGGCGCTGCCGCCGGAGTGCCGCGCCGAGCCGAAGCTTGCCTTCGACGGCGGCGCCGACGGCCTCGATGTGGTGCGCCGCATCCTGCGCGAGGCGCCCGACCACCTGACGGCGGATGGCGGGCTGATCTGCGAGATCGGCCGCGGCCGCGAACTGGTCGACGAGGCCTTCCCGGAACTGCCGCTGCTCTGGCTGGACACCGAGGAGTCCGAGGGCGAGGTGTTCTGGATCGCGGCTGCCGATCTCGGCTGATCCGTCACGGCACCCCGCTCCGCGCGGAACAAGTCAAATTCCGCCACGTTCATCCCCCGACGAATTTTCTCGCTCTCGGAGGATGCCCGCATGCTCGCGCCATCGGGTGAATTGCTGCGCGCCGGCATGGCGCTCAAACTCAACCATCTCAAACGCGCCGCCGGATCCTATCTGCGCGACCGCAGCAATCAGGCCACGGGACGCATGACGTCCTATGCGGTCGCCGCGGGACTGTTCGCAGTCGCCGGGTTGTTCCTGATCGCCACCTTCTTTGTCGGCCTGATGGCCCTGTATCGTTGGGTCGCGATCGCTTACGGACAATTCTGGGGCTTCGGTGCCGTCGCGGCCGTGCTCCTGGTGCTGGCCGCGTGCTGCGCCGGCTTGGCTCTGGCCCAGATGAAGCGTCGGGACAAGCCGATCGTGCCGCTTGCCAGCCGGATGCGCGTTGCGATCGCCACGCCGCGGATCCCGCGCGGAACGGTCAAGCAGGCCGTGAAGGAGGTCGCGACGACGATTCCGCTGGTGCCGCTCGCACCGGGCGAACGCAGCCGTGGCGGCAACGCCCCGTCGGTGCGGACTCACCGGCCCGTGCAACTTGGCCTGATGCTCGCAGCAGTCGGGCTGCTGGGCTTCACCGCCGCGCGCCGGCGACGGCACGGCCACCGATTGGACGCCTGAAATGCGTGCGCGGTCCACCGAGCAGCTCGACAGTTGGGTGCTGGTCGCCGCCACGGCCGTCTTCGTGCTGACTGCGGAACGCTACTTCCAGGAGTCCGGCGTCATTCGGCCGGGGCCTCCGCAAGACCATCGCAACAATGAAGCAAGTTCACCGGAGACGAGCCCGGCGGGCGCAGCCGTGCAGCCAGGCCATGGCCGCCGGGCAAAGAGCCCGTTCACAATTCCCTGGGCGGGCTGGAAGGATATCTTCTGGCGCACCTATCAGCGCATCGACGACGATCGCCTGCTCGCGACCGCGGGCGGCGTCGTCTTCTTCGGGCTGCTCGCGATCTTTCCCGCCGTGACCGCGCTGGTCTCGTCTTACGGATTGTTCGCCGATCCCTCGACGATCAGCTCCAACCTCCAGACGCTGGCGACGATGCTGCCCGAGGGCTCGTTCCAGATCGTCGAGGACCAGGTCGCGCGCGTGGTGTCGAACGGCAATGCGACCCTCGGTGTCGCCTTCCTGTCCGGCCTCCTGCTCGCGATCTGGAGCGCCAATGCCGGCGTGAAATCCATCTTCGACGCCCTCAACGTCGCCTATGAGGAGCGCGAGAAGCGCAGCTTCATCAAGCTGAACCTGGTGTCGCTGGCCTTCACGGTCGGCGGCATCGCGGCGCTGTTGTTGATGGTGGGCACCGTGGTCGCCTTCCCGCTCGCGCTCGATCATCTCGGCATGGCGCCCGAGAGCAAGTTGATCGTGGCGCTGGCGCGATGGCCGCTCCTGTTCCTGATCCTGCTCGCGGCGCTCGCGGTCCTCTACCGCTTCGCTCCCAGCCGCGATGCGCCGCGCTGGCAATGGCTGAGCCTCGGCGCGGTGGCGGCCGCCATCCTCTGGATTGCCGGCTCGGCGCTGTTGTCCTGGTATCTCTCGGCCTTCGCCAATTACAACGCGACCTATGGCTCGCTCGGTGCGGCGATCGGCCTGATGATGTGGATGTGGATGTCCGCCATCGTCATCATGTTCGGAGCCGAGCTGAACTCGGAAATCGAGCGGCAGACCCTGCGCGACACGACCACCGGACCGCCCAAGCCGCTCGGCAGCCGCGAGGCCGTCTCGGCCGACACGGTCGGCGCCGCCGCGCCATCTTGATGGACGGCGGTCAGGCCGAACGCCGGCCTGACCGCATCACGACGAGGATCAGCGCTTGCTGATCACCGCCTCCAGATATTCGCTGTGCACGACGACCGTGCCGTCGTCGGCATGGTTGAACTCGCCGAGCAGCGTCATGAGATCACGGCGCAGCGCCGCCTGGCCGCTCTCGTCGAGCGCGGCGAACGCCTTCAGCATCGGCCCGTAATAGGACTTGAAGACGTCGAGCCAGTGCTCCGGCGAGCGATAGCGGAACACGAACATGCGCGGTTCGGCAACGATCTCCGAAGCCTGGCCTCCGAACATCTCCTCGAGCCGTGCCTGCGTGCCCCACAGCGCGGGTGATTTCACGCCGGCCGGCGGCGGCAAATGCTTGCCGATGGTCTTGAAGAGCTGGCCGATAAAACCCTGCGGCGTCCAGTTGGCGAGGCCGATCTTGCCGCCGGACTTGCAGACCCGTGCCAGCTCGGAGGCCGCCTTGTCCTGGTCCGGCGTGAACATCACGCCGAAGGTCGAGAGCACGACGTCGTAGCTCGCATCGGCAAACGGCAGCGCTTCGGCGTCCGCCTCGCGAAATTCGACCGTCAGGTGGTCCGCCGCCGCCCGCTCCTGTCCGCGCTTGAGCAGTGCCGGCACGTAATCGGTGGATGTGACGTCACACCAGCGCCGTGCCGCGGCCAGGGTCGCATTGCCGTTGCCGGCGGCGACGTCCAGCACCTTGCTGCCGGCGCGCAAATCCAGGGCCTCACAGAGCTGTTCGCCGACGATCTGCAAGGTGGTGCCGACGATCGCATAGTCGCCGGACGACCAGGCGCCGTGCTGGCGCTGCTTGACGGCGGCAAGATCGGGTTGGGCGGAGGCTGGCTTGAGCGCGGCGGATGTCGACATGGCAATCTCCTGCGGTTGAAAACGCCGGGACGATAGGGCGCATCCGCTGCGCTGGCCTTGAGAGCGACGTTATTTTACGCTGAGAGCACCTTGATTTCCGAACGGTAACCGAGGGGCGGCGTGGCGTTTCAGTTCGAGGATTTCGTGCTTGACCCCGAGCGCCGCGAATTGCGGCGGGCGGAGACGCTCATCGCGCTCGAGCCCCAGGTGTTCGATCTCCTGATCTACCTCATCCGCAACCGCGAGCGCGTGGTGACGCGGGACAATCTGCTCGATGCGATCTGGAACGGCCGCGTCGTCTCGGAATCGACGCTGACCAGCCGGATCAACGCCGCGCGGCGCGCGGTTGGCGACAATGGCGAGGAGCAGCGGCTGATCCGCACCATCGCGCGCAAGGGCGTGCGGTTCGTCGGCGAGACGACCGAATTCTCCGAGGCGGCAACGCCGGCTGCGGCGATCCGGCGCGCCGCCCCGGCACCGGCAGGCTTGCCGCTGCCCGACCGTCCCGCGATCGCGGTCCTGCCCTTCACCAATATGAGCGGCGAGGCCGAGCAGGACTATTTTTCCGACGGCATCAGCGAGGACATCATCACCGCGCTGTCGAAGCTGCGCTGGTTCTTCGTCATCGCGCGCAACTCCTCCTTCATCTACAAGGGCCGCACGGTTCACCTGCGGCAGATCGCCGAGGAGCTCGGCGTGCGCTATGTCGTCGAGGGCAGCGTCCGCAAGGACGGTGGCCGCGTCCGCATCACCGCGCAGCTCAACGACGTCGCCACCGGCAGCCATCTGTGGGCCGAACGCTACGACCGCGAGCTCGCCGACGTCTTCGCCGTGCAGGACGGGATCACGGAAGCGATCGTCGCCGCGATCGAGCCGCAGCTCTACGCCGCCGAAAGCTTTCGCGCCCAGCAGAAGCCGCCGGACAGCATGGACGCCTGGGATCTGCTGATGCGTGCGCTGTCGCATTACTGGCGTGTGACGCGGCAGGATCATGTCGTGGCGCAGGCCCTGCTCGAGAAGGCCATCGCGCTCGACCCGAACTATGGCAAGGCACTCGGCCTGCTCGGCACCAGCTACATGTTCACGGCGCATATGGGCTGGATGGAGATGGCCACCGCCATCTCGGCCGCCGAGCGCGCGGCGCGGGCCGCGATCCGCGCCGACGACGAGGATGCCTGGGCGCATAATGCGCTCGGCCATGTCGACCTGTTCGCGCGGCGGTTCGACGACTCGCTCGCCGAATTCGAGACCGCGCTCCGGCTCAATCCGAATTTTGCGCTGGCACAGGGCTATTATGGCCTGGCGCTGAGCTATTGCGGCCGCTGGCGGGACGCCGACGAGGCCGCGCGCCGGGCAATCCGCCTCAGCCCGCGCGACCCCTATGCGCCGGTCTATTTCGGCATCGCCGCCTTCGCCCGCTTCCTGGGCAGCGACTACGAGGAAGCCATCCGGCTCGCACAGGAGGCGCTGCGCCAGCGCAGCGACTTCGTCGGCGGACATCGGGTGCTGACCGCAGCCGCCGCGATGGCCGGGCAAACCGAGATCGCCCGCGCGGCCCTGAAGGAGCTCCATCGCGCGCAGCCGAACGTGTCGCTGGCCTGGATCGCCGAGGTCATGCCGATCAAGCTCGACGCCGACCGCGAGCACTACCTCGAAGGCTTTCGCCGCGCCGGCCTGACCTGAGCCGCACGGAGGCCGCTATCCCCTCGAATCAACAATGGTGTTAAGCTCGTTTTGCTTTGGGGGAGCATGAGGCGTGACGGGTTCGCACACTGACCCGTGTTTTCCCGGGGTGAGGCAGTCAGCTCTTTGAGGCGTAACGCGCGGCATGATTCGCATTTCGACGATCTTCATCGCCATCTGCATGGTTCTGGTCGCGGCCTCGCTCGGGCTTGTGCTCTACTCGGTCGCCGGCATCAGCGGAACCGAATCCGCCATCGTGGCGCTGACCGCGCTGACCTTCCTGATCCTCTACAACGCGGTGTCGATGCGGCTGCGCGACCGCAGCGACGTCGGCGGCCAGATCGCCGACCTCTCGCGCGGCACCGCCGACCTCGCCCGCCAGGTCGCCGAGTTCGGCCGCCGGTTGGCTGCGATCGAGGGGCGCATCGCCTCGTCGAATTCGACCAACTCCGACCGCATCCAGTCCGTGGTCGGCGAGATCAACGAGCTCGGCGGGCTGGTCAGGCAGCTGGCCAGCACCGTCTCGACCCATGAAGACCTCCTGGCTGGGGCTTCGCCGACACCCTCCCCCGCTCCGGTCGCCGCGCCCGAACCGATGGCACCGCTCGACCTGATGGCGACGGTCGAGGAGCGGCCGGTTGCGCCGCCGCTCCCCGCAGCGCCCCCGGCCCCCGCAGCGCAGCCGCGGCCCGCACCGGCGCTCCAGACCACGGCCGCCAATGGCCGCAACCAGACCCAGTTGCTGGCAACGCTGCGCAACGCCATCGACGAGAACCGCATCGACATCTTCCTCCAGCCGATGGTGACGCTGCCGCAGCGCAAGGTGCGGTTCTACGAGGCGGTGACGCGCCTGCGCGACGAGCGCGACCAGCTGATCGCCGCCGAGGAGTTCATCAGCATCGCCGAAGCCTCGGGTCTGATCGGACGCATCGACAACATGGTGATGCTGCGCTGCGTGCAGGTGCTGCGCCGCCTGATGGTGCGCAACAAGGATGTCGGCGTGTTCTGCAACGTCGCGGCCTCCACGCTCGGCAATTCCACGAGCTTCGCGCAGTGCCTCGACTTCCTCGAAGCCAACCGGGCGCTGGCGCCATCGCTGGTGCTGGAGTTCAAGCAGTCGACCTTCCGCAATCTCGGCCCGGCCGAGACCGAGAATCTCGCCGCGCTGGCCCAACGCGGTTTCCGCTTCTCGATCGACCATGTCACGGACCTCAGGATCGAGCCGCGCGAGCTCGCCGATCGCGGCGTGCGCTTCATCAAGGTGCCGGCCTCGCTGCTGCTCGACCCCCGGCAGGCCTCGACCTCGGACATCCACCCCTCCGACCTCTCCGACCTGCTCGGCCGCTTCGGCATCGACCTGATCGCCGAGCGGATCGAGGGCGAGCGCGCGGTGGTCGACCTGCTCGACTACGACGTACGGTTCGGCCAGGGGTTCCTGTTCGCGCCGCCCCGGCCATTGCGGCCGGATGGAGCATCTGCTACCGGCGGGGCCTCGCCGAACCAGGCGCAGGATATTCAGGGATCCAATGGCTCCGCTTCCCCCAGCCAAGGTACGACATCTGGCGCGCCGTCTTCAGCGCCTCCGCCCCAGCGCACCACCGGCAACGCGGCGCTCGCGCGCCGCATCTGATCGGCCGCACGCATCATGACAACACTGCATTTCGCCGAAAGCCTGCGCGAACTCGTGGGCGGCGTCGACGTCGTGCTCAGCGACATCTGGGGCGTGGTTCACAATGGCCTGGAATCCTTCCCCGAGGCCTGCGAGGCGCTGCACACCTATCGCAGCCGTGGCGGTACGGTGATCCTGATCACCAATGCGCCGCGCCCGGCGGACTCCGTGCAGCGGCAGTTGCGCAAGCTCGGTGTGGCCGACGAAACTTATGACGCGATCGTCTCGTCGGGCGATTTGACGCGGCTCTATGTCGCCGAGCATCCCGGAAGCAAGATGTTCTGGCTCGGCCCCGAGCGCGACAACTCGATCTATCGCGGCCTCGATGCGACGACCGCGCCGCTGGAAGAGGCCGACTACATTGTCTGCACCGGCCTCTATGACGACGAGACCGAGACGGCGGAAGACTATCGCGGCATGATGCTGAAGGCGCGCGAGCGCAAGCTGACGCTGGTCTGCGCCAACCCTGACATCGTGGTGGAGCGCGGCGACCGGCTGATCTATTGCGCCGGCGCGATCGCGGAACTCTATCGCGAACTCGGCGGCGAGGTGATCTTCTACGGCAAGCCGCATCGCCCGATCTACGAGCGCGCGATGGCGCTCGCCGGCGAGCGTCAAGGCCATCAGATCGACCGCAGGAAGGTGCTGGCGATCGGCGATTCCGTCCGCACCGACCTCACCGGCGCGCGCGAATTCGGCATCGACTGCCTGTTCGTCACCCGCGGCATCCATGCCGAGGAGTTCGAGGGGCTCGACCAGCTCGACCCCAATTCCGTGATGGAATTGTTCGGTCACCCGCCGAAGGCGCTGATGCGCGAATTGAAGTGGTGATGGCGCGGCTCGCGCAGGTGCTGCGGGCTTAGACCAATTGCTGAGACCCAACAGCCGTCATGGCCGGGCTTTAGCCGTCCGAAGGACAGTGTCGCTCCCGCTCGCCCATGAGCTAGCCGCCCGCGAGTTCCTTCGCAGATCCACAAACGCGGATGCCCGGGACAAGCCCGGGCATGACGTTCCCAATGGAAGATTGTTGATCCGGCGAAGAGCGCGCTTACGCGCTCGCCATGTCCGGGAAGACCGCTTCGATCTTGGTCTTCAGCGTCGCCGCGTTGAACGGCTTGACGATGTAGTTGTTCACGCCGGCCTTCTTGGCCGCGATCACGTTCTCGGTCTTCGATTCCGCGGTGATCATGATGAAGGGCGTGGTGGCGAGGTTCGGATCCGCGCGCACTTCGCGCAGCAGGTCGTAACCCGTCATCGGCTCCATGTTCCAATCGGAAATCACCAGCCCGTACTTCTTGCCACGCATCTTGTTCAGCGCCGCCGAACCGTCGCTTGCATCATCGATATTCTCGAAGCCAAGCTGCTTCAGGAGATTCCTGATGATACGGATCATGGTGCTGTAGTCATCAACCACCAGAACCGACATCGACAAATCAACCGCCATCTCGACTCCCCCAACGCAAACCCAGGAAATATTACGATCGGACCAGCCGGACCTCAGCCCCGCTGTTCCACATTTCAAGGACTAGCACCAAGGCGTTAAACAGCGCGTTAACTGGGCGCGCCTCCGAAGGACTGAAATCATGTTCAATGCGGCCGCCCCCCTGCCGCTTGACTTCATCCGGCCGGTCAAGCCACGGTCCGGACCGGTCCTGCCGCTTCGAGAATTCCCCTGATGGTCCCGCATTTTACCGTTATCCGCGACTCCACGCCGGATTCCGCGATTTTGAGGGGCGCCGTGGTCGCCATGGGCAATTTCGACGGCGTTCACCTCGGCCATCGCGCGGTGATCGCAGCGGCCCTGGAAATGGGCCGGACGCATGGCCGCCCTGCGCTGGCATTGACCTTCGAGCCGCATCCGCGCCGGTTTTTCAGCCCGAACACCCCGCAATTCCGCCTGACGGACGAGCGGGCCAAGCTGCGGCTTTTGGCCGGCACCGGGCTGGCCGGCGCCGTGGTCATGACCTTCGACAAGGCCAGGGCCGGAACCAGCGCGCAAGATTTCATTCACCATGACCTGATCGGGCGCCTCGGCGTCAGCGGAATTGCGGTCGGCTACGACTTTCATTTCGGCAAGGGCCGCGTCGGCTCGCCGAGCCTCCTGACGCATGAGGCGCCCCGGCTCGGCATCGAGGTCGACGTGCAGCCGCATGTCGACATCGACGAGCGGCCGGTCTCCTCCAGCGCCATCCGGATCGCGCTCGCGGAGGGGCAGCTCGACGAAGCCACCACCATGCTGGGCGCGCCGTGGTTCGTCACCGGCGAGGTGATTCACGGCGAGAAGCGTGGCCGCGACCTCGGCTATCCCACCGCCAACATCCGCCTCGATGGCAATTGCGGCCTCAAGCACGGCATCTACGCCGTGCGGGTCGGCCGTGGCACCGAGCGGCTGGACGGGGTGGCAAGCTTTGGCCGCCGCCCGACTTTCGACAACGGCGCCCCGCTGCTGGAAATCTTCCTGTTCGACTTCAAAGGCGACCTCTACGGGCAGGCGCTCGACTGCGCCTTCATCGGTTTCATCCGCGAGGAGCTGAAATTCGACAGCCTGGATGCCCTGATCCGCCAGATGGACGACGATTCCGCCCGCGCCCGCGCCATGCTGGCCGCCGCCCCGGACGCTTTTCCGCGGCTTGGCGTGATCGATTAAGGCCCAAATCCGGCCCGCCGAACCTTTTGCGCTTCCCTTGGCCCCCTGCTATGGAGTGCCCATGTTTGCGCGGCGCATCATAGGGATTAGCGGCCCGGCTTCCGCCTGAGCCTAAAGGCTCGGCGCAAGACCGGGATTTTGTCGTTTCACCCCGCGATTCCGCATCGCCATCCGTTCCCGCGCCCTTCCGAGCCAGTCAGCCCCATGTCCGAAAAGCCGCAAAAGTCCGACGCCAAAGACTATTCCAAGACCCTTTATTTGCCGCAGACCGAATTCCCGATGCGCGCCGGCCTGCCGCAGCGCGAGCCGGAACTGCTGAAATACTGGAACGACATCGGCCTCTACGACAAGCTGCGCCAGGAGGCCGAGGGCCGCGCCAAATTCGTGCTGCATGACGGCCCGCCCTACGCCAACGGCAACATCCATATCGGGCACGCGCTGAACAAGATCCTCAAGGATGTCGTGACCAAGAGCCAGCAGATGCTCGGCTTCGACTCCAACTACGTGCCCGGCTGGGACTGCCACGGCCTGCCGATCGAATGGAAGATCGAGGAGGAGAACTACCGCAAGAAGGGCAAGCAGAAGCCCGATTTCCGCGACTCCGCCGCGATGGTGGCGTTCCGTAAAGAGTGCCGCGCCTATGCGAGCCACTGGATCGACGTGCAGCGCGAGGAATTCAAGCGGCTCGGTATCATCGGCGATTGGGACCATCCCTATCAGACGATGACCTACCCCGCCGAAGCGCAGATCGCGCGCGAGCTGATGAAGTTCGCGGCCAACGGCACGCTGTATCGCGGCTCCAAGCCGGTGATGTGGAGCGTGGTCGAGAAGACCGCGCTGGCGGAAGCCGAGGTCGAGTACGAGGACTACACCTCCGACATGGTGTGGGTGAAATTCCCGGTCACCTCGCCGGCTCATGGCGCGCTCGCCTTCGCAAGCGTCGTGATCTGGACCACCACGCCCTGGACGCTGCCCGGCAACCGCGCCATCTCGTTCTCGCCGAAGATCGCCTACGGCCTCTACAAGGTGACGGACGCGCCCAGCGACAATTGGGCCAAGACCGGCGACCTCCTGATCCTGGCCGATGCGGTGGCCGCAGAGGTGTTCAAGCAGGCGCGCGTCACGTCCTATGAGAAAGTGCGCGACATTCCCGGCGACACGCTGGATGCCGTCGAATGCGCCCATCCCTTGCGCGGCCTCGATGGCGGTTACGAGTTCATCGTGCCGCTGCTCGCCGGCGACCATGTCACCGACGACACCGGCACCGGCTTCGTGCACACCGCCCCCGGCCATGGCCGCGAGGACTTCGATGTCTGGATGGTGAATGCGCGCGAGCTTGACGCGCGCGGCATCCCGACCGCGATCCCCTATACCGTCGACGAGAACGGCGCCTACACCGCACAGGCGCCCGGCTTCACCGGCAAGCGCGTGCTCAACGACAAGGGCGAAAAGGGCGATGCCAACGAGGCCGTGATCAAGGCGCTGATCGAGGGCGGCAAGCTGCTCGCGCGCGGCCGTCTCAAGCACCAATATCCGCATTCGTGGCGCTCGAAGAAGCCGGTGATCTTCCGCAACACGCCGCAATGGTTCATCGCGATGGACAAGGACATCAGCGAGGATGGCCATGCGAAGAAGGGCGACACGCTGCGCGCCCGCGCGCTGCATGCGATCTCGGTCACGCAATGGGTGCCGCCGTCGGGCGAGAACCGCATCAACGGGATGATCGCCAACCGCCCGGACTGGGTGATCTCGCGCCAGCGCGCCTGGGGCGTGCCGATCGCCGTGTTCGTGCGCGAGAAGAGCGACGGCTCGGCCGAGATCCTGCAGGACGAGATCGTCAACCAGCGCATCAGCGAAGCCTTCATGGAAGAAGGCGCCGACGCCTGGTACATGGACGGCGCCCGCGAGCGCTTCCTCGGCTCTCGCGCGAGTGAAGACTGGAAGAAGGTCGACGACATCTGCGACGTCTGGTTCGACTCCGGCTCCACGCACGCCTTCGTGCTCGAGGACCGGCAGAACTTCCCGCAGCTCGGCAACATCGTCCGCAAGATCGACGGCGGCAACGACACCGTGATGTATCTCGAAGGCAGCGACCAGCATCGCGGCTGGTTCCATTCCTCGCTGCTGGAAAGCGCGGGCACGCGGGGCCGCGCGCCCTACGATATCGTGCTGACCCACGGCTTCACGCTCGACGAGAACGGCCGCAAGATGTCGAAGTCGCTCGGCAACACCGTCGAGCCGCAGAAGGTGATCAAGGATTCGGGCGCGGACATCCTGCGCTTGTGGGTCTGCGCCACCGACTATGCCGACGACCAGCGCATCGGCCCGGAGATCCTGAAGAACACCATCGAGACCTATCGCAAGCTGCGCAACTCGATCCGCTGGATGCTTGGCACGCTGCATCACTTCAAGCCGAGCGAGAAGGTTGCGTACGCCGAGATGCCCGAGCTCGAGCGGCTGATGCTGCACGAACTGGCCGGCCATGCCGAAACCGTTCGCAAGGCCTATGCCGCCTTCGACTACAAGACCGTCGTCGCAAGCCTCTCGGCCTTCATGAACTCCGAGCTGTCGGCGTTCTACTTCGATATCCGCAAGGACACGCTGTATTGCGACCCGCCGTCCTCGCCGGCGCGCAAGGCCGCGCTCACCACGATCGACCTGTTGTGCGATGCCCTCCTGAAATGGCTGGCGCCGATCCTGAGCTTCACGACCGAGGAAGCCTGGCGGATGTTCCGGCCGAAGGCGCAGCCGTCCGTCCATTTGACCCTGTTTCCCGAAGGCATCGAGCAGCTCCGCGACGACAAGCTCGCCGCGAAGTGGGAGACGATCCGCAACGTCCGCCGCGTCGTCACCGGTGCGCTCGAGCTCGAACGCGCTGCCAAGAACATCGGCTCGTCGCTGGAGGCCTCGCCGGTGATCTACGTGGCCGATCGGGATATGCTGATGACCCTGTTCGACACCGATCTCGCCGAGGTCTGCATCACCTCGAACTACGAGGTGCGTGAGGGCGAGGCGCCGGCCAATGCGTTCCGTCTCGATGCCGTGCCCGGCGTCGCAGTCGTCGTCGAGAAGGCGGTCGGCACCAAATGCGCCCGCTCCTGGAAGATCTCGCCCATGGTGGGCGAAGACCCTGAATACCCCGACGTCACCCCGCGCGACGCCAAGGCGCTGCGCGAATGGAAGGCGTTGGGCGTGAGCGTCTGATCGGACGGCCATGACCCCGCTTCGCGCCGGCATCCTCGCGGCCGTGGTCACGGTGGTGGCCGACCAGGCCTCAAAGCTCTGGCTGCTGAACGTGTTCGACCTCGCCCGCCGCGGCGTGGTGAAGGTGATGCCGTTCTTCGACCTGGTGCTGGCCTGGAATATCGGCATCAGCTTCGGCTGGCTCCAGAACGACAGCCAGGCGGCACAGATCGCGCTGATGGCGGTCAAGGCCGTCGCCGTGGTCGCGCTGGCGATCTGGATGGCGCGCTCGCACACCTGGCTTGCGACCGTCGCGCTGGGCCTGATCATCGGCGGCGCGATCGGCAACGGCATCGACCGCTTCGCCTACGGCGCGGTGGTCGATTTCGCCCTGTTCCATATCGAGATCGGCGGAAATACCTATAATTGGTACGTGTTTAACCTCGCGGACGTGGCGATCGTTGCTGGGGTGGCGGCGCTATTGTATGATTCCTTCCTGGGGGTACCCGCCGCAAAAGCGCCCTGATCCCGGCCGATACGGACCGGCAGGTGGAACCCTGCTTTTGCGAGGGTTTGGCCGCGCGCAAGCGGCAGTCTGCCACAATATGGAACAGGTACAGCGATGCGCAGCTCGAAGACCAGCGGTTCGATGGTTCGAGACCCCAAATCGGGGGTCTGGCGGGCGTTGAAATTATCCGCTGTCGCGCTCGGCGTCGGCCTCATCATGTCGGCAGGCGCGGCCCGCGCCGGTGACGACGATGAAGATGACGGGATGACCTTCGAAGAGAAGATCATCGACAATCTGATGTCCGGCATCGGCGCCAAAAGCATGGAAAAGCCCGGCATCGAATACCGCGAGCGCTCGCCGCTGGTGGTGCCGCCCAAGCTCGACCTGCCGCCTCCCGCGACCCAGGCCAAGGCCGCGCCGAACTGGCCCAAGGACCCCGAGGAGAAGCGCCGCAAGGAAGCCATCGCCGCGCGCAAGAAGGCCACCAAGGCGACGGAGAACTGGCAGGCCGCCCAACCGCTGACGCCCGCCGAGATGAAGGCCGGCCAGGTCGCCGCACCCGAGCGCACCAGCAATGATCCGATTCAGCCGGGCACCAACGCCAACCCGTCGCTCAGCCCCGCCCAGCTCGGTTTCTCCGGCGGCCTGTGGAACATGATGAAGGGCGGCAATAGCTCCGAAGAGAAGCAATTCACCACCGAGCCGCCGCGCTCGTCGCTGGTCGAGCCGCCGCCGGGCTACCAGACGCCGTCCCCGAACTACGCCTATGGCGCCGGGCCGGACAAGTCGCGCCGGACCTATTTCGACATCATGTCGGGCAAGGACAAGGAACAATAGCGTTCCTGTCCCACCGCGACATCCTGACAGGCGCGCACCTGGCGCCGGCGGTTTATGCACGCCGGACACGACCTGCAAATTGCTTATCAGTAACTTGCCTTCGAGCTGAGTTCTCTGCTTCGTGAGGCGAAGCCTCAGCCGCACGGTGTAGCATGCCGTGCCTCCGAGCCGGACATCCGGACCTCGGCCTTTTTCATAAGGATTATGATGTCCTCCTACCGATCGGCCGCCTGCCTCCTTGCCGCGCTGCTTTCGACGAGTGTCCTCTCAGCCGGCGCCGCCCTCGCCCAGACGTCGGTGACATCGGCTCCGCCCGCCAGCTTCACGCTCGCCAACGGCATGCAGGTCGTGGTGATCCCGGACCACCGCACGCCCGTGGTCACGGAGATGATCTGGTACAAGGTCGGCTCGGCCGACGAGACGCCGGGCAAGTCCGGGCTCGCGCACTTCCTCGAGCACCTGATGTTCAAGGGCACTTCGAAGCATCCCGTCGGCGAATTCTCCCAGACCGTGCTCCGCGTCGGCGGCAACGAGAATGCCTCGACCTCGGTCGACTACACCAACTACTACCAGCGCGTGCCGAAAGAGCAGCTGCCGACCATGATGGAATTCGAGGCCGATCGCATGACCGGCCTGATCCTCAAGGACGAGAACGTGCTGCCCGAGCGCGACGTCGTGCTCGAGGAGTACAACATGCGCGTCGCCAACAATCCGGACGCGCGGCTCAACGAGCAGATCATGGCCGCGCTCTATCTCAATCATCCCTACGGCCGGCCGGTGATCGGCTGGCACCAGGAGATCGAGAAGCTCGATCGCGAGGATGCGCTCGCCTTCTACCGCCGCTTCTACGCGCCGAACAACGCGATCCTGGTGATCGCCGGCGACGTCGAAGCCGCCGACATCCGCCCGCTGGTCGAGCGCAATTTCGGCTCCATTCCGGCCCAGCCCGCGATCCCGGCGCGCCGCGTCCGCCCGCAGGAGCCGGAGCCGGCGGCACCGCGCACCGTCACGCTGGCCGATCCGCGCGTCGAGCAACCGAGCCTGCGCCGCTACTACCTCGTGCCCTCGGCGACGACCGCCGCGGCCGGTGAAAGCGCGGCCCTCGACGTGCTGGCGCAGCTGATGGGCAGCGGCAGCAATTCCTATCTCTACCGCGCGCTCGTGGTCGACAAGCCGCTCGCGGTCTCCGCCAGCGCCAGTTATTCGAGCATCTCGCTCGATCCGACCCAGTTCGCGATCTCGGCCGCGCCGAAGCCGGGCGTCAGCTTTGCCGATGTCGAGCAAGTGGTCGACGGCGTGATCGCCGACATCGCCCAGAACCCGATCCGCGCCGAGGACCTCGAGCGGGTCAAGACCCAGCTCATTGCCGAGGCGATCTACGCCCAGGACAACCAGGCAGTGCTGGCGCGCTGGTATGGCGGCGCGCTGACCACGGGCCTGTCGATCGAGGACATCCGAAGCTGGCCCGACCGCATCCGCGCGGTGACCGCCGAGCAGGTTCGCACGGCTGCGCAGAAATGGCTCGAGAAGAAGCGCTCGGTGACGGGCTATCTGATCAAGGACACCACCAGCACCGCCAAGCGCGAGGAGAAGCGTTCGTGACCTATCCTTTCCTTCGACGCGTTGCATTCTCCCTTGTCACCGGCGCGGCACTCGCGCTGGCGACGAGCTCGCCGTCGCAAGCCGCGGCAAAGATCCAGCACCTGACCTCGCCGGGCGGCATCGAAGCCTGGTTCGTACAGGACGCGACCGTGCCGCTGATCGCCATGGAGTATTCCTTTGCCGGCGGCGCGGCGCAGGATCCCAAGGACAAGGCCGGCGTCGCCAATCTGGTCGGCGATCTCCTCGACGAAGGCTCCGGCGATCTCGACTCCAAGACCTTCCATGAGCGGCTCGACCGCCGTGCCATCGAGCTCTCCTTCAGCGCCACGCGCGATACGTTCCGCGGCAGCCTGCGGATGCTGCGCGACAACAAGGACGAAGCCTTCGACCTGCTCAGGAGCGCGTTGACCTCGCCGCATTTCGACACCGCCGACGTCGAACGCATCCGCTCGCAGGTCATCTCGGGCCTGCGCCGCGAGACCACCAACCCGACCTCGCTGGCGAGCCGCAAATTCCTGGAGGTCGCCTTCGGCGATCATCCCTATGGCCGGCAGACCAACGGCAACCTCGACAGCGTGCCGACCATCACGGTCGCCGACATGAAGGACTATGTCGGCCGCGTGCTCGCAAAGGACGGGCTGAAGATCGCGGTCGTCGGCGACGTCGATCCGGCGACCCTCGGCAAGCTGCTCGATCACACGTTTGGCGCCCTGCCCGCCAAGGCCAAGCTCACGCCGGTCGCCGACGTCGAGGCTGCAAAGCCACCGCAGCGCGCCTTCGTGCAGCTCGACGTGCCGCAGACCGTGATCACCTTCGGCGGGCCCGGCGTGAAGCGCAGCGATCCGAACTTCATGGCGGCCTATGTCGTCAACCACATCCTGGGCGGCGGCGGACTGTCCTCGCGGCTCTATCGCGAGGTCCGCGAGAAGCGCGGGCTGGCTTATTCCGTGTTCGAATCGCTGCTCTGGATGGAGCATTCGGCGGTCTTCATCGGCAACACCGGCACCCGCGCCGACCGCGCCGGCGACACCATCGACGCCATCGACAAGGAAGTGCGCCGCATCGCCGAGGAGGGCCCGACGCAAAAGGAGCTCGACGAGGCCAAGTCCTACCTCAAGGGCTCGCAGATGCTGGCGCTGGATACGTCCTCCAAGCTCGCGCAGGCGCTGCTGCAATATCAGCAGGACAAGCTCCCGATCGACTATATCGAGAAGCGCAACGCCATCGTCGATGCGGTCACCCTGGACGACGCCAAGGCAGCCGCCAAGCGCCTCTGGGGCCAGGGGCTTCTGACCGTCGTCGTCGGCCGCGCGCCGCAGGCGGCCGCGCAGCCCGCAGCAGCACCGGCGACGAAGTCGAACTGACGTCCCCGACGTTTTCCGAAATGGCCGGGCTCGTCCCGGCCATTTGCGTTTCCACGATGCACCATTGCCGAACGTGGACGTCCGCGATATGTCCGGACATCACGAATGGTGCCCCATGCTGCGGATATCCCGCGATCTCGTCATCGACGAGGACGATATCGAGATCGGCTTCGTCCGCGCCTCCGGCCCGGGCGGGCAGAACGTCAACAAGGTCGCGACCTCGGCCCAGCTGCGCTTCGACACGCGCAAACTGACCTTGCCGGAGGATGCGGCGATCCGGCTCGCCCGCATTGCCGGTCAGCGCATGACCAAGGACGGCGTCATCGTGATCCACGCCCAGCGCTTCCGCACCCAGGAGCGTAACCGGCAGGACGCCATCGACCGGCTCGTCGATATCCTGACCGAGGCGATGATACGGCCGACACCGCGCCGGGCGACGCGGCCGACCTTTGCCTCCAAGCAGCGCCGGCTCGACGGCAAGAAGCGCCGCAGCGACGTCAAGTCGAAGCGCGGCGGCCGCTTCGACGACTAGCGCAAAAAACTCCGGCCGCAGAGCGACCGGAGTTCTGTGGTTTCCCCGACAGGGCTAGTAACGCTTACCCGGGGCGGCACCGCCCGTGGTGGAATCGTCGGCGGCCCCCTTATGCGCAGCGCTGCCGGTGGTGCCGACCGTGCCTCTGGTGCCTTTGGTCGATTTCATGCCCGTCTTCTCGCCGGCTGCGCCCGGCGGAGCAGTCATCTCCTCATCGCCGCTGCCCATCGTGCCGCCTTGCATGGGTTTGCTCTGCACGGTGCCGCCTGTCTTGGCGGGTGGTGCACCTTGCGCGAGAACGGGCGTCGCAACCAGAGCCGACAGCGCGCATGCGATCATCGAGGTCTTCACCAACTTCATCCATTTCTCCTGGATTTTTTCGCGATGAACGGCTCGGCCGTTTCCTGCGCCGCTTGCCTGCACCGGGCCATTGCATCGCGTAAAGAAATCAAGCGGCGCAGTCGTCATGCAATCCGCATCGTGTGGTGATCGTTTAGGGATTTGACGGCGGTTTCGCGGAATTGTGCTCCGCATATAAGGCAGCGCGGAACACCGCACGCCACAGCCATCCCGCTCGCAGCGAAACAGCCCGCTACTACCACCGCATCTTTGGCGGCGCCTAGAGTTTGCGCAGGCCGAGGTTGATGTGGATGGGCGAGCTGTAGGCGATGCGCGCGATCGTGCTGGGATTGTGCACCGCGATGGTGCTGGTGGTGCGGGTTGCCGATGCGCAAATGCCGTTACCGGCCGCAAAGCCGCCGGATGGCGCGACACTCTTCAAGCAGCAATGCGCGGTGTGCCACACGACAAATTCGTCGGAGCCGATGCGGCAGGGTCCGCCGCTGGTCAGGATCGTTGGCCGCCCGGCCGGCAAGATCGAAGGCTTTAAATACTCGGAGGCGCTGGCGAAAGCGGACTTTGCCTGGGACGAGACGAAGCTCGACGCCTGGCTGACCAATCCGCCGGCCGTCGTTCCAGGCGTGACCATGGTCTACCGGCAGGCGAAGCCGGAGACGCGCGCCGCCATCATCGCCTACCTGAAGGAGCTGAACTGAATGGCCAAGCCAGTCCATTCCATGATCCGCGTGCTCGACGAGGCCCGCTCGCTCGACTTCTACAGGCGCGCCTTCGGCCTGGAGGTCGCCGACCATCTGAAATTCGCGGACTTTGCGCTGATTTATCTGCGTCACCCCTCCTCACCTTTCGAGGTGGAGCTGACGGTGAATTTCGATCGGAAGGAGCCGTATCAGCTCGGCGATGGCTACGGACATATCGCCGTGGTCGTCGAGGATCTCGATGCCGAACATTCCCGCTTCGAGCGCGAGAAGCTCGCACCGGGACCGCTGCGCGACTTCAAGCACGACGGCAAGACGCTGGCGCGCTTCTTCTTCGTCAGCGATCCCGATGGCTACAAGATCGAGGTGATCCAGCGCGGCGGACGTTTCGGCTGATCAAATCACAAAAATCAGAATCACGAACATCGAAGGAGGACATGCCATGAGAGAAGTCGATCGTCGAAGCAAGCACAGCCGCCGCGTCTTTCTCAAGGGCGCGGCAACGGCCGTACCGGTCGTGGCTGTCGCGACCAGCGTCGCCGTGAGCATCGAAGATGCCTGGGCCGATGATGCCAGTTCGCTGACGCCCGCGACGATGAAGACGCTGCTGAAGGTCGCGCGCGACATCTATCCGCACGACTTCCTAGGCGACAGTTACTACATCATCGCGATCAAGCCGTGGGACGGCAAGGCGGCGAAGGATCCCGCGGTCAAGTCGCTGATCAGCGACGGCATCACGCGGCTCGATCAGAACGCGCGCGATCGCCACAAGGTGGCTTACGCAGAAGTGCCCTGGGAAGCCGACCGCGTGGTGCTGCTGAAGGAGATCGAGGGAAGCGACTTCTTCCAGAAGGTGCGCGGCGACCTCATCGTGTCGCTCTACAACCAGAAAGAGGTCTGGCCGCGGTTCGGCTACGAGGGCTCTTCCGCCGAGCACGGCGGCTACATCAACCGCGGCTTCGCCGACATCGACTGGCTGCCGAAGGCTTAAGGCTCACCCAACGGTTCAGGAGAACGCACATGGCAAAATTCGATCTGAACGACTCCAGCGTTGCGGTGATCGTCGGCTCCGGTGCCGGCGGCGGCACGCTGGGCAACGAACTCGCGCAGAAGGGCGTCAAGGTGGTCATCCTCGAAGCAGGTCCGCGCATCGAGAACCAGGACTTCGTCAACGACGAGTGGGAGAGTTTTTCCCAGCTCGCCTGGACAGATGCCCGCACCACGTCGGGGTCATGGCGCGTCGCCAAGGATTTTTCGGGCCTTCCCGCCTGGATCGTCAAGGCGGTCGGCGGCTCGACGACGCATTGGGCCGGCGCGTCGCTGCGCTTCGACGAGCACGAGTTCAAGGTGAAGAGCACCTACGGCAACATTCCCGGCGCGAACCTCCTGGACTGGCCGGTGACGCTTGCCGAGATGGAGCCGTGGTACGCCAAGGCCGAGAACAAGATGGGCGTGACCCGCACCAACGGCATTCCCGGACTTCCCGGCAACAACAACTTCAAGGTGCTCGAGGCCGGTGCGAAGAAGCTCGGCTACAAGACCGTGCACACCGGCAACATGGCGATCAACAGCCAGCCGCGCGACGGGCGCGGCGCCTGCCAGCAGATCGGCTTCTGCTTCCAGGGCTGCAAATCCGGTGCGAAATGGTCGACGCTCTACACCGAGATCCCCAAGGGCGAGGCGACCGGCAATCTGGAGGTCCGCCCCGGCAGCATGGTGGTCAAGATCGAGCATGATGCCGGCGGCAAGGTGACCGGCGTCGTCTACGCCGACGGGACCGGCGCGATGCAGCGCCAGAAGGCACGCATCGTCGCGGTCGCCGGCAACTCGATCGAAAGCCCGCGGCTACTCCTGAACAGCGCTTCGAGCATGTTCCCTGATGGCCTCGCCAACTCGAGCGGTCAGGTCGGCCGCAACTACATGCGGCACATGACCGGCAGCGTCTATGCCGTGTTCGAGAAGTCCGTGCACATGTATCGCGGCACCACGATGGCCGGCATCATCCGTGACGAATCCGTCAACAACCCGAAGCGCGGCTTCGTCGGCGGCTACGAGATGGAGACGCTGTCGATCGGGCTGCCCTTCATGGCGGCGTTCCTCAATCCCGGCGCCTGGGGCCGTCCGTTCACCGCGGCGCTCGACGGCTATCCACGAATGGCCGGCATGTGGCTGGTCGGCGAGGACATGCCGCAGGAGACCAACCGCATCACGCTCGACCCCAGCGTGAAGGACAAGCACGGTCAGGCGGTCGCGAGCGTCCATTTCGACGATCACCCGAACGACGTCGCGATGCGCGCGCACGCCTACAAGCAGGGGGCGGCGGTCTACGACGCCGTCGGCGCCACCGTGACCTATCCGACGCCGCCTTATCCGAGCACGCATAATCTCGGCACCAACCGGATGAGCGAGAAGCCGCGCGACGGCGTGGTCAACAAGTTCGGCCAGAGCCACGACGTCAAGAACCTGTTCGTCTCCGATGGCAGCCAGTTCACCAGCGGGGCGGCCTGCAACCCGACGCTGACCATCGTCGCCCTCGCGATCCGGCAGGCGGATTACATCGCCGGCGCGATGCAGAAGAAGGAGATTTGAGGTAATTGAGGCGGTCTCGTAGCCCGGATGGAGCGAAGCGTAATCCGGGAATCTATCAGCCGGCACTAAGGCCCCGGATTGCGCTGCGCTCCATCCGGGCTACACGCCTGCGGCTACGCCGTCGCTTCTATTCGGCGGCGTCGAGAAGCGGCGCAACCGTGGCCTTGAACTCCGGCACCGTCACCATGCTCTTGGAGCGATAGATCAGGCAGGAGCAGCGCAGCAGCGAGGCGAAATTATTGACCTCACCATGATGGTCGAGCACCTCGTTGTAGAGCGTCGTCAGGAACTTGCCGACGCTCATGTTCTCCTTGGCCGCGATCTCCTCCAGCGTATCCCAGAACGCCATCTCCAGCCGGATCGAGGTGCAGTGCCCGCCGATCCGCAAAGAGCGGGTCTGGGATTCGTAGTCGCGTTGGGGCTGGTGCGCGAAGAGATGGCACATGGCGTCCTCCCGTCCTGTTGCCATTTTTTCACGATGCTACACCGCTGCTTGGGCCCCCACAATCAGGACGATCGCTCCATCCCGGCTGCGCGAATTTTCTCGAACGTCCAATGTCTTCAATGTGATAGGCATCCCTCTTCCCCAGGGCGCCACACAGCTGTTGCCCAACACATGCTTTTGACGCAACACGGCCTAGAATAGCGCCGTCAGCGAATCCAAATCGAAAGCTCCATGCCCGTCCGCCAATTGCCAGAGCAGGTCGTCAACCGCATCGCCGCCGGCGAGGTGGTCGAGCGTCCGGCGAGCGTGGTCAAGGAACTCGTCGAGAACGCCATCGATGCCAGGGCGAGCCGGATCGACGTCTTCACCGATGGCGGCGGACGGCGGCGGATCGGCATCACCGACGACGGCGGCGGCATGACCGCGAAGGATCTCGCACTCGCGGTCGAGCGCCATGCGACGTCAAAACTCGACGACGAGGATTTGCTCCAGATCCGCACCCTCGGGTTCCGCGGCGAGGCGCTACCCTCGATCGGCTCGGTGGCGCGTCTCTCCATCACCACGCGGCACGCGAGCGAGCCGCATGCCTGGGCGCTGTCGGTCGAGGGCGGCGCGAAGTCCGAAATCATGCCGGCCGCGCTGGCGCATGGCACGCGCGTCGAGGTCAACGATCTCTTCTATGCAACGCCCGCGCGGCTGAAATTCCTGAAGACCGACCGCACCGAGGCGGAGGCGATCCGGGAGGTGGTCAGGCGCCTCGCCATGGCGCGACCCGATATCGCCTTCACGCTGGCGGGCGAGGAGCGCGCGCCGGTGACCTGGGCCGCGGCGCTGCCCGGCGCGGCAGGCCGCCTGACGCGGCTCGGCGATATCCTGGGCGCGGAGTTCCGCAGCCATGCCATCGAGGTCCACGCCGAGCGCGAGGGCGTGGTCGTCGCCGGCTATGCGGCCGCACCCGCACTGACCAAGGCCAACGCGCTCGGGCAATATCTCTTCGTCAACGGCCGCCCGGTGCGCGACAAGCTGATCCTCGGCGCGGTGCGCGGGGCCTATGCCGACTATCTGCCGCGAGACCGTCATCCGGTGCTGGCGCTGTTCGTCACGCTCGATCCGCGCGAGGTCGACGCCAACGTGCATCCGGCCAAGACCGAGGTGCGCTTCCGCAACGCCGGCCTCGTACGCGCGCTGATCGTGCACGGACTGAAGGAAGGGCTCGCGCGCGAGGGCCGGCGCACGGCGGCCAACAGCGGCGAGAGCGCGTTGTCCTCATTCCGACCCGCGTTCACGCCGCGCCCGGCAGGCTGGGACTGGCGGGCCTCGCCATCCGCCCCGGTCGCGCCGATGCCGTCCTTCGACGGCGCAGCTGCGCCCGCCTTCGCCGAGCGCGCACAGGCCGCATTCGATGTCGGTGCGCCCAGTGCCGACGTGCGGATCGAGGCGCAGCCGGTCGGCGATCTCGTCGACCGCCCGCTCGGTGCGGCGCGCACGCAGATCCATGAGACCTACATCGTCTCGCAGACCCGCGACGGCCTGATCATCGTCGACCAGCATGCCGCGCACGAGCGCATCGTCTATGAACGGCTGAAGGCGTCGCTCGCCGCCAACGGCGTGCAGCGGCAGATCCTCCTGATTCCCGAGATCGTCGAGATGGACGAGGCGACGGTGGAGCGCCTGCTCGAGCGCAGCGAGGAGCTCGCGTCGTTCGGCCTTGCGATCGAATCCTTCGGACCCGGCGCGGTCGCGGTGCGCGAGACGCCGTCGCTGCTCGGCAAGACCAATGCGGGCGGCCTGTTGCGCGATCTCTCCGAGCACATGGCCGAGTGGGACGAGGCGCTGCCGCTGGAGCGCCGCCTGATGCACGTCGCCGCGACCATGGCCTGCCACGGCTCGGTGCGCGCCGGCCGCCGGCTGCGGCCGGAAGAGATGAACGCCCTGCTCCGCGAGATGGAGGAGACGCCGAACTCCGGCCAGTGCAATCACGGCCGGCCGACCTATGTCGAGCTGAAGCTAAGCGATGTAGAGAAGCTGTTCGGGCGAAGGTGATCTTCGTAGGGCGGGTTAGCGAAGCGTAACCCGCCGCTTTTGCGCCCGCGGGGACATGGCGGATTACGCTTCGCTAATCCGCCCTACAGACTACGGCCTCTTCAAAAACACGAACTCCGTGTCGTCATAAGCCCTCCGCTCCAGCTCCTCGTACCCCTCCGGCGTCGCAAACTGCGCCGCCTTCGCCTCTTCCACCACGAGCAGCGCGCCCGGCGTGAGCCAGCCGCCGTCGCGCAAAGACGCGAGCGCCTTCTCGGCAAAACCCTTGCCGTAGGGCGGATCAAGGAACACCAGCGAGAACGGCTCGACCGGATGCGCGGGGCCGAGATCGGTCGCATCGCGGCGATAGACCTTTGTCGTGCCGCCGAGGCCCAGCGACTCCACATTGTTGCGGAGCAGCGCGCGCGCTTCCGCGCCGTTGTCGACAAACAGCGTGAACTTCGCCCCGCGTGACGACGCCTCGATGCCGAGCGCGCCGGTGCCGGCGAAGAGATCGAGCACGCGCGCGCCCTCGATCGGATCGTCATAGGCGTGCACGAGGATGTTGAACACGGACTCGCGCAGGCGGTCCGCCGTGGGGCGGATGTCGCGCGAGGACGGCGAGGCCAAATTGCGCCCCTTCAATCGACCGCCGACGACGCGCAACGTCAGTCCTCCCGCGGCGTCAGGTCGCGCTTGCCGTGATAGCCGCGCTTGGGACGGCGCGGCGGGCCGTAGCCGTTGGCCTCGGACTCGTTGCGCTCGCGCGCCTCCTCGCTGCCCGTGCGCTGCACCAGCACGCGGCGGCCCTTGCGGTCGTTGATCACGCCACGTTTGCTGGCGGGCTTCTTTTCGCGCGGGGCATCATCGACGCGCGAGGCGGACTTCGAGGGCACATCGAACTGCGCGCCCGACTTCTCGATCACCTTGTCGCCGAGCTGCTCACGCAGCACGCGCGACTTGATCTCCTCGACCTGGCCTTCGGGCACCTCGCCGAGCTGGAACGGGCCATAGGACACGCGGATCAGCCGGTTCACCTCGAGCCCGAGATGGGCGCAGACGTTGCGCACCTCGCGGTTCTTGCCTTCGCGGATCGCAAACACCAGCCAGACATTGGCGCCCTGGTCACGCTCCAGTGTCGCCTCGATCGGACCGTATTTGACGCCCTCGACCTCGATGCCACCCTTGAGCTCGTCGAGCTGGGCCTGCGTAACGTCGCCATGGGCGCGGACGCGGTAGCGGCGCAGCCAGCCGGTGTCCGGCAGCTCGAGCGTGCGCGCGAGGCCGCCGTCGTTGGTGAGCAGCAGCAGCCCTTCGGTGTTGAAGTCGAGCCGGCCGATCGAGATCAGCCGCGGCAAACCCTCGGGCAGATTGTCGAACACGGTCGGACGCCCCTCGGGATCGTCATGCGTCGTCATCAGCCCGCGCGGCTTGTGATAGAGGAACAGCCGCGTGCGCTCGCGCTCCGGCAACGGCTTGCCGTCGACAGTGACGACATCGCTCCGGGTGATGTCGAGCGCCGGCGAATTGATGACACGTCCGTTGACGGCGACGCGCCCCTGCGTGACCATCTCCTCGGCGTCGCGGCGCGAGGCGAGGCCTGCGCGCGACAATACCTTGGCGATACGTTCGCCGGCCTTCTTCGGCTTCGGTGCTTCGTCCCGGCGCGGCCGGCCCTCGAAATCCCGATCACGGTCACGATAGGCGCCGCGGCCGCCGAACGCCGGACGCTTCTCGAAGATCCGGCTCTCGTCCTCATTGTCGCGGCGCGGACGATCGCCGAAGCGATTTTCGCTGCGCGGATGCTCGTGCCAGTCGGAGCGGCCTTCGGAACGCTCGCGCGGCCGATTGAATTTCGGCCGGTCGCCGCCGCGTCCTCCGCGGTCGTCATCGCCATCACGACGGGGCCGATCAAACTTGGGACGCTCACGGAACGGACGATCGCCCGATGCGCGATCGTCGCGCGAGCGCGAGAACCGCGGACGGTCCTCGCCGCGGCCGTCTTCGCGACGGTCGTCACGCTTTTGCCAAGGCTTGTCCTCGCCGCGATCGCGGCCGCCGAAATCCTTGCGCGGACCCTTGCTGAAATCCTTGCGCGGCGGACGATCGCCACGCGGACCCGCGTCGCGCTTCTGCCAGGGCTTGGAATCGCTGCGCTCGCCACGATCGCGCGGGCGGTCGCCACGGTCGGGGCCGCCTCGCGAAAACTTGCGCTCGCCGTCGAACTTGCGTTCCGGACGATCACCGCGCGGCGAATACGGGCGCTTGTCGCCGAACTTCTTGTCGCCAGACCTGCCGGCGGGACGCGAGTCGTCGCGATCCCGGCTGCGCGGCGGACGGTCGTCACGGCCATAGGAGGGGCGGTCACCACGCGGCTTGAACGGCCGCTTCTCGCCGTCGCGCGAGGAGCGATCGGAGAAGGGACGGTCGCCACGCGGCTTGAAGCTGCGCTCGCCGCGATCCTCGCCGCCGCGGTCGTCGCGCTTGAAGCGGGGACGGTCGCTGAAGTCGCGGCGGGGTGCATCGCCCTCCTCGCGGCGGCGGAAGGGGCGGCCTTCGCGGTCGCCGCGGGGCGGGCGGCTATCGCGATCGCCCTTGCCCTCGAAGCCGCGCTTGGCGAATTTCTTCTCGGGGCCGCGCGCCTTGCCGGAACGGCCCTTGGCCGGGCCTCGATCACGCCGGCCGCGGGAATCGTTGTCTTTGTCGCTGTCGCGAGGCATGAATAATCTCACTCAGGGGGTGGCGCGAGAGCATTGTGCGCGCTCGTTTCGAGCCGCATGCTCAGGCAAAACCGGTATTCACTCTTGCTGAAGGCGGAGCTACTAGCAGGTTTCTGGCAATGATACGAGGCTTGAAAGCCCCCTCTTTCATGGATTTGGCGCTCAAAACGGCCGAAAATGCCGGAAAGGCGGGCGAAGTTCCGATCGGATGCGTCGTGGTCCGGAATTACGAGGTCATCGCCACCGCGGCGAACAGGACGCTGACCGATCATGATCCGACCGCCCATGCCGAACTCGTCGCGCTGCGCGAGGCCGCCAAAAAGATCGGCAGCGAACGCCTGGTGGACTGCGACCTCTACGTGACGCTGGAGCCCTGCACCATGTGTGCGGGAGCGATCTCCTTTGCAAGGGTCAGACGACTTTATTACGGCGCCGCCGATCCCAAGGGCGGCGCGGTCGAGTCCGGCGTGCGGTTCTTCGCCTCGCCGACCTGCCATCACGCGCCGGACGTCTATTCCGGCGTCGGTGAGAGCGAGTCGGCGCGGCTGCTGCGGGAGTTTTTCCGGGAGCGGCGTTAAGGCGCGAGGAAGAACTCGCGCAGCGCTTTCGCGGTCACGTCGGGGTTCTCCTCGGTGAGGAAGTGCCCTGAATCCACCGGCATGCCGTCCACCTTCGTGGCCCATTGCTTCCAGGTGTCGAGCGGCGTGGCGGCGGCCTGGGCGATACCGGCGTTGCCCCAGAGTGCGAGCATGGGAATCGTGATCTTCTTGCCGGAATCGAAATCGGCCTTGTCGAGGTCGTAGTCGAAATAGGCGCCGGCGCGGTAGTCTTCGCACATCGCATGCACGCGGGCGGGATCGCGGAACGGGGCGATGTAGTGCTCGAGCGCGCGCGCATCGATGGCATCGAGCGTCTTCGATTTGGTCTGGCTCGCCATCTTGAAGCGCAGGAAGAACTCGCCATTGCTCGAAATGAGCGTCTCCGGCAGCGGTGCGGGCTGGGCGAGGAAGGTCCAGTGATAGATCTTCAGCGCGTAGGCGCGGTTCATCCGCTCCCAGTAATTATAGGTCGGCAGGATATCGAGCACGGCGAGCTTCGACAGCCGGCCGGGATGGTCGAGCGCGAGGCGATACGACACCCGGCCGCCGCGGTCGTGGCCGGCGAGCGCGAAGTGGACGTGGCCGAGCTGCTCCATCGCCTCGACCATGGCCTTGGCCATCGCGCGCTTGCTGTAGGGGATATGCAGCGTGTCGCTCTCGGGCATGTCGGACCAGCCATAGCCCGGCAGATCGGCGATGATCAGCGTGAAGGCGTCGGCAAGCTGCGGCGCCACGCGGTGCCACATCACGTGGGTCTCGGAGAAGCCGTGCAGCAGCAGCAGCGGCGGCCCCTTGCCGCCGACGCGGGCGAAGATGCGGCCGGAGGAGGTGTTGATCCACTCCGAGGCAAAGCCGGGATAGAGGTCGGCGAGATCGGACATCTTCTGCATCCTTATCTGGTCAGTCGCGAGGGTGCCTCAAACAAGAATGTCGAAAACAACCCCATGCACAGTAGCTAAGTTCATGACCTGCCTGTGCATTTTTGCAGTGCCGACGGGCGCGGCCAGACATTGCGCGCCGGCGGCAGAAAACCCTGTCAGCTCTTGGCCTTGTCAGCTCCTGGCCTTGTCAGTTCTTGGCCTTCTCGGCTTCCACCGCCTGCCAGCCGATGTCGCGGCGGCAGAAGCCTTCCGGCCAATTGATGCGGTCGACGGCCTGATAGGCGCGCGCCTGCGCCTCGGTCACGGTCGCCCCTAACGCGCAGACATTGAGCACGCGGCCGCCATTGGCGAGGATCGCACCGTCCTTCTCGACGGTGCCCGCATGGAAGATCTCGGCGGTCTCGACCTCTGCGGCGTCATCGAGCCCCTCGATGCGCGTGCCCTTCTGGTAGTCGCCGGGATAGCCCTTCGCGGCCATCACCACGGTGAGCGCGGATTCCGGATACCAGCGCAGATCGAAATTCTTGAGCTGGCCGTCACATGAGGCGAGGAACGCGGGCACGATGTCCGACATCATGCGCATCATCAGCACCTGGCACTCGGGATCGCCGAAGCGGACGTTGAACTCGAACAGCTTCGGGCCGTGCGTCGTCAACATGATCCCTGCGTAGAGCACGCCGCGGAACGGCGTACCGCGCTGCTTCATGCCGGCGACCGTCGGCAAAATGATCTTGGCCATGATCGCGTCATGGATCGCAGGCGTCACCAGCGGCGTCGGCGAATAGGCGCCCATGCCGCCGGTGTTCGGGCCGACGTCATGGTCGAACACGCGCTTGTGGTCCTGCGCGGAGGCCAGCGGAATGGCGGTCTCACCGTCGCACAGCGCAAAGAAGCTGATCTCGCGGCCGGGCAGAAACTCCTCGATCACGACTTCCGCGCCGGCCTCGCCAAAGGCGCCCTCGAACATCATGGCGATGGCGTCCTCGGCCTCGCGCACGGTCTTGGCGACGACGACGCCCTTGCCGGCGGCAAGGCCGTCCGCCTTCACCACGATCGGCGCGCCCTGGCTGTTGACGTAGTCGCGCGCATCCTTGGCGTTGGTGAAGCGCTTGTAGGCGCCGGTCGGAATGCCGAATTCGGTGCAGAGCGCCTTGGTGAACCCCTTGGAGCTTTCGAGCTGGGCGGGGATCTTGTTCGGGCCGAACGCCTTGATGCCGGCGGCGGTGAGGTCGTCGACGATGCCGGCGGCCAGCGGCGTCTCCGGGCCGACCACGACGAGCTCGACCGCGTTGGTCTTGCAGAACGCGATCACGGCGGCATGGTCGGCGACATCGAGCGCCACGCATTCCGCCTCCCGCGCGATGCCGGCATTGCCGGGCGCACACCAGAATTTGGTCACCAGGGGAGAGGCTGCGATCTTCCACGCCAGGGCATGTTCGCGGCCGCCGGAACCAAGCAGGAGAATGTGCATCGAAGGCTCGGAATGAGGGGTTTTGCTGGGGGCCGAGGTCGCACGAATCGCGGCGGGTCTCAAGGGGGATGGGGCCAAAAGCCCCCCGGACAACCCGGGGCGCGACATCGCGCAACGTGCATTCTAGGACAATGGCGATTCTGAATTGCATGACTGCTTATTCCGTTCGACCATCGGGTATCTTGCTGCCCAATGATTCGCCCCGAAAGCAGGAATCTGTAACGGCCATGACCCCCAACTTCGACACGATGAATGAAACAGACGTGCGAGAGATCATCGTACGTCCACTTCTTCATCGACTTGGCTATGAACACGGAACGGTCGCCAACATTCGCACTGAAGTCCCCTTACGCTACGACAGGGCCTTCCTCGGGCGGAAACAGCCGAAGAGAGACCTCCTCTAGCTGGCCGAGCAGACTACATCTGCGATGCCACGTCCTATGGACGCTGGGCGGTGGAGGTCAAAGCGCCCTCGCAACCGCTCACACAAGATGATGTTTTCAGCGCTCGGGGGCCATCAGACAGCATGGATACGAATAGCCCCTGGGTGGACTCCTTATGGAATCCTTGGGGCGTGTCGGCTGCGTTGAGACCGCAGGCGGTGCGCCCGGCAGGCGGCGCTTGAACCCAAGTAGACTTGAAGTGCCGTGTGGCCATCGCGCCAAGATAGGGTCCAGTCGGGCCGGAAGGACCCATTCGATCCTCGCGTGTAACAAGGGACCGAGGAACACCACCTGACCTGCCGGCCGCCTGCGAGCGCCATAGGTCCGCTGCGAGAACAAGGAGGCCAAGAGCGCTCAACAAGGCCAGCTATGGGCCAAAAGCAGTCTTCTGGCTCAACCACGATCTACGACACGCTGTTGCCGGCCGCTATCCCCGCTATTAGCACTGCGGCGCTAGCGACCCAAAGCCAATAACCAATTCCGTAAGAGATAATTGGACGCATCTCAAAATCAGCGACATTCACGCCTTCAGGTCCAGGACCTAGAACAGACTTGACCCAAACAAAGCACAATGTGAGGCCGAAGGCCGTTACGGCCGAAATCAGCGCGGCCCGGCGACGATCAAGAAGATAGAGAACCCACGCGACCGCCAGTATCGGGTTTGCAAGCCAAATCAGCAGGCTTGGAACATCACCAAACACGCTGAACCCGCCTAGGACTAATAGCTCCCAGCCATAAGAAGAAAGTCGTTCAAGACCTCTATCGGAGCCGTCAACTACAACGGCGGTCTGCGTCAAGGAAGCCGCGAAAATAGTCGCGCTCGCTAGTACGACAAGCGCGCGAAACGTTGTCAGATTTGATGAACTACGCATGGTTGTGTTCTTAGAGTATATCGCCTCTAAAGGAAACACCAGCTAGGCAGCGGAAGTCCGCGTCGGGTCACAAGGAGCCTTGGCCCGCTTGGCGTTGATGTCGGCTACGGGAAGGCGAAGCAGACGTAGCGGAGATGTTGAGCGCGCACGCTGCTGCAGTTAGCTCGGCGGCGGCGCAGGCTTTAACCCAAGAAGCTTTGAAGTCGGGCGCTGGGATCGCCCTAAAATAGGGTCCGGTGCTGAAAAAGGGACCCGTCGGAAATCGAGACACGGCGGGCGAATTCTCTGCGCACCGATGATCATCAGCATCTTGTTCTCCGGTTTCATTTGGTGGTGCTGTCAATGCGGTTGAGAAGCCGGGACACGGCCGTGGGGTGCCACACGTCACCCCGAGGAGCCTTGATGCCCCTCGCATGAAGTTCGTCCGCAATGGCTCGTGTGGTGGCGATCCCAGCGGCGCGTATGTCATCCACGATGCCCTTGAGGTCAGCGGCGCGCTGAACAGCGTTCTCCTTGAGCTTCGCCACAGCCCGGTCATTGCCCACCTGCTTCCCTCGGAGGGCGCGGGCACCTTTGGGATTGCCTAGCTTCACCCCACGAGCCTTAGCAGCCGCCAGAGCCGCCTTGGTGCGCTCGCCAATAAGTCCTACTTCCAACTCAGCCACCGCTGCCATCTGCGTGAGAAGGAAGCGGCCCATCGCACCTGGGGGAACGCTTGGAAGGTCGCAGAACACAAGGTCAACCGTGCTCGACGCCAAGGCTCTGAGGAGGTCCACGTCACGAGTGAGCCGGTCTAACTTCGCGAAAACGAGTTTGGCGCCAGACACTTTGGCGTGCGCTAAGGCCGCTGTGAGCTTGGGGCGGTCGTTACGCTTGCCGCTCTCCACCTCAACGTACTCAGCGAGGACCTTCCACCGGCCGCCATTCAGGTAGCTCTCGACGGCGGCGCGCTGCGCCTCAAGGCCAAGGCCACTCTTCCCTTGCTTGTCTCGCGACACCCGCAGGTACGATACAAATTTCCCCTCAGCCATCACAGCCTCACTTCACACAAACAGATGTAACGAACGTTAGATGAATTTGTAACGCGGGCTGTTTTGAGGGCCAACGCACGTTTTGGAATCCCAGCGATTCCGTTTTGCATGGCAAGCGGTAGTGTGGGCGCAAGCAGTGGAGGGGATTCGATGGTGGACAAATGCAGCCGATAGACAATCTGACCACGCTCCACCTCGAAGAGGAACGGTTGCGAGGCGAGCACCTCGCGCTGACTGCTGCGAACGAAGAGCTGACGGACCACACCCACATGATCCGTGAAGCGATGAATATGCTGTGGGCATTTACGCACGATTACACCCAAAAGAATGAAGACGAGCTGACGATGCAGTTCCTCGGGATCAGACTTTTTAATGCGGCGGCTTCGTCGATAAAATTGGCGCACTCTGGTTATTACCAAAACGCCTTCTCTGCTTTACGGGATTTTCTGGAGACGTTTTTTCTTGTCGATTTCCTCGTGAGCAATCCAGAGAAGGTAAACGAGTGGCGGAGCGCTAATGCGAAAGCTCTGCGGAATGAGTTTGGACCGGCGGCGGTCCGTGAGGCTTTGGATAAGAGGGACGGCTTCAAAGAGAAAAAGCGGAAGCAGCTCTATGACCTGATATCGCACCATGCGACGCATGCGACCCCGAGTGGGTTCGCAATGACCGTGAAAGATGCGCTGGGCGAGATAGGGCCATTCTATCGGCCGGAATCATTCGTCGCGTGGACGCAAGAGGCGGTGAAGATGACCTGCAACAGCGGCATCGTTTTCGGTGCCTTCTTCAAAGAAGTGGGCTTGCCCTTGCTCAAGACCAAAGAGCATTACATTGGCGAGCTGGAAAAATGGCGGGCGAAATACTTTGGCGCTGCGGTCAGTCAGCCCGATAAAAAGGATTGAAACCAAGAGGCGAGCGCGCGACATTTGACGCCTTGGGCGGGGAACCGGAATGTCGGACCTTTGGTACTACGCAGAGGGGAGTGAGACTGTAGGGCCTGTCGATTTTGATGGGCTGGGGCAGGTGCTCAAAAGGAAAGCTCGGCCGCAGGATGTCCTCGTCTGGCAGGAGGGCTACGCGGACTGGGTAGAAGCTGGCACCCTTCCCGCCCTCAAGGCGGTTTTCGTGCGACCGCCTCCGGTCCCCGTCAGGTCGGTGCCGAAACCTCCAGTACTCGAACAGCGCAACTCGCCGTTGCCGCCTGAATATCGACAGGCCGCCGCGCAGGTTGAAAAGAAGCCGCGCAACTGGATGGGCACGATTTCTGGTTGGGCTGTCATTGTTGTAAGCGTCGTCGTTGGCAGAGCATTCGGCGGACTGTACTGGTTACCAGCGCTCCTTATTGCCTTGTGCATTTGGATATTCACGAAGCTGAAGCTGCGCGACTACGCCGCCTGGATGCTCGGTGTGCTGGTCGGGCATACGCTCTGGATGGCCGTCGGTCACGGTACTCTTTTTGCGATGGGGAAGCCCAACGAAGAGCTGGCGACATTCGCCGTTGACGCAGTCGTAGTCACTTGTCTGACGATTTGGGGAATGAAAACGCAATCCGTTGCGGTGAGCGTCTGTGTCCTTGTCTATCAAATCGTTGCGTTTGCGACCAACGCGGTCTTCTTTGAAGAGTACTCAAAGGTCAATGCGACCGCACCGATACTGCACCTCATTCTGAGAGCTATCGGAATCGGTGTAGCCATATACGCGATTGTGAAAGCGCGGCAGTTCAAACGGCAGGTAGAGGTGCAGCCTGCTGTCGCCTAAGTGCCCGTTTAGTTATTATACAACGTGCTCTGCGGAATCGCAGGGATTCCGATTTGTATAGCTCAAAACGCTCGGAGCTGGAGAGAGCTACGGGGTCCGGATGTTGACGCCCACGGCTTGGCGCAAAGCAGTCCGTTTTGACGTGCTGATGCTAAGTCCCAAAACTTCACGCAGAGGTGTCAACTTTGTACCCTGTAAGGCACTGCTGTGCATCGATGCCATAAGCAACGAAACCCCCTCTATCGTGCGCTTCTCCCTCGTTGACCACATCGAGGCCTTGATCGGATCGACGCTCCAAAGCAGGACGTCCGAAATGGGATCAGTCATACGGAAGTCAACGGCTGATGCGTGAACAGCTTTGGATAGCAGTGCGTACTCGGTCTTCAGGAGCCCAAGGCCTGATACGTTTTCGGGCAACGATCCCAAGCGTGGATGTTTTTCGAGATACCTAACTAAATCCGTAAAGCCGATGATGAACTTGCCAGAGCCCCAAAGCTCCAGTTCTATCGGATGATCATTGTAGTAGATCGAACAGAGAATGTTTTCGATGCAGCCACGCAAAGCCTGCAGAGCGGCGCGCCAAGCTCCAACCGAAGCATTCACATGTGAAACGAGAGCGTCGTTATGCGCTTCGAAAAAAAACGCAGCGCTCCCACTACTGTAGTGTGGAACTACCAAATAGGCCTTAATCGCTTGAATAGCGCTCAGCCTGCGATAGCTTTCTTGGTATACGGCGTTATCTTGAAGTTGCGTCCAATTTTGCGCAGCTTGTGCTGTCCACTCCTTGAAAAAGACGGCATGGTTGGCATCAATTTCGTTGATTAGCTGTGACATTACTTCAGCAAAAAGTTGAGCGCCGTCATCAGCTCGGGATTAACATCCGACTTGGTTCGCTGGACGGCGTTTCTGAGTTTTTTCCGGGCTTCGGGGTCTTGCTCTAAATGCCGCAGAATCTTCCCTACGATGTCACGTGTGGATTCTGTATTTTTGACCTCCAATGGAAACTTGTACTCTTCGATCACGGTCCGCCACTGCGCCTTGTCAAATTGTGACAACGCCACCAAGGCGCTCAGCGCCATGGGGATGTCAGCTGTATTCGGCTTCGGTCGCGTCGGCGGTCGCAGTTTCATGCTCTCTAGTTCTACATTCGGAGCGAGCCGAAGTGCCTCCGCCAAATTGACGAGTATCTTTGCTATTTCGTGAGTTTTCATTTTGTCTTCAGCTTTGCGAGCAGCTCGTCACCCAGAGCGGTAAATTCCCCGATAGCGTTGTTATCAGGCATTCCAAAAATCGAACAGTTCTTGGCTGCGGATTCTGCAACAGAAGTCCGTTCAACAATCTGGGTAGAAAATACCATGCCTTGGAACGCCGTTTGAAGGGTTTGCGCCGTTTGTGTCCGAAAATAAGACGTGCGACCAACGCGCGAGATGATGATCCCGGCGTGAATCAAAGGGTTTTCCAAATCTTGAGAGAGTTTAGAGATCCGGTTTAGCAACAGCGCGATTCCAAGGCTCGACAGGAAGTCCAAGGAAACGGGAACGACGTAGTGAGTGCTGATGGCCAGAGCGTTTTGAGTAGGGATAGTGAGGTTGGGCGGACAGTCGCACACAACCACGTCGTAGTTCCCGAGAACATCCTTGATGGCTCTGCGGAGGCGCGTTTCGCGAGCGACTTCAGAACTCAAGTCCAGATCGATGGTGAAGAGGTCGAGGTGAGAGGGAATCAAATCAACGTTGTTGAAGACGCCCTTGAGTATCACGTCCTGCACGGGCTTAGCTTTACCCTCGGCACTCGTGTGTTGACGGACCCCAAGGAGGTTGGCAACCGTGCCGTTAGCCGTAGCGTGTTTTTCCCAAGCCGGAACAGAGATACAGGAAAACGTTGCGTTTGTTTGCGGGTCCAAATCAATCAAGAGCGTGCGCAGGCCTTTCCGGCCACAATAGGCAGCAAAATTTACTGCGATAGCAGTCTTGCCGACCCCTCCCTTGAGATTGACGCATGAAACTACGATTGGCTGTTTCGGCACAGCTTTTTGCGCAGCCTTTTTAACTGGCTTGGACATGCTTCCCCCTCAACCCACAAGTTGTATGGAAGCTAAAGGGCAAGCGATAAGCTGTAAACCTAAAGGAGCGGACTTAGCCAAAATGCCTAGACAGCCTTTACGTCGAATGCTGCATCCCGAGCAACGGTGAAGGAATCCTGCGCTGATACAAGCCAAGACTTGCAGGAGGGCAGACGATGGTTACGCTCACGAAGCAGCCAAGCGTCATCTCGTCCTGGGGTGGTCACTGCCGCTGGAAACAGCGTGGGCGAGTTTGCGGCGAACGAAAGCACCATCGACGGCAAATCTGACTGTGATTGAAAGCTAAGTGCACGGGTGGTGGATGACGTCGCGACCGGCCTTCCGTAGGGCCCTGTAGGGGCTAGCGCAAATACAAAAGACTGCTACAAAACCCGAACCTAGCGGCGAAAATTGTCTAGTCTTATCAATGCTGATGGGCGCAGTTCGCGGTTCCCACCCAACTGTACCAATATTGCCGATTGCCTAGCTTTGCTTCCCCGCAATGATCTCCTGCAGCGTCGCCACATGCCGTGCGAAGGCGCCGCGGCCGGCGGCGGTGGCGGTGACTGTGGTCTGCGGCTTCTTGCCGACAAAGGCTTTCTCTACGGAAACATACCCGGCCTTGGCCAGCGTCTCGATATGGGCCCCGAGATTGCCGTCGGTGGCGCCGGTGAGTTTCTTCAGCCTTGAAAACTCCAGGCCTGCCGACTGCGGCAGCGCATTCAGCGCCGCCATGATCTTCAGCCGCAACGGCTGGTGGATGATGTCGTCGAGCTCGGCCATGTCTAGCTCCGCCGCATCCAGAGGCCGCCGACGATCAGGCCGCCCCCGTTCACGACCGCCATCCATGGCAGGAAGGTGTCGCCGACCACGAAGAAATAGCCGATCAGCGTCAGCGCGGTGATCGCAGCGGCGATCACGATGAAGGCGCGGCCGAACCACAAGCCGGCCAGCGCGTAGAACAGCATGCAATAGATCGTCCAGAACGTGCCCTGCTGGCGCGGCGTGAAGTGGCCGAGCACCGACGAGCAGAACAAGCCGAACCCGACGAGCATCAGGAAAGCGGCCAGCATGCGCGCGTCGAAGCTGCGAATGCCACTCGATGGTTGATTGGAGGCGCTGATGGCGAAGGAGCCGGCAATGCCGAGGACGTAGACCGTAATCCAGAAATAATATCCCTGCTGCGGCCACAGCCACGTGGCGATATTGGCGGCGAAGACCAGTCCGCCCCACATGATGATCAACTGGCTGGCGAGGTCGTAGATCCGCGATTGACGGACGCGACTGACCATGTCGTCGATATCGGCGAGCGCTTCAGCCGCCTGTTTGCTGTCGATCATGACTGCCCGCTCCCGCGCGTTGCCACATCCTCGGCGATCGCATTGACCGCTTTCGGGTTGGTGACGATGCCCATGTGGTTGATGCCGTCGATGACCTTGACGTCGACCGAAGGCTTCACTGCCTGCACGGTCTCCGCATATTTGTCCGAGATCATCATCTCGTCCTCGGCGCCGCCGAAGACCGTGATCGGGCGTGTCGTCGCCGGAAGATCGATGCGATAGCCGCGCGTGCCGAAATTGCGCATCAGGCGGTCGGAATAGGTGGAGACCAGATACTTCGCCGAATTCTGCGGCACGGCCAGAGCGAGCACCGGAAGCTGCGAGCAGCAGTCGATGCCGAGCTTGCGCAGCGCGGCAAGACCGAAATAGCGCGGCATGTCCGCGTTGGCCCAGCCGCCGGCTTTCGGCTTGTTGGTCGGCGCGTCGTAGCCGAGATAGGGCGCGAGCAGCACGGTGCGCACGAACATGTCCTGCATGATCGGGGTCGCCGCGACGCGCAGCGAGAAGCCGGCGCCGGCGGAATGGCCGATCAGGGTGAGCGGCAGGTCCGGCGCGCTCTTGCGGACATGCGCGACGAAATCGACGAGATCGTCCTCGAGCTGGCCGACATAGCCGATGTCGCCGCGCGTGCCGGAGCCGCCATGGCCGCGAATGTCGAGCGCCCAGGTCTCCACCCCGCGCGCGGCGATCGCATGGGTCAGCGCGTGATTGACCGTTCCGCTCGAGCCGGAGGAGCCATGGATGAAGATCGCGCCCCGGTCGGTCGCGGCGCCAACCGGCGCATAGTGGCGAAAGCCGATCCAGGTGCCGTCGCGGGCCTGGAAGCGCTCGAGCGCGGGCAGTGTGGACCAGTCGATCCCCTTGGCGGACTCGGAGACCGATCGCATCTCCGGCGGCCGCTCCAGCGGCGTTGCAATCATCGCGACCAGGATCAGCGCCGCGGCGCCGACCGCACACAGCGCCCATTTCAGGCCGCTCAAAACGCCGCGCAGCAGACGGATCGCCATGGCTCAAACTCCCTCTCACACCACCAATAGAGAACTCTATATTGCAGAGTACTCTTACGATCAAGTCCCGGATTGGCGCCGCGCTGCGAAAATCCTTAACGTCGGGTCTGACCCCAAAATGCCGAATCGTTTGCCGATGCCGCCTGCGGAACAACTGAACAACGCGCCCGAATTCACCGTTTCCGAGCTCTCGCAGTCCCTGAAGCGGACGGTGGAGGACACCTATGGCCATGTCCGGGTCCGCGGCGAGATCTCGGGCTTTCGCGGCCCCCACTCCTCCGGCCATTGCTATTTCGCGCTGAAGGACGAGAGCGCCAAGATCGAGGCGGTGATCTGGAAGGGCGTGCACGGCCGCATGCGCTTCAAGCCCCAGGAAGGGCTCGAGGTGATCGCCACCGGCAAGCTCACCACCTATCCGGGCTCCTCCAAGTACCAGATCGTGATCGAGGCGCTGGAGCCGGCCGGCATCGGCGCGCTGATGGCGCTGATGGAGGAGCGCAAGAAGAAGCTCGCCGCCGAGGGCCTGTTCGACGAGGCGCGCAAGCAGCTCCTGCCCTGGCTGCCCGAGGTGATCGGCGTCGTGACCTCGCCGACCGGCGCCGTGATCCGCGACATCCTGCATCGGCTGGAGGATCGTTTTCCCCGCCGCGTGCTGGTGTGGCCGGTGAAGGTGCAGGGCGAAGGATCGGCCGAGCAGGTCGCAGCCGCGATCCGCGGCTTCAACGCGCTGCCCGAGGGCGGCAAGATTCCGCGGCCCGACGTCTTGATCGTCGCGCGCGGCGGCGGCTCGCTGGAGGACCTGTGGTCGTTCAACGAGGAGATCGTGGTGCGCGCCGCGGCCGAGAGCATGATCCCGCTGATCTCGGCGGTCGGGCATGAGACCGACATCACGCTGATCGATTTCGTCGCCGACAAGCGCGCGCCGACGCCGACGGCGGCGGCCGAGATGGCGGTGCCGGTGCGCAGCGAATTGTTCGTCGAGGTCGCCGATCTCGCCCGCCGCACCCGCGCCTATTGGCAGCGTGCCCATGAGAGCCGCCGCAGCGAGCTGCGCGCCGCCGCGCGCGCACTGCCGGCGGCCGGCGATCTGCTCGCGATCCCGCGGCAGCGGCTGGATTCAGCAGGCGCTGCCCTGCCCCGCGGGCTCAAGGCCAACACGCACGCGCATTTCCGCCGGTTTACCGCTGCCAGTGCAAAACTGACGCTGCGGGTGCTGCACGGGCAGATCTCGCAGGCCGATCACCGGCTCACCGTGTGCGGCGAGCGGCTCGGCCTTTCCGCGCGCTCGCTGTTGCGGCAGCGGCGCGACCGTTTTGCCGGGCTTGAGGTGCGACTGCGCGCCTCAAAACTTTCCAACGCACAGGCACAGCGCAACGCGATCGCCCGCCAGCGCGAGCGTACGCATCGTCTTAGCGAACGCGCCGGCCGCGCGCTCGTCACGCTGTTGCACCGGCTCGATGCCCGCGTCGAGAACAGCGGCAAGCTGCTCTCCGCGCTGTCCTATCGCAGCGTGCTCGCGCGCGGCTTCGCGCTGGTGCGCGACGAAGCCGGACATCCGCTGCATGCGGCGGATGCGATCGGGCCCGGCGCGCGCGTCGAGATCGAGTTTGCGGATGGACGAGTGGCGGCCACCGCGGATGCGGATCGACCTGCGCCGACGACCAAGCGCACGCCGTCGCAACCGAAGCCGGCCGCGCAGGAAACAAAACCCGCGCCGAAGCGCGTGGCCAAGCCGGTGGACCAGGGCAATTTGTTCTGAGACGTGAGGGCGGCGTTCCACTCGCGGTGTCATTCCCCGCGAAAGCGGGGAATCCAGTACGCCGCGGCTTCCCGATGAATCACGGACGTCCCGGCGTACTGGATCGCCCGTTCCTAGTGCGCAATTGCGCACTGGCCGGGCGATGACAGCGAGTGTGTGGAGAGCGCGGGCCACAAGCTCGTCATTGCGAGGAGCTCTTGCGACGAAGCAATCCAGAATCCCTCAACGGAAAGATTCTGGATTGCTTCGCTGCGCTCGCAATGACGGGGTAGCAGCGGTGCTTAGCGGGAGCAGTCACCCCGGATATCGCTTCGCTCATCCGGGCTACGACACCGGCTCACCTACCGGCAGGACAATCCCGCGTCGATCGTGGTCCAGAAGCCGCAATGTTCCGGCGCGAGTTGCGGCGCGCCGGCGTGGGCTTCGAACAGGAAGATCGCGACGGTGAAGACGATCAGTGCGGACGAGAAAAGGACGAAGCGGTTGCGCATGAACGATGCGTTTAATCGACATCGTGGTCGAATGATGGCGCCGCCACATGCTGAAACCCGTTTGATGCGCGATCCGTAGATTCACGGTCGGCCATCATGGTCCGTGCAGGGCGGTGGTCGATGCGGGGCTGTCCGCTGTTGTTCCTCGGGCGGCCCCGCTTGGGGGATTTGTAGCCCGCATGAGCGAAGCGATATGCGGGGAATAGTCGTCCCGGATGTCGCTTCGCTCATCCGGGCTACGGCACCTCCCTACCGTGCCAGCCACTCCGCAACGTCCTTCTGCGACTCCGCGCGCGCCTGCGCATCGGTGCCGAGATGGCCGTGCTCGGGGGCGGCGGCGTCGGGGCTGCCGGCAGCTGCGTGCAGCGGCGTGTTGGCGCGGTCGAAATCATGATAGGCGCCGGGATAGACCACGATGCGCGCAAGCGCGCTGCGGCCGCGCGCACCGTCGACCATCTGGCGGCAAGCCGGCGGCGACGAGACGTCGTCATTGGCGCCGATCAGCACCAGGGTCGGCACCCGCGCGCTCCAGCCGAGGCCGGCAGAAATCCGGCAATCCGGATAGAACGCGATCGCGGCGCGGAAATCCGGACCCAGATCGCGTGCCGCGCTCTGCGGACGCACGGCCCAGAGCAGCGCGCTGGCGCCGTTGGCCCAGCCGATCAGGCTGACACGGTCGCGCGCCACCCAGGCCTGCTTCATCAGCCAGGCGCGCGAGGCCGCGATGTCGGCAACACGCTCGCGCCGCGCCTTGACGTGCATCTCCTTGACGCGGCATTGCGGCCCGAGCTCGCGCGAGCCGTAGCTGTCGGGCAGCAGCACGGCGTTGCCGGCCTTGAGCAGCCGCTCGGCCCAGTCGCGATAGCGCGGCAGCACCGGCTCGGAATGACTACTGATCCCGCCGCAATCATGCAGCGCGATCACGGTCGGAAACGGCCCCTCGCCTTCGGGCTTGTAGAGCTGCGCATGCAGGATTCCGGACGACAGCGGAATCTCGACCTGCTGCGGCGCCGGCGCGGCGTGAGCGGCCGGCATCAGGAACATCAGGAACAGGGCGGTCAATCGAAGGCGCATCGGACTCTGCCGTTGGATCCTTCGTCCAAGCCCTATCACGCGGAAACGGCGCCAAAACATCACAAACCGGTGGGTTTACCGGGCGGACAAGCCGCCCTATCTATGCTACATCCCGTCCAACACATCGTGCCCTCCGGCGTTTTCCGCGGAGAGGCCTTCCACGGAGACTGTCGACCGTGCTGAACAAGTTCGGCCCCTCGGGCCATGGCGAAGCGCAGGTGCAATATCTCGACGGCGATTTCCGCGTGATCTCGCCGGGGACCTTCGTCCGCTGCGCGATCACCGATACGCGGATTCCGCTCGACGAGTTGAAGTACTGGAGCGTGGACCTGCAAGAAGCCTACGCCACGCCCGTCGCCGTGTTGCAGCGGCACTTTCCCGGCGCGCTGAAGCCGCAGCCGTGATCTTGTAGATCTCGCAGGGTGGGCAAAGGCGCAAGGCGCCGTGCCCACCATCTCTCCACGATCGCGACGAAGACGGTGGGCACGCGTCGCTTTGCCCACCCTACGGCACCGAGTTCGCGAGGGCGTTCGGCTATTGCTGCTCGGGACCATCCGTGCCTACGCAAGTCTTGATCGCACTCTTCCTGGCTTCGCCGACGACTTTCTGATCGATCGCCTGCTTCAGGCAATCAAGCCGCGCCTGCGCCATGCAGAGCTGCATCTGGTCGCGCTTGTCCTGCCCCTTCAGATTTTGCGTCGTCGCAAGACATGTGACGCGCTTGGTCGCGGGAACTGGCACCGTGCCGGTTGGAGCAGCGGGAGCCGCGACAGGCGGCGTTTGCGCGAACACCGGCGCAATGATCAGACACACAAGGCTGGCGGCAACGGTCGCAGACGGCAGTTTCATCGAACTCTCCCGATCGACTCGGATCGATACGGGTCTTGCGATGAATGTCGCCTGAATGGCGGGTGTCGCAGGGTGGGCAAAGGCGCAAAGGGCCCTGCCCACAACATCACCGCGAATTCAGACAAACATGTCGGCACGCCGCGCTTTGCCACCCTGCCAGAGCTCCGGGATCACCATCTGTTGAACTGCCGCTCGCGCGCCTTGTCGCGATGATCGCTGTTGCCGGAGCGCTGCGATGATCTGAATGGCAGGCTGCTGCAGCGTTGCATCGAACAGCGCTTGCACTCCGTGGTTAGTCATTTCGCGCTGAGGTTGGATTCTTCGTCGCGATCCGACGCCCTCAAGTTGTTTGACGAAGTCTTGTTGAAACAGAGCGCTGCTAAACTGAATGTTAGGTCATTAGCCCTGTTTCTTTTTAGCGCACAGACGATCAAGTCAACCAAACAGCGATCGAGCTTTGGAATTGGCGCAGTCTGTGAACGGGCTCATATCGAAGAGCCATCAGGCGGGCTACGATCACCTCGAAAATTCGCGGTGGAAGATCTGTAAATCGAAAGTCAACGATGGGGGTGATCATGCCCACCATATTCGACCTGCTCTATCGTGAATATTGCCGCGCCCGCCTCGCTGAAATGCGGAAACAGCTTCTGATCGCAGCTGAACGCTCCGAAGCTCATGACGCGAATTATCATCCTGCGGATCAGGGTGACGATGAGAGGACGGACGCACAACGCAAGACCGGTCGCGGCGCGCCGAATTGAATCGGCCCCAGGACCGGCGATCTCTCCCGCGTAGCAGTGACCAAGCAATTGGCAAGCAGTTTGGGAGTCAACAATGAATACACCCGAATGTTATACTTTCATGGTGGCTTGCATGTCGTGCCTGACCATTGCCGGATTGATGGCCGTCGGCGCGTGGTGAGCATGACTGATTGCTGAACCGCGATCGCAGGCCGTATGCCGAGGTCGCTGGCAAACACGTACGGTCAGACCCATAACACCGGATGCAGCCCCCGCCATACCGCATCGTCCATCAATCGACGCCGGCGGATTTTCGCCTCGCCCCGGTTTGCAGACGTGATGATTGCCGAGGGGTGAGCGTTGCCGCCGCTTGGTCAAACAGCGGCGGCTTCGCTTTCAATCCGGATGTCAGCTTCCGGGTGGGCTATACGACGAGCGCAGCTTCGCCGCGTTCTGGCGAACCTGCTTGATCTCGTCCTGCGTGAACAACCGAGTCAATTTCACGTTCTGCAGGGTGCCCGCCGTGACGGTCAGGCCGGAAATGGCCGGAGCCGCACTCGGATCAGGCACGTCGAAAATCACTAAAACGCCCGGGCCGTCGGCCGCGACGCTATACATCGAAATCAGTTTTCCGCCGGCCGCCTCGATGAGCTTTCTCGCCGCCTCCTGGCGATCGGTCGTGGGATTCTCCAAAATGGCATTGAGAGCGCGTGGCGTGTATTGTCCGGCGAGGCAAAAATGCATGGCATGTCTCCTCTGGGGTTTGACAATGACTCCCCCTGCCGTTCCGAACTGATCGGTACGGCCGCTGCATCTGCAATGATGAAGGTACTGCCCGCCGTGGGCATAAACGCCGCCGATGATTTCCGGGAGTTCGGCACGTCCCGGTAACGGCTCTGCTGCAAGGCTACATCAACTGCCGAAGGCGCGGAAGGGAATTCATCAGCCGCGACATGTCGCCCGCTCAATCGTGAGACATCGCATGACGCTGGGTGAATTATTTTTCCATCGCATCTTCACGGTGGCATGGATACGCGGCAGGTCTTCGCCTTTGCTCTTCGAGCGATGACGAATTCGCTCTGCTCTGCGAGATCATCGCCTGACGAATCGTCGCTCGCGCGCCTTGTAGAGTTGATCGCTGATCAACTGCCGCAGCTTTGCCGGATCGTCGAATTCGAGCTCGACGGCGAACGGCACGATGCCGTCGGGCACGCCGTCGCGGCCGCGCAGGCGCGCAAGATCCTTTTCCGTCGTCACCAGCGTGAGTTGCTCGCGCTGCGCCTCCGCTGCGAGCGCGGCGATTTCGTTGTCCGTGAACATGTGGTGATCGGCGAACGGGCGCGTGCGCACGGTCTCGATACCGCTGGCACGCAGGGTGCGGAAGAAGCGTTCGGGATCGCCGATGCCGGCGAAGGCGAAGACGCGCTTGCCGAACAGCTGCGCGAGCGAGGCTGCATCCGGCTGCAAGCGCGCGCGCAGCTCCGGCTTGTTATGCTTCGCAAGCTCCGCCGCGACATCGTCCGCGGCATGGCCATTTCCGATCAGCACCAGCGCGTCGGTGCGCGCGAGCTGCGCCTTCAGCGGCGCGCGCAGGGGACCCGCCGGAAAAACCTTGCCGTTGCCGAGGCCGCGCTCGCTGTCGATCACGATCAGGGAGGCGTCCTTGAGCAGGCGCGGGTTCTGGAAACCGTCGTCCATCAGGATCACGGTGGCGCCCTGCGACTTTGCCAGCGCGACGCCGTCGAGGCGGTCGCGCGCGACCGTAACGGGAACGTCGCGCACCATCATCAGCGGCTCGTCGCCGATGTCGGAAGCGGTGTGGCGCATCCGGTCGACCATCACCGGGCCCGTCAGGCGGCCGCCATAGCCGCGGCTGAGCACCACCGGCGTCTCGCCGAGCTCGCGCAACAGCTTCGTCAACGCCAGCACGGTCGGCGTCTTGCCGGCGCCGCCGACATGATAGTTGCCGACACAGATCACGGGGATGCCGGCGTCAAAGCCCTTGCGCAGCATGCGCCGTTCGGTGATCGCGCCATAGAGCAGACCCAACGGCTGTAACGCATGTGACTCGAGGGAACGCGGCCGGTACCAGAAGGCCGGCTCACGCATTGGCGGCCCCCATCTCGATCCGCAGCTGCAGCAGATAGGGCTCGAGCGCGATCATGGTGCGATCGAGCGCGCCGCCGAGATCCTCGACCACGCCGCTACCGGCACGCTGCATCTTGTCGCGCATGGCGGGATCGGCCAGCAGCTGGCCGAGCTGCTTGACCAGCGCCTCCTGCGTCTCGGCCGGGCGCGCGCCGCCGCTGCCGTCGAGCGCCTCGTAGACATCGGCGAAATTGAAGACGTGCGGACCATGGACGATGGCGGCGCCGAGCTTGATCGCCTCGATCGGATTCTGGCCGCCATGGCGGATCAGCGATCCGCCCATGAACACGATCGGCGAGAGGCGATAGAACAGGCCGAGTTCGCCCATGGTGTCGGCGACATAGACGTCGGTCGCGGCCGTCGGCAATTCCTCGCGCGAGCGCAATGCCGGCTTCAGACCCGATGCCGTGATCAAGCCAGCGATCGAGGCGCCGCGATCCGGATGCCGCGGCACGATCACCGTCAGAAGCTGCGGGAAGAAACCGGCGAGGCTGCGATGCGCCGCGACCAGCATCTCGTCCTCGCCCGGATGGGTCGAGGCCGCCACGATGATCGGGCGCCCGCGCGTCATCGCCATCAGCCGTTCGAGCTTTGCGGCATCGGCCGGCGGGGCCGGCACGTCGAGCTTGAGGTTGCCCGTGGTGACGACGTCGCGGCCGCCGAGCGCCGAGAAGCGCTCCGCATCGGTCTTCGACTGCGCGAGGCAGATGTCGAACCGCGACAGCAGCGCCGAAATGGTGCCGTACATCCGCCGCCAGCGCGGGAAAGAGCGCGGCGACATCCGCCCGTTGATCAGCACCATCGGCACCCGCCGCGTTGCGCCCGCCAGGATCAGGTTGGGCCACAAATCGGATTCGATGAACAGCGCCAGCGACGGCTTCCAGTGATCGAGGAAGCGCGCGACATAGCGCGGGGAATCATACGGCACGTATTGATGGATGACGTCGGGCGGAAAGCGTTTTGCGACGACGGCGGCCGAGGTGACGGTGCCCGAGGTCAGCAGGATGCGCAGATTGAGATCGCGCAGGCGCCCGATCAGCGCGGCCGCGGCGAGCACCTCGCCGACGCTGGCGCCGTGGATCCAGACCAGCGGGCCGTGCGGACGCACGTCCCGGGACAGGCCCCGCCGCTCGCCGACGCGCGCGGGATCTTCCTTGCCCTGTTTCAGCCGCCGCTTGATCAACGCGGGCGCAAGCGGCACCAGACCCGACGCCAGGCGCCGGTACATCCGCAGCGTCATTGGCAGCCGATTGGGCAGCGAGTTAGCCATCTTGGGGCCCCGGGCGGCCGAGTTGCGCATAGGCGCGGCGGGTCGCCTCGTTCAAGGTCTCTTCCAGCTCCAGCCGCAGCGCTTCCATGGTGGCGGCGTCGGCATCCGGCGGAACGTGGATTTCCTTGATGCCGACCAATGCGCCCCGCCCGAACGGGAGGTTGATGGTGGTGCGGTCCCAGTTCTTGAGCCGGATGAAGCGGCTGGTCGCCATCGCGAAAGGCATGATCGGCCGTCCCGATTCCCGTGCCAGCATGATGATGCCGAGCCCGGCCACGCGCGAGCGCTTGGGGACATCGGCGGTCAGCGCGACATTACAACCGTCCTCGAGCGTCTGCACCATTTCCCTGAACGCCCCGACCCCGCCCTTGCGGTGGAAGGCGCCGCCGTGGTCACCGGAACCGCGGATCAGGCCGATGCCGAGCCGCTCGACGGCGATCGCGTTGAACTCGCCGTCGCGATGCCGCGAGATCAGGACCTTGGCCCGGTAGGAGTCCTTGTTCTTGATGAACGGCGTGAGGAAGTGCTGGCCGTGCCAGAAGGCGAAGATCGCGGGGATCTGCGGCTCGACGATGTCATAGACGTCGGGCGGATCGAACGTGAATTTGTTGGTCCGCCAGACCAGACGCAGATATTCGGCCGCCAGGACCCCGACGGCACGCTGAACGAAGCTGCTTCGCAGCGTATTGCGAAGCAGTTTTTTCAACGCGCCGGTTCTTGATTCGGGTCGAGCAGCCGATGGAGGTGGACGATGAAATAGCGCATCTGCGCGTTGTCGACCGTGCTCTGCGCCTTGGCCCGCCAGGCGACGTGTGCGGACGCATAGTTCGGATAGAGGCCGACGATCTCGACGTCGTCGAGGTTCTTGAAGGTGTTGTGCTCGAGATCGAGCAGTTCGCCACCGATGACGAGATGCAGCAATTGTTGCGGGGCACTATCTGACATGGGTTCTTTCCTAGCGGGCTGCCCGGCAAAGCAGTGTTCGAGAAGCACGGCGGACGCACTCAGGGCAAGGGACGGTCTCGAAAATGCGCGACGATGCCCGCATGACGATCGCGACCCGCTGCCACCAGCACCCCGTGCGTGACTTCCCGGCGGTTATAGAGGATGGGATCTCCGGAGAGGTCGCTCATCCTACCATCCGCTTCCTGCACGATCAAATCGGCCGCCGCAAGGTCCCAATCATGGCTGTTGCCCCCCGCAAAAGCCGCATCCAGCACGCCGTCGGCGACCCGGCACAGGCGTAGCGCGAGCGAGCCGATTCGCGGATGCAGCTTGATGTCGCCGCCCGACATGTTGAGCCGCTCGACCATCGGCTTCGGGCCGGCGACGCGGGAGAAGTCCAGCACCGAGCCGGACGTCGCCCGCACGGCCCTGCCGTTGAGCGTCGTGCCCTGCCCGCGGGCCGCGAAGAAGAACTCGTCGCTGGTGGGCGCGAACACCGCGGCGAGCACCGGCGAGGCCCCCTCGACCAGCGCGACGCTGACGCACCATTCGTCGTGGCCGTTGAGGAAGTTGCGGGTGCCGTCGATGGGATCGACCACCCAGGTCCGCCGCCGCGACAGCCGCGTCGCATCGTCGGCGCTCTCCTCCGACAGCCAGCCGTAATCCGGCGCGGTCGAGCGCAGGCGCGCCTCGAGCAAATCGTTGACGGCGATGTCGGCTTCCGACACCGGCGAGGACGCGCCCTTGGTCCACTTCCGCAATTCGGTACGGAACATCGACTGCGCGAGGCGGCCTGCTTCCCGCACCGTCTCTTGCAGCAGCGCGGCGTCGCGCGTCAGGATGGTTTCGTCCGTCGAATGCGCGTCAGCGTCCGCCAAGCGTCAAACCCTCGATGCGCACCGTCGGCGCATTGATGCCGTAGCGGAACTCCAGATTGTTCGCGGGCTGCATCGACTTGAAGATCTCGAACAGATGGCCCGCGATCGTCACCTCGCTGACCGGATAGGTCAGCTCGCCGTTCTCGATCCAGAAGCCGGAGGCGCCGCGGCTGTAATCGCCGGTGACGCCGTTGACGCCCGAGCCGATCAGGTCGGTGACGTAAAAACCCTGCTTGATGTCGGCGATCAGCTCGGCCGGCGTCGGCGTGCCCGGCTCGAGATGCAGATTGTACGGCCCCGGCGAGGGCGAAGACGAGACGCCGCGATGGGCGTGGCCGGTGGTGGTGAGGCCGAGCTCGCGCGCGGTGGCGCAGTCGAGCAGCCAGGTCGTCAGCACGCCCTCGTCGACCAGCGCGATCTTCTTCACCGCGACGCCTTCGGCATCGAAGGTCTGCGAGCGCAGGCCGCGCTTGCGCAGGGGATCGTCGATGATGCGGATGTTTTTCGCAAACAGCTGCTGGCCGAGCTTGTCCTTGAGGAAGCTGGTCTTGCGCGCGATCGAGGCGCCGTTGATGGCGCCGACGACATGGCCGACCAGCGAGCCCGCGACGCGCGGGTCGAATACGACCGGCACCTTGCAGGTCTCGACCTTGCGCGGATTGGAACGCGCCACGGTGCGCTCGCCGGCGGAACGGCCGACGATTTCCGGCGACAACAGATCGGCGCCGTGCGGCGCCGAGGTGAAGTCGTAGTCACGCTCCATGCCGGTGCCTTCGCCCGAGATCGCGGTCGCCGAGATGCCCTGGCTGGAACGCAAATAGGAGCCGTGGAAGCCGGTGCTGGTGACCAGCACCATGCCGCCTATGCCGGCCGAGGCGGAGGCGCCGCCGGATTTGGTGACGCCCTTCACGGCGAGCGCGGCAGCCTCGGCCTCGAGCGCGCGGCGCTCGAGCTCGCTCGTCGCAGGCACGTCGGGATCGAGCAGATCCAGATCGGGGAAGTCGCGCGCGAGCAGCGCGGGATCGGCGAGGCCAACATATTTGTCGTCGGGCGCGACGCGCGCCATCGCAACCGCGCGCTCGGCAAGCTTGGTCACGGCATCGCCGCTGACGTCGTTGGTCGAAACCACCGCCTGGCGCTGGCCGACCAGCACGCGCAGGCCGACATCGTCGCCCTCGGACCGTTCGGATTCCTCGACGCGTCCGTCACGCACCTCGACGCCCTGCGAGATGCCGCGCACAGCGACCGCATCGGCCGCATCCGCACCGGCGCGCTTGGCCGCCTCGACCAGCCGCTGCGCGAGATCGGACAGCGCGGACTGATCGAACAGGTCGCGATTGGCTTTGGGCGAAAGCGTCGAGCTTGGTGAAGGGTTCACAAACGAAATCCTGTTGGGACGGGAGGTTTCGGGGCGATAACGGCCCTGAACACCAGATGTGCCCGATTGGCGCGGACTTCAAGCATTTTCAGCCCGCAAATGGCTCAGATTCGCACCATCAGCGCAACGTCTCGTCAATCATGCGTGCCAAGGTCTTGTCAATCATGAGCGGCGGTGACGCTGGGTTAACCAGCCTTTTTAAGCGGTTTCGGCAAGGCGCGCGCTAAGGTCCTCGCATCGACCGGGAATATAATCCCGGCGGGGAGACTAAAGCCGTGAGGCGTCAAACAGCTACATGCGGGGTCACTCCCGACGGGTCGGGCCGCAGCTTGCGGCTCGACCCTCTTTCCCTTCCGGTCCGCTTCGATGCGCACGATCCGCGCGCCGACGGATACACCCGGCAGATCGAGCTTCATCGCGAGCGTGTCGTGCTGCGCCGTGCCGTCCGCGGCATGCAGATGGCGATCAACGTGCGCGTCAGCGACTTCACCGGCGTCGCGCTGCGCGGCAATGACGAGGCGCAGACCCTCGTGCTCGTGCATCGCGATCCCTCGCTCTCCGTTCCGCTGCTGGTCAGCGCCGATGGCGACGAGCTCGCCGAGGCCTGGGCCGTGTGGAGCGAACTGTTCGCGCTTCCGCAGCTCGACGAAGGCGCCCGCAAGCCCACGCCGCGCCGTCGCCGCGCCAATGCGATCCGCGCCCGGCGCCCGAAATTTTTGATGCGCCGCCGCACCGCCATGACCCGCGAGCTGCCGGTTCATCGCGCCGAACGCGAGATCATCGCGCGGAATTGAGCGGCAATCACAAGTGCCGTAGGGTGGGCAAAGCGAAAGCGTGCCCACCTCCTCTATCGAAATCCTGGAAAGATGGTGGGCACGGCGCAAGAGCGCCTTTGCCCACCCTACGGCAGCTACGCCCGCATCACAGCGTCGACCAGCAGTCCCGCAAACAGCAGCAAGCCGGCATATTTGTTCGAGTAGAACAGGCGCTTGCAGAGTTCGGGATCGTCGATCTTCAAGCGCACGATCTGCGAGGCCAGATGCACGGCGAAGGCCATGAGCCCGAGCCAGGCCGGCCAGCGCGCATCGCCTGAGGCCAGCGCGACGCCGATCAGCATCACCGCAAGGCCGAAGAACAGGATCAGCGCCTGGTGCGTGTGGGCGCCGAACAGGCGCGCGGTGGACTTGATGCCGATCAGGGCGTCGTCCTCGGCATCCTGATGCGCGTAGATCGTGTCATAGCCGATCACCCAGGAAATCGATCCGGCATAGAGCACCAGCGCGGTCAATTCGATGCGGCCGAAGGTGACGGCAAATCCCATTAGGGCGCCCCAGGAGAAGGCGAGGCCCAGCACGATCTGGGGCCACCAGGTGATGCGCTTCATGAAGGGATAGATCGCGACGATCAAAAGCGAGGCGATGCCGGTCGCAATCGCGAAGCGGTTGAACTGCAGCAGCACCACGAGACCGGTGAGCGCCTGCGCGACCATGAAGACCAGCGCCTGCCTGGTGGTCACCTGCCCCGACGGCAGCGGCCGCGAGCGGGTGCGCTCGACCTTGTCGTCGAGGTCGCGGTCGGTGATGTCGTTCCAGGTGCAGCCGGCCCCGCGCATCACGAAGGCGCCGATGAAGAACAGCACGATGGTGAGCGGCAGGCCGCGGACGTCATGTGCCATGGCGGCGGCGAGCGCCGCCGACCACCAGCACGGCATCAACAGGAGCCAGGAGCCGATCGGACGATCAAAGCGCGACAGCCGCAAATAGGGCCGCGCCCATTGCGGCGCGAGCGTATCGACCCAGTTGCCGGTGGAATCGGCAACGCGGGCGGATGTGTCGCTCATCGGGTGAGAACGTTGCCGTTGAGCGTGTCGAAGGTGCTGCCGCCCTTCTTGCCGGCATTGGCCTCAGGCGCCGAGCCCGAACCCAGCACCTCGCTCAAGGACGGGCCGGCCGGACCGCGCGGCTGGTTCTGCATCTGCTGCGCGACGTTGCAGACCTTCGCCTGCATGGCCTCGGTGTTCTTGTGGCCTTCCTTCATCTGCCCGCCGACCTGCGGCGGGATTCCGCATTTGGCGGCGTTGGTCTCGATGTACTTGATCATCTTCGACTCGGCCTGGCTGAAATTGCGGATCAGCTTGCAGGCCTCGTCCGGCGGGGCGTGACGGTCGCTCGCGGCCTTGATCAGCTTGCCGCGCTTCTCGGCTTCCTCGCGCAGGGGCATGAAGGCCTTCATGCAGTCCTCGCCGGGACCGCCCTGCGTCGGCGGGGCCGCGCTGAAGGCACCGGCGCCACCGACGGGCGCGGTGCCATTCACGGGAAACGACCCTTGCGGCGCCGCACCGACCGAGGCGGTCGGGGCCGAGCCATTCACGGGCGGAAATGCGGAACTGGTTGCGGCCTGTCCGGGCAGCGGCGCAGGGAAGCCCTGCGCGTAGGCGCCAGCGGCACCCATGGTGACCATGGCGGCAGTGATCGGAACCATCAAATGACGGATCATCAAGATAGTCTCTCCGGCAGGAGCTTACGGGGTTCGGCGCCTTCCTAATTGAAGCGCAACCAGCGTGCTCGCGATTTTACGATTCCCGCCGGCCCTTAACAACCCGCCGAATAGGGCAAGAGCGCGGCGCGCCGCCGCACCGATTCGGCAATATTTACCCCCGGAATGGCTGCTTTCGGTTAATAAATGCGGCGAATCGGACCTTTGAACGATGCCCTCCCACGATTTTCGTGCTCCCCGCCTGTTCGTCGACGCCCCCCTTGCCCAGGACACCAGGGTCCCGCTCGACCGCGACCAGAGCAATTATCTCGGCAATGTGCTGCGGCTTGCCGCCGGTGCCGAGGTTCTGGCGTTCAACGGCCGCGACGGCGAGTGGCAGGCAGCGATCGAAGGCCGCAAGCGGCCGGACGGCCTCGTCATCCTCCAGCAGACCCGGCCCCAGGACCAGCTGGCCGACCTCGCTTACGTCTTCGCCCCGCTCAAGCATGCCCGGCTCGACTACATGGTGCAGAAGGCCATCGAGATGGGCGCCGCCACGCTTCAGCCGGTCCTCACCCGGTTCACCCAGGCCTCCCGGGTCAACACCGAGCGAATGCGCGCCAATGTCGTCGAAGCAGCCGAGCAGTGCGGCATTTTGAGCATCGCCGCGGTGACCGAGCCGGTGCCGCTGGAGCGGTACCTCAGTCAGCGCCCTGCGGGCCGCCTGCTCATCTTCTGCGATGAGGCAGCGGAGGTCCAAAACCCCGTTCAAAGCCTGCAAGGTGCGTACGAGCCCGGCCAAGGTATCGACGTGCTGATCGGCCCCGAAGGGGGCTTTGCCGAGGAAGAGCGAGCGCTGTTGCTGCGGCAGCCGAAAATCCTGCGGCTGGCGCTCGGCCCCCGCATCATGCGGGCCGACACCGCCGCGGTGGCCGCGCTGGCGCTGGTGCAGGCGGTGCTGGGCGATTGGGGCGGCGGGACCGGCTGATCCCGGCATTGCCCGGCCATTAAGCGATTGATCCTTTGGAGGTCGAAACCGTTTCCGGGCCATGCTAAGGGCTGCGCCAATTCGCCTCCCCTTGCCCTGCCCGGTTCCACCGGGACGATGGACCCCTCTTATGACCGCGACTGCCACCTCAAATGCTGCCGGCTCCGCCGCCTGGGCGGATACGCTGCTCTTGTCGTTCGCGCAGGCCGGCTATGTCAGGGCTGAGCCCGCGATCCTGCAGCCGGCCGAGCCGTTCCTGGACCTCTCCGGCGAGGACATCCGCAAGAGCCTGTATCTGACGACGGACCTGTCCGGCGAGGAACTCTGCCTGCGGCCCGACCTGACCATTCCCGTCGCCCGCGACTACCTCGCCTCCGGCCGCGCCGGCCAGCCGGCCGGGTTCAGCTATCTCGGTCCGGTGTTCCGCTACCGCAGCGGCCAGGCCAGTGAATTCCTCCAGGCCGGTATCGAATCGTTCGGCCGCCAGGACCGTGCCGCGGCGGATGCCGAGATGCTGGCGCTGGCGCTGGAGGCGACCAGCGCCTTCGGCGTCCGCGACGCCGAGATCCGCACCGGCGACGTCGCGCTGTTCAACGCCCTGCTCGACGCGCTCGACCTCTATCCGGTCTGGCGCCGCCGTCTGGTCAAGGATTTCAACCGCAAGATCAGCCTGGAAAAGGATCTGGAGAAGCTCGCGGCCGCGACCACCGCGACGCGCAGCGAATACGAGGGCGTGCTGGCCGCGCTTGCCGGCTCCGACCGCAAGGCGGCGCTGGCTTTCGTCACCGATCTGATGTCGATCGCCGGGACCACCAATGTCGGCGGCCGCACCACGGCCGAGATCGCCGACCGTTTCCTCGAACAGTCGACGCTGAAGGGTGGCGCACTGCCCCGCGAGGCGATCGCCGTGCTCAAGCGCTTCCTGGGCATCTCGGGCAATCCCGACGATGCCATCGCCGAGCTGCGTGCGCTCACCACGGACGCGAAGCTCGATCTCACTGCTGCCGTCGACCAGTTCGAAAGCCGGGTCGGTTTCATGGCCGCGCGCGGCATCGACGTGAAGCAAACCCGCTTTTCGACCGCGTTCGGGCGCGGCCTCGACTACTACACCGGTTTCGAATTCGAGCTGCATCACAGGGGCAACGGCGCCGAGCCATTGGTCGCCGGCGGCCGCTATGACGGGCTGATGACCCAGCTCGGTTCAGCCGAGCCGATCCCCGCGGTCGGCTTCTCGGTCTGGGTGGACGCGCTGACCCGGATCGGCCGCAAGGTGGGAGCTTAAGCCATGAGCGCGCCATTCGTCCTGGCCGTTCCCTCCAAAGGCCGCCTTCAGGAAAACACCGAGGCGTTCTTCGCCCGCGCCGGGCTCAAGCTGTCGAAGGCCGGCGGCGCGCGCGACTATCGCGGCACGCTTGCGGGCCTCGACAATGTCGAGGTCGCGTACCTGTCGGCGAGCGAGATCGCTTCGCAACTGTCACGCGGCAATGCGCATCTCGGCGTTACCGGCGAAGACCTGGTGCGCGAGAACATCGCGGATGCCGACAGGCGCGTGTCCCTGATCGAAGGGCTCGGCTTCGGCTATGCCGACGTCGTCGTCGCGGTGCCGCAGGCGTGGATCGACGTCCGCACCATGGCCGACCTCGACGACGTCACCACCGGCTTCCGCGAGCAGCATCACATGCGGATGCGGGTCGCGACCAAGTTCATCAACCTCACCCGCGCCTTCTTCCAGACCCACGGCATCACCGATTACCGCATCGTCGAGAGCGCAGGCGCGACCGAAGGCGCGCCGGCGGCCGGCAGCGCCGAGCTGATCGTCGATATCACCACGACCGGCGCGACGCTCGCCGCCAACGGATTGCGGGTGCTCGACGACGGCGTGATCCTGCGCAGCCAGGCCAATCTGGTCGCCTCAAGGGACGCCGACTGGTCGCCGCAGGCGCGGGAGACCGCCCGCGTCATCCTCGATCACATCGCAGCAAGGGCACGGGCGAACAAATACCGCGAGGTCCGGACCCGCTTCCGGCAATGCGACGCGGCCCTGCTTGGCGAAGCCCACAGCCGTTTCGGCGTCGAAGCCCCGTTCGGCGGACCGACCTCGTCGGGCATGCTGACGCTGCACTGCCCGCCGGGCCAGCTCTATGCGCTGGCGAGCTTCCTGCGCGAGCATGGCGCCGAGACCGTCTCGGTGGTTTCGCTCGACTACGTGTTCGACCGGGAGAACCCGCTGTTCGCCAAGCTCGAGGCGTTTCTGCGGCGGTGAGCCTCGGGTCCGTTCAGCGTAGCGACAGCAAACGGCAGCTACCATATGCTGCTCAGAACAATTGGACGCCTCTGGAACCTTGATCAATGACGCTGGGCTCTGACGTTTCCGGCATGACGACCACCGCGGCCAGCGCCGCCGCGAAGGGGTTGTCGATTGTCGTCCCCGTCTACAACGAGGCGGCGGGCCTTGCCGCCCTGCACCAGCGCATCTGCGATCTCGCAAGGACCTTGCAGGAGCGCTATCGCCTCGCTTGCGAGGTCGTCTATGTCGACGACGGCAGCGCGGACGCGACGCTGTCGATTGCCCGCTCGCTGCCGGCCGACGCGATCGACGTCCAGGTGGTCTCGCTGTCGCGCAATTTCGGCAAGGAGGCGGCGCTGATGGCCGGCCTCGACCATGCCCGGCTCGGCGCCGTGATGTTCATGGACGGCGACGGCCAGCATCCGCCGGCCCTGGTCGAGCAGCTCGTGCGGCACTGGATCGAGGACGGCTATGACGTCGTCTATACCGCCAAGGCCCATCGCGACAACGAGCCCTTCCTGCGCCGCGTCGCCGTGCACGGCTTCTATGCGCTGATCAATTGGGGCGCGCGCCAGAAGATCCCTGAAGACGCCGGCGACTTCCGCCTGCTGTCGCCGCGCGCGGTCGCAGCCCTCAGGCAGCTGCCGGAGCGCAACCGCTTCTTCAAGGGCCTCGCGAGCTGGATCGGCTTCCGCCAGATCCGCGTCGACTACGAGCCCGCGCCGCGCACCCACGGCGTGACGACCTTCAGCGCCGCGCGCCTGCTCGGCCTGTCGATCGAAGGGGTGACCTCGTTCTCGGTGGCGCCGCTGCGCTTCGCCAGCCTGCTCGGCGTGATCCTCGCCGGCGGCGCCTTCCTGTTCGGCCTCTCGATCCTCTGGGAGGTCTGGACCACCGGCAAGCAGGTGCCCGGCTATCCCTCGCTCGTGATCGGCCTGATGACCATCGGCGGCGTGCAGCTCATCATGATCGGCATCGTCGGCGAATATATCGGCAAGATCCTGTCCGAGCTGAAGGCGCGCCCGATCTACTTCGTCGCCGAGCACAGCGAGAAGCATTTCGAGACTGACAAGGCCCAGGCCGCTTCAAGCCAGGACGCCTCGAAGAGGACGGCCGCCGAATGAGCGCGGCCGCGGGCCTGCGGCGGATCTGGCTCTGCGCCGACGATTACGGCATCAGCCCGGGCGTCAACCGTGCCATCCGCGACCTGATCGAGCGCGGCCGCCTCAATGCCACCTCGGTGATGATGGTGGGACCCGCGATCGAGCGCAGCGAGATCGAGGCGCTCCAGACGGCGGCGAAAGCGAGCCCGCGCTGCGCCATCGGCTTGCACGTGACATTGTCGGCGCCGTTCCGGCCGCTCACCATGCATTTCCGACCGCTCGACGGCGACATGTTCATGCCGTTCCCAAAACTGCTGCGCGCGGGCCTTGCACGCCGACTCGACCGCGAATTCTTTCGCAACGAGGTCAAGGCGCAGCTGGCGGCGTTCGCGGAAGCGTTCGGGCGCGTGCCTGACTTCGTCGACGGCCACCAGCATGTGCAGCTCTATCCGCAGGTGCGCGACGGCTTTGTCGACGCGGTCGCCGAAGTCGCGCCAAAAGCCTGGGTGCGCCAGGGCGGCCGCGACCTGCCGCTCCTGCAGCGGCTGGCCTCACCAAAAGCGATGGTGCTCGATATCCTCAGCGCACAGTTCCGCCGCCGCGCCGGCACGGCCGGCCTCAGCTTCAACCCCGGCTTCGCCGGCGCCTATGATTTTACGCGCGAGGCCGATTTCGGCGCGTTGATGCGGCAATTCCTGGACGGCCTTCCCGATGGCGGCCTCGTGATGTGCCACCCCGGCTTCGTCGACGACATCCTGTCCGGCCTCGATCCGATGACGGACGTCCGCGAACGCGAGCACGCGTATCTGGCGGGAGATGCGTTTGCGCGCCTGCTGACGGACAGCGGCGTCACGCTGGGGTGAAACCGGCGGAAAGCCGGCCCGGGAGGCAGCTTGTCGCATACCGAAATTTAATCCGGCCGCCACTGTTGGGGCCACAATGGAACCCTACATCCCGCTTGCGCTTGTTTTCGCGCGAGGGAGACTGACCATGACGCCGCAGGAACGCCAGCTCGTTGACGAGCTTTTCGACCGGCTTTCGAAACTGGAAAATGCACCGCGCGATCCCGACGCGATTGCCGCGATCTCCGATGGCCTGCGCAAGGCCCCCGGCGCAGTCTACGCGCTGGTGCAGACCACGCTGCTGCAGGACGAAGCGCTGAAGCGCGCCCATAACCGCATCCAGGAGCTGGAAGCGGCGCAAGCCCCCGAGCAGGCGCAGTCCGGCGGCTTCCTCGACACCATGCGCGATTCGCTGTTCGGCGGAGGCCCGTCGCGCGGCTCGGTTCCGAACGTGCCGCCGCGCGATGCGCGGCCGGTCTGGAACACCGGTCAGGCGATGCAGCAGACGCAACCGGGCTACCCGCCTTACGGACAAGCTTACGGCCAAGGTCAGGGCCAGGCTCCGGGCTATGGCGCCCCGCCGGTCGGCGGTGGCGGCGGCTCGTTCCTCGGCACGGCGGCGGCGGCCGCAGCCGGCGTCGTCGGCGGCTCGCTGCTGCTCTCCAGCATTCGCGGCATGATGGGCGGATCGCACCAGCAGGCCTTTGGCGACACCAGTTCCCTGGGCGGCGACCGCAACCCTTGGGGCGGTAGCGATCAGTCCGGCGGCTCGCTCGCGCGCGATGCCGGCCTCAACGACATCGGCTCGAACCGCGACCGCGGCGACGGCTCGCGCCAGGGCTTCGCCGACCAGGCGTCGAACGATCGGGACAACAACGACCAGAACTACGACGACAACAACGACGACGGCCATATGGACATGGCCGACGACAGCGATTTCGACGACGGAGACGACGGCGGCAGCGATTACGCGTGAGGCTGCCCGATAACGCCGCAAGCAAAAACGGCCGCCCCGAGGGCGGCCGTTTTCATTTTGAAACTCCGGGCGCTCACATCACCACGACCTTGGTGCCGACATTGACGCGGCCGTAGAGGTCGATGACGTCCTCGTTGCGCATGCGGATGCAGCCGGAGGAGACGTTGGTGCCGATGGTCCAGGGCTCGTTGGAGCCGTGGATGCGGTAGAGCGTCGAGCCCAGATACATCGCGCGCGCGCCGAGCGGATTTTCCGGGCCGCCTTCCATGTGCCGGGGCAGATCGGGCCGGCGCGCGATCATTTCCGCCGGCGGCGTCCAGTCCGGCCATTCGCGCTTGGCCGTGATCGACTTCACGCCGGACCAGGTGAAGCCGGGACGGCCGACGCCGATGCCGTAGCGCATCGCACGTCCGTTGCCCTCGACGAGATAGAGAAACTTGTTCGGCGTATCGACCACGATGGTCCCGGCACTTTCCTTGCCGCTATAGTCAACAGACTGTTTCTCGAACCTCGGATCGAATGGACGCTGACGCGGGTCGACCGCTTCCTGCTGAAGCGCGCCTTGCTGATATCCGCCTTGCATCTGCGGCTCGCCCATCGGCGGCAGGCGGCGCGGGTCGTAATAGCCCGGCTGCTGCTGATAGACCGGCTGCTGCGGCGCGTAGGCCGGACCGCGACCGGGGCCGTCGCCGAACAGGAACTCGATGAAGCCGCCGCCCATGTTCGCGTTGGAGGCGACGCGCACCGGCGCCGTCGGCACCTGCGGCTGGTAAAGCACCGCTGGCGGATCGTTCGGCACGCTATTGTCGAAGGCGCTGGCGCTGCTCGCGCCGGCAATGAAGGTGCAAGCGCTGCCGAGCAGCGCGACAGACATTTTCTTGAACATCGACGTACTCTGTACTGTTTCGTCTAGATCACATGCGTCGTGGCGCATTGATGGCTGATCGGCGACCGCGACGTGGTCAATAAAGAGCAAAAGCCGTTTTGTTTGGTAAACGGAAGCAGCGTTTGGATTCACCACGTCGTCAGCAACGGGGCAATTTGGCGATCAGCGTTTATTTTCGATGAACGCCTCGCACCCATGGTTAATCGCTCGTTTTCACGCCGTCGCGCGCGACCGCAGAACAGTTCCGGCTGTGAACTTCGTGTTAAATCGCTTCTGCCTACAAAGACGCGTGAATGAGGTGGGGGGAGTATCCTGATGGCTGTTCACCGCAAGCGTTTTCGTGTCGAGGATATCGCCGGTGGCGAGATGCCGATTCTTGATTTAACTGAAGAGGCAGGCCCGATGCATAGCGAGATCATGGCGGAGCTGCGTGCGATCCGCGCACAGATGGCGAAGGGCACTGTGCCCTTGTCCGGCAGCGCAGCCATGGCGGCGATCGACGCCTCCACCGCCCACGAGCTCTCCGAAGCTCGCACCATGCTCGACACCTACCGGGCGCAGATCGAGCAGTGCGAGAAGCTGAAGGTCGAGCTCGACCTCATCCACGACGCCATCGATCGCACCAAGCGCGAGATCGCGACGCTGCACGGCAAGAGCTTCGACGGCGGCGAGATGGCCAAGGTCAATGGCGAGCTCGGCGCGGTCGTCGGCGGCACCGAGCAGGCGACCCAGCAGATCCTCGAAGCCGCCGAGTCGATCGACCAGGCGGCCAGCGCGATGTCCAAGGTGCAATCGGCCGACCAGCAGAAGCGGCTGGCCGACGACATCCAGGAACGCGTCATCTCGATCTTCGAAGCCTGCAACTTCCAGGACCTGACTGGCCAGCGCATCAGCAAGGTCATGACCACGATGAAGTTCATCGAGCAGCACATCAATGCGATGATGGAGATCTGGGGCGGCGTCGACGCGATCAAGGCCCATGTGCCCGCGCCGGCCGACACCCGCAGCGAGGACGAGAAGCTGCTCAACGGCCCCAAGCTCGCCGGCGACGTCGGCCACGCCTCGCAGGACGACATCGACGCGCTGTTCGACTGAGCGAACGCGGAATAGGGAAAAACAAAACGCCGGCGTAAGCCGGCGTTTTTTGTTGTCTTGCTGAATGTGTCTCACGTCATTCCGGGGCGGTCCACAGGACCGAACCCGGAATCTCGAGGTTCCGGGTTCACGCTTCGCGTGCCCCGGAACGACAGAAGGACATCACGCCCTCGGCGCGCAGCGGACGTAGACCATGTTGCCGTAGCGGGTGGCGGCGTCCTTGTCGATGAAGCGGGTGATCAGGACGCGGCCGTCGAAGGAGACGATCTCGCGGTCCTGCTCGCCGGGGGTGGGACCCGCCGGCCCGATATAGTTCTTGCCGCTGGGCGAGCCCTTCAGCCGCAGCTCCTGCGGCGTCGCCTGGTCGGCGAGATGCATGATCACGCCGCCGGAGGAACCGGCGGTGATCACGTAGGGGTTCTTGCATTGCGCCCTTGCCGCGGCTTCCGTGCGGGCGCGGTCGGCCGGGTTCTGGAACGAGGCGAGGCCCCAGCGGCCGACGATCTCGTCGGCGCGGATGGTCGCCGGCATTTCCGGACCGGTGCCGGGCTCGGCCTCGGGCGGCGGCGAAGACGACGAGAAGGACGGCAGGCTCATCCCGCCGCCGCAGGCGCCAAGCAGCAGCGCCAGGCAGGAGGCGGCCGCCAGATTGGCAACCGTGCGTGCGTGAGCTGAACTGATCATGACATTCCCCCGAGCAAACCGTCCCCCAAACGAGACCCCGACCGTATCCCTCCTGCAGCCAAGCGCAAAACCGCTGTCGGAGCAATGACGTCCTTTATACGCCAGCGCGACCAATAAGTTTCTGTAGACACAATCCTATATCCGCCTCACCAATCGCTTAACCACCATTGCTTGACAGGATCGCGGCCAAGCCATATTTCCGGGCGCACTATTAGCACTCGGAAAGCCCGATTGCTAAGCGCGCCGTTCGATCCTCGGCAAGAGGGTGGACGAAGCGCCGCCCCACCCACTTCCACTACCTCCGAAGCGAGCCTCCAAAGGGAAACGTCATGGCTAAATCCAAATTTCGTCCGCTGCATGACCGTGTCGTGGTCAAACGTATCGACGCCGAGGAAAAGACCAAGGGCGGCATCATCATTCCGGACACCGCCAAGGAAAAGCCGTCCCAGGGCGAGGTCGTCGCCGTCGGCCCCGGCGGCCGTGACGAGGCCGGCAAGCTGATCCCGATCGACCTCAAGATCGGCGACCGCGTGCTGTTCGGCAAGTGGTCGGGCACCGAGGTCAAGATCGACAACGAAGACCTCCTGATCATGAAGGAGTCGGACATCATGGGCGTAATGGCCTAAGGCCATCCGCCTGAACAGCCGCTGAATGTCATGCCCGGATCGCGCGATCCGGGCATTCCATCATTCCGCCGGGTTCGATTGCGCACCCCCGACATGATGCGACAGACGAGCGGCAGACACATCACGAAACACGAGGGATTGAAGAAATGGCTGCCAAAGACGTCAAGTTTTCCGGAGACGCGCGCGATCGCATGCTGCGCGGTGTCGACATTCTCGCCAACGCCGTCAAGGTGACGCTCGGTCCGAAGGGCCGCAACGTCGTCATCGAGAAGAGCTTCGGCGCGCCCCGCATCACCAAGGACGGCGTCACCGTCGCCAAGGAGATCGAGCTCGAGGACAAGTTCGAGAACATGGGCGCCCAGATGCTGCGTGAGGTCGCCTCCAAGACCAACGACCTCGCCGGCGACGGCACCACCACCGCGACCGTGCTGGCCCAGGCCATCGTGCGCGAAGGCGCCAAGGCGGTTGCCGCCGGCATGAACCCGATGGACCTCAAGCGCGGCATCGACAGCGCGGTTGCGGCCGTCATCAAGGACATCGAGAAGCGCGCCAAGCCGGTCGCCGCCTCCTCCGAGGTCGCCCAGGTCGGCACCATCTCGGCCAACGGCGATGCCGCCATCGGCAAGATGATCGCCCAGGCGATGCAGAAGGTCGGCAACGAGGGCGTCATCACCGTCGAGGAGAACAAGTCGCTCGACACCGAGGTCGACATCGTCGAGGGCATGAAGTTCGACCGCGGCTATCTGTCGCCCTACTTCGTCACCAACGCCGAGAAGATGACCGCCGAGCTCGAGGACGCCTACATCCTCCTGCACGAGAAGAAGCTGTCCGGCCTGCAGGCCATGCTGCCGGTGCTGGAAGCCGTGGTGCAGTCGGGCAAGCCGCTCGTCATCGTCGCCGAGGACGTCGAGGGCGAGGCGCTGGCCACCCTGGTCGTCAACCGCCTCCGTGGCGGCCTGAAGGTCGCGGCCGTCAAGGCGCCGGGCTTCGGCGACCGCCGCAAGGCCATGCTGGAGGACCTCGCGATCCTCACCGGCGGCCAGCTCATCTCCGAAGACCTCGGCATGAAGCTCGAGAACGTCACGGTGAAGATGCTCGGTCGCGCCGGCAAGGTCGTGATCGACAAGGAGAACACCACGATCGTCAAGGGCGCCGGCAAGAAGCCGGAGATCGAGGCCCGCGTCGGCCAGATCAAGGCCCAGATCGAGGAGACCACCTCGGACTACGATCGTGAGAAGCTCCAGGAGCGTCTCGCCAAGCTCGCGGGCGGCGTCGCGGTGATCCGCGTCGGCGGCGCGACCGAGATCGAGGTCAAGGAGAAGAAGGACCGCGTCGAGGACGCGCTCAACGCCACCCGCGCCGCGGTGCAGGAAGGCATCGTCCCCGGCGGCGGCGTCGCGCTGCTGCGCGCCAAGAAGGCGGTGGGCCGTCTCACCAACGCCAATGCCGACGTCCAGGCCGGCATCAACATCGTGCTGAAGGCGCTGGAAGCCCCGATCCGCCAGATCTCCGAAAACGCGGGCGTGGAAGGCTCGATCGTCGTCGGCAAGATTCTGGAGAACAAGTCCGAGACCTTCGGCTTCGACGCCCAGAACGAGGACTATGTCGACATGGTCGAGAAGGGCATCATCGATCCCGCCAAGGTGGTGCGCACCGCGCTCCAGGACGCCTCCTCCGTCGCCGGCCTGCTGGTGACCACGGAGGCCATGGTCGCCGAATTGCCGAAGAAGGAAGCTCCGCCCGCCATGCCGGCCGGCGGCGGCATGGGCGGCTTCTAAGCCTGCCGTTCCGTTACAGTGTTGCGAAGGCCGCCTCCGGGCGGCCTTCTTTTTTGCCGACCCTGCCCCTCCGCTTTCCGATTCAACCGGCGGCCAAAACCCACTACGGTGGCGCGCCGATTCTGTTTCCGCGAGGATTTCGTCGATGCGCGCGCTTCTGGTTTGCCCGACAGTTGCTTTGGCCGCCCTGCTTGCAGTTTCGCCGCATTCCGCATCGGCCCAGATGAAGCTGTCGCCGAAGGCCACCACCCCGGGCGGAACCGAGATCCGCTATTTCACCTCGATCGACGGGCTGATGGACGGCAATGCCGACGTGATCCTGAAGGAGACGCGGCAGGGCAAGACGGTGACGGCGGCCGTGCTCGACGTCTGCTATCCCGTCGCAAAGAATTCCGACCGCAAGGACCGCTTCGTCGTCAATCTCCAGGTCGCGGGCCAGAACCTGACGGGCACGACGCAGAGCCTCGGCGAGAAGGCGCCCGTCACCGTCAAGCTGCTGCGCAAACAGTCCGGCGACACGTTCGAATTCCGCGGCCAGATCGCGATCGGCCAGACCGTGACCGAGGTCACCTCGCCCGACAATTCCGATCTCAGCGAGAAGGAATTTCAGGACAACCAGACCTCGGACGACGGCATCACGCCGCAGCCGAAGGATTTCACCGACGTCTCGCCGGAAGCGATCGCGGTCAAGGTCAAGCTGGACGCGGCGACCGAGTTCCTGAAGAGCCTGAAGGGCCAGGAGGTCGAGGTGACGCTGGCGAGCCTGTCGGTCGGCTGCGATGCGCTGCGCGCCGGCGAGCAGACCATCAACATGTCGGTCGATCCGGAACGCGCCGGCGCCCTGCTCGCAAAGTTCAAGGCGATGCCGGGTGTCACTGCGGCAGGCTGGACCGCTGGCATGACCGAGATGGACCGCACCATCCGCTTTGCGGCCGCCGACTGGCGCGACGGCGACAAGATCAACCGCGACAAGGTTTCGACCGCCGTCTCCAACGTGCTGAGCAGGACGCTCGCGGCAAAGCCGGTGTCGCACAGCTTCAACCCGGCCACCGGCAAGCTCAAGCTGGTCTTCAAGCGGCCGAACCAGGATTTTCCGGCGCTCGAGCTCACCGACACGATCGAGGTTGCGGGGCTGATCTCGCCGGACAAGCCCGGCACGACCGACAAGCTCATGCTGTGGATCGGAAGCCCCTCGACCACCACCGCAGATGAGAGCAGCGGTGCCAAGCTCAATCTCTCGGATGACGCTTCGGCCGACGAGGAAGGCGATCAGCCCGACGACAACGGTTCGATCGAGGCGCTCACCAAAGAACTCAAGGGCCAGCGCTGGGACGCCGACAAGTCGGTGTGGAAGTAGGCCCAGTTGCCGCAGTCATTCGCCTGACTGTTAAGATTCGATTCAGTTTAAACGGCCATCATCGGGTGGTCGAACGTGGGTCGCATCATGCAAGACCACGAGCCGAGTACCCTTGGAAACATCCGGTCCGGGAATGTGGTTGGCGGCCAGCTGCCAAGGCATCCGGCCAGCCTGTGGGATATCCTAGGCCACGATCGCGAAGAAGTGCTGGTGCTCCGAGACCCGTATGGCTTTCGAGCGCGCACCGCTCTGCTGTTTACAATCGCACTTGCGGCAAGCTTTGGGTTGGGGTGGGCCGGGGGACTGAATTGGCCCGCGTTCGCAAACATGCTCGGCGTCAGCCCAATTACCCAGAAAGCGGCACCCTCACCGCGAGCTTCTGAAACAAGATCCGGAGGCAAGATTGAAGGCGCTCGAAAGATGGTATCCACCTCCGAGCAAACAACCGCACCCGCTTTTGTAGGAAGCATTCCCAGGACCGCAACGTCGGGCGCACGCCCGTTGGCGGCCTCGCAAGTCACTACAAGCCCATCCGGGCCAGCGATAGCAATGAGGCAGCCTTTGGCGCCGGCACCTGAAACGAGGCCCACAACCATACCCGGGTGGACGGTTGTTGACGTTCGGGACGGAACAGCTGTTCTCGAAGGCCCTGACGGCATTCGGATGGCCGCGCGCGGCGACATTATTCCCGGACTCGGGCGAATAGACTCCATCGTGCGCTGGGGCAGTCGTTGGATCGTCGCCACCGCCAACGGATTGATTGCGACGCCGTAACCGTCAAAGAACGGGGGGCCAGCTGGGCGGCGCTTGGCGAGGAACAGCCCACGGTCCGGGCGATACGACTACAGCGTCACTCCGCGAACATGCGACTCTGCGATATCAACCAACTGCTCAATCGAGCTGGTAGCGGTGTCCAGAATGAGACGCCCCCGATCCCAAGGCTCGTAAACTCTATTCACGACACCGCCCCAAGTGGGCAAGTCATGCCCATAGATATCCGGCAAGCGGCCCTCCAATCGGCTTCGATGCATGCACAAATCGCTGCAGACTGTTTCGATCTCGACAATCCGTGCTGCGCTTCCCCTCGCCGTCTCCCGCCACCCGTTGCGGCTTGCAACGACCGGATTGACGCAATCGGCGATGACCATGCGGCCGAGCTTGAGGTTTTCCGCGGCCAGCGCGTTCGCAATCACATAACCCATCTCGCCACCGGCCTGGCCCGCCGCGTACAAACTCTGCTCGATCGCGTCGATGCGGAGATAGGTCGCTGACAGTCGTCGTGTGAGCTCCCGTGAGATGGTGGTCTTTCCGGTCCCGGGGAGGCCGCCGAACACAACCAGCAGGGGCTGTCGAGACGCTGCCATGGCTCAAGTCCAATGGCCATGAGGTGCCGGCTGTCGAGAAGCTTAATTCCCGGTCGTGCGAAAGCGTAGCGACTTGGGGCCGACGAGCGTCAGCACGTCGCCCTGACGCTTCCAGGTCTCGACACTGCTCAGCGCTGCGACGAGTTCGTCGTCGGCCTGCGCCCTGGCCGGCGGGCAGGAGCGATCCTGGATCTGGCCGGGAACGAAGATCACGGTGTTGCCGGCGACCGAGAACTGGCCCTTGCCGCCCTTGCACCAGAGCTCCAGCACCACTTCGCCATTGTCGCCGATCTCGATGTTCGGAATCCGCTTCGAGCCCGGTTGCGGCAGCGCCTCCAGCGTCATCTCGGTGCCGAACGGAAAACCATCCTCGGCACGCGCGAGCGTGGACACCGCAAGCATTGCAACCGCTACACACACCATCTGCCTGAGCGAAACCATGAGACCTCTCGACCGACCTGATTTGCGGCACCTTCTATAAGACGGCGGCGCCGTTGAGAAGGTTCGCGCACGCTGGATACAAAGATCCCCGCAAGGCGGCGAAGCCCTGCGGGGATCTGCGTTGAAGCGAGCGTTGCCCGTTACTTCAGGACCAGCGCCGTGAACGGCCAGACATAGGCCTGCAACGTCACGAGCACGCCGACGAGGCAGGCGAGCACGATCGAATGCCAGAACACGAAGCGCAGGATGGTGCCCTCGTGGCCGTACCAGTTGGTGGCTGTGGAGGCGACCACGATCGACTGCGCGTCGATCATCTTGCCCATCACGCCGCCGGACGAGTTCGCCGCCGCCATCAGGACCGGCGACAGGCCGAGTTGCTCGGAGGTGATCTTCTGCAGGTTTCCGAACAGCACGTTGGAGGCGGTGTCCGATCCCGTCAGCGCCACGCCCAACCAGCCGAGCAGCGTGCCGAAGAAGGGATAGAGCACGCCGGTTGCGGCGAAGGCGAGGCCGAGCGTCGCGTCGACGCCGGACAGCCGCGTCAACGTACCGATCGCGAGCATCGCCGAGATCGTGATCAGCGAGATCGCGCACAGCCGGATGGTGCGGCCGTACTCGGTCAGGAGCCGGCCGGGACCGACGCCCATCAGGAAGCCGGAGATGATCGCGGCGATCAGCATGCCCGTGCCGGTGAACGAGAGATAGGTGAAGCCGAACACCGCGCTCTCTTTCGTCGGCGCCGGCGCGACCGGCGGCATCTTGTTGATCATCTGATGCAGCTCGGGGACGGGATAGTTCCAGACGAAGATCGAGTTCGCCCAGGTCTTGAAGGCGCCGTTGCCCCAGATCAGCATCACGATGCAGACGATGATCCACGGCAGCAGCGCGCTGAACATCTCGCTCTGCGTCAGCGGCGTCTTGTCGAGCGGCTTTGCCGCGGCCATGGTGGAGGCCGATTCATCATTGCCGCGCAACGCGGGCGACAGCCAGAGCTGCCTGGGCTGCCAGACCTTCAGGAACAGGATCAGCGCGCCCATCGAGATCAGCGACGCGCCGATGTCGACGATCCAGGGATTGATGAAGTTGGAGATCACGAATTGCGGGATCGCGAATGACACGCCGGTAACGAGGATCGCCGGCCAGACGTCTTTCATGCCCTTCCAGCCCGCGAACGCCCACACCACCCAGAACGGCACGATCAGCGAGAAGAACGGCAATTGCCGCCCGACCATCGCGCCGAGGATGTAGGGATCGAGCCCGGTGACGGAGGCAAGGCCCTGGATCGGCGTGCCGAGCGCGCCATAGGCGACCGGCGCGGTGTTGGCGATCAGCGACAGGCCTGAGGCGGCAAGCGGCGAGAAGCCGAGGCCGATCAGCACGGCGCCGGTGATCGCGACCGGGGTGCCGAAGCCCGAAGCGCCCTCGAAGAACGCGCCGAAGGAGAACGCGATCAACAGCAATTGCAGCCGCCGGTCCTCGGTGACGCCGCCGACCGCGCGCTTGAGCAGCTCGAAGCGTCCGGTGGTCACCGTCACCTGGTAGAGGAAGATGACGTTGAGAACGATCCAGCCGATGGGGAAGAAGCCGGTCACGATGCCCAGCACGGAGGCGCGGATCGACATGTTCGCCGGCATCGTGAAGACGAAGATCGTGATCAGATTGGCCACGATCACGGCGATGATTGCCGCAATATGAGCCTGGACGCGGCCGCTCGCGATCAGGACCAGCAGTGTGACGACAGGCACCGCCGCCGCGATCGTCGACAGCACCGGGCTGTGCAGCGGATCATAGACTTGATTCCACATGGTCTTCCTCCCCCACGCCTGTTGCGGCAGGCGGCCCGCGTGGACAGCCGAGCCTGCTTGACGCTGGAAACGATAACCCCCGAGCTGGACGCGAATTCCTCGCGAGTGCGGCGGTTCCCGTCCGCTCACAAGCCCGCGAAGTCCCGGAGGCCCCCACCCCGCGCCGTTGTACCCATGCTAGGGTTGCAAGCTGCGACAAGCCAACGCAAATTGCTGTCTTGCGACTTTAGTCTAAGCGCGCCCATTTCCGCCATTGCCGCAAGCCCTTGGCTCCAGGCACTTGTGCACATCCCCTCAGGAGACAGAGCTCTGTGAAGAACATTAGCGCCACACTCGCGATCGTCTGGCGAATCGCCGGCCCGTATTTCCGATCGGAGGACAAGTGGGCCGGCCGCGGCCTGCTCGCCGCAGTCATTGCGATCGAGCTGGCACTGGTCGCGATCGACGTGCTGGTGAACCAGTGGCAGAACCGGTTCTACAGCGCGCTCCAGAACAGCGACTGGGACGCCTTCGTCACACAGATCTGGATCTTCATCGCCCTCGCCTTCACGGCGATCGCGCTGGCGGTCTACAAGCTGTACCTCAACCAGTGGCTCCAGATCCGCTGGCGGCAGTGGCTGACCCGGCACTATCTCGGCGAATGGCTCGACGGCTCGACGCACTACCGCATGCAGCTCAAGGGCGATGCGGCCGACAACCCGGACCAGCGTATCACCGAGGACGTCAAGAACTTCGTCGAGCAGACCCTGACCATCGGGCTCGGCCTGCTGTCGTCGATCGTGACGCTGTTCTCGTTCGTGATCATCCTCTGGGGCCTGTCCAACGCCGCGCCGCTGCACCTGTTCGGCACCGACCTGATGATCCCCGGCTATCTTTGCTGGGGCGCGCTGATCTACGCGATCTTCGGCACGGCGCTGACGCACTGGATCGGCGCCCCGCTGGTCAATCTCAATTTCGAGCAGCAGCGCTACGAGGCCGACTTCCGCTTCAACCTCGTCCGCGTCCGGGAAAATTCCGAGCAGATCGCGCTGCTCAAGGGCGAAGGCGCCGAACGCGGTCGCCTCCTCCATCGCTTCGGCTTCGTGATCAACAACTGGTACGCCATCATGAGCCGGACCAAGCGCCTCACCGCGTTCTCGGCGAGCTATCAGCAGGCCGCCGTGATCTTTCCCTACGTGCTGGTGGCGCCGGCCTTCTTCGCCAAGAAGATCCAGCTCGGCGACATGATGCAGACGGCGTCGGCCTTCTCGAGCGTCCAGGGTGCGCTGTCGTTCTTCGTGGTGGCCTACCGGTCGCTGGCGGAATGGCGTGCGATCGTCGCGCGTCTCGACGGCTTCGAGATGTCGGTCGCCTCAGCCGCACACCCGCCGGCGCATGAGCCCGCCATTGCGCTGAAGGCCGCGGACGGCAGTCGCAATATCGCCCTCGACCAGCTCTGCGTGAACCTGCCCAACGGCATGCCGTTGGTCGCCGCCGACGCCTTCGCCATCCAGGCGCCGGAGCGCGTGCTGGTGACCGGGCCGTCCGGCGCCGGCAAGTCGACGCTGTTCCGGGCCATCGCCGGCATCTGGCCATTCGGCGCCGGCACCATCTTCATCCCCGAAAAGGCGAAGCTGATGATGCTGCCGCAGCGTCCCTATTTCCCGGTCGGCGTGCTGCGCGATGCCGTCATCTACCCCGCAGCGCCTGGCACGTTCGAGAGCGCACAGATCAGGGACGCGCTGGTCGCGGTCGGGCTGCCCGGCCTCGCCGAGCGGCTCGACGAGGACGGCCACTGGAACCGGATGCTGTCGCTCGGCGAGCAGCAGCGCCTGGGGCTTGCGCGCGCGCTGCTGCATGTGCCGGACTACCTGTTCCTGGACGAGGCCACGGCGTCGCTGGACGAGCCGTCCGAGGCCCGGCTGTACCGGCTGCTGGCGGAGAAGCTGCCGCAGGCCACCATCGTCTCGATCGGCCACCGCTCGACGCTCGACGCCTTCCACACCCGCAAGGTGGCGCTGGTCAACGACGGCGCGATCCACGTGCTCGGTGACGGCGGCGAACCGGCCGAGAAAGAACCGAGCGTGGCGAGCTGAGGCGGGGAGCAAGGTTGGTGGTTCGGTGCCCGGGCTTGACCCGCCTGCGCGGCCGAAGCCGCTTCGGCGAGGCGAAGGCCCGGGCATCCACGCCTTTTCTGCGTCGGAGCTAACACGTGGATGGCCGGGTCAAGCCCGGCCATGACGGGGTAGAGAAAAGCAAAAGGGCGGCAGGTTGCCCTGCCGCCCTCAACAAGTCTCTTCGGGAAGAAACTTACTTCAGGTTGCTCATCGCCGTCAGGTCGAACGAGAGCTTGGCGATGCCGGTGGCGCCGCACCAGTTGGAGCCGACGCCCGACGGATTGATCGGCGTCACGAAGGTGCCGGTCGAAGCGGTGAGATTGCCGCGAGCCGCAAAGTCGCTGGTGAAGGCGTTGCAATCACCCTTGGAGAGGTTGGTGTCGGAGTAGCGCAGGTCCAGCGTGGCGACCTTGTAGGTGAAGCCGATGCCGATGTTCCAGGTGTTGTAGTCGGCATACTTGATGCCGTTCGGGAAGGCCGGGACGCCATAGAAGCTGTCGGAGGTGCCGAGCCACTGACGGCCGAACTCACCCGACACGTACATGCCGACGCCGCTGGCGCCGAAGATCGTGGGGGGCGCGATGTACTTGCCGGTGACCGAAGCGTAGTTGCCCCAGGCGCCCGAGTTCAGGTAGCTCGGGGTATAGTATTCGGTGAAGCCGAACGACCAGTTGTCGTTCACCGTGTAGGTGCCCTTGGCGTAGACTTCGAAGAAGCTGAGGTCCTTCTTGATCACGTTGGTGTTGAGCAGGGCCTTCTCGGCGCAGTCAGCGCCCTGGAACACGCCGGCGTTGTCGATGCCGGTGCCGCCGAAATAGCAGGTGCCGCCCGGATACAGGTAACCCCAGACACCGATATCGAAGGCGAACGCGCCGAAGGTCGGGCGGATACCGCCGTAGATGTCGATTTCGGCCGCGGCGCGGTTCGGGAAGGAGATGCTCTCACCGGACACGCCGACATAGAGCTGCAGGTCCTTGGTGACGTTGTAGCGCGGCTCGAAATAGGCCGTGACCGACGGCTTGTGGTTCGACTGGGTGATGCCGCGGAAGACGTAGTCGCTCATGATCGCGCCGCCGAAGGCGACATCCCAGGGGTCAAAGGCGGGCGGCGGCGGGGCCTTCAGAGCCTTGACCGGCATGTCTGCCGCGAAAGCCGAACCCGTCACCATTGCCAGCGCCGTTGCCAACAAAGCCACTTTTTTCATTTCAATCCCCATCACCAGTTCTCACCCAGTCGGTTTCCCGGAAGCCCCCCGGGGCGTACGACCCGTCTGCAAAATTTCGTTACTGCGACAATCTGGATTGGAGGATGTGAACCGTGAAGCAAAAATCACGAGCATCTGCCGACTTTTTAGGCGTTCTGACGATTCTACAAAAGGTTGTCAGCCTGTGTTGCTTCTCGATCACATTATTTGCATTCCAAAGTGCACAGAGCCGCCCGGATTAATACGGGCGCCTCCGGTGCAGTGGTGCCGGTGCCACGAATCAGACTGACGCAGGAAACGACAACCGCCCGGGGCCATTGTGACGATGCAAAAAGGCCGCAGCGTCACCGCCGCGGCCTTCCTGTTGTCGGTCGTTATCGCCGGGACGGACCCAGCCTTGCCCCGACCTCGGACCTGGCTCCGGCCCTGACTTGGGACCTAGCCTTGTCCGTCGGCCGGCGTCGGCTCCGCAGAAGACGAAGGCATCGCCCAGCTTGTCTCGGCAGCGGGCTCGGGAGCCGGAGCTGCCACCGGCGCTGACGGCTTCGGCGCAGGAGCTGCCTTCGCCTTCCTCGGTGCTGCTTTCTTTGCGGCCTTCTTCGGTGCAGCCGCCTTGGCAGCCTTCTTCACGGTCTTCTTGGCCGACGTCTTCGCAGCCTTCTTGGCGGCCTTCTTCGGGGCAGCCTTCTTCGATTTTTTGGCAGACTTTTTCGCGGACTTCTTGGCTGCCCTCTTCGCGGTCTTCTTCGCCGCTACAGCCTTCTTGGCCTTTTTGGCCTTCTTGCTTTTTTTCTTCTTCGCTTTCGCCATCGTGGTCCTCCTGTTGCCGCCAAACAATGGTCGATCGGGCGTCCTCAGCCGTCACCTCCGGACGAAGACTCAGCTCGACGCATTCAATGCCGGCCGTGCCCCGCCCGTAGCCCAATCGAGAAGCTCAATCGTGTGTACGACCGGAACTGACGTGCCACTGGCAATCTGCACCATGCAGCCGATATTGCCCGCGGCAATCATGTCCGGCTTGACGCTCGCGATGTTGGCGACCTTGCGATCGCGCAACCGGCCCGCAAGCTCGGGCTGGAGAATGTTGTAGGTCCCCGCCGAACCGCAACACAAATGGCTCTCCGGGACATCTTTCACCACGAATCCATTCTTGGAAAGCAATTCTTTCGGAAGGCCCGTGATTTTCTGCCCGTGCTGCAACGAACATGCGGAGTGATAGGCGACGACGATGTTGTCCTGTCGCGCAGTGGGTTCGAGTCCGAGGTCGGCGATGTATTCGGTGATGTCCTTTGCGAGTGCGGACACCTTCGCGGCATCGGCCGCGAAAGCCTGATCCTCACGCAGCAGATAGCCGTAGTCCTTGATCACGGTGCCGCAGCCGGACGCCGTCACCAGGATGGCGTCGAGCCCCTCGCCGGCGGCTTCCCTCTGCCACGCCGTGACGTTGGCTCGGGCCCGTCCCAAGGCATCCTGGTCGTTGCCGAGGTGATGGGTCAGCGCACCGCAGCACTGCTCGTCCCTGACCAGGACGACCTCGACGCCGTGGCGGGTGAGAAGGCTGATGGCGGCCTGGTTGATGCGCGGCGCCAGCACCTGCTGGGCGCAGCCTTGCAGCAGCGCGACCCGGCCGCGCTTCTTGCCGAGTGCTGCGAACACACTGCCCGGCAGGGCTCCCGGCGCCGGCAGCCGGTTCGGCGCCAGGGCCAGCATCGCCTTGAGACGCTGAATCAGGCCGGGCGTGGCCGAGGGCCGCGGTGTCGGCAGGAATACGGCAAGCGGACGGGCCAATCGCGCCAGCCACATGCTGATGCGGAAGCGCTGCGGATCCGGCAGCACGAAGGCCAGCACCTGGCGCAACAGCCGTTCGGCAAGCGGCCTCTGGTAGCGCTGCTCGATCCTGACCCTGGCCTGGTCGACGAGGTGCATGTAGTTCACCCCCGAGGGGCAGGTGGTCATGCAGGCCAGGCACGACAGGCAGCGGTCGACATGCTTGACCACTTCGGCCGTCGGGGTCTGGTCCTTCTCCAGCATCTCCTTGATCAGGTAGATGCGGCCGCGCGGGCTATCGAGCTCGTCGCCGAGCAGCACATAGGTCGGACAGGTTGCGGTGCAGAAGCCGCAATGGACGCAGGCGCGCAGGATCTTGTCGGCTTGCGCGATGTCGGGATCGGCGAGTTGCGCGAGTGAGAATTCGGTCTTCATGCCGCAGCGCCCCGCCTCAAGCGTCCCCGGTTGAGAATGGTTTTTGGATCGAAACTGGCGCGCACCCGCTCGCTCAAGGCGGCAATGCCGGGCGCTTGCGGATGGAACACGTCGACGCCGCGCCTGACCTCCTCGGCCGCCCGGATCAGCGTGGCATGCCCGCCGACGGCGTTCGCACGCTGACGCACGGCGGGCTCATGCGCATCGCCCTTCGGCGGCAGCGCCGCCCAGATCAGGCCGCCGCCCCAATCGTAGATCACGTCGCCACCGGTCTCGCGCGCCAGTTGGGTCCCGAGCGCAGCGCCTGACGCTGGCGGACAAACAATCCGCCACACCGGCCAGGCCCCGAGCGCGCCGCTGGCCGCGAACGGCAGGACATCGCGGATCGTGGCCCACAGCGCGGCAGAGGCCGCATCCTCGACCAGCGTCGCGGTTCCGAACGGCGCCAGCAATTCCCGCAGCGAGCCGGCGCGGTGCGCGGCGGAAGCCGTGATGCCCTCGAGCCGCAACACCGTCAGCGCCTCGCCCTGGCCGGCGATGTCGCCAAGCCCGTCGGTCTTCGCCCGGAACGCCGATTTCGGCAGATGCGCGGCGGCAGAGACGTCGAAGGGCGAGCCGAGCGCCGCGGTCATCGCCTTGTTGGCGACGGCATCGTCGAGCCCGCGCAGCAGCAGCGTCCGCTCCGCTTCGGGCTTCGGCATCACCTTCAGCGTGACTTCGGTCATCACCGACAACGTGCCCCAGGACCCCGCCAACAGCTTGCAGAGATCGTAGCCGGTGACGTTCTTCACCACCTTGCCGCCGGTCTTGAAGCTGTCGCCGAAACCGGAGACGGCATGCGCCCCGAGCAGATGATCGCGCGCCCCGCCCGCCCTGATCCGCCGCGGACCGGCGAGACCGGCCGCGATCATGCCGCCGATGGTTCCCGATACGGGCGTGCCGAGCAGCGGCGCGGTGTTGACAGGCTCGAAGGCGAATTGCTGGTTCTTGGCATCGATCAGCGACAGCACATCGTCTACCGGCGCGCCGGCCTGGAGCGTGACGATCAGCTCGTTGGGCTCGTAGGAGGTGATGGCATTCAGCGCGGAGATATCGAGCACGGCGTTGGTCGCCATCGCATGGCCGATGCCGCGCTTGGAGCCATGGCCGATGATCTCGAGCGGCTGCTCGTTGGCAATCGCCGCGCGCACCACCTCTTCGACGTCTTTGGCGTCTCTGACCCTGAGCGTATCCACGGGAAAAGGCGGTAGCGAAATTCGGCACCAAAATCAAATGCGGCGTGACGCCGGCGACCGGCCAGCGCGCTCGCGATGGGCAGCTCACCGCACGGGACGCGACCGCAACGCTTCGATCTCAATCGAAGCGTTCACGACATCGACACTTCGATCGCCGGCGAACCGAACCCGTCGGGCCATCGCTACAAGGTGACGCCGATCGCGATCGAAACCAAGCGATGGAGGCAAACATGCAGCGATCGACAGAGGCGCGGCCACCCGTCCGCGAAACGTATAGCCGCAGATCGGTGATCCGGGCCTGCGGGACCGTCCTGGCGATCTATCTCTCGCCATGGACGGCGTCGTCATCTCATGCCCAGCAGCAAGGAGGAAACACAATGAACCACTACGCAACGCAGAAATCGATCAGCGACGCCGTCGATGGCGGCGGCCTGCTCGTCGTCGCGCAATGGGAAGCCAAGCCCGGAGAAGCCGACAAGGTCGCGGGAATCCTCGACCATTTTTTGCCGGAAGCGCAGCGCGAGGACGGCGTCAAGCTGTTCCTGATCTCGCGCGGCAAGGACAATCCGGCCCAGTTCCTGTTCTATGAGCTGTTCCGTGATGAGGCCGCCTTCAAGGCCCACCAGGAGAGCGCGCACTTCAAGACCTACATCGCAGGCCAGGCGCTGCCGCTGCTGGCCAAGCGCGAGCGGGCACAGTACGGGCTGCTGTAACAGCTCTTACTTCCTTCTCCCCTTGTTCAAGGGGAGAAGGTAATTCAGCGCGCGCTTGAGGTCAGAACCGCGGGATGTCCGGAAACGCCAGCTTGCCGGCATGCACATGCATGCGGCCGAGCTCGGCGCAGCGATGCAGGGTCGGAAACACCTTTCCGGGGTTGAGCAGGCCCTGTGAATCGAAGGCGCATTTCAGCCGCTGCTGCTGGTTGAGGTCGATCTCGCTGAACATGTCGGGCATCAGGTCGCGCTTCTCGATGCCGACGCCGTGCTCGCCTGTGAGCACGCCGCCGAACTCGACGCAGGCGCGCAGGATGTCGGCCCCGAAGGCCTCGGCGCGCTCGATCTCGCCGGGCTTGTTGGCATCGTAGAGGATCAGCGGATGCAGATTGCCATCGCCGGCATGGAACACGTTGGCGCAGCCGAGCTGGTATTTTTCCGAGAGTTCCCGGATGCGGGCAAGCGCCTTCGGCAGCGCGCCGCGGGGAATCGTGCCGTCCATGCAGAGGTAGTCGGGCGAGATGCGGCCAACGGCCGGAAACGCGGCCTTGCGGCCGGCCCAGAACAAATTGCGTTCGGCTTCCGAGGTCGAGATCTGGCACGTCGTCGAGCCGCAAGCGTTCGCGATGGTCTCGACGCGCGTGATCAGCTCGTCGACCTCGATCTTGGGACCGTCGAGCTCGATGATCAGCAGCGCCTCGACATCGAGCGGATAGCCGGCATGAACGAAGGCCTCCGCGGCGTGGATCGCGGGCTTGTCCATCATCTCCATGCCACCCGGGATGATGCCGGCGCCGATGATGCGCGCCACGCATTCGCCGGCGGCCTCGACCTGCGCGAAGCCGACCATCAGCGCGCGTGCCGTCTCCGGCTTCTGCAGGATGCGCACCGTGATCTCGGTGATGACGCCGAGCAGGCCTTCGGAGCCGGTGATGACGCCCATCAGGTCGTAGCCGGCGTTTTCCGCCGACTTGCCGCCGATGCGCAGGATCTCGCCGCTCATCAGGACAATCTCGCAACCGAGCACGTTGTTGGTGGTCATGCCGTATTTCAGGCAGTGCACGCCGCCGGAATTCTCCGCGACATTGCCGCCGATCGAGCAGGCGATCTGCGAGGACGGATCGGGAGCGTAGTAGAAGCCGGCATGCGCGACCGCCTGGCTGATCGCGAGGTTGGTGACGCCGGGCTCGGTGATGACGACGCGATTGTCGAAATCGATCTCGCGGATGCGCTTGAACTTGCCGAGGCCGAGCAGCACGCCGTCCTCGAGCGGCAGCGCGCCGCCGGACAGCGAAGTCCCGGAGCCGCGCGGCACCACCTTGATGCCCTGCCCGGCACAATATTTCAGGACAAGCGAGACCTGCTCGGTGGTATCCGGCAGCACCACGACCATCGGCGGCTGCCGATAGGCGGTCAGCCCGTCGGATTCGTAGGCCCGCATCTCGGCAGGCGTATCGATCACGCCCTCGCCGGGCACGATCGCGCGCAATGCCGCCACGATTTCGGCGCGGCGCGCGAGCACGGCCTGGTCACTCGCAGGCATCATGATGGCCATGGCATATCCTTCCGATTCACGCCGCACGATCGAATTATCACGGCAAATCAACCACGTCCGCGGTGGTTTGGGTAGGCCATCCGAAAGTCGCAGCGGCGATCTTCGGCGAGTTCGCTCTGGGACAAGTAGGACATCATGAAACCTGTCATGGTTTCGCGGCTTGTCCAAGCCGGGCGGGCCTGCCAAAACCGGCGGGTCCGTCGTTTGCCGACCAGGCAAGAGACCGACCAGGCCTAGACCCACCAGGGAAGAGACGAAGAGCACCCGATGACAAAACTGACTTTTGGCGCACTGATGATCCTCACCGTGACTGCCGCCGCACCCGCCGCGATGGCGCAGGATGTTGCGGCCGGCAAATCGTCGTTCAACAAATGCCTGGCCTGCCACGCCATCGGCGAAGGCGCCAAGAACAAGGTCGGCCCCGAGCTCAACGGCCTCAACGGCCGCAAGTCAGGCACCGCTCCGGACTACAGCTACACGGATGCGAACAAGAATTCCGGCATCACCTGGGACGAAGCGACGTTCAAGGAATACATCAAGGACCCCAAGGCCAAGATCCCCGGCACCAAGATGGCGTTCGCCGGCATCAAGAACGAGAACGAGATCAACAATCTCTGGTCCTACGTCTCGCAGTTCGACAAGGACGGGAAAATCAAGCAGTAAGCGCGCAAACGCGCGGCCGCTATAGCTTCGGTTCTGATTGGATCAGAACCGAAGTTCCAGCTTCCTGGTTTGACGCGTTTTCTTCACGCGAGCCGGTATCCGCTTCGCTCCAAAACGCTCTAATCGGCGGCCGCCTGCGCCGGGGCGATTTGACCGATCATCGTCTCGATCTCCGTCTTCACGAGATCCGGCACCGCGTTCTGCACCATGTGGCCGAGATCGGGCAGCACGATCAGCTTTGCATTCGGCACGGTTGCGGCGAACGGGCGTGCGTGGATGTCGGTCTTCACCGTCTTGTCGGGCTCGCCGGCAATGATCGTGACCGGCGCCGAGATCTCGCCATAGCGCGAAACCTGCGCGGCCACCGCTTCCTTCAGCGTCACCAGATCATACGCGTTGGCGATGAACTCGCGCGGACGCAGCAGCAGCGGCGTCGCCGAGTCCTGCACGAAACCATCAGGCATGACTTGCGGCAGGAAGACGCTGCGCGCACCGGCCTCGGCAACGAAATATCCCAGCGGCAACGTGATCGTGTAGGCGAGCAGCGGCCCGATCACGGGCGTTGCGATGATCTCGTTGTAGCGGCCGACGCCGCCGCGCCAGGGGTGGGTCACTGGCGCCAGCATGACGAGGCCGGCGACGCGGCTCGCGTGATCGAGCGCGATCCGCGCACCGAGCGCCCCGCTCCAGGAATGCACGACAAAGACCGCGCGATCGATCCCGAGCTTCTGAAGCGCCTCGTCGATCATCCGGGCCTGGATCTGCGGCGTCGAATCCTGCCGCCGCATCCGCGTGCTCCAGCCGTGGCCGGGGCGGTCGATCAGGATGACGCGATGATCCTTGGCAAGGAGGTCGCCGAGCGGACGCCGCATCGCTTCGAGATTGGAGCTCGCGCCGTGCAGCATCACGATCGGCATGCCCGAACCACGCGGGCCGATATCGACGACGTGAAGCACCGCGCCGTCGACCTCAACCATCCGGCCCTGGGGCGGAAAGGTGCGTTGCACGGCGAGAACGCCGACCTGCGTCACCAGCGCCAGCAGAACCAGCGCGGTCACGACTGACATCACGATCATGGGGAGAATCCGGGCGATCCAGGGCACTTGGCAGTTACGCGACTTGCGGGCGTCAGTTTCGCTCCGTGAGACCGGACGCTCCACCTGAAATGTGGGGCTGTGGATATGTGCACAATTCCCGCAAGAGAAAACGCAATGAAATCAATTACATTCCCGACAGCGCGCAAGCCTCGGGCCAGCTTCATGCAGTCGTCATCGCGGTTTCCATATAATCGCCACGGTCGGTTCCGCCATCTAGGCGCAGGTAGGCGCCGATCCTCCTTGCGACCCCTAGGGGATGCGGGAAAGGCCGGCAGGATTTGTCCTGATTTGAACCGGAGAATTTCGATGAGCTTCAGATCCAACGACACTGCGATCGACGAGATCGTGGCAAGCTGCAACGGTGACCTGCGCGGTGCCGTGCGGGCACTGCTCCTGATTAATGAGCATCTCGAGACGGAGCTTGCAAAGGCCTACGCCGCGGCCGCCGACCGCAGCCTTATCGAGCGCGGCGGCAGCGCCCTGCACTAGGTGCAGGCTAGTTCGTTCCGTCCTCGTCCTTTTCCTCGTCGGGCGTGACCGCGGGGCAGGCGCGGATGGTCGAACGGGCAAGCTTGGCATCGGCCCTGGACCTGTAGGGACCGTCGCCAAACCAGATGTCGCCGATGATCACGGGATTGCTGGTGACGATGTTGCATTTGCCGGTGGCGCGATTGCCGACCACCCAGAACAATCCGTCGGCGAGGCTCGCCGTGCCCGACGCGAGCAGCAAGCTACCCGCAAAGATCAAACGCTTCATGGCTTTCGCTCCTGCCATGCAGGTAGGCCTGCGCGCGCGTCGACAATAGCCCTCAAGATGCCGCGTCTCCGATCTTGGTTAATCCGAAGACGCCGCATTCACTCAAGAATTGATCGAGTTCTAGGCTAGATGTCGCGTCCCTCGACCTTCTCGGTCAGCGCCTTGACCTGGTCGGGGATCTTCTCGAGGTGCGGATTGACGGCGAGCGCCTTGCGGTAGGCCTCGAGCGCACGCTTCTCGTCGCCGACCTCCTGCATGATCATGCCGAGACCTGCGAGCGCGCCGAAATGGCGGGGCTCCCGGATCAGCACCTCGCGGATGTCCGCCAGCGAGCGAGCGTAATCATTCTGCATGTAGTAGAGCGTGGCGCGCCGGTTCCAGGCCTCGATGTAATCGGGCCTGAGCTTGATGACCGAATCCAGCAGCTTGATCGCGATGTCGATCTTCTGCGCGTCGACCGCAGTCTTGGCCCGCGACATCAGCAGCGAAGCGGTATCGCTCGGGGTCTGGATCCAGATCGCCCAGATCCGCGCCTCGACATGCTTGGCACTGGCCTCGTCGGGCGCCGCCTTCAGCGCGCCGAACAGGAAATCGAGATTCTTGCTGCGGTCGACCTTGGGCAGTTTGGCCGGCGCCTCGGGAAGCTTCTTCTGTTGCTTGCCGGGCGGGGCCGGCGGATCAGCCTGCGCCAGCGCCGGACCGAGGCCGGCGGCTCCCAGAACGAGGGCCAGACACAGGGTGCGCGCGAAAGGGAATCTCACTACCATGGACAAAGTCTAAACGCGCAAAGCCGCCCTTGCAAAGCAAAGGCGGCGTCAAACTCGTGTGAGAACGTGGTCTTGCGGGGCGCGCGAAGAGGCGACCGCGAGGGCGATATCAGCCTTTAAGCTGATTAGCCCTGGCGAGCCTTGAAGCGGCGCTGCACCTTGTTGATCACGTAGACCCGGCCCTTGCGGCGGACCAGGCGGTTGGCGCGATGGCGACCGCGCAGCGATTTCAGCGAGTTACGGACCTTCATGGCAGAATCCTGAACGTTCGAAAGGCCGTGTTCGGCACTACCGTTTCGGCACGCGCGAATGTGGCAAAATGAGATATTTCCCGCTGGCGGACGACCGCCCGGGACGGGCCGGTTCTTAAGGCATGGGGGGACCGGATGTCAATGTTAACTGCCCTGTTCCGCCCCAGCAAATTCTTGAAAACAACCCCATGCACAGTAGAAGCGGCCGGATCGGCCCAATCTGTCCAAGGGCGGCCACGCACAGCGAAGAACTTTTGCAGGCTGCGGTTTCGGCTCCAACGACGCCTTGCCAAATTCGTTATATGATATAATCAATTTGGCAACCCGTCGGGAGGAAACCAATGCCGAAGCTGAAGCTGCCCAACATCGACGACGTCGTCGCCATCGACATCCACACCCACGCCGAGGAGCCCTGCGGTTGTCACGCCGACGATGGCTATGACGATTTCCAGGCGCAGATGGCGGAATACTTCAAGTCGCCGAACAAGCATCCGCCGACGGTGCCGGAGACTGCGGCCTACTACCGCTCCAAGAACATCGCCGCGGTGATCTTCCCGGTCGACGCCGAGCGCGAGACCGGCTTCCGCCGCTACAACAATTACGAGATGATCGAGGCCGCCTCCGACCATCTCGACGTCCTCATCCCCTTCGTCTCGATCGACCCGCACAAGGGCAAGCTCGGCGCGCGCGAGGCGCGCAAGCTGATCGAGGAATACGGCGTGCGCGGCTTCAAATTCCACCCGACCATGCAGGGCTTCTACGCCAACGACCGCATGGCCTATCCGCTCTACGAAGAGATCAACAATGGCGGCGCGATCGCGCTGTTCCACACCGGCCAGACCGGCGTCGGCTCGGGCATGCCCGGCGGCATGGGGATGCGGCTGAAATATTCCAACCCGATGTACATGGACGATGTCGCGGCTGACTTCCCCGACCTCAAGATCATCCTCGCCCATCCCTCCTTCCCATGGCAGGAAGAAGCGCTGTCGGTCGCGACCCACAAGCCGAACGTCTATATCGACCTGTCCGGCTGGTCGCCGAAATATTTCCCGCCGATCCTGGTGCGCTACATCAACTCGATCCTTCAGGACAAGATGCTGTTCGGCTCGGACTGGCCGGTGATCACGCCGGACCGCTGGCTGTCGGACTTCGCCAAGATCGACATCCGCGACGAGATCCGGCCGAAGGTGCTGAAGGCCAACGCGCGCAAGATTCTGGGGATCTAGGCGCGTCCTCATGGATTGACGGGCGCCCGCGATTGGGGCGCCCGCTCACCGCAGATTCTACTTGCCAGCTTGCGACTGCATGGCCTTTTCGATCTGCTCCTTGACCGCCTCCAGGTTGAAGCTCGCCCCCTTCTGCATCGGCGGGAACTCGATCGCCGTCTGGGCGAGCTTGCCGACCTCCTGCTGCACGAACTGGAATCGCCAGAACTCGAAGACAAACCAGTTGTAGTATGCCAGCGATCCCTTATCGCCACTTGGGATGCCGGTGCGCTCGAACGGATCAAGCCGAATGTTGGTGAGGATCGGCCAATCAACCTTGACCGTGCCTCCCAACCAGCCGCTCGGCTGATCGGTGAAGCGATATTTGAAGTCGTCGATGCGCACCGCGCTCAGTGTGCCCTCAGTGAAATAGAAGACCGAGTGGCGGGCAGACGGGCCTTTCCCGGTAATCAGGTCCATCTGGTTGTACCCGTCGAGGTAGACCTTGTAGGTCTTGTCGCCGAGCTGCTTTCCCTTCCTCAACTCTTCGGCGATATTTGGATTGCCCGCGGCGGCGACGAAGGTCGGGAACCAGTCGAGTCCGGAGATAATGCCGTTCTCGACCTTTCCCGCCGGCACTTTGCCCGGCCAGCGGATCATGCAGGGCACGCGGAAGCCGCCTTCCAGCGCCGTTCCCTTGCCGCCCGCAAACGGCGTCTGTCCGCCATCCGGCCAGGTGAAGTTTTCCGCGCCGTTGTCGGTTGTGAACGCGACGATCGTGTTGTCGTCGAAGCCCTCGTCCTTGAGCTTCTTCATGACGGCGCCGACGATGTCGTCGAGCTGGGCAAACCCGCCCTCTGAGACAGACCAGCCGTTCTCGGAGTTGCGCATGTTCTCGTATTTTTCCGAGAGGTGGGTCACGACGTGCATGCGCGTCGGGTTGAGCCAGACGAAGAACGGCTTGTTGTCCCGCTTCGCCTTGTCGATGAAGTCGAACGTGATCTTCAGAATCTCGTCGTCAACCGTCTCCATCCGCTTGGGGTAAAGCGGTCCGGAGTCCTCGATCTTTTGCTTGCCGATCTTGCCCCAGCGCGTCTGCACTGTCGGATCGTCGACGTTGGTCGCCCATGAATGAACCATGTTGCGCGGACCGACGGTGGCCAGCAGCGATTGCGGGTAATTGCGGTGGGCCGGATCCTCCATGGCATCGAGGTGATAGAGGTAGCCAAAGAACTCGTCGAAGCCGTGCACGGTCGGCAGGAATTCGTTGAGGTCGCCAAGGTGGTTCTTGCCGAACTGCCCCGTGGTGTACCCCATGGATTTCAGCGCTGTCGCGATGGTCGGCGCTTGCGCCGGCATGCCGATCGGGGAGCCTGCCTGGCCGACAGTGGTAAGGCCCGTGCGGATCGGTAACTCGCCGGTGATGAAGTTGGCGCGGCCCGCCGTGCAGCTTGCCTCTGCGTAGTAGTCGGTGAAGCGCATTCCCTCCGCGGCGAGCTTGTCGAGGTTTGGCGTCCGGCTCGCCATGATGCCCTGATGGTAGGCACCAATGTTGAACCAGCCAATGTCATCACCCATGATGAAGACGATGTTCGGCCGCTGGCCGGCCGGCGCAGTTGGTTGTTGCTGCGCTTGCGCCGGGATTGTCAGTCCCACAGCCGTGAGCGCGGAAGCGGCGACGAGAGAAGTACCGCTCAATAGCAGATCCCGGCGTTTCAGTCCTGCCTTGGCCGGCTCGATGCAGGTCTCAGGGTTTTTCGAAACCTTATCATTACTCATGACGCGACCCTCTGCCTCGTGATGCCCTCGCAACCGGCACAGAGCGGCGCACTTCCGGCTTGATCTAGATCAAGGGATGTCCGAATAGGCTCAGGGCCTGCAATGCTCTGGTCACGCAGGTATTTTCTGCATAAGCCCAAAAGCCGACGCCGCGCCCCATGAGCGCCCCCCTCGCCGGCGGAACGGCGCCCGATGCGAGTTTCCTTGTTGGATCGATGTCGCGGCGCCTTATATAGTCCGTGCGCCCGCAACGATCCCGGAGGACCGGTCAATTGAGCATCAAGGCCGTCGTCTTCGACGCTTACGGAACGCTGTACGATATCCAGTCGGTCGCGGAGATTACCGAGGACGCGTTTCCGGGTTACGGCGAGATCATCACGCAAATCTGGCGGATCAAGCAGCTCGAATACACCTGGTTGCGCTCGCTGATGCGGCGCTACCAGGATTTCGCGGCCGTCACGCGCGACTCGCTCGCCTATACGCTGCGCCTGCTCGGCCTCGCCTATGAGGGTGAGGCATTCGAGCGCGTGATCGAAAAATATCTGCACCTTGACCTCTATCCGGATGCGGCGGCAACACTCGCGGCCTTGAGGCCGCGCAAGCTCGCGATCCTCTCCAATGGCAGTCCGGACATGCTGAACGCACTCGTGCGCAACTCCGGTCTCGACCGCCTGCTCGACGCCACCATCAGCGTCGATGCGAAGAAGATCTTCAAACCGAGCCCGGAAGCCTATGAGCTGATCGGCGAGGCGCTCGGCACCAAGCCGGATGAGGTGCTGTTCGTCTCCTCCAATCCCTGGGACGTCGCGGGCGCAAAGTCGTTCGGGCTGAACGTCGCCTGGATCGAACGGGTGACGCCCGAGGCGATGGCGCTGGCTTGCGTCGAGAACGAACTCGTGGCACCGCTGACGATGTTCAAGGCGATCCGCACCCAGATGGACGAGCTCGGGTTTGCGCCGGACCATCGCGTCCGCGCGCTCTCCGAGCTTCCAGGGATCGCATAAGCATCGCCGCCCGCCCACAAATCTGAATGAGCCGCCTGGAATGAGCCTGGAATCCGTTCGCGCCTTCTTCGCCGAGAAAGCCCCCGACATATCAGTGATTGAATCGCCGATCAGCTCGGCCACGGTGCCGCTGGCCGCCGAGGCCTATGGCGTCGAGCCCGGCCGGATCGCCAAGACGCTGTCACTGCGGATCGGCGAGCGCGTGATCCTGATCGTCGCTGCCGGCACCTCGCGCATGGACAACAAGAAGGTGAAGGCGCAGTTCGGCGGCAAGCCGAAGATGCTGGGGCTGGAGGAGGTTGCCGGGATCACGGGTCACGAGGTCGGCGGCGTCTGCCCGTTCGGGCTGAAATCACCACTGCCGATCTACTGCGATGTGTCGCTGAAAGCCTTCGACGTGGTGGTACCGGCCGCAGGCTCGACGCACAGCGCGGTGCGCATCACGCCGGAGCGGATGGCGGAGCTGACCGCGGCTGAATGGGTCGATGTCTGCGAGCACAGACCCTAAGGCGGCTAGGCGGGCGAGGCAAGCGCCGAGCAGCGTCCGGATTACCTCAGACAGATGATGTCGTGACGGCTGGTGTGCTGTTCGGCAAATGGCCGGAGGATGACCTCACGCCAAGTCGTTTTCGGCACTTGGCTGACTGCAAGTCGTTGCACGGTTATGACGGTTTCGGCACCGGACGACCGGTCGTTGAACCGCGATGGCGCCAGACGCGATGGCTGGTGCATTTACCGGTCAAGGACGCTACCATGGGGACCATGACCGACGACAAGGTGAAACGACGACTGACCACCGTGCTGTGCGCTGACGTGTACGGCTATTCTCGTCTCATGGAAGCAGACGAGACCGGAACGCTGGAGACGCTCCGCCGCTACCGCACGGCCATTGCGCGACTGGTCGAGCGCCATGACGGCCGCATCGTGAATACCTGGGGCGATGCCGTGATCGCCGAGTTCACCAGCGTCGTCGAGGCCGTGCAATGCGCGGTCGAGATTCAGCAGGAAATCTCCAATCAGGGTTCGGGCGCGTCTCAGGCGAACCCGATGCAGTTTCGCATCGGCATCAACCTCGGTGACGTCATGGTGGACGGCACCGACATCTATGGCGACGGCGTCAATATCGCATCGCGCCTGCAAGAGCTCGCTGAACCCGGCGGCGTCGTGATCTCGAGCTCCGTCTACGATCAGGTGCACAACAAATTATCCGTTGGCTTCGACTGCCTTGGCCAGCGCCCGATGAAGAACATTGCTCCACTGACCAGTTATCGGCTGACGCTGGGCGGCCGAACCGCCGCGCCGGAAAGCTTCCCGCTCGAAGAAAGCGCCGCTCCCTCAGAGAGATCGCGTGCTGCGCGGATCGAAGACAGGCGCGCGCCATCCTCGTCGACGAATGTCGTCTCGGATTGGCTCACAAAGCTGCCCCGCCCGGTGGCAGCGGCCCTCACGGTGTCGGCCTTCCTGATTCTGATCAATCTTTTCACTGGCCATAAGATCTGGTTCCATTGGCCGGTCGCAGCCATTCTCTTCGCTGTCGTCCTGCGGATGGTGCTTGGACATCGACCGGAATCGGACCGCGAGGGCCAGCGTTGAACGAGGCGGCACGACCGCATCTTCGCTCCTGACGCTGCGTACCATGCTCTAGGTAGCGCTAATCGTCGTCATTGTCATAGGGCCGCGGCTGCACCTGCTGAGGCGGTGGCGCGTTGTTGTAGCGTGGGGGCGGCGCGACGCGATTGCGCGGAACCGGCTGCTGCGGCGGCATCTGGTTATTGGACTGGAATACTGCGCGGCAGCCGCTCGAGAGCTGCGGTGTGTTCTGTTGCAGGCACGCCGTAATGCGGCTCACGTCCGGGATCTGGTCGCTGCACAGCCGCCACACATCCGGCGTGCAGGCCATCTGTTGTTCCATGGTGCCGCGATATTCCTGTGCAGACGCAGCGCCCTGCGCGACGATGCCGCTGACCGCGAGCGCCACACCCAGCGCAATCCGCTCTGATCGCATGTCTCGATCCTTCCTGAATCCCACGAATTCTCATCAATCAATGAGGCGGGAGCCGGTTCTGGACCAACAACAAAATGTGAAAGCGCGCCTGGAACCTGTTCATCCTTCAGCCGTCCGCGCTTTCGCGTCCAGAGGCGTCATGCCAAAGCGCCGGCGAAACGACCGGTGGAAGTACGACACATCGTTGAAGCCGGAGAGATGGGCGATATCGCTGATCTTGCTCGCCCAGTGCAGCGGATCGCGCAGCAGCCGTGCCGCCCGCAGCAGCCGCTGCTCCAGCACGAACTCCGAAAACGTGGTGCCGCTGCGCTCGAATAGCAATTGAATGGTGCGAGGGCTGGCGCGATGGCGCCGCGCGAGGTCGGCGAGCGTGAGGCTGCCGCCGCCGAGCCGCTCCAGAATGTCAGCCTTGACGGCTTCCAGCCGCGCCGCGGCGAGGCCGCGCTCTTTCGCCAGTTCAGTAGCGTCGCGCCTGCCGCCGAGCACCAGCACCATCAAATCCATCAAATGTTGCGAAACGGCATGCTGCGCCAGCGCATCGAGCCCCGGGGCGTGCTGAAGCGCGAAGTCGTAATATCGATGCAGCAGCGCAGTGAGCGCGGGGTTATGATCGAGCGGCCGCGCAACGCTGTCTTCGGCATCGGGGCAATAGGACAGCAGCATCTTGCGGTCGAACAAAGCGGCCTTGTTGCTGCCCTTCTCGAGTTGCGAGACGAATGCGCCCTTGATGGAGGCGTCGATGAGACTGATGCCCAGCGGCGCAACTTCGAGCGTGCGACGGCCCATGACCGCGTGCAACGGCGAATCCGGCGCAATCAGCAACGCCAGATTGTCGCTGGCGCCGAGTGTCATAAATCTGATCGGCGTGCCGTTGCAGGAGGATATCGTTGCCTGCGGCAACATCAACGCTTTGACATCGCAGTTAAAAGAGCCGTCGGACAAAGGCGAAAGATCGGCTGCCATCACGCGGCGGCAAAATTCCTCCCGCCACATCTCATAGGCCGGCCCATGCGGCTCGCCGGTATAGCCAAGGCGCGGCGCGTCGGGAATCGATTGTCCGTCGGTCGCCATCAACGCGCATCTCCAGGCTCATTCCGGAAGCACTGATATCGCGTTGGTTGCAGCGCGCAATACGCCGCAGACTCGATTGCGCGTAAGCCCAGTCAATTTGCGCTTTAGTCCATTTGCCGGGGCAACACGCCGTGGCGGCGCCGCAACAAGTCCGGAGCAAACCGGCACCTTGCGCCTTTAACCATAGGGCATTTCGCATTACGCCAAGAAGCGCGGTCACTTCCCCGCTAGCAATTGTGCTGGACTGGGGGAATGCGGCGATGCCGACTGCAATGCCGGCCCGTGCGCAAGACGCCACAACGGCCGCCATGCTGCGTAACAGGCTGCTCGTCACCACGGCGCTGGCGCCGCTGGTGCTCGTCATGCTGCCGGTCCTCGTGCCTGGCCCGGCCTTCGCGGCCTGCACCGTGGCCGGCACCGGCGTGATCAGCGCGCTCAATTCGGGTGACGTTGCGACCTGCACCGGCCTCGGCAACACCGACCACATCAACGCCACGGGCGGCAGCAACGTCACGGTCAACATCGGCGACGGGACGTTGACATCACTCCTGCCCGGCGCCGGCATCCCCGCGATCGTTTTCGACGGCACCATCGCTTCGCACGTCACCGTCAACAATCAAGCCACGGCTTCGACCTACAGCGGAGCCGTTCTGCTCTCCAACGGATCGAAGCACAACAATGTGACGATCGCGGCCGGCGGAATCGCGGAGGGGACGGGCAACGTCGAAGCGGCGATCGTTATCGACAATTCGAACGACAACCTCGTCAACATTCGCGGCACGGCCGTCGGCACCGGCGGAAACACGACGGGACTTCGAATCAGCGGGACGTCGACCGGCAATGTCGTCCTTGTTTATGACAGCGGATCGATCAGCGGTGGCCACACCGGGGTGCAGTTCATCGCCGGCGGCAACACCCTCCTTAATGGCGGCACGATTTCCGGCGGCTTCTTCATCGCCATCCAGGGTTCTTCCGGCGCCGACAAGATCCTCAATTCCGGGACCATCACGGGCGGCGGCAGCGGGGCGATCGACCTGTCCGGGGGCGATGACGTGCTCAGCCTCGCCCCCAGCTCGACGATCACCGGCAATGTTCGCGGCGGGAGCGGCACCGACACGCTGAACCTTGCCGGCAGCGGCAGCGGCTCGTTCGACCTCGGCAATCTCGGCGCCTTCCTGCAATATGACGAGTTCGAGCAACTGTCCAAAACCGGCACCTCGGTCTGGACGCTGACCGGCGCCACCGCCTTCAACGGCGCAACGACGGTGGACGCCGGCGGCCTGATCGTGAACGGCAATTTGCCCTCCATCGTCACCGTCAATGGCGGCTATCTCGGCGGCACCGGCACGGTCGGCGGCATCGTCGTCAACAATGGCGGCATGGTCGCGCCGGGCAATTCGATCGGGACCCTCAACGTCAGCGGCAACGTCACCTTCAACGCCGGCTCGATCTTTCAGGTCGAGATCAACCCCGGCGGCCAATCCGACAAGATCGCGGCGACCGGAACGGCAACCCTCAACGGCGGCACGGTGCAGATCGTGCCGCTCGGCGCGGGCTTCCTCGCCAACACTCAATATACGATCCTCACGGCGGCCGGCGGAGTCAGCGGCACGTTCGCCACGCTCACGACCCCGGGCGGCCCGCTCGTCTCGGGGCAGCTCAGCTACGGTACCAACAATGTCTACTTCCTGCTGCAACAGATCGGCGGCCTCGGTACGCTGTCTGGCCTGACGCCGAACCAGGCCGCGGTGGCCGGCGCTCTGGACCAGGCGCAGTCCGGTGGCGCATCGGGGCCGCTCGGCACCGCGATCAACACGCTCGCCGCGCTCAACACGCCGGGCATCAAGGCCGGTCTCGACGATCTCGCCGGACAAATCCACGCCGACGGGCGCCGCTTCACCGCTGACCAGACCGACATGTTCCAGAGCTTCATGTGGAACGCCGGCACGCAATCGCGCGGCGAGAGCGTGCGCATGTCGGCGTCCGCCTATGCCGAGGTGCCGGCGGACCCGATCGGGAAGGCGCTGCGCAGCCGCCGCGTTGCGCCGGTGCAGAGCGTCTGGTTCGGCGGTTACGGCAATTGGGACAAGGTGGCGACAAGCAATATTGCTTTCGGAACGAACACGGCCGTCGGCGGCGCGGCGCTCGGCGCCGATCTCTGGAACCTGCCCGGCTTCACCGCCGGCCTTGCGATCGGTGCATCGACCGGCCAGCTGCGCATGGCGGGACGTGCCGACCGCATCGACGCCAATGCCGGCCATGCCGGCTTCTATGCACGAGGCGCGAGCGGCGGCTTCAATCTCGCATCCGCGATCAGCTATTCGTTCGCGGCGCTCGACTCCTCGCGCACGATCTCGTTCCTGGGCGAAACGGCAACCGCGTCCTCGCGGGCCGACACCTTTGCCGCCTCGTTCGGTATCGCACGTCCGTTCGAGAGCGGATGGGGTTTTACAGCCGAGCCATTCGCCAAGGCCGACTGGTATTCGACCCATCAGGGCAGCCTTTCCGAAACCGGCGCGCCCGGCGTGAACCAGCTGGTGCGGGGCGGCAGATTCGACGTCGTCTATGGCACGGCGGGCCTGCGCGCCGGTCACCGCATGGTGATGCCGAACGGCCAGGCGGCGCAGCTCGGCGCGACCCTTGCCGCGCGCCATGAGTTTACCGGCAGCGCGGCAACCACCATTGCGGCCCTCGAAGGCGCGCCGGGCCTTCCGTTCGCGATCACCGGCGTCGAACGTGCCCGCACGGTCGCGCTCACCGGCGCGGAGATCCGCTGGGATCTCACGGCCGCGACGTCGCTCAAGGCGTCCTACGAGGGCGCGTTCGCGCCGGGATACGACCGCCACACGCTGCGGGGCCTGATCCGCAGCGAATTCTAGATGACCGCTATTCCACCTTCCCGATCTTCTTGACGGCTGCGATCAGCCGCGCGCTGTCGGTCGCGACGAAGTCCGAGAAGGCCGGCGCGTCCTGATAGGCGACAACACTGCCCGAGGCCTCGAACGATCTGAGCACGTCCGGGCTCGTCATCACCTGCGCCATCGCTTCGCGCAGGCGGGTCGCGATCGGCGCAGGGAGAGAGCTCTGTGCAAAGAGCCCGGCCCAGATGTACATCTCGACGTCCTTGTAGCCCAGCTCCTGGAAGGTCGGAACGTCGGGAAAGCTCGCGATGCGCTGCGCGCCGCAATTGCCGAGCACGCGCAGCTTGCCGTCGTCGACCTGCGGCTTCAGCGTGCCGGGCGCGGCCGCGATGGCCTGCACGGTGCCGCTGAGCAGCGCGGTCAGCGCTGGGCCTGCGCCGCGGAACGGCACATGCAGCAATTTGATATCGGCGCTGCTCGCGAACATCTCCATCGCGACATGCAGCGTCCCGTAAGGCCCGGACGAGCCGTAAGTGATCTGGCCCGGGCGTTTCTTCGCGTCCTCGACAAAATCCTGCGCCGTCTTCCACGGCGCCGATGCCGGCACCGCAAGCAGCGTGGGATCGGCGAGCACGCGCGCGATCGGCATGAACTGCGAGACTTCGTAGGCGACGGGCCGGTCGAACAGACGGTCGGCTTCGGGCAGCACCGCGAGCGAGGACAGCGTCATCAGCAGCGTGTAGCCGTCGGGCTCGGCGCGCGCTGCTGCGGCATTGCCGACCGATCCGCCGCCGCCACCGGCGCGGTTGTCGACGATGACGGGCTTGCCGAGGATCCGTTCCAGCGCCATCGCCACGGGGCGCGCGGCAAGATCAGCCTGACCGCCGGCCGGAAACGGCACGATCAGGGTGATGTTGCGTACCGGATAGGCTTGCGCGGCGGCCGGCTCAGGCAATGCAGCCCGCAACAACGGCAACGCCGCAGCGATACGCAAGAGATCGCGTCGATCCATCATGGCCTCCTACCCCCGATTTTCTTTTGTTTCGCCAGCCTAGCGTGCCGCGCGGCAAGAACAAGGCGTTAACGAAGCATTGACCATGTCCGGCCCCATCCGGAACGCATCCGTGAACCCGCCGTTGCCCTCTCGAGGGAGTGAGTGATGCGGAATCTAGCGACCATCGACGTCGCCCTGGACGAGATGCTGGTGAATCTCGCCGCGATCGTCCTGCGGCTTTCGAAGCCCGAAATGACGCGAACGCCGGAAGCGCGACGCGCATTGGCGCAATCCGTCCATCAATACGCGGCATGCGCGAAGCGCTCGAGCGACCCGCGGGTGCACGAATTGAAGTCGCGGCTGGAAGAGACGTTGAAGCCGAACCTCCGCGTTGTCGTCAGGGATGGTGCGAAGGTGTCGTAGTCGAAGATGGTGGGCACGCTTCGCTTTGCCCACCCTACGATAGTTTGTTCGGAGGATAGATGGGCGAGATCTCGTAGGGTGGGCAAAGGCGCGCTCTTCGCGCGCCGTGCCCACGATCATTCACCAAAGTGCCCCGCGATATCCCGCATATCCCCTCCCCAATCCAAGGGAAGTGTGCCGTTGTCGACGTAGCGGTGGAAGCTGCTGAGAGACCAATCGCGCACTCGCGCAACAAAGCCGTGCTTCACGGGATTGAAATGGATGTAGTCAACGTGCCGCGCCAAATCCGCGTCGTCGCGAATTGCGTGCTCCCAATAGCGGCGCTGCCAAATGCCCTTTTCGCGCTTGAATAACTTGCTTGCCGAGCGCTCCTGAGCCTCCAGGCCTCTCGAAAATCCGCCCTTGATCAGATTCCACCGCGACGAAAAATCAGAATCATTCTCCGGGAGCGACCAAATGGCATGGAGATGGTCGGGCAGGATGCAGATCGCGACGGTCTCGAACGGGCGGCGCAGCTGAGCAGTCCGGTAAATGCGTCTCAAGCGATCAATGTGATCTACGAGCAGAGTGCTTGAACGGTCGGCGAGCACGACGGTGAAGAAAAATGTGTTGCCCTGTGCGCGCCGATATCGAGACACTTGTGATCCCCTCAGGCAAAGCCGTGGGCACGCTTCGCTTTGCCCACCCTACGTCAGGTTGCGCGGACGACAGACTAGCGAGATCTTGTAGGGTGGGCAAAGGCGCGAAGCGCCGTGCCCACCAACAAGAGTTACGGCGCTTTCGTACCCTTCTTCGGCCGCCGCTTGCACGTGCCCGGCAGTTTTGCCGCGAGAAAATCGCCGAGTGCTTCGACGCGCGCGGGGCGCGGGCCGCCGGGCGGGGTGACGAGATGGACGGCGCCTTCGGCCTGCTTCCAGTCTTTCAGGATCACTTCGACCTCGCCGGATGAAATCGCTTCACCGACGATGAACTCGGGCAACTCGGCGATGCCGAGGCCGGCGATCAGTGCCGGCATCACCGCTTCGCCGTTGTTGACGCGAAGCTGTCCGCCCGGACGGACGCTTGCCTGCTCGCCGGCCGAATTGGTGTAGTGCCAGACATTGGGCGTGGAGAGATAGGCGTAGCTGAAGCATTTGTGCTCGGCGAGATGCATCGGATGCGTCGGCCGCCCATGGCGCTTGAGGTAGGACGGCGCGGCCACCGTGAAGCGCGGCATGGTGAAGAGCCGCCGCGCGATCAGCGAGGAGTCCGGCAGCCGCGCGATCCGCACCGCCATGTCAAAGCCTTCGCCGATCAGATCGACGGTCGCATCGCTCAAATGCAGGTCGACCGAGACCTCGGGATAGGTCTCGAAAAATTCCGGCAGCAGCGGCGCCACCGCCTTGATCCCGAACGTCATGGGCACGGCGAGCCGCACCAGGCCGCGCGGCGCCACCGATTGCGCCAGCGCCTCGTTCTCGGCCGCCTCGCCGTCGACGAGCAGACGCGTCGCGCGGTCCGCGAGCTTGTGCCCTGCATCGGTCAGCGCCAGCCGCCGTGAGGTGCGGTTGAACAGCCGGGCGCCGAGCCGCTCCTCCAGCCGCGTGACCGCCTTGGAGACCGTTGCCTTGGACATCGCGAGTTCGCTCGCGGCTCCCGCAAACGACCGTAATTCCACGACTTTTGCGAAAATCGCGAGCGCCTCGAAATCGGGGAGTTTTGCCATGGGAGCTGATCCAATCGGAGTATTTTGGGAAACAATACGTTTCAACAGTTTCTATTTCTATACCACAGGCGGAGGCTTATCCAAGGGTCATCAGAAATTCAGGAATGGAGAAATCCAATGACCAAGAAGCTCTCAGGCAAGGTTGCCCTCGTCACCGGCGGCTCGCGCGGCATCGGCGCGGCCTCTGCCCGCGCTCTCGCCGATGAAGGCGCGGACGTCGCCATCAGCTATGTCGCCTCGCCCGAAAAGGCCGAAGCGGTCGTCGCAGACCTGAAGACCCGCGGCGTCAAGGCGCGCGCCTTCAAGGCCGATCAGGCCTCGGCCAAGGACGTGACGCAGCTCGTCAACGACGTCGCGAAGGAGTTCGGCCATCTCGACATCCTCGTCAACAATGCGGGTGTCGCCAATGGCGGTTCGATCGACGATGCCAATGCCGACACCGATGCGCTCGCCCGCCAGGACCAGATCAACGTCCATGGCGTGATCGCGGCGATCCGCGCCGCCTCGCAATTAATGGGCGAAGGCGGCCGCATCGTCACCGTCGGCTCGATGCTGGCCGACCGCGCCTCGTTCCCCGGCCTTGCCGACTACGTCGCCTCCAAGGCGGCCGTGGTCGGTTACACCAAGGGCGCCGCACGCGACCTCGGCCCGCGCGGCATCACGGTGAACGTGGTGCAGCCCGGCTCGATCGACACCGACATGAACCCGAAGGACGGCGGCGAGTTCGCCGAGACCCAGCGCAAGCAGCACGCGCTGCAACGCTTCGGCCGCCCCGAGGAAGTCGCCGCCGGCGTCGTGTTCCTCGCCAGCCCGGAAGCCTCCTTCGTCACCGGCACCGTGCTCAACGTCGACGGCGGGTTCGGCGCCTGATCCAGGCGCCGACCACTCCAACAAGGATTACGCAGATGATCGAACTCAGACCTTTCGATAAGCTCGGCGGCGCCGATCACGGCTGGCTCAAGGCCAGGCATCATTTCTCCTTCGCTGGCCATTACGACCCGAACAACATGGGTCACGGTGCCTTGCGGGTGTGGAACGACGACGAGATCGCGCCGAACACCGGCTTTCCCGCCCATCCTCACGCCAACATGGAAATCATCACCTATGTGCGCGAAGGCGCGATCACCCATCAGGACAGCCTCGGCAACGAAGGCCGCACCGAGGCGGGCGACGTGCAGGTGATGAGCGCCGGCAGCGGCATCCGCCACTCCGAATACAATCTCGAACCGACGCAGACGCGGATCTTCCAGATCTGGATCGAGCCGACCGCGCGCGGCGGACAACCGACCTGGGGCTCGAAGCCGTTCCCCAAGTCGGACCGCTCGGGCAAGCTCGTCACCATCGCGAGCGGGATCGAAGGTGATACCGACGCGCTGCCGATCCGCGCCGATGCGCGGGTGCTCGCCACCACGCTGAAGGCCGGCGAGAGCGCGGAGTACGCGCCGCAGAAGTCGCGGCACCTCTACCTCGTGCCTGCGGCAGGCTCGGTCGAGATCAACGGCGTGCGCGTCAATGCCCGCGACGGCGCCGCGATCCGCGACGAGGACAGGCTGCAGATCACGGCGCTGGAAGATACCGAGCTCGTGCTCGTCGACGCGGCGTAAGCACGTCATCCGCCGTCATTCCGGGATGGCGCGAAGCGCCAGACCCGGAATCTCGAGGTTCCGGGTTCGATGCTTTGCATCGCCCCGGAACGACGGAAGCAATCACGAACTTTCACTCATCCCCCAACGGAGACCACCATGACCAAAGTTCTCGTCCTCTATTATTCCGCCTACGGCCACATCGAGGCGATGGCCAATGCCGTCGCCGAGGGCGCGCGCGAGGCCGGCGTGACTGTCGACATCAAGCGCGTGCCCGAGCTGGTGCCGGCCGAGGTCGCAAAGGCCTCGTACTACAAGGTCGATCAGGCCGCTCCCGTCGCCAAGATCGAGGACCTCGCCAATTACGACGCGATCATCGTCGGCACCGGCACCCGCTTCGGCCGCATGGCCTCGCAGATGGCAAACTTCCTCGATCAGGCCGGCGGGCTCTGGGCCAAGGGCGCGCTGAACGGCAAGGTCGGCGGAGCCTTCACCGCGAGTGCGACCCAGCATGGCGGCCAGGAGACGACGCTGTTCTCGATCATCACCAACCTCTTGCATTTCGGCATGGTGGTGGTCGGACTGAACTACGGCTTTTCGGGCCAGATGGGCGTCGAAGAGGTCACGGGCGGCGCGCCCTATGGCGCGACCACGATCACTGCCGGCAACGGCAGCCGCCAGCCCAGCGCCAACGAGCTCGCCGGCGCGCGCTACCAGGGCCGCCAGATCGCGGAGACCGCAAAGAAGCTGCATGGCTGATACGATGTGGGCGGCATTCTCATTCGGGGATGCCGCCCCATTTAATTGCCATGGCCTTTGAGCTCCTCCTGATCGCGCAGATGATCCGCAAGCCCGCGCAGGCCCTGGCGCGGCGCTGGTATTGCCGTAGCCTGTTCCGCGCCTCGCGCGGCCGATTTCACTGTGCGGGCTGCAAGGGATCGTGATGCGCGGCGCCTGACGTCAGGCCTGCGTGATGTCCGCGTGCGGCGGGATGCTGATGACCGGCGCAGGTGCCGCCGCCGTCGAAAGCCACCAGCCCTCACCGGCAAACCAGCACGTCTCGTCCGGAGCGACTTCTCTCCGCAGCGACTGCACGCTCTCCCATCCTTTCGCGAATGCGTCGGCCAATCGCCGGGCGGCATCGGCATCCTGCAATCCCGCGCAACCGATGAACTGGGCACGGCTGAGGAATTTCGCCGGCCAGATCGGACCTTCGTCCGGGCGCGTGATCATCAACATGCCGCCGAGCATGCCCTCCGGCGCCAGCGGAAACACCAGCCGCCCGCCGGGCCGCAGCGCTTCGAGCCATTCCGCGGCCGGCTGGGCCGCGCCCGCGCAGACGTAGATCACATCCGCGTGGGGTAAATCGGACGCGATGCCTGAGCGATCCTTCAGATCGACATGGGCAACGTCCTTCAGATTTTCGCGCGCGAGTGCCGCCAGGCGCTCGTCGATCTCATAGGCATGGACACGGCCCGAACGTCCCGTGAGCTCGGCGAGGATGGCCGTGTAATATCCGCTGCCCGCACCAATCTGGATCACCGTCTCGCCTTCCCTCACGCCGCAGCCGCTGAGCCAATAGGCGTGCGCGCCGGGCATCCCGATATTGAGGTTGCGCGCCGGGTCCAGCGCCAGAAGCGTGTTTTGATAGAGGAAGGCGGGATCATCGTCGGGCGTCACGACATAGGGATGGCCACCGACGGAGATCGACCACGGCCCGGGTCCGGCGAAGGGCTCGCGCCTGACGGTGCGAAAGGCCTGCTCGATACGGGGATCCGTCGTCTTGGCGGCAGCGCAGATCAACTGCGCATAGAACGCGCGATATTTCGCCGAACGATCTTCCATGTCGCCTCCGGAGCGGACGCGACCGTAACACAACGTCAGCGAGAATTGGAAGCACAGCGCCGTCGCGCATTTGTGTCAGTGCGATGACTTGCAGACCGCGCGGACCACCGCTCAACTCCGCTCGGTTTTCCTCTTGACGAGGTCCCGCCCGATCGGCCGCGCCGGTTCGCTCCGCAGCACCAGCGAGGTCGTGACCGCACCGAAGCCGGCGATGCGATCCACGATCGTCTCCAGATCTTCCGGCGCCGGGACGAGCACTTTCAGCACGAAGCAATCATCGCCGGTCACGCGATGGACCTCGACGATGTGGGGGATCTCCGCGAACCGCTTGAGACAGGTCTTGATATGCTCATGCGTGGTGCGCAGGCGCACCAGTGCCATCAGGCCGAGCCCGAGGGCGCGCGGATTGATCCGGGCGCCGTAGCCTTCGATGATCCCGGCTTCCTCCAGCCGCTTGACGCGCTCGGAGACCGCTGGCTGGGACAATCCGACGGAACGGCCGAGCTCGGACAGCGGCACGCGCGCATTGGCTTGCAGAGCCTCCAGGATCTTCAGGTCCTTGGCGTCGATGCTTCCGAAGCGATCCAACAAAATTCTCCATTCCGCCTTGAGATCATCGGCAGATGATCGATTCCACCGATGATCTGCCATGTGACGCAGCGCCCGGACCGGCCACACTGGGCCTCCATCTCAGATATCACGGGACGATCATGCACGACATCATCACCTTGCCCGGCCTCGGCGGCTCCGGCGACACGCATTGGCAGACGATCTGGGAACGCAGCGACGCGCGCTTCACGCGATTTCAGCCGACGAGCTGGGACCAGCCCGAACTCGACGACTGGGAGCAATCCCTGGAGCGGGCGGTCGGACGCTGCGCGAAGCCGCCTGTGCTTGTGGCGCATAGCCTCGCTTGCCTGCTGGTCGCGCACTGGGCCGCTCGTTTCCCATCGGCAATCGCGGGCGCGTTTCTGGTCGCTGTCCCCGATCCCGATGGCGCCAATTTTCCCGCGGAGGCCGCCGCGTTCAAGCCGGTACCCGACCATGCGCTACGCTTCCCCTCGCTCGTCATCGCCAGCACGAACGATCCCTATGGCGAAATCGAGATAACGCGACAGCGCGCACGCGCCTGGCAGTCCGGTCTGATCGTGCTGGGCGCGCTCGGCCACATCAACGCGTCGAGCGGGATCAGTGACTGGTCGCAGGGCCGCGCGCTGCTTGATGCGTTCAGTGCGGGCCTTTCGAGATGACGGGCGGAGGCCTCTGTCAGCGCAACTTGCGTATCGCCGGGGTCGCAACGGCGGCGAGCCGGGGATAGCGGCGCAGGGCCTGCGCCGCATGGTCGCGCCAAGCATAGGGAGCACCGCGCCAGGACAGCGCAATGCTGACATCGGTCAACGGCACCGGCTCGGCGCCGAAGCGACGCTTGTAGTCCTGGTTTCCGATGCTGAGATCGAAACGGCGCACGCCTTCCGCATGCAGCGCCGCCATGGTGCGCTCGGTCACGAGCAGCCCCGGCGAGCAGCGCGACCAGGAATCGCCGGCGTGGCTGATTCGCAGGAGGAAATAGGTCGCGCCGAACCTGACGCCGAGCGTGGTGGCGACGACGGCCTCGTCGCACACCAGCGCCGAGATGACGGCATAACCTTCCGCAATACCCTGGCGGGCGACCTCGCGATAAAACCGGGCATGGGCATCGTCGTTGAGGACGAAGCGCGAGCCGAGCTTTCGCATCCGCGCCTGCTGCTGGACATCCATCACATCCAGAAGTTCATGCGCACGCGCGACGTCCATGGCAATCTCGAAACGCGCGCCGGCATGACGATTGAAGACACGCCAGCAGCGCGGCATCTGCATGCGCTTGATCGAGGCCTGGTAGTCTTCGTAGGCGTCGCCCATCAGCACCAGATTGCCATTGAGCGAAGAGGATCCGATCCGGCCGAGCGACGCCAGCGGGTTCGGCTTGCCGCCGACATGGGCCGGCATCTTCTTCAGGCGCAGCAGGTCGAAACGGTCGGGCAGCGCGCGCAAGGCGGCGACCAGCGCCTTGTTGACCGCATCGGTCGCCGCCGCATCCAACGCCGCATCGAGCGCCAGAATCGGTGCGTTGTTGTCGGAAACGCCGAGGTCGGCGAACTCGACGATGCGGATGCCGCGCCTGACGTGACTGATCATCGGCACCATCGCGATGTCGCTGCCGGTCGCGGCATCGGAGATCAGTGCAATCAGCGGCGCAACATCGTGGAACGCCTCGTACCAGGCCCCTAACCAGTAAGCATGCTGGAACGCGGTGCGAGGGCCGGCGCTCAGGCGCGACGCAGCCTGCCGCCAGTCACGCACGAAATCGACAGCGATTCCCGACGTGCTGGACACAAGACCATCTGGCTGCTCGACGCTGAGAAACGTCATCCCCGGGACATACGATTACTGAATGTTTCCAGATAGATTATGTTTTGCCGCAGACCACAAGCGACGTCACCGCTTATCGTTAAGCCGATGCCACCATCGCCGCTCCGGCTGCGACAAGCTGTCAGCGATCGGGTTCCGCATGTTCGACGCATTGGAACCTGGCCAGGAAATGCAGGCCGGCCACCGCGAGCGCGAACATGAACCAGATCGCATTCTGCCGTTCGAGCAGGAAGGTCTCGGTGGTCCCGTAATAAAGGCCGAACAGCCATATGGTGAGGAACAGCTTCGCCAGCGCACCGCTGCGACTGTGAGCCTGGGCCGACTGGAAATTGACCAGCGGCGCGAGCACGAAGACGAGGACCACGAGCGCCAGCCCCGGCAGGCCGATGGTGACCGCGAGTTCGAGATAGCTGTTGTGGCTGTGCGCCGCGCTCGTCGCCCATTCGGCGCCCTGGGCAGTTTGCCGCGCGGTCGCGTCGTCCCAGAAGGCCGCATAGCCATGGCCGATGACCGGCTTCTCGGCGACGGCCGCGAGCGCCAACTGCCAGACGTCGGACCGGCCGGTGAAGGTCGGATCGAGCGGAAGCAGGCGCGTCATGGCCCCGAGCGCCGGGCTCAGGACGCTGCCGACCGTCAGCAGGTTCATCACGATCAGCGGCACGAAGCAGATGACCCGCTTCAGCCACAGGCTCTTCGTCACATAGACCAGCGAGGCGAGCGCGTAGATCGCAAGGCACAGCACCGATGACGTCTTGCCGCCGGTGAAGATCAGGAAGATGCCGGCAAGCGCGGCGATCGCCGGGCCCATCACGAACGAGCCGACGGCGGACAGGTAGATTCCGACATAGACCAGGATGGTCATCACGGGCGAGGCGACGTTCTTGTGGCCAAAGCTGCCGCGCCAGTCACCGGCGAGCTGCGGCTCGGTGACATCGAGCGCGGTGTGAATCGAATATTGCGGGGCGAGGAAGACGCCGAGATAGCACAGCACCAACAGCGCGAGCGCGGCGATGCCGAGACACCGGTTGAAGCTGCGCTGCGTCGGCGGCAGTAGCGGCAACAGCATGGCGAGCGAGGTCACGCTGGCCGCGAGCACGAAGCGCTGCATCGAGACGCCGCGGCTCTCGGAGAAGACGATGTTGATCAGCAGCCAGCCGACGAGGCAGAGATGCAGCGGGGTCACCAGGGTTTTCAGCGCGGGTGCGTCGGTGGCGGCGACGAACAGCACCGCGACCGCAGCCAGAAGGCCCCAGGAGACATAGTCGAGCGCCATTCGTCCGCCGACGACGATGGTCACTTCCTCGCTGCGCAAGTCGGGAAACGGACTGAGCGTGACCATCACCAGCAGCAGCGCCGCAACCGCGACGACGCAGCGCGCCGCCCGCACGGCATTGAGCCCGGCAAGCCCATCGTGCAGAACGTGACCGAGCGATCGGGCCTCGACGTCGGCGATGTGAGTGGCGCTGCGATCCATGGCTCGAGGCTGATGGTGAAGCCGGGCAATCCGAGGTCTTAGCCCATCCCCGTTAAGCATTCGTCAACCAACGTGCCGGAGGCCTGCGACATCACCGCCTTCCGCTCGCATGATGCTCAGCGCGATCTCGTAATATTGCAGCGCGCGCTGCTCCAGCGTGAGATTGTCGAGCACGAAGCCGCGCGGATCGAACGCACCGCCGGCGCACCCGCCCCAGAAATCGTCCCAGCCCGCCTCGAACCCGGCGATGTCGGGGAATTTGGCGCCGCAGCGCTCGTCCCAATACGGCACCGACGACACGGGCGCGAACTGGACGCGGTGCGGATAATAATCGGGGTCCCGCCACGGGCCGCCGGGATCCCAGGCGAACACCGGCACGCCGCAAGATAGGGCCTGCTGGTAGGCGATGCCCTGGCTCTCGTTCTGGCACAGGAAAATCATCGCGCGCGAATGCGCGAGCGCGGCCTGATAGTCTTGTTCCTTGTAGCTGCCGTAGCGCAGCTCCGTGAACGAGCGGCCTTCCTTGCGAAGGCGGGCGCGAACAGGCTCGATCAGCTCCGACGCAAAGCGCTCGCGATCCCAATGGACCTTGTCGTAGATCAGCACGTCGACGGTCTTTTGCGACGGCGCGGACGGCGCCCAGAGATCCGTGTCGATGCCGATCGGCCAGGCCTCCGTGTCCGGCCAGTACGGCCGGTACATGTCGACATACCAGGGGCCGGGCACCACGACCTTCTTCACCGGCAGGCGCTTGAACAGATCAGGATCGTCGAGCGGATGATTATGCGCGGCGACGCCGAGCAGGATCGGATTCTTCCACGCGAACTTGTCGAGCAGGAAGGTGCGGCCGATGATGCAGGCCAGTTCCTCGGGATGCTGCGCGATGTGGCCGTAGTCGTTGACGCGGTAGCGGATGCCGAGCCGGTCGAGCCCTGCACAGAGATTGAGGAACACGCGAAGCTGCCCGCTCATGCGCGGCTCGCCGAGCAGCATCCGGCGCGCCATGCGTCGCAGATGCCGGTCGCCGGGAAACCAGCGATCGTCCTTGTCCTCGTAGAAGAGGTTGAGGACGATGGCATCGGGGTCGTGTCTGGAGGTCGTTGCGGGCACTGAATCCATCCGCGGCAATCAGGTCCGCATTCTCGCATGGGACCGGCTGTCGCACTCTTCCAAATTTGCCACAGGCTTAATGCCACTGGCTTAACGCTAATTGACGAAACCAAAGTCGCGCAGACGTTCGCGGCAACGATTTGGCTGTAATGCGGGTATCATTCGCAAGGTCGCGATCCATCGCATTGCCAATTCGGCGGATGTCCCTGGTTAACAGATCCTTAAAGGCGAGCCGTGGCTCTGATCACTGCCGAAGACGTTCTCGATTTACCGGCCACCACACGCATCGTTCCGGCGGTGCGCCCGCCGCTGCCGGCGAGCTCGACCAATTCGGTGTCCGTCGTCATTCCCGCCAAGAACGTTGCGGCCTATGTCGGCGAAACCCTCGCCAGTGCATTGGCGCAAGGCGAGGTGAGCGAAGTGATCGTCGTGGACGACGGCTCGAGCGACAACACCACGGCCATCGTCCGCGCCATTCGTGACCCGCGGCTACGCCTGATGACCAACGACTCCGCCGGCGTATCGGCGGCGCGCAATCTCGGCGCGCGGCATGCGAACGGCGAGTGGCTGCTTTTCCTCGATGCCGACGACCGCCTGCGCCCCGGCGCGGTGGCCGCGCTGCTCGCCGCAGCCCGCGGGGCTCCGCGCGCGGTTCTCGTCTACGGCGACTACAACACGATCGACAACGAGGGACGGCAGATCGGCCGGCGGGGCCTGCTGAAGGGGCGCCGCAAGCCGTCCGGCGATGTGCTGGCGCGGCTCGCGGCCGGCAATTTCATCGTCAATGGCGGCATCGCGCTCGCACGTGCGGAGGCTTTCCGCGCCATCGGCGGCTTCGACACTTCTCTCAGATATTGCGAGGACTGGCATTGCTGGTGCCGCCTCGCCGCGATCGGCGAGTTCGAGTTCGCGCCAAAGCTTCTGCTCGATTATCGCCTGCACACCGCCAACACCATGAACGCGGCGGTGCGGACGCCGAAGGACTTCTTCCCGGCGATCGCGCGGGTGTTCGACGACGGACTGATCCTGGCGAGGCTGCCCGAGGGCACGGCGGCCGGGCTGCGTCTCGCCGCCGAGATTCATCTCGTCACCTATTCGGCGATGCAGGCAGTCCGCTTCGGCCGATATCGCGACGCCTTCGGCTATCTCGGGATGGTCGGCCGGCGCTCGCTCAAGGCGCTACCGCGCGCCGCAGCGAGGACAGCCCTCGCACGGTTCGGGATCTAGGCCGTCAGGAAACGATCTTCGAGGCCTCATAGGGCTTCGGATCGTAACCGAATGCGGCGAGAGCAGAACCGACGGCCACCAACGTCGGGTGCATCGCAACGATCGCTTTCGATGACATCAGCAGGCGAGCCGAGCGCATCAGCGACAGTGGCAGCCGTCCCAGGGTCTGCGCCAACAAGCCCGCCCGCGCGCCTACACCCTGCGTGGCTTTGGACCGCACGCGATAGTTGATCACCCCGAGGCGGAGGCTCCGTCTGGCAATCCAGCCGAGGCTGGTGCGGTTCTGCGGCACGGTCTCGGTGATGACGGCTTCCGCGGTCCAGTGGAAAGTCATTCCGGCATGGCGGCCGCGGTAGAAGAAATCGCAATCTCCGCCGCCAAGGAAATTGAAGCGAAGATCGAAAGCCGGACTGCCGAGCCTCTCGAACGCCGCGCGCGTGATCAGGCAATTGCCGCAGCCATAGATCACCGGCACCGCACCGGTGTAATCGTAAGTGGGGCAGAAGACGGGATGACGCGCGAGCCAGGGTTGGCTGTCGTCGGCGAACACCGGCAGCACCGGTCCGCCGACCACGTCGGCACCGGTCGCCTCCGCGGCACGGATCATCAGCTCGAGCCAATCGGGCGAAGCGATCTCGTCGTCGTCGATCATCAGGAAGCGTGTCGCGGCGGGAAACACCGCCTGGCCCGTCTCGAACGCGGCGTTGATCGCCTGGCAATTGCCCTGCCGCTTCTCGACCAGACAGATACCCTGTAGTTTGCCGGCGGCGAGATATTCCGCAGCGACCGGAGCGCTCGCGCGTCCTGCCGAATCGTTCTCGACCATGACCACCGCGAAGGAGCGCGTGGTGCGCTGACCGACAAGCGAATCCAGTGTCAGCCGGAGATGGTCGGGGCGGCGGAAACAGGGAATGCAGACGACGATTCCGACCGAGAGATCAATGACGCGCGAACTCGCGGCGATCTCCCGGTTGGAGTCGCGCACGGCATCCGAGATCCGCCTGGCGGACAAATCTGTCGGGATCAGCGTCATGGCCTTCTAGATGGCTGAGACATGTTGAAAAAACCTTGCGTCCATTGTCCCAGGACGACACGCCGGCGCGGGACAGATACGTCGCAAAATGAACGGCCTGCTCCGGCACCCAAACTGCGCCGCGACACCAATGTCCTCGCTGGGACGCGCGTTATCATGCTTAACCCTTTCACGCGCTTTCCTGCGAACTCCTGCACGCGTGGTACTGCAATTTACAGTCCATCACCCATCGACGGCGGGCGCGCCGGGGCGCGACGTCGTTCTTCACCGCATTTTTACGCGCGGATGCTAGGGCTCGGCACGGCATGAGAGGCGCCGCAAGGGTTAGGAACGAACGTGGTGCGCAAGATCGAGAACCCGGCGCTGCGGGCCGGCGCGCTCCTGTTGTTCGCTTGCCGGCGCGCCTGGCTGACGGTGCGGTACGGGCGCCGACTCCAGCTCGGACCGGGGATCGTGTTCAAGGGTCGGCTGGTTCTCGGCCGCGGAGTCCGGGTGTCGATCGGTGCGAACTGCCGGATCGGCAAGCGCGTGCTCATCACCGGGCGCGGCCAGGTGACGGTCGGCAATGACACTTTTCTCAATGGTTGCTGGATCGGCTGCGAACAGAAGGTCGAGATCGGTTCGTTCTGCTTGATCAGCGACTGCGACGTTGCCGACACGGACTTTCACAATCTTCCGCCGCGGCTTCGGCACGAGCCTGCGGTTGCTCAGGCCATCGCGCCGGTGAAGATCGGGCACAACGTGTGGGTGGGCGCGCGCTCGATCGTGCTCAAGGGGGTGACGATCGGCGACCACTCAGTCGTGGGCGCCGGAACGGTGGTGCGTGAGGACGTTGCCCCGCGCGTGGTCGTCGCCGGAAACCCTGCTGCAGTCGTCAAGCGGTTCCGCGACGACGAATAGGCAGGCACGAACGCGGGCAAACCGAATTGCGGAAACAGTTGATCCGCTCTTCAACGATCTTGGCAACCAGGTCCACACAAGCCTTGCGACGATCCAGAGTCCAATCCCGCGTTAATGTCTATTTTACTTCGTCGCGGAATCCTCCATCTGGAATCGCCGCGACGTGCTTCAAAATTCCCGTGAGAGTCAGATAGAGAAGTTCAGCAGGTCCCCGTGGCGCGCACACCGCTTGGCTAGTATCGTAACGAACCGTTAAGCACTGGGGCTCGTGGTGACACCAAAGCGGCACGAAGACGCGGCAAATGACGGCCTGGGCTTAAACGCTTTGTTTGCCATTTCAGTGAATAGTCCCTCACTGAGTATGGTTAATTTTCCCTGTTGCGTTGATTGGGCACCTATATCCCGGGTGCGTGGCGTAGAGCGAAGAGTAACCCCTCAGCCTGCGGCAGTTGGAATGAAAGCTGGGGATCATGCTTGACTATAACCAGCCGATCGATCGGGCCGGACCGGAGACCCCGCGACAGGGGACACAGGCCGGCTTCAATGTGCTGGAGCTCGTCAATCTGCTCTGGCGGCGGAAGGTCGCGATCGCCGCTGCCGCCCTGCTCGGTGCGACGCTCGCCGTCACCGTCGGCAAGAGCCTGACGCCCCGCTACACCGCCACGGCACAGCTCTATGTCGACCCGCGCGAGCTTCAGCTCGTCGATCGCGAGCTCACGCCGCGCGCGCAGGACGTCTCCGGAATGGCGATGGTGGTGGAGAGCCAGGCGCGGCTGATCACCTCCAACAGCGTACTGCTCCAGGTGATCCAGCAGGCCGGCCTCGACAAGGATCCGGAATTCGGCGGCGGTGACGCCAAGAGCCTGATGTCGTCGCTGCTCGGCCTGATCGGCCTTCATCCTCCCGTTCCCTCCGCCGCGGAGAAGAAGGAAGTGCAGCTTGCGGCGCTCGACGCGCTGAACCGGCACATCACCATCCGCAAGACCGAGAAGAGCTTCATCGTCGACATCGAGGTCTGGTCGACCGATCCCGCAAAGGCGGCGATGCTCGCCAACACGCTGACCAGCGTCTATCTCGCAGAATCCCGCAACTCGCAGGCTTCGGCCGCACGGCGCGCCACCAACGATCTCTCTGGCCGCTTGAAGGAGCTGCGCGAGCGGCTGCGTAGCGCGGAGACCGCGCTTGCGACCTACAAGGCCCAGAACAATTTCGTCGGCACCCAGGACGCGCTGATCAGCGACCAGCAGCTCTCCGCCAGCAACCAGCGGCTTTCCGCCGCCCGCGCGGCGACGATGGATGCGCAGGCGCGGCTCGACCAGATCGAGGCGAGCCGCCGCACCGCAGCGGATGCCGGCGCGATCCCCGAGGCGCTGCAATCGCCGACCATCGCGAATTTGCGCGCGCAATATGCCGACGCGCGCAAGAAATATGCGGAGCAGGCCGGCGAGCTCGGCCCGCGCCATCCGGCGCTGCGCCAGACCGAGAAGCAGGTCGAGGACCTCAAGCGCACCATCAACGAAGAGATCGACCGCTTCGCCCAGTCCGCCAAGAACGATCTGACGCGCGCCCGCGACTTCGAAGCCTCGCTCAACCGGGCGCTGGAAGCGCAGAAGCGGCAGAGCGTCCAGCTCAGCCAGGCCGCCGTGCGTCTGCGCGAGCTCGAGCGCGAGGCCGATGCCAGCCGCGACGTCTATCAGTCCTTCCTCAAGCGCTCGCGCGAGACCGAGGAGCAGGAGACCCTGAACACCTCGGCGGCCCGCGTCATCGGCGAAGCCACGGTGCCGCAGCGGCGCTCGTTCCCGCCGGCAATGAGCATGTTCGCCATGATCGGCTTCATTTTCGGCGCGCTCGCCGCGGCAAGCTGGTTCGTCGCGGCCGAGTTGCTGTCCGCCGGCGCGACCGCGCCGGCTGCGCCGACACCAGCCCGTCGTGAGCGCGCACAGGCTCCGCGCGCACCAGAGCCGCCGCGGCCTCCGGAGATTGCTTCGCCCCCGCAAGTTTCACACGCTCCGGAAGTTGCGCAGGTTTTGCCGGAACTTGCCGCGCCATCGCTGCAGCCCGAGATGGACGAAAATACGCTGATCGGAAAGCCTCTGATCGCGCGTCTCCAGGAGGCCGACGTCATTCACACGCTCGGCGCCATTCTCGCCACCGGCGGCGGCGTCGATCTCACCCGGCTGGGCTGGCCGACACTGCGCCCCGGCTTTCCCCTGACGACGCTGCTCAATGCGTGGCGTGACATGCGCACCGCTGTCGCCCGCCGTGCGGGCGGCAAGGCGATGCCGGTCATCGCGCTCGTCGGCGCGGGCGAGACCACCGGGCGCAGCGTGACCGCGCTGAATTTCGCCCTCGCGGCCGCGCGCGATGGCGCCCGCGTGCTGATGATCGATGCCGACCATCAGGCACACTCGCTCTCGAACAAGGTGAGCCGCCCCGGCAAGAGCGAGCCGAGCAGGCTCGGCTGGCTCTCGATTGGCAGCAAGGCCGCGCGCGAGATCAAGACGGTCAACGGCATCTCGGTGCTGCCGGCCGCCGAAAGCGATGCCGGCAAGGCGACCGAGGCGATGCGCAAGGCCATCGAGCAGGCGCGCTCCGCCGGCGGCTATGACCTCGTTGTCCTCGACGGCCCCGTGACGCCGCTCGACGCAGGCGGCCGCAAGCTGCTCGACGATGCCGACGCGCTGGTGGCCGTGCTGCCGACCAGCCTCGACATCAACGACGGCCTGGAAGAAATCCTGAACACGCTCGGCCGCGCCGAGCGCAAGCTCGTCGGCGTCGTGCTCGACGAACTCACCCCCGCAACCCAAGCGCGCCAGCGAGGCAGACAATATGCTTGAGCGCCGCGTCAATCTGGACGGACGGGCTGCAACTGCCGACGTGCCGCGGATCACCATCGGCGGCCTCCGCATGGCCGCGCTCGACCTGGAAGCCACCGCCGATTTCATGATCGAGGCCACCGATCCCAGACATCGCATCGGCCGTCCGCTGCATCTGACCTCGGCCAATGGCGAGGTGCTGGCGCGCTGCTCGACCGAGCCGGAGACAGAACGCCTGTTCCGCGGCGCTGATTTGATCAACGCCGACGGCCAGCCACTGGTGGCGGCCTCAAAACTGCAATCCTGGTTTCCACTGCCCGAGCGCGTCGCGACCACGGACCTGTTCCACGTCGTCGCGCGCAAGGCGGAAGCGATCGGCCGCACCTTCTACATGTTCGGCGCCAGCGAGGCCGAGAACGCCGCTGCGGTCGAGAACGTCCGGAAGATGTACCCAAACCTCAAGATCGTCGGCTACAGCCACGGCTATCTGCGTGGCGACGCCCTGCGCGCCAAAGTCGAGGAGATCAACGCGCTCGCGCCGGATTATCTCTGGGTTGCGCTCGGCGTGCCCAACGAGCAGGCATTCGTCGAGGAATACACGCCGCTGCTGACCAATGTTGGCGTTATCAAGACCTCCGGCGGATTGTTCAACTTTTTATCGGGCAGCCGGTCCCGCGCACCGCAATGGATGCAGAACATCGGACTCGAATGGGCCTGGCGCACCTGGCTCGAGCCGCGCCGCCTGTTCTGGCGCTATTTGACCACCAACCCCCGCGCGCTCTATCTTCTCTTCAGCCGCAAACGACCTTCAAATCGCTGAGAGAAGAGTAAGAGACGACATGACCGACCGACCGACCGTCCTCGTCACAGGAGGCGCGGGCTATATTGGCTCGCATGCCTGCCGTGCACTGTCTGCCGCCGGCTATCAGCCCGTCGTTTATGACAATCTCTCGACAGGTCATCGCAGCTTCGTCGCCGGCCCGCTGGTGACCGGCGATCTGCTCGACGGCGCCGCGCTGGCGCGCGCCTTCGCCGACCACAAGGTCACCGCGGTGATGCATTTCGCGGCGGCGAGCCTCGTCGGCGAGTCCATGACCGATCCGCAGAAATACTACATCAACAACGTGCAGGGTACGCTGTCGCTGTTGCAGGCGATGCGCAACGCGGGCTGCCATCGCATCGTGTTCTCCTCGACCGGCGCCGTCTACGGCAACGCCGATTCCAAGGAGCTGCCGGAGGACTTCCCCTGCGCACCGATCAATCCCTACGGCGCGTCGAAATGGATGATCGAGCGCATGCTCGCCGATTATCGCGCAGCCTACGGGTTCGGCGCGTTCTGCCTGCGCTATTTCAACGCCAGCGGCGCCGACCCGGCCGGCGGCATCGGCGAGCTGCGTGACAACGAAACGCATCTCATTCCGCGCGCCATGATGGCGCTGCAGGGCCATGTCGACTTCGCCGTGTTCGGCGACGATTACGACACGCCCGACGGCACCGCGATCCGCGACTATATCCACGTCACCGACCTCGCCGCGGCGCATGTCGCTGCGCTCAAGCTCCTGGAAACGGGACATGCCGGCGGCAGCTTCAATCTCGGTACCGGCTCCGGCTTTTCGGTCCGCGAGATCCTGAACGCCATCAGGCAGGAGACCGGGCGCGAGGTGCCGCACACCATGAAGCCGCGCCGCGCCGGCGATCCCACCTATCTGGTCGCCGACGCCTCCGCCGCGCGAAAAGTGCTGAACTTCGTGCCGCGCCATTCCGACCTCGCCTCGGTCATCCGGACCGCCTGGGCCTGGCACCAGAAGGCGCATCCGCTCAGGTCGCGTTAAGCAATCGGCGCGCCCGCGCCTTGCCGGCCGGGTGCCTGAACGGCTAGTATGGGTCTTCACTGTCGGCGCCGGCCTTTGTCCGGCGGCCGCTTGTTCCCGCATCCCGGCGATGATGCCGGCCTTGCGTGGCTCCGCCGATTGCGCGAGCCGATTTTCTCCGAGTGCCAGGACCACGATCAGTTCCGCGCGTCGGCCCGTCATCAGGCGCGGACCCCAGGGAAGATCCCATGCATCAGGCTGTACGCCTGGAATTCGAGCGCGTGATGGAAGAGTTTGCCCGCTGGCAGATCGTGCCCGCGGACGAGCGCTCGCCCGCGCCTGCCTGGTGGTGGGGGCCGGCCATGGCGGTGTTCGACGACCATGAACCGATGAGCGGCGCATGGTGCGCCGAGCTCGGCCTCGGCGAAGGAACAAGCTTCGCCGAAGGCGCGCGCACGATCCTCGCGCTGTTCGTCGAGCAGACGTCGCTGACGGGGCCGCAGGATTTTCCGAGCAAGGCCGAGGGCGGGGATCACGAGGTCCGCGAGCTGCACCCGCAGCCGTCAGATGACAGCGCGTTTCAGCCGTAACGCCGCGGCTTGTTCGGCAGCATAGTCCGGCTCCGGCTGGAGCGGCGGCGCGACAGGCAAGACCATCGGCCGCAGCAGTTCGGCCATCTCGCGCGCCGGCACCGGCTTGGAGATCAGGAAGCCCTGCATCTCGTCGCAGCCATGGGTGCGCAGGAACGCCTCCTGCTCGGCATTCTCGACGCCCTCAGCGACCACGGTCATGCCGAGCGCCTTGCCCATGCTGATGATCGCCTGCGCGATCGCCTGATCCTCCGAGTCCTGCGGCAGGTCGCGCACGAAGGAGCGGTCGATCTTGATGGTGTCGATCGGGAAATGCTTCATCAGCGACATCGACGAATAGCCGGTGCCGAAATCGTCGATGGCGAGGCGGATGCCGCGGCTCTGGATGGCGTCGAGAACCTTCAGCGCACGCCCGACATTGCGCATCATCATGCTCTCGGTGACTTCAAGCTGGAGCAGCACCGGCGACATGCCGCTGGCGGCCAGCGCCTCGTCGACGTCCTGCAACAGATGCTCGTCGACAAACTGGCGCGGCGACAAATTGACCGCCATCGATACCGGCAACAGGCCGCGGCGCTGCCAGGCCATGGCCTGCGCGCAGGCCTCCTTCACCACCCAGCGGCCGATCGGCACGATCAGCCCGGTCTCTTCCGCAAGCGGGATGAACTGCGCCGGCGAGATGCTGCCGAGATCCGGGTGCGTCCAGCGCAGCAGCGCTTCCACGCCGGTGATCTGGCCGGTCTCCATGTCGACCTTGGGCTGGTAGTTCAGCGAGAACTGCTCGCGCTCCAGCGCCCGGCGCAGTGCGCTCTCGAGCGACAGCCGCTCGATCGACTGCGTCTTCACCTCCTTGGAGAAGAAGCGATAGCCGTTCTTGCCGTCTTCCTTGGCGAGATACATCGCCATATCGGCGTTCTTGGTCAGCGTCTGCACGTCGGAGCCGTTGGCCGGATACATCGCGATGCCGATCGACGCCGTGGTGTGGCACTCGTGGCCGGCCAGCTCCATCGGCTCGGCGAGCGCCGCGAGCAGCGCGGTCGCGATGCGCTGGACGTCGTCGATCTCGCCGCACTGGTCGAGGATCACCACGAACTCGTCGCCGCCGAGGCGTGCGACCACGTCGCTTGCCCGCAGCACACCGCGCAGCCGGTTCGCCACTTCCAGCAGGAGCAGATCGCCGGCCTCATGGCCGAGCGAATCGTTGATGACCTTGAAGCGGTCGAGATCGATGAACAGTACCGCGAAACGGTGATCGTGGCGCTGGGCTTCGTCGATCGCCTCCCGCAACAGCCCGTTGAAGGTCTCGCGGTTCGGCAGGTCGGTCAGGCTGTCATGCGAGGCGAGGTATTCGATCCGCTCGTCGGCCTCGTTCTTCTCGTCGGCGCGATCGAAATTCTCCATCGCAAAGGAGACGTTGTCGGCGAGGCGCTGCAACAGCTCAACGAACTCGGCCGTGAAAGTCTCCTGCTCGGTCGACATGTAGATCATGACGCCGACGGGCTGGTCGTGCGTGATCAGCGGGAACGCGGCGCCGGAGCGCGCACCGTCGCCCTGAACGATGGCTTGGAAAGCGCTGACGCGGTCGTCGTTGCGGTAGTCGTTGCTGATGCAGGGCTGGCGCGTGCGGAAGGCGGTTCCGCTCATCCCGCGCCCCTCCGGGCGCTCCGGGTCGATGGAAAGACGGACGTTGCGCGTCGTCTCGGCAGACGGCCCCGCCGCGCTCACGATCTCGAGCTGGTCGCTGCCGGCGCGGGCCAGCGCGATCGTGGTCGAGGTGAACTTGGCGCCGTTCGATGCCGCGAGGCAGACGAGATCGAACAGCTCGGCGCGCGACTTCGCCCGCATGATCGCCTCATTGGTGGCGCTCAGTGCCGCGAACATGCGTGTCAGGCGCTCCTTCTGCGCCTCGGTGCGGGCCTTCTCCTCGGCGCGATCGAAATTGTCGAGTGCAAAGGAGACGTTCTCGGCCAGACGTCCGAGCAACTCGACCAGGTCGGGCGTGAACGTATTCTCCTCCGGTGCAAGGAAGAGCAGAATACCGATCGGTTCCAGCCCCGCCCGCAGAAGCGGGAAGCTGGCAGCGGCCCGCGTGCCGTCTTCGGTCGCCTTGGCGTGCCAATGCGCCGACCGCGGATCGTTCAGATAGTCGTTGATGACGCTCGGCCGTCGGGTCCGTAGCGACGTGCCGATAATTCCATGCCCCTCCGGATGGTCGGCAGAGACGACGCATGTACGCCCGAACATTCGCTCCTGGAGGCGCCCCTTGACCGCTACGACGCGAACAAGCTCGCCGCTTTCGTCCATGATGCCGATTGTCGCCGATGCGAAGACGTCGCCGAGCACGGCAGCCTGGCATGCGACCTCGAACAGCTCCTCCCGGGTCTTGGCGCGCATGATGGCTTCGTTCGTGGCGCTTAATGCCTCGAACATGCCACTCAACCGATTGCGCTGCTTGTCGGCCTTCGCGGTCTCGTCGGCGCGGTCGAAATTCTCCAGCGCGAAGGCGACATTGGCCTGGAGCTTGCGCAGCAACTCGACGAATTCGTCCGTGAAGGTGTCGCGCTCCGGCGAGTTGAACAGGAATACGCCCTCGACCCGGTCGCCGTTGAACAGCGGCAACGCCGCGGAGGACGCAATGCCGTTGCGGCGGGCGCTGGCCTGCCACGGCGCAATGCGGTCATCGGAGAGCACGTCGTTGCTGACCGCGGGCTGGCGGGTGCGGAACGCAGTGCCCGTCAGTCCCCGCCCTTCGGGCACCTCATCTGACGTGGAAAACTTGAAGTTGCGGACCTGATCCGCATTCGGCCCGTAACAGGCGACGACACGCAACAGCTCGGCGCGATGATCGGCGAGCGCAACGGTGACCGAGGTGAACTTGGCTCCCTTCGCCGTCGCCTCGCAGACGAGGTCGAACAGCTCGGAGCGCGACCGCGCGCGCAGGATCGCCTCGTTGGTGGCGCTGAGCGCCGCATACATGCGCGCCAGACGTTCTTCTTCCGCGGCGATCCTGGCCTTCTCGGCCTCGCGCCCGAAATTCTCGAGCGCGAACGAGACGTTCTCCGCCATGCGCAGGAGGAGCGCGACGATCTCCTCGTCCTCGGCCCAGGAGCGGCTGATGAAGAACAGGAGCACGCCGACGCTTTCGCCGTGCCTGATCAGCGGCGCGACCACGCAGGCGGCGACGCCGGTGTTGACGTTGGCCTGCTCCCACGGCGTTCCCCTGGTGCGGCTGGCGAGATCGTCCTCGACGATGGCCTTCTGCGTCCGGAACACCTCACCGGAGATGCCCCTGCCGTAAGGATTCTCCGGATCGATCGAGTAGCGCGCCTGGGTCACCAGTTCGAGATTCTCTCCCGTGGACGCGACCGGAGTCATCCAGTGCGAGTCCGGTTCGCGGAGCAGGACGATGGTCGCCAGCGACTTGCCGCCGTGCACGGAGGCGTCGCACACGAGCTGGTACAGCTCCTGCTCGGATTTGGCGCGCAGGATCGCCTCGTTGGTCGCGCTGATGGCACCGAACATGCGGTTGAGCCGGCGCATCGCCCGCTCACCGGCCTGCCGTGCAGTCTCGCGCGCGAAAATCTCCAGTACATAGGAAATGTTGGCCGACATGCGCTCGAACAGCGACACCATCTGCTCGCTCAGCGAGTTGGCTTCCCTGCGGGTCACGTACAGCACGCCGACGCTCTTGCCGTTGCAGAGCAGCGGAAGCGCCGCAGCAGCGCCGATCTGGGCTGTTGCCGCACCCGCGCGCCACGCCAGAGAACGCGGATCGTTCAGATAGTCGTTGCTGACGCACAGCTTCTGATCACGAAATGCTTCGCCGCCAACGCCCGCCCCTTCGGGCGTGCCGGCTTCCGTCGTAATCACGATGGAGCGCAGCCGCGAAATGTCATCGCCACAGCCGGCCGCAAACTGCAATCGCCGGCCATCCGGTCCTATCAGGAACACGGCGACGGCCAAAAAGTCCCCGCTCGAAAACCCGGCGTCGCAGACCTTCTGGTACAGCTCGTCCGGCGATTTCGCGTAGAGGATCGCTTCGTTGATGGCGCTCAACGCTGCAAAGGTGCGCGCGAGGGTCGTCTGCACGATCTCAACTCCCGGGCATTTCTGCCTATTTCTCCCGGGTGCTTTATGAACGGCGACCGCCTAAGTGGTCGTTATTGCGCGCTGCAAACCCTCGATCAAAGTGAACGAGCTGCGAACGGCAGGCGCAAAACTGTCGGGAATGCCGCCGCGCGGGAGGAATCTTCGACCAAAGGCGCGCTCTCTTTGCGAATTTGCAGCCCTGTATTGGTTTACGGGAGATTGATATCGCTCCCGCGCTTTGAGACGATGGCTCACAACAATGAGCCCGTTAAGGGCACATGCCGGGGAAACGCCATGCCCATCGTCAAGGCCGACCGCCTCACGCGCATCAGCGCAGCACTGCTCCGCGCCGCCGGCGCTTCCGAGGAAGAGGCCGATGCAGTGGCCGTCGGCTGCGTCAACGCCAATCTCGCCGGCCATGACTCCCACGGCGTGATCGCGGTTCCGACCTACATCGATCGCATCAAGGCAGGCCATATCGTTCCCGGCGCCAAATGGTCCATCGTCCAGGAATCGCCGACCACGACCGTGATCGACGGCCAGTGGGGGTTCGGCTTCCACGTCAACGCCAAGGCGATGGCGCTGACGATCGAGAAGGCGAAGACGGCGAACGTCGCCGCCTGCACCGTGTTCCGGCAAAGTCATGTCGGCCGCCTCGCCGCCTATCCGTTGATGGCGATGCGCGAAGGCATGATCGGGATTGCGACGGCGGATTCCGGCCGCTCGCCGAAGCACGTGGCGCCGTTCGGCGGCAAAGAGGCGCGGCTCGGCACCAACCCGATCTCGATCGCGGTGCCGTCCGATCTCGGCGCGCCGTTCTATCTGGACATGGCAACCTCGGCGGTTGCGGCCGGCAAGATCCAGCTCGCCGTCGCCCGCGGCGAGGAGATTCCGACGGGATGGATCATCGATGCCGAGGGACGGCACACCACCGACCCCACGCAATATCGCAAGGGCGGCGCGCTGCTGCCGCTCGGCGGCACCGAGGGCTACAAGGGCAGCGGCCTCGCCGCGATGGTCGAGGTGCTGTGCGGCCTGCTCACCGGTCTCGGCTTCGGCGTCGAACCGACGGGACGTCACAATGACGGCTGCTTCATGGCGGTGTTCAACGTCGCCGCGTTCCGCCCGCTGAAGGATTTCAAGCGCGAGGTCACCGAATTCGCGCACTATCTGAAATCCACGCCGCCCTCCGAAGGCAGCAAGGGCGTGTTCTATCCCGGCGAGATCGAGGGGTTGCGCGAGCAGCAACGCCTGCGCGACGGCATCGAGATCGAGGATGCGACCTGGGAGAAGCTGCGCGCGCTGGCGGACGAGTACCGGCTCGGTACCGTCCTCGATCTGGCCTGACGGAATTTGGGAGAACAGCAGCATGACGCGGCAGATGGTACTTGTCGGCTTCCTCCAGGCGCAGAACTGCACGAATTTGCCGAGCTCGTGGCGGCATCCGGACTCGCGCGACGATTCGATGTCGGCGGACTATTATCAGGAGATCGCCAGGATCCTCGAAGCCGGCAAGTTCCACATGGCGTTCTTCGACGATCGGCTGGCGATGCCCGATCGCTACGGCAACGATCACGCCCATACCGTCGAATACGGCATCCGCTGCGTGAAGATGGATCCGCTGATCGTGCTGACCACGATGGGCATGGTCACCGACAAGCTCGGCCTGGGAGCAACCTGCTCGACCACCTATTACGAGCCGTTCGACGTTGCCCGCCGCTACGCGACGCTCGACCTGATGTCCGGCGGGCGCGCGGGCTGGAACGTCGTGACCTCGCTCAATGACGGCGAGGCGCTGAATATGGGCCGGGACTCCCATCCCGAACACGACTCGCGCTACGACAAGGCCGACGAATTCATGGAGGTCGTGCTCGGCCATTGGGACACATGGGAAGACGGCGCGCTCATCATGGACAAAAAGAGCGGCCGCTTTGCCGATCCGAGCAAGGTGAAGCGGCTCGATCACAAGGGTGCGGCCTTCAAGTCGCGCGGGCCGTTCACCGTACCCCGCTCGGACCAGGGCCATCCTGTCATCATCCAGGCCGGCGCGTCGGGCCGCGGCCAGCGCTTTGCCGGCCGATGGGGCGAGGTGATCTTCACGGCAGCACGCAATCTCGCCGGCGCCAAGGAAGGCTATGCCGCCGTGCGCAACGAGGCCGCGAAAGCCGGCCGCGATCCCGACCAGATGTTCCTCTGCAATTTGACGACGCCGGTCTGCGCCGCGACCAAGGCTGAGGCCGAGGACAAGATGGCGCTGATCAACAAGCTGCCGCTCGAGATCGACGCGCTGTCGCTGCTCGCGGAAGCGCTCAACTACGATTTCGCGTCCAAGGATCTCGACGAGCCGCTGACGACGGACGAGTTGAAGAGCATGCAGGGCATTCTGGGCATCCGCGACGGCGTGCTGAAGAACTCCGGAAAGAGCAATCCGAGCGCGCGCGACTTCGTCACCTTCTCCGGCCGCGGCCAGGTTCATGACGCGATGGTCGGCGGCCCCAAGGAGATCGCGGACAGGCTGGAAGAGATGTTCGTCGAGCGCGGCTGCGACGGGTTCGTCATCGCCGCGACCTATGTGCCCGGCTCCTACGCTGACTTCGTGCGGCATATCGTACCGGAATTGCAGCGCCGCGGCCTGTTCCAGAAGGACTATCGCGGCAAGACGCTGCGGGAAAATCTCGGGCTGAAGCGGCCCGCCGCCGGCGCCTGGAAGGTACAGCCGCGCGATGCCGCGGAATAACCGGAGGAACCGACATGCGCTGGCTCAAATTCACCGCCGCGAACAAGACGTCCTGGGGGATCGTCGAGGGCGACCAGGTCATCGCGGTCGACGGCGATCCCTTCGGCGAATGGCAGCGCACCTCGCGCACGCATTCGCTTGGCGACGTCAAAATCGAGCTGCCGCTGATCCCGCGCACCTTCTATTGCGTCGGCTTGAATTACCTGAAGCACCTGAAGGAAGCCGCCGACAAGCGCGGCGAGGTGCCGGCGGTGCCCGACCGGCCCGAGATCGGCTATCGCGCCCAGAACGCGCTGATCGCGCATGACGAGGAGGTCGTGATCCCGTCCTTTGCGACGGACAAGATCCACTATGAAGGCGAGCTCGTCGTCGTCATCGGCAAGAAGGTGAAGCATCTCACCAAGCAGAACGCGATGGATTGCGTGTTCGGCTACACCGTCGGCAACGACGTCAGCGAACGCAGCTGGCAGAAGGCCGATCGCAGCCTGTGGCGCTCGAAGAACGCCGACACGTTCAAGCCGATGGGGCCGTGGATCGAGACTGAGGCCAATCTGGCGAAAATGGAAACCGTCGTCCGGGTCAACGGCAAGGAGACCAACCGCTTTTACACCAACGACATGATCTTCGGCGTTGTGCCGTTCCTGGTCGAGCTGACCAAGTATTTCACGCTATGGCCGGGTGACGTGATCTGGATGGGCACCGACGGCGCTTCGCCTGACATCAAGCACGGCGATGTCGTGGAGATCGACATCACGGGCGTCGGGACGCTGCGGAATCGTTTTGTGCGCGAGCAGCGGTAACGGAAGTGCCGTAGGGTGGGCAAAGCGAAGCGTGCCCACCGCCTTCGTCATCGGGGCGAGATGGTGGGCACGGCGCTATGCGCCTTTGCCCACCCTACGGCCATCCTGCGAAGCCTCTCAAAACGGCAGCGCGACCCCCGTCTTGATCTCCTTCAGCACCACGTTGCTCCTGACGTAACGGATGCCGGGGATGCGGAACATGAACTCGTCGAGGAAGCGGTTGTAGGCCGCCATGTCCTGCACGACGACGCGCAAATGATAGTCGGCATCGCCCGTGGTCGCGAAGCACTCGAGCACCTCGCGCCGCGTGGTCACCTGCGCGACGAACTGATCGACGAATTTTGCGTCGTGCCGCTCCAGCGAGACGTGGAGAATGGCGGACATCGCAAAACCCGCCTGCTCTCGCACGACCAGCGCCGCATAACCCTTGATGACACCAGCCTCTTCCAGCGCCCGCACCCGGCGCCAGCAGGCTGAGGTGGACATGCCGACCTCGTCCGCGAGTTGCTGGTTGGTGGCGCGGCCGTCTTTCTGGAGGTGGGCAAGAATCCGCGTATCCTGATCTTCGATCATGAAGGCACCTCCATTCGATAGATTACACCAATAATTGATCTCCCGAGAAAAATTCTACCGATTTTTCCTCCCTATCAGAATGAATAGGTAAGACCTACCAGTCGCCCGGGCCTACCCTTTGCCAATCCGGCACCGACGCCGCGCGAGGTCCGCCATGGACGCCATTCCATCATTCGACGCCTACGAGCTCTCCGACCGCTACGACCGCGAGGAGGGGCGCGTCTTCCTCACGGGCACGCAGGCCATCGTCCGCATCGCGCTTGACCAGGTGCAGCGCGACCGTGCCGCGGGGCTCAACACCGCGGGTTTCATCTCCGGCTATCGCGGCTCGCCGCTCGGCGGCATTGATCTCGAGCTCTGGCGCATCCAGGAGCGGCTCAAGCGGGACCGCATCGAATTCCTGCCGGCGGTGAACGAGGACCTCGCGGCAACCGCGGTGCTCGGCTCGCAGCAGGTCGAAACGCAGGCCGATCGTGACGTCGATGGCGTGTTCGGGCTCTGGTACGGCAAAGGCCCCGGCGTCGATCGCTCCGGCGATGCCCTCAAGCACGGCAACGCCTACGGTTCCTCGCCGCATGGCGGCGTGCTGGTCGTCGCGGGCGACGACCATGGCTGCGTCTCCTCCTCGATGCCGCACCAATCCGATGTCGCCTTCATGAGCTGGTTCATGCCGACGCTGCACCCCGCAAGCGTCAGCGAATATCTCGAATTCGGCGAATATGGCTACGCGTTGAGTCGCTTCTCCGGCATGTGGGTCGGCTTCAAGGCGATCTCGGAGATTGTCGAGTCAGGCGCATCCGTCGCGCTGCGCCCGCCGCGCGCCTTCCGCACGCCCGACTTCACGCCGCCACCCGGCGGCCTGCACTATCGCTGGCCGGATCTGCCGGGCCCGCAGATCGAGGAACGGCTGGAGGCAAAGAAACACGCGGTCTACGCCTTCGCGAAGGCCAATCCGATCGATCGCCACATCTACGACATTCCCAACGCCACCTACGGCATCGTCACCACGGGCAAGGCGCATCTCGACCTGATGGAGGCGCTGCGGCTGATGGGCCTTGATGAAGCGGCCTGCCGCAACATCGGCGTCGACGTCTACAAGGTCGGCATGGTCTGGCCGCTGGCGCTGCATGACGCGATGGACTTCGTGAAGGGCAAGCGCGAGATCCTCGTGGTCGAGGAAAAGCGCGGCATCATCGAGAGCCAGTTCAAGGAATATTTCTACGACTATCCTGGCTCAAAGCCCGAGCGCATGGTCGGCAAGCACGACGAGACCGGTGCTCGGCTGATCTCCTGGATTGGCGAATTGTCGCCGCGTGCGCTGGCGTCCGTGCTGGCGCGCCGGCTCGATCCGATGTTTCCCGGGCTCAATCTCGCCGCGCGCGCCGCCGCGCTGCTGCCGGAGGCAGCCCGAACGATCAATGTCCCAGGCGCAACGCGTACGCCATATTTCTGCTCGGGATGCCCGCACAACACGTCGACAAAGGTGCCGGAAGGCTCCAAGGCGCTGGCCGGCATCGGTTGCCACTTCATGGCAAGCTGGATGGACCGCGAGACATCGTCGCTGATCCAGATGGGCGGCGAAGGCGTGAACTGGGCGGCCTCGTCACGCTTCACCGGCCACAAGCACGTCTTCCAGAATCTCGGCGAAGGCACTTACTATCATTCGGGCTCAATGGCGATCCGGCAGGCGATCGCAGCCAAAGCCAACATCACCTACAAGATCCTGTTCAACGATGCCGTCGCCATGACCGGCGGTCAGCCGGTCGACGGCCCCATCAGTGTGCATGCCATCGCGCACAGCGTCCGCGCCGAAGGCGTTGGGCGCATCGCGCTGGTGTCGGATGACCCCGCGCAGTTTTCTTCGGGAGACCTGCCGATCGGCGTCACCATCCATCCGCGCGAGGAGATGGACGCCGTACAGCGCGAACTGCGCGAGGTCTCCGGCGTCTCGGTGCTGATCTATCAGCAGACCTGCGCCACCGAGAAGCGGCGCCGGCGCAAGCGCGGGCAGACCGCCGATCCCAAGCGCTTCGCCTACATCAACGACCTCGTCTGCGAAGGCTGCGGCGACTGCTCGGTCGAGTCCAACTGCCTCAGCGTCGAGCCGAAGGAGACGCCGTTCGGCCGCAAGCGCCAGATCAATCTCTCGACCTGCAACAAGGATTTTTCCTGCCTCAACGGCTTTTGCCCGAGCTTCGTCACCGTCGAAGGCGCAATCCGCCGGAAGAAAAGCGCGAGCCAGATCGACGCGATCGGTCGCGCGGCGACGCTCCCCCTGCCTGCTCCCGCTACGCTCGACCGTCCCTATGACCTGCTGGTGACCGGCGTCGGCGGCACCGGCGTGATCACGGTCGGCGCGCTGATCGGCATGGCCGCGCATCTGGAACGAAGCGGGGTCTCGGTGCTCGATTTCACGGGCTTTGCGCAGAAGTTCGGGCCGGTGTTGAGCTATATCCGGCTTGCCGCGAGCCCCGAGGCGCTGCACCAGGTCCGCATCGACCAGGGCGCCGCCGATGCACTGATCGGCTGCGACCTCGTCGTCAGCTCATCACCAAAGGCGTCCGGAACCTATCGCCGCGGCACGCGCGCCGCAGTCAACACCGCGGAGATGCCGACCGGCGACGTCGTCCGCTTCCGCGACGCCGATCTCGCCTCGCCCGCCCGCCTGCGCGCCATCCGCCAGGTGATCGGCGACGGCAATCTCGACACGATCAACGCCAACGCTCTGGCCGAACGCCTGCTCGGCGATGCCGTCTATGCCAACATCATCATGCTCGGCTTTGCCTGGCAGCGCGGTCTCGTGCCGATCTCGCTGCAAGCGCTGCTGCGCGCGATCGAACTCAACGGCGTCGCGGTCGAGCGCAACAAGCAGGCCTTTGCCTGGGGCCGGATCGCCGCAGCCGATCCGGACTTCCTGCCGAAGGCTGACGAGGCATCCGAGGCCGAGACGCTCGACCAGCTCATCGCCCGCCGCGCCGATTTCCTCATCGCCTATCAAGACGAAGCCTATGCGACGCGCTATCGGACAATCGTGGCAAGAGTCCGCAACGCCGAAATCGCCCTCGGCAGCGAGGCGCTGACCGAGGCGGTCGCCCGCTCCCTGTTCAAGCTGATGGCCTACAAGGACGAATACGAGGTGGCGCGCCTCCACATGCGGACCGACTTCCTGGACGAATTGAAGCGTGAGTTCGACGACGGTTTCAGCATCCAATATCACCTCGCCCCGCCGTTCCTGTCATCCAAACGCGACGCCCGCGGCTGGCCGCGCAAGCGTGCCTTCGGCCAGTGGATCCAGATGCCGCTCGCCATGCTGGCGCGGTTGAAGGGATTGCGCGGGACGCCGCTCGATCCATTCGGCTACGCGGAGGAGCGGCGGGCGGAGCGCGAGCTGATCGGCTGGTATGAAGGCTTGATCGAACGGATGCTCGGCGGGCTTGACGTGGCGCATCTGCCAAGTCTCGTCGCTATTGCAAAAGCGCCGATGGATATCCGCGGCTACGGCCCAGTGAAGGACGCCGCGATCGCGAAGGTGAAGCCCGAGGCGGAGCGCCTGCTCACCGAATTGGCAACATCATCGCCGGCAAAGATGCGCGCCTGGAGTTGACGCGGCGCCGGCGAGGCTTCAGCCTCCCGGCCCGGGGCTCCCTGATGGCGCCCCTGCAACCGGGTGATGCATGATGGATCTCGATCAGTTGACCCTAACCCAGGCCGCGGCCGACCTTCGCGCCGGAAAAGTCACGAGCACCGCCCTCACGACGGAGGCGCTGACCCGCGCCAAGGCCGGCGCCGATCTCAATGCCTTCGTCACCCTCGACGAAGCCGGCGCCTTGAAGGCCGCGACAGCGTTCGATGCGACCGGCGACAAGGACAAGCCGCTCGGCGGCGTGCCCGTCGCGATCAAGGACAATATCGAGGTCGCCGGGCTTCCCTGCAGCGCCGGAACGCCGGCGCTGCAGGGTTACGTCCCGAAGGCCGACGCGCCAGTGGTCGCGAAGCTCCGCGCCGCGGGCGCGATCATCATCGGCAAGACCAGCATGCACGAGCTCGCCTTCGGCATCTCCGGCTACAATACCGCGTTCAAGACCGGCGCGGAGTTCGGCGTGCGCAACGCCTACGATCGCAGCCTGATCGCCGGCGGTTCCTCCTCAGGCACGGGCGCAGCGATCGGCGCGCGGATCGTCGCGGGCGGGCTCGGCACCGACACCGGCGGATCGGTCAGGGTCCCGGGCGCGTTGAATGGATGCGCCTCGCTGCGCCCGACGGTCGGACGTTACCCGCAAACCGGCATCGCGCCGATCTCGCACACCCGCGACACCGCAGGCCCGATGGCCACGACCATGGCGGACGTCGAACTGCTCGACCGCGTCATCGCCGGTAGGGACGCGATTCAGCCGGCGGATCTGAAGCAGGTGCGGATCGGCGTCGTAAGATCGATGCTGACCAATCTCGACACCGACACCGAAGCCGCCTTCCAGGCGGCGGTCGTGCAGATCAAGGCGCAGGGCATCACGGTCGTCGAGATCGAGATGCCGCAACTCGCCGAGCTCAACGGTCAGGTCAGCTTTCCCGTCGCGCTGTACGAAGCCTATGACGACATGGTCGCCTATCTCAGTCACACCGGCACCGGGATCAGCATCGAGGCGCTGGTGAAGGACATCGCCAGCCCCGATGTGAAGGGCACCTATGAGGGCCTCGTGATCCCGCGCAAGCTGCCCGGCCCCGGCGACACGCTGCTCGACGCCAGGCCGATTTACGACGCCGCGATCAAGACCGCGCGTCCGGCCCTGCAGGCGCTCTACGGCAGGACCTTTGCCGATAACCGGCTCGATGCCATCGCCTTCCCGACCACGCCACGCGTCGCAATCCCATCCAATCCCGACTCCAGCAGCCTCGAAAATTTCGGCCTGTTCATCCAGAACACCGATCCCGGCAGCAATGCCGGCATTCCCGGGATCCAGATTCCGATCGCGCTCGGCGCCACCAGCAAATTGCCTGTAGGACTCGAGCTGGACGGTCCCGCGGGCAGCGACGAGCGGCTGCTTGCAATCGGCATGGCGCTTGATGGTGTATTCGGACGGCTGCCGGCGCCGCGCTGACGCTCTTGTAGGGTGGGCAAAGCGGAGCGTGCCCACGATTTCCACCGATTGGAAAAGATGGTGGGCACGGCGCTTTGCGCCTTTGCCCACCCTACGGCACTGACGTCTTGACCTCACGAATACGGATTGATCAGCTTCTGCTGCTCGGCGCTGTGATGCACGAGCATGTCGATGAAGGTCCTGACCTTCGCCGACAGATGATGCTTGTGCGGATAGACCGCGTTCATCGACATCTCGACGGGACGATACTCCGGCAGGAGGCGCACCAGCCGGCCGGCGTCGAGATCGTCGGCGACCAGGAATCCGGCCGCGAGGCTGACGCCCAGGCCTTGCAATGCGGCCTCGCGCAGCGCCTCGCCGCTGTTGGTGATCAGATTGCCCGATACGCGCACCGAGGCCGGCATGCCCTTGCGGTCGAAGAAGCGCCACTCGTCGAACGGATAGTTGATGTGACGCACGCAATTGCGCTCGGCGAGCTCCTCGAGCTTCGAGACGCGCCCATGCGCCTCGATATAGGCGTGCGAGCAGCACAGCACGTGCCGCCAGGTCGCAAGACTCCGCACGATCAGACTGGAGTCCGGCGGCGCGATCATGCGCAGCGCGAGATCAAAGCCCTCCTCGATCAGGTCGACATTGGTCTCGCCCATGCGCAAATCGACCTTGACCTCCGGATAGGTCGCGAGGAATTCGGCCATCACGGGCGCGACGAACGGCACCATGTGGGTGGCGGTGTGAATGCGCAGCGTGCCGCGCGGCGTCGATTGCAGTGCGCCGGCGATATCGTCGGCCTGTTCGATATCGGCGAGGATCTGGATCGCGCGGTCGTAGTAGGCCTTGCCGATCTCGGTGAGGTTGACCTTGCGCGTGGTGCGCTGAAGCAGCCTCACCCCAAGCCGGTCTTCCAGCGCCTGAACGTGATTGCTCACCATGGTGGTCGACATGTTGAGCTTGCGGGCAGCTGCAGAGAAGCCGCCGGTCTCGACCACCCGGCTGAAGACTTCGAGGCTGGTCAATCGGTCCATGCCGCCTGATTATCCGCTTTCGATCGATAATCGCAAGGAATTCGACCGGATTATCCATCAAACGGTCTCACCCGCCGAGATGGTGCATGTTGGCAGCAATCGCTCGACAGGCGCGGCAATCGCTCTGGGGCAGTCGCACCTCTGGTTCGATAGACCAAACACTCCAAGGCGCCGACCCCGGACCATCCACTCGGAGTGGATAATCCTTCCAGCATTTCGCCGATTATCGCTCGAACCGGAAAGACCGATAGTCGCTGCCAGCCGATAGGAGACCGCGATGTCCGAGATGCCCCGCACCGAAAACTTCCGGCAAGCTACTGAAATCACTCAAGATCATCCTCAGCCCGCGCGGCCTGCGCCGGCCCGGAAGATGGTCCGGCGCGCGGCGCTGGTACTCGCGCTCCTCGCAGGCACGGCAGCGATGATCTATTACGGGCACGACTACTGGACCAACGGCCGCTATCTCGAGACGACCGACGACGCCTATGTGAAGGCGGATTCCACCATCGTCGCGCCCAAGGTTTCCGGCTACATCGCCAAGGTACTGGTCGGCGACAACGAGAAGGTCAGAGCGGGCCAGACGCTGGCGAAGATCGACGACCGCGACTTCAAGGCCGCGCTCGACCAGGCCCGCGCCGATGTCGCCGCGGGCGAAGCCTCGGTGCGCAACATCGACGCCCAGCTCGAACTGCAGCAGCCGATCATCGAGCAGAGCACGGCCGACGTCAGCGCGGCGGACGCCAATCTGAAGTTCGCGCAGGAGGAACGCGCCCGCTACGACGACCTCATGAAGTCGGGCTCCGGCACGATCCAGCGCGCACAGCAGACCGATGCAGCGCTGCGCGCCAGCAACGCGCAATTGCAGCACGCGAAATCGGGCCTGGTGGCCGCGCAGCGCAAGGTCGACGTGCTCACCACCCAGCGCGCCCAGGCCACGGCCCAGCTCGACCGCGCCCGCGCCGTCGCGAAGCAGGCGGCGTTGAACCTGTCCTATACCGAGATCACCGCACCGGTTGACGGCACGGTCGGCGCCCGGAGCTTGCGCGTCGGCCAGTTCGTGCAGGCCGGCACGCAATTGATGGCGGTGGTGCCGCTCGATGCCGTCTATGTGGTCGCGAACTTCAAGGAGACGCAGCTCACGCACGTTCGTCCGGGCCAGCCGGTCGAGCTCCACGTCGACAGCTTCCGCAACCAGACCCTGCGCGGCCATGTCGACAGCCTGTCGCCGGCGAGCGGTTTGGAGTTCGCACTGCTGCCGCCCGACAACGCCACCGGCAATTTCACCAAGATCGTGCAGCGCGTGCCGGTGAAGATCGTGCTCGACGACCACCGCTTGACCGGCCTGCTGCGCCCCGGCATGTCCGCGGTGCCGACGGTCGACACCAAGGCAACGGTGCTCGCCGAGCGCGAGACGGCCAAGCGCCTCGCCGACAACGCGGTCCGCCCGAACGGCGGCTGAGGCAGGGGAGACCGGCAGGATTATCAAGTCTTGCCGGACGATCCTTCCCACGCTCCCTCGATTATCGAAACCAACCGCCCGATGCATCCTGTCTCCGAGAGCGAGACGAGGCTTCCATGAGCACGCTCCAACCGACCGTCAACGCCGCTTCCGCTGCCAGCATCCCCACCCCTGCTGCGCCCGCCACGCCGGCAGTTTCCGCAAAAACCTGGATCGCGGTGATCGGCGCGACCCTCGGCGCCTTCATGGCGGTGCTGAACATCCAGATCGTCAACGCTTCGCTCGCCGACATCCAGGGCGCGATCGGCGCCGGCATCGATGACGGCGGCTGGATCTCGACCTCTTATCTGATCGCCGAGATCGTGGTGATTCCGCTGTCCGGCTGGCTCGCGCAGGTGTTCTCGATCCGGATCTATCTGCTCACCAATGCGGTCCTATTCCTGATCCTGTCCGCTGCCTGCGCGCTGGCGCAGGACCTGTCGCAAATGATCGTGCTGCGCGCGGTGCAGGGTTTCACCGGCGGCGTGCTGATCCCGATGGCCTTCACGCTCATCATCACGCTATTGCCTCGCGCGAAGCAGCCGGTGGGCCTTGCACTGTTCGCGCTGTCCGCGACGTTCGCGCCGGCAATCGGCCCGACCATCGGCGGCTATCTCACCGAGAATTTCGGCTGGCAGTACATTTTCTACGTCAACCTCGTGCCCGGCGCGATCATGGTCGGCATGCTCTGGTACGCACTCGAGCCCAGGCCGATGAAGCTGTCGCTGCTCGCGGAAGGCGACTGGGCCGGCATCATCACCATGGCGATCGGCCTGTCGGCACTCCAGACCGTACTGGAAGAAGGTAACAAGGACGACTGGTTCGGCTCGCCCTTCATCGTCAAGCTGTCGGTCATCGCCGCCGTCGCGCTGACCGTCTTCCTCGTCATCGAGCTCACGGTGAAGAAGCCACTGCTCAATTTGCGCCTGCTGGTTCGCCGCAATTTCGGCTTCGGCATGCTCGCGAACTTCCTGCTCGGTGTCGCGCTCTATGGCTCGGTGTTCATCCTGCCGCAATATCTGGCGCGCATCCAGGGCTACAACGCCGAGCAGATCGGCATGGTACTGGCCTGGACCGGACTGCCGCAGCTCGTGCTGATCCCGCTGGTGCCGCGACTGATGCAGAAGTTCGACGCACGGATCATCATCGGCATCGGCTTCGTCCTGTTCGCGGCCTCGAACTTCATGAACATCTACATGACGAGCAACTATGCCGCCGATCAATTGTTCTGGCCCAACGTGGTTCGTGCGATCGGCCAGGCGCTGGTCATGGCGCCGCTGTCAGCGGTCGCGACATCCGGCATCGAAGCGGAGAATGCGGGCTCGGCCTCCGGCCTGTTCAACATGATGCGCAATCTCGGCGGCGCCGTCGGCATCGCGCTGCTGCAAACCCTGCTGACCAAGCGCGAGCAGTATCACTCCAACGTTCTGATGCAGTCGGTCTCGGTGTTCGAGCAGGCGACGCGGACCCGGCTGGAGCAGCTCACCCAATATTTCGTCAATCACGGCATTCTCGACCGGGCGGACGCCGCGCACCGCGCCTATGTCGCGATCGGCCATATCGTGCAGAAGCAGGCCTACATCCTCGCCTTCAGCGACACTTTCTATCTGCTCGGCATGGCGCTGATCGTGGCGCTCGCCGCCGTCCTCTTCCTGAAGAAGCCCGGCCAGACCTCGGCCGGTGGTGCACACTGACCTCAACCCAGCAAGCAAGGAGAACGACCATGAAACCTCGCATGAACTTCTACCAGGCCGCCCCCGACACGATGAAGGCTCTGATGGCGCTGGAGGAGCAGATCCAGTCCACAGGACTCGAGAAATCGCTGATCGAGCTCGTGAAGATCCGGGCGTCGCAGATCAACGGCTGTGCCTTCTGCATCAACATGCACACCGAGGACGCCCGCAAGCGCGGCGAGACCGAACAGCGCATCTACCTGCTCAACGCCTGGCGCGAATCCCCGCTCTATACCGACCGCGAACGCGCCGCTCTGGCCTGGGCGGAATCGGTGACGCTGATTTCGGAGACCCACGCGCCCGACGATGTCTATGAGCAGGTCCGCGCCCAGTTCTCCGATGCGGAGACGGTGAACCTGACGATGCTGATCGGCGCCATCAATGCCTGGAACAGGCTGGCGATCGCGTTCCGCGCGGTTCATCCGGTGAAGGTAAAGGCATCGGCGGCGTAAAGGGCGGGCCGTCCCTCACGGGCGGTCCCGTAGGGTAGGCAAAGCGAAGCGTGCCCACCACTTCTATCGAGATACAAAAGAGAAAGATGGTGGGCACGGCGCAAGCGCGCCTTTGCCCACCCTACGACAGTGGAATATGCGGCTCAGACCGCCGTCGCCTTGGCGAACTCCACGTAGATCTCGCGCAGCCGCGTGGCCATCGGACCGGGCTTGCCGTCGCCGACCTTCTTGCCGTCGATCGCAACCACCGGCTGGACGAACAGCGACGCCGAGGTGGCAAAGGCTTCCTTGGCGGCGAGCGCTTCGGCCACCGTGAAAGAACGCTCCTCGACGCGGAGCTGGCGCTCCTCGGCGAGCGCCACCACGGCCTTGCGGGTGCAGCCCGGCAGGATCGCGTTGGAGTTCTTGCGGGTCACGATGACATCGTCCTTGGTCAGGATGAACGCCGAGGACGAGCCGCCTTCGGTGACGTATCCGTCTTCCAGCATCCAGGCTTCGCCGGCGCCGGCTTCGGCCGCGGCCTGCTTCGCCAGCACCTGCGCGAGCAGCGCCACGCTCTTGATGTCGCGCCGCTCCCAGCGGATGTCGGGCACGGTGATTACGTTGATGCCGGTCTTGGCCGAGCTGGCGTTGATGATGTCTTTCTCCGAGGTGAACATCACCAGGCTCGACTTGACGTCGGCCTTGGGGAAGGCGAAGTCGCGGCCCTTGTCGGCGCCACGCGTGACCTGGAGATAGACGAGGCCGTTCTCGACCTTGTTGCGCGCAATGAGCTCCTTCTGGAGCTCGGTGATGCGCTCGACCGTCTCCGGCAGCTTCAGCTTGATCTCGCCGACCGATCGCTCCAGGCGCGTCAGATGCGAGGCGTTGTCGACCAGCTTGCCGTCCAGCACGGCCGAGACCTCGTAGATGCCGTCGGCGAACAGGAAGCCACGATCGAGGACCGAGATTTTGGCATCCGAGAGCGGGACGAATGAGCCGTTGACGTAGGCGATCGGGTCCAAGGCGGGTCTCCTGACGGGAAAATGGGGATTTAGGGCGTTATAGCCGATTGAGGGGAGCAATCACCCCTCTATTCGTCATTCCGGGGCATTCGCGCAGCGAATGAACCCGGAATCTCGAGATTCCGGGTCTGGTCCTTCGGACCATCCCGGAATGACGGCGGTGGTCAGTGCGACAGAATCTTCGACAGGAACTTCTGCGCGCGGTCGCTGCGCGGCTTGCCGAAGAAGTCGTCCTTCGGGGCGTCCTCGACGATCTCGCCGCGGTCCATGAAGATGACGCGATTGGCGACCTTGCGGGCAAAGCCCATCTCGTGGGTGACCACCATCATGGTCATGCCCTCATGGGCGAGGTCGACCATGACGTCGAGCACCTCGCTCACCATTTCGGGATCGAGCGCCGAGGTCGGCTCGTCGAACAGCATGACGATGGGGTCCATGGCGAGCGCGCGCGCGATCGCGACGCGCTGCTGCTGGCCACCGGACAGCTGCGCCGGAAACTTTTGCGCCTGCTCCTTCAGGCCGACGCGCTCCAGCAGCTGCATGGCCTTCGTCGTCGCCTTGTCGTGCGACCGGCCCAGCACCTTCTGCTGGGCGAGGCAGAGATTGTCGATGATCTTCAGATGCGGAAACAGCTCGAAGTGCTGGAACACCATGCCGACGCGCGAGCGCAACTTCGGCAGATTGGTCTTGGGATCGTTGACCTTGGTGCCGTCGACCGAGATGTCGCCGCTCTGGAACGGCTCCAGCGCATTGACGCATTTGATCAGCGTCGACTTGCCCGAGCCCGACGGGCCGCAGACCACGACGACCTCGCCCTTGGTGACGCTGGTGGTGCAGTCGGTCAGCACCTGGAAGGTCGGGCTGTACCATTTGTTGACGTGGCTGATTTCGATCATGACCGATACGCTCTATCGAATGATGGCGATGCGCGCCTGCAGGCGGCGAACGCCGAAGGACGCGATACAGGAAATTGTGAAGTAGACCACGGCGGCGAACAGATACATTTCGACCAGCCGCCCGTCGCGCTGCGCGACCTTGCTGGCCGCGCCGAGGAAGTCGGTGATCGACAGCACGTAGACCAGCGAGGTGTCCTGGAACAGCACGATGGTCTGCGTGATCAGGACCGGCAGCATGTTGCGGAATGCCTGCGGCAGCACGACGTAGCGCATCGTCTGCGCATAGTTGAGCCCGAGTGCGCTGGCCGCAGCCGGCTGTCCGCGCGAGATCGACTGAATGCCGGCACGCATGATCTCGGAGAAGTACGCGGCCTCAAACATGATGAAAGTGATGAGCGAGGATGCGAAGGCGCCGACGCTGATCGGGCGCGAGGCGCCGGTCAGCCACTGCCCGATATAGGGCACCAGGAAGTAGAACCAGAAGATGACCAGCACCAGCGGCAGCGAGCGCATGAAGTCGACATAGAGGCCGGCGATGCGGCCCAGGATCTTGAATCCCGAGAGCCGCATCAGCGCGAGCGCCGTGCCGAAGACCAGGCCGCCGAGCGCCGCGAGCGCCGTCAGCGTCAGGGTAAACGTCATGCCCTCGTAGAACAGATAGGGCAGTGAGCGGCGGATGACGTCGAAATCGAAATTGCCGAGCATCGCTTATTTCCCCGTGATGTAGCCGGGGATCGCGACCCAGCGCTCGAGGAAGCGCATCGCGGTCACGACGACGGCGTTGACGAGGAGGTAGAGGATGGTGGCGGCGGTGAAGGCCTCGAACACCTGGAACGAGAATTCCTGCATTGAGCGCGCCTGTCCGGTCAGTTCGAGCAGGCCGATGGTGATGGCGACCGCCGTATTCTTGATGGTGTTGAGGAACTCGGAGGTCAGCGGCGGCAGGATGATGCGGAACGCCATCGGCAGCAACACGTAGCGATAGCCCTGCACGGTGGTCAGGCCCAGCGCGGTCGCCGCCATCTTCTGCCCGCGCGGCAGCGAGCTGATGCCGGCCTGCAACTGGACGGCGACGCGCGCCGACATGAACAGGCCGACGCCGATCGCTGCCGTCCAGAACGGCGCGTTCGGCAATTGCTTCAGCCACAGCCCGGCGGCCTTCGGCAGGATTTCCGGCAGCACGAAGAACCACAGGAAGAGCTGCACCAGCAGCGGCATGTTGCGGAAGAATTCGACGTAAGCGAAGCCGAACCAGTAGGCGCCCTTCGACGGCAGCGTGCGCATCACGCCGACGATCGAGCCGGTGATCAGCGCGATGATCCAGGCCAGCCCGGCAGTCTTGAGGGTCAGCGCCAGGCCCGACAGGAGCATGTCGAGGTAGGTACCGGTCCCCATCGGGTTCGGCTGGAAAAAGATTCCCCAGTTCCAGTTGTAGTTCACGTGTCCCCCGCGCGAACGCGCCCATGATGTCAGGGCGCCTATGCAAATGTCCGGCCACCCTGCTGTCAAGAGTGGCCGGACATGATCCCGATCGAAAGATCGAGGTCTATCTTACTTGTAGTCGTCCGGGTTCGGCGAGTCGCTCGGCTTGGCGAACTCGTTCTTCAGCTCGGCCGAGATCGGGGTGTTGAGGTTCAGACCCTTCGGCGGGATCTTGGCGGTGAACCACTTTTCATAGATCTTCTGGCCTTCGCCCGAGGTGTAGACCGCGGCAGTTGCAGCATCGACCACCTTCTTGAAGGCGGCGTCGTCCTTGCGCAGCATGATGCCGTAAGGCTCAGGCTTGGAGAACGCGTCCTTGGAGATGACGTAGTCATCCGGCGACTTCGAGCCGGCAACGAGGCTCGCGAGCAGGATGTCGTCCATGACGAACGCGACCGCGCGGTCGGTCTCGACCATCAGGAAGGCCTCGGCGTGGTCCTTGGCCGGGATGATGTTGGCGCCGAGGCCCTTCGCGACGTTGGCTTCGGTGAGCTGCTTGATGTTGGTGGTGCCGGCGGTCGAGACCACCGTCTTGCCCTTGAGGTCTTCGATCGACTTGAGGCCGCTCGACTTCTTGAAGACGTAGCGGCTGGCGGTCAGGAAGTGGGTGTTGGTGAAGGCGACCTGCTTCTGGCGCTCGGCGTTGTTGGTGGTCGAGCCGCATTCGAGGTCGATCGTGCCGTTGGCCATCAGCGGAATGCGGGTCGCCGACGTCACCGGATTGAGCTTGACCTCGAGCTTGTCGAGCTTGAGTTCCTTCTTCACGGCGTCGACGATCTTGTAGCAGATGTCCATCGCGAACCCGACGGGCTTCTGGTTGTCGTCGAGATAGGAGAACGGGATCGAGGAGTCGCGGAAGCCCAGCGTGATGGCGCCGGTGTCCTTGATGTTCTTCAGCGTACCGGTCAGCTCCTGGGCCCCAGCCTGGCTGACGGCGAAGGTCGCGGCGAGCGCGAGGCCGATGCTACGGAAGTGTTTCACTTTTAGTCCCCTTTCAGGATGATGCCGGCGGGATGCAAGCACAAATCGGGCTGGAATAGAATGTGACTTTTGGCTGGATCGCGGCCCAGGTTAACGGCTCAGGTTGCCGGTCTTGCCAGCGGATTTGGCAATTCCCCGAGATCCCAGAACAGCCCGGCCATGACCGTCAAGGCCTCTTCGGTCAATGGCAGCAGGATGTGCTCATTGGGCGCATGCTGGGAGCAGCCGGGATAGGAGTGCGGGACCCAGATCGTCGGCAGGCCCAGAATCTCGGAAAACACGTCATTAGGCAGCGAGCCGCCGAAATTCGGCAGCACCGCCGGCGTCTTGCCGGTGGTGTTTTTGACCGAATCCGCGGCCCATTTGATCCAGGGGCTGTCGAAATCGGTGCGCGAGGCGGCAAAGCTCTGGGCCGCCCGCACCTCGACCATCGGAAAGCCCTTCTGGGCCAGATGCGTGCCGATAGCCTCGATCAGGCCATCGATCCGGGTGCCGACCACGAAACGCAGTTGCAGCACGGCATTGGCGTGGCCGGGAATGGCATTGGCCGGCTTGTCGATATTGCCGGACGACATCGCTAGCACCTCGAGCGTGTTCCAGGCATAGAGCCGCTCGGCGGCCGACAGCCCTTCCTCGCCCCAGTTCTCCGCGAGCGCCGGCTCGTCCTCGGTCGGCACCACCTGCACGTCGGCAAGATAGCTGCGGATCTGGTTGGTGAGGCGTGGCGGCTTCAGCGCGTCGAGCTGAAGGCGGCCGTGGCCGTCGACCAGCGTGGAAATCGCGTTGACCAGGATGGTCGCGGGGTTGGCGAGCACGCCGCCCCAATTGCCCGAATGGTGACCGCCATCGCGCAGGTTCACATCCAGATGAATGCGGATGCCGCCGCGGCAGCCGAGAAAGAGCGTCGGCCGGTCGGCGGACAGGCGCGGCCCGTCGGAGGCCATGAACAGATCGGCCTTGAGCGCGTCGCGATTGAGATCGCAGACCTTGCCGAGATCGGGCGAGCCGATCTCCTCGCCCATCTCGACGATGAATTTGGCATTGAAGCCGAGCTTGCCGCCACGGGCCTCGCGCACCGCGCGGAGTGCCGCCATGTTGATGCTGTGCTGGCCCTTGTTGTCGGCGGTGCCACGGCCATAGAGCCGCGTGCCCGCAACCGTCGTGCGCCAGGGATCGCGGCCGTCGCGCCACTCGCCCTCCATGCCGTCGACGACGTCGCCATGGCCGTAGATCAGGACGGTCGGCGCTGACGCGCTCTCGTGATGCTCGGCGAACAGGAACGGCGCCTTGCCGCTCGGGGATTCGACGATGCGGCTGGTAAAGTCGAGCGCCGCAAAGGCCGGCTGCATCTCCTGTTCCAGATAGGAACGCAGCTCGGCGCCGCGTGCCGGATTCTGGCTTTCGGTCCGATAGGCGACGCGGCGGTCGAGCTCGGTGAGGAACGCGCCGGATTTGAAATCGTCACGGGCGCGGGCGATGGCGTCGGCTCTGGTCATGGCTGGTTTTTCGAGGCTTTGAGACGAAGGACCCTACCCGAGACAGGTAGCCCTTCGAAAGTGGCAGGGACTTGGATAGTTCTTCGAGTTCTCTTGGGATTTCGTTCTTGCTCTCTTGAGATTGGCTTGCCAAGAGCGGGAGCACCGCTGATTTTGGCCTTGCCAAACACAAGCCTTTCTATTCTTGGCCCTTGCAAAGGGCCAATTATATGCAAGAACTTCGCCAAGTTGGGGCGCACGTCTATCATTCGAAGAGCGCTCGGTACAGGGCGCCGGGGACCAGCATGGCCAAGCAGATCAGGCTCAACGCCTTCGCGATGAATTGCGTCGCGCATCAATCACCGGGGCTGTGGACCCACCCACGCGACCGCACCGCCGAATATAATCGCCTGCCCTACTGGATCGATCTCGCCAGGACGCTGGAACGCGGCCGTTTCGACGGGCTGTTCCTGGCCGACGTGCTCGGGGTCTACGACGTCTATGGCAACAGCCCTGACGCTGCCTTGCGCAATGCAGCGCAGACACCATCGAACGAACCGCTGCTGCTGCTCTCGGCGATGGCGGCGGTAACGCAGAATCTCGGTTTCGGCGTCACCAGCAATCTGTCCTTCGAGCCGCCCTACCCGTTCGCGCGGCGGATGTCGACACTCGACCATCTCACCGAGGGGCGGATCGGCTGGAACGTCGTCACCGGCTATCTCGACAGCGCCGCGCGCGGCGCCGGCAAGGACAAGCAGACCGGACACGACGACCGCTACGACATCGCCGACGAATATATGGAGGTCGTCTACAAGCTCTGGGAAGGCAGCTGGGAGGACGACGCGGTGCTGCGCGACCGCAAGCGCGGCATCTTCACCGATCCCACCAAGGTTCATCGCGTCAATCATGAGGGCGCGAATTACCGCATCAACAACACCATCCATCTCAGCGAACCGTCACCGCAGCGCACGCCCGTGCTGTACCAGGCCGGCACCTCGCCGCGCGGGCGGCAGTTCGCGGCGAAGCACGCCGAATGCGTGTTCATGTCGGGACCGTCGGCCAAGGTGATCGGCCCTCGCGTGTCAGCGATCCGCCAGGAAGCCGCAGCGCTCGGCCGCGATCCGGCGGAAATCCTGATGTTCTCGATGATGACCATCATCCTCGGACGGACCGAGGCCGAGGCGAACGAGAAATACGCCGACTATCGCCGCCATATCAGCCCCGAGGGTGCGCTGGCGCTGATGTCGGGCTGGACCGGTGTCGATTTCTCCGGCTACGACCTCGACCAGCAGGTGCGCCACGTCCAGAACGATGCCGGCCGCAGCGCGATGGACAACGTCACCCGTGCCGATCCCGACCGCGTCTGGACCGTGCGCGACGTCATCGAGCATGTCGGCGTCGGCGGTGCGGGTCCTGTCGTCGTCGGCACGCCCGAGATGGTCGCGGACAAGATCGAGGCATGGTTCGAGGCAACCGATGTCGACGGCCTCAACGTCGCCTTCGCGATCTCGCCCGGCGATTTCGAGGATATCGCCGACATGCTGGTGCCGGAACTGACGCGGCGTGGCCGGTACAAGCCGGAATACGCCAAGGGCACGCTGCGGGAAAAACTGTTCGGCGACGGCCGCGCGAGGCTAGGAGCGCCGCATCCGGCGGCGGGTTATCGGGTGGGGAAGAAGGGTTAGCAGCCACACCCTCCGCTGTCGTCCCCGCGAACCCGGGGACCCATAACCCCAGGGAAAAGTTTGGCGAAGACTGGTCGTTCGGGTTTGGCAGCTCCCACGATCGATGGATCACGCGGTATGGGTCCCCGCGTTCGCGGGGACGACAGCGGAGCTACACCTTCCCGTCCACCATCACCTCGATCAGCTTCGTCCCCGGCCGATTGAACGCCGACGCCAGCGTCGCCTTCAGTTCGCGGGGATCGTTCACCTTGATCGCCTCGCAGCCGAGCGCCTTCGCGACGCCGGCAAAATCGACGGGCGGATCGACAAAGTCCATGCCGACATAATTGTCATCGCCGTGGAAGGCGAGCAGGCGCTGCTTGATGATGCGGTAGCCGCCATTGTTGGCGATGACGACGTTGAGCGGCAGCTTGTGATGCGCCGCCGTCCACAGCGACTGGATCGAGTACATCGCGCTGCCGTCGCCGGAGAAGCACACCACGGGGCGATCCGGATTGGCGATGCTGGCGCCGACGGAGGCCGGCAGGCCCCAGCCGATGCCGCCGGATGCAAGCCCATGATAGCCGAAGCGGTCGCGGTGCGCGCGAAGCGCCGTGATCTGGCGGCTGGAGGTGAGACCTTCGTCGACGAGGATGGCGTGGTCGGGCATGGCCTCGACCATTTGCAGCACCAGATAGTCGGGATCGATCGGCGAGCGGCTGGCGGTCTTGCCGATCTGCTCGACCAGCGCGGCGCGCCGCGCGGTCCAATTCTTCGGCGCGAGCTCGGCGAGACTCCGTTTTGCACGCTGCGCCAGCGACGCGCCGCCCATCTCCTTCAGCACCGGGATCAGCGCGCGCAGTGTTTCCTTCAGGTCCGCCTTCAGCGCGATCTCGGCGCCGTAATTCTTGGCGATCTCCCAATCGACGAGACCGATCTGCACGATGCCGAGCCCGTCCGGCAGCGCGTCGACCTCACTATAGACAGACATCCGCAAGGGATCGCCGCCGAGCGCAATCAGCAGATCGTACGGCGCCAGCGTATCGCGCGCGACCTTCTGCACGCGCGCCAGCGTGCCGACGAAGCTCGGGCTCTCCGACAGGAAGTGCGAGCCATAGGGCGTCGAGGACTGGTAGGCGGCGGCGCCGAGCAGCTCGGCGAGTTCGGCAGCTTCCTTGAGCGCGTCGCTTTTCACCACCTCGTCCATGGTGACGATGACAGGACGCTCGGCCTTGAGCAGCCGCGCGGCAAACGCCTTCAGCGCCTCATCCGACGGTTTCGTGCGCGCGTCGATGCGGGTGGAGCGGCCGAGATCGATGCCGGCCTCGGCGTTGAGGATGTCGCCCGGGAGGGAGATGAACACCGGCCCGGTCGGCGGCGTCACCGCGACCTTGGCGGCGCGGCGCACGATGCGCGGCAGATCCTCCAGCCGCGTCACCTCGACCGCCCATTTCACCAGTGGCTCGGCCATCCGCACCAGCGGGCCGTAAAGCACCGGCTCCATCAGGCCATGGCCCTGCTCCTGCTGGCCGGCGGTCAGGATCATCGGCGTGCCGGTGAATTGGGCATTGTAGAGCGAGCCCATCGCGTTGCCGAGGCCGGGCGCGACGTGGACGTTGCAGGCCACGAGTTTTCCCGAGGCGCGGCTATAACCGTCGGCGATCGCGACCACCAGGCTCTCCTGCATCGCCATGACATAGGTGAGATCAGGATGATCCTTCAGCGCATGCATGATCGGCAACTCGGTGGTGCCGGGGTTGCCGAACAGATGCGTGATGCCCTCGTCCTTGAGCAGCGCGAGAAAGGCGGAGCGGCCGGTAATCTTGTTCTTCATGTTTCCTCCAGGAGCGGGCGTTGCCGCAAGGACGGATCGCATGATGGCCGAAGTCTTGGGAGGCGCGCAAGGAAGCGCGGTCATGGCTGCGTTGCGCGGAAGAGCGCTACATCTCCTCGCGCCCCAATTCGAACGGATCCTCGCCGCCCGCACGCTTCTTCCTTTTCGAGCGCTGCCAGACCACACCGGGAAAGCCCTTCAGCGGCACCAGCGGCTCCCCGGTATAGGCCCATTCCTGCAGCTCTTCGATGGCGATGTGATAGAGCGGCTGGCGGCCGGTGCGCTCTTTGAACAGGGCCCGGGGGATGTTGACCATGTGCGGGCCGCGGGGCCGCTCGTACGCGATCGGCGTCCCGCAATGCGAGCAGAAGCTGCGCGCGGTCTTGGTGGCCTTGTCCTCGTAGCGGGCGAGCGCGGTTTTGCCGGAAGTGATGCGAAAGCGCTTCTTCCAGCTTCCGACATAGGTGGCGTAAGCCGCGCCGTGGGCGCGGCGGCTGGCGGCCGAATGATCATGCCAGGCCCAGCGCGCGGGAACGTCGATCTCGAAGGTGACCTTGCCGCAAAGGCATTGACCGGTGGCTAGTCCTGCGGCGGCTGCGGCTTTGACCATGGAAGTCTCTCCATCGTCATTGCGAGCACAACGAAGCAATCCAGACTGCCTCGGCGGAAAGACTGGATTGCTTCGCTACGCTCGCAATGACGGAGTTTGTGGCGGCGGTCGGAACAGAACAATAGCCCCGTAGCCCGGATGAGCGAAGCGACATCCGGGAAAACCATTGCTCAGGCGAAGGTCCCGGATATCGCTTCGCTCATCCGGGCTACGCGCACCTACGCCGGCGTCAGCTCGTCATAGACGGGATAATCCGTGTACCCCTTCTCCTCGCCGCCATAGAACGTCGCGCGGTTATACGGCGTGATCGGATAATCCTGCTCGAGGCGCCGCGGCAGATCGGGGTTCGAGATGAAGATGCGGCCGAAGGCGATGATGTCGGCGTGTCCCTCGGCGATCGCCGCATTCGCGGTCTCTCCGGTAAAGCCGCCGGCAGTCATCAGCACGCCGCTGTAGAGCGGACGGAACAGCACCATCGCCGAGGGCACGTTCTCCCAGTGGACGTCGGCGCGGCCGGCGCCGCTGGAGCGCGGCTCGATGAAGTGCAGGTAGGCGAGACCGAGCTTGTCGAGCGCCTTCACGACATGGGTGTAGAGCGGCATCGGATCGGGCTCGCCGGAATCATTGGCGATGCCGTGAGGCGACAGCCGGACGCCGACGCGGTTCGCGCCCCAGACGTCGATCGCGGCCTGGGTCACCTCGAGCAGCAGCCGTGCGCGGTTCTCGATTCCGCCGCCATATTGATCGGTGCGCTGGTTACTGCGCGACTGCAGGAACTGCTCGAGCAGATAGCCATTGGCGCCGTGGATCTCGACACCGTCGAAGCCCGCCGCGAGCGCATTCTTCGCGCCCTGACGGAATGCTTCCACAACGCCCTTGACCTCGTCGGTCTCCAGCGCGCGCGGCGTCTCGTAATCGGCGATCTTGCCGTCGGCGGTCATCGCCTTCATGCCTTCGGCCTTGATCGCAATCGCCGAGGCCGACACCGGCAGCGCACCGCCATGATAGGACGAATGCGAGACGCGGCCGACATGCCAGAGCTGGAGGAAGATGATGCCGCCCTTGGCATGCACGGCATCGACCACCTTGCGCCAGCCGGCGATCTGGGCCTCCGAATAGATGCCCGGGGTCGCCGGATTGCCGCGGCCGTGCGAGACCACGGGCGATGCTTCTGCGATCAACAGACCGCCTTGCGTCGCACGCTGGCCGTAATATTCGGCATTGAGCGACCGCGGCGAGAAGCTCTCGCGCTCGGCGCGCATGCGCGTCAGCGGCGCCAGCGCGACGCGATGCGCGAGCTTGTACGGACCGACCTGCAACGGTCTAAACAACGCCTCGAATTTCATGTGGGCCCCGAAATTTCCATGGAAGGACACGGATCATATAGCGAGGGGCGGCCACCGGAAAAGGCGCCGCCCCCACGAAAAGATATTCCCTCTCGCGGAACGCGAAAGAGAGCAGGTCTTACGCCGTCTTGATCCAGACGGCCTTCACGTTGAGATACTCCTCGACATGCTGCTTGCCGGACTCACGGCCGTAGCCGCTCATCTTGTAGCCGCCGAAGGGCACCGCCGGGTCCATCGCCTGGTAGCAGTTCACCCACACCGAGCCGGCACGCAGGCTCTTGGCAACCGCATGCGCCTTGCTGACGTCGCGCGTCCAAAGGCCGGAGCCGAGGCCGAACGTGGTGTTGTTGGCGCGCTTGACCAGTTCGTCCATGTCCTTGAACGCGATCGCGGAGATGACGGGACCGAAGATCTCCTCCTGCGCGATCCGCATGTTGTCCTGGACGCCCGCGAACACGGTCGGCGAGACGAAGAAGCCCTTCGACAGCGCGCCTTCCGTGACGCGGCCGCCGCCGGCGAGCGCGCGCGCGCCTTCCTTCTGGCCGATGTCGAGATAGCCGGTGACGCGCTCGAGCTGCTGCTCGGAGACCAGCGGGCCGATCTGGGTGTTGGGATCGAGGCCGTTGCCGACCTGCAGTTTCTTGCCGAACTCGGCGACGCGGCCGACGAACTCTTCGTAGATCGACTGCTCGACGAACAGACGCGTGCCGGCGCTGCAGATCTGGCCAGAGTTGGCGAACACCGCCATCGCGGCACCGGGCACGGCGGCATCGAGATCTGCATCGGCGAACACGATGTCCGGCGACTTGCCGCCGAGCTCGAGCGAGACGCGCTTCAGATTGCCGGCCGAGGCACGGATGATCGACTGGCCCGTGACATGCGAGCCGGTGAAGGCGACCTTGTCGACGTCGTGGTGCGAGGCGAGCGCGGCGCCCGCGGTCTCGCCATAGCCGGGTACGACGTTGACGACGCCGGGCGGAATGCCGGCCTCCATCGCCAGCTCAGCGATGCGCAGCGAGGTCAGCGGCGCCTCTTCGGCGGGCTTGAGCACCACGGTGCAGCCGGTCGCGATCGCCGGGCCGATCTTCCAGATCGTCGCGGTGAGCGGGCCGTTCCAGGGAATGATGGCGCCGACGACGCCGATCGGCTCCTTCAACGTGTAGGAGAAGATCTCGCCGGGCAGCGAGTTCTCGATGGTCTCGCCGTGGATCGCGGTGGTCTGGCCGGCGTAATAACGCAGCATGCCGACGGCACGCAGACGATAGGCGCGGGTGCGGCTGAGCGGCGCGCCCATGTCGAGCGTGTCGAGCTGCGACAATTCGTCAAAGTTCTTCTCGACGAGGTCGGCGAGCTTGAGCAGCAGGTTCTGCCGCTCGAACGGCTTCACCTTGCTCCAGGGTCCCTCGAAGGCGCGGCGGGCGGCAGCGACCGCACGGTCGATGTCTTCCTTGTCGCCCTCGGCGACGGTTGCGAGCAGCTCGCCGGTGGCGGGGTTGTGGGTCTCGAAGCGCTTGCCGGAGGCAGCATCGACCCACTTCCCGTCGATCAGCATCTGCTTGTAGGACCCGTTGGCGAACGGATGGCGCGTGATCGGAATAGCCTGCGACACAGCCATGGCTGCACTCCCTATTCAGGTGATTGATTGGTTCGATCTCGGTGGGACCGTTAGGCCTGGAAGAATACAGCGCTGCACGATGGGCGTAAAGGCGGCGCGGAACGAAGACCTCCCATGCCGACTTGTGCAGGGTCGCGGCAGTGCCATGTTATATCTCGACCAAGCCCGCCCCGGAGACCAGCCATGCCCCATTCCGCCATCGTCAAGGACAATGTCGCCGTGATCACAGGAGGTGCATCCGGCATTGGACTGGCTGCCGCCGCAGCCTTCGCGCGGGCCGGCATGAAGGTGTGCATCGCTGACGTGGACCAGGCGCGGCTGGCCGAGGCCGCAACAAAACTGTCATCCGTCACGTCCGCCACACATGTGATGACCTTCGCCGCCGACGTCAGCAAAGCCGAGAGCGTGGCGGAACTCGAGCGCGCCGTGCGCGAGCGCTTCGGCGGCACCGATATCCTCATGAACAATGCCGGCATCCAGCCGGGCAGCACATTGTTCGCCGAGCCCGACAACTGGCAGCGCATCATCGGCGTCAACATGTGGGGCATCATCAACGGCTCGCGCATCTTCGCACCCGGCATGATCGCGCGCGGCAGGGCCGGCCTGATCATCAACACCGGCTCCAAGCAGGGCATCACCACGCCGCCGGGCGACCCCGCCTACAATGTCTCGAAGGCTGGCGTGAAGGCGTTCACCGAGGCACTCCAGCACGAGCTGCGCAATACGAAGGATTGCCGCGTCACCGCGCATCTCTTGATCCCCGGCTTCGTCTTCACCGGGCTGACCGCGAAGGGCCGCACCGAGAAACCCGCCGGCGCCTGGACGCCGGAGCAGACGGTCGATTTCATGCTGGCCCGGCTGGAGGCCGGCGATTTTTATATTCTCTGCCCGGACAATGACGTGCCCCGCGCGCTCGACGAGAAGCGCATGCTGTGGGCGGCCGGCGACATCGTCGAGAACCGCCCGCCGCTGTCGCGCTGGCATCCGGACTATTCGGATGCGTTCAAGAAGTTTGTGGAGGGGGAGTAACTACCAGACCCTCATGGTGAGGAGCGCGCCCTTTGCGCGCGTCTCGAACCATGCGGGCTCGGCTGAGGCAACCCGGCCTCGATCCTTCGAGACGCCCGCCTTCAGCGGGCTCCTCAGGATGAGGGGTTAGAGTCTTCGCGGTGTGGCAAATTCGTGCGAACCGCCTCACAGCGTCTCTTGCTGATGTCCGCAATTCTTGCAGGCGAACTTGACCCGGCTCTGGCCCTTTTCCGCCTGCACCCGGTTCGGCGCGCCGCACTTGCCGCATACGGCCTCGATGCGGGTCGTGCCCTGCTTCACGACGATGGTTTTCTTTTCCATCGATTCGCGGATCAGGCGCTCGGCCTCTTCACGCAGGGATTGTTTCGACAAAGCTCGTCTCCGCCTCTGAAAGCGCGAGAGCCATATCGCACTTGCGTGAAAATCACAATCGGCAAAGCCGGATTACACCTCGACGATCACATAGCTGTCCTTGACATGCACCGGAAACGTCTCGGCAACATACGGGCCCTTCCTGAGCTCGTCGCCCCGTTCCACCGCGACCGGATATGACCTTATCTTGACGCGTTTCGGGTCGAACCAGGACTGCCCGTTGCGCATATCGAACTCCCAGCCGTGCCAGGGACAGCGCAGCATCTCGCCGACGCGCGACCGCTCATAGATGCCGGGCTCGGGCGAAGTCAGCCGCGCCACGCACGCGGCTTTCTCCAGCGGCGCCCCCTCATGCGGGCAGCGGTTCAGCAGCGCGAAGAACTCGCCATTGACGTGGAACACGACGATGTCACGGCCGGCGATATCGACGACCTTGTTGCCGCCGGGCGGGATCTCCGAGGTGCGCGCGACGATGTGACGGGCCATATTCCTTCGTCTCAGAACTTGTAGACCGCACGGGCATTGGTGCTGAAGATCTTCTTCCGCTCGACCTCGGTCAGTGGCGTCTTGAAGGCAAAGCGCGGATCGTCGAAATCCCAGTGCGGATAGTCCGACGAGAACAACAGACGGTCGATGCCGACCCATTCGATCAGCGCACGCAGATGCCGCGCCTCGTCCGGTTCGTCGATCGGCTGTGTCGTGAACCAGAAATGCTCGCGGACATACTCGGACGGCTTGCGCTTGAGGTGCGGCACCTCGCTGCGGAAGCGCTCGAAATGCTGGTCCATGCGCCAGACCGCCGACGGGATCCAGCCGAAGCCGCCCTCGATGAAGACGAACTTCAATTTCGGGAACCGCTCCGGCACGCCTTCGATGACGAGGCTCGCAAGCTGCGCGGCGATCGTGTGTGCGTTGGACTGGTGCTCCTCGACATAGTAGGACGGCCAGCCGCCGCCGGTCGGGGCGTGGCCGCCATAGCCGCCGACATGGATGCCGAGCGGCAGGTCGAGCTCTTGCGCACGCTCATAGATCGGCCAGTAGCGGCGGCGGCCGAGCGGCTCGTTGGCGCGCGGCGAGACATTGATCTGGATATATTCGCCGATTCTCGCACAGCGCTCGATCTCGGCAATCGCAAGGTCCGTGCCGTCCTGGCCAACCAGGATCGAGGCCTTCAGGCGCGGATCGCGATGTGACCAGAATGCCAGCTGCCAGTCGTTGATGGCGCGCTGGATCGCGGCGCCGAATTCGAGGTTCTGCTGCGAGAAGATGAAGAGATCGAGCACCTGCAGGATCCCGAACTCGACATCGAGCGGATCGAGATGCTGCTTCTGCATGAAGGCGAGATCCGAGCCGGGCGGCCCGCCAGTCGGCGGCCAGGCATCGCGGCGCGCAATCAGCGGCGAGGAGCGCGGATAGGGCGTGGTGAAGAGATAGGGCGTGCGCAGATGGCTGCCATACTCCCTCAAGTGCTGCTGCCAGCGTTTCGGCAGAAACTCGTTGAGGTCGTCGAAGGAGTGCAGGCTCGGATGCACGTCGCAATCGACGATGCGCAGCCGCGTCGGGGCCGGCTTCTCGTCGTCGCGCAGCGGACGGTCGATGACTTCACTCATGCGAACCTCCAAGTCAATTGAGGGACAATCGCGAGAACGTCTCCAGCGGATTGTCGACACACATCTTCTCGATGATGCTCTTCGGCAAGTTCGGCGGGATCGGATCGTCGCCGTCGAACTGCCAGTGCGGATAGTCGGATGCGAACAAGAACATCTTTTCGGAGCCGATCTGGTCGATGATCTCCTCCACGCTTCGGGCATCGCCGGGCGCGTCGAACGGCTGCATGGTGACGCGAAAATTGTCGCGGATGATCGCGGCCGGCTCGCGCTCGACCCAGGGCACCTCGACGCGGACACCGCGCCAGGTCTTGTTGGCGCGCCACATGAAGGCCGGCAGCCAGCTCACGCCCGACTCCATCAGCACGACTTTGAGGGCAGGAAATTTTCCGAACACGCCCTCATAGATCAGGCTCAGGATCTGCGCCTGAAACGCCTGCGCCTCGACGAAGTAATATTCGTAGCGGTGCGACGGCCAGCCGGCCGAGCTCGGCGCCTGGCGATATTGCGTACCGGCATGGATCGCGAGCGGCAGCTTGTATTTCTCGGCTAACCGATAGACCGGCCAGAAGTGCCGCCGGCCCAGCAGCGTCTCGCCCTGCGCCAGCACCAGAATGGAGACGAAGCGATTGTCGCCGGCGCGGCGCTCGATCTCCTCGATCGCCAGATCCGGATCCTGCATCGGCACCACGATGGAGGCGCGCAGCCGCGGATCGCGCGACAGCCATTCGGCGGCGATCCAGTCGTTGATGGCCTTGCAGAAGTCGGCCGCCATGTAGGCATCGAACACGGCCTGCGCACCGTAGAGCACATTGAGGATCGCGTGGCTCGCACCCAGCTGCTCGAACGCGCCCTTCTGCACCATGGCAAGATCGGAGCCGGGCTTGGCGCCGTTGGCCGGACGCCAGTCGGCGCGGCCCGACAGCGGCATGCTTGGCGGATAGGAGGTGAGATCGAGCCCGTCGATGGCGCGGCTCACCACCTGCTCTTTCCAGTGATCGCTGAGATAGGGAAGCAGCGTCGTGCGCGTGCCGCCAACGGCCGGGTGGATGTCGCAGTCGATCCGCATCGCCGCCATGGAGCGTCCTCGCCGAGATCTTGCTTATTGGCGACGTTCTTGTGCGCCGCCTGCGCAGAGTGCCCCTGCCCGCTTCAGCGCGCAAGAGCGCACGCCCGCGCGATCCGTCATGGCTCGGTTGCATTTCGCAGCGCGATACGCCGACGCGGAACGCGATCGGCGAATGCAGTTCGTCAAGGATGTCGCCGGTTCCGGGCACAACAGCAGCGGAGTTATTCCGCCGCTGTTTGCTTGTTTGGCGTGACCTGGCTCAGGCAATCTCTCTCAAGCCGCCTTGGAGACTTCCATCAGCAGGCGCTCGGCCTTGGCATCCTCGATGCGGTTCACCAGGCGACTGCTCTCGTGATTGTCGCGGACGGTCTTGGTCAGGGTGATGCAGGTCTGGATCAGCATCACGATGCCCATGGTGAGATAGCCCTTCATCCAGAGGTCGAGCGGCAGGAAGAAGATGCCGATGGCGACGAGGAAGGCGGAGGCTGCGAAGGACGCATAAGTGAAGGTCACCCAGGCGCTGCTGTGGGGCTGGCCGTTCTGGTTCATGATGGTCTCCTATCGGTTCAAATGATGAGGGGGTTGAGATCAGGCCGTCGGTGCACGCTTGGACTTCAACCGCGCCAGCACGTCGTCGGCGGTCGTCTTGAGCCGGGGGCCGAAGCCCTGCTCGGCTAATCTTTCGGCGGTGGCGAGCGGGCCGCTGGCCGCATCGAGTTCGACCAGCGCATCGTCGGCAGCCTGGGCTTCCATCTGCCGGTCACGCAGGCGCCTCAAGGTGCTCTCCGCCTCCGGCAGCGTGGATTCGTAGGGACGCGCGGCCTCGATGCCACTGCGGCGAAGCGAGCGCACCGCTTCGGACGCACGGGCGACGCGGCGGCCACGATCGAGCTCGGTGATGCGGGCCTGCGCACTCGCGACATGCCGCTTCAGCCGCACGATCTCGGTCGCGAACAACGCGCGGGCCGTCATCGCCGCATCGCGGTCGGCCTCGAGGCCTGCGATGGCTTCGGCCGCCTCCTTGGCGAGATCCTCGCGGCCGCCGTCGAGCGCCGCAACGGCGCGGGTTTCGAGATCGGCAATACGGGCGACGGTCGCCTCGAGCTTGCGGCCTTCCTGCTGGTCCTGGGCGATGGCCAGCGCCAGCGTCCGCTTGCTGCGCTCGACGGCGGCGGCCGCGTCGCGCATCTGCTGGTCGAGGATCAGAAGGGCCGTCCGGTCCTCCAGTTCCTCGCCTGCGGCGGCAACACTGCCGCGGAAGAGTGTCACTACGGTCTTGAACATTTGCTGCTCCCTGTTATGAGCGTTGCTCACAGATGGTTTGTAGCAGAGACCTTGAACATCGTTCAATAAATATTTGAGCGACGCTCAAGAATTTGGTTGACAGATGACTAAAGCCTTGGAACGTCGAGAGAAACTTCGAGCCGACCTTATCCTCGCGGCGGAGCGGATGATCGCTCAGCGTGGGTTGGCCGGCCTGAAGACCCGCGATCTGGCCCGCGAGATCGGCTGCGCCAATGGTGCGGTCTACAATCTCGTTGCCGATGTCGACGAGCTGGTCCTGCGCGTCGGGTCGCGCACGCTGCACCGGCTCGACGAGGCGCTCAGCGCGGCGGTACGCGCTGGCAATCCATCGCCGCAGGAGACGCTGGTCTGCATCGCGATCGCCTATTGCGATTTCGCCGCGGAAAATCTCGAACTCTGGCGCGCGATGTTCGAGCACCGCATGGAGGCCGACAAGGACGTCCCCGACTGGTCCGCCAAAGACCAGATGCAGCTGTTCCGCCACATCTACGTGCCGCTCGCCACGCTGTTTCCAGAACGAGGCGCGGACGAGCTCGGCATCACCGCACGCAGCCTGTTCTCGGCCGTGCATGGCATGGTGGTGCTGGGACTCGAGCAGAGGCTGGTCGCCGTGCCGTTGCCCGCGCTGCGCAAGGAAATCGCCGGCCTGGTGCGTGCGATGATCGACGGATTGATCGCGCGCGAGCGCTAGCGGTTCACCGCCCCGCGCGCGACGGCACGCGAAGCGGTGCCCCTAACGCTCAGGCCGCCTTGCCGGCCCGCAACCGGTCGAGCACCGGCAACAGCTCAGACGGATCGGGGCGGTGCGTGTAGTCCGGATTGACCTCCGCATAGGCGATGACGCCGTCGCGGCCGATGACGTAACGCGCCGGCATCGGCAGCACCCAGGACGGATCGTCGTTGAACGTCGGCAGATCGTTCTTGAACGATTTGTAGAGCGCGACGAGATCGTCCTGCAAAACGAAGCGGATGCCGAAGGCGTCGGCGACCTCGCTCCGGACATCGCTCAGGATCGGGAATGAGAGCTTGTTGTCGCGCTGCGACTTGCGGCTGTTCGGCGCGGTCTGCGGCGAAATCGCAACGAGGCTCGCACCGCGCGCGGCGATCTCGGGCAGAGCGTCCTGAAGCGCCTGCAGCTCGAGGTTACAATAGGGACACCAGACACCGCGATAGAACGAGATGACCAGTGGTCCCTTCGCGAGCAGGTCGCGCGAGGAGACGGGCTTGCCGTCGGGATCCCTCAGGGTGAATTCGGGCGCGACGTCGCCGGCCTTCTTCGCGCGCTGCGCCTGGCCGCTGGCGATCAGTTCGGCGGTGGCGCGGTGCATGGTGTCCAGCGCCTCCTTGCTCGGCTTGAGCGGAAATCGACCGGCTTCGAAGTCGACTTTGAAGGCGTCGAGTTTGTCTTGCAGGGCCATGAGGAAACTCCATCGGTTGTCGTTGGCCCGGCCTATCTGGATCATTTGGAAATGAAGGGGTATATGGCCGTCACGGACAATATTTATTTGGAAGACGAATGAGTGATCGGCTCCAGGAATTGACCGTCTTCGTCCGGGCGGCAGAAAGCGGCAGCTTTTCAAAGACCGCGCGCGAGCTCGGCCTGTCGCAGCCCTCGGTGTCGCGCATCATCGGCGAACTGGAGAGCCGGCTCGGGGTCAAGCTGCTGCTGCGGACCACGCGCCGCATCACGGTGACGGACGCCGGCGCACTGCTTCTCATCCGCGCGCGCGACGTGCTGGCCGACATCGAGGACGCCGAGGACGCCGCGCGCGGCGTCGATTCATTGCGCGGAACGCTGCGCATCACGATGCCCATCGTCTACGGCACAAGGCACATCATCCCGCGCCTGCCGAAATTCCTACGCGCCCATCCCATTTTGCGTGTCGAGCTGTCCGTCGCCGACGAACGGCACAACCTCGTTGCGGAAGGCACCGACGTCGCGATCCGCCTGGGCCCGCTGAGCGACTCCGGCTTTGGCGCGCGCAAGCTTGCGACGCTGCCGCGCTTTCTCGTCGCCGCGCCCTCCTATCTCGCCGAGCGCGGCACCCCGAAGACGCCGGCCGATCTCGCCTCGCATGATTGCATCTTCGGTCCCGGCCTGTTCGGCCGCACCACTTGGTCATTCACCCGCAATGGCGCCGAGACGTCGGTCGATGTCCACGGCCGCATCACCACCGATTCCGGCCCCGGCGTGTTCGCGAGTGTGCTGGCGGGGCTCGGCATTGCCATGACCTCGCCGGTGATGGCCGGCCCCGAGATCGCGTCGGGCGCACTGGTCCCGCTGCTGAAGAGCTACAAGCTCGCGCCGGTCGACGTCTACGCCGTGTTTCCGGCGGGCCCCCGCCCCTCGACCAAGGTCCGCGCGCTGCTCGATTTCCTGGCCGAGGAGTTGAGATAGATCGCGGGGACGCAAAGGGCTAATCCTTGTCAACGACGCGAATGGCGCGTGAAGCTGCTCGCGCCTGCTCGGTCGGAAAGCCCCGCTCCAGCCGAGCCGCGCTCGCTTGCAGCATCGCCGCATCCAGCTTGCCCTGCCGCGATCCCTCCAGGGCGCAGGCGAAGACGCGGTAGAATTGCGCGCCGTCATAGGCGACCAGCAGCACATCGACACCGGCGTTGATCGCCTCGACGACGGCTTTGCAGACGTCGTGCTGGTAGATCGCACCCATCACCAGGTCGTCGGTCATCACCATGCCCTGATAACCCCATTTGCCGCGGATGATCCCCTCGACGACGCGTTTCGAATGCGAGGCCGCGCGATCGGGGTCGACGGTCGTGAGCGTGACGTGTCCAACCATGAGCGCACTGCGCGAATGCGACAGCACCTCGCGGAACGGAAGCCAGTCGGTCACCTCCAGCTCCTTCACCGGCGTGTCGAGATTGGCGCTGAAATGATGCGTGTCGGCGCGGACACGGCCGATGCCCGGAAAATGCTTCAGCGTGGCGCCGACGCCTGACTCTTCCAGCCCGCGGACATAGGCGCTCGCGATCGTGCTGACGACGGCGGGATCGGTGGCAATCGCGCGCTGGCCGATCAGCGTGTGGAAGTCGAGGCGATTGCGCCTCGCCGGCGGCTTGAGGTCGAGCACCGGCGCGAGGTTGAGGTTGACGCCGACGCCGGCTAGCTCGCGGCCATGGATGCGGCCGAACTCTTCCGCCTTGGCCTGCTGCTCGTCGGGGGCGAGCCCGGCAAGTGTCGCCAGCGCCGGCACCTTGGTCAGCGGCGGCGCGAGATGCCCGACAATGCCGCCCTCCTGGTCTGCCGCAACGACCAGCGGCGGCAGGCCGGCGGCGCGCCGCTTGTCCTGGAGCGCCGTGATCTCGGCCTGCAGCGCCTCGATCGTCCGGCCGCGGATGTTGTGCCGGGTGACGTAGACGCCGCCGATCAACCCCTGCTCGGCAAGGCGCGCGACCTCGGGAACCGAGGAATAGCCGACCATGAAGTGCGGTCCGAGCTGACGCGCTTCAGTGGCTGTCGCGGCAAGCACATCGTGCTTGCGCAGCTCGAACTTCAGATGCGCGGCCGACATCAGCAGCGGCGGCAGGCACCAGAGCATGACGAGCAGCTTGCCCGCGATGCTGCGCCAGCGCCCGAGGCGCAGCAGGACGATGACGATCACGATGCTTGCGACGACAAGCGCGATGTTTCCGACGCCGCGCAACACGAGCAGATAGGGATCGCTCTTGTTCACTGCCGCGAATGCGACGACAGGTGCGGCAAGCCAGAGCAGGATGAGACCGATGCGATGGAGGAGTTGCATGATGCGTCACGTCCAAAATGATGAACGCATCGCACCTATCAGCGAGACTTACGCTGCGCGAGGGGCAAAAGCACGCCTGCACGAAAACTGCAAAAGACTCCTGAAAGCGTGCTGACGAAGGTCCCGATTTCTGCGCAAGCCCCGTGCAGACTGCACGATATCGAACTTCACGAAAGGTCATTTGCATATGACGAGCCTGGCGACGACATCGACGACGGACATTCAGCCGATCAGGCCTTCGGCGATTTCGACCAAGCTCGCGATGGCGCTGGTGCTCGCCGCGCTCGCCGACTGGCTCTTGTATGGCCAGCGAATGGGGCTATCGATGGTGATCTTTGCCATCGCGGTCGCCTGCGCCTCGCTGCTTGCCAATCATGCGACGCTGGACTTTCGCCGCGCAACCATCGGAGGCGTAATCATTGCCCTCGGTCTGGTGCCGGCCGTGGAGGAGCTCAACACGCTTTCGTTCCTCATCCTCGTCGCGGCACTGGTCATCGCCCTGCTGCTCGCGACCAATCCGGAGACGACGGGGCTTGCGGACCGCGCCCGCGCGTTGCGAAACTTCCTCTTGTTCGGTCCCTTCAGATTTTTCCCCGACGCGCTCCAGGTCTTCAACATGTCGGCTTTCACCCGCGGCATCGCACTGTGGCTGATGCCGGTGGTGCTGAGCACCGTGTTCGTCGCGCTGTTCGCCGCTGCCAATCCGGTGATCGAGCAATGGGTGTCGCTGCTCAATCCGAAGGTCATCTTCGAGTATGTCAGCGTCTGGCGCGTGCTGTTCTGGGCATTGATGCTGGCGCTGGTCTGGCCGTTCATCCAGGTGCGCTGGCGGCGCAGGAAGGTTGCCGTCGCCACCGAAGCCGACGTCGCAGCGCCGCCCCCGCTTCCGCCCTTCGTCTCGCCGGAATTTCTGGGCGCCTCCACCATTCTGCGCTCGCTGATCCTGTTCAACCTGCTGTTCGCAGCGCAGTCCATTCTCGACGGCATCTATCTCTGGGGCCATGTCGCGCTGCCCGACAATCTGACCTATGCGTCCTATGCGCATCGCGGCGCCTACCCGCTGATCGCAACCGCCCTGCTCGCCGCCGCCTTCGTGCTGGTGGCGATGCGCCCGGGCGGACCGGCCGAGAAATCGAAGGTGATCCGGCCGCTGGTCTATCTCTGGGTCGGGCAGAACGTCCTGCTCGTCGCCTCCTCCATCCTCCGCCTCGATCTCTACGTCGACATCTACATGCTGACCTACTGGCGCATCGCGGCGTTCATCTGGATGGGGCTGGTGGCGCTCGGACTGATCCTGATCGTGGCCCGCATCGTGCTCGACAGGTCCAACGAATGGCTGGTCGGCGTCAATCTGATCGCGCTGGCGATCGTGCTCTATGGCTGCTCGCTGGTGAACTTCGATGCCTTCATCGCCAACTATAATGTCGCCCACAGCCGGGAAGCATCGGGCAAAGGCTTGCTGGTCGACATCAACTATCTGCTGACGCTTGGGCCGCAGGCGCTGCCCGCCATCGACAAGGCCATCCTGCTACGGGCCGGCAACCCCGAGAGCTGCCTTGTGTCGCGCCGCGACCGCCTTGTAGAACAGCAGCGCCAGGATCTGGCCTGGCGGAGCTGGGGCTTCCGGAACTGGCGGCTCCAGCACAAGCTGGACGCGCAGGCGACAAATCAGCCGGCCGGCTGACAAGGCAGCGGAGAATTTCTTGGCGCATCGCATTCTCATCGTCGACGACGAGAGCCATATCCGCGAGGTTGTCCGCGTCGCCCTGAGGAAGGCCGGCATGGACGTCATCGACGCCCGCGACGGCAAGGAGGCGCTCGCCCGCTTTGCCACCGACAAGCCCGATCTGATCGTGCTCGACATCGGCATGCCCGAATTCGACGGCCTCGACGTCTGCCGCGAGATCCGCAAGACGTCCGATGTGCCGATCCTGTTCCTGTCGGCGCGCGACGAGGAGATCGACCGCATCCTCGGCCTCGAGATCGGGGGCGACGACTACGTGACGAAGCCGTTCAGCCCGCGCGAGCTGGTGGCGCGGGTCAACGTCATCCTGCGCCGTCTCAGCCCGCGAAATGGCGAGGCCAAGGCCGGGCCGGCCGCGCTGTCGCAAGGCAGCCTGCTGATCGATCCCGAGCAGCACGTCGCGACCTTCGCCGGCACGCCGCTGAAGCTGACCGCGATTGAGTTCGGCATTCTGCGCGCGTTCCTGACCCGGCCGACTTCGGTATTCAATCGCGAGCAGCTGATGCGGGCGGCCTATCAGCTCAACATCCAGGTCTCCGACCGCACCATCGACAGCCACATCCGCAATATCCGCGCCAAGCTCGCGGCGCTGGCCTGCGAGAACGTGATCGAGACCATCCACGGCGTCGGCTTCAAGCTCGGCCGCTGCGAGAAAGAGGCATGAGCGCGGCACCCGACAAATGGCGGCCCTCGCTCACCCTCGTGATTTTCACGGTGCTGGCGACCGTCGGCGTGCTGCCGCTGGTCGGCCTGTTCTTCTTCCGCCTCTACGACAACCAGCTGATCCGCCAGACCCAGGCCGAGCTGATCGCGCAGAGCCGCGTGCTGGCGACGATCTATGCGCAGGAGGTCACGGCAAGGCTAGACGGCGGCCTGACCCTCGGCGCCGAGGTGCCGCCGAACGTGCTGCCCGACCCCGGCGACCAGGTTACGCCGATCCGCCCCGCGCTCGACCTCACGGCAAACGACCTGCTCAGGCGGCGGCCGGATGCGCAAGCAGCGGCCCAGCCGGCGCAGCCTGCCTATGTCGAGATCGGCGCAAAGCTGACGCCGATCATCCGCGAGACCCAGAAGGTGACGCTGGCAGGCTTTCGCATTCTCGATCCGCAGGGCGTGGTGATCGCCGGGCGCCAGGAGGTCGGGCAGTCGCTCGCCCATATCGAGGAGGTCGCCGACGCGCTGCACGGGCAATACCGCGCCACCTTGCGCAACCGGGTGCCGGACAAGCCGCCGCCGCCGATCTATTCCTTCAGCCGCGGCCTCGGCGTGCACGTGTTCTCGGCGATGCCCGTGATCGTCAACAACCGCGTTGCGGGGGTGATCTACACCACGCGGACACCGAGCAACATCTTCGACCACCTCTACCAGGAGCGCGCCAAGTTCGTGCTGGCGGGGCTCGCCGTGATCCTCGGCACCATCGCGATCGGCCTCGTGTTCTCGCGCACCATCACGCTGCCGATGCGCGAGCTGATCGATCGCGCCGCGCGGATTGGTCGCGGCGACCGCGAGGCGTTTCAGCCGCTCCGGCATTACGGCACGCGCGAGTTCGCCCAGCTCTCGCACAGCTTCCTCGGCATGGCCGAGCAACTCGCCAGGCGCTCCGACTATATCGCGACGTTCTCGGCTCACCTTACCCACGAGCTGAAGTCACCGCTGACCTCGATCAAGGGCGCCGCCGAGCTGTTGCAGGATTCCTATCAAGGCAAGGCCGAGGGCCTGACGCCGGCCGAGCAGAAGACGTTCATCGCCAACATTCTCTCGGATACTCAACGGCTGGAAGCGATGGCGCAGCGGCTGCGCGAGCTGGCGCGGGCCGAAAGCCTGCCGCAGAACGAGCGCACCGAGCTTGCGCCCGTCATCGCCGACCTCAGAAGCCGGTTTCCGCAGAGCGCAATCGAGGCCAGCGGCAGCCTCGACCGTCCCATCGGCATGTCCGGCGAGAAGGCGCTAATCGTGCTGTCGCATCTCACAGATAACGCGATGCGGCACAGGGCTGGGACAATAAGGCTGGAGGCGGTGGACGCGCGCACCACCCTGCTTCTGACGGTGAGCAATGACGGCGAGCCGATCTCGGCGCCGAACCGCGACAGGATCTTCGATGCGTTCTTCACCACCCGCCGCGACCAGGGAGGGACCGGGATGGGACTGGCAATCGCGCGCGCGGTGATGGCGAGCCATGGCGGCTCGATCAGGCTCAAGCCGACCGACGACGGCGCCGCCTTCGAACTCCAGTTTCCTGTCGCCTAGATCGCGAACACCCAGGCGGCGACGATGGTGCCGATGGTGACCAGACCGGCGATGGTCCAGCCGGCGGCGTATTCCAGCTCAGGATGACCGGTCGCCCGCATGATCTCTGCCGGATCGGCGGTATGCTTCTCTGCCATGACAGCCTCGCACGTTTTTTTCCGTGTCCTATGTAAGTCGCACCAGCCGCCAATAGGTTCCATCACGGAAATGCGAGGAATGACCCAGCTTGATTTGTTCGCCGACCCGGCAGGAGGCCCAGCCGGCCTTCGCTATACGGACAATTTTATCGAGGCCGCCACTGAACAGGATCTGATCGGCCGCATCGCGGCATTGCCGCTCCAGCGCTTCCAGTTCGGCGCCTTCGAGGGCAACCGCCGGGTGGCGTCCTTCGGCTACCGCTATGATTATTCGCTGCAACGGCTGGCCGAGGCCGAGCCGATCCCGGACTGGGTTCTGCCCGTCGCGCGGCAGGTCGAGGCATGGGCGGGCCTCACTGAGGGCAGCGTGCGGCAGGTGCTGTGCACCGCGTACGACGCCGGCGTTGGCATCGGCTGGCACCGCGACAAGCCGCATTTCAAGGAGATCCTCGGCCTGTCGCTGGGCTCGCCGTGCAAATTCCGCTTCCGCCGCCGCAGCGGCGACACATGGGCGCGCCACACGCTCGAAGCCCTGCCGCGCTCGCTTTACATGATGGACGGCGAGGCGCGCTCGCAATGGGAGCACAGCATCCCGCCGGTCGAGGCACCCCGCTATTCGATCACCTTCAGGACGATGAAGCGGGCGTGACAGGCCGGCTCCAAAACAAAAACTGCGAAAACAACCCCATGCACAGTAGAAAGCCCTGTCCGGCGCGAGGCGGGGTCGCGCGCGGCAACCGTTTGACACATCGGTGCAAAACAGCGTCGGCGCGCAAGCGTCACGAAAACGGCAGCTTGCCTTCCGAATCGGGCTGCATGCTAGATTGGATGCACGCCATTCAGGCAGGAGGGAAGCATGGCCGACAACAAGGCAAAGCGGGGCGGGGCCGATCGGGCGCTGATCGCGCTCACCGAGAAGTACGAAGTCGCCTACTGGTCGAAGAAGTTCAAGGTGACGCCGGCCAAGCTGAAATACGCGGTCAAGAAGGTCGGCCGCTCCGCCAAAAAGGTCGAAGCCTACATCAAGCTGCAGAAGCACCGCGCCTCCGACAAGAGCCGGATCGCGCTGAGCGAGGCCTATGAGGTCCGCTACTGGTCGACAAAGTTCAAGATCACACCGGCCAGGCTGAAGGCCGCCGTGGCCGCGGCCGGCCATTCCTCCAGGAAGGTCGAGGCCTATCTCGCGGCCCAGAAGGCAGCGAAGAAGAAAAAGGCCAAGAAGGTCGCCAAGAAGACGACGAAGAAGGCCGTCAAGCGATAGGTCGCCGCCTGCGGGTACGGCGCCGCCTCTCGCGAAATTCTCGTGCAACGCACACGGCCGAACCCCGGCCGTTGTGGCACCACTATCGACTCCTCCTGAGATTGCACGCTAAGCTTCGCACCATCCGCCGATTTCCGGCGGCATTGCTGCATTTGCGAGCCGGGCGGCCACAGCGCCATCAGGCAGAAGACATTTTCAAAGGAAGCACGCGATGCGTTCGCTGTTTGCGCGGCTGCACCGGCGCTACGGGCCCAAAATTTCGGGGGCAGAGCGCCAGCGGCGGGTCAGGGACAAGGTCGCCCTTCAGCCTACCCCGCCCTCGATCCGCTCACCCACCGCGCTCCGCGCGCTGGCGGTGCGACGTCCGAAGGTCGCGATCATCGGCGGCGGCTTCGCCGGCCTGATGGCGGCGTCCGAACTCGTCGCGCATTGCGAGGTGACGCTGTTCGAGGCACGCAACCGCTTCGGCGGCCGGGTTTTCAGCAAGACGAAGCCGAGCGGGATCGTCGAGGCCGGCGGCGAGCTGATCGGCTACAACCATCCGCTCTGGCTGCAATACGCCAAGCGGTTCGAGCTCGGCCTGTCCGTTATCACCTCGGACACGAATTTCGACGCGCTCGAGCTCGACATGCCGCTGTTTCTCGACGGCCACAAGCTTTCCGACGGCCAGATGAAGCTGGTCTATCACGAGATGGACGACGCCTTCGGCAAGCTCAGCCGCTGGGCCGGCAGGGTCAACCCTCGCAAGCCCTGGCTTGCCAACGGTGCAAAGAAACTCGACGCCAGGTCGATTGCGAAGTGGATCGCCAGCCTCGACTGCTCGAAGCTCACCAGATACGCCATGGAGGAGCAATTCTCCAACGACGCCGGCCAGCCGACCACCGAGCAGAGCTTCCTCGCCAATCTGGCCGTCGTCGCCGGTGGGCGGATGAAGAACCAGATCGACGCCTTCTTCACCCAAACCGAGACCCTGCGCTGCTCGGAAGGCAATCAGGAACTCGCCATTCGTCTCGCGAAAGACATAGGGGACAAGGGCGCCAGCACCCATTTGTCGACGCCGGTACGCGCCATCCGCATCGAGGACGAAGGCGTGATCCTGGAATTCAGCCCGGCCGAGAACGGAACCACGCGCGCCGCCTTCACCGCCGATTATGCCGTGCTGGCGATCCCTCCGAGCCTGTGGCCGGACTCACCCAACGCCAAGATCACGATCACGCCCAACCTGCCGCACGACTACTACGTGACGATGGGGACCGCTGTGAAATATCTCAGCCCGCTGACGAAGCGCTTCTGGATCGGCGAGGGCCTCGCCCCGACGGCCATCTCGAACCAGTTCGGTGTCACCTGGGAAGGCACGGACAACCAGATCGCCCCGCCGGACCGCCCGGTCGAACTCAGCCTGTTTGCCGGCGCCGACGTCGCGGCGGCAGCTCTCAAGCACTACCAGCCCGGTAACCAGACGCAGGTCGACGCGTTCTACGCACAGCAGATCGGTAGCGTCTACACTGGCTACGTCAAGCACCTGGCCGCTCAGCCGGAGTTCATGGCCTGGCCGCGCGACGAATGGACCGCCGCCGGCTACTCCTGTCCCGCCCCCGGCGAGGTCTGCCGCGCCGGGCCGCGGCTGGCGAGGGGTTTTGAGGACCGCCTGTTCTTTGCCGGTGAGCACACCTGCTTTGCCTATTTCGGCTACATGGAAGGGGCGCTCCAGTCCGGCCAGACGGCGGCGGCTGCGATCATCAAGGCCATCGACAAGCAGCCTGAAGCGCACGTCTCGGCCAGCAACGGCGATTCTGTCAGAGGCTCCGGGCGCCTTGCGGCATCGAAGCCGTGACGAGGGAAGCAGCGATGCGCATGAAATTCACGACGTGGTCCCGATCCGGGAATTGGGCCTGCACCGTCGCCGCTCTCGTTCTCGCCGGTGCCTGCAACATCGCCGATGCCGCCGGCGCGACACCCGCAACGGTCTCGGGCTCGACCGCGCTGGCGCTCGCGGGCGTGATCGCGCCGCTGTCGCCGGACCTGACGGGCGCCGAGAAGAAGGCGGTGGCGATGCTGTTCGCCGGAAACAGCGACATTCCCTACAAGAAGCCGATCGTCGTGACCGCGGACAGGATCGTCTGCCGCACCGGCAATGTCGACATCACGTTACGCAATTGCGAGGTGACCTTCGGCAAGAAGGCCAGGACCGTGAACGGCGCGACGGCCAATGAAATTTTCGCGACGGAAGCGCTCGCCGGCGTCCCGTCCGACGGTGCGGCGGGATCGAACTTCGAGAGCCTCAGCAAGCTGAGCTGCACGATCGACCCCAATGCGATCAGGCGGAAGGACGGCAGCGGGGCGGACTGCACGTTCCAGCCGGGGAATTGAGCTGAAGGTGGGGAAGAAACGCGGTGCCGTGAAATCGCCTCAGACGAACTAACTAATAAGGCGAATTGAAAAGACAGGCCAAACAAGCGAGCCCATATCGGGCACGCAGGGCTGGCACCAAGATGAAGAATTATCTCGCATTTTTTCTAAGCTTGAGCGTGACGGCGGCCTCCGCACAGGGTCCGTTGCCGGCGCGGCTCACAGTGCCGACCGATCTCGTCCGCGTGGGCCTCACCGATAACGACACGACCGCCGGCGGCACCGCACGTTTGTGCGAGCAAGTCTCATTCTCGCGCGGGCTGCGCTACGGCGAGAGCGAGGCCAATGTGCTCGACGTCGCCACCAGCAGCGAGACCAAGGCGGATACGCCCCGGCCCGTGCTGCTGTTCGTGGCGGGCGACACCTTCACCGGCGACCGCGGCGCGCCGGACCTGTCGCGCGAGATCCAGGACCAGGCGATGTGCTTTGCCGCGCGCAACGGCATGATCGGCGTGCGCGTCAGCTATCGCCTTGCGCCCTCGGCGACCTGGCCGATGGGTGCGACCGACGTCGCGGCGGCGCTGTCCTGGGTCCACGGCAATATCGACCTGTTCAACGGCGACGCCCGCGAGATCGTCGCGGTCGGCTACGGCGCCGGCGCCTTCCATGTGGCCACCCTGCTGGCACATCCCGAGTTCCAGACCGACCGCGCCGATGTCGCCGCCGTGGTGCTGGTGTCCGGCATCTACCGCGCCGGCAAGGACGCGAGCGACAGCGAGAAAGCCTATCTCGGCACCGACGCCACCCAATATGACAAGCGGTCGGTCTTTCCCGGCATCCTCAACATCGACGCGCCGATCGTGCTGGCCTGGGCCGCGAACGACCCCGCGAGCCTCATCGCGCAGGGTGAGATCCTGAAGAAGACGCTCTGCGGCGCCGGGCACTGCCCGCGCAGCACATTGCTGCGCAGCCGCGACAGCATCGCGAGCGCCTTCGGCCTCGACGGCTCCGGCGACAGCCTCGCCGAACCGACGCTGCTGCTGGTGCATCAGCTCGAGGCGCGGGGGTTGCCGTAGCGCAAATATGCCGCAGGCTCGCTTGACCTCTCGCGCTATACCTTGTGCACGACTTTGTCGTCGGTGGTGACCTTGATATCGGCGTAGCGGCAAGCGCCATGACGGCGCTGGAACGGCGCCACGGCCAGCAGCCAGATTTTCGAGATCGCCTTCGCGGGTCCGCCGATATGGGCGGCATAATCTGCTGCGATGTCGCGTTCCTGCTCTTTCCAGCTTCCGAGGTCAGCCTTCCCGGAACGAACGATCATATGTGTCTCGATCGCATTCCAGGCGGGCAACGGACACCGGAAAACCTTGCCTTCAGGCAGATGTTCGCTCCAGATATATGTCAGATCCTGCCCGTCTTCGAACTTCACGCCGATCGAAAGGTAATCGTGGGTCGCGGCCTGATCCTCCGCGACGACGGACGGCAATTGATCGATTTTCCAGCGCCATGCGAGGCGCGGACGGGAGGCTAGCGAAAGCGGCAGCGGCCTCTCGATGATACTGACATGGCCCGTGGTGTCGCAAATGATCTCGCCGTCGGCACCCTGGCTGAAGACTTCCTGACCGCCGCCAAACCCGAGCAGGTTCGACCAGCCCGCCGGCAGCTTGCCGCCACGCTGAAGACGCGCAAGCTCGGACTTGAGCAGTCCGCCGACGTCGCCCTGCGCCAGCAGACTCTTGACGCCGACCGCGGCATCGCCGCGCCACAGCAGCGCTATCCCGGTGATCTTGACGTCCGCTTTCTTGTAGATGTCTTCCGGCGTACCCAGTGTCCCGTCCTCACTGGTCCATTCCGCCGCCGAACGCGCCACCTCGATCCGTCCATCGTGGGCGACCGTCATGGTTCCCGTGTCCAGCATCGGATTGTAGATCGGCCGGAGCCCGCGCGTGCGCGCGTGAAAGACCAGCCCCGGGCCGAACCAGAGATCGTGGTCACGCGACAGCCACATCTTGCCGGTCAGCAGGAACGTCACCTGTTGGCCCCGCGCCGCATCGAGACCGAGATCGGTCCATGGGAGATCGCCGCCGTTGATCTCGAAAGCCTTGGCGACGAGCAGTTCGGGCGAACGCGCCTTGGCGATGATATCGTTGATGCCGCTCACCACATCCGCTGGAGGCGGCGCGCCCTGCTCCGCCGCTTGCGCCGTCCGCAACGCAGGGGCAAAGGGCAGAACCAGGCCCAGTGCCGATGCACGCAACACCACATCACGTCGGGAAAATTTCCCGGCTGAAGACGACAAACCAAGACAAGCAAAGCACATGCATTCCTCCCTGGTCCCGATCGACGCGGGCGTTTGACCGTGTTCATCGACGGGGACCCGGATGCTATGCTGTCGCTGCGAATTCAGCCTGCCATGATGCGCCGACATGGCGGTCACTTTGGCGCGTGAGGGCAGATGCACCAGACCGGCTACACCCGCGCGAGCACGCTTGGTCCGATCGCCAAGGTCGTCGCGGCGGCCGGCGGATCGATCGAGCGAGTCTTTCGCCGCGCCGATCTTCCTCTCGCATTGCTGGAGTCGCCGGACACGCTGTTGCCGCTACGCGATCATTTCCGCCTGTTGATGGTGACCTCTCGGGAATTGCACGACGAAGTCTTTGCGGCCCGGCTTGGCCGCCAGACATCGATGGCGGGCCTCGGCGTTTACGGCAGATGGGTGACCCAGGCCCCGACCTTGCTCGAAGCGATCCATCGCGCCGGAGCCAGCCTGCCGCACATGCTCCAGAACGCCACTCAGCTGGTCGTCCGCCGTTTTGGCGGCGAAATCCACTGGTCATATGAATTGTCCGACCCCGCGCGCGACGGGCGCCAGCAGAACGAGATGCTCGCCGTCTGGTACATGATTGCCGTCATCAGGCATTTTGCCGGCGCCAGGTGGCTGCCGGGCCGGATCATTCTTCGGGACCTGCCGAACCGGCTGCGATATCCGATCGTCGACGTGATGTGTACCGATGCGGCTGTCGGCAATGCCGCCAGCGCGATCGTGTTCGATCGGCGGCTGCTAACGGCCGTCAATCCAAACCTCAAGCAGGGCGACGGGCTGAGCGCGAGCGAGCTCGGACGCGTTTTTGACCTGCCGGATCCAGAAGACCTGCCGGGCCGTCTCTCCGTGCTGATCGAATTGGAGCTGTTCGATCGGCGCCCCACCCTGTCACGCATCGGGGACCGGTCGGGACTCGCGCGACGAACGCTGCAGCGCAGGCTCAGCGAAGGCGGACTGAGCTATAGCGACCTGCTGCGAAACGCACTGCAACGACGGGCGGTGAGACTTCTGTGTCAGACGGACCGGTCAATTCGCGACATTGCATCAATGCTCGGCTATGACGACCCCGCTCATTTCAGCAGGGCTTTCGAGCGTTGGAGCGGTGTTGCTCCCACCCGTTGGCGGCGTCTCCTTGAATCGCAGGTGCCGCCGGGCACAAACCGCGTCGCCAGGACGATCCTGGACCGGACAGAATAGTGCAAACCATCGAGCCAGAGAGCGGCTCGCCGCTCGGTGGCTTCGGCCTCGAGGGCGGGACAAGCCTGGGCTTGACGACCTCTTGTGGCGCGTCAGCACGCCTGCCGTTTCTTTCGAGGATGGCAGCTGCGCTGCTTTGAAGCGGCAACAAGCCACAGCTTTGCCAAACGCTTGACGTAGATCAACCCAACGTGGGGCAGATCGAGCCGACCTCGCCGAGGGGCCAACGTCAAGGTGTCGAGCATGCGCGTCACCGGCAGACTGCTGTTCGTCTTGATTGCCGCTCTCGCCTCGCTGGGGGCGATGTCCGAGCAACGCGCAGACCAACCCGCAAGCGACAAGGAAATCCGCATCGGCAATGTCATGCCGTATTCGGGACCGCTCTCGGAATTCGGCGCCATCGGCCAGGCGGAAGTCGCCTATTTCGACATGATCAACGCGCGCGGCGGCATCAACGGCCGCAAGATCCGCTTCATCACGCGCGACGACAATTCCGATCCCGCGACCGCGCTGGAGCTGACGCGCAATCTGGTCGAGAAGGACGACGTGCACCTGATGTTCGGCTCGTTCGGCACGCCCGGCAATCTCGCCACGCGCTGGTACCTGAACGAGAAGAAGATCCCGCAGCTGTTCGTCGCCTCCGGCGACGAGGAGCTGAGCCAGGCCAAGGCGTTTCCCTGGACCATGGGCTGGCAGCCCTCGTTCCGCTCGGAGGGACGCATCTACGCCAACTACATCCAGGCCTATTATCCCAGGAAGAAGATCGTGGTGCTCTGGCAGAACGACCAGTTCGGGCGCATGCTCTATCGGGGCATCCAGGAAGGCCTTGGCGATCTGAACCGTCTTGTCCTCGTCGACATCGCCTTCGACATCAACGACGAGCATCTCGAAGGGCACGTCTCGATCCTCAAGCGTGCCGGCGCCGATATCTTCGTCTTTCTCGGCGTGCCATCGACGGCGTCCAAGGTGATCAAGCTGGCGGCATCGCTCAAATGGCGCCCGGTCTTCATCGTCAACGATGCCTCCGCCTCGATCGCCAATGCGATGGCGCCCGCGGGCCTGGAGAATTCCGCCGGCGTGATCTCGGCTGCTTTTCTGAAGGATCCGAGCGATCCCGCATGGAAGGACGATCCCGCCATGAAGGACTGGTTCGCCTTCATGGACAAGTATCATCACGCGGAGAGCACCAACAACAGCGCCGCGCTCTACGGCTACGCCGCGGCCGAGGCGCTGACGCAGGTGCTGAAGCAATGCGGCAACGATTTTTCACGCGAGAACATCATGCGTCAGGCGGCCTCACTCAGGGACCAGCAGCCCTCCGTTGCCTTGCCCAACATCAGGATGAATACCTCGCCCAGCAGCTACCTGCCGATCAGGCAGATGCGGCTCGTGCAATTCGACGGGCGGTCGTGGCAACCTTTTGGCGAGGTGATCGAGACGGCGTTCACGGAGGGGGCGGCGCGGTGAGATGGCTCATGGCGCGGGTGCACGGCGTTCATACGCGCACCGTTTGCTGGGCTACCCCTCTCCCCTACCCTCCCCCGCAAGGGGGGAGGGAGCGCAGGGTGCCGCGCAGTGAGAGCTGGGCTCAAGGCAAAAACTCAACGCAAATGATCGTCGCCTGATCCAACCACACGCGCAGGCGCATTCCCTCCCCCCTTGCGGGGAAGGGTTAGGGAGAGGGGTACCACACGGGGACTCCCTCGATTAACGACTGTGTAAATCCCCGCATCCTCACGCCGGCTTCAGCGAGGCCAGCGCGCTCTCCAGCAGCGCGCGCACCCGTGCTGCATCACCGGACTTCACCACCGCCGGATCGAGATAAAGCTCCAGGCCGGGCGCGCGCTCAGTGATGACGCCGCTTCGCTCCGCCGCCGCGTCGTTCAGCGCGTCGACCGAATAGGGAATCACCTCGCGGCTGATGCCCTTCATCGTGATCGCCGGCAGCGCGTGGGCGCGGACGATATCGCTGACCAGCGCGAAGGTCTCGTAGCTCAGCACGATGCCGCCGGGCTCGGCGATCGATTGCAGGCGCGCGGCGAGGTTCGCTTCGGCGCCGATGATGGTGTAGTCCATGCGATCGCTGCTGCCGAAATTGCCGACATTGCAATAGCCGGAATTGATGCCCATGCGCGAGCGGAACGGCTGCTCGATGCCGGACGCCCGCCATTTCGCATTGAGCTCGGCAAGGCGCTGCTGCATGCGCCAGGCCATCTGCAGGCAGGCCTGCGCGTCGGCACGGTCGCCCCTGGTCTCGGGATCGCCGAAGAAGATCAGCATGGCATCGCCGATGAACTTGTCGATGGTGCCGCCATATTCATGCGCGATCGCCGACATCTCGGTGAAATATTCGTTGAGGAGCTGGGTCAGCAACTCCGGCTGGAGCCGCTCGGCGGTCGCGGTAAAGTTCTGGATGTCGGAGAAGAAGATGGTGAGCTTCTTGCGCTCGGTGTGGATAGTGACGTCCTTCTGGCCGCTGAAAATGCTCTTGTAGACTTGCGGCGGGATGTAGCGCGAGATCTTCATCGACAAGGAGGCCAGGAAGTCGTTGGCGGATTCCAGCTCCTTGTTCATGCCCTTGATACGGCCGGCCTGGCGACGCTGAAGCGAGAGGAACGACAGGCCGCAGCCGGCGGCGATCAGGAAATAGGCCAGGAGGAACTTGAACGAGAAGATGTTGGCGGCGATCGGCTGGGCGATGATCACCTCCTGGATGCCGCGGACGTCTCCCACCTTCCAGTCCTTCTTCGGGCTCTCGGGGTGGCTGTTGTGACAGCTCACGCAGGCCGGGCCCATGGTAACAGGCGCGACCAGGCGGACCTTGTCGGAGAACAGCGAGGTCTCGGTCTCGACGATCTTCTGCTCGGGATCCTTGCGAAGCGCATCGAGCGCGTCCTTCTCGAACTTGTCGAGCTGGTGCGCGGCGCGGTTCTGGAACGGGAAATCCGAGACGAAGCGGTAGGTGATGTTCTCCTGCTGCGCGCCGATCACCCGTCCGAGCTCCAGCGACAGCGTCGCCGGAATCGGGATCGCACCGGGGACGGATTCGTAATTGTGCACGACCCTGGTGGCGCCGCCAGGGTTGGCCAGGATGCGGCCGACCACGTTGGACGCGTAGTAGCTGCGCACGCTCGTGATCACCGAATTGAGATCGGCGGCCTGCCGGCGCAGCGCCGTCTTGCTGAGCTCGGTCAGGTCCAGCCACACCGCGAGCGGCAGAGCGAGCAGGAGAAAGGCGATCACGGCGCCCGTCAGGATGCCGCTCTTGCGTTGTTCTTCGGAGATCTCTTGTTTCACCTTGTTGCTCCCCGTGTGCGATCTTGCCGCAAATCTCTGGAACTCGCGGCAAAAGCATGCGGCGCCACAGAGCCAATAAACCCGCGCCCGCGCAACCCCATTTTATGGTGGTCGCAGCAACTGGCTTTTCGTTTCATGACGAATGTTTAAGATCAGTATTAACCTGCATTCACTCCGCCGGGAGACCTGGACATGACCGAGACCATCCGCATCAAGAGCTTCAACGCGCGGCCCGTGATCGTGCCGATGAATTTGCCGCTGAAAACCTCGACCGGGGCCGTCGCCAAGGCCCCGCTGGTGCTGATCGACTGCGAGACCGACCAGGGCGCGGTGGGGCATGCCTATCTGTTCTCGATCACGCCTTCGGCCCTGAAGCCGCTGACGGCGATGGTCACGGAAATGTCGGAGCTGCTCGCCGGCGACGAGCTGTTGCCGTTCGAGATCGAGCGCAAGCTCGCCCAGCGCTTCACGCTGCTCGGCCTCGCCGGCCTGCAGCGGCTGGCGCAATCCGGCATCGACATGGCGGCCTGGGACGCGCTGGCCCGTTGCAAGGGCCTGCCGCTGGCGCGCCTGCTCGGCGGCGCGCCGAAGCCGGTGCGTGCCTATAATTCGAAGGGGCTCGGCATCATGCCGGCGGGCGCCGCGGTGGAGGAAGCCCACAAGCTGCTGGCCGAAGGTTTCCAGGCCGCGAAGATCCGCGTCGGCCGGCCCGATGCGCGCGACGATCTCGCCGTGGTGCGCGCAATACGAAAAGCCGTCGGCGATCAGGTCACGCTGATGTGCGACTACAACCAGGCACTCACGGTCACCGAGGCCATCCGCCGCGGCGAGATGCTCGACGACGAAGGGCTGACCTGGATCGAGGAGCCGATCCGCCACGACGATTATGAGGGCTGCGCCCGCATTGCCGATGCGCTGGGCACGCCAGTGCAGATCGGCGAGAACTTTGACAGCGCGTTCTCGATGCAGACCGCGCTGACCGCGGAAGCCTGCGACTACGTGATGCCGGATGTCCAGCGCATCGGCGGCGTCACCGGCTGGCTGCGCGCCGCCGCGCTGGCGCACGCCGCCGGCATCGAGATGTCGACGCATCTGTTCTCGGAAGTGAGCGCGCATCTTCTGTGCGTGACGCCAACCGCGCACTGGCTGGAATATGTCGATTGGGCCGACGCCGTGCTTTCGACGCGGCTGAAGATCAAGGACGGTTTTGCATTGCCGAGCGAAGAGCCGGGGAACGGGATCGCGTGGGACGAGGCGGCGGTGAGGAAGTATCTGGTGGAGTGAGCAGCTTCCTTGTGGCCATCCTTCGAGACGCCCGCTTTCGCGGGCTCCTCAGGATGAGGTTTTGTTGCGCGGCAAAACTGTAGACCTTCGTGGCGAGGAGCGCCGCCTGCGGCGAGTCTCGAACCATGAAGGCCGAGCTCTCGCCGCGCACGACCATCACACTGACCGCAAGCGGGGAGAGGCAAAGAGCTACTCGCTCACCGCGCAGCCGCGTTCAAATCCATCGTCTCGAGCAGGCTGTTCTGGCGCCAGTCGATGAAGGCGTCCTTGAGGCGGCTGATCTCGCCCGCATGCTCGGGCGCGCCCCAGAGATTGTGCTGCTCGAGCGGATCGGTCGCGAGATCGAACAGCTGCCCGTCCTCGGCGCCGTGGATGAACACGACCTTCCAGCGGTCGTCCCGCACCATGGTGATCAGCCGCGCGCCGGTCATGGCGACATCGCCGGCCTGCTCGCTGAACACGAAATCGCGGCCAGCCCATTCCTCGCCCTTCAGCGCCGGCAGCAGGCTGCGGGCCTGGAACGGCTTTGGGTGCTGCGCGCCGGCAAGATCCAGGATGGTGGGGCCGAGGTCGAACAGCTGGCACTTTTCGCGGATCCGGCGGCCGTCGGAAAACAAATTCGGCGACCAGAACAGCAGCGGGATGCGCGTGACGGGCTCGTACATCGACCATTTCTGGCTGAGGCCGTGCTCGCCGAGATTGTCGCCATGGTCGGACATGAAGATGACGACGCAATTGTCGAGATAGCCCTTGGTGTCCAGCATCTCGATCAGGCGGCCAATCTGCTCGTCGATCATTGTGACATTGGCATAGTAATGCGCACGCAGGCGGCGCATCTCTTCACGCGTCGGCTGCAGCTTCCATGACACCGCGTCGTGGTCGACCTCGGTATCGTGGCGGCGCTTCTCCTTCAGATAGGCCGGCAGGCCTTCGATCTCGGCCTCGGTCGGCTGCGGCACCGGAAGATCGTTGCGGGCGAGATAGTGCTCGAGATATTCCGGCAAGGGATCATAGGGCGGATGCGGGCCGGGCAGGCCGATCTGCATGAACAGCGCCTCGGGCTTGGGCCGCGTCTCCAGCCACCACATCGCGGTTTCAGCGACGAAGATGTCGGGATGCAGCGACTTCGGCATCTCCCAGGTGAAGGCGCCCATGCGATCGCCGTAATCAGGCAGGCTGCGATAGCCGGCGCGCGACGGCTTGGTCAGCTTGTGCGCGGCAAAGGCCTTGTCGAGCTCGTCGGCGAACCAGCGCCCCTCGAAGAAGCGATCCTTGTTCTCGACCACGAAGCGCTCGTGGAAACCGGCCTTCGCGTCATAGGGAATGGTGTGCATCTTGCCGACATTGACGCAGTGATAGCCGGCTTCCCCCAGCTGGCTGACCCAGGTCTTCTGCCAGTGCTGGCCGTTCTTCAGCACGCCCGAGGCGTGCGGATAGAGACCGGAGAACAAAGCCGCGCGCGAGGGCACGCAGCTCGGCGCGTTGATGAAGCAATTGTCGAAATAGACGCCCTCGCGCACCAGACGGTCGAGGTTCGGCGTCTTCATATAGGGATGCCCCGTCGCCGCGATCGTGTCGAAACGCTGCTGGTCGGTCATGACCAGGATGATGTGGGGTTTTGTCACGATCGATTTGTCCTACGCGGCGTTGGCATAATAGAAAATATGTCTGACATAATAATTCTTGTCAAACCTCGCGCGCTCGGACTATCTTGCGTGAATAGGCCGCATTCTTCGCAGCCAATCCGTTCGCACTTGCAATAAATCAGACATTTAAACTGACGGATCAAGTTGACGTGGCCAAGGCCGACAATCCGCAATCGAGCGCCCAGGTCGCCCGCGAGGTGGCCCGGCTGATCCTGACCGGCGTGTGGCGCGAGGGCACGACGCTGCCGCGCGAGATCGAGCTGGCGTCGCGTTTCGATGTCAGCCGCGCCTCGATCCGCGAGGCGCTGTCGCTGCTCAAGGCGAAGGGGCTGATCGCCTCGAAGCAGAAGGCGGGCACGCATGTGCGCGCGCGCTTCGACTGGAACATGCTCGATGAGGAGCTCTTGAACTGGACTCTGTCGGCGCTGCCGACGCAGGAGTTCGCCAAGCAGATCCTGGAGGTCCGCCGGATCGTCGAGCCCGAGGCCTGCGCGATCTGCGCGGCGCGCGGGACCGACGAGGATTTTGCCCGGATCGAGCGCGCCTATCGCGGCATGGACGCCGCCGGCATGGACCGCGTCGCCTATGCCGAGCCGGATTTGCAGTTTCACCGCGGCATCCTGATCGCCACGGGCAACGATTTCCTGATCGCGTTCGGCGCGACGGTCGCCGCAGCCTTGCGGATGTCGTTCGACCTGTCGAGCACCAATCCGGGCGCACCGCGCAAGAGCCTGCCCTATCACCGCGCGGTGCTCGACGAGATCTGGGCGCGCAACCCTGATGGTGCGCGCCGGGCCATGCACAAGCTGATGGACCTCACCGAACAGAACATCGTCACGGCCATGTCGCGCCAGAAAAAGAAAGACACCGAGGACGAGAACGCCCGCACCAGACGGGCGCGTTGACACGGCAAGCAATAATCCGAGGGAGACAAACATGAAGACTTCATCACGCGCGCGTTCGCTCACCCGCCGTAACCTGCTCAAGGCCAGCGCCGCGACCGCCGTCCTTGCGGCATTCCCCGCGCCGCTGATCGCACAGACAAAGCCGTTTGCCGGCGTGACGCTGCACGGCGCCTCGTTCCAGCACCGCTTCTTCACGCTGCTGCAGAAATACATTCCCGAGTTCGAGGAAAAGACCGGCATGAAGGTCGACCTCCAGCTCTCGGCCTTCCCGGTCTACAACCAGCAGGCCAATCTCGAACTGTCCTCAGGCGGCTCGGCCTACGACTTCGTCAACGTCACCTTCATCCTTGCCGCGCGCTGGGTCGCCGCCGGCCTGCTCGCCAATCTCGACGAGTTCACGGCTGACCCCAACCTGACCCCGGCGGAATGGAATCCCAAGGATTTCGTCGAGGGCGCGCAGGTGCCCTATCGCGATGCCAAGGGCGCGACCTACGGCTATTCCTGGGAAGGCGGCGCGATGTTGATGGGCCTGTCGCGCATGGATTTGATGGAAAAGAAGGGCCTCAAGATTCCGAAGACCTTCGCCGAATTGCAGCAGGTCTGCACCGAGATCAACGGCACCGACGGCGTTAGCGGCATCACCTCGTTCCAGCTGCATCACTGGAACCTGCCGCCCTACATCCAGGGCTTTGGCGGCAACATCTTCCGCAAGCCGCCCGGCGACATCATGCCGGCGCTGAACACACCCGAGACCATTCAGGGCATCGAGTTCTACGCCAACCTGCTCAAGAGCGCGCCGAAGGGCGTCCTCACCTACACCGAGGACCAGGCGCGGCAATCGCTGCTGACGGGCCGCGCCAACATCTTCATTCACTCCAGCTCGTGGGTGACGCCGATCCTGCTCTCCGAGGAGAGCAAGGTGAAGGAGACCTCGCGCGTGGTGCGCTCGCCGGCCGGCCCCGTGCACGACCATCCCGCGTCGAACAGCCAGGGCCTCGGCATTCCCAAGAACGCCAAGAACAAGAAGGCGGCGTGGGAATTCATCAAATGGGCGCTCTCGCCCGACATCTCGATGCGGCTCGTTAAGGAGCACGGCCACTCCTCGGTCTGCCGCCGCTCGATCATCACCAGCGAGGCCTATCGCAAGCTCAACACGGTGAACGGCCAGGACCTCGGCGCGCTCTATCTCGAGGTGCTCGAGTTGCCGGCCAAGGGCGAGAACTACATGGCCTATCGCACCGTGAAGGAATTCCCGATCGTCGGCGACGTCCTCAACAAGGCGTTCGAGCAGGTCGCGACCGGCCAGCTGCCGGCCAAGGACGCGATGAACGCCGCGCAGGACCAGGCCATCGCCGCACTCCGCCGTGCCGGGACGCAGCTTTGAACCAGTCGGGAATTGACGGAGAGCGTCGCAGATTCATTGCCTGGGCGCTCTCACCAAGCTTGATCGTGCTGCTCGCGGTCGCCGTGCTGCCGGCGGTCTATCTCGTCGTGACGAGCCTGACGCCGTTTCAGCTGACGACGCCGGGCTCAGCGACCGATTTCAGCTCGCCCTTGCGCAACTACGGCCTCCTGCCCGGCGATCCCCGCTTCGTCAATTCGCTGTGGGTCCAGGCGAAACTGTCGTGCTGGGGCGTGCTGTTCCAGGTACTGCTCGGCATGCTGCTGGCGCTGCTGCTGAACGTTCCCTCGCGCTTCGTCGAGTTCGCCCGCACCTTCTTCCTGATTCCGATGGTGCTGCCGCCCATCGTGGTTGCGGTGATCTGGAAGCTGATCTACACGCCCGACATCAGCCCGCTCTATTACGCCGCGCAGGCGCTGCACTTCACCATGCCGGCGCTGACCTCGAGCGTCGATTTCGCGCTGACCGCGATCGTCATCGCGGACACCTGGGAATGGATGCCCTTCACCTTCCTGATGGTGCTGGCCGCGCTCCAGACCATTCCGGATGAATATTCGGAAGCCGCCCTCGTCGATGGCGCCAATACGCTCCAGATCTTCTGGTACGTCACCCTGCCCTTCATTACGCCTATTCTCGTGATCTCAGGCATGTTCCGCCTGATCGACAGCGTGAAGGCATTCCCGCTGATCTTTCTACTGACCAGTGGCGGCCCCGGCACGGTCACCGAAGTCACCAACTACTATGCGTATCTGCTCGCCTTCGACACGAACGAGATCGGCTATTCCAGCGCAGTCACCGTGGTGATGCTGCTGCTGGTCGCCGGCATCAGCCTTGGCCTCGTCTGGATGGGCCGCCGCCGGGAGGCGATGGGATGAACGCGCCCTCCGCACGCAAGGCCACGCCGGGCCGGCTCGCCGCGATCATTGTGACGCTGCTCATCCTGCTCTCGCCATTCCTGTGGCTGTTGCAGATGAGCTTCAAGACCAATGACCAGATCCTGCAATTCCCGCCGCCTCTGATCTTCACGCCGACGCTGGAGCACTATGCCGCGCTCTGGCACAGCGCGTTCTCGGCCTCCTTCGTCAACAGCCTGCTCAGCGCCTCGCTCTCGACGGCGCTCGCACTGCTGTTCGGCGTGCCCGCCGCCTACGCCCTGTCGCGCTGGGCCGGGCGCGGCAAGCACGCGCTGTCCTTTGCGATCCTGGTGACGCGGATGGCGCCGCCGATCGCGTTCACGATCCCGTTCTTCCTGTTCTACCGCTGGATCGGCCTGCTCGACACCATCACCGGCCTCGTGCTGGTCTATACCAGCTTCAACCTGCCACTGGTGATCTGGATGATGCAGCCGTTCTTCGACACCATCCCGGTCTCGCTCGAGGAGGCTGCCCTCGTCGATGGCGCGCGGACGCGCACGGTGTTCACAAAGATCGTGCTGCCGATGGTGACCCCGGGAATCGCGGCGACCGCGATCCTGTGCTTCCTCTACGCCTGGAACGACTTCTTCTTCGCGCTGATCCTGACCCGCACCAATGCGCGCACCGCACCGGTGGCCGTCGTCAATTTCATGAACTACGAGGGCTGGGAATGGGGCAAGATCGCCGCCGGCGGCTCGCTGGTGATGGCGCCGGTGCTGATCTTCTCGCTCGCAGTGCGCCGCTATCTCGTCAGCGGACTGACGGCCGGCGCCGTCAAGGGGTGACGTCATGAAGCTTCCGACCGGCGCATCGCGCACCGTCTTCATCTTCGCCCACCCTGCCGGCCATGTCGCCGCGCCGCGCTACTACACGCCCTACTTCGAGGAACAGGGCCTCGACTGGCACATGGTGCCGATGGACATCGCGCCGAAGCATCTCGCCGAGACGATCCGCGCGCTGGCGAAATCGCCGAGCACCGCCGGCTTCAACCTGACCATGCCGCACAAGCCCGCCGCTTTCGAGCTGTGCGATGAGGTGGGCCCGGCCGCAAAATTCGAGGGCGTGGTCAACACCATCCGCATCGAAGCCGGCGGCAAACTCGTCGGCGAGTCCTTCGACGGCGGCGGCTTTCTGAACGCTGCGCGTGAAGCCAGCATTTTCGATCCCGAGCGCCGTACCGTCGTAATCGGTGCAGGCGGCGCCGGACGCGCGATCTGCCATGCGCTGGCGGCGGCCGGCTTGAAGCGCTTGCGTATCCTCAACGAGGTGCCCGGTCCGGTCGAAGCCCTCGCAGCGAAGCTGCGCGGGCAATTTCCCGATCTCGATGTCGACCTCGCGGAGCGCTTCGACGACATCGGTTTGTGCGTCAATGCCACCTCGCTCGGCCTGCACGCAACCGACCCATTGCCGATGGACCCGGCCAGGCTGCCTGGGGATTGCGCAGTGTTCGACATCATCGCCGCGCGGCGCACCGGCTTCATGGAAGCCTGCGCGGCGCGGGGCCTGAAGGTCATCGACGGTGTCGCGATGATCCGACACCAGTTGCCGCTGCAGACGGCGTTCTGGCGGGCAGCATCCCCACCGCACTGAGCCGCGAGCGCTTCCACATCATCATTGCGAGTGCAGCGAAGCAATCCAGAATCTTTCCGCGGCGGCGATCTGGATTGCTTCGCTGGACTCGCAATGACGGAGCAAGGGTACTGTCGTCGTTCTCGAACTCACTCCACCTGCATTGCGCCATCGCGCAAAGCCGACTAACGATCCCCCATGACCACATGGCGCCCTCACCCTCACATCCGCGTCGTCGCACTCGGCCTGCACTGGCGGGACGGGCGGCTGCTCGCGGCCGAGGTGCGCGACGATGCAGGACGGATCAAGGGCGTGCGGCCGCTCGGGGGCGAGATCGAGTTCGGCGAAGGCTGGCGAGCGGCGCTGGTGCGGGAGTTTTTCGAAGAGCTCGGCATCGACATCACCATCACAAGCGAGCCGCTGGTGATAGAGAACATTTTTGTGCACGAGGGAGCCACCGGACACGAGGTGATGTTCATCGCGGAGGTCGCGTTACCGGACGGCGCGTTCAGCGGCCAGGACCGCATCGATTTCCGCGAGGATAACGGGGAGCAGATCGTCGCCCGCTGGTTCGACCTCGCCGACCTCGACGTCGAGGGCAGTCCAAGCCTCTATCCGACCGGACTGAAGGATGTGCTGCTCGGGCGGAAGACCAAGTCCACCTGACAGGCGCGCTGGCTACCACACCTCGGCGCCCGGGATTTTCTTGCGCACCGCCATGCGCTGGATCCAGATGCAACGGCGCACGGACCTGTTGGAGCGGCCGACGGCGGATATCCCCTCGCCGGCTTGCAGCAACGGCGCCACGTTCTGCCGCAGCGCACGGCAGCGCTGGAGCTCGGCCTGCCAGTCGATGATCGCTGCATCGGCGCGCGACACCATCAGCGCCAAAATCGCCACGGCAAGACAGCTCACTCGCGTCATCCGCATTCCCTCATTGTGCTGTTGCAACTCTTTGGCCTTGTGAGATGGACCACATTTGCGACCATCTCAAGGTTGTATACTCGCACAGCATAAATCGAAAGCCGGGGGCGGCAGGCGCCCGCAATCCATTTTTGACCATCTCATTTTCGAGCACGGAGCAGAAGGAGGCAATGCTTCGCTCAGGTCGCGGCACTCGCTCGTTTCTCGACCGGGCACCTGCCGGAACCATAAGTTGAACATCACGATCGATGCACGCAGGTCCGTTCAGCCTGTGGTCCGGTCGCCGACGTAAGGCCGCTCGATGTTCATCAGCGGGCACGCGCGCATCAGCGCGCGCGAACGACGTGTCATGCCCGGCACAGGGCGGACTCGCGAGACGCAATAGCGCAAGGCGCCAGAGCAAGGCGCAAGAGAAGGACTCATCTGCCCGGACAGCCGGCCCGGAGGAACGCCGACATCGACAGTTGCAGCATCACGAGGGATCACCATGGACGAGCCCAAGCCACTCACCAGTGCATTCACGAAGACCGCGAACTTCTCCATCCACGAGGTCGACGAGGTGTTCAGGGATGCCGCACAGCCCGCCGCCGCCCGAGCCGCGCGTCCGCCGATCACCTTGCCGCCCATCCTCGGTCCGCTGTCGGCCTTCACGGGCACCTTCACCGGACAGGGGTTCAATACGATCTTCCGGCCCGACAGCAAGATCACGCCGACGCCGATGCCGGGGCCGATCAACACCACCGACCCGGACGACAACGTGCTGGAGCTGAATCTCACCGACGAGACGATGTCGTTCTCGAACAATCTCGGCTCGATCCCCAATCGCGGTTCGCTGCAGCAGGCAGATGCCTTCCTCAACGGCGTGCCGTATCTCCAGACCATCAACGACGTCACCACCGGAACGCCCGTGGGCATTCACTTCGAACCCGGCATCTGGCTGGCGGTGCCGGCCACCACCCATCCGAACGAGCCGTTCACTGTTGCGCGCATGGCATCGATCCCGCACGGCACGACGATCGTCGCGCAAGGCACGGCGCTGCCGCCGGTCGCCGGCAAGCCGACCATCGCGGCGATCGACATCACGCCGTTCATCGGAGGCAATCCGGCCAACAAGATCCCGTTCCAGAACCAGACTGCGACCAACCAGACCACGCGCAGGCTGCCGCAGGATCTGACCGCGCTGATCGCCTCCGGCAAGCTCACCCAGGCCATGATCACCGATCCGAACACGGTGCTGCGCAACCAGATCGCGCATCAGACCATCACCCAGACCATCGTCATCGAGACCTCGACGAAGCCCGGCTCGCCGCTGTCCGACGGACCCTTGCCGGCCATCCCCTCGCCGGGACCTCATCCGACCGCGCCGAGCTTCGCCGGCGGCACCGCGAACATCGCGTTCCTTCAGGGCTTGCCCGTTCCTCCGCCCGGCGGCAATGGCGCCAACGCCAACGCCTTCCAGATGGACGCGGTATTCTGGATCGAGACGGTGGTTTACGACATCGACGTGCCGGCTTTGCCGCCGGGAACGCCGCCGGTGATCCTGCAACCGCGCCAGAAGAGCAACGTGCCGCTGGTTCCGAGCTTCGTCGCCGCGATCCCGTTCGTGCCCAACAAGGGCTTCAAGGGCGGGCACATCAAGGTGGCGACGACGCAGATCCAGTACTCGCAAAAGGTCATGCTGGATTTCGCCGGCCTGACCTGGCCGCACGTTTCGGTGGCATCCCTGGTGCCGGCTGCGCCGGTGCCGATCCCGGATCATCTGCTGCCGCTGACGTGATGCGGATAGCGGTGTGACGACGATGCGCCACGTTCCGCGGCATCGGACATGGGCTGAACCAACGCATCCGTGATGCAACGGTGACCGCCGCTCGCGCGATCCTGAAAAGCCGGCGAGGTGATCTATGGCATGATCATTGTCATCCAAAACAGAGATGAACATGCCCCCTTCCAAGCTGTCTCGAGGCTCCATCAGGCTACGACGATTTGCACAAGGCCCTCGTGCTGCGACGGTTACCGCAGCACTGTTTCTCTCGGCGACGGCCTGGTCACCCGGACCTGTGCTGGCCGCGGCAGATGATGCGGAGGCGCGAACCATCTTCGAGAAGTTCATTGCCGCGCAGAATGCGCACAACGCGGACGATGTGAAAGCCATGCTGTGGAATTCGCCGGGCACGCTGTTGTTCGCGAGAGGCATCGAAACCAGAGGTCGCGATGCGGTCGCCGACCGCTTCAGGGGCTATTACGAGGGCACCTGGCACCTCGAACCCGACATGTCGAAATTCCACGTCGCCGTGATCTCGAACGAGGTCATGCAGGTCCTCGTTCCCATCGTCTTCACGCGCGGCCTTCCCGGCAAGCCACCCCAGCAGAATACGTTTCTGATCAGCCAGACCTACGTGCGGGATGCGAACGGCTGGTCCGTCGCCTCCGTCCTGCCGGTCGCGAACACGGAACTGAAATAGCCGGGATCATTGAGGGGGCGGCGCCGGCTGGGGACGGCCACTGTTTACAGCGGTCGGCAGGCCGGGATGGTCGACTGAGAGGAGCGAGACGCTCTAGTCCGTCTACGCTCTTCGAGCTACGCCGGACACGCTTCGCCCGATGCTCTTGGCTGTGCCACGCGAAGCCGGAGGCGAAGCGTGGTGGGCGCGACAGGGATCGAACCTGTGACCCCTACCATGTCAAGGTAGTGCTCTCCCGCTGAGCTACGCGCCCTAGATGTCGTATCGGGTCGGGTCCCTATAACGGCTCAGGGGAGCCGGTGCAAGGACCGAAGGGGGCCGATTTAGGCCGCCAGCATCTTGTTCACTTCGCTGACCAATTCGCGCAGGTGCACAGGCTTGGACAGCACCTTGGCGTTCTTGGGGGCGTCCGAATCCGAGTTCAGGGCGACCGCGGCGAAGCCGGTGATGAACATGATCTTGATGTCGGGGTCGAGTTCCGAAGCCCGGCGGGCGAGCTCGATGCCGTCCATTTCCGGCATCACGATGTCGGTCAGCAGCATCTCGAACGGCTCTTCACGCAACCGCTGATAGGCGGCCATGCCGTTATCGTGGGACGAGACCTGAAAACCGGCGTTTTCCAGCGCCTTCACCAGGAAACGGCGCATGTCGTTGTCGTCTTCGGCGAGCAGGATCTTTGGCATGGCAGGAAACGTCGAATCCCCAGAGGATATCAGCAGAGGTCACTAAGCCCGACAGAGGGTAAATTTGTGGTGAAAATCTTTACCCCGGGAGGGCCGCGCTCCTGCACTCTTGTGAACCCGAATGCGGATCGAATCAATCGAGCCGAACGGGCGTGTCCCCGCCTCCCTGCCCGCAGGGTTAAGACATGTTCCAGCGACGATCACATCTTTTCGCTTGGCAGAATGGTTGCGATTCCGGACAATGAGGACACATAAGAGCCGCTCGATCGGCCGAATCATTCGATCCGGAGCCCATGCCGGATCCCTGCGGCGCCGAGGGATGAAGCCTGAGAGTAAGGGACGAAGCCTGAGAAGATGACCCGGTTTGACGGCGAGGTGTCGCCAGCGTTCGAGATCGTGGAGCCCGCGCAATGGCGCGCGCCGGTTATCTTCAACTCGCCCCATTCCGGCTCGACCTATCCGGACGAATTTCTGGCGGCCTCGCGGATCGACCTGCCGCAGCTGCGGCGGTCCGAAGATTCCTTCATGGACGAGCTGATCGGCCATCTGAGCGAGCGCGGCTTTCCGACCGTGCGGGTCAACTTTCCCCGCTCCTATGTCGACGTCAATCGCGAGCCCTATGAGCTCGATCCCCGCATGTTCACCGGGCGCCTGCCGAGCTTTGCCAACACCCGCTCGATGCGGGTCGCCGGCGGCCTCGGCACCATTCCGCGCGTGGTCGGCGATGGCCAGGAGATCTACCGCGACCGCATCCTGGTCGACGATGCGCTGGCGCGGATCGAGACGCTCTACAAGCCCTATCATCGCGCGCTGCGCCGGTTGATCAACAAGGTGCACCAGATGTTCGGCACCGTGGTGCTGGTCGACTGCCACTCGATGCCCTCGGTCGGCGTCAGCAGAGACGAGCCACGACGGCCCGATGTCGTGATCGGCGACCGCTACGGCACGAGCTGCACGCCGCTGCTCCCCGACAGGGTCGAGGAGACCATGACGGGGCTCGGCTATTCGATCGGCCGCAACAAGCCCTATGCCGGCGGCTTCATCACCGAGCATTACGGCAACCCCGCGAGCGGGCTGCACGCTGTGCAGCTCGAGCTCAACCGCGCGATCTACATGGACGAGCGGCGGCGCGAGCGCGGTCCGCGCTTTGCGCAAGTGGCAAGCGACTTCGGCGTACTCGCCGACGTGCTGGCGACCACGATCCCGTTCGGCGATCTCGGCCCGTTCCAGGCCGCGGCGGAATAGACGGAAGCTTTTCTTCGAACGCTCGTGTCGTCTGCGATTGGCGCGAACGCGTTTTCGCTTCGCGTCCCAGCGCGCGGCAAAATGAAAACAGAGGCGCCAAGAAAAAAGGGCCGCTTCTGATGAAGAAGCGGCCCAAGTCTAGGGAGGAAACGCCCAAGGAGGGCAGCGGTAACGCAAAGCGCTACCGCACCGCAACAATATGCGGCCGCGCCGCACAAAGTGCAAGGGCTTTTGAGCGGTTTCCCATGCAAATCGGACATGGCTCAGTTGCTTATAAAGAAACCCAGATTCAGTTTCTTTGATAAGGAAATTCAATGGGTTGATTGTCATTTGCATACGAACAAGGCATGTTCGGAACTAAGTTTTCAACTCTGTGATCGATATTTGGCCAGCAGATGACTGGGATGGGGCAGCCGGCTTCGGCATCCAAAATACCAGGGTGCAAATCAAGACAGCGCTGCACGCGAGCGACGAATTGGGTTAGGCAGGAGCGAGCTTCATCCGCCTTTCGCTTTGAGGATACGCCGTGACGGTGATCGACTTCTCCGCCTTCATCGGACGGCTCGCCACCGCGTCCGGCGAAACCATCCTGCCGCTCTTCCGCACCTCGCTGTCGATCGACGACAAGGGCAAGGCCAGGGATTTCGACCCCGTGACGGAGGCCGACCGTGCCGCCGAGGCGGTGATGCGGCGGCTGATCAAGGCCAGCTTCCCCCAGCACGGCATCGTCGGCGAGGAATTCGGCAATGAGCGCGAGGACGCCGACTATGTCTGGGTGCTCGACCCCATCGACGGCACGAAATCCTTCATCGGCGGCTTTCCGATCTGGGGCACGCTGATCGCGCTGCTGCACAAGGGTTCGCCGGTGTACGGCATGATGCACCAACCCTTCATCGGCGAGCGCTTTTCCGGCGATAACGGCTCGGCGAATTACAAAGGCCCCTCCGGCGAGCGCCGGCTCCAGGTCCGCCGCTGCGCCTCGCTCTCGGAGGCGACGACCTACACCACCAGCCCGCTGCTGATGAACGAGCGCGACCGCGCCATTTTCGGCCGCATCGAAACCGGCGCGCGGCTGTCGCGCTATGGCGGCGACTGCTACTCCTATTGCATGCTGGCGGCCGGTCACGTCGATCTCGTGGTCGAGACCGAGCTGAAGCCTTACGATATCGCGGCGCTGATCCCGATCGTGACCGGCGCCGGCGGCGTCGTCACCACCTGGGAAGGCAAGCCCGCGCAAGGCGGCGGCCGCATCATCGCGGCCGGCGATCCGCGCGTACACGAAGAAGCACTGAAACTGCTCAACGCATAGGCGCCCCAAGGAGCCTGCATGAAAAACTGGCCTAAGCTCCTCCTCGCCATCCTGTTGCTGTTTCCAACGCTCGCCTTCGCCCAGAATTTTCCAACAAAGCCGATCAAGCTGATCGTGCCGTTCCCGGCCGGCGGGCCCAACGACATCATCGCCCGCGTGATCGGCCAGCGCATGTCGGAGCTGTCAGGGCAGCCGGTGTTGATCGACAATCGCGGCGGCCAGGGCGGCGTGCTCGGCACCGACGCGGTCTCGAAGGCGCCGCCTGACGGCTACACTATCGCCATCTCCAGCGCCGGCGCGCTCGCGATCAGCCCGAGCATGGAGCGGGTCGCCTACGACACCTCGAGCGACCTCACGCCGGTGACGCTGGTTGCGACCGTGCCGGAAATGCTCGTCGTCGCCACCAATGTGGAGGCTAAAAGCATCGGCGAGCTGATCGCGCTGGCCAAGGCGCAGCCGGGAAAACTCAACTTCGCCTCCTCCGGCCCCGGCAGCCTGCCGCATCTCGCCGGCGAATTGTTCAAGCTCACGGCGAAGATCGACATCGTGCACGTGCCCTATCGCGGCGCTGCGCCTGCGGTGAACGATCTGCTTGGCCAGCAGGTGCAGATGACGTTCCTGGATCTCCCTGTGCTGCTGCCGCAGGTCAAGGCCGGCGCGCTGCGGCCGATCGCGGTCGGCTCGGCCGAGCGCGCACCGACCGCGCCTGACGTCCCCACGCTTTCGGAAGGGGGTTTTCCCGACCTGCGCGTCGAGAACTGGTACGGCATGGTGGCGCCGAAGGGCACGCCGAAGGAGATCGTCACCGCGCTGCATGGCCTCGCCACCAAGGCGATGGCGGATCCCGCGGTGAAAGAAAAGCTCGCCGCGCAAGGCGCGACGCTGATCGGTGACGAGCCGGAGCATTTTCGCGCGTTCATCGCGGACGAGACGAAGAAGTGGGCGAAGGTGATCAAGGACGCTGGCGTCGAGACGGCGAAGTAGCGCGCAATAAGCAAACCGCCTCACCACGACGGGTGCGTTCCCTCCCCCCTTGCGGGGGAGGGTTAGGGAGAGGGGTTCACACGGGGACTCCATCGATCGCACGAAGAACCTTCGCAACAATCACACCTTTTGCTGGGCTACCCCTCTCCCCCGCCCTCCCCCGCAAGGGGGGAGGGAGCGCAGTTGTGCTCGCGGCCACAGTGCGGGCTCACATCAACACGCACGCTCACACCGCTTCCGCTCGCAAATGCTCCACCAGCATCTTGGCCGGCCGCGGCAGTGCCTTGAAGCTGCGTGCGCAGATCACGAGCTTGCGGTTGGCCCAGGCATCGCGCAGGCGGACCGTGGCGAGCGGCATCAGCTTGGCGCAGCGGCGGGCGGCGGAGATCGGGACCAGGGCGATGCCGACGTCGGCGGCGACCATCTGGCAGATCGCGTCGAAGTCGCGCAGGCGCGCACGGTAATGCGGGCGCATGCCGAGCCGGGCGGCGTGCTTCGAAATGTGCATCTGGAGCGCGGTGGCGCTGGTGAGCCCGACGAAGTCGCAGGCGCTCGTCTCCTGAAAATCGATCTGGCGGCGGCCCGCGAACGGGCCGCGCCGCGACGTCACCAATGTCAGATGATCCTCGCTGAAGACGAAGCGCTCGATATGGTCGGGCAGCGCGTGTTCGGCGGCGAAGCCGAGATCGGCGGCACCGGCGGTGATCGCGGCTGCAATATCTGTGCTCTCGCGCTCCTCGATGTCGATCGCGACGTCGCGATGCTCGCGCAGGAAGCCCGCCAGCGCCTTCGGCAGATGCTCCGACAGCCCCGACGTGTTGACGAGAAAATGCACGCTCGCGCGCACGCCGCTGGCAAAGCCGGCGAGATCGCCGCGCATGGCGTCGATCTGGTGAATGACGACCCTCGCATGATCGAGCAGGCTCTCGCCCGCCGCGGTCAACTCCACGCCGCGCCGCCCGCGCTTGAGCAGCGCGACGCCGAGCGCATCCTCGAGCCCTTTGATGCGCGCGCTGGCCGAGGCCAGGGCCAGATGCGACCGCTCGGCGCCGCGGGTGATGCTGCGCTGGTCGGCGACGGCGATGAAGAGCTGGAGGTCGACGAGGTCGAAGCGCATGGCAGGTCTCCGCAGCCTTCGTATCTGACGAAGGCTTTCTCCGTAACCTCCAGATTGTGCCCGCGCGCGGCTTCGGTCAATGTGCGAGATATGATCGACCCGCTGCTCATCCTCATCGCCGCCGTCTTCCTGATCGCCGGATTCGTCAAGGGCGTGGTCGGACTCGGCCTGCCGACCGTGTCCATGGGCCTGCTCGCGGTGAGCATGGCGCCCAGCCGCGCGATCGCCATCGTCATCGTGCCCGCCATCGTCACCAACATCTGGCAGACCTTCGCCGGCCCCTATCTGCGCGACATCCTGAGGCGGCTGTGGCCGCTGATGATCGGCACCGTGATCGGATGCTGGCTCAACGCCGGCGCGCTGACCGGCCCGCACGCGCGCTACGGCACGATCGTGCTCGGAATCCTCCTGGTGATCTACGCCATCATCGGGCTGAGCAAGTTCAAGTTCCACGTCTCGCCGCCAAACGAGAAATGGGTCGGCGGCGTGGTCGGTGTGGTCACCGGCATGATCTCGGCCTCGACCGGCGTGCAGGTGATCCCGTCGATGCCGTTCATGCAGGCGATCGGCATGGAGAAGGACGAGCTGGTGCAGGCGCTCGGCGTCTTCTTCACGACCGCGACGCTGGCGCTCGCCTTCAACCTGACCGCTGGCGGATTGCTGACGCCGGCCAATGCCGTGCCGGGCGCAGTGGGCATGGCCATGGCCTTTGCCGGCATGTTCATCGGCCAGTCGGTGCGGGCGCGGATGCCGGCGGAAGCGTTTCGCCGCTGGTTCCTGATCGCGATGATCCTGCTCGGCCTCTATCTCGCCGGCAGCGCGCTGCTGAAGGAGTTCACCTGAAGAATCGTAGGGTGGGTTAGCCCAGCGGACTGCGCGAAGCGCAGGCCGCTGGGCGTAACCCACCTCTTCTGCCTCTGCGGATACGAACAGTGGTGGGTTACGCCTTCGGCTAACCCACCCTACGCAGCCTCGTGTCATTCGTTCGAACGAGTTACCGCGTCTCCAGCATGGCGACGCGGATGCCGAGATAGACGAAGAGGCCGCCGAGTGCGCGGTTGACCCAGGCGATCGCGCCCTCGGAGCGCCGCAGGCGGTGCGCGGCCTTGGCTGCGAACGCCGCCAGCACCAGGCACCACAGCGTCCCCGTAAAGATGAAGATCAGGCCGAGCGTCAGGAAGGCGAGCGGCTTCTGCGGTGAATCGGCTGCGACGAATTGCGGCAGGAAGGCCAGGAAGAACAGCGCGACCTTGGGATTGAGCGCGTTGGTGAAGACGCCCTGGAGGAAAACCCGCCGCAGCGAGCTCCGCGCCGGCTCATCGATGGCTGAGGCCAGCACCGGGCGTGACCACAGCATCTGAAGTCCGGTTACGACGAGGTAGGCCGCGCCGACCAGCTTCAGGATCGAGAAGGCAGTCGATGAGGCCATCAGCAGGGCCGAAAGGCCGATCGCCGCGCCCGCGACGTGGAAAAAGCAGCCGCAACTGATGCCGAGCGCCGCTGCGGCACCACCTCGCCAGCCCATCTGCATGCTGCGGCCGATCACATAGACCGTGTCAGGCCCCGGCGTGATGTTGAGCAGTATGCCCGACAGGATGAAGAGCCAGATTTCGTGAATGCCCAGCATGTGAGGTGTCCCCGTCAGCCCTGAAAGGCGGGCTTATTCGGTTCGGCCGCCGCCGTCCACCGCCAGGATTGCAGAGAATTTACCTAGAATTTGCAATGCGGATCATACTTTCGCTCGGCCTCATCTGCTTTATAAAGGCAGGGTTCTTGAAATGCGGGATTCGAGGCGACTGCCACGCCGTGGCCGGTCATCGATCCCTTGGAGCTCCGGGATATGGAAAGACGCCTGGCCGCCATCGTCTGCGCCGATGTCGCCGGCTATTCGCGCATGATGGGCAGCGACGAGGCCGGCACCCATGCCGCCTTCAAGGCCCATCGCAGCGCGATCCATCCCATCATCCTCAACCACGGCGGCCGCGTCGTCAAAAACACCGGCGACGGCTTTCTGCTCGAGTTCGCGAGCATCGTCGGCGCCGCCGAGGCTGCGATCGCCATGCAGACGCTGATGGCGGAGCGCAACCATCACCTGCCTGCCGAGCGCGCCATGCAGTTTCGCCTCGGCATCCACATGGGCGACGTCATCGCCGACGAGGACGAGGTATTCGGTGACGATGTCAACATTGCCGTCCGCCTCGAATCCGTGGCGAGCCCCGGCGGCTTCGCCATCTCGGCCAAGGCTTACCGGGAGGCAAGCAAGCACCTGACCGTGCCGCTGGTCGATGCCGGCAACCATCGCTTCAAGAACATCAAGGATGCGGTCGGGGTCTGGACCTGGACGCCCGAGGGCGCACCGGCGCTCGCGCCCGAGCTGAGGGAGGCCTCGGCCCTGTCGCAGCAGTACCGCACGGCGATCGTCGGTGTGCTGCCCTTCGCCAATCTCAGCGACGCCCAGGACGAATATTTTTCCGACGGCCTCACCGAGGATCTGATCCACGCGCTGTCGCTGCAATCCTTCTATCGCGTGCTGAGCCGCAACTCGACCTTCGCCTTCAAGGGCAACAATGTCAGCACGCGCCTGATCGCGCGCGAGATCGACGCCACCTATCTGATCCAGGGATCGGTGCGGCGCGCCGGAGCCAAGATCCGCGTCACCGCCGAGCTGATCGCGCCGGAGACCGGCGAGCAGCTCTGGACCGGGCGCTACGACCGCGACATCGGCGACCTGTTCGCGATGCAGGACGAGATCACCACCAATTTGTCCGCCGCCATCGCCACCGAGATCGTCCGTGCCGAGGCCTCGGCGCCGGCGCGGCTCTCCACCGACGTCAGCGCCTGGGACCGCTTCCTCAAGGGGCTGTCGCACTACTACCGGCAGACCAAGGAGGATTTGGCCACCGCCGTCGACCTGTTCCGGGAAGCCATCAGGCTCGACCCCAAGCTGTCGATCGCGCACGCCTATCTTGCCACGATCCAGATCCAGAGCATCCAGTTCGGATGGGTCAAGGGCACGCGCGAGATGTGGGCCGAGGCGATGAACCTCGCCGAGACCAGCGTTCGGCTCGACCCGCGCTCCTCCTTCGCGTTCTCGATCCTGTCCTGGGCGCATGCGATGGAGGGACACTACGAGGCCGCGATGGACGCCGCCAAGCGCGCCGTCGCGCTCAACCCCTACGACATGGGCGCGCGCGGCGTGCTCGGCATCTGCCATTTCGTCACCGGCGAGCACCGCGAGGCGATCGAGATGTTCTCGATGGCCTCGCAGCGCGACAACAGCGACCCACGCTACCAATGGGCCGCGCTGAACGCCTTCAGCCATTATCTGCTGAGGCAATACGACGCGACGCTGTCATGGGCCCGCGAGCAGCTCTACATCAACCCGAACCACATGCAGGCGCTGGCGATCCGCGCCGCGGCGCTGGCACAGTTGCGCCGGGACGACGAGGCGGCCGAGGCCGCCGGCGTGCTCATGCGCAACTACCCGACCCTGAATGTCGACCGTCACTTGCGCAATTTCCACTGGAAGCGGCCCGAGGACCTCGCCCATTACCGCGAGGGGCTTCTGAATGCGGGCGTGCCGCTGGGCAAGCTGACCCTGGTCCAGAGCGACGTCAAACGCGCCGCCGAGTCCTGACAGGCGGTCGCCGGCCCTCCAACGGTTCTTCTCGGTCCTCCAGGCAACCTCGCGCCGGCTTTTATTGACACGACAGTGAATTCGGCCACACTTCGCTACACGCTGAAGTAGTATAACCTGCTGTCGGTTTGTTAGGACTTTCCGCGCTTGATCGGCGCGTCTGCATTTCACGATTCGCTGTTTTCAGGAATTTGGGCCATGAACGACCCCGCCTCGAAGCCCCCCTTCGATCCCTCGATCCAGGTCTCGCCAGACAATCCCTGCCCCTTCCTGCGCGGCCTCGTCGGCGAAGGTTTTGTCGACGGCGGCACCGTCCCGATCGGCAAGCTATCGGAGACGATCGCGAATGCCAGCGGCGACAAGGGGCTGATGAAGACGGTGGCCCGCGTCGAGACCCGCGGCATCGCACTCATCGCCAACGGCTTCGGTCACATCCTGAAGAGCATGTTTTCGGGGGCACAGCTCGATGCCCTGCGCGGCGGCCCCCTGGACAAGCACGGCGCCGGTTCGCGAATCCTCAGCGTCGACGGCAAGGTCGATGAGGACCAGATCGCCCGCCTGGCCAGCTTCGGCAGGGCCTATTCCGATCCGAACGGCGGCGGCACCGAGCCCGGCATCAACGCGTCGGAAATACAGACCTACATGCGCGACAACCTCAAGCGCGCCGGGAGCGCCGTGCGCTGGTATTACCCGATATTGATGCAATTCGAATGGCCCATCCTGCTGAAGATCATGGGCAAGGGCGAGGGCGAGAACCGCTATCTCGCCATCGCCGACGTGCGCACGCTGTTCAACGAGCGCCAGTTTCCTGCGCGCATCAACCAGCGGGTCGTGTCGCAGCCGGTGCTGTCGACCTGCCAGCGCGTGGTGCGGGGCGCCCTCAAGCTTGCGGCCCTGCTGATCGCCTTCGGCCTTCTCGCCCTCGTCGCGGTCGCCGAATTCCCCAACCAGGTCCGCGCCATGCTGCCGCAGAAGGGGATCCTCGTGAATCTTCTGCCGCCGCCCTTGCCCACGGTCCCCGAGACGACGGCCGCCTTCTGGCTCGAGCAGAACTGGTCGCTGAAGGACCGGCACTGGTTCCACCATGCCAGCCAGGGCACCGCGACCTTTCCGGTGCCCTATGAGTGGTTCATGGCGCTGGAGCAGCCGCGCCTGCATCTGTTCTCGCGGCCGGGCATGATGAAGGACAGCTCCTATCTCGAGAGCTTCGGCTTCATCCCGAGCCCGCAATCGATCCAGACCGACGCGACGACGCTGCGCCGCTTCGGCTACGCCAATGTCTACGAGACGACACAGGTGCCGGACTGGTCGACGAGGTGGACCCCCGCCGAGAACGTCGACGGCCTGCCGGTCGGCTTCGCGCGCATGACCGGCGTCGTCGATCCCGCGACGGGCCATCGCGAACAGGACAAGATCGGGCTGACTTGCGCGGCCTGCCATACCGGCCAGATCCATTACCAGGGCATCGACGTCCGCTTCGACGGCGGCCCGGCCATGACCGACCTGAAGAAGCTCGAGCTCTCCACCGGCCTGTCGATCGCCTACACGCTGTACGTCCCGTTCCGCTTCCAGCGCTTCGCCGATCGCGTGCTCGGGCCCGAAGCCAGCAAGACGGACCGCGACGCGCTCAAGCAGAAGCTCAGCGCGATCGGCAAATTCCTGATCGACTGGCAGGAGAAGTACAACGAGACGATCGAGCACAAGCAGACCTGGGACGGCAAGCAGCAGAAGGATACCGAGGAAGGGTTCGGCCGCCTCGACGCCCTCAACCGCATCGGCAACCAGGTGTTCTCGCAGGATCTCGCGCTCAGCGGGGTCAAGGGATTTGAGAAGAACCTGCACGCCCAGGACGCGCCGGTCAGCTTCCCCGCGATCTGGACCGTGCCGTGGTTCAAGTTCGCCCAATATGATGCCTCGATCGAGCAGCCGCTGATCCGCAACGCCGGCGAAGCCCTCGGCGTCACCGCGCTGCTCAACCTGTCCGACGCCTATCCGGAGGACAGGCTTTGGCGCTCCACGGTTCACATCAGGACGCTCGGCTGGATCGAGGACATGCTCAGGGGTCCCGATCCGTTCAAGCCGGCCGATCCCTCCGCCGATCCGAAATTCGGCGGCCTGCTGGCACCGCAATGGCCCTCGCAGATCCTCGGCGACGCATGGAGGATCGATCCGAAGAAGGTCGACAATGGCCGCAAGATCTACGCCGAGATGTGCTCTGGATGCCATTTGCCGGCCGTCAACACCAAGGCCTTCTGGTCCTCGGGACATTGGGAGCCGAGCGGCGACAGCAAGGTCCTGAACGCGGTGACGATCCCTCTCGACGAGATCAAGACGGATCCCGAACAGTCGCTCGTGCTCGGCAAGAGGATCGTCGACGTGCCGGGCTTCCTGAAGGTGAATACCGCGGACCTCCAGACCTGGTGGCAATGCGACATCCCGACCAAGAGCTCGCCGACCGAGATGGTCTACGCGCTCGGCCTCATGACGGTGGTCGATCTCGTCGCCCGCAAATGGATGGACGACGAGAAGGTCCCGGACGCCGAGCGGGCGAAGCTGTGGAATATGGCGCGCAAGAACTGTCTCAATCCGGCGCCCGAGCCGCGCTACCGGGCGCGCCCGCTGAACGGCATCTGGGCGACCGCGCCCTATCTGCACAACGGTTCGGTGCCTTCGCTCTACTGGCTGCTCAAGCCGCAGAACGAACGCCCGCAAAAATTCTGCATGGGCCGCCGCGACTATGATCCCGTGACCGTCGGCTTCGCGGTCACCGCCGACGAGCGCTGCAAGACGGGCGAAACGCAGTTCTCAATGACCGGCTCCGACGGCAAGCCGGTGCAGGGCAACAGCGTGCTCGGCCATTCCTTCGAGCGCAAGGAAGGCGAACCGAAACGCCCCGGCGTGATCGGCCGCGTGTTCAAGGACGACAACGAGCGCTACGAGCTGATCGAGTATCTGAAGACGTTGTAGCGCGCCGAATCGCCATGGTCCGCGCGATCAAGCGCGCAACCTTCACTTGAACAGCGGCGTGCCCGGCACGAAGGCGTCGAAGGCGGCCCAGAACTGGGAGCGGTAGCGGTCCTGCTCCTGGAGGATTTCGTGCTTGGCGCCGGCGATCACGAGATGGGAGCCGGCACGCAAATGATAGGCGAACTCCTCGATCGCCGCGGTCGAGACCACGGTGTCGCTGGAGGCCGCCAGCATCAGGATCGGCTGACGGATCTCGGAGGGGTAGTTCACGCCCTTGAAGGTGTTGATGGCGCGGAAGGCGGTATCGGCCCAGGCGATCGTCGGTGACGCGAGCCCGAGCGTCGGATCCTCCTCCAGGATCGCAGCATTGCGCGCGTAGCGCACGGGATCGCTGGTCAGAGGGTTGTTGATGAAGGGATTGAGCCCGGTGATGCGGTCAGTGCCGCCGGGAACATAGCGGCCGCCCTGCCCCAGCAGGCGCATCGTCCTGAGCAGCATCCGCGCCGGAAACGAGGTGGCGCGGCCGGGCAGATCGATCATCGGCGCGGACAGCACCATGCGGTCGAACCAGCGCTTGCCGGCATGCGCGATCCGCAACATCACGGTGCCGCCCATGGAGTGCGCGAGTGCGAAGAACGGCGGCGGACAATCCGGCAGCACCACCTGCTGCACGAAGGTCTCGACGTCGATCTCGAAATCGGAGAAGTCGCGCACATAGCCCTTGCGCGGATCGCGCAGGCGGCGCGAGGAGTGGCCCTGCCCGCGCCAGTCGATCATCGCCACCGCAAAGCCGCGGTCGCGCAAATCGCGCACGGTCTCGAAATATTTCTCGATCTGCTCGCTGCGTCCGGTGAAGACGCAAACCGTGCCCTTGCGGTTCGCCGGCGGCGCCCAGCGCGCAAAGCGCAGCTCGACGCCATCGGGGGTCTTGATGGTGCCGCTGACGACGTCTTCGGGTACGGGATTGGACGGGATTGAGACCAGCGTCATGGGCGGGAAGTACTGCAAATCAAGGGGCTAAAGCGCCGAAAAGGCGCGAATGCCGCCCTCTTGAACGCCGTCTCGCTCCACCCATATCATTTTCGTGCAGGCCGCTACCAGTGTTTCGGAACCGGAACATCAGGCTGCACACAGACTAAAGCCCGGCCCGATTGGCGGGCGGGTTACCAACAGTCGCTCAATGGAGGACTTGACCATGCGTACCTACGATCTCACCCCGTTCTACCGTTCCACCGTCGGCTTCGACCGCCTCTTCAACCTGCTCGACCAGGCCGGTTCGGACGGCAGCCCCGGTTATCCCCCCTACAACATCGAGCGTACCGGCGAGAACGCCTACCGCATCACAGTTGCGGTCTCGGGCTTCGCCAAGGACGAGCTCTCCATCGTCGCGAAGGAAAACACGCTGACGATCAAGGGCGAGAAAGTCGCCAACGAGAACTCGAAGTCCGAAGTGCTCTACCGCGGCATCGCCGCGCGTGCCTTCGAGCGCGCCTTCCAGCTTGCCGACTTCGTGCAGGTGAAGGACGCCTCGCTCGAGAACGGGCTGCTTCATGTCGACCTCGTACGCGAGATTCCCGAAGCCAAGAAGCCGCGCCAGATCGCGATCAACACCAGCGCGCCGAAGGCGCAGGTGATCGAGAGCTCGGTCGCCGCCTAGGCACGCACGCCACTTCCAGGTTGGGAAAACGCCCCGGTGCCCCGGGGCGTTTTTTCGTTTTGCACTGCATCACAGAACGGTGAGGACCGTAACGCCGCGACTTCACGCTCCGTCCTTTGGGCATCGAACCCAAAACAAGACGGAGAACGATCATGTCACTTTGGCGCAGCCTTTTCGTCGCCGCGAGCCTGCTGGCGGCCCCCATCAGCCTCGCTCACGCGCAGACACCGCAAACGGTGAAAGCGAAGAACGTCGTGCTGGTGCACGGCGCCTGGGCCGACGGCTCGAGCTGGTCCGAGGTGATCCCGATCCTCCAGGCCGCAGGCCTGCATGTGACCGCCGTGCAGAATCCGCTGTCGTCGCTGGCGGACTCCGTCGAGGCCACCAAGCGCGCGCTGGCCGAGCAGGATGGACCGACCGTGCTGGTCGCGCATTCCTGGGGCGGCACCGTGATCAGCCAGGTCGGCAACGATCCGAAAGTCACCGGCCTCGTCTATGTCGCCGCCCGCGCGCCCGATGCGAACGAGGATTTTGTGGCACTGTCGAAGCAATTCCCGACGGGGCCAGTGCGCGCCGGCATTGTCGAGCGCGACGGCTACACAAAACTGTCGGAAGACGCCTTCCTGAAGTATTTCGCCAATGGCGTCGCTCCGGAACGCGCGAAGGAGCTCTACGCGGTGCAATGGCCGACGGCAGCCTCGATCTTCGCCGGCCGCACCACGGAAGCGGCATGGCATTCCAAGCCGAGCTGGTACGCGGTGTCGAAGAAAGACGACACCATCAATCCGGATTTCGAGCGCTTCCTCGCCAAGCGCATGAACGCAACCACGGTCGAGCTCGATGCCGGCCACCTCTCGCTGGTGTCGCATCCGAAGGACGTGGCGAATTTGATCCTGGACGCCGCGGGGTATCCGCGGAGCTGAGGCGAGCGCTGTAACAGAAAGGCGCTCGAGGTCGTCGGGCGCTTTTTGTTTTGCTCAGCTCTCCCCCCGGCCGTCGTCCCTGCGAACGCAGGGACGACCGCGTGTGTATGGTTCGTGGTTCGCCCTTCACAGCGAGCCGCGTCAAACCCGCAGCGCTAGTCGAGCCCCTGCGCCGCCGGCATGTCCTGCGTCGGCATGATGGTCGGAGCCGGCTTGGCCTGGCCAACGGTTGGCGCCGTGGGTTGCGGTGCTGCCTCGACTGGCTTCGGCTGCACGGCGGCGGTCTGCTGCTGTGGTGCTTGCGCCTGCTGCGTCGCGGGCTCGGCCGGCTTGGCCGCGGCAACCGGCGCCTCGCCACGCCGCGGGGCGGCCTTGGGCAGCGGCACGGTGCGGCTGGCCACATGCGGAATCGCGGCCGGCGGACGCGGCGGGCCGCTGCGGACCATGGTCGGCGGCGGCAGCGCGCTTTGCGGGCGGTAAGGTGCAACCGCCGGCGCCTCATAGGAGGGCGCCATGCCGAAGGCATCGGCGGACGGCATGAAACGGATAATCCGGCCATCGCGAGCATCGATCACGAGCCGACCGTCGTCGCCGCGGTGGTCGATCACCGCGATGGTGTAGACGCTGCCGCGCAGGCGCGGGATGCCGAGCGGCGAGAAGCCGTTTTCGCGCAGCACCGCGTAGACCTCGATCGACGGCAGCAGCGCCGGGCCCGGACCGCGCTCCTCGTAGCCATAGCCGTAACCGTAGCCTTGGCCGTAACGCGGCGGCGGTGGCGGCGCGACGTCCGGCGGTGCGTAGGGACCGTCGAAATCAGACACCGCGACGACCCCGCCTGCGGGAACTTGTGCAAGAACCGGCGCCGGCATCGCGGTTGCGGCCAGCGCCAGCGTGGCAGCAGCCACACATCCTGTGAAAAACTTCATGGTCGACACGCTCCTGTCAGGCCCCCGAACGTCTCGCGCTCTTTCGCTTCTTGCGGCGTGGCGCGCCTTTCGAAGGGCTGATCCGAAGCTTCATTCGGGATTTCGGCGTCGGCAGGGCCGGATCAGGGCACGTTTGCTTCAAAACCGGGGCCGCGCAACTTTCGAAAAGCGATTGATTGACATATCGGGAATCGGGACTTCCGCGCGCTTGTGTGATAGACAAAAATTTGGCAAGGTGTTGTTTAGGACAGGAAGACTGTCTCAATTTTGCTTGCGATTCCGGCACAGGGATTGCAGCAAAAACTGGCACTTTCGAGCGCCGGCAAGGTACCAGGCAAAGCCGTTCTCGGGGACGAAGAACGCCTAGGCCTGAATTTAAGAAAATGCGGCTCGCTAGCGGACGAGCGGTGACCCAGAGGCGGGTGCCGCGGAACGCCCAAGGTGCGCCGAAGAGAGCGGTGAGGCAGCTTGCCGCATGGAGAGGATTGGAACAATGAACGGGTCGCAATTCGAGCGCGCAAACATCGTGGCAGAAGAGCTGTCGGCGACGGTCGCCTCGAAAACGACCGATCCGATTCAGGAACACAATTCGCGCCCGCCGGCCGTTGGTCTTTACGATCCGAGCCTGGAGAAGGATTCCTGCGGCGTCGGCTTCATTGCCAACATTAAGGGCAAGAAGTCCCACGAGATCGTCGCGGACGCGCTCAACATCCTCTGCAACCTCGAGCATCGCGGCGCCGTCGGCGCCGACCCGCGCGCCGGTGACGGTGCCGGCATCCTGGTGCAGATCCCGCACGCCTTCTTCAGCCGCAAAGCGAAGGAGCTCGGCTTCGCGCTGCCCAATCCCGGTGAATACGCCATCGGCGCGCTGTTCCTGCCGCGCGACACCGCCTGGCGCAACGTCATCAAGAGCATCATCGCCGACCAGATCAAGGAAGAGGGCCTGACCCTGCTCGGCTGGCGCGACGTGCCGACCGACAATTCCTCGCTCGGCGTCACCGTGAAGCCGACCGAGCCCGCCTGCATGCAGGTCTTCATCGGCCGCAACGGCACCGCCAAGACCGAAGACGAATTCGAGCGCCGGCTCTACATCCTGCGCAAGTCGATCTCGCAGGCGATCTACCAGCGCCGCGACCGCGGCCTTGCGGGCTATTACCCCTGCTCGATGTCCTGCCGCACCGTGATCTATAAGGGCATGTTCCTCGCCGACCAGCTCGGCAAGTACTATCCCGATTTGCATGAGGCGGACTTCGAGAGCGCGCTGGCGCTGGTGCATCAGCGCTTCTCGACCAACACCTTCCCGGCGTGGTCGCTGGCGCACCCCTACCGCATGATCGCGCATAACGGCGAGATCAACACGCTGCGCGGCAACACCAACTGGATGGCCGCGCGCCAGGCTTCGGTGAGCTCCGAGCTCTACGGCAAGGACATCAACCGGCTCTGGCCGATCTCCTACGAGGGACAGTCGGACACCGCCTGCTTCGACAACGCGCTCGAATTCCTGGTGCAGGGCGGCTACTCGCTGCCGCACGCCGTCATGATGATGATTCCGGAGGCCTGGGCCGGCAATCCCCTGATGGATGAGAAGCGCCGCGCCTTCTACGAATATCATGCCGCGCTGATGGAGCCGTGGGACGGCCCCGCCGCGATCGCCTTCACCGACGGCCGCCAGATCGGCGCCACTCTCGACCGCAACGGATTGCGGCCGGCGCGCTATCTCGTGACCAGGGACGACCGCATCGTCATGGCGTCCGAGATGGGCGTGCTGACGATCCCCGAGGACCAGATCATCACCAAGTGGCGCTTGCAGCCCGGCAAGATGCTGCTGGTCGACCTCGAGCAGGGCCGTCTGATCCCGGACGACGAGATCAAGGCCGAGCTCGCCCGCAGCCATCCCTACAAGGAGTGGCTGGAGCGGACCCAGATCGTGCTGGAAGAGCTGCCGAAGGTGCCGACCACCGGCGTGCGCTCCAACCTGTCGCTGCTCGATCGCCAGCAGGCGTTCGGCTACAGCCAGGAAGACATCTCCATCCTGATGACGCCGATGGCCTCCACCGGTGAGGAAGCCGCGGGCTCGATGGGCAACGACACGCCGATCTCGGCGCTGTCGGACAAGGCCAAGCCGCTCTTCACCTACTTCAAGCAGAACTTCGCGCAGGTCACCAACCCGCCGATCGATCCGATCCGCGAGGAGCTGGTGATGAGCCTCGTCTCCATCATCGGACCGCGGCCGAACCTGTTCGACCTGCAGGGCCTCGCCACCACCAAGCGCCTCGAAGCGCGCCAGCCGATCCTGACCGACGCGGATCTCGAAAAGATCCGCTCGATCTCGGACGTCGCCGAATCCCACTTCAAGTCGCGCACGCTGGACACCACCTTCCACGCCGGTCTCGGCGCGGCCGGCATGGACCAGGTGCTCGACGAGCTTTGCGCGCGTGCGGAAAGCGCGGTGCGCGAGGGCGTCAACATCATCATCCTGTCCGACCGCATGGTCGGCACCGACCGGGTGCCGATCCCGGCACTGCTCGCCTGCGCCGCCGTGCATCATCATCTGATCCGCGTCGGCCTGCGCACCTCGGTCGGCCTCGTCGTCGAATCCGGCGAGCCGCGCGAAGTGCATCACTTCGCCTGCCTCGCCGGCTACGGCGCGGAGGCGATCAATCCTTACCTCGCGTTCGAGACCATCATCGCGATGAAGGACCGCCTGCCCGGCTCGCTCGACGACTACGAGATCGTCAAGCGCTACATCAAGTCGATCGGCAAAGGCCTTCTGAAGGTGATGTCCAAGATGGGCATCTCGACCTACCAGTCCTATTGCGGCGCGCAGATCTTCGACGCGGTCGGCCTCAAGGCCGATTTCGTCGGAAAGTTCTTCGCCGGCACGCACACCCGCGTCGAGGGCGTGGGTCTCGCCGAGATCGCGGAAGAAGCCGTGCGCCGTCATTCCGACGCGTTCGGCGAGGCTCAGGTCTACAAGACCGCGCTCGACGTCGGCGGCGAATATGCCTATCGCAGCCGCGGTGAGGACCATGCCTGGACCGCCGAGTCCGTGGGGCTGCTCCAGCACGCCGCCCGCGGCAACTCGCAGGAGCGCTATCGCGCCTTCGCAAAGATCCTCAACGAGCAGTCGGAGCGCCTGCTGACGCTGCGCGGCCTGTTCCGGATCAAGAACGCGGACGAAGAGAAGCGCAAGCCGGTGCCGCTCGACCAGGTCGAGCCGGCCAAGGACATCGTCAAGCGTTTCGCCACCGGTGCGATGAGCTTCGGCTCGATCTCGCGCGAGGCGCACACCACGCTCGCGATCGCCATGAACCGGATCGGCGGCAAGTCGAACACCGGCGAAGGCGGCGAGGAGGCCGATCGCTTCAAGCCGATGCCGAACGGCGATTCCATGCGCTCGGCGATCAAGCAGGTCGCCTCGGGCCGCTTCGGCGTCACCACGGAGTATCTCGTCAACTCCGACATGATGCAGATCAAGATGGCGCAGGGTGCCAAGCCCGGCGAAGGCGGCCAGCTGCCCGGCCACAAGGTCGACGCGACCATCGCAAAAGTCCGGCACTCGACGCCGGGCGTCGGCCTGATCTCGCCGCCGCCGCATCACGACATCTACTCGATCGAGGATCTGGCGCAGCTCATCTACGACCTCAAGAACGTCAACCCGACGGGCGACGTCTCGGTCAAGCTCGTCTCCGAGATCGGCGTCGGTACCGTGGCCGCCGGCGTCGCCAAGGCGCGCGCCGACCATGTCACCATCGCGGGCTTCGAGGGCGGCACCGGCGCTTCGCCGCTGACCTCGATCAAGCACGCCGGCTCGCCGTGGGAGATCGGCCTCGCCGAAACCCACCAGACGCTGGTGCGCGAGCGGCTGCGCAGCCGCATCGTGGTCCAGGTCGACGGCGGCTTCCGCACCGGCCGTGACGTCGTGATCGGCGCACTTCTCGGCGCCGACGAGTTCGGCTTCGCCACCGCACCGCTGATCGCGGCCGGCTGCATCATGATGCGCAAGTGCCACCTCAACACCTGCCCGGTCGGCGTCGCGACGCAGGACCCGGTGCTGCGCAAGCGCTTCACCGGCCAGCCCGAACACGTGATCAACTACTTCTTCTTCGTCGCCGAGGAAGTCCGCGAGATCATGGCGAGCCTCGGCTTCCGCACCTTCAACGAGATGGTCGGCCAGGTTCAGCTGCTCGACCAGACCAGGCTGGTCGCGCACTGGAAGGCCAAGGGCCTCGATTTCTCGAAGCTGTTCGTCAAGCAGAAGGAAGAGAAGGGCCAGAAGATCTATCACTCCGAGCGCCAGAACCATCATCTGGAAGCCGTGCTCGACCGCACGCTGATCGAGAAGGCAACGCCCGCGCTCGACCGCGGCGCGCCGGTGAAGATCGAGGCCAGGATCAACAGCACCAACCGCTCCGCGGGTGCGATGCTGTCGGGTGCGGTCGCCAAGATCTACGGCCATGCCGGCCTGCCGCACGACACCATCCATGTCGGGCTCAAGGGCACCGCGGGCCAGGCGTTCGGCGCGTGGCTGGCGCAAGGCGTCACCTTCGAGCTCGAAGGTGAGGCCAACGACTATGTCGGCAAGGGCCTCTCGGGCGGCAAGATCATCGTCAAGCCCCCCGCCAACAGCGGCATCGTGCCGGAAGAGAGCATCATCGTCGGCAACACCGTGATGTACGGCGCCATCCAGGGCGAGTGCTACTTCCGCGGCGTCGCCGGCGAGCGTTTCGCCGTGCGCAACTCGGGTGCGGTCGCGGTCGTCGAAGGCGCCGGCGATCATTGCTGCGAATACATGACCGGCGGCATCGTGGTCGTGCTCGGCAAGACCGGGCGTAACTTCGCGGCCGGCATGTCCGGCGGCATCGCCTATGTGCTCGACGAGACCGGTGGCTTCGACAGGCTGTGCAACATGGCGATGGTCGAGCTCGAGCCGGTGCTGTCGGAAGAGCTGATCAATGCCGGCACCTATCACCACACCGGTGACCTCGAGGCGCACGGCCGGGTCGACGTGTTCAAGGACCTGCTCGACTCCGATGTCGAGCGCCTGCACGTCCTGATCACGCGCCACGCCAAGGCGACCGGCTCCAGGCGCGCAGCCGAGATCCTCGCCAACTGGAAGGACTGGCTGCCCAAATTCCGCAAGGTGATGCCGGTCGAGTACCGGCGCGCGCTGCGCGAGATGGCCGCCAACGCGGACGCCGAGCCGAAAATCGCGATCGGGGCGTAAATAAAAGAGCCTCATGGTGAGGAGGCGCGGAAGCGCCGTCTCGAACCATGAGACCACCAGCCGGGCCTTCATCCTTCGAGACGCGCGTTCCGCGCTCCTCAGGATGAGGGTCCAGCTAGAGAGCAGACGAACTAAGCGGCAGGGACTTCGGGTTTAATGGGCAAGATCACGGGTTTTCTCGAAATCGAACGGCATGACCGCAAGTACACCCCGGTCGCCGAGCGCGTGAAGCATTTTGGCGAGTTCGTCGTTCCCTTGACCGAGAAGGAAACGCGCGACCAGGCCGCGCGCTGCATGAACTGCGGCATCCCCTATTGCCACGGCACCGGCTCGGTCGCGCCCGGCACGCCCGGCTGCCCGGTCAACAACCAGATCCCCGACTTCAACGACCTCGTCTATCAGGGCAACTGGGAAGAAGCCTCGCGCAACCTGCACTCGACCAACAATTTCCCGGAGTTCACCGGCCGCATCTGCCCGGCGCCGTGTGAAGCCTCCTGCACGCTCAACATCGACGACAACCCCGTCACCATCAAGACCATCGAATGCGCGATCGTCGACCGCGCCTGGGACAATGGCTGGCTGAAGCCTGAGGTCGCCGCCGTCAAGACCGGCAAGAAGGTCGCGGTGATCGGCTCGGGTCCGGCCGGCATGGCTTGCGCGCAGCAGCTCGCGCGCGCCGGCCACGACGTGCACCTGTTCGAGAAGTTCGCCAAGGCCGGCGGCCTGCTGCGCTACGGCATTCCGGACTTCAAGATGGAGAAGGGCGTCATCGACCGCCGCGTCAAGCAGATGGAAGGCGAAGGCGTCACCTTCCACTACAACAGCCATGTCGGCGCTGAAGGCAATGTCGATCCGCGCGAGATGCTCAACGACTACGACGCCGTGGCGCTGACCGGCGGCGCGGAAGCCCCGCGCGACCTGCCGATCCCCGGCCGCGACCTCCAGGGCATCCACTACGCCATGGATTTCCTGCCGCAGCAGAACCGCCGCGTCTCCAGCGAGCCCCTGAACGGCGTCGAGGAGATCCTGGCCGGCGGCAAGCATGTCGTCGTCATCGGCGGCGGCGACACCGGCTCCGACTGCATCGGCACCTCGCTGCGCCAGGGCGCGCTCTCGGTGACCCAGCTCGAGATCATGCCCGCCCCGCCCGAGCGCGAGAACAAGGGCCTGACTTGGCCGAACTGGCCGCTCAAGATGCGGACGTCGTCGAGCCAGGCCGAAGGCGCGATCCGCGAATTCGCCGTGCTGACGCAAAAGTTCACCGGCGAGAACGGCAAGGTCAAGAAGCTGCACTGCGTCCGCGTCGACGACAAGTTCAAGCCGATTGCCGGCACCGAGTTCGAGCTCGATGCCGAACTTGTCCTGCTCGCGATGGGCTTCGTCCATCCCGTGCACGAGGGCCTGCTCAAGCTGCTCTCGGTCGACCTCGACCCGCGCGGCAACGTCAAGGCCAACACCTTGGACTACCAGACCTCGCGCCCGAACGTGTTCACCGCCGGCGACATGCGCCGTGGCCAGTCGCTGGTGGTCTGGGCCATCCGCGAGGGCCGGCTGTGTGCCCGGTCAATCGATACGTTCCTGATGGGGAAGACGGATCTGCCGCGGTAGTCGCGGCTAGCTCCACTGCCCGATTTACGAAAGGTGTCATCGCCCGCGAAAGCGGGCGATCCAGTATTCCAGAGACGTCAAACGTATGCGGATAGGCCGCGGCGTACTGGATGCCCCGGTCAAGTGTTTAGCCCGGACAGATCACTGACGGGTGTTCGGAGACATAGCTGACACATCAACATTGGCTGGATTGGTCCGATTCGGGAGGCCGTCCATGCCTTGGAATGAGGTGTCAGTAATGGATCAGCGCCACGAGTTTGTGCGGCTTGCTTTGCAAGAGGGAGCCAATCGGCGCGAGCTCTGCCGCCGGTTCAACATCAGTCCTGATGTTGGCTACAAGTGGCTGGCGCGCTGGCAGGCCGGTGATCGGGAGCTGGCCGACCGTTCCCGGCGCCCGCACGCGATGCCCAGGCGGAGTGAGCCCGCGGTCGAGACGGAGGTCCTGGCTGTGCGCGACAAGCATCCGGCCTGGGGAGCGCGGAAGATTGCCCATTGCCTGAAGCGGGGCGGGCAGACGGTGCCTGTGCCGTGAACGGTGCACCAGATCCTGTGCCGGAACGGCCGGGTCAGCCCCAGCGAGAATGCACCGCCAAATCCGGGGCACCGCTTCGAGAAGGAAGCTCCCAACCTGCTGTGGCAGATGGACTTCAAGGGTCACCTGCCGCTCGCCAACGGGACACGGTGCCATCCGCTCACAATCGTCGACGATCACTCGCGCTATGTTCTGTGCCTGAAGGCCTGTGCCGACGAGCAGCGTCTGACCGTGCAGGATCACCTGACGGCGACGTTCCGCTGCTATGGCCTGCCGGAGGCCTTCTACACCGACAACGGCTCACCCTGGGGCGACACGTCCGGCATTCGTTGGACCGGACTGAAGGTGTGGCTGCTCAAGCTTGGCGTCAGGGTGGTCCATGCCAGGCCGTGCCATCCACAGGCCCGCGGCAAGAACGAACGCTTCCATCGCACCCTGAAGGCCGAGGTCTTTGCCATGCGCCGCTTCCGCACCCTCCCGGAAGTCCAGCGTGCCTTCGATGCCTGGCGGCCGGTCTACAATCTGGAGCGGCCCCACGAGGGCCTGGATATGCACGTCCCTGCCGATCGCTTCCGGCCGAGCGCTCGTGCCATGCCGGCCCGCGTTCCGAACGTCGCGTACGACAGCAGCGAGATCGTGCGCAGGGTCTCCTCGACCAGACCCTACATCTCCTTCAAGGGACGCTTCTGGAAAGTTCCCCAAGCTTTCGCCCGCGAACGCCTTGCCATCCGACCGCTGGATCATGACGGCCACTACGGAATCTTCTTCGCCAGCTGGCAGGTCGCATCCATCGACTTGACCAACGCCCAACCTGTCAGTGATGTGTCCGAACAGGTGTCAGCTATGTCTCCGGACTAAACATCAAGCCGGGGCATGCCAGCGGAGTGAGTGGCAAGGGCGCCGCTAAACCGCATTCGCTAGAACGCGATCCGCCCCCTCAATTCTGCAGCCTCACCCCAACCAACACCACAGTCCCCTGCGAGCTCGAGCCCGCGACGTTCGAATTCAGGATGTCGTGGCGCAACGTGCCCTTGACCCAGATGTTGCGGTTGAGCTTGTAGATCAGATTGCCTTCGAGCGAGTAGGTCTTGTCGTTGCGATTCTGGTTTTGGTAGTCGTAGGTGCCGTAGGTGAACCTGCCGACCGCGGTGAGCCAGCGGCGGAAGTCGTGATCGACTTCGGCGGCGTAGGTGTGCACCAGCACGCCGGAGGAGCCGGGGACCGTGGACTCGGCGATCTGCGTGTCGGTGAAGAATTTCACGGTGGTCAGGCCACTCGCATTCCAGATCAGCGAGCCCGCGGTCAGGAAGCCCGCGAGCTGGCTGAGGCGCGGGTCGACGTAGTTGCGTGCAGTATAGCCGACCGAGATCTCGCCAACGAGGATGCGCGTGAACTCGAACGTCGAGCCGACCTTGGCGTAGCCACCCGATGAATCGCGGAAATAGCCGTTGCGGTCCGCGGGCTGGTCGTGCACGCGGCTGTCGCCTTCGATCTCGACGAACGGCTTCAGCCCCGGCTTGAGGTCGTAGGAGAAACGTCCCACACCGCCGTACTGGTTGAAGTCGCGATCGTCGTTGCTCGAAATCGTACCGTCAGTGAGCTTGGAGTTCGTGTAGGCGGTTCGATCTACCGTCACGCCGGCCGCGACCTGGAAACGGTTGAAGGTCTGGTCGAAGCCGAGCGTGGTGCCGTAGGCGGCGTAGATTGGATATTTCTGCAGGCCGGCCTGCACGTTCGGGCTGCCGGGATTGTCGGTGGCGAGCCGCAGACGGAGCTGCGAGGTCAGCTTGAAGTCGCGGTCGACGTCGAGGCGGCCGTCGACATGGCCGGTGAAATCGGGGCGGTCGATCTCGACCGGCGACGGCGAGGCAAAGCCGTCGATCGTCGCCGGCATGTTGTTGGTGTAGCCGGAGAACGAGCCGCGCAGATCGGCGACCAGCGCGTGGCGCTCCCAGTCGGACGCCACGAGAAGATCGGGCGCGACGACATAGACCGGCGAGCCGACCGGCTTGTTGAGACGCGCGGGATTGGTGTCGTAACCGGTCGATAGCTCGAGCCCGCCCTTGATCAGGAAGCTGCCGGCATAGTCGCCGACCGCGCCGAACGCATCGTCGTCGGCCTTGAGGCGGCGGCGCTGCGGCTGGCCCGGCACGGTGCCCGCCATCGCCGCCGGCACCGGCGCCCTGTTCGCGGTCTCGGATGGCGGCGGCGCTATCTTGGGCAGGCCGAGCGTGGACACCGGCGGCTTGGCCGACGGCACTGGCGAGCCCGGCCCCGCAGCGCGCTTCGGCTTCGGCTGACCCGGATAGAGCTTTGGTTGCTGCCGCTTGCGGTTCAGCGAGTCGTAGCCGGAGCTGCTCGCGCCGTTGGCGGCGGGCAGGCCATAGGTCGGGACCTGATTGGCCGGGGTTTGACCGGTGCGCGAGGTTGCCGGCGCCGGCTGGCGCCCGCGCGGATCGGCGTTGGGATCGGGCAGCGCCGGCAGCGCGTCGGACGGCGCCTGCGGCACGCCCGCCGTGCGGCGCGTCGGCAGCGTGTCCGGCGCGGCGAAGCCGCCGCGGTTGGGATTGAAGAGGTCGGGCGTGAGGCTCTGGGCGGCGGCGGGCGCGCTTCCGAGGGCAGTCAGCGCAAGGCACGGCAAAGCCGCGCGCAGGAAATGCCCGCGCTTGCTCCGGCCCGTGCCTGGAGACGACCCCACGATGGAATTACCTCAACGAAATCAAACACTTTCACGACGACCTCCGCCGGGTGGCGGGAACCATCGTTAATGGAGTTAAAACAATTATGGTTAATGACCGGTTGAGGGCTTTTGGGGCCTCGTCGCCTCACCCGCCCGGGCATGCTAAGCAGGCGCCAACGGGCGAATGCCCCCTCCCTGGACCTGAACATGCCGAGCTCGAAACCGCTGATGACCCCATCATCCGGCCCCATCACGACAAGCGTCGAATCCGCGCTCCGCACGCTGGAGACGGAGAGCGGCGGCATCAACGCGCTCGCCGCCGCGCTGCGCGGCCCGCTGGGCGAGACCTTCGCCAGGGCGGTCGACCTGATCCGCAACGCCAAGGGCCGCGTCATCGTCACCGGGCTCGGCAAGTCCGGCCACATGGCGCGCAAGATCGCGGCGACGCTGGCCTCCACCGGCACCCCCGCCTTCTTCGTCCACACCGCGGAAGCCGCCCATGGCGACCTCGGCATGATCACCACCGACGACGTCATCATGGCGCTGTCCTGGTCCGGCGAGCAGCCGGAGATGAAGACGCTGGTGAACTATTCGGCGCGGTTCGCGATCCCGATGATCGCGGTGACGTCGAACGCTTCGTCCTCGCTCGGTCAGGCCGCCGACATCGTGATCGAGCTGCCGAAGGCGCGCGAGGCCTGCCCGCACAATCTGGCGCCGACCACCTCGACCATGATGCAGGTCGCGATCGGAGATGCCATCGCGATTGCGCTGCTCGAAGGCCGCGGCTTCACCGCGCTGGAGTTCGCGCATTTCCATCCCGGCGGCAAGCTGGGCGCGATGCTGAAATTCGTCCGCGACTACATGCGCACCGGCGCGGAGATCCCGGTCAAGCCGCTCGGCACCAAGATGTCGGACGCGGTGATGGAGATGTCGGCGAAGGGGCTGGGCTGCGTCTGCATCGTCGATGATGCCGGCGGGGTCGCAGGCATCATCACCGACGGCGATCTGCGCCGCCACATGCGGCCGGATCTTCTGACGGCGTTGGTCGACGACATCATGACGAAGCAGCCGAAGACCGTGCCGCCCTCGATGCTCGCCACCGAGATGATCGAGGTGTTGAACACGAGCAAGATCACGACGCTGGTGGTGACCGAGGCGGACAAGGTGGTCGGCATCGTGCATCTGCACGATTTGCTGCGGGCGGGTGTGGCGTAGGCACGCTGTCTCTCCACCGTCATTGCGAGCGCAGCGAAGCAATCCAGAAGACCCTCACCCTGAGGAGCGCGCTCTTCGCGCGCGTCTCGAAGGGCGAGGCCACCGGCCGGGCCTTCATCCTTCGAGACGCGCGAAGACGCGCTCCTCAGGATGAGGAATTGAGAGCTACGCCGGAAATCTTGCCGCCTTCTCCTCCAAGGGCAGCTTCAGCCCGTTCGCCAGATACGACACCGTGCGATAGAAGCCGCACAGCAGCATGATCTCCAGGATCTGGGCCTCGTCGTAATGCGCCGACAGCGCGGCGAACTCGGCATCATCGAGCGTCGCGCGGGTGTGCAGCGCGTCTACCGCTGCGATCAACGCCTGCTCCGCCGGCGACCAGCATGGTGACGTCGCATCGCCCCGCACGGTCGCGTGCACCTCCTCATCGGTGAGTTTCGCAGGCCCGGCAAAGACCGCGACATGCACGCCCCATTCATATTCGCATCGGGTCAGCGCGCAGGTGCGGTCGATGACGATCTCGCGCTGGCGCAGGGAGAGTGGACCCGGATCAAGCAGCCCGCCGGCGCGAAACTTGTCCCAGGCGCGGGCGTGGCCCGCCATCACCCGGAACAGCACCAGCGGCGGCGCGCCGCGCATGATGCGGTCGAATTGTTGCTGGATCTCCGGGGGATAAGGCGGCGCGAGCGGGACGATGCGCGGCATGGCCTGGGACACGGGGCGCCTCCATTGCTACATTTATCGTAGCACGACGCTACATTATCTGTAGCAAGACGCAAGAGGGTGATTATGGCGAAGCAGGCAGTAGCGTCAGCGAACGTCCGGGGATCGCGTACCGGGCGGCCGATCATGGCGCTGCTCGATTTGCTCGGCCGGCGCTGGAGCCTGCGGATCTTGTGGGAGTTGCGCGAGGCTCCTCTCACCTCCCGCGCGCTGCGCGCCGCCTGCGACGAGGCTTCGCCGACGGTGCTCCAGGCCCGGCTGACGGAGTTGCGCGAGGCCGGGTTCGTGGAGCTGGGTGACGGCGGCGGTTACGGGCTGACAGCGCTCGGACGGGAATTGTGCGAGACGTTCATGCCGCTGCACCGGTTTGCGGAGAGGTGGAAGAAGAGTTGAAGATCGCCAAGCGCTCGGATCTTCCTTCTCCCCTTGTGGGAGAAGGTGGCGCGAAGCGCCGGATGAGGGGTATGCCTCCTCAAACTCAGATCAGCATTTGCGGAGACATACCCCTCACCCGTCTCGCCGCTTCGCGGCGAGCCACCCTCTCCCGCAAGGGGAGAGGGAAAGAATAGTCACGCCGCCGCGACCGTCAGATTGGCACCGTCCACCTGCACCACTTTCACCTTCGTCCCCGCCGGCGTATCGGGCCCGGCCACGCGCCAGACCGTATCGCCGATGCGCACGGTGCCGCTGCCGTCGATGATCGGCTTCTCCAGCGTGAACTCGCGGCCGAGCAAGGCCTCGGTGCGCTTGTTGAGGAAGGGGCTGGCGCTGGCGTCGAGCTTCGGCCGGGCGAGGCGGCGCCACACCGGTACGGCGGCGGCGGCGAACACCGCGAACATCACGAGCTGGATCTGCCAGGAGATGGCGACGGTGAACGAGATCAGGCCGACGAGCAGTGCTGCGAGCCCGAGCCAGAACAGGAAGATGCCCGGCGCCAGCACCTCCAGCGCCATCAGGATGAAGCCGAAGATCAGCCAGTTCCAGGTGCCGAGCGATACGAACATGTCGGTCATGACACGACCTCAAAATTTGGCGCATGCCCTTTCGGAAGGGCATGCGCGGATCCTATCCCTGCCGCGGCGGCACCGCCGGCGGCGTGCTGCCAGTCGGTGGCACTGAACCGGGGCGGCGCGCGGCGGCGGCCGCGGAGGCCGCGCTTTCGCCGAACGTTGCTTTCGCGATCTCGCCAATGCCGGCGAGCGAGCCGAGCATGCTGGTGGCTTCCATCGGCAGCATGATGATCTTCTGGTTCGGCGCTTCGGCGAACTGGCCGAACGCCTTGATATATTTGTCGGCGATGAAATAGTTCAACGCGGCGACGTCGCCCTTGCCGATGGCTTCCGACACCGCCAGCGTCGCCTTGGCCTCGGCTTCGGCGAGACGCTCGCGCGCCTCGGCGTCGCGGAAGGCGGCCTCGCGGCGGCCTTCCGCCTGGAGGATCTGCCCCTGCTTGGCACCCTCGGCGCGCAGGATCTCCGACTGGCGCTGGCCTTCGGCGGCCAGAATGTCGGCGCGCTTGACGCGCTCGGCCTTCATCTGCCGGCCCATGGCTTCGACGAGGTCGGCCGGCGGCACGATATCCTTGATCTCGATGCGGTTGACCTTGACGCCCCAGGGCGAGACCGCGGCGTCGACGACGCGCAAGAGGCGCTCGTTGATCTCGTCGCGATGCGACAGCACCTGGTCGAGATCCATCGATCCCATCACCGAGCGGATGTTGGTCATGGTCAGCACCGTGATCGCCTGGGTGAGGTTGGCGACCTCGTAGCTCGCTTTCGCCGCGTCGAACACCTGGAAGAAGGCGACGCCGTCTACCGTCACGGTGGCGTTGTCCTTGGTGATGACCTCCTGCTCGGGGATGTCGATCACCTGCTCCATCATGTTGATCTTGCGCCCGACGCGATCGAAATAGGGCACGATCAGATTGAGCCCGGGGCTCAGGGTCTGGGTGTATTTGCCGAACCGCTCGATGGTCCAGTCATAGCCCTGCGGCACCGTCTTCACGCCGGCAACCAGCGTCACGATGACGAGCAAGACCAGAACAATCGCGAAAATGTCGAAACCGCTCATATCTCCTCCAAGGCGGGAAAAAGCCCTTTCCCGCGCTGTCATTGGTCGAGGTCATGACCTCAAGGGTTCAGCGGCCACGACTCAACGTCGGCATGGGCACGATTGTGCACAAGACGCACGGAGAGGGAACGGTCACGATTAAGTATTTGCAGGACGCTCTTGAAAGCCATCAAACGGAGACCTAGCGGGAGGCCTACTCGATGACTTCGTTCGCGATCGCGAGCAGGCTCGAGGAAAGCGTGGCGCCGATCGCCCTCGCCGTCTTCAGGTTGATCGCCAGCTCGAACTTGGTGGGATTCTGGACCGGAAGGTCGGCCGCCTGCGCTCCCTTCAGGATGCGATCGATGTAGGAGGCAGCGCGGCGGACCTGCTCGGCGCTGTCCGTACTGTAGGACATCAGCCCGCCCTCGTCGACGAAGGTGCGGCTCCAGAACACCGCGGGCACGCGGGCTTCACCGATCGCGGCCAGGAGATGCGCACGATTGGCCATTGTGAAGAAGTCCGGCAGGATCAGGAGGCCGCAATCGTTCCGCGACGCCAGCGCGGCGATCGAGGCGGCGTCATGAACCGGCGCGGCTTCGACCATCACATGTAGCGACCGTGCGGCGTCCTCGATCGTGCGCAGCATCAGGGGCGCGAATGGCGCGGTGGCGGGATTGTAGACGACGAAGACGCGAGACACTTTTGGCGTGACCTGCGTCAGCATCTCCAGCCATTTGCCGGCGAGCGGGCCGTCATAATCGGTGAAGCCGGTGATGTTGCCGCCGGGATGGGCGAGGTTTTTGACAAAGCCCTGACTGACGGGATCGGTGACGACGGCGAACACGATCGGGATCGTCGTGGTGCGCCGGCGCAGCTCCTCGACCGAAGGCGTTCCGACCGCGAGCAGGATGTCCGGCTTGAGCGCCACGAGCTCGTCGGCGAGCCGCGCGATGCGTGCCCGGTCGCCGGCGCCGCTGCGCCAATCGATCCTGAGGTTGTCGTGCTCCTTCCAGCCGTGGACGGCGAGCGCCTCGACCAGGATCGTGCTGCGGGCCTGCCCGATCGCGTCATCCGCAGCGGTGACCGAGAGCACGCCGAGCCGCCGCGTCGCGTTCGGCTGCTGCGCCTGCACCGGGGCCGGCAGCGCGGCGATCGTCCCAAGAAGCGCCAGGCATTCGCGGCGGTTCATGGGAGACACCATCAGATCCAGCCCTGAAGCTCGCGCAGCACCAGCATGCGGATCACGTCCATGCCGGGATCGCTGTCGTTGAGACAGGGGATCGCGGAAAACTGCTCGCCGCCATTGTGCTTGAAGATCTCGGCGTTCTCCTGCGCGATCTCCTCGAGCGTCTCGAGACAATCGGCGGAAAAGCCGGGCGTCACCACCGCGATCCGGCGCACGCCTTCTTTCGCCAGCCGCTCCATGGTCTTGTCGGTGTAGGGCTGCAGCCACTCGTCATTGCCGAAGCGGGACTGGAAGGTCAGCAGCAGCTTTGTCTCATCCATGCCGAGCCGGCGGCGCAGCGCCTCGGTCGTGGCGACGCACTGCTCCTGATAGGGATCGCCCTTGTCGACATAGGATTTCGGCATGCCGTGGAAGGAGGCGACGATCAACTCCGGCTTGAACGGCAGCGTCGCCAGATGGGTCTCGATCGAGATCGCGAGCGCCTCGATATAGGCCTCGTCCTGATAATAAGGCGGCGTCACCCGCAGCGTCGGCTGGTTGCGCAAACGGGCAAGCACGCGGAACACTTCGTCGCAGACGGTCGCCGAGGTCGGGGCGGAATATTGCGGATAGAGCGGCACCGCGAGGATGCGGTCGCAGCCTTTCGCGATCAGCGCGTCGATGCCCGACTTGATCGAAGGATTGCCGTAGCGCATCGCCCAGTCCACCACGACATGGTCGCGGTCAGACAGTGCGTCCGCAAGCTTGTCGGCTTGCGAGCGCGTGATGGTCTTCAGCGGCGACTCGTTCCGCTCGTTGTTCCAGATCTTCCGGTAGTCGAGCGCCTTGGTGCGCGGACGGCTGCGCAGGATGATGCCGTTGAGCACGAGCTGCCAGACCAGCCCCTGGTCCTCGATGACGCGGGCGTCCGAGAGGAACTCCTTGAGATAGACCCGCACACCGGGCGCATCGGCCGTATCGGGCGTGCCGAGATTGACCAGGAGCACGCCGACCCGCTTCGGGCTGGACTGAACGGTCGGCTTCGTTGTCTCGATGGGGGCTGACATCGTCATGGCACCGTTGCGTCGCGCGTTGCTCCGAACTTGTCAAGATGAGGCGGATTTCGCTAGGGTCGCCCCCAAGCGGGGAGGGGCTGATGACACTCGCGGAATTCTGCGTATTTGGAGCGCTGCTGCTTTATCTGGCGACGATCGTCTCGATCAAATGGACACGGTTTCGCGCGTTCGACAATTCCCGGCCGCGCGACCCCGCCTTCTACGAGGACGCCCTGGCGCAGCGCGCGCTCGGCGCCCACCAGAACGGCATCGAGACCTTTCCGTTCTTCGCCTTCGCGGTGCTGCTCGCCGAATTCCGGGATTCGCCGCAGCGGCTGATCGACGAGCTCGCCGTGCTGTTCCTGATCGTGCGGATCGCCTATGTGCTGACCTATCTCGGCAACCGCCCGACGCTGCGCTCGATCCTCTGGAGCATCGGTTTTGCGATCAATCTCGGGATCTTCTTCATGCCGGCGCTGAAGCGGTTTCTGCCGGTGTGAGCCTATGAGACCGTAGCCCGGATGGAGCGAAGCGTAATCCGGGCTACATAGCTCCCACTCAAAAACACGTCGTCCGTTCGGCGGCGATGTAGCCGAGCAATAGGCCCGCGCCGAACAGCAGCACGAGGGCGGCGGCGCCGAACTCGATGCCGCGCATGAAGAGGGCGCCGCCACCGTCGCGCCCGGCGCTGAGGCGGGCCGCGATGTCCTTGGCGGAGACGGCGACGACGGCGATGGCCGCGACCGTGATCGCGGTGCCGAGCCCCATCAGCAAGGTGGCGGCGATGCCGGCCCAGAACAGGCCCTGGGCCAGCGCGAACACCAGCACCAGGATCGCACCCGAGCAGGGCCGGATGCCGACGGTCAGGATCGCGGCGAACCCGCGCCGCCAGCCGCCGGGACCGGCGAGCTCGCTCGGGGTGGGGCCGTGGGAATGGCCGCAATGCTCGTCATGGACGTGGTCGTGCCCGTGGTGGTGATGGGCATGAGCGTGATCATGGTGATGGTGCCCGTGATCATGGTCGTGATGATCATGCGCATCCCGATGATGGTGATGATGACCGTGACCGTGATCATGGTCATGCGGCACGCCGGCGATCGCCGGCACCGGCTGCGCCGCCTGCAGCGCGCGGATGAAAGTGCGGCCCTTGGTCCAGACCAGGCGCAGGCCGAACAGCGCGATCAGGCCGTAGCTCGCGATCTCGATCGCGCCTTCCGCCTTGCACATGGTTTTCGCAGTGGCATTCAGCACCCAGGCCGAGATGCCGACGATCATGATCGCGACCAGCGCCTGCATCAGCGCCGAGGCAAACGACAGCGCGATGCCGCGCCGGGCGGTCTCGCGGTTGGCGACGAGATAGGAAGCGATCACCGCCTTGCCATGGCCCGGGCCGGCGGCGTGGAAGATGCCGTAGGCAAAGGAGATGAAGAGCAGCGTCCACACCGCCGAGCCGTCGGACTTCGCGGCACGGATGGTCGACGACATTTGGCGATAGAATTCCGACTGTTTTGCCAGCAGCCAGCCGATGATCCCGCTGGCCTCAGGTTCGGCTGCTTGCGCCGGCTTCGGCGCGCCGAACGGATTTTGCGCGAGGACACCGTGAAGCGCGGCATCGGCCACACCGACGACGAGGAGAACGGCGCCGCAGGCAAGAAGCCCGCGGACGAGCGGGGAGAGCTTTGGCTTCAAGGGCAATCCACCGTGATCTTGTTGGCGAACATCATGCCGAAATTCGAGTTCTCGCCGTTCAGGAAGGTCTGCTCGTTCAGCTTCTGCGCCGTGGCGGAGCCGTCGCTGGGACGATCGAGCTTCATCTGGCAGCCGGCGGGCGCGCCGACCAGCTTGACCGGGTTGTCCTTGGCCATCTGGAAGTCGATGAAGAAGGAGCGGTCGAACACTTCGAGCACCAGTTGCTTGGGCTTGACCGGGTTCTTCAGCGGCAAGGTGAAGTGCAGGGTCAGCACCGTATCCTTGTAGTCGAGGAAGTAGTCGGTAGGCTCCAGGAATCGCTCCTTCTTGCCGTCCGCTCGCGCGAAGGTGAAGTAGGCGTATTCCTTCAGCGACTCGACATTGGTCTGCGCCAGCGGGCCCAGCTCCTCGCGGGTATAGGCGCCCTTGGTCTTGCTCTCGAGCCCCTGCACCGCATAGGCCGAGAACATGTCGTCAAAGGTCCAGGCATGGCGGACGCCGGTGACAGTGCCGTCGGCGGCGTACAGCAATTCGCTGGTCGCGGTGATCCAGACATGCGGATGCGCGCGTGCCGCCCCCGCCGCGAGCGACAGGCCGGCGGCGAGCAGCAAGCCGAACAGGGCGCGCATGCCCATCAGGCCGCCTTGGCGTCGTCGAGCAGGCCGCGCCGGCGCAGCAGCGCATCCGGCTCCGGCGGACGGCCGCGGAACGCCTCGTAGGCGGCCTCCGGATCGACCGATCCACCGCTCGAATAGATGTCGTCGTGCAGGCGCTTGGCGACGGCCGGATCGAAGATGTTGCCGGCCTCCTCGAACGCGCCGAAGGCGTCGGCGTCCATCACCTCGGACCACATGTAGCTATAATAGCCGGCGGCGTAATGATCGCCGGAGAAGATGTGGCCGAACTGGGTGGGCCGGTGGCGCAGCGAGATCTCCTCGGGCATGCCGATCTTCTCAAGCTCCTTCTTCTCGAAGGCGCGCACGTCGCTGGCGGCCTCGGCCGGCTGGGTATGGAATTCCAAATCGACCAGCGCGGAGGAGACGAACTCGACCGTGGCAAAGCCCTGGTTGAATTTTCGCGCGGCCAGGAAGCGCTGGAGCAGGTCGTCCGGCAGCGGCTCGCCGGTCTGGTAGTGGCGGGCGAACTGCTGCAGCACCTCGGGCCGCTCCTGCCAGTGCTCGTAGAGCTGGGAGGGCAGCTCGACGAAGTCGGTGAACACGGAGGTGCCCGACAGCGACGGATAGGTCACGTTGGAGAGCATGCCGTGCAGGCCGTGGCCGAACTCGTGGAACAGGGTGCGGGCATCGTCGGGCGACAGCAGCGAGGGCTCGCCGCCGGCTCCCCTGGCGAAGTTGCAGACATTGATAACGAGCGGCGCGATATCGCCGTCGAGCTTCTGCTGGTCGCGCAGCGAGGTCATCCAGGCGCCGGAGCGCTTCGATGGCCGTGCGTAGTAGTCGCCGTAGAACAGCGCCTTGTGCTTGCCGTCCGGCCCCTTCACCTCCCAGACCCGGACGTCGGGGTGCCAGGCCGGCACATCCTTGCGCTCCTCGAAGGTGATGCCGAACAGGCGCGTGGCACAGTCGAAGGCGGCGGCGATCATGTGATCGAGCGTGAGATACGGCTTGATCGCGGAATCGTCGAAATTGGCGCGCTGGAGGCGGAGCTTCTCGGCATAGAAGCGCCAGTCCCAGGGCGCGAGCTTGAAATTGCCGCCCTCTTCCGTGATCAGGCCCTGCATCTCGTCACGGTCGGCGAGCGCCCGCACCCGCGCCGGCTTCCAGACCCGTTCGAGCAGGCCCCGCACCGCGTCGGGCGTCTTGGCCATGGAATCCTCGAGCCGGTAGGCGGCGAAGGTCGGATAGCCCAAAAGCTTGGCGCTCTCCTCGCGCAGCTTCAGGATCTCGACGATCGTTCCATTGTTGTCGTTGGCATTGCCGTTGTCGCCGCGCGCCGTGAAGGCCTTGTAGACCTTCTCGCGCAGGTCGCGCCTCGCCGAGCTCTTCAGGAACGGCTCGGTCGAGGAGCGCGACAGCGTCACGATCGCCTTGCCTTGCATGCCGCGCTCTTCTGCCGCAGCCTTGGCGGCGGCGATGAAGCTCTCCGGCAGGCCCTGGCGGTCGGCCTCCCCTAGCTCCATGAACCACTCCTGCTCATCGCCGAGCAGATGATGGCTGAAGCTGGTGCCGAGCTGCGCGAGCTTCTCGTTGATCTCCGCCATCCGCGTCTTGGCCTCCTCGGAGAGGCCGGCGCCGGAGCGGTGGAAGCGGGTGTAGGTGCGCTCCAGCAGGCGGAGCTGCTCAGGCGTCAGGCCAAGCCTGGTGCGGTTCTCGTGCAGATGGGCGATGCGACCAAACAGCACGGCGTTCATCATGATCGGATTCCAGTGCCGCGCCATCCGCAAGGAGACCTCCTTGTCGATCTCCAGGATGGCCGGGTTGGAATGCGCCGAGACGAGGTCGTAGAAGACGGCCGCGACCTTGCTGAGGAGCTTGCCGGAGCGCTCCAGCGCCGTGATGGTGTTGGCGAAGTCGGCGGCCGCCGGATCGTTGGTGATCGCGGCGATCTCGGCGGAGTGATCGGCGAAGGCCTGCTCGAAGGCCGGAAGGAAGTGCTCGGGCTTGATCTCGTCGAAGGGCGGCGTCGCAAACGGCGTCACCCAGGCCTTCAGCAGCGGGTTGGTCTCGAGGTCCGTGGTTTGGCGGGGTTCTGACATCGCAAGTCCCGGTTTTTGAGCTGATTTGTTGGGGTCAGCTATAGCACGCGATGGGGCTTTTTTGGGCCATTTGCCCTTGCTCCCGGCCGCCTTTTCGGGGAGATTGCGGCCCTCGAAGACTAGGGACTCCTGAGCTCATGAACGCGCCTGCCTCCTCCTCCCGTCAGATCGTCTGGCCGAGCGTCATCACCGTCATCAGCGCTGCCATTCTGATCGGCGCCGAAGTGTTCGGCGCCGCGTTCGCCGGCGGCTGGGCGCTCGCGATCCTGTTCGGGCTCGGCGACCAGGGCGCGCACATCCTTCAGGCCGTGCTGTTCGCACTCGGCGTGCTCGTGATGACCGCGTTCATCCGCGCGGCTCAGCGCGTCGAGCCCTTTACCAAGCGCGGCTGACGCTTCCTCGCGCGCGAGAGACGCGCGCTGTAAAAAACTTAACGCGCGTTCATCTTCCGCGTCGCTCGCGCAACACAGCGCAAGCGGATGTTAGGCAATTCTGTTCTCAGCCTAAAAAAATTCTTGCGAACCAGAGTCAAAACGCTTATGTGCGGACTTGCCCAATTTCGCACGTGCCTGTGGTCGTGTGTCAGTCGGTAGGTATCCGGACAAGAGGCCGGACAGCCGCCAAGGGGTGAAGAAGCCGAGGGGCTCTTCGGAAGTGCGGAAGTCGCAAGGCTCATAGCCGGAAGACGAAAGCAAACCCGGAGCGTCCAGCATCTCTCTCAAAGAGATGCCATGTCGAAGGTGACTTCACTTTTTGCAACCGTGACTGGCAGCCGGAGGCGAACCGGCGCACCCCGCTCTCAACGGGGGACGCGACTTAAAGCAACGACGGATCGGGCTTTTTTGGTCTCTACCGGCATTCCACCGCCGGCGCGGGCTACTGAAAAGGCTTGTCCTTCATTGCCAGGTGTGCGGGCGGGAAACTCTCCCAACCAATCCACGGCAGCACAGTCTGGTTTGAGTCTTTTGGCTTCAGCGCGCCTCCATCGCGCGATGTGGCCGAAGCGCTCTTATCCGACGTCACGTTGATGCGGATCCCGTCGCTGGGACCGTTGGAGAGTGCCATGACCGAACGCATCCAGGAATTCCTGCGCAACCGCCGCAAGGAAGGTCTCGACACCGAGCCGTGCCTCGTCGTCGACCTCGAGGTCGTGCGCGACAATTACCAGACCTTCGCCAAGGCGCTGCCCGACAGCCGCGTGTTCTACGCCGTCAAGGCGAACCCGGCGCCGGAAGTGCTGGCGCTGCTGGCCTCCATGGGCTCCTGCTTCGACACCGCGACGGTCGCCGAGATCGAGATGGCGCTGGCCGCCGGTGCGACGCCCGACCGCATCTCCTTCGGCAACACGATCAAGAAGGAGCGCGACATCGCGCGCGCCTTCGCGCTCGGCATTCGCCTGTTCGCGGTCGACTGCGCCGCCGAGGTCGAGAAGGTCGCCCGTGCCGCTCCCGGCGCCAAGGTGTTCTGCCGCATCCTCTATGACTGCGCCGGCGCCGAGTGGCCGCTGTCGCGCAAGTTCGGCTGCGACCCGGAAATGGCCGTCGACGTGCTCGACGTCGCCAAGCGCCTGGGCCTGGAGCCGTGCGGCATCTCCTTCCATGTCGGCTCGCAGCAGCGCAAGGTGAAGGCGTGGGACCGTGCGCTGGCGATGGCCTCGCAGGTGTTCCGCGACTGCGCCGAGCGGGGCATCAACCTGACCATGGTCAACATGGGCGGCGGCTTCCCGACCAAGTACCTGAAGGACGTGCCGCCGGTCGTCACCTACGGCCGCTCGATCTTCCGCGCGCTGCGCAAGCACTTCGGCAACCAGATTCCGGAGACCATCATCGAGCCGGGTCGCGGCATGGTGGGCAACGCCGGCATCATCGAATCCGAGGTCGTGCTCATCTCGAAGAAGAGCGACGAGGACGAGGTGCGCTGGGTCTATCTCGACATCGGCAAGTTCGGCGGTCTCGCCGAGACCATGGACGAGTCGATCCGCTACGCCATCCGCACCCCGCATGACGGCGCGGACATGACGCCGTGCGTGCTCGCGGGCCCGACCTGCGACAGCGCCGACGTGCTGTACGAGAAGAACCCGTACCCGCTTCCGGTGACGCTCGAGATCGGCGACAAGCTGCTGATCGAGGGCACCGGGGCCTATACGTCGACCTACTCGGCGGTGGCGTTCAACGGTATCCCGCCGCTGAAGACGTACCACATCTGATTTGCCTCCTTCTTGAGGCCTGACGAACCCGGGAGCCGGTCCGCCGGCTCCCTTCCTGACATTGCAATTCTGACGACGTCTTGGACAGGCGTGCCTATCGGGCACGTCCGTTCAAGCGGGGACTGACGCGCCATGACTGCTTTTCGGAAGCCACAAGTCGCCCTCACTTCGGAAGCCGCTCCGTTCGCGATCCGTGCGGAACGTGCTGCCGACGTCGCTGTGCGTGAAGCGCTGCTCGATGCCTGCTTTGGCGAGAACCGCCACGGCCGCACCTGCCAGCGCCTGCGCGACGGACGCGCACCAGCCGCAGGGCTTGCCCTGTCGGCCGTGCGCGAGGGGACGCTCGTGGGAACCGTGCGGCTGTGGCACGTCAGCGCCGGAGGCAGGCCCGCTCTGGTCCTCGGACCGCTGGCTGTGGACCCTGCGTTCCGCGAGCTCGGGATCGGCGCCGCGCTGATGCATCAAGCGCTGGCCACCGCCCGGGCGCGCGGGCATGCCGCCGTGATCCTGCTCGGCGACGCCCCCTATTACGCCCGCTTCGGCTTCACGGGCGAGAAGACCGGCCAGCTGTCGCTGCCCGGCCCGTTCGAGCGCGACCGCCTGCTGGCGATCGAATTTACCGACGGCGCTCTCGATGGCGCCGAGGGGATGATCGTCCCGACCGGAGCCGCCTTGCCCAAACGGAGGTCGGTTCGCGGCCTCCACGCGCAAGCGGCCTAAGGGATTGCCATGATGGCGACGACCCAAGCCGCGTTCCGCGGCAGCGCCCGGCCGCGCCTGCGCTAGACCCTGTTCCTTTGGGGTTGCGCGGGCCCCGGAAACGCCCTTTAACCCCACGAAATTCCCTCTTTCAGTCGAGGCCGAACCCATGCCCCGCCGCCTGATTTCCACCGGCTCCCCGTTCGAGAAGACCGCCGGCTACAGCCGCGCCGTGATCGACGGCGAGTTCGCCTTCGTCGCGGGAACCACCGGCTACGACTACACGACGATGACGATGCCGGCCGATGTCACGAGCCAGTCACGCAACTGCTTCAAGACCATCGAGGCCGCCCTGAAGGAGGGCGGTTTCGAGATGGCCGACATCGTCCGCGTGACCTACTACCTCACCGACGCCAAGGATGCGGACGCCCACTTCGCGGTTTGCGGCGAAGTCCTCGGCGAGATCCGCCCGGCCGCAACTCTTCTCGTCGTCTCGGCGCTCTACAAGCCCGAGATGAAGGTCGAGATCGAAGTCACCGCCAAGCGCCGCAGCGCCTGATCCACCCCTCACCCTTTGTCCGCCAGCACGTCCCGGAGAAACCATCCCATGAGCCCCGCCTCGCAGATCTACGCGAAGATCACCGGTCCTATCGTCATGGTCGGCTTCGGCTCCATCGGCAAAGGCACGCTGCCGATGATCGAGCGGCATCTCGATTACGACAAGTCGCGCGTCACCGTGATCGATCCCAAGGACGAGGGCCGCAAGGCGCATTGCGAGAAGCAGAATGTGCGCTTCATCCAGAAGGCCGTGACGAAGGACAACTACCGCGAATTGCTGACCCCGCTGCTGACCGAAGGCGGCGGCCAGGGCTTTTGCGTCAATCTCTCGGTCGATACCGGCTCCACCGACATCATGGAGCTCTGCAACGAGCTCGGCGCTCTCTATATCGACACCGTCAACGAGCCCTGGCTCGGCTTCTATTTCGATTCCTCGAAGGGCCCGGAAGCACGCTCCAACTACGCGCTTCGCGAAGTGACGCTGGCCGCCAAGAAGGCGCGGCCTAAGGGCTCGACCACGGCCGTCTCGTGCTGCGGCGCCAATCCCGGCATGGTCTCGTTCTTCGTCAAGCAGGCGCTGCTCAACGTCGCCGCCGATCTGAAGCTCAATGCCCCCCGGCCGAAGACCAAGGCCGAATGGGCGGACCTGATGCGGCAGGCGGGCATCAAGGGCATCCACATCGCCGAACGCGACACCCAGCGCTCCAAGTCGCCGAAAGAGCCGGACGTCTTCGTCAACACCTGGTCGGTGGAAGGTTTTCTGTCGGAAGGCGTGCAGCCGTCCGAGCTCGGCTGGGGCACCCACGAGAAATGGATGCCGGAGAATGCGCGCACCCACGAAGCCGGCTGCGGCGCGGCCATCTACCTGATGCAGCCCGGCGCCAACACGCGCGTGCGCACCTGGTGCCCGACCCGCGGCGCGCAGTATGGCTTCCTCGTCACCCACAACGAGTCGATCTCGATCTCCGATTACTTCACGGTGCGCGACGCATCGGGCAAGGCGGTCTACCGGCCGACCTGCCACTATGCCTATCATCCGGCCGACGACGCCGTGCTGTCGCTGCACGAAATGTTCGGCCGCGCCGCGAAGATGCAGGAAAAGCACCACATCCTCGACGAGAACGAGATCGTCGACGGCATCGACGAGCTCGGCGTGCTGCTGTTCGGCCATGACAACAATGCCTACTGGTACGGCTCGCAGCTCTCCATCGAAGAGACCCGCAGGCTCGCGCCCTATCAGAACGCCACCGGCCTGCAAGTGACCTCCGCCGTGCTCGGCGGCATGGTCTGGGCGCTGGAAAACCCGAACGAAGGCATCGTCGAAGCCGACGAGATGGATTTCGATCGCCTGCTTGAAATCCAGCTGCCGTATCTCGGCCCGGTGAAGGGTTTCTACACCGACTGGACGCCGCTGACGGATCGCCCGGGACTGTTTCCGGAAGATATCGACACGAGCGATCCCTGGCAGTTCCGGAATATCCTGGTCCGTTGATCGCGCACCACGCCTGATCGATCATGATGCCCGGCCTCGCGCCGGGCATTTTCTTGTTCGCGACCTACTTCGCCATGTAGTCGAACGCCACGCTGCCGAGCCCCAGCGTCAAATCCGCCTTGAAGTGCAGCGCGGAGACGACCTCGCGCACTGGCAGGCGGGCGACATCGCAGAGCGCATGGGGAAACAGGCCGAGCGCGGCGGGACCGGTCCAGGCTTCCTTCAGCGTGACGTCCTCGAGATGAAACCGTACCAGCTCGCAGATCCGCGGGCTGCCGTCCACGTGCGGAATGATCTTCAGGATGAAGTTCGGCGCCTTCATCGAGTTCAGCACGGTGTCATGATCGAGCGGGCGGTGCTTGTAGCCCATGGTCGCAGACGCGCACAGCACCGAACCGTAGTGCAGCGAACCGACGAGCACGTCGCTCTCGACCTCGATCTTCGGCTTCGCCAGCTTCTTCGGAAAGCCCCACAGCTCGCGGCCGCCGGCGATCGGCCCCTCATCGTCGAGGTACATCGCGTGGGTGTAGGCGCCCAACTCACCCTTGAAGCGGACCGGGATGACCTGCCCGGTTTCGGTGTAGTCGCCGAATCCGGTCGAATCGGGCATGCGGATGAATTCGTATTTCACCACCGGCTCCGCCACCTCCAGCGGCTCCGGCACGATTCTGGCGAGGGCTTCGGGATCGGTCGTGTAGGTGATGATGAAATATTCCCGGTCGAAGAAGCGATATGGCCCCGGCGGGAATGACGGGTTGGTGAGCGGCATCGAATAAGCGGTGCGGCGGACGTCTTCGATCTTCATGGGAGGCCCCATCTGTCGTTGGCGCGACGGATTATGGAACGGGCCGTTTGCCGAGGCGAGATCAAATGCGCGTCACAATACGCCGGCCGGCGGGCTACTTCTCCTTGATCGGCGGCGCGATCTTCTCGGCAGGGGCCGGCGGCAATGCCGGTTTGGCCGTACCCGCCGCGCCCTGCGTCTGCGGATCGGGACGCGCCGGCTCGGGCGCCGGCGTGGTCGGCCGGTCGCCGCCGGGCTTGGATTCGGCGGGTGTCTTGCTCTGGTCGTCGGACGGCGTGCCCTGGAGCGGCGGCGTCGCCTGCGCCGTCTGCATCCGGCTCTCGGCGCGGATTTGCGCGATCGATACGCCCGATATCACGATGCCGGCCGCAAACAGCGAGCAGGCGATCATCAGGTCGAGTTTCAGTCTGCGCTTGTCATTGCCGGTCATGTCGATCACCGCATCTGTTCGCGGGATCAACGAACTTGCCCCCACGACAGTTCCGCCGCCGGCAAGGCCGGAACCTGTCGCCTGACGCTAAAACGCTGCGCCTATTCCGTCGTGCTGACTTCCCAGGTGGCGTGGCGAACGCCCGGCAGATGCTGGAGATCGGTCGCCACGACATTCAGCTCGTTCGGATCGACCGCGGTCGCGACCAGCTTGGCGACGATCTCCAGGATGTCGTCGCCGATCTCGACCACGTCCACATCGGCGACCGGATATTTCGCGGCCTCCAGCCTGTCGACCAGACGGTCGCGCATATCAGGCAGGGCGTCGGCCGCGACTGCGAGCTTGAAGTAGTAGGTCGCCTCCAGCGCCTTCTCGTTCAGCGGGATACGGTTGATGGCGTTGACCAGCGGCCGCAGCATGGTGTTGCCGGCGATGACGAACACGGTGAGCGCCGCGGCCTGGGCGACCATGTCGGCCCCGGCGCAGGAGCCGACCGCGGCCGAGGCCCACAGCGTCGCGGCGGTGTTGAGCCCGCGCACGTCCATGCCCTGCTTCATGATGACGCCGGCGCCGAGGAAGCCGATGCCTGAGACGACATAGGCGATCACCCGCACCGCGCCGTCCGCACCGTCCAGATGCATGGCGAGATCGACGAAGGCGGCGGCGCCGACGGCGACCAGCACATTGGTGCGCAGGCCGGCGGTACGCTGGCGATACTGCCGCTCGGCGCCGATCAGCGTGCCCAGCACGAAGGCCGTGGTCAGGCTGACCAGCGTGTCCGCGAAGTCGGCAAGCTGGAAGGTCGTCAAAAACCGCATGGTCCCCTATACGGTCAGAACCATGACAGATTAAAGCTCCAGCAGGCCGCCGTCCCCACTTTCGTCGGCGAACGCCAGCAGCGTGCCCTTGGCGTTCCAGGCGAGCGCGGCCACTGGCGGCGTGCCGTTGCGGCGGACCAGGATCTCGGCGCCGTCTTCCAGACGCACCATCAGCACGGTGCCGTCGCTGTAGCCGGCGGCGAGGATGTCGTTCTTTGGATGGCAGGCGACCACCGACACGCGCGCCTGCAGCGGCGCCAGCATCGCGGGCTCCTTGCCCATCGGGCCGTCCTTGCTGGCGAACGGCCATATGATGACGGTGTCGGCACCCGAGGTCGCCAGCCCCTTGCCGCCCGCGCTCCAGGACATCGAGCGGACGCGGCCGGGATAGCCGGTCATGCGCATGTGCCGGTTGTCGGCGAGCCGCCAGCCGTGCAGCGCCGCCTCATGCATGGTGGTGACGAGGAATTTGTTGTCAGGGCTGAAGGTGACGCCGAGATGCGAGCCCGCCCAGGGCAGGAATTCGGCTGATCCCTCCATGTTCGGAAACCACAGCGTCGCGCCGTTGTAGTGGGCGATCGCGAGCCGCAGGCCCTTCGGCGCGAACGCGAGCCCGCCGACGGTCGAGGGCACCTCGAGCGACTTCTCCTCGGCCTTGCCGCTCTTCACGGTTGCCGTCTTGCCGGCCGACCAGGCGAAGGCACCGTCGGGATGCAGCGCCACCGCGTCGATCCAGCGCCGCTTCGGATCGGTGGCCAGCAGCGTCACCTCGCCCTTGGCGTCGAGCGCGACGACCTTGCCGTCGTCACCGCCCATGACGAGGCGCTTGCCGTCGGAGGCGGCCGAGAGAATGCCGCCGCTGTGCGCGGCAACCGTGGTGACTTCGCCCTTGCTATCAACGAACGCGACATTCTCTTCGCCGCCGACGAAGGCGGCGCGGGGGCCGAGGAAATGCACGGAGGTCACGCCCATGCCGAGCGCAACCGGCTTGACGCGGTCGGTGACGGAGACGATCGAGGCGGAATCGGGCGCGGGCGTAAACTCTTTCATCACGAGACGATGCAGCTCTCAAAACCCTCGCGAATGGCCTTTTCCGGCAATTCGCGACCGATGAAGACGAGACGGCTCTCACGCGGCTCGCCCTCCTTCCACTTCCGCTGGTGGTTGCCCTCCAGCATCATGTGGACACCCTGGAAGACGTAGCGGTCGTCATCGTCGTGGAAGGCGAGGATGCCCTTGGAGCGCAGGATCTTGCCGCCTTCGACCTGCACCAGGTTCTGGAGCCAGGGCATGAACACGTTGGGATCGAGCGGTTTGTCGGTCTTGAGCGACAACGACTGCATGTCCTCGTCGTGATAGTGCTTCAGGCCGTGACCATGACCGTGGCCGTGATCATGGTGATGGTGGTCGTGGCCGTGATGGTGGTGATGATCATGGTCGTGGTCATGATCGTCGGCCTCCAGGAAATCAGGCTCGATGTCGAGGATACGGTCGAGGTCGAACGCGCCGCGGTCGAGCACGTCCGCCAGCGCCACCGAGCAGCGCTCGGTACGATGCAGCTTGGCATAGGGGTTGATGCCGCGGATGCGGGCCTCGACCTCGGCAAGCTCGGGCTTGGTGACGAGATCGGTCTTGTTCAGCACGATGACGTCGGCAAACGCGATCTGGTTCTTGGCCTCCGGCGCGTCCTTGAGCCGGTCGGACAGCCATTTGGCGTCGGCGACGGTGACGACGGCGTCGAGCCGGGCGTTCTTCTGGACGTCCTCGTCGACGAAGAAGGTCTGGGCGACGGGCGCGGGATCGGCAAGGCCGGTGGTCTCGACGATGATGGCGTCGAACTTGCCCTTGCGCTTCATCAGGCCGTCCATGATGCGGACGAGGTCGCCGCGCACGGTGCAGCAGATGCAGCCGTTGTTCATCTCGAACACTTCCTCATCGGCGCCGATGATGAGGTCGTTGTCGATGCCGATCTCGCCGAATTCGTTGACGATGACGGCGTATTTCTTGCCGTGGTTTTCCGACAGGATGCGGTTCAGGAGCGTGGTCTTGCCGGCACCGAGATAGCCGGTGAGGACGGTCACGGGAATTTTCTGGGAGGTCACTTCAGACATAACAACTCCGGACTTCGGGCTTTTTCGCGCGACGCCAGGCGGGGTGGCCCCTGCCCTAATGGTCAAGCGCGCTGGTCAGCGCCTTTATATTGTGCCTGACCATGTCAATGTAAGTGGGTGCAGGCCCCTTTTCGCCGGTCAAACCGTCCGAAATCAGGGTCCCGCCGACCTTTGCGCCGGTCTCGGCCGCGATCCGCCGGATCAGGCGGTCGTCGCTGATATTTTCCAGAAATACCGCCGGAATCCTCGCGGCCTTGATCTGGCCAATGATGGCCGCGATGTCCCGGGCGCTGGGCTCGGTTTCGGTCGAGACGCCCAGGGGGGCCACGAACTGGACGCCATATTCGGCGGCGAAATAGCCAAAGGCATCGTGGGTCGAGATCACCTTGCGCCGCTCGGGCGGGATCTTGGCCACGGCCTCGCGGACCTCACGGTCGAGCGCCTCGAGCTTGTCCAGATAGGCCTTGGCCTGAGTGCGGAAGAACTCCGCGTCGTCAGGGTCGGCCGCAGCCAGCGCGTTGGCGATGTCGGTCACGTAGATCTTGGCATTCGGCACGGACTGCCAGGCGTGGGGATCGGCGGCCGAGCCGAGTTTTAGCGGCGCGATGCCGGCGCTTGCGGTGACGACTTGCGCCTTGGCGCCGGACGACTGCACGAGACGCGGCAGCCAGCCTTCGAGGCCGAGCCCGTTGACGATGACGAGCTTCGCGTCCGCGATTCGCTTCGCATCACCAGGCGCCGGCGTGTAGACGTGGACGTCGCTGTCGGCGCCGACCAGCGTGGTCAGGTTGATCCGGTCGCCGCCGACATTGCGGACGAAGTCGGCAAGGATCGAGAAGCTCGCGACGACGTTGAGCCGCTCGGCGGCATGCAGCGGCGCGGCGATCAGCAGCAGGGCAAAGACGAGAAGGAAGCGCATCCTCACGCCTCCAGATGCCGGCCGGGAAACATCTGCCTGACGACGCCGCCGACGCGGCCGAACAGCACGGAGACGATGTAGATCCCCGTCGCGACCAGGATGATCGCGGGGCCTGAAGGCACGCGGGTCTGGAACGACAGCACGAGGCCGGCATAGCCCGAGACAGCGGCGGCGACGACCGCGATGCAGATCATGACGGTGAGGTCGCGCGACCAGAACCGCGCAATGCCCGCCGGCAAAATCATCAATCCCACCGCCAGCAGCGTGCCGAGCGCCTGAAAGCCGTTGACGAGGTTGATCACGACCAGCGCGAGAAAGGCGAGATGCGCCGGCCCACCGGCGCGGCTGACCGTGCGCAGAAACAGCGGATCGACGCTCTCGATCACCAGCGGCCGATAGATCACCGCGAGCACCAGCAGCGTCACCGTGGCGTTGAAGGCGACCACCAGCAATGTCTGGTCGTCCATCGCGAGGATGTTGCCGAACAGCACGTGCAACAGGTCGATGTTGGTGCCCTTGATCGAGACGATGGTGACGCCGAGCGCCAGCGAGGCCAGATAGAAGGTCGCGAGCGAGGCGTCCTCCTTCAGCCCGGTCGAACGCGCGACGACGCCGGCGAGGATCGCGACGGCAAAGCCGGCGATCAGGCCGCCGGCCGTCATCGCGAACAGATTGAGGCCGGAGAGCAGGAAGCCTACGGCCGCGCCGGGCAGGATCGCATGCGCCATGGCATCGCCGACGAGGCTCATCCGCCGCAGCATCAGGAACACGCCTATCGGCGCACCCGCCAGCGACAGCGCTATCACGGCGGCGAGCGCCCGCCGCATGAACTCGAATTCGGTGAACGGGCCGATCAGCGCGTCATAGACCATCTGTGATCACGCCGCCCGCGAACCGACTTCGTCAGCCGCGCACGCAGCGGCACTGTCGTCAAAGGCCTCGCACATCCGCATCGCAACCATCAGATTTTCGGGCGTCAGCACCTCCGCCGTCGGGCCCCACGCCACGGGACCGCGCGCCAGCACCAGGGTCTCGGTGAAATGGTTGCGCACCATCTCCATGTCGTGCAGCGCGGCGAGCACGGTGCGGCCCTCGCCGTGCCAGTGCTTCACCAGCGCGAGCAGGTCGGTCGTGGTCTTGCTGTCGATGGCGTTGAAGGGCTCGTCGAGCACGATCAGGCGTGCATCCTGGAGCAGCACGCGCGCGAACAGCACGCGCTGCATCTGCCCGCCCGAGAGCGTGCCAATGGGGCGGTTCTCGAAGCCATTGAGGCCGACGGCTGCGATCGCGCGCAAGATCTTCCCGCGGGCGGCCTTGCCGATGCCGCCGAACAGGCCGGTGCCGCGCCACAGCCCGGTGCCGACGAAATCGAACACCGAGATCGGGAAGCTGCGGTCGATCTCCGCGCTCTGCGGCAGATAGGCGATGTCCCTGCTGTCGAGCCCGCCAAGATGGATGCTGCCGTCGAGCGGCCGGACAATGCCGACGATGCCGCGCAGCAGCGTCGATTTGCCGGCGCCGTTCGGGCCGATCACGGCAACCAGCGCACCGGCGGCGACCTCGCCGTTGAGATGATGCACGGCCGGATGGCGGTCATAGCCGAGCGTGACATTGTGAAAGTGCAGCGCCGCCGCCATGGTCACCTCATCGCCAGGAAGACCACGCCCCAGAGCACGGCGCAGACGGCAAGTGCGGCCGCGAGGCGGCCCGCCAAGGTCATGCGCAGGATCGACCAGGGCGCGTCCTGGGCCGGATGCGGCGAGGCCGCATCGTGGACATGGGCGTGGGTGTGGTCGTGCCCGTGCGAATGCCCGTGGTCGTGGGTATGGCCGTGGGAGTGGCCATGAGCATGGTCGTGATGATGGGCGTGGGACGCGGCGGGAACCATGCCGAAGACGTTATATTATAACATTACGCCTGTCCACGGCCGGCTCAGGGCTTGCCGATCACCATCGCGATGGCGGCGGCGACGAAGGGGAACGGCACCGAGACGGCGCAGCGGAACCAGACGAAGCGGGCCGGCATGAACGGAATTTCCCACAAGATCACCCGCTGGAAGGCGAACAGGGCCCAGGCGACGACATAGGCGACCACCTGGGGCACGCCGCCCCCGGATTTCAGCGCCACAGTGCCGATGGAGAAGCCGATCACAGGCCCGCCCGGCGTGGCGGCGCCGGCGACCACGGCGCTCGCAACCCCGAGCCAGCCGCTGTCCGGCCCGAGCCAGCCGGTGATCACCTCCTGCGGGATGATGGCGGCGATGTAGCCGGAGCCGATCACGCCCAGCGCAATCCGCGGCACGATGTTGATGAAGTCCATCGAGCCTTCGCGCAGCGAGGCCTTGAACACCGGAGGGCCGCGGCGGAAGGCGATCAGGCCGACGCCGAACACCGAGCCCCACAACAGGATGTCGATGAGAAGCGCGGCGCTCAAGTCTCGTCATCCTTCGCGGCCGGCTGCGGATAGACCCGGACATAGACGAAGCGGCCGAGCGCGCCGGCGAGCACCGGCAGCGGCAGCGAGATCAGGATCCGCCACAGCGTGAAGTCGGTGCCCATGATCGGGATTTCCCAGGCCACCGCCCGGCCGTAGCCGATCAGGGTCCAGCTCACGACCATGGCGATGGTGGCGCCGAAATCGGCGCCGACCGCGAGCAGCGCGCTCGCCACCGGATAGGCGGTGAAGGGTCCGCCCGGGAGAATTGCGCCGAAGGCCGTGCCGATCAGAAGACCCATCAGGCCGGATTTCGGCCCGAGCGAGCGCGAGACTTTTTCGTGCGGCAGGATTTCGGAGATGAAGGCCCCGAGCAGGCAGCCCGCCAGCACGCGCGGCAGGATGCCGCCGAACAGCGAGAGGTCGTGCGTGAGAATCTCAAGGACACCGTCGGTGCCGTCACGGCGCCAGACCAGGCCCGCGCTCACCGCCACCAGCGCCGCGATGATGATGGTCGACCAGCCGATCGGCTTGCGCACACGCCCCGGCCGCGGCTCGGACTCCGCGTCCTCGGCAGGCGCCGGATTGTTCGGGGAAGGTTCTGACAACGGGTGTGGGGCGGCTCGAGGGTGATGCCCATCCTGATTAAGGGTGCCGCCGAGGTGATGCAAACGGTACGATGACAGACCTGTGCGCGCACCGCGCAGGGCAATTCCGCACAGCAAAAAGGCGGCCGCGTGAGCGACCGCCTTTCTCGATGTCGTCAGTCCGAGGCGACGACTTACGCCTTGTTGAACAGGGACTCGACGTATTCCCAGTTCACGAGGTTCTCGACGAACGCCTTCAGATAGTCCGGACGGCGGTTGCGATAGTCGATGTAGTAGGAGTGCTCCCAGACGTCGCAGCCGAGGATCGGCGTGGCGCCGTGCACCAGCGGATTCTCGCCGTTCGGGGTCTTGGAGATTTCGAGCTTGCCGTTCTTGACCTGGAGCCAGCACCAGCCGGAGCCGAACTGGCCGACGCCGGCCGCCTGGAAGTCGGTCTTGAACTTCTCGAAGCCGCCGAGGTCCTCGTTGATCTTCTTCTCGAGCTTGCCGGGCAGCTTGGTGCCGCCACCGTTGGGCTTCATCCAGCTCCAGAAGTGGATGTGGTTGTAGTGCTGACCGGCATTGTTGAACACGGCGGGGTTCTTGCCGAACGAGCCCTTGACGATCTCCTCAAGGGACTTGCCTTCCCATTCGGTCCCCTTGAGCGCGTTATTGCCGTTGGTGACGTAGGCCTGATGATGCTTGTCGTGGTGGAATTCCAGCGTCTCCTTCGACATGAACTGGCCGAGGGCGTCATAGGCGTAAGGGAGGGGGGGCAGCGTAAAGGTCATGGGTTGTTGTCCGCGACTGATGGGGAACTGGCTTAACGGCGACTCTTATAGAAGGTTCCAGGGCCGTTAAATACCGCCAATTTGCGAAAATGCCAGATGCGGCGGTTTGGCCGGATTGCATAAAAACATCGCGAGCCTGAGGGGCGCTTCAACCCGTCCGTAAAATATCATTGCCTTTGAGGCGCTTATGGCAGAACGAACGCACCACGGCGCGGAGATGCGAAAGAGAGCACGATGAGCATCGAGATCGACATTTTGAACGGCGATGCTTCCTGGCGCATCGCGGAGCCGCTGCATCAGGCGGTCTGGGGACCGCAGATGGTCGCAGACAAGCCCTGGGCCAATGTCAAATGGGCCAATGCCGATTTGCGTGTGCTGATCGAGACGCCCGAGGACGGCCTCGTCTGCCATGTCGGCATCTACTTCCGCACCATCACCTGGAACGGGCAGAAGGTGCATATCGGCGGCATCGGCGGGGTCTGCACGCGCGAGGACCGGCGCGGCCGCGGTTATGCGACGGTGGCGATCGACGCGGCCGTGCATACCATGCGCGCCAACGAGGCCGTTCGCTTCGCGCTGCTGTTCTGCGAACCACACAATTTTGCATTCTACCAGACCCGAAGCTGGCTGCCCTTCCAAGGCGAGGTCTATTGCGAGCAGCCGGAGGGGCGGATCCGCTTCACCCACATGGCGCCCTACGTCTTCAACATCGTCCGCGCGCCGACGCTGGGCACCATCGACCTATGCGGCCTGCCCTGGTGAGCCCTGCGTGAGCGAAGGACTGGCGCGAAGGTGCTGCGCCCTATAAAATGTCGATCATCATCCAATATTCCGCCCGGTGAACATGACGATCGACGCCTCCGCAGACGCCGCGCCGCGTGCCCCGGTCGCCTCCCCCATCGCCAGCCTGCTGACGGCGCCGATCCTGCCGACGCTGCTGCGGCTCGCGATCCCCAACATGATCGCGATGGTCGGAAGCACGCTGGTTGCGATTGCCGAGACCTCCTATATCGGCCGGCTCGGCACCATCCCGCTCGCGGCGATCGCGCTGGTGTTTCCGTTCGCGATGCTGACGCAGATGATGAGCGCGGGCGCGATGGGCGGCGGCGTTTCGTCCGCGATCAGCCGCGCGCTCGGCGCAGGAGATCGTGAGCGGGCGGCGACGCTGGCGCTGCATGCCGCCATCATCGGTCTCTGCGGCGGACTGTTCTTCACGGTGATGATGCTCGCCTTCGGCCGCTCGTTCTTCACGCTGCTCGGCGGCCGCGAGCGCGTGCTCGAGGAGGCCTCCGGCTATTCGCAAGTGCTGTTCTCCGGCGCGGTCGCGATCTGGCTCGTCAACACGCTGGCCTCGGTGATTCGCGGCACCGGCGACATGCGCCTGCCTTCGATGACGCTGATCGGGGCAAGCGCGCTCCAGATCGTGCTTGGCGGCACGCTGGGGCTCGGCCTGTTCGGCGTGAAGCAGTTCGGCATGCCCGGCGTCGCCGCCGGCCAGTTGATCGCGTTCACCTGCGCCGCGATCTTCTTCCTCTGGTATCTTCTGTCCGGCCGCAGCCGGCTCCCGCTGCAGGTCCGCGCCTTTCATTTCGAGCGCGCGATGTTCCTGGATATCCTCAAGGTCGGCGCGGTCGCCTGCCTGTCGCCGCTCCAGACCGTGCTCACCATCTTGATCTTCACGAAGATCCTCGCGACCTTCGGCACCGAGATGCTCGCCGGCTACGGCATCGGCTCGCGGCTGGAATTTCTGCTGATCCCGATCACCTTCGCCTTCGGCATCGCCTCGGTGCCGATGGTCGGCATGGCAATGGGCGCCGGACATGTGAAACGCGCGCGGCGCGTGGCCTGGACCGCCGCTGCGGCGTCGGGACTTACCGTTGGCCTGATCGGGCTCGTCGTCGCGCTCGATCCCGCGCTGTGGGTGTCGCTCTTCACTGGAGACCCCGGCGTCACCGCGGCGGCGCACAGCTATTTCCACTGGGCAGGCCCGGCCTTCATGTTCTTCGGCATCGGCGTGTCGCTTTATTTCTCCTCGCAAGGCGCGGCGCGCGTCGGCGGTCCGGTGCTCGCCTCTACCGCGCGGCTGCTGATCGTCGCGATCGGCGGCGTCGGCCTGATGACGGCGCAGGCGCCGGCCTGGACGTTGTTCGCGCTGGTCGGCGGCGCCATGGTCGTGTTCGGGCTTTCGACCGCAGCCTCGGTCGCCTTCGCGCGCTGGGGCAAATGAACGCAGGCAAAATACGGGCAGGCGAATAAGCTCAGAAATGTGATTCCATCAGGCGTTGCACTCGCCCGATTTGCTGCTATGGAGGCGCCTCCATTCCGGGACTCTCTCCATGACATTCAGATTCGCCGCTCTCATCATCATTCTGGCTGCACTGTTCGGCACGGCTTCCGCCCAAGCGCAGAGCGCCGACGGGACCTGGCTCACCCAGGCCGGCGATGCTCGCGTCAAGATCAGCAAATGCGGCGGCGGCATCTGCGGCCACATCGTATGGCTGCGCGAGCCCATGGACACCGCGACCGGCCAGCCCGCCACCGACAGCAAGAACCCCAATCCCGCGCTCACCAGGCGCCCGATGATCGGCTTGCCATTGTTCAGCGGCATGCAGCCGACGGCTCCGAACAAATGGTCGGGCCAGATCTACAATGCCGACGACGGCGGCACCTATGCGAGCAGCGTCACTGTGACAGGCGCGGACGCGCTACGGGTCGAAGGCTGCGTCGGCGCACTCTGCGGCGGCGAGACCTGGACGCGCGCGGGGCGCTAGCAACTCACGCCATCATCGCCTTCAACGCCGTTGCCGCCGAGGCGTAGCCGCCGCGCGCACCGTCGATGAAATGGACGTGATCGCTGCGCAGCGCCGACGGCGTGAAGCAGGTCATCATCGCGGCGTCCTGCTGGTAGAGGCCGTAGCGCACAATGCCGTCGCGGGCCGCCGCCGCGAGACGGTCGCTCAACGCGCGCTCGAGCTGCGGCGTGCAGTCGAGGATCATGCGCAGGCCATCATCATATTTGCGGAAGTCCGAGTTCTCGACCACCTGGCGCTTGTAGACGTTTGGCACGAAGCCGCCGACGTTGAGGTCGAAGCGCATGATCAGATAGGCGAACAGCGTGTAGGCCAGCACGCCAGCCCGGCGTACGAACAGCGGGCCGCCTCGCCTGGTGCGAGCTTCAAAGTCGAGCCCCTGCGGCGGCCATTTCAGCGGCGGTCCCTGCGGTGGCACCGGGCGGCCACCATCCGGGCTGCGCTCGACGAGATGAATGATGTCCTCGATCACCTTGCGGAAAGCCGCGGGATCGGCACCCCGCGCCGGCATCACCAGCACCGACAGGATCAGGCCTCGCGCAGCCGGCATCACCTCGAACCGGCAGGACAGGCCCGAGAGATCGGGCTGCGTGCCGGCGGGCGCCTCAGCGACCGCGAACTCGCCGCGCTTCATGGCAGCATCGGCCCAGGCGAGCCCGCCGCCGGAAAACATCGCATAGGACAAATTGGCCGACGGACCGAAGCGTGCGACGCGCACGTCGAGCCCTTGCGCCCGGATCGCACTCACCGGCACCAGCGCGATACGCATCTTCAGATCGAGATCGTCCCGCACCCAGGTCGCGGTCGCGGCGAGCGCCTCGCGCGCACGTTCGAGATCGGAAGGCGCGACCGCGAAGCTCGCGCCGTCGCCGCCGAACACGAAGGGGAATTCGCGCCCCTCCAACGCGTTCGTCACCGCCGCGATGACGGCGGCGCCGGCCATGTTGACCGCCTTGTAGCGCTGCGCCGCGATCGCCTTGGTGGAATCGACGATATCGGCGACGCCGATGCTCCAATCGTCCGGCAGCGGCGCATAGAGCGCGGGGTCCATCAGGCTGGTGAAGCCTCGGAAGACGCGAATGCCGCCGTAGAAGGATTGGCCTGATGTCATCGGGTGATGCCGGATGGTTGGGAACGCGTTGCGAGGAAGATACGAGGCAGGATCGATCCGGGTTCGCCGGCCGGCGCCCTTTCGATTCCCGATCATTGGCCGAAATGCACCCTGACAACAAGATCGCGCCGCGCTGCAATGCCGCGGCCCGTCATTGATCGGCGTCAAATAGTCGACCGGGCGAGCGGCTATGTTGAGGCATCTGCAGAGATTGCAAGGGATGATCGAAGTGCCCGACTTCGGCGACAAGGACTCGCCCCCTCCGGTGCGGCGGCGCACGGGGCTCGACCCGATCAGTGCGGTGAAGATGCCGGAGGAACTGACCGCGGCCGTCGACGCCTGGGCCGAAGCTCATCACCTGTCGCGCTCGGCTGCGATCTGCAGGCTGGTCGAACTGGGCCTGAAGATCGCGCCCCCGGCACGCACCTCATCGCGCCCGATTGCATCGGACGCCACCAGGATCGAAGAACTTGCGGTGCACGAGATCGAGGCGCTGCTCGATCCGGCATTGCCGGTGGGCGAACGCGAGCGCCGCATCCGCCGCCTTACCGAAGGGCCGCCGGAATTCTCACGCGAACGGATCGACTTGCCCAAGGACGTGTCGAAGGACTTGCCCAAGGACTTGCCGAAGCACCGGACGTGAGCGGCTAGTGCAGCTTCTCGTCCTGACGCTTGCGTAAGGCATCGAGTGACGCGTCATGGCAACCGACCAGGCGCACGAATTGCTGCGGATGCATTTCATGGCCGTGACTGCCCGAATTCTGATGCGTCATCGGCGGGCAATGCACGTCGTCCGGCTTTGCGCTGGCTTGCTCGGTCCGGCCCTGAGTTGAAGCGGTCATGTCTGGCGTGGTCATGGACTGCTCCCTGTCGGTTAGGGCAGATCGATTGACGTAACCCAATCGATTGCGGGGCATCTTACGACCAAATCCGGCTTGATGTCATTGTGCCGGATCAACCCAATTGTCGCGGCGGAGTTCCAGTTACGCCGTATTCCCCGCATCGATCGTAAACACGGTGCCGGTGACGTTGCGTCCGCCCTCGCCCAGCAGATAGTCCACCATGTGCGCGACGTCATCCGTCTCGGGCAGACGGCGTAGCGCGCTGCGTCCGGCGATGCGCTTGCGCGCCTCGTCGGAGAGATTGTGCGTCAGCTCAGTGTCGATGAAACCGGGCGCGATCGCGTTCACGGTGATGCCGAGCTTGCCGACCTCCCGCGCGAGCGAACGGGTGAAGCCGGTGGCGGCGGCCTTGGTGGCGCCGTAGACGGAGAGGCCGTTATAGCCCGTGGTCGCGATGATCGAGGAGATGTTGATGATGCGGCCGGCGCCATCGGCCATCATCTGCCTCGCAACATATTTGGTGAGGATGATCGGCGACAGCACGTTGAGCTGCACCAGCGCCTCGATCTCGGAATTGTGCATGGTGGCGAGCAGGCCTTCGGTGCCGAGGCCGGCATTGTTGACGAGGCCGTAGATCGGACCGAACTCGTCGCGGACGAGCTTGGCGAAAGCCGGGATCGCATCGATCACGGCGAGATCGCAAGCGCGGAAATGCAGGCGCCCTTCGGAGACGGCGATCGCCGCCTTGAGCTCGTCGCTCTCGCGCCGCGCCGCCGCGATCACGTTGTAGCCGGCGCCAACGAGGCGCCTGCCGATCGCCAGCCCAATACCGCGGCTGCCGCCGGTGACGAGAACATTATGCATCGGTACGCGCCAGTTTGCCGGCCGGGGTGACGTCGAGGGACTCGACGAAGCGGATCACCGCCGGCACCTTGTGGGATGCGAGCTGCGCGCGGCACTGATCCAGGATCTGGTCGCGGATCTCCTTCGCCCGCGCCTGATCGGTGCCGTCGGCGAGGATCACGTCGGCCACGACGATGCCGCCGGTAATCGGGCTGCGGCGCGATTTCGCGCGCGACATCCGCACGTCGGCATGACGGTTGATCACCACCTCGATCTCCTCGGGGTGAACCTTCAGCCCGCCGATGTTGATGATGCCGCCGCGGCGGCCGACGAAATAATAGCGGTCACCGCGCAGTTCGACGATGTCGCCGCTGTCGACGAACCCGTCTCCATCGGTCAACGCGGCCGCATTGCGGCCGATATAGGCATGCGCCGTGCGCGTCGAGCGGATGCGCAGCGAGCCATCCACGACCTTCATCTCGACGCCGTTGCGGTTGCCGAGATAATCGGCCGGAAAGCCCTCGAGCCCGTCATTGACGGCGAAGCCGACGCCCGCCTCGGTCGAGGCATAGGCGTGACCGACGGAGGAATCGGGGAACGCGGCCTTCAGGCCGTCGAGCACGGCCTGGTCGGCGATCTCGCCCGAGAGGCGGACATAACGCGGGGCGAACTGCGCGGCCGAGCCGCTCATCAGGAGCTTGCGCCAGTGCGAGGGCGTGCCCGAGATATGGGAGACGCCGCGCGCGTTCAGCCGCGCGACGTGATCGCCGAGCGCCTCATGCGGATCCGACAGCACCATCGAGCCGCCGGAGAGGATGGCGCGCAGGAAGATCTGCAGGCCGCCATAACGGCGAATGTCGTAGAACGTCGCCCACACCGGCGCAGGTCCGCGCGCGGGGCCTTCGGCGACGATCGCGCCGGTGAGTGCTTCCAGCGTATGGCCGACGATTTTCGGCACGCCCGAGGTGCCCGACGTGAGCATCAGCCATTCGGTCGCGCGCTCGGATCTGGCCGGCGCGGTGGCTTGAAGCGGCAATTGCGCGGTGATCACGAGCGATACATCGGACGCGCCCCAGCGCTCGGGCTCATCCGTGACGACCGCATCGATGCCCGCATCAGCGATCAGGGCTTCGAGATATGCCGGGTTGAGATCAGGCGGGCACAGCAGCATGCGACGGGCGATGCCGTCGAGCTCGATCATGGCAAGGCCCGACCGAAGCTGGTCGGACAATTTCAGCAACACCGCGCGGCCGGACAATTCGCGCAGGCGGCCGCCGAGGACCGTCTGCGACAGGATGTCCGTCAGCGACACGACATGGTGCGCATCCGACAGGGTGCGGCCGGTCAGCTCCGCGCCGAGATGGTCGCGGAGCGCAAAGATCTCACGCGGGGACATTTTCGTAGGCCCGCACGAAATCACCCACCGTGGCAGGGAACGCAGCGTCCTCGGAAATGGTGAAGGGGTCGACGCCGGTCTCGTCCTCGAGGCGCGCCACCAGGATCGCGAACGCGAGCGAATCGAAACCCGTCTCGTGCAGGGACAGATCGTCGGAAAGGGCGGGAAGCGCGACGTGCTGCTCTTTGGCGATCTGCTGGATCGCTTCAATGACCTTAGACCTTACCGACATGGCTGGCTCGCTCTTGTTATTGACGGTTCGTGTTGCGGCGGCTCTTGATGACCGCCTCCCCATGGCCGCTTGTTTACCCGACAGAAGTAAATGGCTTCTTGGACAATTCAGATAAAATTGGACCTATCTCTGCATTTTCGCGCGGCTATAGCCTGATCGTGCCGTTGAGGATTTGCTCATGGGCCTCGGAATCGAGCGCGGCATAGGCGCCCGATTTCGGGTCGAGCATGAACAGCGGATCGGAGATCGCGGCCGGATCGAAGCCTTCCCGCGCCAGCTCACCCTTCTTCTGCTTGAACGTCTCGGTCGCATCGAGCTCGCGGGAGATGCGGATGAAGACGGGTCGGGCATAGGCCGGCAGGCGTTGCGCGAGATGGGCGGGCAGCCCCGCGATGTCAAAGCCCTCATTGACGACGATCGCGCTCATGCCGGCACGGCCGTCGGCGCCCACAATGCTGACGCCGTAGGTGGTGGCGTCGACCACGCCGGTGAAGTCGCGCACCGCGTCGTTGACCTCCGACGTCGCGACGTTCTCGCCCTTCCAGCGAAAGGTGTCGCCGATGCGGTCGACGAAGTGGAAGAAACCCTTGTCGTCGAGCCGCATCAGATCGCCGGTGCGGAACCAGGCATCGCCCTTGGCGAAGACATCGCGCAGGATTTTCTTTTCGGTCTCGCCGGCGTCGGTGTAGCCCTCGAACCGGCCGCCACCCTCGTCCGCGGTGCCGATGCGGCCGATCGCCTCCCCGGCCTCGCCGCGGGCGCAGGCGAGACAAAAGCCCTCGTCATTGCGCAGCGGCACGCCGCTGTCAGCGTCGAGCTTGACGAGACTCGCAGGAAAACGATGCGCGAGCAGCGGCGGGATGCGGCCGATCGCACCCGGCTGGCCCTCGACGTTGAACAGCGAGAAATTGCCTTCCGTCGCCGCGTAGAATTCGAGGATGCGCGGAATGGCGAAACGGGCCTGAAAATCTTCCCAGATGTCGCCGCGAAGCCCGTTGCCGCAGACGAGCCGCAGGCGGTGACGGTTCTCGTATTCGGACGGCGCCGCCTTCAGAAGGTAGCGGCAGAGCTCGCCGATATACTGGAACAGCGTGCAGTCGTGGCGCACGATGTCGGGCCAGAAGTTCGAGGCCGAGAATTTTTCCGCGATCACCACCGAGCCGCCGGCGGCGAGCATGCTGCAGGGCGCGACGATGCCGCCGACCGAGTGGAACAGCGGCAGGCAATCATAAAGCCGGTCCTGCGGGGTGGCGCCGGTGAGGCCGGCGAACCAGAAGCCCCAGTTCAGGATGCGTCGGTGGCTGATGCTGGCGGCCTTCGGCAGGCCTGTCGTGCCCGAGGTGTAGATCAGCAGGGCACGGTCGTTGATCGTGACGTCGCCATGCTCGTCCGGCGAAAGCGGCGCATCGTCAAGGGCGGCAAGCGCGACGTCGATCGCCCGTTCGCTGCGGGCATCGCCATGGGTCCAGACTTTTGCTTCTGTCTTCAGGTGCGGCGACGCGCCATCCAAAGCCTCCATGAGCTCGTGCGCGACGATGACGTGCGACGGCCTGGCGACATCGATGCAATGCGCCAGCGACTGGCCTACAAGCTTGGTGTTGATCAGCGCGACCACGCCGCCGACGCGGCTGATGCCGAGCCACGCGGCAACATAATCGATGCCGTTCGGCATGATCAGCGCGACGGTATCGCCCTTTGCCACACCGACCGAGCGCGCCCAGCGTGCATAGCGGTTGATGCGCCTCGAGAGGCCATCGTAGTCGAGGCTCGCGTCATCCACGATCAGCGCAGCACGATCGGGTTGACGCCGCGCCCAATCGTCGACCACGTCGGCAAACAGCCGGCCCGGCAGCGTCTCGATGCGCGCGGTGAGCTCGATCGCCTTCAGCCAGATCTTTGACGCCGAGGGCGCGCGCGCGGCTTTTGGTTGCTCGATGACGCCGGTGGTCATGCCGTCCATTCTTTCGGAGCGTGTCTGCTGGTTCCGGCAGCTTAGCTCGCACGCCCTGCCCAGGTGTTAAGAGACAAGGTAAAACCCGGTTAGGACGCGATTAACTCTAGTTATCCTCGACAAGGCCGGCGTGCGCAGCCGCAAGGTCTTTGCAATCTCTCACCACATGCGAAAGCTGACGTTGTCGGTCATCAAAGGAGCAGCGATCTGGCCGACGAGCCATCCAGCCTCGCGAGGCTAGGCACCCACGGGTCATCGGGCTAAGCTTTTGTACACTGCGTCGTCCGGGCTATGAAAGGGAGGCGACCCTTGGCTCTCGATCCATCACAGATTCCTGTCCAGGCCATGCCGCTCAAGCAACCGCTGACCAATTTTGCCAGCCGCCTGAAGGACGGACAGGGCAAGGTGGTCGCGATCGGCTCGTCGACCACGGCGGGCGAAGGCGGCATCGCTCCCTATCCGCAGCGGCTGCTGGCGGACCTTCGGATCAAATTTCCAAATGTCGCAATCGATGTGATCAATCGGGGCGTCGGCGGCGAAGACGCTCCCTTGGAGCTGAAGCGGTTCGACTACGACGTCTTCGATCTGAATCCCGATCTCGTCATCTGGCAGGTCGGCACCAATTCGGTGTGGCAATCCGACGGTCCCTCGTTCGCGGACACCACGAAAGCCATCCGCAAAGGTGTTGACCGACTGCTCGGCGCCAAGCGGATCGACGTGATCCTGATGGACCTTCAATATGTGCCTGCGGTGCTGACACCGGCCAAGCGCAAAAAGGCGAACGCAATGGTCGAGGCGATCAGCCAGATCGCGCATAAGAAGCGCGTCAACGTCTTCCGTCGCTTCGAGCTGATGAAGCGGTGGCACGAGGTCGCAAGGATCTCGTTCGACCGCATGGTCGACCCCGGCGATGATACCAGGCTGCACGCGAGCGACTGGACCACGGACAAGATGACCTGGCAATTGACGGACGCAATCTTCGCCGCAGTCAACAAGGCGCCTCACGGCGCCTAACTTCGCATGCGGCGTCGGAGCGAGTGGTGAACGCTAGCCGCTTCGCCAGTGGCGTGGGCGCGGCGGCGCTGCGTTGAACGGATAATACGGATTGAGATCGCAGGTCGCGGCGCGGCCTGAAGCCGTGGCGCGGCACTGCGGCAGCGAGATGAAGGAGCAATCGTACCACTCCCCGCCACCGCCATTCGCGCCGGAATAGACGTGCATGCAGATGGGATAGCGCGGATCGAAGGTCTGCGCATGCGACGGCGCGGCCATGAGCGATACACCGATGAACGCGATCAGGCCGAATGAGCGAATCATGAAAAATGTCCCTGAAATCGCAATCGCCGACCGCTAGTGCGGCTTCTTGTGACGCTTGCGCGGCGGCGGCGGAGGTTCATCGAAAGCATAATAGGGATTGACGTCGCAGCTCGCCGCGCGGCCCGACGCCGTGGCGCGGCACTGCGGGATCGAGGTGAAGGAGCAGTCGTAATAATCACCGCCGCCGCCCCGGCCACCGAGCGTGTAAACATGCATGCACACCGGATAGCGCGGATCATAGGTCTGGGCGCTGGCATCTGCCGCGACGAACAGCGTGGCAATCGCGGTGAGGGTCAGGAGAGGCAGGCGCATCGGACATTTCCTCGAATCGGTGGCAACGGCACGCGTTATGTCATTTCGCTATGGCACAACCGCGCGGAAGAAGCGATTGTTCCTATTCATACCTCTCCCGCTTGTGACACGCGGCGAAACGGATGAGGCAAGGCGCCGCAACGATGCGAAAGCGGGAAAGCACCCCGTTTCCGGCTTGCGCAGAACGCATAACTTGCTGCAGCGCTCCTTCGACAAAGGTCGCAAGCATCCGGCGCAGGAATCCGTTCGCAGGCCGGAACGAACGGACTAGTCTTTCGATCACAACGCCGGCCCCGGACCGACGACGTTCCAGGGCACTCAACAAACAAATGGGCTGAAGGAAACGCACATTCGCGCCCGGGCTCTCGGGCGCGACTCCGCCGTGCGCGGGGAGAAGATGCGCTGGCCAGTCGGTGGTCTCAGGGCATGCAAGAGAGCTTCTCGTCTCCGTTCATCCGCTATCCGATCGGCACCTCACTGCTGATGGCGGGCATCCTGTTCGTAGGCCTCGTGGCCTATCCTCTGCTGCCGGTTGCACCGCTACCCCAGGTCGACTTTCCGACCATCCAGGTCTCCGCATCGCTTCCGGGCGGCAGCCCCGAAACCATGGCCTCCTCCGTGGCGCAGCCGCTCGAGCGCCAGCTCGCGCAGATCCCCGGCATTACGCAGATGACCTCCACGAGTTCACTGGGCTCGGCGTCGATCACCATCCAGTTCGATCTCAACCGCCTGATCGATGCCGCCGCCAACGACGTCCAGGCCGCGATCAACGCGGCGAGCGGACAGTTGCCGAAGAACCTGCCCTCGCCGCCGACCTATCGCAAGGTCAACCCGGCGGACTCGCCGATCATGATCCTGTCGGCGACCTCCGACACGCTGCCGCTGACCACGGTCAGCGACCGCACGGATGCCCAGCTCGCCCAGCAGATCAGCCAGATCCCCGGCGTTGCGCAGGTGTTCGTGGGCGGACAACAGAAGCCCTCGGTACGCATCCAGATCGATCCGGCCAAGCTCGTCGCCAAGGGACTGTCGCTGGAGGATGTGCGCAGCCAGATCGCGATCGCGACCGCGGACAGCCCGAAGGGCAACATCGACGGCCCGCGGCGCTCCTACACCATCTACGCCAACGACCAGCTGCTCGAGGCCGCGCACTGGAAGGACATTATTGTCGCCTACCGCGGCGGCGCACCTTTGCGGATCCGCGACATCGGCGAGGCCGTGTCGGGACCGGAGGACATGAAGACCGCGGCCTGGGCCGACGGCAAGCGCGGCGTATTCCTGGTCATCTTCAAGCAACCCGGCGCCAACGTTATCGAGACGGTCGACCGCATCAAGGAGAAGCTGCCACGGCTGATCGCGGCGATCCCGCCCGCGATCAAGATCAAGATCATCAGCGACCGCACCATCACCATCCGTGCCGCGGTCGACGACGTGCAGATCACGCTCCTGATCACCATTGCACTCGTGGTCATGGTGATCTTCATCTTCCTGCGCAGCTTCTGGGCCACGATCATCCCGAGCATCACGGTGCCGCTGGCGCTGCTGGGGGCCTGCTCGCTGATGTGGGTGTTCGGCTATTCGCTGGACAATCTCTCGCTGATGGCGCTGACGATTGCGGTCGGATTCGTGGTCGACGACGCCATCGTGATGCTGGAGAACATCACCCGCTATGTCGAGCGGGGCGAGAGCCCGCTCACCGCGGCGTACAAGGGCGCGGCCGAGATCGGCTTCACCATCGTCTCGATCAGCATCTCGCTGGTCGCCGTGCTGATCCCGCTGCTGCTGATGGGCGGCATCATCGGCCGGCTGTTCCGCGAGTTCGCGGTGACGCTGTCAATGGCGATCTTCGTCTCCCTGGTGGTGTCTCTCACCCTGACGCCGATGATGGCCTCGCGCTTCCTGCGCGCCGACCACGAGGCGCGGCGCGGCCGCTTCTACCAGTGGAGCGAGCGGATGTTCGAGCGCCTGCTCGGCGCTTACGAGCGCGGGCTGGACCTCGCGCTCAAGCACAGCTTCGTCACGCTGTGCGTCTTCTTCGGCACCGTCGCTCTCTCGGCGCTGCTGTTCATCCTGATCCCCAAGGGCTTCTTCCCCCAGCAGGACAACGGATTCCTCACCGCGGTGTCCGAGATGCCCCAGGACATCTCCTTCACCGAGATGAAGCGCCGGCAGGAGGAGCTCAACGCCATCGTGCAGGCCGACCCCGCCGTCGATTCCATCGCGATGTTCATCGGCGGCGGAGGCACGGCGCTGAATTCGGGGCGCATGTATGTCACGCTGAAGCCGATCGGGGAGCGCGACGCCAGTGCGCAAGCGATCATTGCGCGGCTGCGGCCGAAGCTCGCCGAGGTCGAGGGCGCACGCCTCTATATGCAGGCATCGCAGGACGTGCGGCTCGGCGGGCGCGCCACCCGCACCCAATTCGAGTTCACCCTCCAGGACGCCAATCTCGCCGAGCTGAACGAGTGGGCGCCGAAGATTTTGGCAGCCATGAGAGGCCTGCCGCAGCTCCGCGACGTCGCCACCGACCAGCAGACCGAGGGCACGACGCTGCAGCTCAAGATCAATCGCGACACCGCCGCACGCTACGGCATCCAGCCGCAATTGATCGACGACACGCTCTACGACGCCTTCGGCCAGCGCCAGGTCGCGCAGTACTTCACCCAAACCAACAGCTATCACGTGGTGCTCGAGATCACCCCGGAGCTGCAAGGCCAGCTCGAGACGCTCGAGAAACTCTACATCAAGTCGCCGCTGACCGGGGATCAGGTGCCGCTCTCGGTGATCTGCAACTGGACCAATGTGCCGGTGCGGCCGCTCGCGATCGCGCATCAGGGCCAGTTTCCGGCGGTCACGATCAGCTTCAATCTGGCCGAGGGCGTGGCGCTGGGACAGGCCACCGATGCCGTGCTGCGCGCGGTCGGCGCGATGGGCGCGCCGCCGACGCTGTCGACCAGCTTCCAGGGCACCGCGCAGGCGTTCCAGCAATCGCTCGGCACCGTGCCGATGCTGATCCTTGCCGCGCTTGTCGTGGTCTACCTCGTGCTGGGCGTGCTCTACGAGAGCTACATCCACCCGCTGACCATCCTGTCCACGCTGCCGTCGGCCGGCGTCGGCGCGATCGCGATCCTGATGATCTTCGGCTTCGACTTCAGCCTCATCGCCCTGATCGGGGTCATCCTGCTGATCGGCATCGTCAAGAAGAACGGCATCATGATGGTCGACTTTGCCATCGCCGCCGAGCGCGAGCAGCATCTGACACCGGAACAGTCGATCCGCCAGGCCGCGCTGCTGCGTTTCCGTCCGATCATGATGACGACGATGGCGGCGCTGCTCGGCGGCGTCCCGCTAATGCTCGGGACTGGCACCGGCGCCGAGATCCGCCAGCCGCTCGGCTATGCCATGGTCGGCGGCCTTCTGGTGAGCCAGGCGCTGACGCTGTTCACGACCCCCATCGTCTATCTCTACCTCGACCGCTTCTCCAACCTGCTGTCGCGCTGGATGGAGGAGAAGCCGGAGGCGGAGGCAGAGAGCGACAAGCAGAAGGATGCGGCGGAGTAGGCTGGAGTCGCGTCAGCCCAGCCCCTCCGAAAATGCTGTAGGGTGGGCAAAGGCGCAAAGCGCCGTGCCCACCAATCCTGTCACGGAGCGCACGTGGTGGGCACGCTGCGCTTTGCCCACCCTACGAGATCTGCGTGCGTGGCACGTAGCTTTCTGATCGCGAGCCGACGTCAGCCCAGCCCCTGCAACACCAGCCGGTTCAGCCTCGCCGCAAACGCAGCCGGATCCTCCGGCAGCTCGCCGTCCAGGATCTGCGCCTGTTCGAGCAGGAGCAGGCTGAGATCGTCGACCACCTTGGAGCCGGCCTGAGCCCTCGTGATCGCGCTCACCAGCGCATGGCGCAGGTTGATCTCCAGGATCGGCTTGGCACGCATGCCGCGGTTCTGCTGCGCCAGGATGCGCTCGAGCTCGCGGCTCGGGCCCTGGCTGTCGGCGACGAGGCAGGAGGCCGAGCTGGTCAGGCGCGTCGAGGCCTTGACGTCGCTGACGCGCTCGCCGAGCGCGGCCTTGATCACCGCGATGGTGGCGGCCTCGTCGGCTTCCGGCTCGTCCTTCTTTGCCTCATCATTCTCGTCGACGCGCGGGATCAGGTCGAGATTGAGGTCGCCCTGGCTCAGCGATTTCAGCGGCTTGCCGTCGAACTCCGACGGCATCGAGGTCCAAAAGGCGTCGACCGGATCCGACAGCAGCAACACCTCGATGCCGCGCGCGGTCGCGGCTTCCAGCCGCGGATTGGATTTCAGCCGCTCGATGCTGTCGCCGACGAGATAGTAGATCTCGGTCTGGTTCGGCTTGAAATCGGCGATGACCTCCTTCAGCGAACGCTTCTCGCCCGAGGTGGTGGTGAAGCGCGACAAGGACAGCAGCTTTTCGCGCCGCTCGAAATCCTCGTAGATGCCTTCCTTCAGCACGGCGCCGAAGGCGTCCCAGATTTTGGCAAAGTTCTCCGGGTCCTTGTCGGCGAGGCTTTCGAGCTCGGACACGACACGGGTCGCCACGGCTTTTCGGATCTGCACGAGCTGCGGATTGTTCTGGAGCATCTCGCGCGAGATGTTGAGCGGGAGATCCTCGCTGTCGATCACGCCGCGTATGAAGCGGAGATAGCCCGGCAACAGATCGGCATCGTCCGTGATGAAGACGCGGCGGACGTAAAGCTTCACCCGCCCCTTGCGGTTCGGCTCGAACAGGTCGAACGGTTTCGTCGACGGCGAGAACAGCAGCACGGCGTAGGAATAGCGGCCCTCGGCGCGGTAATGCAGCGTCATCGCGGGATCGTCGAAGGCGGATGCGATCTGCTGATAGGCCTTCTTGTAGTCCTCGGGCGTCAGCTCGGATTTCGAGCGCTGCCACAGCGCGCTCGCCGAGTTGATCTGGCGCGGCTCGCCCTCTTCCGGCACCAGCTCGATGGGGAACAGGATGTTGTCGGAATAGGCACTGATGATGCGCTCGATCTCGTAAGTCTCGAGATACTTCTTGGCGTCGTCCTTCAGGTGCAGGACGATCTCGGTGCCGCGTGCCACCCGCGCCGCTTCCTCCTCGCTTGCGCGCGCAATCTCGAAGCCGGAGCCGCCGGAGGACGTCCAGGTCCACACATCGCTCTCGCCGGCGCGGCGGCTGACGACGACGATCTTCTCGGCGACCATGAAGGCGGAATAGAAGCCGACGCCGAACTGGCCGATCAGGCCGAGGCCGTCCTTGGCCTCCTTCAGCTTCGAGACGAACGCCTTGGTGCCGGAGCGGGCAATGGTGCCGAGATGGTCGATCAGCTCCTGGCGCTCCATGCCGATGCCGTTGTCGGCGATGACAAGCGTTCCGGCCGTCTTGTTCGGGATGATCCGGATCTTGAGCGCGTCGCCCTCGCCCAGCAGCGCCGGATTGGCGATCGCCTCGTAGCGCAACTTGTCGCAGGCGTCCGATGCGTTGGAGACGAGCTCGCGCAGGAAGATGTCGGTCTCGGAATAGACGGAGTGCACCATCAGGTGCAGAAGCTCGGAAACCTCGGCCTGGAAAGGCTGCGTATGCGCGGCCGTGTCTGACGTCGTCATGCGTTTACCCGGTCAATCAAAGGGGGAAGAAACCCGGGATATAACGCGAGGGGATGCGGGATCAAGTGGACGTGAAATCGCCCTCCCGGCGGGAAGGCGATTTGTCCATGCTGGCCAAGGGGGCGGCGAGGCGGATCAGGTGACGCAGCGGCCGGGCTGGAGCAGTTTTGCGACCTCGGTCAGGGAGCTGACCATCGGCTCGCAGGCAACCGTCGGCTTTTTGCGGTCCAGCTTCTGGCTCCGGTTCTGGAGCAGCATCGGCGGCTTGGCGTTGCCGGTCTCGATAACCGCGGGGACCCGCAGCAGCACCGACGTCTCGGCCAGATCGTTCAGCCGCATCGATACGGTGCGGGTGGGAACCGGGGCCTGCTTGATCTCGGCGAAGCGGTCGGCCTTGCCGGAACGGTTGACGTTGTGACCTACATCCTGCCTGGCATCCTGGCTGGGCCGGACGGCGACCGCCTGCCAGCGGTCGGCCAGATCGTGGCCGGAGGCCAGCTGCACGGCGCCCACTTGGACGGCACCAAGCGTCGCGGCAATCGCGATTGCACCCAAAAATACCTTTTGAATCTGTGACATGACTGTCGATCCCTCGCCCCATGGCGATCGCGGGAACAACGCGATGGGAGGACCGGGAGTTCTCAGCCGTTAAGATCACTTAACCGTGTGCGAAAATCACCGCAGGCTGCACAAAAAAATTTGTAGCCGTTTGGAACGACTCCAGCGCCAGCGAGTCGTCTCAACAGCCGGCTATTCCCCCCTGCCCCATAAGCCGGCGACGTAGGGCGCGACTGTGGTGATGCCAGTCGCGCCTTACTTTTTTCTGGGCCTCACTTCGGCTTCCCCGCCAGCCAGTCCCGCCCTTCGCCATAGAGCTTCTCGACCTCGGGCCCGGTGAGGCCCGGCATGTCGCGCTTGACCTTGTAGCCGATCAGCTCCTGCATGTAGGCGAGATGGCGGTAACCTTCGGGCAGCGCGGCGAGCGCCTGCTGGTCGAGGCGAACTGTCGCGGCGGGATCGACGGGATCGATCCGGTCCTTCTCGTAGATCGGCTGGCGGCGGACGATGCCCCACTTGCCCCGCCTCTTCTCCAGGAAATCATAGAAGCGCCCGGTGCAGACGACGTCACAGACCACGTCATGCACCGGGGCGCGCTGCGAGATCGTCATCTTGGTCTGCGCGATGGCCCGCTCGCCCGAAAGGTCGATGCTGGTGCCGCCGAGGAAATGCAGGATGCGCACGCCCTTGGCAAAGCCCTCCTGGCTGACGCGCATGAAATCCCGCGCTGGCCCCTGAAACCAGGTGGCCGACATCCAGCCTTCTTCGTGCCAGACCGTGGCAAAGCGCTCCCAGTCGCCGGCATCGCGCCACACCGCCCAGTTCTCGACGAGGTCACGGATGGCGAGACGATCGAGGAGCACTTGGTCCATGAGCACATCTCCGCTGGGGATTTATGCATCAGGTATGAGCGGCGAATTCGATGGCCGTCAAGCGCAACAGGCGGGCACGAAAAATCCGGCGTGCCTTGCAGCACGCCGGATCAAATCACTGCGCCAAACGGCGCCTTCTTACGCCGCGGGCGCCTTCGGGGCGCGGTTGCGCGAGTTGCGCTGGAAGAACAGCGCCTGGCTCGCCACCGCCGACACCATCGCGGGCTGGAACGGCTTTGAGATCAGGAACGCCGGCTCGGGGCGCTCGCCGGTCAGGAAGCGCTCCGGATACGCGGTGATGAACACCACCGGCACCTCGAAGGTGCGCAGCAGCTCGTTCACGGCATCGAGGCCCGACGAGCCGTCGGCGAGCTGGATGTCGGCGAGGATCAGGCCCGGGCGCTTGTTCTTGGCCAGCGCCACGGCATCGGCATGGGTGCGCGCGACGCCGACGACGTTGTGGCCGAGATTCTTCACCAGGCTCTCGAGGTCCATGGCGATGAATGTCTCGTCCTCGATGATCAGCACGTCGGTGGCGATCTCGGCCGCCATCTCGCGTCCCGCCGCGTCGGCAAGCCGGCGTGTCTCGGCAACATCAGTGCCGAGGATGTAACCGACTTCCTCTTCCGAGAATCCTTCGAGCGACAGCAGCAGGAACGCCTGCCGCGGCAGCGGCGTGATGTTCGACAGCCGCCGCTCCGGCGGCATCGGCAAGGTGGTCACCTCGGCATCATCGTTGACGGAGACCGAATTCCAGATCTGGGTGAACAGCCTGAACAAGCCGGCGCGCGGACCATGGGTCTCGTCGAGCACGGACGGATCGCCCAGCATGGCTTCCAACATGGCTGCGACATAGGCGTCGCCGGAGGCCTGGCTGCCCGTCAGGGCGCGCGCATACCGGCGCAACAACGGCAAGTGTTCAGCAACGAGCTGTGAACGGGACATCCCCACTCCATTCATCTTCGGGCCGACCTTGAAGAACAGGCAACACGAGGGGAGGCCCGGGTTCCCCTGCTGGGCTGACTACGCCTCAGGCCAGAAAAAGTTCCAAGAAAAGTTCCGCTTATCTGGGAACTTTTTGTCGAACCTGGAATTGTGCCTATCCAGGGAACGGCTCCCGGTTGAGAAAACTTCTCGAATTTACAGTCACTTAACTCGGGGAAACGTGGAACAGGTCATGAAAGATCTCAAGTCTCAAGCCAGCAAAAGCACGACCCCCGGCAAGGGAGGCCTCACTCCGGAGATTCAGTCCCGGATCGGCCATCAGCTGCGTGCCATGTACGACGACGTGGTGCGGCAGGGGGTTCCGGACCGGTTCGCGGAACTGATCAAGAAGCTTGATGCGCCGGGAGGCGCAGCCCAAGTGGAAGCGGACGGGGGCTCCAACGACAACAACAATGGGAGGGATTAATGCCTCTCACGGACTCCCTGCGTGACGACATCCTTGCGGCCGTGCCAAGTCTGCGCGCGTTCGCGATTTCGCTGAGCGGCAATGCGGACCGCGCCGACGATCTGGTGCAGGAAACGCTGTTGCGCGCACTCGCCAACATCGACTCGTTCCAGCCTGGCTCCAACCTGCCTGCGTGGCTGTTCACGATCCTTCGCAACCTGTTCCGCTCCGACTATCGCAAGCGGCGGCGGGAGGTCGAGGATGCCGAAGGCAACTATGCCAAGACGCTGAAGACGCAGCCCTCGCAGAACGCACATCTCGAGTTCGAGGAATTCCGCGGCGCGCTCGAGAAGCTTCCGCAGGACCAGCGCGAGGCCTTGATCCTGGTCGGCGCCTCCGGCTTCTCCTATGAGGACGCAGCGTCGATCTGCGGCTGCGCGGTCGGCACGATCAAGAGCCGCGTCAACCGCGCGCGCTCGAAGCTCGCTGCGCTGCTCTATGTCGACGGTGCCGAGGATTTTGGCCCTGACGAGACCGTGCGTGCCGTGATCGGCGGCAGCGGCGGATAGCAGCCGGCGTCAATCGATCGAGACGAGACGTGAAGGCGGCCGTTTTTCGCGGCCGCCTTTGCGCGTTTGCAGGTTAGCGCTGACGCTAGGGAAGCCCGGATCACTCGTCCACGAAGGTGGCGGTGTCAGCCACGCTCGCGCGCGAAGTGCGGTAGCTGTTGACCTTGTGGGCGTCGTCGGCATAGCCGAACGAGATGCCACAGACGACGCGGCGGTCGTCGGGCAGGTTGAAATGGCGGCGGATCAGGCCAGAGTGACGTGCGAGCGCCGCCTGCGGAATGGTGCCGAGCCCGAGCGCCTGCGCGGCCAGCATGAAATTGGAAACATACGCACCGCAATCGATCGCGCCGTAGATGCCGAGCGGCTCGTTGGTGTGGATGATGGCCACATGCGGTGCACCGAAGAAATTGTAATTCTCCAGCGCCTGCCTGGCGTAGGCGCTTCGGTCGCCGCGGGCGATGCCCAGCGTGTTGTACAGCTGGAAGCCGCTCTCACGGCGGCGCTCGAGATAGACGCCGACATATTCGCGCGGCGGGGTGAAGTCGTAATCGTCGCCCAATCCACCCGACGCTTCCGTGTAGATTGCTTGGCGGAAGCGCTCCTTGGCGGCGCCGCTGGCGATGATGACCTGCCAAGGCTGGCTGTTGCACCAGGACGCCGTGCGCTGCGCGGTGGTCAGCACATGCTCGATGGTCGCGCGGTCGACCTCCTTGGCCAGGAAGGCGCGGACGGAGTAGCGCTCGTTGAGGAGCTCTTCGAGCACGTCGATGCGATCGTTCTGTGTAACTTTAGCGTCCATGGATCAGCTCGCACTCTTCTCGTAGGGTGGGCAAAGGCGCATAGCGCCGTGCCCACCGACAGACCTACCCCGGCGCATCTGCATATGGTGGGCACGCTTCGCTTTGCCCACCCTACAAGATGCAGCGAGCGTCACCGCCCCTTGGTCGGGATCTTGTTGTACGGCACGTCCTTGTCGACGCGGATGTCGCCCGGCAATCCCAGCACGCGCTCGGCGATGATGTTGCGCAGGATCTCGTCGGTACCGCCGGCGATGCGCATCGAGGGCGAGGACAGCAGCATCTGCTGGAACTGGCCCTGCACCGTCTCCTCGTCCGTGCCGGTGAGAGCACCGGCCGCGCCCTGAAGGTCCATGGCGTAGGTGGCGATGTCCTGGAGCATCATGCCCGAGACCAGCTTGCCGATCGAATTCTCCGGGCCCGGCCGATCCCCCTTCGAGAGCGCCGAGATCGCGCGGTAGCTGGTGTATTTCAGCCCGCTCGACTTCACGGCCCAGCTCGCAAGCTTCGAACGCACCGCGGGATCGTCGATGGCGAGCCCGTCCTCCAGCATCAGGTTGGAGCAGAACTCGAACAATTCAGGGACGCCGGTCGCCAGCCGCGAACCGATCGACATGCGCTCGTTCATCAGCGTGGTCAGCGACACGCTCCAGCCCTCGCCGACGGCCCCTAACCGCTGGCTGTCGGGGATTACGACGTCGGTGAAATAGACCTCGTTGAACTCCTGCATGCCGTTGGCCTGCCTGATCGGGCGGACCTCGACGCCCGGGCTCTTCATGTCCAGGAAGAACATGGTGAGGCCCTTGTGCTTGGGCACGTTCGGATCGGTGCGCGCGATCAAGAGACCGAAGTCGGAGTAATGCGCGCCCGAGGTCCAGATCTTCTGGCCGTTGACGACCCAGTTGTCGCCCTTCTTCTCCGCGCGCGTGCGCAGGCCCGCGACGTCAGAGCCGGCGGACGGTTCGGAGAACAGCTGGCACCAGATCTCCTCACCGGAGGCGAGCTTCGGCAGATGGCGGCGCTTGGCATCCTCGCTGCCAAAAGCCATCACGGTCGGGCCGCACATGCCCTCGCCGATCTGGAACGGCTGCGTCAGCTTGCCGTAGACGCCCTCCTCCTGCTGCCAGATCACGCGCTCGATCGGGGTCGCACCACGGCCACCATATTCCTTCGGCCAGTGCAGGCAGGCCCAATTGCCTTCGAACTTCTTCTTCTGCCAGGCCTTACCGACATCGACGATGTCGTGCTTGGCGAGCCGGATGCGGCCGAGCGAGGATTTCGACAGCTCGGCGTGCAATTCCTTCGGCGCATTCGCCTCGACCCATTTGCGCGCGGTCTGGCGGAATGCGGCTTCCTGCGGGGTGTCGTCGAAATTCATGGCGGACCTCTCAATCCTTGCTCTATGTCAGTCCCTCATGGTGAGGAGGCGCGTAGCGCCGTCTCGAACCACGAGGCCCCAGTCGGGCCTGCATCCTTCGAGACGCCGCGTTCCGCGGCTCCTCAGGATGAGGATCATCAGCCTCTTCCCTTGGTCGGGATCTTGTTGAACGGCACGTCCTTGTCGACCCGGATGTCGCCGGGCAGGCCCAGCACCCGCTCGGCGATGATGTTGCGCATGATCTCGTCGGTGCCGCCTTCGACGCGGGTGCCCGGCGCGCGCAGCAGCATCGCCTGGAAACGGCCGGCGAGTTCGGCATCCTCAGCGCTGCTGATCACGCCGCTCGCGCCCTGCAAGTCCAGCGCGTAGGTCGCGACGTCCTGGATCATCGAGCCCGCGACCAGCTTGCCGATGGAATTTTCCGGACCGGGCCGCTCGCCCTTCGACAGCGCGGAGATCGCGCGCATGCTGGTGTATTTCAGCCCGCTCGCCTTTACCGCCCAGTTGGCCAGCTTCGAGCGCACCGCGCGATCCTCGATCGCCGGGCCGTCATCGAGCATCAGGCTGGAGCAATATTCGAACAGCTCCGGGAAACCGGTCGAGACGGCCGCGCCGATCGCGCTGCGCTCGTTCATCAGCGTGGTCAGCGAGACGTTCCAGCCGTCACCGACCTCGCCGAGACGCTGATGGTCGGGAATGCGGACGTTGGTGAAATAGACCTCGTTGAAGTCGGAGGCACCGCTCGCCTGCTTGATCGGCCGCACCTCGACGCCGGGGCTCTTCATGTCCAGGAAGAACATGGTGAGGCCCTTGTGCTTGGGTACGGTCGGATCCGTGCGGGTGAGCAAAATGCCGTAGTCGGAATAATGCGCGCCCGAGGTCCAGATCTTCTGGCCGTTGATGACCCAGTCGTCACCGTCCTTCTCGGCGCGCGTCCGCAGGCCCGCGACGTCGGAGCCGCCCGCAGGCTCGGAGAACAGCTGGCACCAGACCTTCTCACCGGAGGCGAGCGGCGGGAGGTACGTGCGCTTATGCTCCTCGCGCGCGAACGCCATCATGGTCGGTCCGCACATGCCGTGGCCGATGATGAACATGCGGGACAGCTGGCCGAACGGCCCTTCTTCCTGCTGCCAGATCACGCGCTCGATCGGCGACGAGCCGCGACCGCCATATTCCTTCGGCCAGTGCAGGCAGGCCCAGCCGGCGTCGGCCTTCTTCTTCTGCCAGGCTTTTGCCACTTCAAGGATGTTGGCGTTCTTGAGCGCCGTGCGCCCGAGCGAGGATTTGCGCAGCTCCTCTTCGTATTGTTTGGGTGCATTCGCACCGATCCAGGCGCGCGCAGTGGCGCGGAACTCGGCTTCCTGCGGGGTGTCGTCGAAGTTCATGGTCTTTCTCTTCTTCCGTCATTCCGGGGCGATGCGGAGCATCGAACCCGGAATCTAGAGGTTACCGACTCAAATCGAGATTCCGGGTTCGCGCGTCGCGCGCCCCGGAATGACATCAGGCCGCGTTCTTCTTGCGCATGCGATCGATCAGCTGGTCTTCCCAATAGGTGAGGCTGCCTAGCCCGAGCGCCATGGCGTTGGCGCGGCGGTAGTACATGTGGCAGTCGAACTCCCAGGTGAATCCCATGCCGCCATGGACCTGGATGTTGTTCTTGGCGCAGTGCTGGAACGCCTGCGTCGCGCTGATGCGCGCGGCGGCTGCCGCCTCCGGCAATTCGGCCGCGTTGGTCGAGAGCGCCCAGGCGCCGTAATAGCTGTTCGAGCGCGCCAGCGTCGCCGACACATACATGTCGGCGAGCATATGCTTGACCGCCTGAAACGAGCCGATCTGGCGGCCGAAGGCAATACGATCGAGCGCGTAGTCGCGACCCATCTCCAGCGCGCGGTCGGAGCCGCCGACCTGCTCGAAGGCGCACAGCACCGCGGCGCGGTCGAGCACTTGAGTCAAAATGCTCCAGCCTTCGCCGGCCGCGCCGAGCGGTTCGGCCTTGCAGTCCTTGAAAGCGATCTCGGCCTGCCCGCGGGTCGGATCGAGATTGGTGAGGCTCTTCACCTCGACGCCGCCGGCCTTCAGGTCGACCAGGAACAGCGAGATGTCACCGTCGCGTCCGCTCGATCCCGTGCGCGCGGCAACCACGGCAAAGTCGGCGACCGCACCATCGGCGACCGGTTTCTTGACGCCGTTGAGCACGCCATTCGCAGCGGTCAGCTTGACGTTCTTCGGCGCCGGATTGCCCTTGCCCTCGAACAGCGCCAGCGTGCCGATGGCCTCGCCCGAGGCAATCGCCGGCAGCCACTTCTTCTTCTGCGCGTCGCTGCCCGCGATCAGAAGCGCTTCGGCCGCAAGATAGACGGTCGAGGAGAACGGCACCGGTGCATTGGCACGGCCCATCTCCTCCGCGATCACGCAGAGCTCGAGATGACCCGCGCCCGCGCCGCCGAACTCTTCGGGGATGGCGACGCCGAGAAAGCCCATCTCGGCGAGGCCCTTCCACAGCTCCTTGTCATACGGCGCCTTGCCGTCGAGCACGACGCGAACTGCCTTCGGCGAGCACTTCTCGGCGAGGAACTTGCGCGCTTGATCGCGGAGCTGTTTCTGGTCGTCGGAGAAATCGAAGTTCATGGCGCGTACCCGTGTTGATGATGTCGATTACTTGAGAATGATGACGTCTTGATCCGGCTTGTCGGCATAGAGCCGCTCCACCAGTGCGGCGCGGCGCTCGAGGCCGGCGCGCTGGTTGATGTAGCCCTTGTCGGTGAGCTCGTTGCCGTCGATCGAGGGCGGCTCGGCCATCAGCATCGCGCGGGCGATGATGCGGCTGCTGGCGCCTTCGCATTCCCGGTTGTGCGTTTCGAGGCCGCGCTTGAAGCAGGCGATCACCTCTGGATGCTTCACCGCATCCTCGAAGCTCAGATCAAGATTGCCGACGAGCTGCCGGCAGGCATGCAAATTGGGCCAGGCGAGCAGGCCGATGAAGCCGCGATCCTGCCCCGCGACCAGCGCGTCATGCACGACAGGGGTTGCGGCCGCGATCGTATCGGTGCGGAGCGAGCCGACATGCACGAAGGTGCCGGTGGTGAGCTTGAAGTCCTCGACCACCCGACCCGCAAAGATGATGCCCTTCACCGGATCGGTGTCGTCGACAAAAATGCCGGCGTCGCCGATGCAGTAAAAGCCTTCCTCGTCGAACATCTTCCTGGTCAGATCAGGCTGGCCGAAATAGCCGGGCGTGACATTGACGCCGCGCAGGCGCAGCTCGTATTTCGAGCCGCACGGCACCATCTTCAATTCGACGCCGGGGAATGGCAGGCCGATCAGGCCGACACGCTCGGTGTCCCAATAGGTCCCGGTCGAGGTCGGCGCGGTCTCGGTCGAGCCCCAGCCGGTGTAGAACACGATGCGCTCGCCGGTGGTTTTTACGGCGAGGGCCTGCATGCGATCGTAGAGATCGTCAGGCAGTCGCGCGCCGCCATAGGCCATGATCGACAGGTTCTTGAAGAAGGAGCGGCACAGCGCGTCGTCCTTCTCCATGGCCGCTGCGAGTGCGGCATAACCGGCCGGCACGTTGGCGTAATAGGTCGGCGAGATCTCGCGCAGATTCCGCAGCGTCTCCTCGAACTGGCCCGGCATCGGCCGGCCGTCGTCGATATAGAGGGTGCCGCCGTCGACGAGCACGGGATGAAACGCGGCATTGCCGCCCATGGTGTGGTTCCACGGCATCCAGTCCAGCATGGTCGCGATCGGACCGCCGGGATCGCGCGGCCGCACCTGCATCATCATCGCCGCATTGGCGCACATCATCTCTTGCGTGTTGATGACGGCCTTGGGCATGCCGGTCGAGCCGGAGGTGAACAACAGCTTGCCGACGGTCTGCGCCGTGATTTTTGCGATCGACGCTGCGACATCGGCAGTTGCCGGCGTCGCCGCCAGTTCGGCGAAGCTGACGCTCGTGATGCCGTCGCAGGGACGCGCGACGTGCACGACGGTGACGCCGGTGAGGTCGAGCGCCTTCAGCGCCTTCTCGAAGGTCGGGCCGTCCTGCACCATCACCACGGCCGGCTTGATCAGGTCGAACAGGTATTTCAGCTTGACGTGATCATGGCTCATCAATGAGTAGGCCGGCGACACGGGAGCCGCCGGCGAGCGCGCCTGCATCGCGGCCTGTGTCATCAGTGCGTGCTCGATCGAGTTGCCTGAGAGGATCGTGACCGGGCGTCCGTCGAGCTTGAGATTGAGCAAGGCCTGCGTCAGCGCATCCACGGTGCGCTTGGCTTCGCCATAGGAGACCTTGCGCCATTCGCGGCTCGGACCGCCACGCTGCGCGAGCCAGATGCGTTCGGGTGCTTCCTTCGCCCATTTCGCCAGCGAGGCCGGAAGATGCGTCTCGTAAGCTTGCAGCGGAATGCGCGACTTCAGCACCACCGTGCCGTCGTCGCGGCGCTCGACGTCGATGTCGCGCGCGAGCCACTCGACCTTGCGAAAGGCGGGCTTCGTCATCACTGCCGCCGCGCTTCCACTCATTTTGCGTCTCCCGGAATTATCGTCCTTTGCGGATCGTTCTCGTTCAGCGCCTGATATAGACAGGCTTTCGCTTCTCAAGGAAGGCCCTGATGCCTTCCGAAAATTCCTCGGAGCGGCTGCAAAGGACCTGGTTGCGATCCTCCATCGCGATAACGGCTTCCAGCGATCCCGCATCGACGCTCATGTTGAGACATTCCTTTGACAGCCGAAGCCCCACGGGCGAGGCCGTCATCATCGCATCGACATAGGGCGCGGCGGCATCATCGAGCTTGTCTTCATCGACGACCTCCGACACCAGCCCGACCGCGAGCGCACGCTCGGCGCCGATGAAGCGTCCAGTGAGGATCAGCTCGGACGCGACGGAAACGCCGACGAGACGCGGCAGGAAATAGCTGGTGCCGATATCGCAGCCGCCAAGGCCGAGCTTGATGAAGGCACAGTTCATGCGCGCCGACCTCGTCGCGATGCGGATGTCGGAGGCGAGCGCCAGCGCAAAGCCACCACCGGCCGCCGCGCCCTGCACCAGAGAGATGATCGGCTGCGGGCAACGCCGCATCAGCATCACGATGTCGGCGATGCGGCGCTGCGAGTCCAGCGACTCGGTGACGCCGGGTGGCTCCTGCTGCCCGGCACGACGCGCCATTGCGGCTTTGAGGTCGAGGCCTGCACAGAAGTTCTTGCCGGCGCCTTTCAGCACCACGACGCGCGTGTCGCGATTGCGCTGGAGGCCCTGGAAATAAACGTTGAGCGCATCGATCAGCGCCGGATCGAGCGCGTTGAGGTTTTCGGGCCGATTGAGCGTCACCCGGTCGACGCCGTCGTCGTGCTCGATCAGCAGCGGTTGGGACATGGGGGCCTCGCACATCGCGCGTGAGATGGCTGTTATTGTGCCCTCTCCCCTTGCGGGAGAGGGCATGTTCATCGTTGCAACATACTCACTTGGGTGAGGGGTCTGTCTCCGCGGATGCATACCCCTCATCCGCCTTGCCTTCGGCAAGGCACCTTCTCCCACAGGGGGAGAAGGGAAGAAGAGCCTACCGCGGCGCCATGCGGATGGCGCCGTCGAGGCGGATGGTCTCGCCGTTGAGCATCGGGTTCTCGACGATGTGCACGGCGAGCGAACCGTATTCCTTGGCATCGCCGAGGCGCGACGGATGCGGAACCTGGGCGCCCAGGCTCTTCCGCGCTTCTTCGTTCAGCCCCATCAGCAGCGGCGTGAAGAACAGGCCGGGCGCGATGGTGTTGACGCGGATCTTCTGGCTGGAGAGGTCGCGCGCGGCCGGCAGGGTCAAACCGACGACGCCGCCCTTCGACGCCGAATAGGCGATCTGGCCGATCTGGCCTTCGTAAGCGGCGACCGAAGCGGTGTTGATGATGACGCCGCGCTCTTCACCGACCGGCTCGATGGTGACGAGGCGCTCGGCGAACAACCGCAGGCAGTTGAAGGTGCCGATCAGATTGACGTTGATGATGCGCGCGAATTTCTCGAGCGGATAGACGCCGTCGCGACCGACGATACGCTGCGAGCCGCCGATGCCGGCGCAGTTCATGAGCACGCGGGCAACGCCGTGCGCGGCTTCCGCCTTCGCGATCGCCGCCTTGATCTGCTCCTCGCTGGTGACGTCGGCATGCAGCGCGACGCCCTTCACCTCGGCGGCGACCTTCTCGGCGTTGTCCTTGTTCTGATCGATCACGCCTATCTTGGCGCCCTTGGCGGCCATGGCGCGGGCGGTCGCTTCGCCGAGACCCGAACCACCGCCAGTGATGAGAACGGCTACGTCTTTCAATTCCATCGCTTGTACCTTTCCTTGGGCGTTTCTTCTCTAGACTTTAAAGTTCTGGCCGGATTATCCGGCCGCAGCGGCTTCCTCGGCTTGCGTGAGGATGCCGCCGCAGATCAGCGTTTCCATGTGCTTGATGTATTGCCGGCAGACATCATCGGTGACCGGACCGACGCCGGTCGCGCGAGACATCGCGTGCCGGCCGAAGAACAGGTGATCGCAGGCGCCGATCAGGCTGGTGTAGAACAGCACGGGATCAGTGGCGCGGAACTCGCCGCGGCTCACGCCCTCCGCGAGCAGGCGGCGATGAAAGTCGAGCAGCGGCGCGACGAAGAACTTTGAGACTTCGTCGGCAGAGCCCGCAACACTCTCATGCAGCAGATAATGGATCAGCCGGTTCATGTAGGGGAACCGGTGATAGGCGCGGATGATGCCGGCGATATGCAGCTTCAGCTTCGCGGTCGACGTGATCGGCTGCGCCAGCAGATATTCGAGATTGGACATCTCGGTCGCGGCATCCCGCGCGAGCAGCGCCAGCAGCAGGCCGTCCTTGTTGCCGAAATGATATTTGACCAGCGCGGCGTTCGCGCCCGACTTCTGGGCGATGTCGCTCAGCGAAATCTCGATCGAGGAGCGTTCGATCATCAGCTCGCTCGCGGCCACGAGCAATTTCTCTGCCGTGGAATTCTTCCCGCTGGGGAGCCTGTTCGGTACGCTGGTAGTCACGGAGATCCCTGTTTTGGCCGCACGAGCGGGCGCAGATAAGCCGAAGCAGCGCCTCATCACAAGAGTTAATTGATCGATTGACTAAACGATATCTCGCCCCTTAAATCCGCCCCCGACAACCCAATTCAGAACAATCACGGGAGAGACCGAAATGGCCGAGGCTTACATCGTCGCCGCTGCGCGTACCGCGGGCGGGCGCAAGGGGGGCCGCCTCGCCGGCTGGCATCCGGCCGATCTCGCGGCGAAGGTGCTGGACGAGCTGGTAGATCGCACCAAGGTCGATCCCGCTTTGGTCGAGGACGTGATCATGGGCTGCGTGATGCAAGTCGGCGAGCAGTCCAACAACGTCGCGCGCAACGCGATCATGGCGTCAAAACTGCCGGAGAGCGTGCCGGGCACCTCGATCGACCGGCAATGCGGCTCCTCGCAGCAGGCGCTGCACTTTGCCGCGCAGGCCGTGATGTCCGGCGCGATGGACGTCGTGATCGCCGCCGGCGTGGAATCGATGACGCGCGTGCCGATGGGCCTGTCCTCGCAGCTCGCCGCCAAGAATGGCTTTGGCCATTACAAGAGCCCGGGCATCGAGGCGAAGTATCCGAACATCGTCTTCAGCCAGTTCACCGGCGCCGAGATGATGGCCGAGAAGTACGGCCTGTCGAAGGATGATCTCGACGAATACTCCTACAACAGCCATCAGCGCGCGATCGCGGCGACGCAGGCCGGTCACTTCAAGAAGGAGATCGTGCCGCTCGAGATCACCCGCGCCGACGGCTCCAAGGACACCCACCACATCGACGAAGGCATCCGATTCGATGCCACCCTCGACGGCATCAAGGGCGTCAAGCTGATCGCGGAGAACGGCAAGCTGACCGCGGCCAGCGCCAGCCAGATCTGTGACGGCGCCTCCGGCGTCATGGTCGTGAACGAGCGCGGCCTCAAGCAGCTCGGCGTCAAGCCGCTCGCGCGCATCCACCACATGACCATGACCGGCGGCGATCCCGTCATCATGCTCGACGCTCCCCTGCACGCCACCAAGCGCGCGCTGGAGAAGGCCGGCATGAAGATCGACGACATCGACCTGTTCGAGGTCAACGAGGCCTTCGCCTCGGTGCCGACCGGCTGGCTGAAGACCACCGGCGCTGATCCAAGCAGGCTCAACGTCAACGGCGGCGCGATCGCGCTTGGCCATCCGCTCGGTGGCTCCGGCACCAAGCTGATGACCACGCTGGTCCACGCCCTGCACCAGCGCGGCAAGCGCTACGGCCTGCAGACCATGTGCGAAGGCGGCGGCATGGCCAACGTGACGATCGTGGAACGACTGTAAGCTGCGGCCACACTAACGGTGTCGTCCCGGCGAAAGCCGGGACCCATACCGCGAAGTCCATCCCTAGTGGTTGGTCGTAGTACCGAACGACGATCCTTCGCCAAACTGCGCCCTGTGGTTATGGGTCCCCGCGTGCGCGGGGACGACATCTCGTGTGCTTTGGGACCTACGCTGATGACTCATCCTTCCATTTACGCAAAGACCACGCCAGACAAGATCGCCTACCAGATGGCCGGGACCGGCAAGGCGATCACCTATCGCGAGCTCGACGAGCTCTCAAACCAGGGCGCAAACCTGTTCCGCTCGCTCGGCCTGAAAGCCGGCGACCATATCGCGCTCTTGATGGAGAATCGCCTCGCGTTCATGGAAATCTGCTGGGCCGCACAGCGCAGCGGGCTCTACTACACCGCGATCAGCCGCTATCTGAAGCAGGACGAGATCGACTACATCATCGGCGATTGCGGCGCCAAGGTCGTGATCACCACGCCGAAATGCGCCGACCAGATCAAGGCCCTGATCAAGGGCACGGCAGGCGAGCCGATCTTCTACATGGTCGACGAGCCGCAAGCCGGCTTCCGCTCCTACGACAAGGAAGCATCTGCGCAGCCGACAACGCCGATCGCTGGCGAGGTCGCCGGCTACGACATGCTGTATTCATCGGGCACGACCGGCCGGCCGAAGGGCATCAAGAAGGCGTTCGAGGGCAACGCCATCGACGTGCCGAACGCGTTCCTGCGCGTGCTCTGCGCCGACATGTGCGGCATGAATGCCGACAGCACCTATCTGTCGCCGGCGCCGCTCTATCACGCAGCTCCGCTGCGCTTCAACATGATGGCGATCGTGCTCGGCGGCACCTCCATCATCATGGAGCATTTCGACGCCGAGGATTTCCTCAAGCTCGTCGAGAACTACAAGGTCACGCAGTCGCAGCTGGTGCCTACCATGTTCGTGCGCATGCTGAAGCTGCCGGACGAGATCCGCGCGAAATACAACGTCTCGACGCTGAAAGGCGCGATCCACGCCGCGGCGCCCTGCCCGGTCGACGTCAAGGCAAAGATGATCGATTGGTGGGGACCGATCCTGATCGAGTATTACGCCGGCTCGGAAGGCAACGGCGTCACCGTCTGCAACTCGCAGCAATGGCTTGAGCATCGCGGCAGCGTCGGCCGCGCCGTGGTCGGCAAAATCAAGATTCTGGACGAGAACGACGAGGAGCAGCCGGTGGGCGAGATCGGCACGGTCTATTTCGCCGATGCGCCGGTTTTCACCTATCACAACGATCCCGAGAAGACGAAGAAGGCCTACAACGCCAAGGGCTGGTCGACGCTCGGCGACGTCGGCTATCTCGACAAGGACGGCTTCCTGTTCCTCACCGACCGCAAGTCCTACATGATCATCTCCGGCGGGGTGAACATCTACCCGCAGGAAACCGAGGACGTGCTGATCACCCACCCTGATATCGCCGACGTCGCCGTGTTCGGCGTGCCGAACGAGGAGATGGGCGAAGAGGTGAAGGCCGTGGTGCAGCCGCACGACATGAAGCGCGCCGGCAAGGAGCTCGAGGCCGACCTCATCGCCTACTGCAAGACGCGCCTCTCCGCGATCAAGTGCCCGCGCTCGATCGATTTCGAGGCCGAGCTGCCGCGCACGCCGACCGGCAAGCTGGTGAAGCGGCATCTGCGCGACAAATATTGGCCGAAGACGGCAGCGAAGATTTAGCGCGAGAATCGTAGGGTGGATTAGCCCTGCAGATTGCGCAAAGCGCAAACCGCTTGGCGTAATCCACCTCTTCTCGCGCCGCGCCAAAAGTGGTGGATTACGCCTTCGGCTAATCCACCCTACGAGATTCTCAATCAAACAAGCTCGGCGTGTGGTTCACCAGCGCGCCCTCGATCTCGAGCATCTTCAGCTTCGTCACCACGCCGCCATTCGCCGAGAAGCCGCCGGGCTTGTTGCCGGCCGCGAGCACGCGATGGCAGGGCACGACGATCGGGCACGGGTTGCGGCCGAGCGCCTGGCCGACATCGCGCGACAGCTGGACGCCGCCGAGCTGCTTGGCGATGTCGCCATAGGTGACGGTCTTGCCCGGCGGGATGGCGCGGGCGATCTCGTAGACGCCACGGTTGAACTCGGGCACGCCGTCGAGATCGAGCGGGATGTCGGTGAGATCGTCAGGCTCGCCCGCGAGCAATTTCACGATGCGGTCGATCGCCTGCTGCACCTCGGCGGTCGGCTCGGTCTCGCTGGCGTCGGCATGTCGCTGGCTGATGCGGGTGCGGATCTTCTCCTCGCCGCCCATCGGCAGCTGGGTGCCGTTGATGCCGCGCGGGCCCCAGGCGATGGCGCAGAGGCCGATCCTGGTGTCGAACAGGGCAAAATGCTGGTCGGTCATGGCTAGGTTCCTGCTTGCGTCCTTGTCGCATGCCCCCATTGTGATCTCGGCCTCAATCTAGGCTTGGAAATAGTTGCGATCCACCCGGTTTCCGGGAATCTTGCACAGGAGTTCCGCCCCCTATCGCGAGTCCCTGATGCAAAGCCTCCACGTCAACGGATACGACATGCCCTATCTCGACGTGGGCGAAGACCGGGGCCGCCCACCGCTGGTCTGCGTCCACGGCTCGCTCAACGACTTCCGCGTCTGGAGCTGCGTGCTCGGGCCGCTGACGCAGCGGCACCGGGTCATCGCTGTCAGCTTGAGGCACTTCTTCCCGGAGCGCTGGGATGGCCTCAGCGATACCTATTCGATCGCCCAGCATGTCCTGGACGTCATCGCGTTCATCGAGAGGCTCGATCTTGGGCCGGTCGATCTGATGGGCCATTCCCGCGGCGGGCACATCTGTTTTCGCGTGGCGCAAGCGCGGCCGGATCTGCTGCGACGGCTCGTCCTCGCCGAACCCGGCGGCGAGCTCGATGCGAGCCTCGACCCCGATTACATCGGCGGCCCCTCGCCGCTGCTGGCGAGGTTCACGGCCTCGGCCGAGAAGATCAGGGACGGCGACGTCGACGGCGGCCTCGCCGTCTTCGTCGACACGCTGGAGGGCGCCGGCACCTGGCCGCGGCTGCCGGCGATGGTGAAGCAGAACCTTCGCGACAACGCCATGACGCTGATCGGCCAGGTCCGCGACAACCGCCCACCGTTCTCGAAGGCGGATGCGGAATCGATTCAGATGCCGACGCTCTTCATTTTGGGCGCGCGGACCAAGGGCCTGCTGCCAAAGGTGCTGCATGCGCTGGCCGCCCATGTGCCCTACTCCAAGACGGCGATCATCCCGAACGCGACGCATCCGATGTTCGAGCAGGCGCCGCAAAAATACTCCGAAGTGGTTCTGGATTTCCTGGCGAGCTGATCATGCAGAGCTTTCACGTCAATGGTTACGACATGGCCTATCTCGAAGTCGGAGACGGCCCGCCGCTGGTCTGCGTGCACGGCACGCTCGGGGATTTCCGCACCTGGTATTCGGTGCTCGGTCCCCTATCGAAGTCCCATCGCGTGATCTCGGTGAGCCTGCGGCACTTCTTTCCGGAGCATTGGGACGCCGTCGGCGACGACTACAAGATGGCCCAGCACGTCGCGGACACGATCGCCTTCATCGAGCAGGTCAAGCCCGGGCCGGTCGACCTGATGGGCCATTCGCGCGGCGGTCACATCGCCTTTCGCGTCGCGCAGGCGCGGCCTGATCTCTTGCGCAAACTGGTGCTGGCCGAGCCCGGCGGCGATCTCGACGCCAGCCTGCCGGTGCCTGAAGGAACGCCCGCGCATCCGCCGCTCGCCGCGAAGACGATACGCTCGGTCGAGATGATCCGCGCCGGCGATCTCGATGGCGCGTTGCAGAATTTCTACGAAGGCATCGAAGGCGACGGTTCCTGGCGGCGCGTGCCGGCGGCGGCGAAGCAGCAGCTGCGCGACAACACGCTCACCTTCCTCGGCCAGATCAACGAGCAGCGCAGGCCCTACACGCTCGCGGACGCGCAGGCGATCAGCACACCGACGCTGCTGATCGGCGGCGGCGCGACTACCGGCAGCCTGTCGGTGATGTGGCGCGTGCTGGCCGAGCATATCGCAGGAGCCAAGACGGCGGTGATCCCCAATGCCGGCCACTGGATGTTCGAGCAGGCCCCGCTGGAATTCGGCGAGGTGGTGAACAGGTTTCTGGCGGAGTAGATGCGCTTCCTTCGCCTCTCCCCGCGTGCGGGGAGAGGGATCGCACGGCCGCTGCCCGCCTCACACCTTCCACACGCCGACCGGCATCTTGATCGTGGCGTTGAGCCGGTTCCAGACGTTGATCGTCGCGATCGAAAGGATCAGGGTTGCGAGCTCGCGCTCGTCGAAATGCTTGGCGGCCTCGTTCCAGACCGCATCCGGCACCGGGTCTTCGCGATCGGCAACGCGCGTGACGGCTTCGGTCAGTGCCAGCGCGGCGCGCTCGGCGTCGGTGAAATACGGAGCATCGCGCCAGGCGGACACGGCGAACAGCCGCTCGTCGGTCTCACCAGCCTTGCGGGCGATCTTCGGATGCATGTCGACGCAGACGCTGCAACCATTGATCTGGCTGGCGCGCAGGTGCACCAGTTCCAGGAGCTTCTCCGGCAGGCCCTGCTTGGTCAGATTGCCGAGGGATTGAAGGTGGTTCATGGCCTCGGGCAGGACCATGACCGGGTGATTCATGCGGGCGTGCATCATCTTGCGTCTCCGTTTGAAAATTTCGACGGTTCCGGTCACATCGGCCGGATTGGCTTCGTCAAGGGCATGACGGATCGCGACGAGGGAATGTGACCGATGAGCCAAAAAAGCTTCGAAGAAAATTTTCTCAGCCAACAGTTCGAGGCCAGCCGCGACCATTTGCGCGCCGTCGCCTACCGGATGCTGGGTTCCGGCGCTGAGGTCGACGATGCCGTGCAGGAGGCCTGGCTGCGGGTCAGCCGCTACGACATGTCCGATATCGCGAATTTGCGGGGCTGGCTGACGACTGTGGTCGCGCGCATTTGCCTCGACATGCTGCGCGCACGGAAGTCGCGCAAGGAAGATCCGATGGGCCCGCACGTGGCCGAGCCGGTCGACGAGACGTGGGAGCGCGAGGCGGAGATGGCCGATTCCGTCGGCGCGGCGCTGCTGGTCGTGCTGGAGACCTTGCAGCCGGCGGAGCGGCTTGCCTTCGTGCTGCACGACATGTTCGCCGTCCCCTTCGAGGAGATCGCGCCGATCGTCGGCCGTTCGGTCGATGCCTCGCGCCAGCTCGCGAGCCGCGCGCGGCGGCGGGTGCAGGGCGCGCCGGTGCCGGAGACGGACCTGTCGCACCAGCGCAAGATCGTCGATGCTTTCCTCAGGGCTTCGCGCGAAGGCAATTTCGAGGGACTGCTGGCCATGCTCGATCCCGACGTCGTATTCCGTGCCGACGACGCCGCAGTGCGGCTCGGCACGCTGCCGGAGATCCGCGGTGCCGATGCGGTGGCGCAGCTCTACAAGGGCCGTGCCCAGGCTGCGCGGACTGCGCTGGTCGACGGCGAGATCGGCGTCGCCGTCATCCTCGGCGGACAGCTGCGCATCGCGCTGCGCGTGACGTTCAACGGCGAGCGGATCGCCGGGATCGAGGCCATGGCCGATGCGGAGCGGATTGCCGCGCTCGAGGTTGAGGTGCTGGAGCGCTAGCGAAACATGGCATCCGGACGGCCCGGATGCTACGCTCACGTCCAATCGCGCGGTGACGCCGCTCAAGACGCGAAAGGACATTCCGATGAAGATCCACCTCATTCCCCTGCTCGCTGTGCTCGGCCTCGCTACCGGCAGCACCACGGCGTTCGCGGCCGCCGACGAGAAGCTGAAGGCCGCGGCCGAGCAGGAAAAGGCGCCGCTGATCGAGACGCTGCGCGACATGGTGATGATCGAGAGCGGCAGCGGCGATGCCGAAGGCCTGAAGAAGATGGCCGACTTCACCGAAGCGCGCCTGAAGGCGCTCGGCGCCACCACCGAGCGGCGCAAGACCACGGCGGGCACGGGCGCCGACATGGTGATCGCGACGTTCCAGGGCTCGGGCACGCGCAAGCTGATGCTGATCGCGCATATGGACACGGTCTACCAGCGCGGCATCCTCGCAAGCGAGCCCTACCGTGTCGACGGCAACCGCATCTATGGCCCCGGGATCGCCGACGACAAGGGCGGCATCGCCGTGGTGCTGCATGCGCTCAAGATCCTGAAGGACGCGGGCTGGCAGGACTATGCCAGGCTCACCGTCTCGTTCAATCCGGACGAGGAAGTCGGGTCGATCGGGTCGGGCGAGATCATCGCGGATCTCGCCGACCAGCACGACGTCGTGCTGTCCTGCGAGCCGACGGCGGCCTCGCCTCCGGCAAAGAATGACTCGCTGCTGCTGGGCGCGAGCGGCACCGCGACCGGAAAGATGGAGGTGACGGGCCGCGCCTCGCATGCCGGCGCCGCGCCCGACCTCGGCCGCAATGCGCTGATCGAGCTCGCGCATCAATTGCAGCAGACCAGGGACGTGGCGAAGTCGATCCCGGGCACGCAGCTCAACTGGACCACGGCGCAGGCGGGCACGGTGCGCAACCAGATCCCGGAGAAGGCCGAGGCCGGGGCCGACATCCGCCTCACCATTCCCGACGGCATCGCCAAATTGCAGGCGGCGCTGGACGCGAAGGTGAAGGAGAAGCTGGTCGCCGACACCGAAACCAAGGTGACGATCATTCCGGGACGCCCACCCTTCGTCGCCAGCGATCGCGGCCGCGCGCTGGCCGAGGTGGGACAGGCGATCTATGCCGAGATCGACCGCAAGCTGGACATCGTCGAGATGACCGGCGGTGCGACTGATGCAGGCTACGCCAACCGCAGCGGCAAGGCGGTCGTGGTCGAGAGCTTTGGCCTCGCCGGCTTCGGCTATCACGCCCGCGACGAGTTCATCGACACCAACTCGATCGTGCCGCGGCTCTATCTGATGAGCCGGATGCTGATCGAGCAGGGCAAGAAGAAATAGGGCGGCATCGTTTTTCTCGAAAAACAACCCCATGCACAGTAGACGACAGCAGCAATATCAATAGCTTAGACGCCTCGAAAATGGCAAGCGGACCCATCCTCGGGTACCGCTTGACGCCCTCCGCGGACCGCTGTAGCTTCGAATACGGAATTCCGTATTCCCAATAGTCTCGGAGCTGCCGGCGTGATCCCTCTCGACCCGCTCCCGAACCTGATCGACCAGGTCTATGCGCGGATCCTGGAGGCGATCTCCGACCGCACGCTTCAGCCCGGCCAGCGCATCCGCCAGAACGAGCTCGCCGACAAGCTCGGCGTCTCGCGCCAGCCGGTGTCGCATGCGCTGCATCTGTTGCACCGGCAGGGCCTCGTCGCCGAGAGCGGCCGGCGCGGCTTTGAAGTCACCCAGCTCGACCCCTCGCGCATCCGCCAGCTCTACGAGGTGCGCGGCGCCATCGACGCGCTGGCCGCCCGGCTCGCAGCCCAGCGCGCCGCCAGCGACGCCGCGGGACGCGCGCGGCTGGACGCAGCACTTGCCGCCGGACGCCGGATCGACCGCAAGACGTCGCTCGCCGAGCTCATCGTGCTCGACGTCGATTTTCACCGCGCGATCTATCAGCTCGCGGGCAATCCCGTGATCGAGGAGACGATCGCGCCGCAATGGCCGCATATGCGGCGCTCGATGGCGACGGTGCTGTCCGAGCTCGATTACCGCGGCAGTGCATGGGCGGAGCACGCAGATATTGCGAAGCACATTCTCGCAGGCGACGCCAATGCCGCCGAGCGCGCGGCGCTGGCGCATGCGCAGACGGCGGGACGCATGACCGAGGAGAGATTGAGGGCGACGGACGAGGCGGCGGCGTAGTCGCAAACGCCGTCATTCCGGGGCGATGCGCAGCATCGAGCTTTGATGCGCAATTGCGCATCAGAGAATCCATTAGGCGGCAAAGACTGCGGAGAAATGGATTCCGGGTTCACGCTTCGCGTGCCCCGGAATGACGAAAAAAACAACACAAGGAGGACGACCCATGAAACTGTCGCAGGAGCAATTGGAGTTCTTCCACCGCGAGGGCTGGCTGTTCCTGCCCGAGCTGTTCAGCCAGGAGGAGGTCGACTTTCTCGCGCGCGAGGCGGTCGGCATCTATGACGCCGACCGGCCCGAGGTCTGGCGCGAGAAGAGCGGCGCACCGCGCACGGCGTTTGCCGCGCATCTCTACAACGACGCCTTCCGCGTGCTCGGCGCGCATCCGCGCATGATCGAGCCGGTCGAGCAATTGTTCGGCGAGCCTGTTTACATGCACCAGTTCAAGATCAACGCGAAATCGGCCTTCACCGGCGACGTCTGGCAATGGCACCAGGATTACGGCACGTGGAAGCGCGACGACGGCATGCCGGAGCCGCGCGCGATGAACATCGCGATCTTCCTCGACGAGGTGATGCCGATCAACGGCCCCCTGATGCTGGTGCCGCGCAGCCAGAACGCCGGCGATCTCCAGGCCTCGCATGACCTCTCGACGACATCCTACCCGCTGTGGACGCTGGACGAGGAGACCGTGACGCGGCTGGTCAAGCAGGGCGGCATCGTGGCGCCGACCGGCCAACCGGGCGGCATGCTGATGTTCCACGGCAATCTCGTGCACGGCTCCAGCGGCAACATCACGCCCTATCCGCGCAAGATCGTGTACCTGACGCTGAATGCGGTCTCGAACTACATCCGAAAGCCGACGCGGCCGGAATACATCGCGCATCGCGATTTCGCGCCGATCAAGACGGTGGACGACGACGCTTTGGTGCGGCTTGCACGAGCACCGCGACAGGCGGCGGAGTAACAGGTCTCGTGCCCCGGACGCAGCGCAGCGTCCCTTCGACGATGCGCTGCAGAGCCGGGACACGATCATTGCTCAGGATACATTCCCATGAACCTCCTCCGCCTCCTCCAGGCCCGCGCGTCCGCCGGCAAGCCTGTCCGCGTCGCGCTGATCGGCGCCGGCAAATTCGGCTCGATGTTTCTGGCGCAGGTGCCGCACACGCCGGGGCTGGAGGTGCCCATCATCGTCGACATCGATCGCGACCGCGCGCGCGAGGCCTGCCGCACCGTCGGCTGGGACGCAGAGCGGATCGCCGCGACCGTGTTCACCGATGACGGCGCGCGCGCCATCGCCGGCGGCGCGATGGATGTGGTGGTGGAAGCGACCGGCAATCCCGCCGTCGGCATCCGCCACGCCCGCGCGGCGATCGCGGCGGGCAAGCACATCGTGATGGTGAATGTCGAAGCGGATGTGCTGGCAGGCCCCCTGCTTGCCGAGGAAGCGCGCAAAGCCGGCGTGGTCTATTCGCTCGCCTATGGCGACCAGCCGGCACTGACGGCGGAGATGGTCGACTGGGCCCGCGCGACCGGCTTTCGCGTCGTCGCCGCCGGCAAGGGCACGAAATATCTACCGGCCTATCACGACGTGACGCCCGATGGCGTCTGGCAGCATTACGGCCTGACCGCGGGCGAAGCGCAATCGGCCGGCATGAACCCGCAGATGTTCAACTCCTTCCTCGACGGCACCAAATCGGCCATCGAGATGGCCGCGATCGCCAACGCCTGCGGGCTCGACGTGCCCGCGGGCGGCTTGCTGTTTCCGCCCTGCGGCGTCGACGACCTGCCGCACATCATGCGTCCCCGCGACAAGGGCGGCGTGCTGGAACGATCAGGCGTCGTCGAAGTCGTCTCCTCGCTCGAACGCGATGGCCGCCCGGTGTTTCGCGACCTGCGCTGGGGCGTCTATGTCGTGCTGGAGGCGCCGAACGACTATGCCGCGGACTGCTTCAAGCAGTACGGCCTCAAGACCGACGCGAGCGGACGCTTTGCAGCGATGTACAAGCCCTATCATCTGATCGGGCTCGAGCTGAACATCTCCGTGCTCTCGGCCGCGCTGCGCAATGAGCCGACCGGCCAGCCCTACGGCTTCCGCGGTGATGTGGCCGCCGTGGCCAAGCGCGATTTGCGGGCCGGCGAAATGCTGGACGGCGAAGGCGGTTACACCGTGTGGGGCAAGCTGGTGCCGGCAGCCGCGAGCCTGAAGGCGGGCGCCCTGCCGATCGGCCTCGCGCATCGCCTCAAGCTGAAGCACGACGTCGCCCATGGCGCGATCGTGCGCTGGAGCGACGTCGAGTTCGACGCCAATAACGAGACGATCAAGACGAGGAAGGCGATGGAGGCGGCGTTCGCGAAGGAGGGGTAGGTGTACCCGGACTCAGGGTTGATGACCTAACCTCACAATCATCTTCGGGTGACGTTCACTCAAGGCCTTTAACGCGAGCAAACTCTTCCGTTCGCTTTCCCGGTTGTCCGTGTAAGTCCCAGGCTCGACGTCATTCTCCCAACCCCAACGCGTGTGGGCAGTGTCGCCCGTCAGAAGCACAGGACCTGTTGGCGTGCGGGCGAGATAGGAGACATGGCCCGGAGTATGTCCCGGGGTCTGGATCGCAAACAATGAACCATCACCGAAGACGTCGATAACCCCTTCGAATTTCCTATCTGGATCTTTCGAGAACTGGAACTCCCGAAGTGGGGGCCTTCCTTCAAGGAGGCTGTCTTCCGTCCCCTGAACGACCATATGCAGGAAGCTCGAATACTCAGGCTCACCAGGGCCCGTGTAAATCGGCACGTCCTTTGGAACGTCCGGCATCCCGGAGATATGGTCGAGATGGAGATGGGTCATGAACACCCCCTTCAGAGGAACGCCTTCCGATTTGATGACGGACGACGTGTCCTGCCGGACCTGCATCCTTTGGATCTTTGCAAATTTTCTCAGCACCCATCCGACCCCTGAGCTCGCGGGATCCTCCACCAGCCGCTTTGAAACCCCAGTGTCGACCAGGAAAAATCCCTGTGTCGGATGCCGCACGACATGCGCATAGACCTTGATCGGCTCCTCGTGATCCCTAAGGCCGGCCTGGACGGCTTTCGGATCGTTCAAATTGAGCAGCCCCGAAAGATCGGCGATCCAATCCGCGCCGACGACCGTCTTGAGCTCAATCGGTCCCGGCTGATCGATCAAGGCTTCCATGGCCACCGAGCTGATCGGCTTGCCGAGATTTGCAGGCGCCGCAGGATGCGAGGTCTGTGTGCACGCGGAAAGCGCGGCGATGGTCAGAGCACCCGCGAAAACGCGACCTGAATTACGGAGCATGATTGTTTTCCTCATTTCTGCGGCCGCTTTTGCCCTGTACAGGCAGAATAGCAATCGCCTAAATTCCTATGTCGCCATCCATTAATGGATAGCGCGGCAGATGAGCTGAGGACTGACAAGTGGGATTACTATGGGACGACCTCCGGATTTTTCTCGCCGTTTGCGAGGCCGGAAGCCTGAGCGGCGCGGCACGACGCCTCAAGGTGAGCCAACCCACTTTGAGCCGGCGGATTGCAGAGATGGAGTATGAGCTCGGCGAGCCGCTTTTCGTCCGCAAGAATCAGGGCATCAGCTTGACAAAGGCCGGAACAAGACTGCTTCCCGCAGCCCAAGGTATGGCGCAGTGGGCGACGGAAGCTACTCGCTCACTCGATGCAAAGAATTCGCCGGTGAGCGGCCGCGTGCGCATCACGGCGGCACCATCGTTCGCGTTTGATTTCCTGGCGCCGATCGCGGAAAAGCTCAAGAGAAAGCATCCACAGATCACTCTCGAGGTTCTGGCCAGCACGGAGCGCTTAAATCTCTCGCGCGGCGAGGCGGACATCGCACTAAGGAGATATCCCTCCGATGACCCTGATCTGATCACAGTCGATGAAGTTGTCGTGCCGATCGGCCTGTACGCGGGCAGGGACTACGCGCGGCGGCTACCCGCGAGATACGATTTCCGCGACCTCGACTGGATCGTATGGGCAGGAGAGCGCGAAATGTTGAGCCCAAATCCGGAGCTCGCGGCCAGAATCCCGGACTTTCGACCTGCTTTCACGTCCGACGATTACAGCGTGCAGGTCGCGGCCTGCCAGGCGGGTGTCGGCGCGATGATCCTTCTGAAGACGTCCCATCGGCTCAAGCGGCCGGGTGAACTCGTGGAGCTCAAGCTTGAGCTCCCGGCTTCGCTCCGTGCAGAACTCGCGATCGTCTGCCACAAGCGCATGGCGGATCTGCCCAAGGTCAGAACCGTCCTGGACGTGCTCAGGCAAGAGTTCGCTGATCTGAGGAAAAGCCAGAGCGCGAAGAGGCCCCGAACACGGACGACAACAGTCCCATGACGTTATGCGGCAAGCGGCGGGCGATTTCTTCGCAAAGCCCCGCCGGATTCAGTCTGGCCGTGGCGCATGCTGTAATCGGCATACTGGAAGGACAGGCCGACGAAGTCGGCGAGAGCGTGCTCCGCCACGTCCGCTCAGGGTCATTGGCCGAAGTCCCAATCGGCCGACCGTGAGCCTCACCAACTACTCGGTGCCCCGAAGTGGTGGGGGTTGACCAAAGAAGCCCACAATGCGGCATATGCGACCATCGACATCGAACTCGCCGAAATCACGACCTTCGACGGTAACTTGCCCATCGGCCCCGATCATCTTCCACAAGAATTGAAATTTGCCGTGGTGATGATCGACGCCACTGGCGAAGGCGATCGTCGTGCCCGGCAAACGTTTATGGAAGTCCGCGATATGCCGGATCAGCGCTTCTCGACCCACTACGTTCGCAGTTGGGTCCTGATAAATCCCAGTCTCGCTCCAAGCAGATTGCAAGAGGCGACGGCGCTCCGCTTCGTCGACTTCCAGCCAAGCAGCTCCGTAAGCGCGAACCGTCTCGTCCACATTGGCCATGCGGTATCTCCCTCAGTCATTACATCCCGGTGGAGGTCATCGCGCAAAGAGCCAATGTGCCACTCTATCGCGTCACAAACAAACTAATTTCCTGGACGACTGAATCATCGGTCGCGTCTGCTACGGGTCAGGAGCACCCGTCAACGCAATCATCGTACAACGTCCGGTTTCACGCAGACAGCCGACATGGCGGCGGCCCTTTCGTTGTTCAGCTTAGGGCCAAGGGCGGACAAGACGACCCGAGTCGCGGCCGTAATTCGATGACCCTCGTTGCTTACATTTTTCTGAACGTCAGCTATTCTTGCTCGTCAGGGGTAAAGGAGGCAAGGGAGGGCGGAAAATTGCGCTATCTCTTTGAGGAATACACATTTGACACCAGCCGGCGCGAGTTGCGTCGGGGGATGGAGTTGGTATCTGTCGCGCCGCAAGTATTTGACTTGCTCGAATTGCTGATCTGCGCGCGCGAGCGAGTCGTTAGCAAAGACGAGCTCGTCGCTACCGTTTGGAAAGGGCGCATCGTTTCGGATGCGGCGCTGACGACCCGGCTAAATGCTGCGCGGAGCGCTGTTGGCGATACGGGCCAGAAGCAACGGCTGATTAAGACGCTGCAGCGCAAGGGCTTTCGCTTCATTGGCGCTGTGCGGGAAACACCCACCGGTGAATTGACTAGTTCAGCGACGCAAACGTCGCCGCCGCACCTTTCAATTATTGTGTTGCCTTTCGCTAATCTCAGCGGTGATCCGGAACAAGATTACTTCGTTGACGGTATTACCGAAAGCCTGACCACAGACCTGTCGCGTATCAGGCGGTCGTTCGTCATCGGTAGGCACACTGCATTCACCTACAAAGGCAAGGTTATCGATCTCAGGCAGATCGGCTTAGAGTTGAACATCCGTTATGTGGTCGAAGGATCGGTTCAGCGTAGCGGCGACCGACTACGGGTGAACGTTCAGCTCGTAAATGCCGAAAATAGCTCACATCTTTGGTCGGATCGTTTCGACAAGTCCGTTGCCGACTTGTTGGATATGCAGGACGAGATTGTATCGAGACTCGCGAATGCGCTGAACGCGCAACTCATTGAGGCTGAGGCGCAGAGGGCCGAAAACGCTCCGCATCCGGATTCAATGGATCTGTATCTTCAAGGCCGCTATTGGTGGAACAAGGGACTTACGTCTGAATATCTGCGGCTGGCTCGTCATTTTTTTGAACGTGCATTGTCGATTGATCCAGGAAATGTCGATGCGATGGTGTGGATGGCGACGGTCGACACGGTAACTGCTTGCGCCTTGTTGACCGACGCTTACCATCAACTCTTTGTTGCGGCAGAGACCACATTGCTGAAAGCGCTGTCTCTTGCGCCGAATCATTCTTGGGCTCACGTAAATTTGGGGACTGTGCTCGTCTATACGAATCGCGTGGCCGAAGGCGTGGCCGAGTGCGAGCGAGCGTTGGCGTTAGATCGCAATTTGGCTATAGCGCACGGAGTCATGGGTATCGCAAAGCTGTTCAGTGGTGGTGGCGCAGACACGGAGGGCCACATCAATCAGGCGCTACGTCTATCCCCTCACGATATCTTCGCTTTTGCCTGGATGGGCGACGTAGGCTTCTCCAAAATACAGCTCGGAGCAGAAGCTGAGGCCGTCACTTGGTTTCGTCGCGGGCTCGAAACGAATCGAAATTATGCTTTTGCACATTTTGGACTGGCTGCCGCGCTCGCGCTTCTTGGCAATTTGCCCGAGGCGCAAGCTGCCGCGAAAGCTGGACTTGCACTTGATCCCACGTTCTCTATTCGTCGTTTTAAGAATTTTTCGGTAAGCGATAATCCGGTGTTCCTGGCTGGCGCCAAGCGCACCATAAAAGGGCTGTATATAGCCGGCGTGCCGAAGGAGTGATGTCGCAGTTGGGTCAGAAGGCGAAATCCCGGTGCCTGTGGCGCGGTCCCGTGTTGCCTCGGAAAGCAGACATCGATTCTATTGAGAACCCGGCGCACTTCTCCTGCAAGCGGAGGGGAAGCGCCTTGCCTTCGCAGCAACGATCTAGGGCAGCAGCCGCTCGTCCTTCGCCTGCCGAAACCACTTCCGGAACATGTCCTCGGTGTCCATCATCTCGGTGAAGCCGGCGCGGTTGATCTTGACGGTCGAGACGATCGAGGGCGGACCGGATTCAGTCTGGCCGTAGCGCATGCTGTAATCGGCGTACTGGAAGGACAGACCGACGAAGTCGGCGAGAGCGGGCGAGACGAGGTTATGCTCGCGCCTGAGTGCGTCCCACGGGCCGACCCAGTTCGAAGATTCCTTCGCCAGCGATAGCGGGACCGGTTTTCCGGGCTTCATCTCCAGCGCGTCCGCGACCGCAGGCCAGATGTTTTCCCAGGTGAAGACGTCGCCGTTGGTGACGTTGAAAGCTTCGTTCTGTGCGGCCTTGGCCTCGCCCGACCAGGCGATCGCGCGGGCGAGGAGATCGACGTCGACGGCCTGCGCCACCCGCGCGGCGCCGCCGGGAAAGTCGAGCGGCCTGCCCTGCTCGCGCAGCATCGCGGCGTAGACGCCGAGCGGCGGGATCAGGTCCATGGCGCCGCCCATGGCAAGGCCGACGATCAGGACCGGACGCAAGATGCTCCAGTGCCAGCCCTTGCCGGCCTGAAGCTCGCGCAGGAAGTTTTCCTGCGCCCAGTAGAAATTGGGCTGCTCGTACATCTCCGAGCGGCCTTCGCGGGCCGGCACGGTCAGCGGGCGGACGTGCACGCCGTAGGCCTTGGTGCCCTGCAACAGAGCGACATGCTCGAGATCCGGCGAGACCGGCTCGAGCGCGCCCATCAGATTGCGCAGCATCAGGTCGTTGGTCCTGATCTGCTGCGGGTCGCGCCAGCCGTCGACGAGTTGCGGCGCCTCGTAGAGCGCAGCGTAGATCAGATGGGTAGCGCCCTTGAGCTCGGCCGCGGCGCGGCGGCAATCGGCTTCGCTGGTGAGGTCGATCGGCACGTGGCGGGCGCCGTAGAGGTTGCGCGGCTTGCGGCGGGACAGTGCGACGATCTCGCACGGGTCCGATGTGCCGAAGTGTCGCAACGCGGCGTTGCCGACGAGACCGGTCGCGCCGGCGACCACGACCTTCTTGCCCGTCATGCGCGAGCCTCCGTTGTTGTTTGTTGTTCTTTGCCTGGAAAACTAGCAGGTCGCCGATGGTCCCGACTTGCGTCTGGCCGGTATTCGCAGCTGCGAGGGCGGCATGAGGCTTGATTATCGCAAGGCGACCGGTCATCCTTGCTGACGGAACCGCAATGATCGGAATTCCAGCAAAAAGAGCCCATCAGGGCCATTCGGAAACGCTCAAACAATCTCAACAAGAGAACGTCGATCCTCGACAAAGACAAGACGACAGCAAGATCGTTCCCTGCTCGACGCATCGACGCAATGGAAGGGATACGCATGAAACGTCGTGATTTTCTGAAGGTGACGGGCGCCAGCCTGGCGGCGAGCACTGCCGTCGCTGCACCCGCGATCGCGCAGTCGTCGCCCGAGGTCAGGTGGCGCTACGCCACCAGCTGGCCGAAGGCGCTCGATACGCTCTATGGCGGCTGCGAATATTTCTGCAAACAGGTCGCCGACATCACCGACAACAAATTCCAGATTCAGCCATTTGCAGCAGGCGAGATCGTTCCGGGATTGCAGGTGCTCGACGCCGTGTCGAACGGCACCGTCGAGATCGGCAACACCGCGCTCTACTATTATTGGGGCAAGAATCCCGCCTTCACCTTTGCGACGGCGCTCCCGTTCGGACTGAACACGCGCCAGCAGATTTCCTGGCTGCTGTGGGGCGGCGGGCAGGACCTCGTCAACGATCTCCTGAAGGAGCACAACGTCTACGGCATCCCGACCGGCTCCACCGGCGCGCAGATGGGCGGCTGGTTCAGGAAGGAGATCAAGACGGTCGACGACCTCAAGGGCCTGAAGATGCGCATCGGCGGCTTCGCCGGCACGATCCTCGCCAAGCTCGGCTGCGTGCCGCAGCAGCTCGCCGGCGGCGACATCTATCCTGCGCTGGAGAAGGGCACCATCGACGCGGCCGAGTGGGTCGGCCCCTATGACGACGAGAAGCTCGGCTTCGCCAAGGTCGCGAAGTACTATTACTATCCCGGCTGGTGGGAAGGCACGAGCCAGGGCCACAACATCATGAACATTGAGAAGTGGAACGCGCTGCCCAAGCACTACCAGGCTGCGATCGACGCGGCGTCACGCGACACCTTCACCTGGATCACCGGCAAGTACGACGCGGTGAACGCCCCGGCACTGAAGCGGCTGATCGTGAACGGCGCGATCCTCAAGGGCTTCCCGCAGGAAGTGCTCGAGGCCTGCTACAACGCGGCCAACGAGATCTATGCCGATCTCTCCAAGACCAATCCGCATTTCGGCAAGATGTATGCGAGCATGATGGCGTTCAGGAACGACTCGCTGCCCTGGACGCAGGTGGCGGAGCTGAGCTACGACGGCTTCATGGCGCGGATGCGGACCAAGACGTGAGGCGCTGAAAGCCTCACACGACTAAAGACGAAGAAGCCCCGGAGATGGCAACATCTCCGGGCTTTTGCGTCTGGGCCCTTCCCTTCTCCCCTTGTGGGAGAAGGTGGCATAGGCGGCCTTCGGCCGCCGTTCTTAAGAACGCCGATGCTTCGCATCGGCTATGGCGCCGGATGAGGGGTTTGTCTCCAATAGCAAGACCGTGCGTGAGGATAGAACCCCTCACCCGTCTCGCCGCTGCGCGGCGAGCCACCCTCTCCCACAAGGGGAGAGGGAAGCAAACCCTTCGCAACTGCGAGCGTCCCGACGACGCTTGATTATCCCATGACGACCGGTCATCCTGATTGCCGGAACCGCAACGCTCGGGATCCCCCAAGAGCCCTCAAGGGCCGTCGGACACGCTCACACCTCAACCACGAACAATTCCGGTTATCGGCAAAGCCAAGACGACACGAAGATCGTTCCCCTAGTCGAG